>JBFMAD010000004.1:0-253615 GCA_040755855.1 Planctomycetota bacterium | reverse complement strand
ACCGCTCCTCGTTGGCGGTTCGGAGGGTTCCCTGGGCAACGAAGAGGAAGAGAAACGGGCTTGTGGATCGACAGAAGTCCCCCACAAAATCACCGAAAAAATTCCACTTGAAACTCGTGGCAAGACAAGATTGAGGCGTATCAAACGCTCCACGATGATGTGACTCGCTATCTGGCTGTCCTGAATATCTTCTTTGCGGAACTCAAGACCGATACCCGACTGCGGAGGCATATTGAGGGATGCATCGGATGGAATCTGAGGAACAATCATTCGGAATGGAAAGCGCTATACCCCGATGATAACTATGTCGGGACGATGCAGGAAAAGAATCACGGAGAACTACTGATAACCTCGTCGGAAAGCATTCAAGGTCTGGACGCAAGAATACGGTACTGAACAACTTGCCCAACCAGAGAGTGCATGCGACGAGGTACCCGCGCGCCTGATTTCTGACGTTCGCAGGGATTTGTTGAGCCTGCAAGCACAGCTTTGACAAGACGGAATATAAGTGCTACTATGATAGTGAGGCCCTTTTCACATTGTTGGCAAGGGAGAACTCACGATGACCACTCGACAGATTGTCATTGACGTGCCAGAGAAGGTATTGCTGGCCGAAAAGACCGATGCCGCTGCCTTTGGACGTGAGCTGCGGATGTTGGCGGCCGTCAAGCTCTATGAACTTGGTCGCCTTTCGTCAGGCCGCGCTGCGGAATTGGCCGGGGTTTCCCGCGTTGAGTTTCTGCTGAGTCTTGGGCGCTATAAGGTCTTCCCTTTCCAAGCCGAACTGACCGACCTGGAAAACGATCATGCCTGAAGCAATCAGCAACACGTCCCCCTTGCTCTATCTGCACCGCATCGGCTTCTTGGATTGCTTGCCTCGCTTGTTCAGCCGATTGTGGATACCGACGGCAGTTGCACGTGAACTGCAAGAGGGGGCACAAAGGGGCTATGACGTGCCTAATCCCGACGACCACAAATGGATGTCGGTCGCCGATCCTGTCCACCTCCCTTCGGAGTGGTTGGCGCTGGACTTGGGTGCGGGGGAGCTGGCCGCGATGGCGCTCGCGCTGGAGAACCCAGACCGGATTCTTTTTTTGGACGACGCGCTGGCTCGCCGGACGGCCAAGGCGGCAGGGCTGCAGGTGCAGGGAACCTTGAAGGTCCTGTTGAATGCAAAGCAGGAGGGCCTTATCGAAAAAGTCGAGCCGTTTCTCGCCCGTCTTGGCGAGGCCGGACTGTGGGTTTCTGACGATGTTCGACGACGTGTCTTGGCCCTCGCCGGCGAACACGAGACCTGAGAGAGCTTGCTAAAATCCGTCATGCATTCTGAACCGCACAAAAGGAGGAATGACATGGAGACGAAAGGCATCTCACGGCGGGGGTTCTTCAAGACGGCGGTCGGCGCAGCGGCGGCGTCAACGGCTTTCGCATCTGCAAAGTCACATGCCGCCGAAGGGCCGAAGGTGAAGGAATATCGAACCCTCGGCCGCATCGGCGTCAAGGTCTCCGACATCAGTTGTGGCTCATACGGCATGAGCGAGGGGATGCCCCTGCACGTCGCGCGCGAATTAGGCGTGAATTACTTCGACACCGGCCCCGGGTACTCAAAGGGCCAGAGCGAGGTCTGGATCGGCGAGATCGTCCAGAAAAGCAAACGCGAGGAACTCGGCGTCGCCACGCGGTGGTATGTCAAGCCCGGTGTGACGAAGGAGAGCCTGCTGGAGTCTCTCGACGCGAGCCTCTCTAATCTCAAGACGGACTATGTGGACGTGATCATCGCCCCATGCGACAAGATGGACCAAGTCAAGCACGAGGCCATCTTCGCGGCCTTTGACGAGGCCAAGAAGGCGGGCAAGGCAAAGGGACTTGGCGTGGCGAGCCATTCGCCGGCCATGGTCGAGATCATGGACTATGCCGTCGAGTCCGACAAGTACGACCTCATCATGCCGTGCTACAACTTCGTGAAGTGGCAGGGCCTCGACAAAGTGATCGAGAAGGCGGCCAAGAAGAACGTGGCGGTCACGGTTATGAAAACCATGCCCGGCGCCAAGGCCCAGGGCGGGAAGGTGCGAGAACTGTGGGACAAGAAGGCCGGGGAGATGGGCGAGTCGGCCCTCGGCTTTGCCGCCCTGAGCTGGGTGCTCACCAATCCGAATGTCTCCACCGCCGTTATCACGATGAAAAACGTGGACATGGCGAAGGCGTATCTTTCTGCCTCCGGCACGAAGCAGCTCGGCGCGAAGGAGCAGGACCTGCTCCGACAGTACGCCGATGCGATCTCCGGCGACTACTGCCGCCCCGGCTGCGACCTCTGCACCCGCGGCACGGGATGCAAGGTGCAGGTCCAGGACATCCTGCGCTACCGGATGTACTTCAAGTACTACGGCATCGAGAAGACGGCCATGCAGGAGTATGCGCATCTTGCCGACGACGCCAGGGCGGGCGGCGACCTGACCGGCCTGCGTCCCTGCCCCTACGGGATCGACATCGCAGCGAAACTGGTCGAGGCGCATAACCTGCTCTCCATGGCGTAACTGTTTGTGAGAGGCAAACTACTTGGATGACCGAAACTGAGTTTCGCAAATTCCTCGCCCACGGTGAATCAACGTGGCTCGATTGGAAGGCAGACTTTCCTCGCGGTTTGCTTGACAGCAGGAAAGATCCAGATTGGGACCGGGGAAAGGCGGAGGTCATCAAAGACCTTTCCGCTATCGCAAATGGTGATGACGAGAAGGAGACTGGTTATCTGATATATGGCGTGAAGGATTCGGGAGCTGATCGTCATATATGTGGCACAAGCAAGAGTTTCAACGACGCTGACTTTCAGACATGGGCAGGCAATAGTCTCGATCCCCCGCCACGTTTCACCTATGTGGAGTTGAAAGAAGGTAGCACACAGAAAACGGTTGGGATTTTTGAGATATTGCGTGTCCCGGAGTATCCGCATGTTGTCTGTGCCAATGTGGGTGGGGTGATTTTCAGGGGGCAGGTCTGGTACCGCGTAGGTACACAGAATCAGATTGCATTGCATACCGAACTGGGGCGGATGTTCAGAGGACCAGAGCCTTTCAAGATTAACAGTATGGGCGATCAAGTATTCACTGATATTGTTTGCCCTCGCTACAAGCAACAAGGGGAAGAAGTCGTCCTTCCGTTAATGGCTGAGAAGGACGCTAAACTGGTGAGCGGCTTTCGAATTGCTCACTATCCAGGAACCAGACGGGAAATATGGGTTGGATTTCACAATGGCCAATACGGACACATAGCTATGCTGAAGCCTCGTTAACCTCTTTGCGGCAAACTCATTACGGCATCCCCATGAACTCGATAATGTCCAATGAAGCGATTATTGCCGCAATTAGCGGGAACAATGCCGTTGATGGTTCAATCGAAAATCGACAATCGAAAATCGGAAATCAGGAGCAGCGCTATTTCACCGTCGCCTCGATGATGAGGTAGCTGCTCGCCGGCTCGACCTCCTTCACCTTCGCCCAGATCTGGCGGTTCTCGACGAGGTACTCGGCGTAGTCCATCCACTTCGCGACGGGCAGCTCCCCCACCTGCGTCCCGCCCCGGGCGACGACCATGCGCGGGGCGCGGCCCGGCTCGGCGATGTTCGCAATCGTGACGGGATCACCGACCTTCAGCTTGCTTAGCTCCTCCGGGACGACCCTCTCGACGGCGATCTCCTCGACGACCGGCTTGGCCTCCTCCGTCTTCGGAATCGCCGGGGGCCGTCGCCCCGCCAGCATCCGCGCCCGCTCGGCCCGGCGATTGCAGAAGCGGCGCACGCCTTCCTGGAGCTTCGCCCGATGGGCGGAGTCAATGGTGCGGAGCTGCTCGATAACTACCTTCTTCAGAAAATCCGGGTTGGCCTGCTTCGCCTGGGAGGTCATATAATCCTTTTCCTTCCCGCCCATCAGCTTGTACATCCGGTCCACCTGCTCGGCCATGTTGATGTAGCGGTCCAGCTCCGCGTTCTGCTCCTCCTCGGACAGCTCGAAAAACCGGTCAAGCCGTTCCAGCGCCACTTTGCGGAACCGCTCCCGCGACGGGCCGAGGATGGCGTGGCGCTCCTCCATCTTCAGCGACATCATCGTTTTCATAAAGTCGGGGTCGGACCAGAACTTGTGCGACTCGTCCGGCCCCATCTCGGCCGGGACGTGCGAGAACTTCTCCTGCAAATCGTGGAGCGCCTGCTGCCGCTCGGGGCCCTGGAGCTTCTGGAAGTCCACGCCCTTCACGTCCTGGGCGAACTCCTCCCGCGAGACGGGGATGGGTTTCTCCTCCTTCGCCGTTGTGTAGAGGTAGGCGACAAGGGACAGCAAAATGGCAATCGCCCCGCCGATCAGTATGGATTTGCGTGGCATGTTAACCCTCCATCACCTTCAGAACGACTCCACGTGCCCGTCGCCGAAGACCGCGTTCTTGCCATGGCCGCTGTCTTCCTTGCCATGGAAACATTCGTAATCGTAAAACGCCGGGATGCTCGGCGGATCAACGGTCATCTTGACGGCCTCGATAAACGGATCGGTCTGCTGAACGACGCGACCGTAGGCCACGACGTTGAACTCGTAACTGCTCCCCTCGGTCTCGAAGAACTCCAGTTTATCCAATGGGCAGCGGAAGACCTTCCGGCCGCAATAGGATTCGAGCACGTCGGCGATTGACGGCAGGTCGTTCAGGCGCAGCGACGGCCGATTGGTCGCCATCGGCTTCTTGCCCTGGTTGTCGCTGACGTAGATCTTGTAGGCCTGGAAGATCTGGCGCAGGTTGCTCTTGCACTGCGTGTCGCGCCCGGCCTTTCGAACGCGGGCGATCACGGGCGTGAGCAGGCCCAATACCACCCCGATGATCCCGATCACGACGATCATCTCCGTGAGGGTAAAGCCTGCCGAGCGCCTCCGCTGGGTCCGGTCATCATTTTTCGGGATCATTTCCTGTCTCCCTCTTGGTCTCGGGCGGTGGGGGCGGCGCCGGGGGGAGCCACTTCTCCTGCATGGCGTCGAAATAGGCGTTCCACTTCTTGGCCTGTTCCGACGTGAGCACGGCGGCCACTTCGTCCCGCGCCTTGGCAAGCTGCTCCTCGACGCGCGGCTGCACCTCGCGGCGCAGGGCCTGGGTGTCCTTCTGCCGCTCGCGCAGGATCGCCTCGACCCGCCTCGTCTGCTCGTCGGTCAAATTCAGCTTCCTTTGCAGGTGCAGAGAGATCGTCTTGGGCGCGCCCTCGGGGTGGTGCACCATGTACAGCAGCGTGTGCTGCAGCCAAAGGAGCGTGAGCCCCGAGCCGATGACGATCCCGCTCAGCAGGATCACCCCGCCGAGGAGGACCATGAGCACGGTCCGGCGGCGCTTGGAATAGCTTGTTTTGTGTTTCGGCGTCGGCTTCGCATTCTGCTCTTCGGTCATAGCGTCACCATTCGAAATTGCGTAAACAGGGCGACCAGGGGATCGTTCCACGCAGCCCAGGCAAAGGCCGTCAGCGCCAGCACCACTGCCGCCGCGGCGGCGGACGCGCTCGCCATGATCCAGAAGGGCGCGATGGTCGCCGGTTCGTCCTGCTCCCGAATCTGCACGAGCACGGCGTCGGCCACGTCGGTCTCCGGCGCAGGTTCCTCCCGCGCGGTCTCGGCCAGTTTCTTGATTGCGTCTATGATGTCCATCCGATCTTCTCCAAAAGTCTCTCGCGCTCCGCGATGTCCTTGATCTTCCTTCGCGCCCGGTGGGCGCGCATCTTCACCATCGCACGGGTCCAGCCCATGCGGTCGGCGATCTCCTCCGTCCCGCACTCCTCGAGATGGAGCAGCGTGAGCACCAGCCGCTCCTTTGGCGGCAGCCGGGCGAAAAGCTCATGCAGGAGTGCCCCCGCCGTGGCCGGGTCAATGGACCCATCCGGCTCGGCCGCTCCGTCCCAGGTCTCGAGGGGGACCTGCGCAGCGTCACGGGATTGCTTCGTCCAGTGGCGGTATCCCACCCGCGTGGCGATCCGCCGCAGCCAGTGCAGGAACGGCGCATCGCCGCGGAACTTGTTAAGGCTGAAATAGGCCTGGACAAAGACCTCCTGCACCAGCTCCTCGCAGGCGGACGGGTCGCGGTCGAAGCGGCGCATCTGCTTGGCGATCTCTCTTTCGTGCCGCTTGACGATCCGCGCGTAGGCCTCGTCGTCGCCGTCGAGGCTCGCCTGTATGTCCTGCGCATCTGTATCCAACACGGCCGACTCATCTCCGAGGTCCTTTTCATACAGTGTATCAGAATACTCGCAATCGTCAACGACTAAGCGGGCCGCACGCGGGGCCGACGGCTCGACGCCGAACCCCGCGTGCAACGCCTGCTGGTGGAGGACGATGCGCGACACGATGTTAATCCTGGGCCAGGAGCGAGGGGAGCCTCTCCAGCACGCTGTCCACCGCGCGATCCTTGTATGCCCGGAACTCCTCGATCTTCTCGATCTGATCGGCCGTCATCACCTTCCGCGTCTCGGCGCGGATGCCGGAGGCCAGGACGGCGGCGTCGCCGATGGCCGCGCCCAACTGGTCGGCCGCCGCGCGGATCGCCGCCTCGTCCGTCTTTTCGGCAAAGACCTCTTTCCGGAGCGCACGGTTCTTCTCCACGATCTTCTTCGCCACGGGCACGATCTCGTCGCTGTGGCCCTCGACGATCGCCCGGATTTTTTCCCGTTGCTCCGGGGTGACATTGATTTGCGACCGGAGGATCAGGAATCGGCCCAGCGTCTCCGTTACCTCCTTGATCATCGGCCGCCCGCCGAACTGCCCCTTGCCGACGGCCTGCGCGGTCGAGCCGCTGGAGCCGATCATCCACCCGGCGGCAACGCCAACCGCCACCCAACACGAAACCGCCATTAACTTCTTGCTGCTCATAGCCTTTTCTCCTACAAAATCCTTCTTGACGCCACTCCGGATGAATCCATCCATCTCAACGGGATAGTGGCGCCGGTGGGCCGGTGGTAACGAGAAAATATATGTCCTATATGTCCAATGGGAATTTTGTTTTGGAAAGACGTGCGCAAAATGGCATCATGTTGCGGAATGAGGTTCTATCGGGAGAGTCCATCATGCCAAGCTGCCCGTTCTGCAAGGCCGATCTGACGGAGGCGGACATCAGCGCAAGGGTGTGCCGGGCGTGTCGCAAGGCGTTGCCCGGCGCGGAACAGACGGCGCAGCTCGCCGTAACCACCGAACAGATCGAGCGACTGTGGGCAAAGTCCATCACCGCCGACGCGACCCCGGGGACGACGATCAAGGAAAAGGAGGAAGCCGGGGAGGCGCCGTCCGGCGTCGCAGTCAGACCTCGAACCCTCGCCAGGGCAGACAAGCCCATGACCCCGCCCGCCGACTACGAACTGATCCACATCCTGGGCGAGGGGGGAATGGGCGTGGTTTACACCGCTCGGCAGACGTCCTTTGACCGCCGCATTGCCCTCAAGATGATTAAGCCGGGCGCCTCGGCCGATTCCGCCGCACGGAGAAAATTCCTGGCCGAGGCGGTGGTTACGGCAGATCTGGAACACCCCAACATCGTCCCCGCCCACGATCTGGGCGCCGACGAGGAGGGGCGGATTTTCTACGCGATGAAGCAAGTGAAGGGCGTGCCGTGGAAGCATGTGATCCGTCAAAAGACGCAGGCCGAGAACATCGGCATCCTGCTCCGCGTCTGTGATGCCGTGGCCTTTGCGCACTCGAAGGGCGTCGTCCATCGGGACCTCAAGCCGGAGAATGTGATGCTTGGCGATTTCGGCGAGGTGCTCGTGATGGACTGGGGCCTCGCCCTCTCGGTCATGGAGGGGTCCAAGGCCGAGCGCATCACCAAGGAGACCGTCTGCGCCGGTTCGCCCGCCTACATGGCGCCGGAGATGGCGGCGGCCAATGTACGGCTGATCTCGCCGGCGAGCGACATCTACCTACTCGGTGCGATCCTCTACGAGATCGTAGCCGGCTTCCCCCCGCACGGAGGGCGGACCGTTATCGAGTGCATCCACAACGCCGCGAACAACATCATCCAACCGACGGAAAAGAAGGGGGAGCTGATTGACATCGCGCGGAAGGCGATGGCGACGGAGCGCGCCCAGCGCTACGCGAGCGCGAGGGATTTCCAGGCGGCGGTTCGTGAATACCAGTCGCACTCCGAGAGCATCGGCCTCGCCGCCCGCGCGCAGGAGGCCCTTGCTTGTGCGAACGAAACCAGGGACTACGGCGACTTCGCCCGGGCCCTCTTCGGCTTTCGGCAGGCCCTGGAATGGTGGCCGGAGAACAAGGCCGCGGCGGACGGCGTCTTGCAGGTCAGTCTGTCCTACGGCCGATGCGCGCTCGCAAAGGGGGACCTGGACCTGGCGGCGTCGCTGCTGGTGAACGACACCTATGAGGAGCGGCAGCTTCTGGCGGAGATCACGCAGGCGCAGCGGGAGCGCCGATCCCGGCAGCAGCGCATCAAGATTCTCTCGCGCAGCGCCGCGGCCCTTGCGGCGGCGGTCCTGGTTGTCCTCCTTGTTGCTGTAGTGTGGGTGAATTCGGCCCGCAAGGAGGCGGAATCACAGCGCAGCATCGCCGAAGCGGCCCGCACGGAGGCCCGAGAGGAGGCGGAGGCCCTGGCGGAGATCGTGTCCAGCATGTGCGCCATCGGCGGCAGGGCCGAGGGCGAACGCGACCGCATCCGCCTCGGCGCGCTGCGGCTTGCGGAACGGGCCGGACTCGCCGGAAAGGATATGAGGGCCGTCCGACTCTCGGTGGACCTCATGGACGTGGGCCGCGTTACGATTCGGGACATCCTCCAGGACTTCGAGCAGAAGGGTCTCCTCACTCAGGAGAGGCTTCAGAAGATCATGGAGGCGTCACAGATCGCCAGGGGCGTGACCAGCCGCGTCCGCCTGCTGCGCGATCTCGGCGTCCCGGACATCGTGGGCGGAATCTGGGAGAACTGGGACGGAACGGGGTATCCGAACAAACTCAAGGGGGAGGCGATCCCTCGAGGCGCGCGCATCCTGAAGATCGCCTGGATGTACACCGTCCTGACGCGGTCCATGCCCGGCAGGGAGAAACCGCAGTGGGAAGATGCGGTGAAGCAGATCGAGCAGCAGAGCGGCAAGGCGGCGGACCCGACGCTGGTTCAGTACTTCGCCGATATCGTCAAGTCCGAGCCGGCCCTCCGCCGCAGCGCCGAGCAGCCCCAATAAAACGCAGCGCCCGCCGGCCTGCGGTCAAGCCGAGCGGGCGCTGTCGGAATGCGGGGGATGTCAGCGCAATCCCATGGCCTTGAGGTTGTCGTAGCTGATCTTCAGCGACTCAAACGGGTCGCGGTCGTAGCACTTGTCCTGCTCCACGAGGTAGTACTCCACCCCGCCCTTCTTGGCCGCCTTGATGATGGCGGGCCAGTTCAGGTTGCCCTCGCCCACCTCGGCGAAGCGCTGCTCGCGGTCGGGCATGATGCGCATGTCCTTCAGGTGAAGGAGTGGCTCTCGTCCGGCGCACTTTGTGATCCATAGCACCGGGTCGCCGCCGCCGTGCTGGACCCAGTAGGTATCCAACTCCGCCTTCAGGGCCTTGGGATCGCCCTGTTCGTAGAGCATGGCCAGCCAAGTTGTCTTGCCGTAGCGCGCCAGCTCCTGGCTGTGGTTGTGATACGAGAAATCCATGCCCTCCGCAGCCAGTTTGACCGCGACGGGCGCCAGCTCGTCCAGGAACTTCTTCACGCCGTCGGTGGTGCGGTAATCGTTGGGCAGCCCGCCGATGGCGAGGTGCTGGCAGTCGTAGATCTTGTGTTCCGCGATCACGTCGTCCAGTTTGTTCAGGAACGCGTCCCACGGCGCGTGCGTCGCGGCGATCTTCAGGCCGTTGTCGGCCATGACCTTCGCGATGTCCTTCGGTGGGATATCGCCCAGCGCCGAGAGCTGGACCGCCGTGTACCCCAGGTCCGCCACCTTCTTGGCGCTTGCCTGCAGATCGGGAAGCGTCTTGCAGAAATCCCGAACCGTGTACAACTGCGCGCCGATCACTCCTTTTGCCATGTCAATCTCCTATGCCAATTCAAACAATCTACCTGTTTGCTCCTATCAAAACAGTGCGCAGATTCTACTCTTTTGTTTTCGTCCTTTCAACCCTCCAGGCGCAGTAATTCATCACAGCAATGAAATCGCGGTCGGAGCTGTCTCTGCAGAATTACGAAACGGATTCATTGTATCAAGTGGGTGGGATTCGTCAAGGGTATCGAGAGCTGGGGAGCTTACCCGCTTCTGTCCTGGGGGGCGGTTCTCGAAGTGGAAGAGAAAAAGATTTTTTACTGCGTTTCAAATGATAGATAATCGCAGGGAATCTTTTTCAACAACCCCATCTGCTTCCGTTTTTTCGAGGCAGGAGAGGCAGAGGCCGCCTTCGCAGGGGGCCGCGCCGAAGCGCACGTGCACACCCAGCGACCGTCCGCACACCGCGCAGCGCGGGGCCGTATGCGTCGCCTCGCACCGCCGGTCTCCTCGAAGGTTGGTCATCCGTGAGATCGTCAGCATCCTTTGTTCCTTTCCTTCTTCTCCTACCTCCTTAGACGCGCCAAGCCCGGAATAGATTCGGAAAAAATTCCCGGCGGCCCTGCGTTCGGGTCCAGATTCGGACATGGGCGAATTCTGAACTCTCAACTCTCCCTTTCAGGGGCTGTCGCCCAAATCTGATTGGCGCGAGCGATTGTAGGGGCGGGCCCGTGTGCCCGCCCCTTGCACCACTTCGCCGCCACAGGGGCGGCCACATGGGGCCGCCCCGACGGATCCATTTCGGCAACACGCCTTTCAGAGTTGACAGAACGGCGCTTCCACCGCATAATCCAAATATGAGCAGTAGGACGACAGACATGCGAGTTCCTCCAGAGGCCCTTCGGCGGTGCCTGGGCGAGCGCTTCGGCTTCGCGGGGTTTCGGCCCGGCCAGGAAGATGCCATCGCCGCGGTGTGTGGGGGACGAAACCTGATCTCCGTTATGCCGACAGGCAGCGGGAAATCGCTGTGCTATCAATTGCCCGCCCTGTTGCTGCCCGGCGTCACGCTGGTGGTCTCGCCCCTCATCGCCTTGATGAAGGATCAGACGGATGACCTCGCCGTTCGCGGCATCCCGGCGACGTTTGTCAACAGCTCCATATCGAGCGAGGAGCAGGCGCGCCGGCTACAGGCGATTCGATCCGGGAAGCACAAGCTCCTCTACGTCGCCCCCGAGCGCTTCCAGAGCCGGATGTTCTTAGACATGATCGCGCGGGTCAGGATTAGCCTGCTGGCGGTGGACGAGGCGCACTGCGTTTCGACATGGGGGCATGATTTCCGCCCGGACTACCTCCGCATCCGGCGGTTCATGGACCTCATGGGCCGCCCGCCGGTCGCCTGCTTCACGGCCACGGCGACGCCCCGTGTGCAGGGAGACATCGCCAGGCAACTTGGCCTGACAGATGTGGAGACGCTCGTTCGCGGGTTCGACCGCGAGAACCTCTTCATGTCGGTCAAACGAGTGAGCGTTGACGGCGATAAGGAAGATTTTCTCGGGGAATTCTTCGCCCGGAAGAAGGGCAACGGCATCGTCTATGTGGGCACGCGCAAGCGCACGGAAGAGGTCGCGGACTTTCTTAACGCCATCGGCGTGGTCGCTCTCCCCTACCACGCCGGCATGGAGAGCGAGGAGCGGGACAAGGTCCAGGATGCGTTCATGGGGGACAAGATTCGCGTCATCGTCGCCACGATCGCCTTCGGCATGGGCATTGACAAGCACGACGTCCGGTTCGTGATCCACTACAACCTCCCCGGCAGCATCGAGGCCTATTACCAGGAGGCCGGTCGCGCAGGACGGGACGGGGAACGGGCGGACTGCGTTCTGCTCTACGCGCCGACCGACATCTTCCTGCGGCGCTACTTCATCGACCTGAACTATCCCACGCGCGATCAGATACAGGCTGTTTACGAGACTCTCTACTCCCTCGGCGAGAACCCGATCCTGCGCACCTACCGCGAGATAGGTGAGAAGGCCGCGGCGGATATTCCCGAGGGGACCGTCGGCTCGTGCCTGCGAATCCTGCGCGACGCGGGCGTCGTCGAGCCGATGAGCGCATCGGACTTTCAGGCGCACCTGACGACGAGCGCCCCGATGTCTGCGCTTCGGGAGCATTTCACCGGAAGCGTTCAGGCGAAGGTCCTCGCCGGCCTCGCGAGCCTCCTCGATCTGGACGCGCCGGGGCGCTTCGCCTTCGCCATCGAGGACCTCTGCCGAGCCGCGGGTCTTGATTCGGACCAGATCTATCGAGCCTTGAACGCCATGTCGCAGTCCGAGCTGTTCAGCTACTCTCCTCCATTTCGGGGGAAAGGGGTCGTGCTCCTCCAGGAGAAGCAGCCCTTCGAGAAGGTCCCCATTGACTGGAAGCACTTGAGCGAGCGGCGGGCCTACGAGGAGGAGAAGTTGGAGGCCATGATCAACTACGCCAACTCGTCGCACTGTCGGCGCAAGTTGATCCTGGAGTACTTCGGCGAGAACACGTCGGCCCACAAATGCGCCGGGTGCGACAACTGCTCGACGCCGGGCCGTCCCGCTCGAACCCGCCCGGATCGGGGCGAGCCGAAGGCTCCCCCGCCTCGGCAGCCGAAACACATTGAGCGAGGGGCCTATGGCGACCCGGAATTGGCTATCCTTCGTTGCGTGAACGAGCTTCGCCGCCCCCTCGGAAAGACGAAGATCGTGCAGATCGTGAACGGTTCGCAGGCGAATTGGATACTCGATGCTCACCTTGATCGGCTGCTCTCCTACGGGGCGTCCTGCATGGGACAGGACTACCTGACCCGACAGATAGACAGGCTCATTGCCAAGGGGTGCCTCAAACAAAGCAAAGGGGATTACCCAACGGTCTCGCTGACAGAGCACGGAATGGCAATGCTCGCCGCCGCTGAGAGCAAACCCGAGCCGGAACCGGAGCCGGAGCCGGAAGAGGCCCCTGTGAAGGAACCGAAATCGGGGATTTCGCGCATGACATCGGCGAGGGAAATCCTGGCGGCCAGTGTCACACGCCTCTGCGCGGAGGATCGCGACGGCGCGAAGAAGGCACTCGAGGAACTGCGCTGCTTCAAGCCCGATCTCGTGAACCCCGAACTAAGGAGGCGATTCGACGCGGTCGCCGACGCCCGCACCCGCGCCCGCATCGCCTGGGCCATGGGCGAGCTGGGCGAAGGGGCGGACCGCGATCTCTTGGTCCGATGCCTTGCCGATTCCGACGCGAGCGTTCGCCTATACGCCATCAAGGCTATTGCCGAGATCAGCGACGTCGCCGCCCTTCCGAAGCTCCGCGAGATCGCCGGGAATCCAAGCGAGACCGACTACAACCGCAAGACCGCGCGGGCGGCGCTGAAGCAGTTAGGGAAGACCACCAAGTAACTGGGAAAACATGAGGATTACCAAGAACACTATCATTGTTCTGATGAAATTAAAGTATAAGAATACTTGGTTTTTTCTTAGCCCAAGGCCCATCACCAAAGGACTCGATACCGGCGGGGGAGAATCGGCTCCAGGAACCGCACCAGCGCCGCGTGGCCCATGAGCACAGGGATGTACCACGGCAGGACCGCGGCCATGGGGATTGCCCACACGATGCGTTTCAGCGCGGTCATCTTCCGGCTGCGAAGCCGCCGAATTCGCCAGGCCGACGGCACACTCTCCGTCAGGGCGAGGCGGATCGCGGTCCGCAATCGGTCCACAAGGCAAAACACGCTCTGACGCTCCGCCACCCACCGCCAGGCGACCGAGCGCTCCCGTCGCAGCTCCGGCATGGCGTTTTCGATACAGAGAAATCGCCGAATGGGGTACTGCAACCGAAGCCTCGTGCCTCGCGCCACGGCCTTGCTCAACTGAGCATCCGCCGGGAGGGGTATGATCTCGCCGATGAGCGAGAGCACGCAAGAGACCAGCTTCTCGCAGCCTGCAATGCGTGCGCGGGCGAGAAGGCGGGACCAGTCGAACGCATCCCCTTGTCGGCGGAAAAGCATCACGCAATCCACCAGCAGCCGGATGTCCTCCATCTGGTGCTGGAGCACGAGGTGCTCGACGGCGAAGATCATTTCGTCCTCGATGGACAGGGCGGGGACCGGGCCAATGCCAGGAAGCGCCTCCTCGGTCGCGGCCTCCCACACGTTGATTGCGTCTAAGTCGAAGACCGCCTGTAGCCGCCGACGATTTAGGAGGGAGGTGTGGAGGTCCACGTCGAAGGACCGGACGTCCGACCTGCGGATGAGCTCGATGACGCCCTTCCCGCCGCGGCGCCGGATGTCGCTGTCGGTGCGATGCGTCGTCTCATAGTCGAGGTCGCGCATGACCGAGACGGCGCGGTCAATCTCCGCCGGTCGCACCAACAGATCGAGGTCCGTGAACCGCCGTTTGAGCGGGTCGCCGTAGGCCCGCGAGGCCATGACAGGTCCACGGACGATGAGGAGGTTGATCCCGCCCGATGCAAATGCCTTCATCACGCGCCCCATCTCATCGAGGTAACCCTGGTTCCACAACGCCGTCTTGGCGGCATCTGAGATAAGGCGCTGCTTGTCCTCGGTGGAGAGTCGGCCCAGGAGATCGTAGTGCTGAAGCGCGTCGAGGAACGGTCCCGCCACATGGTGGTCCACGGCGAATTGGACGCACTCGCCGAGCGGCAGCGACGCGACCTCATCCCGCTTAACCGACTGGGCGAGGATGCGAAGCAGGAGGACCACCTCGGCAGCGCGCATCATGTCTGCTCCGCAGGGGCGCATTTCCTGCCGAAGAACAACCGGATGCGGTCACCCAGGAGGCAGAGGTGCATGAACCCCCGAAAGGGCATCTTGGCAACATGGAGCCAGAACCGCTGGAAGCCCTTGCGGTCGTCGCGGTCCCAGTCCGCCCCGAAGCCGGGGATACGGAGGACGAAGGTCTGGAAGAGGGATAACTGCGCCGCGAGGTATCCGGCAGTCCGCCAGTAGGAGCTTGTGAGGTCGAGGGTCTGCTTCGGCTTCCTCACGGCAATGGCCCGGCCCACGCAGACCGACAGCTTGGCCGGTAGGTCCCACCGAAGCCCGCCGTCGCCCTTTGTCCAGATCTCGATGCCATCCCTTCGTCGAACGGTGCGCGTCAGACGGTGGATGACGATGCCGCCGTTGGGCTGGTAGAGGACCACGATGTCGCCCGTGTTCAGGTCCCTGGGATCCACGGACTTGGTCAGGACTTCTTCGTATTCGCGGATCATGGGGCTCATGCTGTGGCCCTTGGGTCGAAAGTGCATTACCTCGCCGCGACGGAGCAGCTCGACGGCCATGTCGCCGATCTGCACGTCCTTCCGCGTGACGCCGGGGGCAAGCCTCGCGTTCGGCGCGACGCCCATTGCTTCTGCTCCGGTCTTGGGTGCGTCAGACATCCATCTGTTCCAGTATGACGGTATCGGGCAGAGAGTCCCTGCGGAACCACAAGCGAAACACAGGCACAGCCTCCGCAAGTCGGGAGATGAACTCGAACTTCGCCACGCCCCCCGACGGGTCGGCATCAAAGTGCATGACGTTGCGCATCAACGCCGCCGCCGCCTGTGCCCGGCCGCATCGCTCGACCTTCACCTCCGGCCCCTTTAGCAGGAGAAACACCGCCCGCAGCGGGACGCGATCCGCCGCAAAATTCGCAAACACAAAATCCTCCTCCCGGTAGCTCCAGAATGGCGTCGCCGCCAGCATGAACGTGCCGTCATCCTCATAGATGGCCGGCAGGTCGTCGCAGAGCGTCCGCCACCCCTGCGCGCGGAGGAGCCGGGCCGACGTTGATTTGCCCCCGCGCCCCGGGGCCGACCCGATGATGCCCATGCCCTCCCGCGCCGCCGCCATGCCGTGGATCAGTGTGCACTGGTCGGGGCGCGCATACGACGCGACCGCCACGCGCACCGCCGAGTCCACCGCGTTGAACCCCGCCTCGTGGGACACGACCGCCCGCGCACGGGCGGACGACCGGTCCAGCTCGATGAAGAAATCCCACCGGCCCACGCAGAGCCGATCCTCCCCCTCCCACAACGTTGTGTCCCTGACCATGCCGACCGGAAAGGTGTCCGAGGTCGCGACCCGCACGGAAATTGACGCCTCATCGTCCGACCGGTAGGGCCGGGTGTAGTCCTCGGCATATCGGCGGGCCACATCGCCCCGGTAGGCCAGCCCGACAAGCGCCGCGCCGATCCGAATCGCCCGCTCACCCTCCGGTTGCCATCGCTTAAAGCATCGGTTCAGCAGCCCGTTGAGTTCGCTGAACGAGGCGTCGTCTTTGACGCCGGCGCGTCGGATCTCTTCCGCCGTCTCCATGATCTCGTATTACGGTTCCTGTTTTACGGATGTCGCGCCGAACCACCTGCGGTAGCTTCGGATGCCGTAAATCGTTGTGGGCACGTGGATAAAGGTCGGCACGCGCGCCTTCAGGCCCTCGCGGATCGCCGGGGCGATCTGCCTCGCGTTCTCGACATAGACGCCCCTCGCGCCCAGGGCTTCGGCCACCTTGTCGAATCGAATCTCGCCCAGCCAGCTTCCCGCCTGGCGGCCCTCGGCCTGCCCGTCGGCGACGATGCCCCACGCCGAGTCATGGGCGATGAGGGCCACGAACGGCGTGCCGAAGCGCACCGCCGTCTGGATGTCGCCCAGCGTAAACCCCGCCGAGCCGTCGCCGCTCAGGAGGATGACCGGCTTGTCGGGCCGGGCCATCTTCGCGGCCAGCCCGCCGGGGATGCCCCAGCCGATGACGCCGCTGATGCCGCAGGTGAAGTAATAGGACGGATGCCGGTCGAAGAAGAACAGCATGTGCGCCCACCGGCCGATGTTGCCGCCGTCGAGGAGGAACGTCGCGTCGCCGGCGAGGAAGGGCATGATCTCCTGGCAGAGCCGGAGCGAGGGCATCGGCGCCTTGTCGCCCACCGGCTGGGCCATCCAGTAGTCGAGCATGTCCTGGCGACGCTTCCGAATCGTATCCAGCCATGCGGCGTTGTTCCATTTCATTTTACTTGCCTCGGCGGCGATCTGCTCCAGGACCGTGCTGGGGCTGCCGACGATGCCGATGTCGGCGGGGACAAAGCGGTTCACCTCCGCCGGATCGGCGTCAATGCGGATGAACTTCACGTTCTTCGCAGTCATCGGCGGCTGGCCGAAGCCGAGTCGGTCGTCCACCCGGCCGCCGAGAGTGAGGATCACGTCGGCCTTGCAGATCAGCTCGGCCCCCGCGTTGACCTCCGGGCTCACGATGCCGACGTACTCCGGGATGCGCTCCTCGATGCACCCTCGATCCCAGAGGAGGGTGTAGATGGGGATGCCCGTCAGCGAGGCGAACTTTTGGATGGCCGGCCACGATCGGGCGTAGAAGGCCCCGCTGCCGACCACCATGATGGGCCGCTTCGCCTTGTTCAGCATCTTGACGGCATCCTTCACGAGCACCGCATCGCCTGTGCCCTGGGGCGCGGCCTGCGCGGGTGTGCGGTCGCGCGGAGGATTCTTCACCTCTGCAACGAACACATTGTTCGGGATGGTCAGGTGCACCGGTCCGGGCCGGCTGCTGATCGCCGCGTTGATGGCGGCGTGGGTGTCGGAGGGGAGCGTCTCGATGTTCTTCACCAGGTTGGCGTATTTGCACACGGGCGCGACCATCTCCACCTGGTCGAGTTCCTGGAAGTGGCCCCGGCCGCGGGTGCGGAGGTCGGACATGCCGCTGACCATCATCATGGGCCGCCCGTCCCACCAGGCGTTGGCGACGCCGGTGAGGGTGTTGGTGTGGCCGGGTCCGCTGCTGACGGCGACGACGCCCATCCGCCCGGTGAAGCCGCCCCAGAGGTCGGCCATGTACGTGGCGGCCTGCTCGTTGCGGACGTCAATGATCTTCATCTTGTAGTCAATACATGCGTCGAGGAAGGGGTTGAGGCCGTTTCCGCAGAGGACGAAGACCTGCCTCACGCCCCGGTCCTTGAGCGTCCGAACAAACCACTGCGCGCCGTTCATGCTTAACTCCCGGAACAAAGGTTCTGTGAGAATCATATGAGAAGCAAATCCTATCATTCGGACGAGCCGTGTGTCAAGGTTGAGGAGGGCGCGTCAGCCGTCCCCTCTCTGATGCCTTGCCCCCCCATTTCCCGCTGTTCATTCCTTTGGTTTGTGCAGGGAACTCAGGAAGTCCATCACGGCCTCGGTTGGCTTGTCTCCGGGCAGGCCGAAGTCCTGCGAGAGCGTGGCGTGGGTCTTGTCGGGTGCGTCGAGGACTTCGGCGCGAACGCCGGCTTCTGTCAGGATGCGCGCCCTCGATTTGGGCATAGGTAATGCTCTCGGTGATGGCTTTCACGAGTTGAACTCCCCAATGGATTCAAGATGGGCGAAGGACGCAAGAACATCCTCGTGATACACGGCAATGTCGTCTGTGATCGTCGCGCCGTGAAAGGTTTCCAGCTCAAAGGAAAATGGACCGTAGAAGTCCACGCTGTGCAGGATGTCGAAAACCTTTCGGAAGTTAATCATTCCTTCGCCCAGACGAGGGTGCTTGAACCGGTTTGTGGCCCCATCCCGTTTGATGTCCTTGAGATGCACGTGGATAACGTGACGCGCCACGGCCTTGAGCTCCGCGGCCCAGTCGCAATCGGGATTGTAGTGCACGATGTTGGCCGTGTCCCAGTTGACGCCGACGTTCTCACCGCCGACCTCCTGCATCGTCCGGGAGATCTCCTGAGCGTTTCTCATCATGCCGCCGTGGATCTCCAGAGCGATGCGGACGTTCCTGGTCGCCGCATGATCGGCCATTTCGCGCACGAGAGCATAATGGGCGTTGCGCGTCTCATCGGTCAGCTCGTGGGGCATGCCGAGGACGATGAACGGTGCGCCCAAATCCGCGGCGAAGTCAATACGAGTCTTGATGAGATTCTCGCCCTTCTTGCCCAGCCACTTGCCGAAGACGTCCACGCTGTCGGTCTCGAAACCGCCCCGCGCAAGCAGGTCCTTCAGATCGGGAATGCTGAATTTCCATCCTTTCGCGCCGCCCATCGGCTCGTTGAGCATGATCTCCGGGACGAAGGCGTTGGGTCTCGTCTGCGCCGCGGGCAACTCCACCTTCCGGATCGGCGTTTTCTTGATCTGTTCCAGACACTGTGCAACATCAAATTGTCCCCAACCGTAGTTGTTCATGCTCATCGCAAACACGTTCCGAGACATCATTCGCTCCTTTCTCGTTTCACGGTGTTCTTTTCCATAGAGCCATAGCACACACCGTGCAGTATGCCACATGGCCCGGAGCGATGTGTTGCGGATATCACGGGGCGTGTCTCGGATTCAACGGTCGAGTCTCATGCAGGGCAAGGGAACGATAGCGGCCGGGCGTTGTCCCCACGACCTTGTGAAAGACGCGATGGAAATGACACCGGCTGCCGAAGCCCACATTGACTGCGATGTCCACGATGCTTGCGTCGGACTGCGCCAGCAGTTCACATGCCTTCCGCACACGCGCCTGCGCAATCCAACGACAGGGACTCATGCCGGTCACCTGCACAAAGAAGGAGGCAAGTTGTGTGGCGCTGTAGCCGCTGCGCTTTACCAACTTGCTCATCGACCACGGAGACGCCAATTCAGCCGCCACTTCCTCGCACAGACATTCGATCGTCTCCCGAGCGAAGGGGCTGATGCGCGGTCCTGTCCATCTCTCTTCCCCCACGACACTGCGCTTTATCTCCAGGAGCAGTTGAGTAAGGAGCGCCACGCACATTGTCTGCCGGTCGCCCTCGTTCCCGAAGGATTCCTGATGAAGTCGGTCGAGCACATACTCCACCGTCTGACGCCTCGGCGGCGCGACTGACAACAGCTTTGGGATACGCACTCCGTCCACCACCAGGCCCTGCGATGCTTCACCTCGCGCCCGGAGCGGAATCCCCCGTAGTACTTTCCGGTGAAGCATCAATGCATATCGCTTTCCTCGGCACCGGACACAAGCGTGCGGCTCATCCGGCCGAATGGTCAACAAGTCGCCGGCCCCAAGGTCCCAGTGCGCTTCGCCAACGCGAACCCGGGTCGTTCCCGTGCTGACATAAAAAAACTCCCAGTCCGCGTCCGTGTGCTGGTGAAAGTTCACGGGCCCGCCCGGCGGCCGGCTTCTGCACACGACGGGAACTTTCGAGTCCGGGTAAAACACGGGAATCTTAGGGGGGGCGCTCATGTGTCAGGCCTGCCGTTGCGATGATCTGCTTGTGGTTCTTGGCCAATCGTGCGAGAATAGAGTGTGCCGGACATTTCCCGCTTGACCGCATCCTGGACTACAAAGGGCATGGAATCATACACTAAACAACTAAACGTATAGCAATTCTTTGCAAGGAGGCAAGCGAAATCTCAGAAAGGACAGCGGGGCTGTGCACATGACTTCACTCACCCCAATATCCTATGGTCAGGGCGAACCGCCAGCCGTTCCCTATCTCATGTCTTGACACACCCGGCCAATGCGGTTACGCTAAGTTCCCACGTGCGGTTGATGCCAGGTTTTCGGGAAGGGAATGCCATGAGGAAGACGCTGGTCTTGTGCTGTTGTCTCATTACGCTGGTTCTATCGTGCGAGCCGGAAGGGGGCGGCCCGCGTGAGGCCATCCTGTTCGATTTCGAGAAGGGGTCCGAAGGTTGGTCGGGCAATCCGTGGAAGGGCGGGAAGTGCCTGTTTGAAATCATGAACGACGCCCGGTTCGGCAAGCAGGCCCTGCGTGGATGGTACGACGGCGCGCCGAAGAAGGACGGCGGCAACATCATCAGCCCGTATTTAGCCGAGGATGCCCCGTGGCGCAAGCGCGACTGGGGCGTCATCAGTCTGTGGGTCAAGGGCGACGGGTCGGCCAGCGACATCCGGCTCATCCTGGAGGACGACGGCAAGGAGCATAGTACCTTCTCGACGGGCATCCCCCTCGACGGCAAGGAGTGGCGGCGATTTTCCTTTTCCCTTCGCACGTTCTGGAACCGAGGCAAGCGCAAGATCAACATGGCGGGCTTCAAACGGCTCTACTTCGGCGGCGAGCCGAAGCAGTCGTTCACCGTGGATCGCATCGCCCTCGAAGCGCCGCATAGCGAAGTTCCGATCGAGATCGTCGAAAAAGGCGATCTCCCCTTCGCGGCCCCGGCGGCGCTGGAGTATGGGCCGGGGCAATACGGCGTGCGATTGATCCCTCTGGAGATCGCACCGGAGCCGACGGCGGACGTGAGGCTCGTCCTCACGACCCTGGAAGGCAAGCGGGTGGAGAAGAAGTTTAGGGCGTCCCTCGATGCGGAACGGGATGAGGCGACTATTCCCATGTCGCTGAAGATCGCGGCGGACACGACCATCATGCTCGACGTCGCCGCCAAGTGCGCATCAGGGAAGGAATACTCGGCGAAATACCAGTTCCCCGCCTTCGTCCGGAGGCCGATGGTCGAGAGGCCGTACCTCAGCATCTGCCCCCTGCCGAAGGAGATGCGTCCAGGCGATGGAATATTCGCAATCACGACGAAGACCCGGATAGTCGCGAACGCACCTAAGGATGAGAAGTTGACCTATTGCCTCGACGTCCTCCGCGCCGAGATGAAGAAATGGCATGGCTTGGATCCTGCCGTAGCGGCGGACGGCGATAAGACCGATGCGATCGTCCTGGTGCTCACGAACATTGACCTGCCGGAGGAAGGCTATGGCCTGAGCGTCACGCCGGAGCGCCTTGCCATCCTGGCTAATGACCATCGCGGCCTATACTACGGCGTCCAGACGCTCCTGCAGGCCATCGCCGACTCGACGGAGATCCCGAGCCGGCCCCAGGTCAAGTGCGTCGAGATTCGGGACTGGCCCGACCTGGCGGTGCGTTCGGCCCGCATCGGCCTGCCGACGGACAAGTGGGGCTGGCCGCACGATCCGGAGGTGAACGTCGCTGATTTCCTTGACTTCCTCTACAACACGATGGCGCGCACGAAGCAGAACACCCTCGTCCTTGAAATGAATCACGGCTATCGCTTCGTCTGCGCCCCGAAGATCGGCGCGAAGCACGCCTGGGGGCGGAAGGAACTGGAGACGATCCGCGACTTCTGCAAGCGGCACTTCATCGAGATAGTCCCCTGCGTCAACTCCATGGGCCACACCGGCTGGCTGCTCCTGGGCTACCCAGAGCTGCGCTGGCACGACGGCCTGGACATGCTCTGCACCTGCAACCCACAGAGCTTCGAACTTATGACGAAGATCTACGACGAGCTTCTGGACATCTTCCACCCGCGCCTATTCCACATCGGTATGGACGAGGTTCGCTGGCAGGGTGGAAAGGATCCCAAGAAGATCAAGCAATGCGATTGCGACAAGGTCCCCACGTGGGAGCAGTACGGCCGATGGGTGAAGAAACTCCACGGGCACCTCGCAAAACGCGGCGTGCGGACGATGATGTGGGGCGACATGGTTCTGGAGGGGCACAACGGCGGACCGCCCTTCTTCACCAAGCGCGCGATCAAGGACGTCCCGCGCGACGTCATCATAGCCAACTGGTCGTCGAGCCTCGCGCCCCTGTCCGACTTCTATCTGAACAAGGAGTGCGACTTCGAGGTGATCGAGGCAAACTCCGCTGGGGTGAATGTGGCGAACAGCCCCTATGTCATCGGCAACATGTTCGGCGTATGGAACAAGACGCCGTGGCTCTCCCAACACGACGAGCCGGGGTCGCAGACCTATACCTACCTCGGCATCGTCCAGGGGGGTGAGTTCTCCTGGAACCTCAACCGATCCGATAAGGACGTCTCCAAGCGCAACGCCGCCGAGTATCTCCGGTTGCGGGAGGTGAGTCTGCTGAAGCAACTGGCCATGCAGCCGGAGCTGCGCGCCGGCAAGGAGATGCAGACCATTGACATCGCAGGGGGAGAGCGGGTGACGGTGTCCGGCATCGACTTCCGCGTCCTCCCGGAGGACAAGTGCGTCAAGGTCGCGGCGGGGGCGAAATCCGTGATCCCGTTCAACGGCAAGGCGGCGGTTCTCTACTTCCTCCACTGCGACGAGCCGCCCGCCGACGAGAAGGCGATGGCGACCTTTACGGACCGGTGGAAGAAGATCGAGAACATCTACGGCATCCCCCTCGGCCGGTATGAGATGGTCTATGACGACGACTCCGCCGAGAGCCTGGCGATCAAACACTCGTGGAACATCCTGCCGCGGCGGATGGTTCGCACGCTGCCGTACGCCTACCGCGTCGTCGGGACGCACCACCTACCGGGTGACAGCGCTGAGGAGTCGAACGCGCTCTATGCGGCGCAATGGGTAAACCCACATCCCGGGAAGACGATCAAAGAGATTCGGATGATTGCGGGCGACACCGAGGCGGCGATCTGCCTCTTCGGGATCACGGCGAGGAATGTTTTGTTGGAGTGATGGAATAATGGGGTGATGGGGTGTTGGTCAAGAGCCATACCCAACACTCCAATACTCCACCACTCCATTACCCCAACCGTCATCTCCCCAGGGCGATCGTCGCCTTCACGGCCTGCATCGAGGCGACGGTGGGGTGATATTCCATGCCGACGTACTTGTCGTAGCCCGTCTTGTCAATGGCCTTGAAGATGTTGACGTAGTTCAGCTCGCCCGTGCCCGGCTCGTGGCGGCCGGGGACGTCGGCCATGTGAAAGTGGGCGATCTGCCCGATGTTCTTGGTGATCGTCTCGATGAGGTTCCCCTCGGTGATCTGCTGGTGGTAGATGTCGTAGAGCAGCTTCACGTTCGGGCTATCCACCTCGCGGAGGATAGCGAAACCTTCTGAGGACTTGTCGAGGTAGTATCCTTTGTGGTTGACGAGGATGTTCAGCGGTTCGAGCACGAGTATTATCCCGGCCTTCACCAGCAGCGGGGCGACGGCCGTCAGGCAGCTGACGATCGCCGCGTGCTGCTTCTCGCGGGGGACGCCCTGGATCTCCTGACCGACGGTCTGGAGGACCGTAGTGCACTCCAGCTTTTTCGCGACCTCGATGCCCGCCTTCATCGCCTCGACGTACTTGTCCTTGTTCGCCGCATCTACGAGGGCGACGCCCCCGGCGGCGCTCATGGCGGCGAGGGGAAGCCCGACGTCCTTGCGGGCCTTGTTCACGGCGTCCACATCCTTGTTCTGATATCCCCAGAATTCGAAGGCGTCCGCTCCGGCCTCCTTCGCCTTGGCGATACGCTCCACAAAATCCACTTCCTTGAAGAGTGTTTCGATGCAAACACTGAAATTCGGCATGTTCATCCTCCTATCATTTGGTCGCCGGAGCCAATCCCCGGCGCGCCAGTGTCTATTGTCATCGCCGAAAACGCGCCGCGAGTCAAGACTTTTATTTCGATGAATCCTATGAAGTATAGATGAGGGTGGATCGGAGTGCTACAATTGTGCTGCCGGCTTACTCCGGGATAGAAGGTGATTGACGTCATCCGGCACAAATGGCACAATCACTGCCGGGGCTATGGGAGGGTTAGTTCATATGTTGAGGAGAGATCAGATGTTTATAGACATTCATGCCCATGCATATCGAAAGCGTCCGCCCATATATGGGATGTCAACCCCGGAACAGGTGATTCAGCGCTACGACGAGGCCGGGATCGAGAAGGGCGCGTTGCTGCCAATCGTCAGTCCCGAGATCTATCTGCCCCAGGCCAACGAGGATATCCTTGAGATGGTCGAGCAGCACCCCGATCGTTTCTTCCCGTTCTGCAACATTGACCCGCGCGCCATGACGAACGCCGTGGACGCCCCGCTGGATCGGCTGTTGCGGCACTACCGCGACCAGGGGTGCAAGGGCGTCGGCGAGATCATGCCCAACCTGCCCATGCGCGACCCGATGGTCCAGAACCTGTTCAAGCACGCGGAAGCTGTGGGGCTTCCTGTGACCTTCGACGGCTCCGATCAGCTCAGCGGCGATTTCGGCCTGTACGACGATCCCGGCCTGCCACAGTTGGAGCACACCTTGCAGCGATTTCCCAAGCTCATCATGATCGCCCACGGGCCTGTGTTCTGGACGGAAATCGCACCGCTGGTAACGCCGGCGGAACGCAAGCCGCCATTTTTCCCCCACGGCGGCCAGACGCCCTGGCCGAGGCCGACCGGACCGATCGAGAGAGAGGGCGTCGTCCCAACCTTGTTCCGGAGGTACGCCAACCTCTACGGTGAGCTGTCCGACGCGGCCTACTCGCTCGCGCGCGATCCGGAGTATGGGGCCAAGCTCCTCACCGAATTCCAGGATCGCCTCCTCTTCGGCACAGATATCTGTGGACCCAAGATGCCTTTCCGCGCGCACGAACTGCTCCTCGAATGGCGCGACGCGAAGAAGATCAGCGAGGAGGTCTTCCGCAAGGTTGCCAGAGAGAACGCCGTGAAACTGTTCGGTTTGGAATTGCAGGGGACGGCACGAGAGGCGGACGTACAAGGCCGAAAGTTCAAAATAGGAGGAAAAGATCTATGAGTAAACTGGATTGCCGACGAAGCGGGATAATGGGAGGGATCTTGCTGTTTCCGACAATTGTATTTCTGGTGATGCCCGTCATCTTGCAGCCCTGCCAGGCTAGGGCTTCGGACGGCTTTTTGCACGGCGATCCCATGGTCAGGATTACCGCGCCTCCAGCCATTAAGGTGGACAAGGCCAAGGTACTGGACGAGCTTAGCAAAGACATCTCCCGTGACACCGGTCTGGACCGGTCTTTGCTTACCTGCTATTGGCAGGTTTTCGATGAAATCAACTGCATGGGCGAGAAGGTGGACGATCACCCGATCTTCGTGGATTTGTACGTGCCTGGCTTTTTGACTGACGATATAGTAGCCAAGGTCATGCATAGTGTCGCCTCTTCTCTGGCGAGACAAATGGGCATTGAGAAGAAATGGGTCTTTATCCATACACATACCGCCGAGCAGGGAAGGGTTCTGCTGTCTGGGGAAGTGCAGTATTTCAAAAAGCCCAAGGACAAGACCGGCAAGGCTGGCACGCCAACCCCTGCTTTGTCAAACAACCAGATCGTTGGAACATGGAAGCTTCGTTCCATGACGTATGAGGATGAATCCACCGGAAAGGAAACAGACCTTTGGGGCAAAGATCCGATCGGCTTTTTGTCTTATACGCCAGGGGGAAGAATGAGTGCGCTTCTCGCGGCCGCTGACCGGAAGATCGCAGCCCCTACCGGCAGTCAATCGTCAATTGAGGAGCAGGCAAAACTGTTTCGCAACTCCTTCGGGTACGCGGGAACGTATACCCTGACCAAGGACGGGGTCGTCCATCATGTCGAAGTCGCCACTGACCCAGCCTGGATTGGGCAAGATCAAATAAGGTTTACACGTATCGAGAGCAATAGACTCATCATCAGTGCGCCACCTCTTCGCACCGTCGGCGACCTGAACCCCAAAGTGCTTGTGCTGACATGGGAGAGAATAGAGTAACCGCTGAATCAGCCTCATCAGCGGTCATCCGCCGTCACCGAGGAGTCTTCTTAGCTCGAATGGCGCGACACGAATAAGATCAGCGAGGAGGTCTTCCAGAAGGTGGCGAGAGAAAATGCCGTGAAGTTGTTCGGTTTGGAGTGAAAGGAGAACGGTGTGAAGAGAGATCAGTCCTCGGCGGCCGGCTCTCTGCGCGCCGGCGCGGCCAAGAGCGATATCACCACCGATGCGGAAGGGGTGGTGGTTAACGATCCGCTGTATGCAAAGGCCCTGGTCCTGGACGACGGCAAGACGAAGGTCGCCATTATTGCGATGGATGCTGTGGCGATCGGCGGCATCGGCGACATAAAGGATGACTTCCTGCCGCAACTGCGCGACCGCCTTGAGCGGGAGCTGGGAATCCCCGGCGGCAACGTCCTGGTCAATGCCTCTCACACCCATCCGTCCGGGCGGCTGCTGTGCGACGATGCCGAGCAGATTGAGCGAACGTTCGATGCGGTCCGCCGGGCGCAAGAGAGCATGACGGCGGTGAAGGTGGGTTGCGGTCGCGGCCGTGAGGACCGGATCATGGTCAACCGGACTCTCCGGCTCAAGAACGGCAAGTCCTGGACGATTCGCCAGGCCAATCCCTGCCCGCGGGACGAGGATGTCGAGGGTCTCGGGCCGGTTGACCCCGCGATCGGCATACTCAGAATCGACCGGCTGGACGGTCGGCCGCTGGCGGTGATCTACAATTTCGCCTGCCATCCTCTGCTCGGCGTCCCGCACGGAAAGGTCACCGCCAATTTTCCCGGCTTTGCCTCCGCCCTCATCGAGGAGAACCTGGGCCATGGCGCATTGGCGTTGTTCCTGCAGGGAGCGGGAGGGGACGTGACCGAGGTGCTCTACAAGGACGTCACCCGACCGCGCGACGCCGAGCCGGTCGGCGCGATGCTGGGCCTGAGTACCTTGAAGGCGCTGAGAGACATCCAGACCAAGGATGCAGACCTGAGCGTCGCCTCGGAGACCGTCGAGCTTCCCAGAAGGACCGACATCCCCGCGCGCATCGAAGAGCTGGAGCAGGAACAGGCCGCACTGCTCAAGTCCCTGCGGTCCACCAGTCTGAACATCAGGACGTTCCTGCCTCTCTACATCAAGTACGCCCTCAACCCGCAGTATCCGTCGGACTATTCCTACCGGTATATGCACGCCGAGCAGATCGGCGCGGACGATCTCGCCGCGCTGGACGCCGAGAACCGGAAGAACATCGAGAAATACCTGAGCAACATCTACGCTATGGAAAAGCTGGCAAGGATCCAGGACAAGATCGCCACCCACAAACGGCACCAGGCGATCAACCGCGACTCCGGCGAGGAGACAGTGCGAACCGAGGTGCAGGGCATCCGGATCGGGGACTTTGTGCTGGTTACCTCCCCGGCGGAGGTGCTCACCGAGGTCGGCCTGAACGTCAAGCGCGCCTCACCCTTCGAATACACGTTTGTGGCGGCGTTCTCGAACGGTTACGTCCACTACGGTCCCCCGGCGGGCGACTACGAGCGGGGCGGGTATGAGGTGACCGAGTGCTTCCTGGCCCCGGAATGGCAGCAGATCTTTGAGAAGACGGCAGGCGAGGTCATCCGCCGGCTGTGATGATTGCACATCGAAGCTATCTCTTGGGCGTAAAGGATAGGTGGATGTTCAATCCGAACGGGGGAGCGTGGTAGGCGGCTTGGACCCTGCCGAACTCGGAGCAGAGGCGGCGGAGTGAGTCCTTCGTGTAGAGGCGCAGATGGCCGATGGCGAGGCCGTCGGACAGGCCTCCGAGGAAGCGCCTGCGGAGGACGCGGCCAACTATTCGCTTTAGCGAAATAATCAGGCGGTCGTTGGGGACGCTGACGATGATGCGCCCTCCGGCCTTGGTGATCCGGCATGCCTCGCAGAGGGCGGCCCGTTCGTCCGGCATGTGCTCGAGTATCTCCGACAGGATCGTCACATCGGCCGCGCCGTCGGGCAGGTCTATGCGCGTCGCATCCGATTGAACAAAATGGGCTTGCGACAAACTGCCCAGCCGATCCTGGGCCTTGGCAAGCAGATCCGAATCAATATCAATGAGGTAGAGTTGCTTGCATCGGCCCAGAAACGCCTGGGCGATGAAGCCGCTCTCGCATCCGATGTCGGCGACCACGTCATCCTGCCGGGGCCGGGCGAGGGCCAGGAGGGTCAGTCGGCGGAGCCGTTCGATCAGGCGGATGATGGGGTTCGGGTGGGTTTCCTTGACGGACATCGGCTGATGGCGGTTGATCTCGCGGTTCCATTCGTCGAGCGTGAGCTCGCGGTCGTTCTTGAAGAAGCGAACCCCCTCCGTAGTAATCACCTTTGCGAAAACCTCATCGCCGTATCGGTATTCGAATCGCTCAGCCATTCTCGCCTCGCCTGAGTGTGAAGAGCGTGATCTCCGGGCGCGACCGGAACCGCACCCGAAAGGACAGACACCCGATGCCCCGGTTGACATAGAGCCTCAACTTCCCGATGCGATACATCCCTGCGACAAGTTCCTTGTGGATGAGGGGAAGGACCGGCGGTCCGATGAACGGCAGGTTCACCTGGCCGCCGTGGGTGTGGCCGGCCAACGCCAGATCAACGGGCGTACCTTTCAATGCATCGGCCACATCCGGGTTGTGGCAGAGGGCGAGCATGGGCCGGTCGTCGGACAGGTTGGGCGCCTGCCAGGCGGCGAAGGCGTGGCGGTCGCATACCCCGGCGACGTCAATGGCGCTTCCATTCTTCGTGATCGTCACGATCTCGTTTCGGAGGGAACGGATTCCGTTTTGCGAGAGGCCCTCGTCAACGGCGTCGTCCACAGTCGGCGGATCATGATTGCCGCGGACGGCGAATCCGCCAAGGGGGGGCTGGAGTTTTTTGAGCGCATCGAGTACCGGGGGGAAGCGATCGAAGTCACCCCAGCTCACATAGTCTCCGGTGAGGGCGATGAGGTCCGGCTTGAGCGAGCGGGTGATGTCAATGGCGTTTTGGATGAAACGGAGGGGCGTTGCGGGGCTATGGTGCAGGTCGGACAACTGTGCGATGGCGATCCCGTCAAACGCGGCCGGCAGATTGGGAATCGGAACGTTGATTTTTCTGACCTCGATCCATGACGGCTCGACCAGCGTCGGATAGAGCGCCACGGGGGCGGTCGCGGCGGTGGTCAGCCCGGCCCATTTCAAAAAGGCGCGTCGGGATCGTTTTTTCTTGTCCACAACAGAAACTGGGTGAGACACGAATGTCCCCTTCTACAATAATCTCGGTTTGCGGTCGCCGCTCTTGGGCCACTCGATGATATCCGTCGCTTTCTCCCATCGGATGTGAATCCGCAGTGCGGCGACCGTATCCTCAAACTGCACATCCGGCTCCGAGACCTCCGGCGGCAGGGGCAACAGCACTGCCGCGAAGTTCGGCTGAACCGCCCGCACGACCGCCTTCAGGCGCGGGTGGCCGTCGTAGGCATCCACGGACAGCGCCGCCGGCGCGGCGGCGTGGAGGACCAGCTTCATTCGGGGGGCCGTTTTCTTCTCCGGCTCGCGGACGACGTGCATGGGGGGCGTCGCCTTGCCGTCCTCCGCCTCAAACACAAACCCCTTAACTCCGCCCGGAAATGGCGGCTGCGCGGAGAGGTCGAGCGTCACCACGATACGATCCACCTGCGATCCCGGCTCGCGGCTTTTCAGGCGGAACGTGTGCGCCCCTGCGGCCAGTTCAAAGCCTGCCGGTTCGCCGGCGTTGTGCGCTGCAACCGCTCGCCACGCCCACTCGCGCCTTGCGCCCGTATGCCACGCGAGAGGCTTCCTATTGTCCATTTGCGCGAAGAAGGAGTCCGACCTGCTCAGTTCCGGCCCGACGCTGCGGATGCGCCCCCAGACGACGTATCGTCCCGGCTCCTTCACGTCGAACGTCCATGCGCACTCTCCTTGGCCTTGGGCGTCGGTAGGCGTCTCCACCAGCGCGCCGCCGGAGGTGAAGAGGGGTTTGATCCATGCGCCGTCGGGCTGGAGCAAGACATGCATCTGTTCGTGCGCATGGAGGAACCATGTGTAGTCGTGAGGCGTTTCATCTTTGCGAATATCGTCCAGGACCACAGCGTAAGCGGGCGCGCCACCCTTTGGTCGCACAAACAGCGTGTGCCGCAGGGCGCGCTGGACGCCGACGCCGGGCGTGCCTTTCGAGTTTTTGTTGTAGGCGTCCGTGCAATCGGCCAGGACGTAGCCGCTGCGGTCGTTATTTTCGCAAATAAGAATGTTTCCATCCGTGCCGAGGCCGCAGCCGGAGAGCGTCTGGCCCTTGCCGTCTATAAGGATACAGTTGTGGGCGACCATCTGCGCCCGCCCTTCGGGTTCCAGGGTATTCCCATAGCCCGAGTCAATGGCCCACGCGCAGCCGTGGCCGTAGAGTGCAAAATGGCCCTTGTCCGCCTGATTGTGCGTGACTTTGTAGTATGGCCCGGCCTCAACGGAGAACATTACGTCGCCCGCGTCCCATCCGGTGCGAAAGACGCACAGGCCGCGTCCGATGAAGTGCTGCGCCAGGGGCAGGCCGGCCTCCTTCGGCGACGTGGGGCGCACGTCGTTCGCCCAGACGATCTGCATGGGCGAATCGCCCGACCCGCAATACTCCCAGAGCCACTTGGCCAGGCCGCTGGGCAGCGCCGAGGCCAGGCGCAGCATGACCGGGTCGGCAAGGCCCACATAATTCGAGTCGTTGCGGGCATCGAAGATCGGCTGGCCGGGGAGGAGGGACTGGGCGTAGAAGACGGGGACATGGCGCAGACGCGATTTCTCGAACAGGTTCGGCCCGCCGTTGCGAAGAAGCGCGTCGGCGAAGCGCACCGCATTGCTCAGACCGTAGCCGGCGTAGCCGACGCCCTCGTAATACGCCCCCTGCTCGTCGAAGCCCTTGTCGAGCCAGAGCGCCACGCCGTCGGCGCACTTGGCGACCCATTGGGGCGACTGCCCCGGATAGCTGTCCTTCAACTTCATGGCGAGCATCCCGCCCGCGCCAAGCGCCACGCCCATGAAGTTGTGATAGGGAATCCACCAGGTCTTCTCCCTGCCCGCCTCGGTAAGGATGTTCTGCACGTAGTCGGCGGCGACCTGCTCTACCGTGCGCCGCTCCTCCGGCGTCGGGGCCTCGCCCAGCCAGTCGAGGCCGACGGCGAAGCCGCGCATGAGGTCGCCCCGTGCTCCTGCGAATCCTTTCGCCACTCGTTCGTCGGTAACAGGCAGCTTCTTCGCCGCGGTGACAAGGATGCGCGCCCCGTGTTTGCCGAAGCGCTCCTCACCGGTGATCTGGTAGGCGAACCCCAACGTTTCGACCCAGACGGTCAAGCGCCGCCCAAAGGTATGGGCCAGGACTTGGATGCGCACGTCGCGCCCCTCATCAATCTTCTCCGGATCGGCGTAGCCGGGCGCGCCGGGCGTGCACATCGCTTCGGCGTGTTTCAGGATCGCCTCCCAGGTGCGTGTGTGCGGCGGCTGTTTCACGCGTTCGCGGAGCATCGGCAGGTCGTCCTTTGAGAAGAACAGCGACGGGTCGGCGCTTGTGCGGCTTGTGAGGGTGGTCAAAACCATCAGGATTGTTGTGAGAATCAGGATTTTTGCCATGGCGTCTGCTTTCCTTCCCATCAAATCACGTCAGCTTCCCGCAGCCGGGCGATCTCCTCGCCTCTCATGCCGAGCAGGCCGGAGAGGACCTCCTCCGTGTGTTCGCCCAAAAGCGGGGCGGCCTGATGCGGCTCGATCCTGTCCTCGGACAGGTTGATGGGCGAGCCGGCCACCTTGAGCTTTCCCACGGTCTTGTGGACCATCTCTACGATCATCCCTCGTTCGTTGACGTGAGGGTCATTGACGACATCGGCCACGGTGTTGATAGGGCCGGATGGGATCCCCGCCTTTTCGAAAATACTCACCCACTCGTCGGCGGTTTTGCGGGCGAAGACTTCCGTGAGGATCGGTTCGAGCGCCGCGTGACTTTCTGTGCGCAGCGCATTGGTTTTGAACCGCGCCTCGTCGAGAAGGTCGGGCCGTTGGATGGCCTGGCAGAATCGCTCCCAGAGCGACTCGTTGCCGACGGCCAGGGAGAGGTATCGGTCCTTGGCCTTGAAGAACTGAAAGGGAGTGAAGGAGGGATGCCGCGATCCCATGGCGGAGGGGACGTCGCCTTCGACGATGTACCGGACGATAGCATTCTCCAGGAGCGCGACCATTGAATCCAGCATAGCGAGGTCAATGTACTGCCCGCGTCCGGTTCGATGCCGCGCGCAGAGGGCGCTGAGGATGCCGATGACGCAGAAGAGCGCGGCCGAGAGATCGGCCATGGACGACCCGACCCGCACCGGCGGCTGGCCGGGCGCGCCAGTGATGGCGGCGATGCCGCTCATGCCCTGGACGATGGCGTCGTAGGCGGGCCGGCCGGTGTAGGGGCCGGTCTGCCCGAAGCCGGAGATGGAGGCATAGATGATCCGGGGGTTGACCTGCTTGACGCTTTCGTAGTCCAGGCCGTAATTGGTGATGGTTCCCGGGCGGAAGTTTTCGATCATGATGTCGGAGATGGCCGCGAGTTTGCGGATGATTTCGACGCCTTTGGGGGTCTTGGCGTTGACAGTCACGCTTTTCTTGCCGCGGTTGACGCTCATAAAGTAGGCGCTTTCGCCTTTATAGAAGGGGCCGACGCCGCGCGAGTCGTCGCCGCGGCCGGGCATTTCAATCTTGATGACTTCCGCGCCGAGGTCGGCGAGGACCATGGTGGCGTATGGTCCCGCGAGGACGCGGGTCAGGTCGAGGACTCGGATGCCGGATAAGGGGCCGGGCAATGGATTTCCTTTCTATGCGATAACAACAGGAGAAGGCGACGGGGGAATGGTATCCAGGAAAGGCATGTACAATCAATGTCTGCTGTCATCGCCCTTGCAATCGCGATTGGCGATGGTGCGCATCATGAGTTCGTAAATCCGAATCATATCGGCCTTACACTGGCTGATCTGGGCGCGATATTGGGTGGGATATTTGCGGCACAACTCCAGCTTTTTCTTGCTCGCGTCGAGGGCCTTCTCGCAGTATCGGATACACGATTCGCTTCGCTTGCGCCACTCCTTCCCGTCGTCCACAAAGTGGTAGAGTCCATCGGCGCTCTTGAAGGCGTCGTAGCCGTATTTGAAGTCGCGGCTGCAGGGATCAATGGCCTTTGCCTTGGCGTAGTTGGCGGCGATTGTCTCCTCCAGGCGCTCGATTTCCTCGTAATCCATGAGCTGGCCGACGGCCTCTGTCGCCTTCCGTTTCAGGTCTTCAGCCTTTTCGAGTTCTTTGAGGGCCGCATCCACCGGCTTCGATGCCTGTTCGGAGAAGGGGCGGAGCATGTCAATCTTCTCCTGGTAGAGGGCGGTCAGCTCGTCAATCTTTCGGATGTAGGCCTGGGCCTGCTCCAACTTTCCGGGGTACTCCTGCGCCTTATTGTAGCCGGGGTCGGCCTGGATTTCCTTCATATACTTGGCGGCGACGATATCCAGCAGCTTGTCTCGGGTAAGTGCGATCTGAAGCCGGACCGGCTTGGAGATGTCGGGGACGAGGTAGTCGGCTTGGCAGGCGAGGGCGGTGAGCTGGGCGTAGAAGACATTGGCCTCCTCGGGGTTGAAGCGGCTCTGCTCCGCCGCCTTGGCCATCCCTTCCTTGATTTCCTGGATGATTTTGTTGGCCTCTGCGCGGACGGCGAAGTCCATGACTTCGGGACGTGTAAGGGATTGTTTGCCGAGGAGGTTCGCGGCCCGCTGGTCTTTAACGGACTTGAACAGGCTCAAGTCCGCCGGGCAGTCGAACGTGCCGTCGGGGTTGCCGGCGAGGATGCCTTGTCGGACTCGCGCCAAGGCGATATCCGCCTTCTGGCTGGCGCACTTCACGACTTCGTCATAGATGTCAATGGCCTGCTGCCAGTTGCCCATGCCCTCGTAGCAGGGGGCGAGATCCATAAGCACCCTTCTTTTTGTGATGCTGTCCATTCGCGTTGCGGGAAGGGGTCGGAGGTGCTCCAGCAGCTTCGCCGCCGCCTCGTATTTTTTTGCCCTGAACTGCGCTCCGGCCATGGATCGGATCTCGTCCACCGTATGCCACTTGCGGTCCACGCGCACCAGTCCGAGCTTGATGCCTGCGTCCTCGAAGGTCGGGGAGATTTCGATTGCTTTGCGGAAGCATTCTTCGGCCTTATCCGTGATCTTTTTCTCCTCGCACCACATCCCCAACTTGTAGAACCCCTCCGCGTCGTCCGGGCTGAGGGAGGCGGCCATTTCGGCGTACTCCTCGACGGGGCTTCTCTTTTGCTCGATGCTTGCCACCTTGTCCATGGGAATGCGCACAGAGGCCTTGAGGCCCTTCACCTGAATTTCGAGGATGATCTCTTTGTCGCTCCGCTCCAAAATCTTGCCTTCCTTCTTGGACCCGTCCTTGAGGTACACCACATCGGCGGAAAGATCGCGGCAAAGGAGACCGAGGATACAAAACAGAAGGCAAATACCGGCGGCGCGAAGTGTTGTTGGATGTTCAATCATAGTGTATACCTTGGCGGACTCGGACTCACATCGTGTTCCGATTACGCTGCATATACATCATAGCGCATTATATACCAACTTTCTCTGAAAATCAAGGAATCCAAAAAAAATCTGCGAAGCGGCCGCTCGGCGCTGTGTCGCACTCCCTACGCATCTTCGCGGGGATCGGATTGGCGGGATTCCCCTGCAAGCCCGCAACAATGAAGGGATTACTTTAGGCCGCGTTTTTTTGTTGCATGGATATTCTGCTTTATGTTAAGAAAAAGGTCTTGGCAACATGGCATGGGTTATGTCTATCATCACTAAAAAGCTGTGAAACTGGCGCGATGTCGGAGCAGGAGAAACAACGTCTTTGCGTTTACTTCTCCGGCCGGGTGCAAGGCGTGGGCTTTCGTTTCACAACGATTCATGTGGCTCGCGGTTATGAGGTCCTCGGCTTCGTCAGGAATCTCCCCGACGGGAGGGTGGAACTGGTGGCCGAAGGGGACCGGCGCGAGCTGGAGGGGCTGCTGGCCGGTGTGCGGCAACGGATGGGCCGCTACGTCCAGCAAACCGATGTGAGCTGGCTGCCTGCGACCGGTGAGTTCAGCGCGTTTGACATAAGATACTGACATGCGACTTCCCAACATAGCCGGAAATACCCTCTCGAGCGCCGTAAGGCAGCCGATCTTCTATGTGCTAATCGGAGTGGGCGCGGCCCTTATCCTTGTCTCATATCCCATGACGCTCTTCACCTTCTCCGAGCATAACACCGACAAGATGATTCGCGACATGGGTGTCGCCACGGTGGCCCTTTCCGGCCTCCTGGCCGCCATCTTCTCCGCCTCCACCTCAATTGCCGAGGAGATTGACCGGCGAACGGCGCTGACCGTCCTGTGCAAACCGGTCTCGCGCATGGAGTTCATCCTGGGGAAATATGTGGGGATCATTGCATCGGGGCTGATCGTGGTGGTTGTGCTTACGTTGGTTTTGTTCCTCTCCTACGTGGCGGTCCGCAAACAAATTGCGCCGTGGTTTTTCCAGGCAGCGGTGTTCTCGTTCCTGCAGGTGGCGGTGCTCTCGGCCGTCTCGGTGGCGGTGTCCATCCGATTCCCGATGGCGGCGAACGTGGTGGTGTGCTTGATCCTTTATGTGGTTGGCAACCTCGCCGGCGGCCTCCAGGGGCTGGCAGGGCAGTCGAGCGCCACGGCGCGCATCATCCTGAGATGTCTCTTTCTTTCCTTGCCGAATCTGTCGAATTTCAGCTTCGCGCACAGCGCGTCGGCTGTTTCGTCCCTCTATTTTCTGGCCTGCGTGGTTTACGCCGGGCTTTACTCGGCCCTTGTGCTTGGCGCCGCCGTGCTGCTCTTCGAACGAAGAGAACTGATGTGAGCGCAGAGACGGACACATAGGAAAATTACTTGAAATACGCAATCCTGGGCGATATACACGGGAACCTCGATGCGCTCGACGTCGTGCTCGACTGCATCGAGAAAGAGAAGGTGGATGAGATTGCCTGCGTCGGCGATATCGTCGGGTATGCCGCCGAACCCTCCGCCTGCGTCCAACGCATCCGCGATCTCGACTGCCACGTAGTCGCAGGAAACCACGACTACGCCGTCCTGGGCAAGACCGACGTCAGCTGTTTTAACCCCGACGCCCTCCGGTCCGTCCTCTGGACCAAGGAGCACCTTAGCAAGGGCGACCTGGACTGGCTGGACAGCCTCCCCCTCACCGTGGAGCACGAGGATTTCACCCTCGCACACGGCACGCTTCACTCGCCGGAGTACTTTGATTACATCCAGACCATCTACGACGCGCAGCTTTCCTTCGAAAAGCTCGACAACCGCGTCTGTTTCCTCGGACACTCCCACGTCCCCGTTACGTTCTTCGACGTGAACCCGATCATCTACACGCTCGATAACCACATCAAGCTCATGCCGGGCCAGAAGGCCCTGGTGAATGTCGGCAGCGTGGGGCAGCCCCGAGACCAGAATCCGCTTGCGGCTTACGCCATCTATGACGCAGGGGCGGAGGTCGTTCGAATCTTTCGCGTCGAATACGATATTGATAAAGCCGCCGAGAAGATTCGCAAGGCCGGCCTGCCGGACTTCAACGCCGAACGCCTCTACGTCGGACGATAGCGGATGCGCCCAAACCGGAGGTGGAACCGATGACCAAAACGAAATACCATAGTTTTGGAGACTTCGCATATAGCGAGTACACGCCGACCCTTGAGGGGAAGATTGCGGCGAATCTGATGGTGATGTACAGAAAAGCGGCGGAGAAGATCCGCCCTGTCATCCTGGAACTGGGGACCGGCAGCGGTCAGTCCACGACGGTGTTCCTGCAAGCCTGCGAAGAAAAGGATGGCCGGCTGGTGTCCGTTGACATCGTGGATCGTTCGGATATCACGGACTCGAGCCGGTGTCAGTTTGTCCGATCCGACAGCACGAATATCGAGTTCATTCTCTCCCAGGCTCCCCACCTCAAAGAAGGTATTGACATACTCTACATTGATAGCCTGCACAAATGGGAGCACGTGAAAAAAGAGCTCGAAGGATGGTATCCCTATATGAACGCCAAGTCGTGGATTTTTGCCCACGATGTGGACTCTCACCCTTATCGGACCGGCAGCCGAAAGGACAACTATGGGACCGAGCTGGCGCTGGACGAGATTCTTGAATATCTGCAATCGTTCTACTATGCCAACGAGGAAGATCTCTACTTGAGCGTTCAATATGGATCCACCGGCCTTGCCTGTTTTTACAAATTAAGCCCCAAAGGAACACCGCCAGAAGACGCCGAGCCCATCGTCCATCGAGGTGGGAGCATCGTCCATATGGTTCGACACGTCCTTCGGAAACTCCGCCCTCGTTTCAAGAGGGATCGCTAATACCATAGATGATACGAGGGAGGTCGGCCATGCGAATGGCAGCCGTCTGTGCGCTTCTGGTCTGTGTTTCCGCGATTGTGCTCGCCCAGGAGAAGGAACTCATCGAGAACGGCGGCTTGGAGGGGCTGTTCTCCAACGGCATGCCGAAAGGGTGGCAGAAGAACTGCTACGGGATCAATGAGACGGTCTTCAGCGAGGAGACCGGCAACGTCCACGGCGGCAAGTCCGCGCTCAAGGTGCAGTGCACGTCGTTCGACGGCGGCGCGGTGCAGTTCCTCTCGCCGCTTTCGGTGAGGAAAGGCCGGTTCTACCGATGTTCCTTCTGGCTCCGGGCGGAAGGGGGCGTGGAGAGGGTTGCCGCGCTTCTGCGCCGCGGGCCGCCGCCCTATACCCGACTGGTAGGGAGGGAGTTTACCCCCAGCGCCGAGTGGCAGCGCTTCACCTTCGAGGGCATCTCTCTCAGCGACGAGGACCGAGCGGGCTTCTTTGTCCACTTCCAGCCCGCCGGCGGGGGGACGATCTGGCTCGACGACGTCTCCGTTATTGAGACCGACCCGGCGGAGGTGATTGAGTCGGGAACGCCCCCGACGCACAATGTGATCCCCAACAGCAGCTTCGAGATATGCCCTTGGCGCGACTGGCGGGTGGTGAACGGCGAAGGCGTCCTCGATGACGATGCGGCCGTCGGCTCGAAAAGCCTTCGGGTGAAATGGTCCGGGGCGGGATGCCAGATTCGGTCGCGGCTGATGAAGTTCGCCACGGGCGGGCGGGAGTTCACGCTGTCCGCGTCCATAAAGGGCCGGGGCCTCAGCGGCGATGTTCAAATCGCCCTGATGCCGGGGGTGGTCATTACCGGCCAACGGCCCCAGATTCCGTTGACGGCGGCGCCTGCGCCGGAATGGAAGCGGCATTCGGTCGCCGAGAAAATCCTGCCGTCCTTGAACGGGTACTTCTATCTCCGCATCATTCTTCCCCCTGCCGAGGACGGCGTGCTCTGGCTCGATGGGTTGTGCCTGCGGGCAGGCGGCGCGGTCCAGCCCTATTCCGCCGCGGCGCCGATTGAGTACACCCTGTCCGCAGAGAAGACCGCGAACATCTTTCGCCAGGGGGAGCCGGTCAAGATTACCCTCGATGCCCACAACGATTCGGACGCGCCAGCGAACCATGATATGGTCTGCCGCGTCATGAATTTCTGGAACGAGGAGGTAGCGCAAGCGCCTATCGTGATTAGCGTGCAGGAGAAGGCGACGCTGACCACAGCCGTTACCCTCTCCGGCGACAAGATGGGTGTGTATCGGGCGGAACTGACGCGGCGTGGCGAGCAGGAGGCCCTTGCCGCCCTCTGCTTCAGTGTGCTGCCGCCGGTGAACCCCACCCCCGCGATCGAATCGAACGTCGGCGGGCATTTCCGCCTGGATGAGTTCCACATGCAGGTCGCCAACCGCACGGGCATCAAGTGGACGCGCATCCACGACGCATCAACCGTCACCCACTGGCAGACCGCCGAGCCGGAGAAGGGCACGTTCCGGTGGTTTGACGAGGAAGTTGATTTGGTCAAGAAACACGGCGTCGAGATTCTTGGCGAGTTCCTTCGCGTGCCGGAGTGGGCCAGCTCCGCCCCGCAGGAAACCCCCGGCCATGAAAAGCGCCTCTTCCCGCCGCGCAACATGGACGAGTATAGGAACTATGTGAAGACAGTCGTCAGCCATTACAAAGACCGGATTCATCATTGGGAAATCTGGAACGAGCCCTACGGCAGCGGCTTCTTCAGGGGAACACCGGAGCAGTACGCCCAGCTCGCCCAGGCCACCGTCAAGGCGGTGAAGGAGACCGACCCGAACTGCACGCTCCTCGGCCCATGTACTTGCGGGCACGTGCCGGAGTGGACGAAGAAGGTCATCGCCGCCGGCGGGCTGAACGGCGTGGACATCTTCTCCTATCACGGTTACGGAATGGTCGGCTTCCCCGCCTACGGACGCATCACGGAGTTCGCCGGCCAGTCCCGAAGGCCGCCCCTGCCGATCTGGAACACCGAAACCGGCGACACGTCGGAATCGTTCTACACGAACATGGACGATGAATACCTGGATTCCTACGTCCGTTGGCTGAGTGCGAATCCCTGGGATCAGGTTGCAGCCCTCACGGTTCGTTATTACGTTCTTGCGCTGGCCGGCGGCGCGGAAAAGTACTTCCAATACTGGAGCGTGTACGAGGAGGGCCTTCTGCCCCGGCTTCCCGCAATGAGCATCTTCGAGTACGACGGCTCCCTCCGGCCCTTCGGCGTGGCCTATGTTGTGGCGGTGTCGCTGCTGGACGGATCGAAGTTTCACAAACGCGTCGAGGCGTCGAAGCAGGTCGAGGCCTACGTCTTTGCCGCTCACGATGGGAAGGCGATTGCCGTGTTGTTCGCCAACAATGTTCCAATGGGCAAGACAGTCCCGGTCTCGATTGCGGTGGAAAAGGCACGTGTGCGCGACATCATGGGGAACGAGCAGCCGGTGGAAAACGGCGCGACCGCTCTGGGTCGCATGCCGGTCTATGTGATCGCTGAGTGCGCGCCCGATGATCTCGCCGGCGCCCTGCGCTGAGCGTCACTCCTCTTGTTCTTCGTACTGACGTTTGAGTTTCTCGACGATGGTTGCATCGGCCAGGGTCGTTGTGTCGCCGAGTATCTTCCCCTCGCCTATATCGCGCAGGAGCCGGCGCATTATCTTGCCGCTGCGCGTCTTCGGAAGGTCCGCGCTGAAGATAACTTTCTCCGGCCTTGCGATGGAGCCGATCTTGCGCGCCACATATTCTCTGAGTTCCCCTTCCATGCCGTGGGAAAGCATGGTCCCCTCCTTGAGCGTCACGAACGCCACGATGGCCTGGCCCTTGATGTCGTGCGCAATGCCGATGACCGCCGCCTCCGCCACGCTGGGATGATCCACCAGCGCGCTCTCCACCTCCATCGTGCCGATGCGGTGGCCCGACACGTTCAGCACGTCGTCCACCCGCCCCAGGAGGGTGAAATACCCGTCCTCCGCGCGCTTGGCCCCGTCGGCTGTGAAATAGGTCGCCTTATCCCATTTGGACCAGTATTGCTCCACATAGCGCTCGGGGTCTCCCCAGATGCCGCGCAGCATCGCCGGCCAGGGATAAGTGATGGCCAGGAGGCCGCCGCCGGTCTGGATCTCTTCCTTCGCCGCGTTGTAGATGGCCGCTCGCGTGCCCGGCACAGGCAGGCCCGCGCTGCCTGGCTTCATGTAGTCAATCCCGGGAAGCGTGGTGATCAGGATCATGCCCGTCTCGGTCTGCCACCACGTATCGACGATCGGACACCGTTCCCTGCCGATGTGCTTGTGATACCACGTCCACGCCTCGGGGTTGATGGGCTCGCCGACCGTGCCCAGAAGACGGAGCGTGTCCAGGTTACGCTTCGCGGGCCATTCAGTCCCCCACTTCATGAAGGCGCGGATGGCCGTTGGCGCCGTGTAGAAGACGCTGACGCCGTACTTCTCGATCATCGCCCAGAACCGGTCCCGATCCGGCCAGTCCGGCGCGCCCTCGTACATGACGCACGTCGCCCCGGCGGCCAGCGGCCCATAGACGATGTAGGAATGCCCCGTCACCCATCCGATGTCCGCCGTGCACCAGAAGACATCATCCGGGCGGAGGTCGAAGACCTGCTTCGTCGTTGTGTGCGTTCCCACCAGATACCCGCCCGTGGTGTGGACGATGCCCTTCGGCTTGCCCGTGGTCCCCGAGGTGTAAAGGATATAGAGCGCGTCCTCGCTGTCGCAGGGCTCAGGCTCGCAATAGAGCTTGGCGTCCTGGACCAGGCGGTGGTACCAGTGGTCCCGTCCCTCCTTCACGCGCAGGGGAAAGTTGCCGCGCTTGATGATAACGACATGCTCAATGGAGGGGGTATCCTTGACCGCATAGTCCGAATCGTGCTTTAGCGGGATAATCTGGCCGCGGCGGTAGCCGCCGTCGGCGGTGATGAGCACCTTCGCCCCGGCGTCGTTGATGCGATCCCGCAGCGCCTCGGCGCTGAACCCGCCGAAGACCACCGAGTGGATCGCCCCGATGCGGGCGCAGGCCAACATGGCGATCACCGCCTCCGGGATCATCGGCAGGTAGATGGCCACCCGGTCGCCCTTCCCGACCCCGAGCGACTTTAGGGCGTTGGCAAAGATGTTGACCTCCCGGTAGAGGTCCCAGTAGGTCAGGACGCGGGTGTCGCCCGGCTCCCCCTCCCAGATGAGAGCGGCCTTGTTGCGCAGGCCGGCCTTGATGTGGCGATCGCAGCAGTTGTAGCTCGCGTTGATTTTGCCCCCGACGAACCACTTCGCATGGGGCGGGTTCCACTCCAGCACGCGATCCCACCGCCGGAACCAATCCAGCTCCTCCGCCGCCCTTTCCCAGAACTTCTCCGGCTCGGCCCACGACGCCTCGCGGACGGCGGGGTCCGTCATCTGGGCCGTCCTCTTGAAGTCGTCCGACGGATTGAAGCGACGCTTCTCCGCCAGCAAGTCCTCAATCTCGCTGCGGCCCAGTTCTTCTTTGCCCGCCATGTCGCTCTCCTTTCCGATTCCTGCTCGAGACTGTTCCGGCCCCACAGTGTCGAACCGTACCGAAAAGCGGCGTCAGCCCCATCAAAGCGGCATCTGCCCCATCTGTCGGAAGTGAATTATAACGACCGCCCAAACAACATGTCAAGCGACTTCACTCCGCCTTGCCGGGACGGCACTCGGGCGCAGCGCGATTGACATATCGGTTGGTTCGTGCTATACTTCCCCCAAAAAGGTGATGCCCGCCTGGGATGTTTCGTCAATGCGTAATCCTGTCGTATCCATTATCCGCTGCCCCATCCCCGACGACGAGGCCGTCATCCGAGAGGCAATGGCCGAATGTCTCATGCTCATTGACGGTCTCGAGAGCATCATCTGCCCCGGCGACACGGTCCTCCTGAAGCCGAACCTCATTTCGGAGAAGCCGTATCAGACCGGCGTCGTCACCAATCCGCACGTCGTCAAGGTAGTTGCTGAGATGGCGAGAGAAGCGGGGGCGGCGAAGGTCATCGTCGCCGACGGCGCGGCCGTGGGGCACACGGCGACGGGGGCCTTCGAGGCGGCCGGGTATCGCGACGTGCTCGGACCCATCGGCGTCGAGATGCTCGACCTGCACAAGGGCGAGTTCGTCCTCACGCCGATCCCCAACGGCGTTGTGTTCCGAAAACTCCGCATTGCGAAGCCGGTGTTGGAGGCGTCGGTCGTCATCAACCTGCCCGTGCCGAAGACGCACGACGTGTTCCCTCTCACCCTCGGCCTGAAAAACATGAAGGGCGTGATCCACCCGCGCGATAAGCGCCGCTTCCACAAATGGGGCCTTGCCCAGGGGATCGTTGATCTGCAAAAGGTGGTCCTGCCGGAACTTACGATCTTCGACGGAACCATCGCCCACGAGGGGACCGGCCCCACCAGGGGCGCGCCGGTGGGCTTAGGTCTGCTCGTAGCATCCACCGACACCGTCGCAGCCGATGTGGTGATGGCGCACATCGCGGGTGTCCTGCCGGAGGAGGTCCCCTACATCGGCCTCGCTGCGGAGCAGGGACTGGGGTGCGGGGAGCTGTCCGAAATCTGTGTCGTGGGCGAGACCATCGAGGACGTCCGCCGCCCCTTCCGAAGGATAAGACTTGACGAAGCGGCGCTGAGACGGCATGATGTGGCCGTCGTTGAGGCTGGGGCGTGCAGCGGCTGCCGGCAGAGGGTGACGGAATGGTTGATGGACCTTGAGCAGAAGGGGGAGCTGGACTGCATCCGAGGGCGCACGATTGTGTATGGCCAGAATGTCTATGCCGTCCCCGAGGACCGCAGCGATTTCATTGTCATCGGAAGCTGTGTGAAGAAGTTCAAGGACAAGGGGCGATACCTCCCCGGCTGTCCGCCGGAGCGGGAGCCCCTGGACAATATCTGACTCGTGTTTCATGAAGGGAATTGCCTTTGACGTCTGACGTGATGGAAATCAAACGCACTAAACTCATCGAGAAGTACCGCGCCAAGTTCCCCACTTCCGAGGGCCTTTACCAAAGGGCCGTCGGTGCGTTTCCCGCCGGGGTGACGCACGTAAGCCGATACTTGAAGCCGTTCCCCATCTACGTTGATCGCGCGCAGGGATCGCGCAAGTGGGACGTGGATGGGAACGAGTTGATTGATTATTGGATGGGCCACGGGGCGCTCCTGCTCGGCCATCGGCGACCGAAGGTCATCGAGGCCGTAGCGAAGCAACTCGAGAGGAGCACCCACCCCGGCGCATGCCATGAGTTAGAGGTGCGATGGGCGGATCTGGTGATCGAGATGATCCCCTGCGCCGAGCGCGTTCGGTTTACAATCTCCGGTACCGAGGCGACGCACATGGCGCTGCGTCTGGCCCGGGCCTTCACGGGCCGGGACAAGGCGCTCAAGTTTGAGGGGCACTTCCACGGCTGGCACAGCGGCCTGGCCGTCTGCACCGATCCGCCGTTCACACAGCAGGAACCGGCGGGGATACCGAGGAGTGAGCTTGATAATCTAATCATCATTCCGCCGAACGACATTGAACAGGTGGATCAAGCCTTGAGATCAGGGGACGTGGCGTGCGTGATCCTGGAACCCACCGGCGGGTCCTATGGGCAGATGCCGCTGAAGCCGGGCTTTCTCGCCGAGCTTCGGGACGTGACAAGCAAGCATGAAACGCTCCTCATCTTCGATGAAGTCATTACGGGCTTCCGCTGCGCGCCCGGCGGGGCGCAGGAGCACTTCGGCGTGACGCCCGATCTGGCCACGCTCGGCAAGATCCTCGCCGGCGGCTTGCCCGGCGCGGCGGTGGTTGGCCGGGCGGAGATCATGGGCCTCCTCAGCAATAGCTCCGGCGACGGGCGGCGCATCAGCCATGCCGGAACGTACAACGCAAACCCTCTGTCCGCCGCTGCCGGGATAGCAACGCTCGAATTGGTCAAGGGCGGCGAGCCGATCCGAAAGGCAAATGAGGCTGCCGAGGCCCTCCGAAACGGAATGGCGGATATCGTCAAGCGACTCGGCCTGGACTGGCTTGTGTTCGGCGATTTCTCCTTTTTCCACATGGCGGCGGGGGCAGCGGGGGCGGACTCGAAACGGCTGTGGGAGTATGACCTGAAAAAAGAGAAGGACAAGGATATGGTCCACGCCTTCCGGTGCGGCATGTTGCTCCACGGGGTTGATCTCCCCGGTCCGAGGGGATGGGTCTCGTCGGAACACACGGCGGAAGACGTGGATCGGACCCTGGACGCCTTAGAGAAAACGCTCCAAATTCTCTATTGAGTCACAGCGTATCCAGCTAAGGGGAGGTCCCCGTAGATGAACTCGCCAGAGTTCAGATCACCGGGATTAAGCGGCATGACTGATCGGAAGTCTGGCGACTTCCGCTACCTGCCTGCGGGAGGCGTATTGTGGCGCGGATAAACATCGGAATCGTGGGATGCGGGCGCATCCTGAATGCGCACCTCAAGGGATACAAGACCCTCCGCGACGCGGGCTTTGACAACTTTCGCATCACGGCCCTGTGCAGCCGGGATCGCGACAACGCCCTGCGGTTCCGCAAGCGCGGCGAGGGCCCGCCGCCCTTCACGCCCCTCGGTCGGGGCGAGGGCGACCCACTCGCCTGCGAGCCTATGTACGTGAGCGATGTGAACGATGATGTGGCCGTCAGCGTCTATACGGACTACCGGGAGATGCTCGATCGCGGCGACATCCACGTCGTGGATGTCTGCGCGGCGCTGCCGGCCCACCACGAGATCGCCCTTCTCGCCCTCAAGGCCGGAAAGCATGTGGTGGTCGAGAAGCCCATCGCACTCACCGTCCGAATGGCCCGGACCATGACCGGGGCGGCGGAGGACATGGGGCTGGTGCTGTGCGTGGCGGAATCGGCTCGATACGGCATGGCGCTGCGCGCACAGAAGTGGGCCGTGGATGCGGGACTGATCGGCGACTTGCAGATGGTCCTCATGGGCGGCGTCGGCATGGGGCGCTGGTCGCCCGACCGGGTGCTCGCGAACACCCCCTGGCGGCACGACAAGATTCAAGGAGGGGCAGGTGTCAGTATAGATCTCGGAGTTCACATGTTTAACCGGGCGGAGTACGTCGCGGGCCTGATTGACAGCCTGTCGGCCGTTACTGCCGTCTTCGAGCCGAAGCGGAAGCTCTACGACGACGATGGGGAGCAGTCGGTCGGCGAGATTGCCTGCACTGTGGACGACGCCTTCATGGCCGTCGGGCGATTTGCCAACGGCGCCATTGGGCAGTTCAGCTACACCTCGGCGGGGCATGGTCCCGGCTACCAGGTGCCCGGCGGGATGATCGTCTATGGCAGCAAAGGGTGCATGCGGGAGGGGCGGATGATCATGGACGACGGAACGAGCCATAACATCCAAGACCGGTTCAAGGCCGAGGCGCCGGAGACGCTGGTCCGAAAATACTTCCCTCGCGGGGTCGAATACCCGTTCGCTCTGGAAAAGCTGGACTTTCTTCAGGCGATCGAGGAGAATCGAGACCCTGAGATGCACGGCCTCCAGGGGCTGCGCGACTTGGCCGTGGCCTACACGGTCCTGGAATCGGCGGCCGCGGGACGGATGGTGCGCGTGCAGGAGGTCGAATCCGGCGAGGTCGAAAAGTACCAGAGAGAGATAAACGAACATTACGGCTTCTAACGGAGATTCGAATGTCCGAGAGAGTGAAGAAAATCATTGCGGCATTCGCCGAATACTATGGCAACGCCTCCGGCGTGACCGTCGTCCGCGCACCGGGGCGTGTGAACATCATTGGGGAGCATACCGATTACAACGGCGGGTTCGTGATGCCTATCGCCATTGATCGAGACATCATGATCGCCTGCCGACCGAACATGACGAAGCAGGTCAATCTGTATTCGATGGACTTCGACGAGTCCAACGGCTTCTCGCTCGACGACATCCGGTTCAACCAGACCTGCCAGTGGGTGAACTACCCCCAGGGCGTGGCGTACTGTCTGCTGGAGAAGGGCTTCAAACTGCGAGGCTTCGACGGCGTTGTCCAGGGCAATGTCCCCCTCGCCAGCGGCCTGAGTTCCTCGGCGGCGTGCGAGGTGGTGTCGGCCCTCGCCTTTAAGGCCATGTCGGGGTTCGACATCGGCAATACTGAGCTGGCTCTACTTTGCCAGCGGGCGGAGAACAAGTTCGTGGGCGTCAACTGCGGGATCATGGACCAGTATGTCTCAGTCTTCGCCAAGCCGGGCTGCGCGGTGTTCCTCGACTGCAAGGACCTGAAGCATGAGGATGTCCCGCTCGGCACGGAGGAGGCCAAGTTCGTCGTCTGCAACACGATGGTCAAGCGCGAACTGTCGGGTTCGGAATACAACACCCGGCGAAGCCAGTGCGAGGAGGCGGCGCGGGCCATGGGGGCGGCGCTGCTGCGCGATGTCTCGCCCCAACAGTTTGCGAAAGAATGCGGTAAGCTACCGGAGGAGGTGCGCAAACGGGCGCGACACGTCATTTCGGAGGACCAGCGCACGCTCCGTGCGGTGAAGGCGTTTAAGGCGGGCGACCTGAAGGCCGCGGGGAAGGAAATGAACGATTCGCACGACAGCCTGCGGGACGATTACGAGGTAAGCTGCAAGGAGCTCGATCTCATGGTCGAGATCGCCCGCAGCCTGCCGGGGACCTACGGGGCGCGGATGACCGGGGCGGGTTTTGGAGGGTGCACGGTGAACCTCGTGGCTGCGGCCAAGGCCGACGCCTTCTGCCGCGAAATCGCCAAGCGATACAAGGCCGAGACAAGCCTGGACCCGATGGTGCTCTCGACCGAGCCTTGCGGCGGGGCGGGAGTGGTGAAGACGAGATGATCCGGGAATGCATCGCAAAACTGGCCGACCGCCTCGACCTCACGACGGAGGAGACAGCGGCCGTGATGGCCGAGATCATGGACGGTCAGGCCACACCCGCGCAGATTGCGGCCTTTCTCGTGGCCTTGCGGATGAAAGGCGAGACGGTGGACGAGATTACCGGCTGCGCCCGGGTGATGCGCGAGCGGGCGACGCGCGTGGACCCCGGCAAAGGGGTCGTGGTGGACACCTGCGGCACCGGCGGGGATGTGAAGGGGACGTTCAACATCTCCACCGCTGCCGCGCTCGTTGTGGCAGGGGCGGGGGTGAAGGTTGCCAAGCACGGCAACCGATCCTTCACCGGCAAGACCGGCAGCGCGGACCTGCTGGAAGGTCTGGGAGTCAAGATTGACGTGGACGTGCCTGTCGTCGAGCGCTGCCTGCATGAGGCGGGGATCGGGTTCCTCTTTGCCCCGATGCTGCACGGGGCGATGAAACACGCCATCGCTCCGCGGAAGGAGATCGGGATTCGGACCGCGTTCAACATCCTGGGCCCGCTCTCCAACCCGGCGGGGGCGGACCGGCAAGTGATCGGGGTGTATGACGGCAGGCTGACGGAGCTGCTGGCCCACGTGCTGAAGAACCTGGGGAGCGCGCATTGTTTTGTCGTCCATGGCGATGACGGATTGGACGAGGTGTCAACGTGCGCGCCGACGCGGGTGTCGGAGTTGGTGAACGGGGGCGTGCGGACCTATTCGGTCAGCCCGGAGAATCTGGGCCTGCCTCAGGCGAAACTCTCGGATTTTGTGGTTGATTCTGTCGAGACAAGCTGTAAAATAGTAAGAAATATGCTTGCCGGGAAGAAAGGCCCGCAGCGTGACATTGTTCTTGCCAATGCGGCGTTCGCCCTGCGGGCAGCCGATCGGGCAGCCGACTTACGGTCGGCCGTAGGTATCGGCGCCGAGTCAATTGATTCGGGGAGGGCGCAGCAGACGCTGGATAAGTTGATCGAAGTGAGCAACTCAAAGTAGAGGCCGCCTGCAAAAAAGGAGAAATGGATGGGATACGTAGCGCTCGGCTTTCTGGTACTAATCTTCCTCATATTTATTATCCTGGTGTTCAAGTACGGCTGGCTGTGGATCCAGGCCATGGCCTCCGGTGCGCATGTGTCCCTGACCAATCTATTGGGGATGAGCCTGCGGAAGATCAACGCCACCACAATCGTCAACGCGCGCATCCAGGCCGTTAAGGCGGGTCTCCCCATCTCCACCGACCAGTTGGAGACCCACTACCTGGCCCGAGGCAACGTCCTCAATGTCGTCCGCGCGCTGATTGCAGCGAGCAAGGCGGACATCGAGCTGACGTGGGACCGCGCCTGCGCCATTGACTTGGCGGGGCGCGACATCTTCGAGGCCGTCCAGTGGAGCGTCCATCCGAAGGTGATTGACTGCCCCGACCCAGTCAAAGGCCGCAACACCATTGACGCCGTGGCCATGGATGGAATTCAGTTGAAGGCCAAGGCCCGGGTGACGGTGCGCGCCAATCTGGGCCGCCTGGTCGGCGGCGCGACGGAGGAGACGATCATCGCCCGCGTCGGCGAGGGCATCGTCACCACCATCGGCTCTGCCCAGTCGCACAAGGATGTCCTTGAGAACCCCGACCGCATCTCCCGGGCCGTTCTTGCCAAAGGGCTCGACTCGGGAACGGCGTTCGAAATCCTCTCCATAGACATCGCCGACATTGACGTGGGGGATAACATCGGCGCGAAACTGCAAATGGACCAGGCCGAGGCGGACAAGCGCGTAGCCCAGGCCAAGGCCGAGGAGAGGCGGGCGATGGCCCAGGCCCAGGAGCAGGAGATGATCGCGCAGCAGGCCGAGAACCGCGCCAAGGTCGTCTTGGCCGAGGCGGAGGTCCCCATCGCCATCGCCGAGTCCTTCAAGACGGGCAAGCTGGGAATCATGGACTACTACCGCCTGAAGAACGTCATCGCCGACACCGACATGCGCGACGCCATCGCCGGCAAGGACGTGGGCGGCCAGGGATCCGGCAAGGATCTCGGACTTTAGACCGGCCGATATCGTGAAGATGGAACACGCAGGGGAGAGCCGACGCTCTCCCCTGTTCTTTAGTGCGCTTCGATTAAGAAACCTCCCGGAGGTTCCGGACCTCCGGGAGGTTGAAGCAATGGAATGCTATACTCAGCTCACATACGCTCCCGGCGCCAGCGACTCCGCCTCCACCAAACCGCCCGTGGCCGCGCCGCCGGCGTCGGTCGGGGCGAAGGAGTGGTTGAACGGGGGCGCCGTCGGGCCGAGATCCGGCACGGCCTGCCCAACTGAGTTGATGGCGTGCAGCGTGCCCAGGACCTGGATGTTGCCGTTGATCAAACCGGCAAGCGACATGGACTTCAGCGTGCCCGTGTAATACGTCTGGCCTGAGCCGCTTACGGCTGCAGCGCCGATCACGACCGCGCTGCCCGCGTCGAGGTTCCCCGAAATCTTCACAGAATTGACATAGCCCTCGATGGTCAACGTGGACGCCCCGCCGATGCCGCCGCCGAAACTCACCAGCGCCGCGTCGCCCTCGGTGAAGATGGTGCTGCCGCCGGATAGCGCGCCGCCGATACGCAGCGTCGTGGGCGTCAGACCGTCGCCGCCGTTGCGGATGGTGATCGTCGAAGCGTCCACGGCGCCGGTCGTGGTCAGCGTTCCGATGCCGTTGCGGAAGTTGACGGTGCTGGCGTTAAGGATGCCTCCCGCGACAAACAACCGCCCCGTAGGGCCGTACACATCAATGGTGGATGCATCCACGTCGCCGTGGATGGCGATGCTTCGTGCGCCGCCGTCATCTATGCCCAGCGTCGAGTTGGCAAGAGGCCCGCCGATGCTCAGCATGCCCACCTGTCGCCTGAAGTCGAGGTTGGAGTTCGTATAGACGCCGCCCGCAATTCGGCAGAGGCCCACCTCGCCATAGATGTGGTCGAAATCACTATCAATGAAGTCGCCGCCGATGAAGGCCCGGCCGATGCCGCCGTTGGTGCTAACGTAGGAGTCCGTCACCGTTCCCTGGATGGCGATCGAACCGAACCCGCAATAGGTTTGAAGGGTTCCATTCGCCCAATCGCCGCGGATCATCACGCTCCCGATGGGGCCGTCCACCGAGGTCGCGTCGAAGTCGTCGGAATCGCCGCCAACGGTGATCGAATCGAATATCTGCGCCTGGATGTGGACGTCCGTTGCGCCCCCGCCGATCCTGAACCGGCTGCACGCCCCGCTGTTGTCATAGTCCAGATCATTCGCGTAGCCGCCGACGGTGAAGCTGTCGGTGCTGCCGTAGATCTGGAAATCGGCGTCGTCAACATACCCGCCGATGGAGATCGCGCCGACGGAGCCGTCGAAATCGTGTTGCGACGTGTTGCCGACCATGTTCCCCTGCACGATGAACGCGCCGACGTAGCCGCCGAGCATGTCGAACTCCGTGTTGATGAAGTCGCCCCCGACGAAGACGCGATCCAGCGTGCCGCCGTCAATCTCGAAATCGGAAGTGTCAACGCCGCCGCGGATGTTGATCGTGCTGTGCATTATATCAATATCCACATCGGCGCCGAATACGTAGCCGTTCACGGTCAGATCGCCCAGCGAACCGTCGTCTATTTCAATATCCACCAGGCCGCCGCCGAGGCTGTCCAGAGGCCCGCCGATCGTCAGCCGATCAATATCGCCGTCGTCAAGGTCTATCCAGGACCCGTCGAACATCCCGCCGACCACATCAATGGGGCCGACGCTGGTCGAGTAGAGGTCCATCAGCGCATCGCTGTCCATCCGTCCGCCGATGCGCACCTTGCCGAGCCAGGAGTAATCCGTCTCGATCTCGGCGCCGTCGTACATGTTCCCGCCGAGGTACAGCGAATTGCACGTGGACTTGTCAAAGTCGAGCACGTAGGTCTCTCCGGTCCCGTCGTATGCGTCGCCCATGATCCGGACGTCCAAGACGCTGCCGTCGTAGCAGTCGATATCAGAGCCGTTGAAGAAGTCGCCGCCCACATAGATCTGTCGGACGGTGCAATCATTGAGCTCGATACGGGCATTGTCCACATCGCCCATGATCCTGATCGAATTGCCGAGTCCGTTGTCCATTTCGATGTCCGTGATGAGGCCGGTGGAGCGCATGTCGCCGCCGATGAAGATCGAGCCGCAGTTGCCCCGATCGAAATCCATCTCCGAGTCAATGAAATCGCCGATGATGGTGACGCTGCCCACGTTTCCGTAGTCGTTCTCGATGTCCACCTCGTTGTTCACGTTCCCGCCGATGTAGAGGCTGCCCAGGCTGCCCCAGTAGCCCGTCCGGATGTCGCTGTCGTTCAGGACATTGCCGGCAATATCAACGCGCTGCACGTAGGACTCGTAGAGGTAGATGTCGCTGTTGCCGTCCATATCGCCGCCGACATAGACCAGGCCGGTCCACTGGGTCTCCAGGTCAATTCGGGCATTGTTGAGGAGGGACCCCTCCACGCGGATCATATTGCACCGGCCGCCATAATCCATGTAGATATCGGAGTCGTCGAGGTCGCCCCAGACGCGGATGGTCCCCGCCCCGGCGTCCACGTCAATTTCGGAATTGAGCAACACGCTGCCGAAGACCTCGATCCGGCCGGCATAGCCCTCCGGCTCGATCCGGCTGCCGTTGTTCATGTCGCCGTAGATCATCGCCCTCCCCAGCCGTCCGCTGATGAAAACATCGCTGTCGTTGTCCATGCCGGTCACGCCGTCCCCGACTGTGAACTGCGTCACATTTCCATCGCTGTCGAAGTCGGTGTTGTCGAGCCGGCCCTGGACCAGAACGGTGTTGAGGTCGTTGTCAATTTCAACGTAGCTGTTGGTGAAAGCGCCACGGACCACAAGCCTGCCCAGGGCGGCGCTGATCAGAATTTCCCAGTTGTCCGCCGTGGGGGCATTGAACTCGATCAGGCCGACGGCCGCCACCCCCATGTCGGAGATCTGGCCTTGCGCGCCTGCGCCGCTGTCACCATGGATCGTGTCGTCGCCGTCGCCGGCGACCATATCCCGGATGACCAGTTTCGAGTTGGCATCGGTGTTGAACAGATCAATGAAACCGATGTCCGTGCCCGCCGGATCGGCGAGCGTCGAGTCGAGGATCGTCGCCGACCCCCGGCCCAGGAAGCTCGCCTGGAGCAGGTCGCCGTTCGCGTCGGTGAATTGATACGTCTGCCCGCCGGTCAGCGTTACCGGCGCGATGCGCTGCTCCAACTCCTCAACTCTCAGGTCCAGGCGCTTCTTCAACGGACGATGAACCACGATGCTTGCCACTTTTCCAGCCATTGCCATAGCTCCTTTCGGTCTCGTGAGAAGGAACAATAAACCCAATAAGTTCGGGGAAACTCAGACTGAGCACTCTTGACAGAGGTGAATCTAAGCCGAAGATGGCTGGCTGTCAAGGCTTTTTTTGCTGTGCCCCCCCCCCCCGCGCTGAATCGTAAGACAATGTGCCACAGCATGTTAGGATAGAACAAAATTCCGGGGGACAGCGCGCGTCAGAGATTGATCTTCCGCAGGAGGATGTCCCCGCCGCGCTTCTTCACACCGACCGCGATCTCGCGGACAACGGCGTCGGGCGTCTCCTCGCGTGTGGTGATGATGGCCATGCTGGGGCGGCCGACGATGTCCTTCAGGCCCATCTTCTCGATGTTGATGTTGTGCCTGCCGAGCGCGGTCCCGATGATCCCGACAATCCCCGGCACGTCGCTGTGCTCGCTGATGAGGATGTGGCGGTCCTCCAGGGGGATGTCGAAGGAGTAGTCGTTCAACGCCTGCAGCACCGGCCTGCCGAGGACGCATGTGCCCGACAGGGTGATGCTTCTGTTGGACATGGTCACATTGATTCGCATCTGGTCGTGCTCGCCGGCGCTTTTGGCTTCGGTTACATCGATGCCTGTTTCGGCGGCCATTTGTTTCGCGTTCACGATGTTCACGCTGCTGCGGACGTTGCGCATGAACCCGGCGAAGAACGACGCGGTCACGCGGTTCGTGTCCCGCGATGCGATCTTGCCAACGTACTCCACGGTGATCGTCTTGAACGCGCCGTCGGTTGCGTACTGATAAGCGAAGCTGCCGAGGCGTTCCGCCAGGACCTCCCACGGCCGGAGCTGCGGGTCGCCCGGAGCGAAGTTGACGGCGTTGACGATCCGGTCCTCGTTGAAGAAGGCCGCCGCCTGCTCCGCCGCCATGCGGGCCCCCTCGATGCTTGACTCCTCTGTGGCGCCGCCTACGTGGGGTGTGGCGAGAACCGACTTATGCTGGAGGAGGGGGTCATCCGCGGGGGGCGGCTCCTGCTCGAAGACGTCCGTGAAGTAGTACTTCACCTTGCCGCTGTTGAGCGCGTCGAGGAGGGCGTCCCTGTCCACCAGTTCGGCCCGGGCGCAGTTGGCGATGCAGACGCCCTTCTTCATGGATGCGAACTGCTTCCTGCCGAGGATGGCCTTCGACTGCTCCGTCAGGGAGGCATGGAGGGTGATATAATCCGATTCCTTGCAGATGCGGGCGATGTTTGCCGGTTCGATGCTCAGCTCCTTCGCTCGCTCCACGGTCAACATCGGGTCGGCGCCCAAGACGCGCATGCCGAAGCCTTGCGCCAGGGTCGCCACGCCGCGCCCGATCTTCCCTACGCCGATGACTCCCAGCGTTTTCCCGCGCAATTCCGTGCCGGCGAACTTCTTCTTCTCCCAGAGGCCCTGCTTGACGGAGATGTGCGCAGGGATAAGACTGCGAGCCATGGCCACCAGCGCCGCCATGGTCAGCTCGATCACAGCCGCCGCATTCGTGCCGGGCGTGTTCTCGATGATCACCCCGTTGCGCGTCGCCGCGTCCACGTCAATGGTATCCACCCCCGCCCCGGCCCGGATGATGAGGCGGAGCCTGCCCTTGGCGGCCTGCTGGATCGCCTTGGCCTTCAGCTTGGTCTTGCTGCGGATGATGACGCCGTCCCACTGGCCCAGGTCGATGTCCTCTGTGTCGCTGCTCTCCTTAACGAGAAGGCCGGCCTTGCGGAGATGCCGGGCGCAGATCTGATTCACGCCGTCGAGGACCAGTATCTTTCTCTTCGTCTTCGCCATGCTGCAAACCATCCGAAATGGGTGTTCAGCTACTCCAACGCATCCGCATCAACTTGGTCTCGTGGTCGTCCGGACGCCCTTTTGTTGCGAATGAGATCGGTTTTCCCTATGAAACTCACTTGGACACGGCCATATCGCCCACGAACCGCATTACGCTCCGTTTCCTCAAAAGTCACCCCGTCGATCTGGTTGACAAGATCCACCTGCACGGGAGGGACGCCGAACCGAATGATATTGCCCATCTCCGCGAGCAGGCTCTCCGGCGCTTCCGACTCGGAGAATCCAAAGGCAAGCAATGCGGCGCGAACTCTCTTCACGTTGTCCGGCGAATTTGCGAAGAAGATGTCAATGTCCTTCGTGAAGCGCGGGTAGCCGTGATAGGCTACGGCGTATCCACCGATGATCATATATCGAACTTTATTTTCTTCGAACAACCGTAACAGTTCTTCGAAGTCTGGCTGGGTAGTCATACAGGAACTTCCCCGATTGGAGTCTTAACTGTTCAAGCAACTCCAATCGCTCTTCCGGGCTCAACGGGGTGCCATCCGCTGCGCGTTGATCGTGCAACTTGGTTACTGTAATTTTCATCAATATCGAATCATAGGAACGGCAGTCGGAACTGTCAAGCAAAAAGCCAAGAAGCCCATTCCTCAAAGACTCCACCCCTGCCGATATTCCGTCCGCACGTACTGGTTCGCGTCGGCCAGGTTGGTCACCTTCATGTTCTGCGCGTCCCACTCGATCCGGCCATCAACGCGCTTGGCGATGTTGCCCAGCAGACAGATCTCGGTGACGAGGGCGCCGTACTCGAAATGCGCCCCGGCCTTCCCGCCGCTCTTGCATGCGCGAATCCAGTCCTCGTGGTGACCGCCCTCCACGCGCGGGATGGTCTTCGGCGGACGGTTCGGGAGGAACTCTTTCATTGCGCTCTCGGGAATCAGCCGCGGACTCTCGGCGTAGATGCCGCAGGCCAGATTGCCCTTCGTTCCTTTGAAGAATGCGCCGCCCTCCGGATGGCCCATGATCCGGCCGTCCTCCAGCTCGGGCGGGCGCGGCGGGCGCAGCCCGTCGTACCACGTCAATTTCACCGGCGGCAGGCCCTCCCTCGCCGGGAAGCGGAAGGTGACGACCGACGCCAACGGGTGCGTGTCAGGATTCAGGTCGAGCGACGTAGCGTCAACACTCTCCGGGTAGCCCAGTTTGATCGCCCAGATCACGGGGTCGAGTGTGTGCACGCCGCGGTCGCCCATCATCCCGTTGCCGAAGTCCCACCAGGCCCGCCAGCAGCCGGGGTGGTAAGCGCGGTGGTAGGGGCGCATCTTCGCCGGGCCGATCCACACGTCCCAATTCAACTTCTCCGGCACGGGCATCGTCTCTTCCGGGCGGCGCAACCACTTCGGACTCCAATGGGCGCGGCCCGGTGGATAGTACGAAAGAGTGCACCAGGCATCCACCTCGGTCACCTCGCCGATGGCCCCGGCCTGGATCCATTCGCAGACGAGCCGCGCCCCTTCCATCGAGTGCCCCTGGATCCCCATCTGGGTGACCACCTTCGACTCCCGTGCGGCCTTGGCCAGCGTGCGGGCCTCATACACGTCATGGGTCAACGGCTTCTCGCAATAGACGTGCTTGCCCGCCTGGATCGCGGCCATGGCGATGACTGCATGGGTGTGGTCGGGGGTGGCGATCATCACCGCGTCAATGCCCTTCTCCTTCTCCAGCATCTGGCGGTAGTCGGCATAGACCTTGGCCTGGGGATACTGCTTGAATGCCTTCGCAGCGTATTCGTGGTCCACGTCGCAGAGGGCGACGATGTTTTCCGACTCTAAGCTGCGCATGTTGCCGAAGCCCTTGCCGCCGACGCCGATCCCTGCGATGTTGAGTTTCGCGCTGGGCGGGACTTGTCCCTCCCCGCCGAGGACGTGGCGGGGAACGATGGTGAACACCCCGGACGCCGCCGCGGCCTGCAGGAAACCTCGTCTTGATATTCTCTTCTTGATCATCTCTCTCCTCCCAGTGCGCCCGGATGGATTGGCCCCGGAATAACGATAGCGGTAGTAGGATAAGACGATTCAGTGCGGCGATCAAGGAAATTTCGGCCCGACTACCTGGCGACAACGTAGATCGGATCCGGCCCAAGCATCAGATCGTAACGTCCGGGTGCGGCCGGTCGAATCACCTCTTCCCCGCCTACGATGTTGACCAGCGTCATCTCCTCCGCAGGGTTGCGAAGCGTGAGGGTCGTGGATTTGTCGCCTGTCTCCCAGAGGACATGGACCTGCTTGCCTCGTTTCGCAAATACGAATCCCCGTTGCGTCTCTCCAAGACCGTCAACCGGTCCCACATACTTTGCACATTCCAGCAGCCGGGTCATCGTCGCGTAGGCGACGTAGGCGGGGCGCGGACTCTTGTCGAAGCGCTGGATCGCGTACCCTGGGTCGCTGATGTGGTTTTCCGGATCGCGGACGCCGCTCCAGTCCCACAGCATATGCCAGATGAACACCCGCACCCGCTCCGACAAGGCATAGACATAGGCCCGCACGAGATACTGCGCCTGCTGGCGCTCGGTGACCGCTGGTGTGGAATAGCCCATCTCGGTGATGTAGATATCCCGATCGCCCAGGCCGAAGCGCCCAAGCAGTTCACGAAGTCTCCGGAAGTTCGCGGCGAAGTTCGCGTCAGGCGGCGCCGAGTCATAGGCATGGATCACCACCTGATCGATCCACTTGCCCCCGCCGAGTTTCAAAAAATTCTCGATAAAATCCCACTTGAACGTGTAGGGGCACGGCCCGAGCACCACGGCATCCGGCTGCGCCTTCTTGATGGACTGGTACGTTACCTCGTGCAGTTTGACGACGGTCTCCATCGGCCCCATCCATCCGGCGAAGGGGACCGGCTCGTTCCAGACTTCGTAGTGGTGGACTCCCGCCTCGGCCGCGCCGCGAACGCAAAACTCGACGATCTTTGCATATTCCTCCCAACTCGTCGGGCTCCACGTTTCAAAGTCCGCGCGGTCCGGCTTGCTCGACAGCCATTTTGCCATGGTCACGAAGCAGACGATGCGGCCCTGCTCCGGCGCCCCCCACTTCGATCTCGGTTCGCCCGGCGGGCAGCCCTCGATCTGATACCGGCCATCTGTCTTTGTCACTGTCGAAATCCGCATCAACTGACGGTCCCACTTTGCGCCGATCCTCTGTCCCCCGCCGCCGACCCAGATGCCGAAGATGGAATCTGCGTTCGGCCCCGCCTCCTCCGGGTCCGTGGGCTTGATACATGCCGCCCCGCCCTCCGCCCGATAGAGAGGCCGGCCGCCAACACTCAGGACCCCCGACAATCCCACATAGCCCGGTCCCTCGCCGGCAAACGATATCTCCTGCACAAGGCGGCGCTCAGGTCCGTCCTCTCCCTGAAAGACTATCCTCTGTTTCAGCCTATTCTTTCCCCAGTAGTCCGTCCCAACCACGTCCACCTCCGCCCGTTGTCCGGTAGCGAGTTGGCGGACCTCCACACCTACCCGATGGTCCTGTCCCGGCTCACACACGAACGGCCAGGGGGCCTTCTTCACCGGACGGAAGCGGAGCATCGGTCCCGAGTACGGCGGCTTGGGCGTATAGAGGCCCAGCCCGTCTAACCCCAGTGTAAGTGGTGCGTTCTTGAATGCACGGATCTCTAGTTGGAGGAGCTTCACCTTGGTCAGGTCGAACCGTCCATTCTCGTCCTTCGGCCCCTCCCAACTCCATGTCCACTCCTTGAACGGGAGTTCGATCAACTGCCATTCCCCCTCCTTCCGGGGCGCAATGGGCAGTGACTTTACCCAGTAGTGAGCGCCAGTGGCTTCAACGACCCCTGACGTAGCCTGCGGCGGGGGATCGCCATGCGTCTGCACCCACAGCGACAGGCCGGCATAGGCGGACCAGTCGGCAGGATCGTTGAACTGCCAGGTCATGACCAGAGAGTGACGCCCCTCCTCCCCACATGGGTCCATTTGAATCAGCAGACTGCGGTTGCCGTGCCGGGCGATGCCGGAACGTCCCGTAAGCTCTGCTGACGCCTTCCCACGGATTCGTGTGGTGAAAGCGGCCGGATCTGCCTCAAAGGAATCAAGCATGTGTTCTGCCGACTCCGCAGACGCTATGGGTCCGGCGTGCGCAAATGCTTGCAGTGAAAACAATAAGGAAAAAATAGACGTTAGCACGCTAAAAATCGGCTTTTCGCTCATCATGGACCTCTTGCCCACAAACACCGGTGAGAATGGGTAATAATGAATATATTACATTATAGAATTCTACAAGATTTCCGTCAATTTTTTCTTAAGATTAGTATTGACACACTGCTTATCCAAACGTACAATAAATATAGAGAACGCTTCTCCCATGCATGCCCGGGTGAGCAGATGATAGGCGCAAGCCCTGTCAGGAGATATTTGGCTCTCCAAGGCTTGGGCAAAGGGGGCTGTGAGCGCAGATAGGGCGGGGGACGGCCTGTATGCTCATCGGGCACGTGTCTGGTTATCGTTGTGCGTGTCGTAGTGACCCACTTCTTGTTTGTATTGCGATCATTGATTTGATCTCGACCCGCAATCCGGGGAGATATTGAACCATTGAGCAAGGCTGCCAGGAACGCTTCACGGAAAGACCTTGTCGCTTGTCGGTTCAGTATGAGGTCGGTTCGCATCATGAGAAAAAACAGCGTCATGGATGATGGTGTGTTTATGCACGAATTGGCGGCGGAGGCTGTCCCGTTTGCGCGCCTTTTGCATGCCTATACATCCCGGCAACTTCCTTCTCGAAGGGCCGGGTTTTTGTTTTTTCCGGGATGGGTATGGGCCAAAACAGGAGAAGGAAAAGCGATAGCGACGCTTGATGTGAAAGGATCGCAGATATGAGTTATGCAGGTATTCACCGTCAATTGCACGTAGAGGAGCTGGAGGCGCGCATCGCCCCCGCAACGCTCTCGGCGCTAAACCGCGAGGTCCGCTATACCGACACGACCGGCGATGATGTGTGGCTCCTGTTCAGCGGGGCCGGTCAGGCCGACGTGTTGTGGAACGTGGGCGGGGCAAACCCGAATCCTGGAGGCGATGAGATCGCCACTATCGCCTTTTTAGGGGCGAACACTTCAACGCTGTCCATGCGCGACACAAACGCCGGGGTGGGCGGCGACACGCTCACCGCCGGAGCGGTAACGGCGGGGGCAGGGGAATCCATCGGCGGAATTCGGGTGTACGCCAACGGGGGAGAGTTACAGAACACGACAATAAATTTGGACGGCGACCTCGGCATGTTCTCCGTAGATGGCGACCTGAATCAGGTGGACCTGACGATCGGACGCAAGCTGGGGCTGATGAACGTGTACGGTTCTGCCGTGGACAGCGATATAAGCGCGTCCACGCAGACGACATTTTTTGTGACGGGCGACTACATAGGGGGGCAAATTAACATTCTCCAGGAGGCGTCGAGCATCCGAGTCGGCGGCGACTTCGGGGCTGCGGGGTCGGGTTCATTGCTCGATGTGGCGGGGGTTCTTCGCCGTGTGCAGGTGACCGGCAGCGTGGTGGAGAGCGACATTGTGGCGCATGGGGAATTGTGGAGCGCAATGATCGGCGGCAATGTGACGGGTGGGTCGCTTATTCAGTCGGACTACATGGCCCGGACGTTATTCGTCACAGGATCGGTGGACGCGAGCACGCTGCGCACCGGTGGGAATCTGACCATAAGCCGAATCGGTGGGAACTTGACAAACGGCTCCCTTCTGGAGATCGGGGGCCCGGCCGGTACGATCATGCTTAGCGGCGGCATGGATGCGAGCACAATCCAGGCCCACTCCGATGCACGAACGGTAATGATCCGAGGCGCCTTGGCGAACGGATCGCTGCTGGATGTGGGGGGGACGGCAACCAGCCTCCAACTGATGGGAGGAATAGCGCAGAGCACGCTTCGGGTGGGTCGCGCCCTTAACAATGCGCAAATTCGAGGCGATGTGACGAACTCAATCATTGATGTGTCCGGCCCGACAGGGATGCTCATGGTCAGCGGCTCAATGACTAACACGGACATGGATTTCGACCAGGGCGTGAGATCGCTCCGGGTAATGGGATCCGTGGGGGGAACGACGACGCTCGATGTGACCGGAGATGTGGGCATGCTGTGGGTCAACGGACCGATGACTGGAACCCCGATAACCATCAACGGCGGGGTGGGGATCGGCCGGTTCCAAGGGGGAGTAACGGGGGGTACAATTACGACGTCGGGCCACGTGGGAATGCTCTGGGTTTACAATGGCGCGACCAACTCCGTAATGAACTTCAACGGGGGCGCGGACCGAGTCTATCTCTACGGGGGGATGGCTAACAGCGATGTGACGATTCAGGGAAACGTGCTCGGCCTCATGACCACCGGCGGCGTGGGCGTGGGTTCGGACATCACAGTGAACGGAAGTCTGACGACTGCAATGCTGCGGGACGGCATGACAGGAGGCAACCTGCACGTCACCAACACGGTCGGCCGCGCGATGATCCTCGGCTCGATGGACCTGGGGAGCCAGTTGACGTTCGACAGCTCGACCGGCATGGTGATGGTGAGCGGCGGGATGTTGGGCGGCAGCTCGGTGACGGTGAGCGGCCCGTTGATGATGGGCCGTGTGATGGCCCCGCGCGGCGGGGAGGCGATGGAGGCGGGCACGGCGTTCAGGATCGGCCGGTTGGACTCGCAATTCATGACAACCGGGACTTTCTCCGGAAGCCTTGAGTTGGGGGAGACGGCGGAGAAGTCGCTGATCATGTTTGGCGGAGACATGGCAGGCGAGGTGATCATTACCGGCCAGCACTTCGGCGGGATTATGGTGAGGGGAGATATCACCAGCACGAGCGGATACTCGTTCCTGATTCAGGGCGACATGACGTCGTCGGCGTATATTTCGGTCCTGGGCGATGCCTCGCTGGGCGCGCCCATCCGCGTCTTCGGAACCTACGATGGCGATATCCGCACAAGCCTTGGAATGCTCCCCAATGTCTTCCTGGTAACGGACCCCGGCAGCCAGGGCAAATTCCAGGCGCGCTACGACAACCCCGCGGCCTTCCTGTTTACGGACGTCGTTACGGCAGGCCAGTTGCTCTATCGCCGCTACAGTGACGGCGTTCAGAACAACAATCCGGACACGGTCTTCGCCGGGATTGGCCAGCAGATTGTCCTGAACCCTGGAGATGTCTACAACTTCGTGGACAGCGACTTGGATCCCGTGACCGTGACCTATAATGGCGATCCGGGCAGTTCGATCGAGCTCGCGATAGTGCCCTCCGGCCTGGGCGAGGATATCTTCTCGATCACCTATTACAATACCACCGCAAACTCGGATGTGAACATCTCGGTGGGCGAGGTGGGGAACGGCGTAACCACCGCCGGGCGCATCTATGCCGTAGGTCAGGTCTTTGGCAGCCTCAGCGTGGAAGGCTGGATCCAACTGTGGACCGGCGGCGAGCTGGCTGCGGGAGAAACCATCCTTACCTTAGACCCAGAAGGCACGGGACAGGCGACCGTCGGCCCCATGACCTTCGAGAACAACTTCGCCGGCGCTCTCGACGTGGGCGATGACATCCTCGGCAACATTCGAACGAGCGGGAGCATCATTGCCGGCGCGACGATCCACTCAGCGGGAGACCTGCGCGCCGCGATCACCGCCCCTTCGGGGACAATCGCCGGCGGCGTGATTGACATTGACGGCATCATTGACGCCTCGAACGGCGGACGAGTCCAAACAGCGATCCTTGCGGGCGACACCCTGTTCACTTATAGCGAGGGCGCGGACAACAAGGTCCTCAACCTGGTGGGCCTCGCCGGCGCAGTCGGTTCGCAGCAGGGCGTCTTGCTCATCGGCGGACTGGCGGGGCAGGAGGGGGGCGTGGCGACGAACGAGGCCCGAGTCAACCTGGACCTCTATACAAACGCCACAAGCCTGGACACGACCGACATCAACTTCAACACCGCCAACGTGGGGACTATCGGCGCCACCAACATCACCGGCGCCGTCGAATCGCAGTGGACGATGACGGGCCTCGGCGCTGGCGGCACACTGACGGTGAGCGGCAACCTGGCAAACTTGACGATCAGCGCCGGCGCCCTCGGCGGCGCGGTCTCGGCGCCCACGATAAGCGGGACGGTGACGGCCGTCGCCGGGGTGGCCGGAACAGGATCAATCACCACCACCGGCGATTTCAACAGCCTCATCAGCTCGGGCAGCATGAACGGCGATCTGTCGGTGGGCGGCAGCCTCACCGGGCCGGTGAATGTTTCGGGAAACATCGGCGGGGACATCATCGCAACTGTAAACATCGCAGGGACGATCCACGCGACGGGCAACCTCCAGTCCACTATCCAGGCCGTGACGGGCACACTCGGCAGCGGCTTGATTGACATTGACGGGATCATTGACGCTTCAAGCGGCGGCACGATACTCAGAAACGTCATGGCGGGCGACTCCACGTTCACCTACTACGAAGGCGCGAGCACGAAGACCGTCCAGATCGTGGGACTTGGCGGCGCGGGAGACCAAGGCGACCTGGAGATCGGCGGCGCGGCGGGCCAGGAGGGCGGCAATCCGGCGGCCCAGGCGAGGGCTAATCTCACGCTCGCCCAGGCGGCAACGTCCCTAACGACCACCAACATCACGCTGAACGACCTCTCTGTCCCCAACATCACGACGACAACCGTGGGCAGGTCCATCGAGGGCGCAGCCACAATGACCAACTTCGACGCCGGCGACACGCTGAGCGTGACGACGGCCCTCAACAACTTTACGATCACCGGCGCTGCGGGGCTGGGCGGCAGCATCACCGCGAATCGAGTGATCGGCACGATAGACACGGGCGCGGGCGGCGTGCTGAATACCGGCAGTGTCACGACAACCGGCGACCTGGCCAATATGACAACCGGCGCCGGCGACATGGCCGGCGTCCTGCAAATCGGCGGCGATGTGAACAACATGGCCATTGGCAGCAACTTGACCGGCAGCCTGCAGATTGGCGACGACCTGACCACCATGACCGTCGGCAATGTGACCGGCCCGGTGGTAATCGGCGGCGATGTGAACACCATAAACATGGGCGGGGACCTGACCGGCTCTCTGCAGATCGGCGGCAGCCTCGTCACCATGACCGTCGGCAACGTGGCCGGCCCCCTGCAAATCGGCGGCGACCTGACCGACCTGACCATAGGCGGAGACCTGTCCGGCGGTCTGCGCATCGGCGACGACCTGCTGGGCAACGTGGCCATCGCGGGGGATGTAACGACGCCTGTCGTTACCGCGATCTATGTCGGCGGCGACCTGCTGGCCGGGCAGTCAATCGTCGTGCAAGGCGACGCCTCGACAGCGGGGCCGATCGTCGTCCTCGGCGAGTTTGACGGCCTGGTCCAGGTCGGCGCGAGCGGCGTGGCCCCGGGGATGTTCGGCAATGTCGTCATAGGCAGAAACGTCGGAAGCACGGGGACATTGCAGGGCTACCAGCGCAACGTAAACGCCATGCTGGCCGCCGACGCTGCGACCACGGCCCAGCTCACCTATACCCGAGACATCGACGCGACCTCGATCGTCGGCGACCCTTATGTCCTGTTTGGCTACCAGGGCGCAATGCTGGAGCCAGGCGACGTGTTTACCTTCACGGACACCACCAACGACGGGGTCACCGTCACCTACAGCAGCGGCCCGGCCGACAGCGTGGTGATGCTGGGCATGACGGTGCCGGACGGCTTCGGGCGGCAGGACATTTCGAGCATCCTTTATATCAACGCGGATGCGACATCGAACCTCACCATCACCACCGACGATGCGGGTAACGGCGTAACGACCGCCGGCGACGTGACGGCGGGAGGTATGGTCTTCGGCTCCTTCAGCGTTGAGGGTTGGATCAATTCTTGGACGGGCGGCGAACTCGCCGCCGGCGAAACGCTCCAGACGCGCGACCCCGAGGGCACAGGCCAGGCGACGGTGGGGGCGATGTCCTTCGAGAATAACGTAGCAGGCACGCTGTCCGTTGGCACCAGCGTGATGGGGGCAATTACCTCCACAGGGAACTTCACCGGCGCGATCAACATCGGCGGCAGCATCACAGCCGCGGGGAGCATCGTCGCCTCGGGCGCGGGGCAGTATCTCAGCGCGGGACGGCTCACCGTCGGCGGCACGATCTTCGGCTCCGTCGAGACGAACATCTTCAGCGGCACGGCCTTCACCTGGAACGAGGGCGGCAACCCGGTCAACAGCGTGCTGGTGCAGGGGTCCGGCGGCGTGTTGCGGGTTGACGGCTCGCTCGGCCTTAGCCCGACTACGGGGGACGAGGGATTGGTAAATCTGACGGTGAACGCGGCGGCCACGGGCCTGACCGCGAACAACGTGGACTTCTGGAACATCAACGCCCCCTCGATTGATGCGACAACTATCAACCAGAACGTCCTGGGGACGGTTACCCTCGCGGCATTCGACAATCCCGACACCTTCGCCGTGACAGGGAACCTCAACAACCTTACGATCACCGGGCCGGCCGGCCTCGGCGGCGACATCACAGCGGCCAATGTGACCGGCGTAATCACCACCGGCGCGGGCGGCTTGCTCGCCGCCGGATCGGTGGCCACCACCGCCGACTTCGAGAGCCTGGACGTTGGCGGGGACATGAACGGAACCCTTGCCGTCGGTAGAGACCTGACGGGTTCCGTTTCCGTGACGGGCAACTTTAATTCGCAGATCACGGTCGGCAGGGACATCGCTACCGTCGGGGCCTATTCGATCGGGATCAACGGATCGTTTGCAGCGGGCGCTTCGATCCTGGTCACAGGCGACGCCTCGGCGGGCGCAAGGATGCGCTTCTCCGGCGAGTTCGACGGTCTCGCCCGCGTGGGTATAGGCGGCGCAGGCATGTTCGGCGATGTGGTGGTCAGAACAAACGCCGGCAGCACGGGAACATTGCGCGCCTATGCCGACAATAACCTCGCTTTTCTCAGCACCGACGCCGCAACAGCGGCGCAGCTGACCTACACCCGCGACTCGGACGGGACAACTAACAATGATTTCAACACGCTGTTCGGCGGCCTCCGAATCAACATAGGCCCGGGCGAGGTCTACACCTTCACCGACAGCGACGGCGACACCGTACAAGTCCGCTTCTTCGGCGATATAGGGAGCTCCATAGGCATCAATACCGCCCCGGCAGGGATTGGGGAGGACCTCACCGAAGTCGTCTACGACAACGCTAACGCCAACTCCCGCGTCGAAATCGACGTCACAGCCTTCGGCCCGGGCAGCAACCAGATGACCACGTCGGGCATGGTGAACGCCACCGGCCAGATATTCGGCACCTTCGTCATCGAGGGCTGGATCCAAGGCTGGACAGGCGGGTTCCTCGCGGCCGGCGAAAGCATCGCCACGAATCAGGACGGCGCCCTGGGTGATATCACCGGCGTCATGAGCCTCGAGGGAGACCTGGACGGCACTCTCACCGTCGCCGGAGCTTTCGCCGGCGGCGGACTGGTCCTTGAGGGGGCGCAGACCGGGACAATTACCGTCGGCGGCGTAGCGCAGAACTACTTCGACGGCTTCCTGCACGGCGGCATGAACCTCGGCGCCGGGACGATTGACCCGAACCCGTCTGATACGTTCATCGTGGGCGGCCAGAATGTCCGCGTCTTCTGGGACGGCGTCTATGACGTGAGTTACTCCTACCTGACGCCCTCGGCCGGCGCGCCCATTGTCACGATGTTGTACGCGGACAACCACATTGACAGCGTGGTGAGCGCGAACGTGGACTTTGGCTCCATTCGCGTTGATGGCCGCGTAAAGGCCGTACCGGGTGTCACCTACAACAGCGGCGCGGAAGTAAGCACGGGGATCGGCATTGACATCACCAACGGCGATCTCGGCTTCCTGCGCCTCCAGAAGTTCGATCATCCCGATTACTCAATCCGTGTGGGCGGCAATCTGGGGAGCGTATTGATCGTCGAGGAGATGCTCGAAGGCACGATTCAGGTCACGGGCGACCTGACGGGCGACATCAAGACCGCGGCGGGGCAGGAGATTCGAGGCCGCATTACGATCGGCGGCGACCTGTCCGGGCGGATCATGCCGGGCGGCGACACAACGCCGGGCGCGGGCGAGGACATCACAGGCCAGATCGTCGTGGGCGGCGACATGACCGGCATGATCTACGCATACGACCTCGGCAAGGACGTGGTCAACGGCTACGACAAGTACGGCGTTATTCAGTACTGGCCGCTCAAGGGCAGCATCACCGTCGGCGGCAATGTCACCGGCGGCATTGACATCGTCAACACGATGCCGGACTACTCCTTCATTGAGGCTACGGGGACGATCGCTAACGCCACGTTCGACGCCGGCAACAACCTGCTCACCGGCGTCCGCATACAGGGGCTGAGCGATGTGAATCCGCTTCGTGGGCGGATCACCACCAACTTAGGCGCGCTGAACGTGGGGAACATCACATTCACCATCGGCGACAATGCAACAAATGGCACACGCGATTTCCTCTACAACATTGCGCTGGTCAACGGCGGCGCGGGCGTGGCGGCGACGGGAGCCCTGACGCTGGACGGTCGCAATCTGGCGTCCGCCGGATGGCTGAACGAATCGCCGTCGCTCATCATCAACGGCATCTCGCTGGCCGACCTGAACGCCGTGATCGGCGGGATCACCTACGACGGCGCGGCCGGCGTATTCGTGAGTATTGACAACGTGCTGCTGAACGACTTCACGACGGCGGGCGCGGGGACGCTCACAGTCCTGAACGTCGGCGCCCTCAACATCGCAGCCGAGGCCCTCGGCGCGGGCGACATCCTGAACGTGGTCAACGTCGTTCATGGCACGATCAACCTCGGCGCCAACAACATGGGTGGGTTCATTGATATCGCCAACAACCTCGTCTATGATCGGGACAACGGGTCGGATGGCTATATTGTAACTACTGGCACAATCGCCAATTACAACGGAACCAACACGGTTGGCATCCGGGTGAACAGCCTCGCCGGTGTGGGCGCCGTGGGCGGGCGAATTCGCACGGCCTACGGCGACTTTGACGCCCTGCGCAGCTTCTCCATCGGCGAGGGCGGCGTTGCAATCCGCACGTTCCAGTCAATAGATATGGGCATGACCCAGACTTTCGACCTCATGCTCGATGGGCGCACGATCAACCCCGATTTCGCTTTGTGGACCTTGGAATCGCCCACGATGATCCTGACGGGCGGTTCCCTCAGTATGGATGACTGGGAGACGATCCGAACCTTTGCGACGATGTACGACGGCGCGGGCGCCCTGGACGGTCTCTCCATCTCCGGTGCGACATTCGACACATGGAACAGCGCCACTGACTTCACGACCTACAACCTCGGCAATGTGACCTTCCTCAACACCGCGCCCGTGCCCGAGGGCGACTGGATGAGGATCAACAATGACCTCTGGGGGGCTTTGAACATCGGCAACGTCCAGACGGGCAACTACCTCATGGCCGGCGATATCGTCATCGGCCACGACCTGACCGGCTCGATCAACTTCATGGGCCGCTTCGGGCAGTACTTCACCGGCCCCAATCGCATCGCGGGCACGATCACCATCGGCAACAACTTCGCCGAGGGCGCCGAGATTGACTACTCGCCGGGAGACGGACGCAGTTTCCTCGGGACTGTTACGGTCGCCGGGGACTGGGTGGGCGTCCTGGACATCAACGGCATTAACACCCATTTCTACTACGGCGCCACCACGGACGCCAGCGCGGACATCCGCATCGGCGGGAACTTCGGCGCGCCGACGGTGACCGGCTCGCTGGTTGACATCGAGGCCGGTGTGTTCCAGACGAACTCCTGGGTCCGGGGCCTGAGCGTCGGCACCGACAACACGGGCATCATGTACGGCGACCTGTACACCCATCGCAACTTCGGCGCGGGCGGATCCATCAACTACTATTTCCGGAATTTCATCGGGACCGCCTCCTCGGCCAACGGCGACGCCTACATGGCCCACACGGCGCGCTTCATTTCCGACTCTTCGAACTATGCCAGTCTCTACATCTATGGCGGGGGCAATCCGGAGGCCATGCAAGGCCAGATCCTCGCCTTGAACGGCGGGAATATGTATGTGGCCACCCAGGTCTACAACGGCGGCATGTCCGATCAGGGCGAGGTGCGCATCCTCAACGTGAGCGGCTGGAGCCGGGATAACATCACATATGGCATGTTCAACGGCCAGATTCAGGTACAAGGCCCGATGGCCGGCGTCCTTGCCGTGGGCGATGGATACACCGGGGTGACTGGTCCCCCGGCCGAAGCCTTTGCCACGTTTGGGCGGGACTTCCGCCTGTATGGCGTCACCGACTTTTCCGGCGTCATTCGCTCCTTCGGCCAGGGCACGTGGTCCGGCGGCGAGTGGCAGGGGGTGCCGAATTTTGGCGACATAGACATCACCGGCAATATGAGCGGCCAGGTTCTCGGCTACTACGTAGTTGACGTCGAGGTAGACGGCGCGTTCTCCGGCGAGATAGATGCCTATGCCTCCTGGCGCGGCGGCGCGCTGCGCATCGCGGGCGCAAATACCGGAACCATCCGCGGCAGCGGCCAGGATCTTGCCTATTACAGCGGCACGCTGACGTCGGGAAGCCCCACTCTGACGCTCAACACCACGGGCGGCGGCATCCTGACCATGACCCGGAACACGACCGACGTCCCCTACTCTTACCTCTACTCCGGGACGGGCAATACGATCGAGATGCTGCGCGTGGAGGGCGGCAACGCCATCCAGACCGTGCTGGGCACCGGTGTGACCCTGAATTCCTTCTGGTCGGAGAACGTAATCAACGGCGGCGCCGATCCGCGCATTGACCTGGATGATGATCCCCTCAATAACCTCGATACGGGCCTGCATTCCGTCCGTCTGGCCAACTTCACCACGGGCCGAATCGAAGTGGAAGGGGCTCTGGGGCAATTCGTAATTCCGGGCAGCGCCACCCTCAGCGGAACAATAGCAACCACCGCCGGCAGCGTGACGACGGCCGGCGACCCGGACATGACAGGCGTTCTGTTCGTCAATGGGAACGCATCGTTCGAGGCCACCTTTGTAATGAACCTCGCAGGCGACATCCGCGAGAACGCGGGGTTCTATGGTAACAGTTGGAACGTGGCGCGCCTGGAGACGGGGGGCCAGGTCAACATCGGCGGCAACATGAACGGAATTCTCGTATTTCCCGAGTACATCAACGGCGACATCAACATTACCGGCAATATGGGTGCGATAGCGCAGATTATGACCAATCGCACCAACGGCCAGTTGGGCGGCAGCATTGACATCGGCGGCAACATGGCCGGAAACGTCTATATCGGCACCAACGTAGCTCACACAAACGCCGACCTGGAAGGGACGTTCCACGTCGGCGGAAGCATGATCGGAAACGCCGCCCTGCGCATTTATGGAGACGAAGGCATCAAGGGCACCATTGCCATTGACGGCAACATGCAGGACAATGCCCTCATTTACACCTATGACTCAGCCGCCGACCTGACCGGTACTGTCACCATCGGCAGCATCCAGAACAATGCCTACATTTTTATTAACGATGATCTGACCGGCCTGGGGCAGATCACCGTCACTGGCGACATCACCGGCACGCGCGCCGCCGGCGCGATTGACATCAATGGCGAGATCAACAGCATGGCGCCGTACTCCATCTCCGTCGGAGGCCGCCTCGCCGCCGGCTCGTACATTGACATCCGCGAGAATGCCGAGCTCGGCGCCGAGATACGCCTCCTGGGCGAGTTTGATGGTCGCGTCTACGTAGGGTCGGGTGGAGCCGGTTTCACCGGCAGATTCGGTAATGTTACAGTGGCGCCGAACCCCGGAAGCACGGGCACGCTCCGCGCCCGCAACGACAATGACGCCGCCACCCTCACATCAGACTCATTTACGGCCGGGCTTTTGACCTACACACGGGACATTGACGCCGTGACAAACAACGACCCGAACACGCTGTTCGGCATCGTACCGCCTCCGCTTGTCGTGCTGAACCCCGGCGACTCGATTACCTATTTCGACAGCGACGGCGATCAGGTGCGCGTGGACTACGCCGGTCCCGTTGGAAGCACCGTCACGCTAAACTTCCTTACGGGGGGATGGGCCGATGTGGACACGGTGACCTACGCAGGCGCCGACGCCACGTCGAACCTCTCCTTCACGATTGTTACCCAAGTGGGCAACGGCGCGACGACGGCCGGCGACGTGTTCGCCGCAGGCCAGGTATTCGGCTCCTTTACCGTCGAAGGGTGGATTGAGAGTTGGACCGGCGGCCAACTGGTGGCCGGCGAGACGATCTCCACGCTGCCCGGCGGCATATTCGGCGACGTGGGCGCCATGTCGCTCGAGGGCGACCTGGCCGGCTCGCTCATTACGGGCGACGACCTGACGGGCTGGATCACCGTCGGCGGCGTCATCAACAACAACACAATTGATATCGGCGGGGTCATCCAGGGCCTCAGCGGCGGCGGATTCAGCGTGACGCTCCCCGCCGGAAACCCGAGCTACAGCTACCGCGAAAGCGGCGTGAACAAGACGGTTGCGGCGACCAACCTCGTCGGCGGGACATTCGCCCTCACAGTCGGCGGCGCAGCGGGGCAGGAAGGCGGCTTCCTGACCAACGCTGGCCGCGCCAATCTCAATTTGGGCGCTGGGACGGCGGATGCGCTTGCATCAACCGGCGTGACGATGTTCGATGTCACCGCCCAGACGATCACCACCACGAACGCGCCCGGTATCGAGGGCACGCTGACGCTCGCGACATTCGGCGCAACGGACACGCTCAACCTCACAGGCAACCTGGGCAGTATGACCATCGGCGCGGGCAACATGGCCGGCCAGATCACCGTCGGCGGCAATCTGACGGGCCAGATCGCCATCCCCGGCGCTATCACGACCGCCGGCGCGTATTCCATCTCCGTGGGCGGCAATGTGACGGCAACCGGTGGGATCCAGGCCGTGGGCAGCGCCGCCGCCGGCGCAGAGCTTCGCTTCCTCGGCGAGATGGACGGCCTGATTCGCGTCGGTTCCGGCGGGGCCGGGACGTTCGGCAATGTGACGATTGCGACGAACCCGGGCAGCACGGGCACGATGCGGGCCTTCGCCCGGAATATGCTCGCGCGCCTTACCACGGACAGCGCCACGGCCAATCAGTTGACCTACATCCGCGATACCGACGCGCAGACGAGCAACAATCCGCTTTTGCTCTTCGGGGCGGACAATGTGCAGGTAATCAATCCGGGCGGCAGTTACAACTTCACCGACAGCGACGGCGACTCGGTGACGGTTACTTACGCCGCCGGTTCTACGGGCCAGGTTACTCTGGAGCTCGTCTCGATCGGCCTGGGCCAGGACATCTTCACCACCACGTATGCCGGGGCGACCGCTGCGTCGAATCTCGACATCTCCGTGACGGCGGTGGTCGGCAACGGCATCACCACCGCCGGCCAGGTGACGGCGACGGGTCAGGTCTTCGGCACATTCACCATTGACGGCAGCGTCGGAAGTTGGATCGGCGGCCAGCTCGTCGAGGGCGAACGGCTCTACACGTCGGACGACGTGGGCAGCATGTCGCTCGAAGGCGCAATCACCGGCATCCTCGAGATCGGCGGCGACCTGAACGGCGCGATGGCCTTCCAGGCGGCGGGTTTCCTGGGCGGCGGAATGATTATCCATGGCAGCGTCAGCCCGACCGCCACCATCACCATCGGCGGCGTCGCCCAGACCTACTATGGCAACCTCCTCCACGGCGGGCGAAACGTCAACGGTACGCCTGAGAATCCAAATCCCTCCGACACCACCACACTCGGCGCAAGCACGCTGCGCGTCTTCTGGGACGGCGTCTACGATGTGAACTACGGCTTCCTCACGCCTAACAACAGCACCGTCAGCATGTTCTACGCCGACAACCATTTGGACAGCGTGGTCTCCAGCGGTCTCAGCTTCACGTCCATGCGCATTGACGGCCGCGTGAAGGCCGTGTCCGATATTATCAAGGACAGCGGCTCGGAGGTCAGCACCGGCAGAGGCATTGACATCGCCGGTGGAAGCCTGAACTATCTGCGGCTCTATCGTTTCGACCATCCCGATTACACGATTCAGGTGGACGGCAACATCGGCACGATCCGGATCGTGGACAAGATGCTCGAAGGCACAATCCGCACGATCAACGGCGGCGACCTTACCGGCGATATCATCACAGCCGCCGGGCAGGAGATTCGCGGCCGCATCGAGATCAACGGCGACATCATGGCCGGCGCCCGCATCATGCCGGGCGGCGACACGACGATGAACAGCGGCGAGGACATCTCCGGCCAGATCGTCGTGGGCGGCGCCATGAACGGCTCGATCTACGCCTACGACCTCGGCAAGGACGTAGCCAACGGCGAGGACAAGTACGGCAATCCGCAGGTCTGGGCCCTCAAGGGCGGCATCACCGTGGGCGGGGCCATCACCGGCCTCATTGACATTACGAACACGATGATGGACTACTCCTTCATCCAGGCCGGCGGGACCATCGCCGACTACACCGGCCCGGTCGGCATCCGTATCCAGGGACTCGGCGGCGGCGCGCTGCCCGGACGGATTACCTTTGCGATGAATACCCTGGATCTTGCGACGAACTTCACCTGGGGCGTTGATGGGGTAGGCGGCACGCGAACGCTCAACTACGCCGGCGGCGGGTTGCCAGTGACGGCTTCCATGACGCTCGACGGGCGGAACATCGGCGGCGGGTGGGCGATCGAGTCGCCGTCGCTGACCATCACCGCGTCAATTGCCCTTGCCGATCTCAACACCATCCTCAATGCCGTGACGTATAACGGCGTCACGCACAGCGCGCTCACGCCTCTGGCGAGCGTGGCGAGCGCCACGATCGGGGTATTCGATGCGACTAACCCGAGAATCCTAAACGTCGGTAACCTGACGATCACCGACGTCGCGGGCATCGCCGCGGGCGAGCGGCTAACCGTTGTCAATGATGTCTGGGGCTGGATCAACGTCGGCACTATGAACGGTTTCATTGACATCGGCGGCAACCTGGTCTACGACCGCGACAACGGGTCCGATGGATACATTGGAACCCCCGGCGGGACCATAATCAATTACGACGGAACAAACACCCGCGGCATCCGAGTGAACAGCCTCGGCGCGGCGGGTAGGATGGGCGGACGCATCTGGGCGACCTACGGCAACCTGGACGCGGTGCGCTCCTTCTCCATCGGCGAAGGCGGCGCGGCCATCCGGACCTTTGCCACGGCCGATCTGAACCTGACCCATACGTTCGCACTCATGCTCGACGGGCGCACGGTCAATCCGGACTTTGTGGCCTCGTGGAGCCTGGAGTCGCCGACGCTCATCCGCACAGGCGGCGCGCTTACGCTGGCCGAGTGGGAGACCATCCGAACAAGCGCCGGGACGACCTATCGCGGCGTCGCGGCGGCCAACGGCCTCAGCCTGTCGGCGTCCGGATACAACTTCGCCGCCTACACCAACTTTACGACCTACAACCTCGGCGACCTGGGGCTGACGAACGCGGCCGTGATCGGCGCGGCAAACACGATGACCATCAACAACGATCTCTGGGGCGCGTTGAACATCGGCGACGCGGCGACAGCAAACACGCTGCTCGACGGCGACATCTATATCGGCGCCGACCTCATGGGAAGCATTAACTTCCGCGGCGCTTTCGGCATCAATGGCCTGCTCGACATCCGGGGATCGTTCGCCGAGGGGGCGGAGATTGACTACACTATCGGCGGCAGCCCACAGTACTACTATGGCGACATCGCCATCCAAGGCGATTGGCTCGGCGTGCTGGACATGAACGGCACGGACGTGCGGCTGGCGGACACCGGCGGAAATAGTTGGGACATCAATATCTACGGCAACTTCGGCTCGCCGACGGTGCACGGGACGTTGATTGACATCGAAAATGCCTACTTCCGCACGCAAGACAATAATCGCGGCCTCCGGATCGGCACAGACAGCTCGGGCATCATGTATGGCGACGTCTGGGGCCGCACCAATGTCGGGACGGATCGCGGTTACTTCAACTGGTATTCTGGCAGCTGGATCGGCACGGCGGCGTCCGGCAATGGCGACGCCTACATGGCTCATACCTCTCGATGGATTGCCGATCAATACCACGACAACCGCCTGTCCATCTACGGCGGCGGAAATCCCAACGCCATGCAGGGGCAGATTATCTCCCGCGCCATCAACGACTATCCGTTCCCCTTTGGGGACAACTCGTACTTGTATGTCTACAACGGCGGGATGAGCGACCAGGGTGAGATCCGGAGCTTCGGCACCCGACGCTCCACCTGGTCGTTCAACCGCGACCAGATCGGCCTCGGCTCGTTCAGAGGGTCCTACACAATCAACGGCCTAATGGCCGGTGCCATCGTTGCAGGCGATGGCTATGGCGACGACGCCCTCGCCACGTTTGGCAGCAATTTCAGTGTCAGCATCCAGGACTCCGGCCCCACTCAAGGCAATTTCACAGGCGTCATCCGTTCTCTGGGCCGGGGTGTGTATGATGCAAACGGCGAGTTCCAGGGCGTCATGAACCACGGCGACATCACGATTGCGGGGACCACGGTGAGCGGCCAAATCCTGGGTTACTTTGTAGTTGACACCGAGATCTTTGATGCCGCGTCCAACTTCACCGGCCGCATTGAGGCATTCGACTCCTTCCGCGGCGGCGCCCTGTGGCTCAACGGTGCAAACAACGGCGTGATCCGCGCCGGCGGTCAGGACATGACCTACGTCCGGGGCACGATCGCCGCAGGCGCCACCCTGAACCTCGCCTTCGGCGGCGGCACGCTTGATGTAACCGCCGACCCGGGCAACGCAGGCGCTACCACCTATTCCTATGTCTACTCCGGCAGCGGCGAGCGCGTCCAGGCCCTTCGGTTCGAGGACGGCGCGAGAGACATCGCGTCAATCGTGGGTTCTGGCGTAATTCTTGAGTCCATCCAGATCGAGGGAAATCTCGACAACAACGGCGCGGCCGGGTCAATCACCTTGTCGGACAATGCGGCCAATGGACTCGACAGCGGCCTGCGATCCCTCCGAGTGAACATCTTCGAAGGCGGCGACACCATTTATGTCGAAGGCGAGTTCGGCCAGTTTATCATCAATACCGCCACCGCCAACGGCTTCGTCGGCGACGTGACTACCACCCCCGGTCCCGTCGCCGATTCCGGGGCGGACCTGACCGGTGTCATCTTCATGCGGGCGACGCAGAACTACGCGGCCGCGAGCGACTTCGACTTCGGCGGCGACATCCGGCAGCAAGCGGGCTTCTGGTCCTACGCTTGGTGGAACAGCGGATTCAACAGCAACCTCCGTGTTCGCGGCGACCACCGTGGCGTTTTGGTCTTCCCCAACCACATGGACGGCAACATCGTCATTGATGGCGACATGCGGGTGGGCGCCTGGTTCCAGACCCAGCGCACCCCGGACAGCCATGTCAACGGCAACATCACTATCGGCGGCGACATGGCCGGTTATCTCTATATCGGTGACGGCACTGACGACACCACCGCGGACCTCGCCGGCGACATCACCATCGGCGGCGACCTGGCCGGCTACCTGAACATCTATGGCGACATCGGCATCACGGCCACCGGTTCGATCACAGTCGGCGGCCAGTTGACCGGCCAGGACAGGTACATTTACCTTCGAGACGCCGTAGCAGACGTGGTCGGCAGCATCTCGATTGCCGGCGGCATCGGCACCACCGCATACATCTACATCCCCGACGACGTGATCGGAACGATCACCATTGGCGGCAGCATCACCAGCCGCCGCACGGCGGGCGTCATTGACATCGGCGGCGACATCCTGACCCCCGTCGGCCCGGGCGCATACTCGATCTCGGTGAACAATATGTCGCCGGGCGCCTCGATCATCGCGGACGGCAACGCCTCGGCCGGCGCCGAGATGCGGATCAACGGCGACTTCGACGGCCTCATCCAGATCGGCAACGCGGCGGCAGAGATGTTCGGGAATGTGTTTGTTGCGCCGAATCCAAGCAGCACGGGCACGCTCCGCGCTTATGACGACAACAACGCGGCCACGCTGACCAGCGACGTCGCCACCAAGTCCCAGTTGACCTACTGGCGCCAGTCGGACGGGACGATAAACAACGATTACAACACCCTCTTCGGCCCCGGCGCCGGGACGGTGTTGAATCCGGGCGATCCGGCCTTCTCCTACACCGACAGCGACGGCGATACGGTCGAGGTCACCTATGCCGCAGGCGGCGCCGGCACGGTCACGCTGTATTTCGTCGCTGCCGGCCTCGGCCAGGACCTTGTTGACATCGTTTATGCAGGCGCGACGTCGGATTCCGAGCTGATGATCCAGATCACCGCAGCCGTCGGCAACGGCATCACCACAGCCGGGAACGTCCATGCTGATGGCCAGACCTTCGGCACCTTCCAGGTCCAGGGCTGGCTTGAGAGCTGGACGGGCGGCATCCTCGCGGCGGGCGAAACGCTCTCGACGGATTATTTCAACGCGAACGGCGACGTGACGGGCATCTTGTCGCTGGAGGAACTGGGTGGAACGCTCAACGTCGGCGGCGTGGTCACCGGCGGCCTGGTCGATATTCAGGGCAACACGCTGGCAGGCAGCACGATCGTTACAGCGGCCAACGGTTTCTACGATTCCGGCCTGCTGATCGGAGGCGCGCAGAACGTAACCATCGTCATCGGCGGCGTGGGATACAGCTACGCCGGCGGCCAGCTCCACGGCGGGCGCAACATCACCGGCACGGCGGAGGACCCGAACCCATTCGACGTGGTCAACATCTCCGGCAACAATGTCTATGTCTTCTGGGACGGCGTGCGCGATGTGGGCTATGGCATCATCTACAACGGCGCGACGGTCGCCTCGGCCTATGTGAGCGACGACATTGACAGCTTTGTGGCGAGCAACCTCAACTTCCAGTCCATCCGGATTGACGGCCGCGTGAAGGCCAACCCGGACATCGTGGTCGGCGACGGAACGATCAGCAACACAGGCGTCGGCCTCGACATTACGAACGGCAATGTGAACTTCCTCCGACTGGACCAGTTCGATCACCCGGATTACACGGTGAGGATTGACGGCGACCTGGGCGAGGTGCGCATCACGTCGGGCATGCTCGAAGGCACAATCCGCACGATCAACGGCGGCAACCTGACAGGCGAGATCTGGACGGCGGCCGGCCAGGAGATTCGCGGCCGCATCGAGATTGACGGCGACATCACGGCCTCCGGCGCCATTATGCCGGGCGGCACAACTGCCCCAATCTCAGGCGAGGATATCACGGGCCAGATCGTTGTCAACGGCAACATGGCCGGCGCGATTTACGCCTACGACCTCGGCAAGGACGTGGCCAACGGCTATGACAAGCTCGGCAATCCGCAGGTGTGGCCGTTGAAGGGCAGCATCACCGTCGGCGGGGCCATCAACGGCCTCATTGACATCACGAACACAATGATGGACTACTCCTTCATCCAGGCCGGCGGGACCATCGCCGATTACACCGGCGCGGCCGGCATCCGCATCCAGGGACTCGGCGGCGGGGCGCTGCCCGGCCGGATCACCCTCGCGATGAATCCTCTAAACGTTGCGACGACGTTCACGTGGGGCGTTGATGGCGTAGGCGGCACGCGCACGTTCAACTATGCCGGCGGCGGGCCGGCCGTGGCGGCCTCCGTGACGCTCGACGGGCGGAACATCGGCGGCGGATGGGCGCTCGAGTCGCCGTCGCTGACCATCAGCGCGCCGGTGACCCTGGGCGAGCTCAACACCATCCTCAACGCCGTGACATATGCAGGCGCGACGCACGGCGCGCTCACGCCCCTGGCGAGCGTGGCCGGCGCCACGATCAACACGTTTGATGCGACGAACCCGATTATCCTGAACGTCGGCAACCTGACAATCACCGACCCGATCGGCGCAGGAGAGACGCTGACGATCGCCAACGACGTCTGGGGCACGATCAATCTGGGCGCAAACGCCATGAACGGTCTGATTGACGTCGGCGGCAATCTGGTCTACGACGTGGATAATGGCTCGGACGGCTGGATCTACTCCACGGGCCGCATCGCCAACTTCACCGGCGCGGCCGGCGTTCGCGTGCAGGGCCTCGGCGGCACAGGCGTGATGGGCGGACGGATCACGACGGCGCTCAACCAGCCTGCCCTGACCGCTGCGAATACGTTCATCATCGGCGATGACGCGGCGGCGGGAACGCGGATATTCACCACGCCCATTGTGAGCGGCCTCGCGGGCCTGCCGGAGTTCCGCCTGACGCTCGACGGGCGCTTCTACAACGCGGGCGATTCCTGGGCCTATGAATCACCCACTCTTGAGTTGTATGCCGGCAGTATCACTGGACCGAACTGGGAGACGATCCGCACCTCGGGCATCACCTATGACGGCCAGAACGCCGCCGGCGGCCTGAGCCTCGCCGGCACGCAGCTGAACCCGGTCCAGTTCCCCGCCCTGGCAAGCAACATAACGATGTATAATCTCGGCGGATACGTCCGGATAACCGGCAATCCAGCCATCCCGAACGGCGTGACAGTCAACATCCTCAACACCCTGTGGGGCGACCTGACGGTCGGGACCTACGGGAACGGCAATGTGGCCGTGGCGGGCGGCGGCACAATCGCCATCGGCAAGGACCTGACGGGTGATATCAACCTCGTCGCCCGGATGCTGATCGGCGACGCGAACGAGCGAAGCACGATCTCGATCGGGCGCAATTTTACCGAAGGGGCGGAGATTGATTACACGCCTTACAACAACAACGATTTCCAGGGCGATATCACCGTCCTCGGCGACTGGGTCGGCCTGTTCGATGTCAACGGTCAGAATACGGACGTGTATCGAAGGGACTACACCGGCGCCGAGCCCGCCACGCGTCGCGGGTCGTCATTCTTGATTAACGGCAACTTCGGCGCGCCCACGGTCACCACATCGCTCTTCGATATCGCAGACGGGCGAGTGATGCTGGAATCTACCACGGGCCTGGCGGGGATGCGCATCGGCTACGACGGCACGGGCATCATGTATGGCGATGTCTTCATCCACGCCCCGCGCAACGACGGCGGCACTGGGTCCTACTACAACACTCCGCTCTATATCGGGAGAGACGGGGTCACCCTGGCCGGGCAGGCCTACATGGACCATACGGCGCGGCTGATTTGCGAGCGATTCGAGTACGCCGCCTTCTACATCTACGGCGCCTATTACGCCGACGCCTTCCAGGGCCAGATCCTGGGCGCGACAAGGAACACCTCCGTGGACGTGTCGGGCATCGGCCTCGCGAACACGATCTACGTCTATGGCGGCTCGACCGACCAGGCGGAGATTCGCTCCCTGCGCGCGCCGTATCGCGATAACTACGGCTGGACCCCGTTTATCCAAGGCGGCATGAACGCCGGCATCACCTTCCGCAACACCTTCCGGGGCGCCATCGCGGTCGGCGACGGGTACGACACGAACGAGTGGCCGGCGTCCGAGCCCTATCCTGAGGAAACCTATGCCAACTTCGGGCGGACCAGCTCGATGAACTTCGCCGAGGGCGGCATGACGGGCATCATCCGCTCCTTCGGGCGCGACCACGAGGTGGTCGGCGTGCCGCAGGGCAGCTTCCAGTACTGCGAGATTGACGTGGGCAGCAGCGGCAACCTGACCGGCCTGATTCTGGGCTATTACATCCCGGATATTGAGATGGACGGCGGCTTCACCGGCCGGATCGAGGCCTTCAAGGAATTCAGGGGCGGCGGCGTCCGGATCACCGGGGTCAATACCGGGACAATCCGCGCCGACAACACCGACCTGACCTACGCCCAGGGAACCCTCGCCGCGGGCGCTACGTGGAACCAGGCCTTCGGCAACGGCGCGCTTTCCGTAACCGCCGACCCGGCCAACGGCGGCGCGATGACCTATTCCTATCTCTATGCCGGGACGGGCGAGATCATCGAGGCGTTGCGATTCGACGATGCGGCCCGCAACATCTCCTCGGTCATCGGTTCCGGCATTACGATGAACTCGCTCTTCGCCGAGGGTCGTCTGGTCTCCGGCACGGGCTTCATTGACCTCGACGACGATCCCGCGGATGGTCTGGACAGCGCCCTGCATTCCGTCCGCCTGCGGTTCTTCAACGGCGGCGGCACCGAGCGCATCGAGGTAGAGGGCGAACTGGGTCAGGTCGTGATTGTGGATGGGGTCTATAACGGAAGCATCACGACGACCGTCGGCCCCGTGGGCGCATCCGCCGACCTCATCGGCGTCATCCACAACCGGGCGGGATTCAACTTTGCCGGAGGGATAGTGGACATTGCCGGCTCTGTCCGCGAGAACGCCGGTCTCCTGGCCTATTACGAGATGCAAAATTCCTTTACGTTCAACGTCGGTGGCGACATGAACGGAATCATCGTCTGCTACCGGCAGAACGCCGCAACCATCAATATCGCGGGAAATGTCAACAATCGCGGAACCATACGGACCTTTGAGACGACCCCGAACATTGCCGTAAACATGTGGGTCGGCGGCAACTTCGGCGGCTATATGCAGGCCGGCGACAGTGAAACAGCCGACATCTGCGCCATTTCGGGAACGATTACCATTGACGGGCAGTTTACCAACACCGCCCGAATCTACGCCATGGGAACGCTCGGCATCACCGGAACGATTACGGTCGGCGACGGGGCCGTCGGCATCCAGAACGGCGGCATAATCCGCACCTACCGCGGCCCCCTGTCCGGTTCCATTACCGTCAACGGCGACATCCTTGGCGGCGGAGAAGCGATCCGGGTAGGCACCGGGAACTACGACGGTGCGAACATCACCGCCACGGGCAGCATAACCGTCAACGGCAATCTCTTTGGCGCTATCCTCGTTGATGGACGGCAGGCGGTTACTATGTATGGAATTGAGCCTGGCGGCAGCATCACCGTCAACGGCAGCGTCGGCACCAACCCAGGCGTCTCCGACGGGTACATCTTCCTGCGCTCCGCCAATTCCATCCTGGCTGGGACGATCACGGTAACCGGCAACATCGAGGACAACGCCTTCATCAAGATCGAGAACGATGTCACGAGCATCGCGGGCACGGGCGCAATCAATGTCCTCGGCGACATCGCGAGCACGCGCAACGACGCCACCTATGAGGGCGCGATTGACATTGACGGCGCCATGAGCGGGACGCTCGACATCACCGGGTCACTTCTGACGAGGGTGAACATTGACGGCAACGCAGACGCCGGCAACGAGATCCAAATCCGCACCCACCTCTCGGGCATCCTTCTCGCCAATCTCTTCGGCGATGTGCGCATCTGGGGCAACTTCATGGCGACCGGTCAGATCACGGCGAACAACCCGGGGGTTGGGAACACCTTGACGGTGGATGGCGCGGAAAGCGGCACCGTTACCCCGGCGAACGCCTTCCAGTTCTACGTATAAGCGACGCGTATTCTTGAACAGTGATGGGGGGCGACGCCGCGCGGCGTCGCCCCGTTTCTTATGCACTCCCCCTTGGTGGTTTCTCCGCTTGACATAGGCTGCCGCGGGTCTATAATCAGATCAGATTCACATACCCATAAGGGAGTCGAGCCATGACCTCACGCGAACGAGTTCTCGCCGCCATCGAGCACAAGGAAGCCGACCGCATCGCCGTCCATGACTCGCCGTGGCGAACTGCCATTGAGCGCTGGCGGAAGGAGGGCCTGCCGGAGAAGGAGTCACCCACGTCCTACTTCGGCTATGAGTTCCGGGCGAACTCCGCCGACATCACGATGCAACTCCCCGTGGAGACAAAGGAGGATACCGACAAGTACACCGTTACCACCACCGGCAACGGGGCGATCCGCCGGAACTGGAAGGACGCCATGTCCACCCCCGAACTCGTCGGCTTCACCATCACGACGAAAGCGCTCTGGGAGGAGAACAAGCGCCGCATGACGTGGAACGAGTCGCGCGTCAAGTGGGAGCAGCAGCTCCAGGCCCACAAGACGTACACCGACGGCGGCTTCTTCCGCTACATGAACTTCGGTCCGGGGTTCACGGCGATCTGCAACATGGTGGGGCCGGAGAACCTGATGATCGCCATGGTCGAGGACCCGGAGTGGACGAAGGACATGTTCATGACCGAGGCCCGGCTCTGCGTCGCCTGCGCGGAGGAGATGATGGGGCGCGGGTTCGAGCTCGACGCGGGCTGGATCTTTGACGACCTGGGCCACAAGCTCCGCAGCTTCTTTTCGCCCGCCATGTATCGCGACCAGCTTCTGCCGGCGCACAAGCTCATCTGCGACTGCTTCAAGGCGCGCGGGAAGAAGATGATCCTCCACTCCTGCGGCTACGTGATGAACCTGATCCCGGACCTCATCGCCGCCGGCTTCGACGTCATCCAGCCGCTCGAGGTGAAGGCGGGCAACGACATGCTCGGCCTCAAGAAGAAGTACGGCGACCGCCTGGCTTTCATGGGCGGCATTGATGTCCGCGCCATGGCCGATCCCGACCCGAAGGTCATCGAAGAGGAAATATCCAGCAAGATCCCCGCGATGAAACAGGGCGGCGGCTACATCTACCACTCCGACCATTCCGTCCCCGACAATGTGAGTTTCCAGCAGTACTGCCGCACGATGGAACTGGTGGCGGAGCATGGGAAGTACCGGTAATCCCAGAAACATCAGGAGAGATGTCATGACGGAGATTTTCTTGAGCCTCAGTATTTGTTTGTCCTTTGCGTGTGTCGCGACCCTGGTGGCGAATGCCGATGAGAAACCCGGTCGAATGACGGGACTTCTGGAGAATGAGGACTGCACCTCCTTCTTCGACAGCCAGACATTCCCCCCGGGCAAGGCCGGTGAGATGACCGACCGCTACGTCGATGTCCTCGCCGGGGCCGGCGTGACCGCGCTACTCTGCAACACCAACGCGCGACGAACGAACTACACCAGCAAAGTCTGGCAGTCGTTCTGGGACGGCTACGACCCGGACGGCCCGGACGATCAGCCCTTCCTCGCCGGTCTGCCGGAGGATCAGCGCAAGCACTGCCGGAAGCGCATCCACAAGATATGGGGGTACCACAACCAAGGGGTGGACTACCCCGGGCGCATGATTCAGCGCTGCCGCCACAACGGCATCTCGCCGTGGATCTCGCTGCGGATGAACGACGTGCACTGCAACGACAACCTGAACCATCCGTTCCACGGCGACTTCTGGCGCAAGCCGGAGTGCTTCCGCAAGGGCCATCCGGGCTACTACGCCCGCTGCCTTGACTACGCCCACCCCGAGGTCCGGGACCAATACAAAGCCCTGATCGTGGAGACGCTCGACCGATACGACATCGACGGGCTGGAGCTGGACTTCATGCGCGAGCCGTACGTGTTCAGCGCGGGCGAGGAGCAGGCGGGGGCCAAGATCCTGACCGAATGGCTGAGGGAGATTCGGCAACTGGTGAACAAGGCGACAGCCGACCGGAAGCACCCCATCCAGATCGGGGTCCGCATCCCGTTCGATCCGGACACCACGCTTGGATTGGGGCTCGATGCACCGACCTGGGCCAAGGAGGGGCTGGTGAACCTGGTGATCGTAGCCCCCCGGTGGGGGACGCTGCATTTCGACATGCCGATGGGCAAGTGGCGCGAGCTGCTGGGAGGCCGCGTAACCCTCGCGGGCGGGCTCGACGTAAACTACCAGCCCTACCCCGCCGGGCCGAGGCGTGTGGTGGACCCGGAGTACGCGACCGGCGCCGCTGTCGCGGTCCTTGCGGGCGGCGCGGACATCGTGTATCTCTTCAATTACTTCCAGCGCTGCCTGCCGTGGTCCATCCCGGAGTACCAGCGCACACTCAAGGCATTCTCGTCATTGGACGAAGCCTGCAAGCTACCCCGCCGCCACGGGGTGACCTATCGCGACGTCGTGGTCCCGGGCGAGACTTACCAAGCTCCCTTGCCGGCGAGCGGTCGGGAGCTGACGTTCGCCCTGCCGCTGGGACCAAAGCCGCCGGCCGATTGGCAGGCCGCCGCGATTATCGAAGTGGAGGCCAAGAGCGCAGATGGCGGGGAACCCGCCGTCACCGTGAACGGTGTCGCGGGGCAGCTCCGCGACACGAAGGCGCTGGAGCGTGGAACCCGAGAGATGACGTACACGATCCCCGTGAACGCGCTGCCGGGCGAGAACAAGGATAAGATCGCGGTCGCGGCATCTGGGGGCAAACCGATCAAGGTGCTCCGCGTGGAAGTCAGGCTTACTCCTCCGGGGGATGGATAGCCGACGTGACCGGGGAGGCGCACGAGACCCCCTCGTCTTCACTATGTCTTCTGCTGGCCTGCGGCGCAAACCCACTGCGCGCAGACCAGCGAGCATGACGCGATGACCGCGCCGACGATAAAGGGGATTCGGTAGTCGATGTGCTCCCAGGCCAGGCAGGCCAGGATGGGTGCGATCACGGACGCCAGATGGTTCGCCGTCACCCCCATCGCCAGCGAGGGGGCGATGTCGGCCGGCTCGGCGATGCGCTTCAGATACGTTGTCAACGCCATGTTGAAGATGTTGAACAGGTTGTCGATGCAGTAGAGCAGGTAGAGCGCGAACCGTTGCTGGAACAGGGCGTATCCGGAGAACACGAGGATCAGTCCCGAGTAGTTGAACGTCATCACCGGCCGCTCCCCGATGCGGTCAATGGCCCGGCCCAGGAGCGGCGCGCCGAACCAGTTGGCGAAGTTGTAGACGATCATCATTGCCGCGATGTGCTGCACCTCAGCGTCGTAGCGCTTCACGAGAACGAGCGTCGCCAGCGTCAGAAAAATCTGTTTCCGGCAGCCCTCCAGAAACATGAGCAGGTAATAGAGCCGATATTTCCGTCTCCAGAGCAACCGCCGCGGCGGCGTCCTGCCGATATTCTTTTCGATTGCAAAACATGCGACTGCCCCGCCGAGGCCCACAATCCCGGCGAAGAGATACGCGGGCCGATACGGCGCCACCGGTAGAATGCCCATCTGCCACAGCTTGCCGAGGGCGAGGACCATGAGCAACCCGACGAACATGGCGCCGTAGCCCACCGACTGCATGGCGCCCACGTGGCTCCCCTCGCGGCCCCGAGGGGCGGTGTCGAGGACCATCGAGCTTGAGAACGGCAGCCAGACGTGAAACCCCAGGCTCCACAGGATAGAGACAATGACCAGCGACGGAAGGCCCTGCACCAGGAAGTAACCCGCCATGCCGACGGCGAAGACAATCAGGCATACCCCTGCGGCGGTCCGATGGGAAAGGACGACGAGCGCCGCAACCAGCAGGACGGAGATGAGGCCCGGCACCTCGCGGATCCCCTCGATGATTCCGATGGATACCACCGGAAGGCCAAGGGCCTGCTTCAAAAAATTCATCCACGTGCTCATGTGAACGCCGAGGGCGAAATTGAGCGCGAAGATGGAAATTCCAATCAGGAGGACGTTTCGATTGCGCATGGACACACTCAACAACTAAATCGAAGCAGACAAATCTCTAACAACCCTATCAGGCCGATCAAAAAATGTCAATCGGCGGGATGGCGGCGGTATAACAGACTAGACCGGGGATGCCTGGTTCCTCTCGAGCCGTTTTCTTCTTGACCGTGGCGCTGTTCTGCAATACCATCCATACTCGCGCGACGGGGGCGCATATGGCGTCGGAGAGACGCTGGCGCAGAGAAGGGAGTTTGAAATGAGATCACATCTGCGGCTGTGGCTTGTGGTTCTCTCCTTTTTGGGAGGCCGCTGTGCGGGGCAAGAGGCGACCTCGATCCGGGAGAAGTGGGAAATGCCCCCGTCCTGCATGCCATTCGCGCCGGCGCGCATCGAGGACCTCAAGGAGGAGCTCCGCCAGACGGGCTATCGCCTCGTCATCGCCATCCACCCTGACACGGGGGAAGTCGAGCAGCCTGAGAAGGACAAGAAGGCCGAGAAGAAGTACCCGCCGCGCGACCTCTATGTCATCAACGCAGATGGCTCGGGCCTCAAGCAGCTCACAAACACCCCGGACAAGGATGAGCGCGCCCCGCGAACATCCCCGAACGGGAAAATGTTTACTTTTAATCACGGCGACCACATCGTGGATGTGGACACGCTGACGGCAAGGCCGAACCCCATCTGGGGCGGTTACGTCTGGACCCCGGACAGCAAACGAACCGCCCACTGCGACAAAGGGGGCATCCTCTTCACCGACATGACGACGGGGGAGAACAGCAAACCGATCCCCGTCGAGCGGCGCCTCGGCATCACCGACCTGTCCTTCGACGGCAAGTGGTTCATCTTCGAGATCCGAGACTACCTCGGCAAGAAGTACACCATTGACTTCATGTCGTCGGAAGGCGGCCCGATACGAACGCTGCCGAACCATCCCAAGGGCGGCGGCGAGTGCCATCCGGCCTTCTCGCCCGACGGCAAGTGGATGTGCTGGAACGCCGGCGGCAGCCTCGGCGTCCGGAAGTTCGATCCGTCCCTTCCGACCGGCACGGACGGGGAGATCGTCACCCTGCCCAAGGACAAGATCGGGCAGGACCCGTGCGGTCGGTGGTCGCACTGCGGGCGGTACATCGCGTTTGTAAGAATCCCCCACGGCGGCACCTGGAAGGTGCATAGCCCGATCTGCGTCGTCCGGCTGGCGGACAACGCCACGCTCACGCTCACGCCGGAGGGATGGCTCGGCCACCATTGGGACTACGACTGGCTCCCACCGGCGGAGGAATGACGGCGCGGCAGATACCATGGTAGGGGCAGGCGCCTGTCACCGCGGGCCTTCAATCACAGGGATGGCCCTGTGTGCCACCCCCAAACTTGTTTGGGGGTGCATAGGGTAAGCCGCTCCAGCATAGGAGGACTCCCGATCGTGTTCAAGGTAGTGAAAATGGTCAAAGGACTTTTCGGACCCCAATTCCTTTTCTGCGCGGGCATGATCGGGGCATTGCTTTCCTGCAGCGAGAAGGCCCCGCCCAGGGGAAAGGATGATGCGCCGAAGGTCGTCAAGACAACCTCCGGCGTCGAGATGGTCCTCCTCCCCGGCGGATGGTTCACGATGGGGAGCAGCGAAAAGGACCAGGCCGACGAGACCGTGCACAAGGTGTATGTCGGTCCATTTTGCATCGACCGCTTCGAGGTGACTCAAGAAGAATACGAGCGCGTGATGAAGGAGAACCCCTCCCGATGGAAGCAAGAGAAAGGCCCCGTCGAGCAGATCCGGTGGGCGCAGGCCGTCGCCTACTGCAATGCGCGGTCGCGCGCCGAGGGGTTTCAGCCCGCCTATGACCTGAAGACGTGGAACTGCGATTTCTCCGCGAGCGGATACCGCCTGCCCACGGAGGCTGAATGGGAGTACGCCGCCCGCGCAGGCGCGCAGACCCGATACTTCTTCGGCGACAGTTTCTCGGACCTGAAGGAGTATGCCTGGTACACCGAGAACTGCCACACGCAGCCGCGCCCCGTGGGGCAGAAGCGCCCCAACCCCTGGGGGCTGCACGATATCTACGGCAACGTGTGGGAGTGGTGCAACGACTTCTACAAGGAAGACTACTACCAGGAAAGCCCGGCGGAAAATCCGACCGGCCCGACCTCGGGCCAGCATCGCGTCCTCCGCGGCGGGAGCTGGGGGTCGCGTCCGCAGCAGTGCCGGTCATCCTATCGGCTGGATGAGGACCCCGGCTACACGGACGTCTGCTTCGGCGCAGACACCCACGGTTTCGTGGGCTTCCGGTGCGTGAGGGCTTGCCCAAAGCCCGCCAGCCCCGAGACCGAGCGACCGTAACCGTGATAGACATACTTTGTAGTAAATAGTTGGGTATCGGTGTCCTCGGGACTCGCCTGGAACTCTTCGATCGTTCAGCCCTTGAGTGTAACAGCAAGGCGGACGGTTGTGATGGGATGTCCGCCGTCCATGTTTTCGGCGATGGCTTTGATGAATCGGCATGGGACGCCGATCTCCCACGTCTTTCGCACGCTCTCCCCGGCTCGCACAGGATGGTCGAGTGTGAGGATGTCCTCCGTGTCGTAACGAAGTCCGTCGCAACTCGACCGGATGTGGATCCTTAGACCGGCACCGGCGGAGCGATCATACGCGCACTCGGCGGAGAGCGCCGCCTGCGAGACGTGCTCGGCGCTGATTGGGGGACATAGCCCCATGTCCGTACGCCCGGCAGGGGGGATGGACTCAACGGCGAGCACGGGCATAGTGACGCAGAAGGGGCGAGCTATTGCGAGGACTTGGACGCCAATGTCCTCGACGGCCGGGCGTGAGGCGTAACGCAGCGTGTGGAACAGGTAGATGAGCGGCAGCTCAAAATGGTGGTGCACTTCGGCGAAGGCCGAGGCATCGGGGTTTCTCTCTCGGAGCGCCACCGGGTTTCCGGGATGGCGGTTGAAATGATACCCATCCCGGCTCCAGGCGTAGCCGATGCTCTCCAGGGTTTGAATGCGGGTGGGGTGGAGTTTGGCGCCGCCGTAGAACATGTGGAAGAACCCATCGCAGTAACTGACCTTGGCCTCGGAGTAGCCGCCGTCATCCCACGCCCCCCAGTCGCTCGGCCCGAGGATGGGGTTGCCCTCGTAGGCGGTCCACGGTCCCTCTGGCGACCTGCTGGTTGCCAGGGAGATCGGACCGTAGTCGGGTCCTGTTGCGCCGATGGGGTGTTCCGTGTAGAGGAAATACTTGCCTTCGTGTTTGACGACCCCGCCCACGTAGCCGAATTTGTCGAAAATCGGGTTCTTTTGGTGCCTCGTCCACGGGCCGAGGGGAGAGGGGGCGGTGGCGAGACCGATGCTCCAGGGGCTGGGAGCGGACGGCGTTCCCGGCTTGCGTTCGGGCATCCCGGAATACCACATGTAATACTTGTCTGCGCCTTCCTTTAGGACGAATGCGCAGGCTACGCTCCACTCCTCCCAGCTCCCTTCCGGGCCGAGGTCGAGGATGGGATTCCGCTCGGACTTCCTCCATGGTCCCAGCGGGTGCGGGGCCGTTGCCACACCGATCCGGTATCCCCCGCGCGGCCATTTCTTCTTGTCCCTCGCTGTGCCGTGATAGTAGAGATAGTAGGTCTCCTCGTCCTTGAACACCTCACAGCATTCCACCCAGTGCTCGTCCCATGCGCCCGGTCCGCCGGTGGTGAGAATAGGGTTCGGTCCGGGGATCTGGATGAAGCGGTCAAAGGCTTTGGGTGGACAATAGGACTTGTTCATGGCTACTCCACCGGATCGTATCCGCCCTTCGCCAGGGGATGGCAGCGGAGGATGCGCCAGGTCCCGAGGAGGAATCCCCGGATAAGGCCCTTCTTCTGCAGGGCCTGGATGAAATACTCCGAGCACGTCGGCGTGTAGCGGCATGACCGCGGCAGAAGGGGCGACAGGAACCGCTGATACCCCCGGATCAGTTGGATCAGGATGAACCGCATGGCTTTTCGCGCAGGGTCAGTTTCTCGAATAGATGGACTACGTCCGGCTGCACCGCCGAGAGAGACGCCTCGCCCAGGTCCCTCCCCGGCGTGATGACCAGGTCGAACCCGCGAGGCAGGATCGCACGGTTCAGGCGAAACGCCTCGCGCAGGACGCGGCGGATCCGGTTTCGTCTCGCCGCATTCCCGACCTTCTTCCCCACCGCCAGGCCCAGGCGGCTGTTAGGCAGGCCGTTCTCCAGTGCGTAGATCGTCAGCCGTTTGCCGCGCAGTCGGACGCCGTTGTCGAAGACCTTGCGGAACTCAACATTGTTTTTCAGGCGGTCCCGTTTCGAGAAGGTGAATTGTCCCGCTGCCGGGGGGGTCATGGCGCCTTCAGTTCCTTGAGGGCATCTTCCCGGGAGGGAAAGATGCGCACCACGGGCGACGGCCCGTTCAGCCGGAGGATGCGGAAGGTCTCCTTGACCTGCCCTCGTGGGCAGCAGACGCACATCCGCCCGCCGCGCTCGCGGATGCGCTGCGTCCACGTGATCAGCGCCGCGATGCCCGCGCTGCAGATGTAGTCGAGCGCGCTCAGGTCCAAGAGGAGCTTCAGGCGTCCCGCCTTTACCCAGCGCCGAATCTGTTCCTTGAACTCATCGGCCCTGTGCATGTCGAGCACGCCGCACAGGGACACGACCGTGATCTCGCCGTCCTGCGTCTCTTCGTATTCGAGCATCGCCCTCTCCTCTCGCCGATTGGTTGCTCCGTTGAGGGATTATAGCATCCCGACGCCGCCCCAAGTCAATCCATTTTCCTCTACACTTAACCTCCCGGAGGTCGGAACCTCCGGGAGGTTGAGACGCCAATCGTCGAAATTTCCTTGCCGACGGCGTGCGTGGGGCATATAATCCATGCCGTCTTATTCCGGCATCGAGCCTTCGCGCAGGAGAGAGTGATGACACCCAAAGAACGAGTCAAGGCGGCCCTGAACCACCAGGAACCGGACCGCGTGCCGGTCGGCGAGTTCGCCACCGACTACAAGATCATCGAGGCCGTCCTCGGACGCGAGACCTTCTACCGCGGAAAGACCAAGGAGATCAAGGCCCTCTGGGATGGCCGACGCGACGAGGTGGTCGAGAGCCAGAAGAAGGACCTCGTCGAGTTCATTCGCAAGACAAACACAGACATGGTCCCTGTCCAGATGGTCCCCGCGCGAAACGCCGTCTTCGAAAAGCCAAAACAGATTGACGAGAACACCTACAAAGACCAATTTGGCAACGTCCTCCGCTACTCCGAGGCGACGCAGGACATGATGCTCATGGAGCGCGGCTCGAAGGCGCCCAACGCCATCGAGCAGCCCCCGCCCGACGGGTCGGAGTGGGAGCTCTTCGACTACGTCGTCGAGCAGTTGGGCGAGACGCACTACATCTTCGCCCGCAACGCCGGCGGCGCGCCGACGGTGGGCTACCCCTGCGCGCTGGGGATCACCGAGCGGATGATCCGCATCGCCGAGGACCCCGACGGGGTGGCCGAAGGCAAACTGAAATCCGTTCAGAACTTCGGCGAGCGCGTGAAGCTCGCGCTGGACCGGGGCGCCGACGCCTTCTGCTGCGGTGAGGACTTCGGGCATACGGGCGGGCCGTTCGTCTCGCCCGCCACGTTCCGCAAGGTCTTCTTCCCGGCCCTGAAGGCGCAGTGCGAGCAGATCAAGGCCGCCGGCAGCCCGGTGCTCTTTCATTCCTGTGGAAACCTGAAACTCATCCTCGACCAGATGGTTGAGGCCGGTGTGGACTGCTACCAGGCCATACAAGAGGGCGAACCCCTCGATGAATACAAGAGGACCTATGGCGACCGGCTGACGCTCTGGGGCGGCGTGCTGACCCACACGCTCAGCACGGGCACGCCGGACGACGTCCGCCGCGAGGCGCGCTTCTCGGTCAAGCACTGCGCCCCGGGCGGCGGGTTCATCCTGGGCAGCAGCCACAGCCTGATTATCTCTACGAGGTACGACAACTACATGGCGATGCTCGACGTCGCCCACAAAGAAGGGACCTATCCCATTCAGATCTAACGAAGGTGCGTTTTGGACGGAAAGGCTGAGCATGAGCGAACTGATTGAGCGGATCACATCTTCGGCCGAGGCGATGGCGAAGAAGCTGACGGCCCTGCGGCGCGATGTCCACAGACACCCCGAGATGCGCTTCCACGAGAAGCGAACGGCGGACATCGTGGCGAGGCACATGGAGAAGCTGGGCCTGAAGGTGCGCACCGGCGTGGGGGAGACGGGGGTCGTCGCCGTCCTCAAAGGCGCGAAGCGAGGCAAGTGTGTGGCGCTGCGGGCAGACATGGACGCCATCGGCATCCAGGACGGGAAGGACGTGGACTACAAGTCCAGCGTTTCCAATGTGGCCCACGCCTGCGGGCACGATGCCCACGTGACGGTCGCCTGCGGCGTGGCCGAGGCGCTGGCCGAAATGCAGGATTTGATCGCGGGAACCGTGGTCCTCATCTTCCAGCCGGGGGAGGAGATCGGGCTGGAGGGCCGCAGCGGCGCGGCGGCGATGATCGCAGACGGCGCGCTCAAGAAGCCCAGCCCCGAGGCCGTCTTCAGCCTGCACTGCTGGCCGGAGTTCAAGGCGGGAACCGTGGGCGTCGCCGAGGGGCCGGCTATGGCCGGGGCCGATTCGATCACGTTCCATGTCTATGGCGAGGGGGCGCACGCCGGCACGCCGCACCTGGGGCGCGACGCGATCCTGGCCATGTCGCAGTGCATTGTGTCGCTCTATCACATCATCCCGCGCAACCTGCCCCCCGGCGAGAACACAACGCTGCACTTTGGCATCGTCAAGGGCGGCATCTCCCGCGCCATCCTGGCCGAGCGCGTGACGGCCATCGGCACGCTCCGCACGCTGACGCCCCAGACGCGCGCGCTGATGAAGGAGCGGATTGACGAGACCATCAGCAACATCTGCATCGCCTACGACATGGGCAGCGAGATCAAATGGACCCTCGGCATCCCGCCCGTCATCAACGATAAGGAGCTGACTGCCCTCGTCCGCCAGGCGGCCCACGACATCCTGGGCAAGCGCAATACCATCGAGGTGGCGCACTGCCCCATGACGGCGGAGGACTTCACGTTGTTCATTCAGGACCGACCGGGGTTCCACCTCAAGCTCGGCGTGGCCGACGCGAAGACGGGCAAGTGCCAGCCCCTCCACCACAGCCGATTCGACATTGACGAGCACGCCCTGCCGACGGGGGTGAAGGTTCTCTCCCTGGCCCTGCTGCGGTATCTGGGCGTGGAATGAGAGGCCAACGGCGCGGGGCAGAGATTACCTCGCGCATGAAACGAGTTGAGAGCGTGTTGTCCAAGCCCGATTCTGTAGGGGCGGGCCCGCGTGCCCGCCCCTGACGCTGGATATTTGCCGATATAGGGGCGGCCACATGGGGCCGCCCCTACCCAATTCCATTTGAGGAACACGCCCTTGTCTTGACTCTTGACTTTGATTTCTTCCTCTTCGTCATTCAAGACTCGGCGCGGGACATTCAGTCCTTCCGCGCCTCCTCAATGACGATCCCATCAAAAAACGCCGGCTTTTCCTTGTCCCCGTTGTAGAGGTACACCGCCGTGTTGCGGGGGTTCGGGTGGGAGGTGAAGGTCGTCTCCAGCTTCTCCCACTCCCCCACCTTCGCGCTGTCCAGCTTCGCCGACCGGACGAACTTGGCCTCGCGCTGCTGGCCGACCTCATACTCCACGATGTGCGCACCCGCCCACGTCTCGCACGTCCGCTTGATGTGGCATGTGAAGCGATACTTTGTGTTTGGCTTCAGGGGCGCAAGCTGCGCGACGTGGCCGTGCTCGGTGAGCGTTCGGTCAATGCGGATGCACTGCTTGCCCTCGGCGGGGTCGTCCGTGCACGGCGGCAGGCCCCAATAGACCAATCGTCCGTCCTCGACCTCCTCCATATTGCCGTTCACCATCGGCGGGGCGATCACGGTCCACACCGTCTTCTTCCCGCCCTCCCAGGTCAGGTGCGCCTTCACCTTCGTCCAGCGCTTCAGCGTCTTGAGATGGTCGTTGTCCACAAACACGACATTATCCCAGCCGAACGACTCACTTGGCATGGGGACCTCCTTCGGGGCGAATCCCTCCGGCCACTCGATCTTCCAGGACAGATCCTTGGCGGGCAAGTGTGGCTGGTAAAAGCTGAGCACCACGCCGTCCCTCCCCGGTTCCATTACCTGCTCTATCCAGGCGTGGACGCGCAGCTCCGGCGACACGCCGCCGCAGATGACCGCGCACGACACATCGTCCTTCGGCGCGGGGACCGTTACCTTGCCCTCGGTGGTCGCATCGAGGAACGACACGCGGCCGTCGAGATGGAAGATGTGCCCCCGCGTCGCCTTGCCGATGGGCGACAGATCAACCTCGACCGTCGCGCCCTCGACATGCTCCTCGTTCATCATCGTGACGGCCATGAGGCGGTTCTCGCCATCCGTCCTGACGAAGCACCGCGCCTGCACGCGCGGGTCGGAGACGGTCAGGCCGACCGTGTCGCGGAAGACCGCCGGCCAATCAATGAACGGCTTGACCTGGCGGCGGAGGTCTATGATCTGCTTGATCTGCTGCTGGTAGCCGTGGATGTCGAATTTCTCGCCGTCGAGAAAAACGCGCCGCGCCTTCTCCGTCTGCGTCCACTTCCAGTAGTGGTTCGACAGGCCGTCCACGCAGAGGTATTCGGGGAAGGTGTAGCGGAAGACGTTCGGCTCCTTCGTCGCGCCGGACATGAGGTGGTAGCCGACCCACCGGCCGAGGTGGTCGGAGCAGCCCTCGATGGCGCAGGAGTAATCGGGGTTCACCTGCCGCCCCTCGCGGATCACCGTTTCGAGGACGGTCGCGCTGCCGCGCCCCCACTGGTTCTCGCCCTCGTGTTCGTGGTTCGCGTTGAAGCACCGGAAGGGCCCGGTGCGGCCCATGACGTCCCAGTAGAAGCCATCCGCGCCGTACTCCTTTGCGTAGACGTCCACCGCCCACCGCCGCATCCACTCCTGCCACCCCGGCGAGGCGAGGCACATGTTGCGGATAGCCATGAATGGATTCTCCGTCGGGACCTTCTGGCCGGGCGACTCGACGAGGGCGCTGCCGGCGTAAAAGCCCTTCGGAGGCCAGTACTTCTCCGGCACGTCGGCGCGTTTGCCCGTGCCGAAGTTGTCTTCGGTCTCGTGGCTCGGCGTCCAGCGCTCGTAGAGGAAATAGAACATGACGTGACCATCGTTATCGTGGATCTTCTTGATCGCGGACTTCAGTTCATCCACCGTCCCGTACTTCGGGGTGGGGTAGAGATAGGTCATGGTGTGGCCCTGGCGCTCGCCCTTTTCGTCGAACCACATGTTGTCAATGCCCTCGCCCTGGACATGCAGGTACTCGATTCCCATCCACTGCGCCTGGCGGAAGGTGTCGGGGATGCGGTGGAAGGGGACGTTGTTTTGTATGCCCATGAGGACCCATCCGTTGGCCTCGTGCAGCCACTGCGGCACATCGGGCTTCTGCATCCAGCTTCGCGCCCAGGCGCGGTATCGGTCGGCGGCCGCGTGCCAATCGCCCTCGTGCACGGCCAGGACGGAGAGCGGCGCGAGCCAGGTCTCGCCGGGGCGGACAACAATCTCGCGGACGAGCGACATGTCGAACCGCGCCTCGGCTGTCGGCAGAGCCATGAGGCGCGTGCCGGTTTGGTATTGGTCGTGCGTGGCGAGGTATATGCCCCCGCGCTCGCCGGAGAGGTCCATCCATCCCATGACGCCGCGTCCGGGGTAGGTGGTCTGGCAGCCCTGGGACTTGGCGGCGTCGGGGACGATGCGGCCGCAGACGTGAGGATCAACGAGGGTGAGGTTCTTCGGGTCCTTCGCGGGGGATACGTCGTAAATCGCGGGCATTTCAAGGGATAGGACGCGGCGGTCGGAGTCGTTCTTCACCTGTCCCGTGAAGTGGGCCGAGCCGTCGTCGTTCATCTGAATCTCGATCGTCACGTGGATCGGCAGGTCCTTCATCTCAAAATTCATCTTCGCCAGCTTCGGGCCGGGGACATCGAAGCCGACGAGTTTCACATTCTCGAATGAGATGCGTTCGTATCCCAGACCGTCCTTCGACAGGAGTTCCATGCCAAAGAGCGGCTGGCGCTGGCCGAGGGGTGCGTAGGTCTCGCCGGTCGTCAGGTTCTCGATCCCACAGAGGGCGCCAGTCTCCTTGCACAGGGTCAGTCGGAGCGCGCCGCCGGTAATCGAAACGCGCCGCCCTTCGGCTGCCGTGCCGAGTTGCGGGCGGCGGGTGACCTCGATGGAAAAATCGTCGAGGAAGAACTCGGCGGGATCGTCAGCCTGGCTGATCCAGATGTTGTGCCGACCCGGCTTGGTGACGCGGAGCGTGACCTCGGCCCGCGTCCAGTCGGTGCCGGTCATGGTCTGAGAGGACTGGAAAAACGTCGGCCCCAGCGCCGCGATGATATTGCGCCCGCCCTTGACCCAGTACCAGAAGGAGACGGTGACGAGGTCGCCGGGCTGGAACTCGCCGAGGTATCGCGAGACGCCCTCGTGATCTCTGCCCAGTTCGCTTTTGGTGTCGGTGACGACATGGAGCGAGCGGAGTCCGTTGCGGGCGAAGTCGCTCTTCTCCACCATCATCGGTTTGTTGTAGACCTTCCACGGCCCGAGGTCCGGCTTTTCCATATCGGCGTCGTCGAAGTCGAGGGCAAGGGCGAGGGGAGCGGAGATCAGGAACATCACCAGAATCATCAGTCGGCGCATGGATTCCCTCCTTGTTTTTTGTTCTGTCATCGCACGATTCGTTGGCAGGAATGATACACGCTGGACGGGGGAGGGGCAATAGCCTTTGGCAAAGATATTTGCCTGCCATCCCACTTGACATGCCACGGTCCGTGTCCTATCCTGAGTCCATTCGATCGTGAATTCCCGAAATCACGCAAGGAGACTCGACCATGCCCACCATCGAATACGATAAGATGTTCCCCACGGACCTGAAGAAGGTGCTGGCCCAAAAGCCCATCGCCTACCTCCCCATCGGTACGCCGGAGATGCACGGGGAGCACCTGACCTTCGGCCAGGATGCGATCAAGGCCCACGAGCTATGCAAGCAAATCGCCGAGAAGGGCGGCGGGGCGGTCCTGCCCGCGCTGCACGTGGGCCTGCAAGTTCCCATGAGCTTCAACTTCGGCAACCTCTACTTCTCGCCCGACCTGTGCCGACAGCTCTATCGAGAGTATATGCAGGAGTTAGCCCGCGTCGGCTTCCGCGTCATCATCGCCGTGACGGGCCACTACCCCACCGACCAGGTGGCCATCGTGAAACACGCCGCGGCCGACGCCATGGAGATCACCGGCGCGTGGTGCGTCGGACTGGCGGAGTATGAACTGGCCTTCGACCTGGACTACACCGGCGACCACGCGGGCAAGTGGGAGACATCCATCTACTGGCACCTGCGACGCGATCTCGTCTGCATGGACTACCTGCCGAAGGACCTGGGGGTCAAGCTCATCGCCGCCGGTCCCGAGGACCCGCGCGTCCACGCCTCGCCGGAGCTGGGGGAGAAGGTGTGCAACGCGATCCGCGACCGGATGGTCGAGTTCGCGGACAGACTCCTGGAGTTCGACGCCGATCCGATCACCCACGGCCCGACGCAGAGCGCCCTGCGCACGGCGCTGCGCACCACGGCCCGCGTCCTCGACCTCCGCAAGGGCAATCCGCGCACCACGGCGGAATATCAGGAGGCCGCGCGGCTCTTCTATGCCGGGGAATTCGGGCAGGCAAATGGGATCCTGATGAAGCACTGGCAGTTGACATAAGGAGAGCGCGTGTTAGCCAAGTATGAAGACGTTTGCTACGAACTGTTGCGGCCAGCGCAGGTGAAGGCGCGGCGGGAGGAGTGCCCCATCGCCTACATCGTCGCCGGGTCGCTGGAGTGGCATGGGGTGCAGAACCCCCTCGGCACGGACAGCCTGAAGGCCCACGCCGTCTGCTGCGAGGCGGCGCTGAAGCATGGGGGCGTTGTCTTGCCGCCTTTCTACCTGGGCCTCCACCTCAACCCGGAGGGGATCGGCGCGGCGGGATGGGGACCGGACGGCTGGCAGGGCTATACGCTCGGCCATAACACGGAGGAGATGTTCGAGGCCGCCGCCACGGGTGTGGCGCGGGCGCTCGTCGCCGGGGGGTGGAAGGTCCTCGTCGGCGTCACCGGTCACGACGTGCCGGTGCAGCGCGACGCTCTTGACCGCGCCATTCGAGCAGCCACGGAGGGGACCGGCGTTAGAGGCTTTGCCGTCATGGAGGGGGCGCTGCATCAGCCCAACAACGACATCCCGCTTCGCATGGATCATGCCGGGGCATGGGAGACATCGTGCATGCAATACGCGTATCCTGACAAGGTGGACCTCGGCGAGCTCCGTTCGCGCGGCCTTTCCCCCGATGCAGACATGAACATCAAAGGCCCCGAGGGGATCGGCGGCAAGAACCCACTCACCCACGCCTCCGCCGACATGGGCCGCAAGATCATCGAGCGTATGGGGGACCTTATCGGCGAAAAAGCGAAAGCGCTCCTGGTGGAAACGAAATAAGGAGAGATGATGGGGGAGGTCGAGACGACAACCTGTGCGATGTGCCATGCGGAGATCACTGGGATTCCGGTCCGGGCCAGTGTGGTTACGCGGCTGAGGGATGGCACCGGGGAAGATGCAACGGCCTATATCTGCGGACACGTGTGCAGCGTGTGTGGGGACGTCATCTGCGCCGTGTGCAAGAGCGAGTATCTCGATGGTATGAACTCGCCCAACAGTTGTCCTCGCTGCGGCAACCCCTGGGCGCCGAAGCGGGTGTTCATTCGCCCGTACCTCGAACGCGCCAATCGGCGGCTGTTCGATCGAATCCTAACGGGGCAGGAGTATCCAAGCCGCCTCCCGCCTCCGACTCCGTGGTTTGATCGTCCGCGGAATCGTCTTCTCATTTATATGATTTGGTGCCTGATCCTCATTGGTTTCATACTCTTCGTTCGTCTTCGGGGCTATTCCGAGACCGGCCCGATGAAGGCCCCGCTACGCCGTTCGATTGACGATTAAGGAACCGTGTTGCAGAGGGCGTGACCGCCCATCGCAACAGGCAAGAGGGGTGTGGCTGCAGTCCTCCGCGCCCCCGAGTCAGTTCTCCTTCTTGGTATAGTTAGTGTTCAGTTCCTTGTAGGCGTCTCGCAAGGCGTTCACGTCGGCCTTCGGTTTCAAGAGGGCCTCCTCAAAGAACTTGGCTATCGGTTCAGGATGAATAGGGCCAGGTTGAGCGCCACGGCGTAACCCGTCCAGATGAGATAGGGAAAGAGCAGGACGGCGGCCAGAAATGAGACCCGCGCAAAGGTGAGCATGGTGACCAGGATCGCGGGCCAGAGCAGCGAGATCACAATAAGGCCGGCTAAAATCGATCGGAGTCCGAAGAACGCCGGCGACCACATGAGGTTGAGCGACAACTGGATGACGAATAGCACGGCAGCCGTGCGCACGCTCTCGGTCTTCAAGCCCCCGCGCGCGACGAAGTAAAGCGACACGCCCATGAGGACGTACAGCGCCGTCCACACCGGCGCGAAAATTTCGCTCGGCGGCGTGAAGGACGGCTTCCTCAATTCCGGATACCATGTCCACAACGACGACTCGGTGAACCAAGAGCCGATGAACCCGACGAACAGACAAAGCACGACGCAGCCGAGAAGCTTCATGGCCTCTCGTTTCTTGTTCGCAGTCTCCATAGTCAATCGCTTTCGAGTATTACACCGATGGCCTCATGTAACCGATCATGCAGCATGGCAAAAGCCCGCGGAGCATCGTCGAGGCGAAGGCGGTGGGTGATCATCTCCTCGACGCGAATCCGCCCGTCCGTCATCATTCCGATAGCGACCTTCATCAGCTCCGCCAGCGGTCCCACGTCGCGCATACCGCCGACGATCAGCTTGCCCTGGATCTTCGAGGCATCAAGCGGGAGAGGCTGCTCATGATACAGGCCGACGATCTGGATGACGCCGCCGCCCCGCGCCATGTCCTGCGCCTGGGCGAAGGACTTAACCCCCGCCGGCCCGCCGACGCAGTCCATGACCACATCGGCGCCGCGGCCCTTAGTGGCGTCGCGCACGGCCTTGACCGGGTCTTCCTTCGATGCATTCACCGCGACATCCGCCCCGAGCGTCTTCGCCAAGGCGCAGCGCAGATCGAGGGCATCCACGCCGATCACCTTGCCCGGCCTCATCTCGCGGACCGTCTGGAGGCATAGCGCGCCGACCAGCCCTTGGCCGAGGATCGCCACGGTGTCGCCCTCCCGGATGAACGCGCTCCGCGCCCAGCCGACGGCGCTCCGGGCGAGGGGGATGAACGTGGCGCGCTCGAAGGACATGGCGTCGGGAATTCTCGCGTAGGAGGGTTCGCCGGGACGCCACTCCTTCTTCCCCACGCCGTACTCCGCATGGGGCGCGATGAGGGACACGCGGTCGCCGACGGCGACATCGTCAATCCCTTTCCCAACCTCCTCCACAACGCCCGCTGCGGAGTATCCCATGTGGCTGGCGTCAACGGCCGCTTGCTTTCGATACCGCCCGCCGATCTCCGAGCCTCGGCTGATGAGCGACCGGTGGATGCGGACGAGGATTTCCCCATCGCCGATCTTCGGGACGTCCACTTCCTCGACAATTACATTGCCGAAGCCTTCGGGCTTAGCGAGACGTTTCATGGCGGGCATGCGCTTCTCCATCCTGCGTTATGAGGAAGAGACTTCGTCGTCCGGCGGGACGAGGGGTGAGATGAGACGGATCAAGACGGGGACCTCGTTCTGAACGACATCCCATACCTTCGCAAGATCCACTCGGAAATACTCGTGGATCAGGCGATTGCGCATGCCGATCATCCCGTCCCACGGAATCTCGGGATGGGCGGCTTTGATTTCCTTTGACAGCCTGCCGGCTGCCTCACCAATGATCTCCAGAGTCCGCACAATTGCCGCCTGATGCAAATGGCTCTGGTCGAATTGTTCCCAAGTCAATCCTCGGCTGAACTCCAGCGCTCGGCGTGCGGCAATGAGAATGTCCAGAAGATAGGCGTCATCACGCCACATAGACTACCTGTGCTTCCCTCAATATATGTTTGCGGCGGATGTAGTTTTCACTTTGCTCAACGGCCTTGCGCTCCACCAGATCTACCTTCCGACCCAAAATCTTCTCGAGAGCTTCTTGCATTCGGACCACATCGAACAGTCCCCATCGCGCATCGGGGGCAAAGGTCACCAGTGCATCAATATCGCTCTCCGCGCCGAAGTCTTCCCGAACTACCGAACCGAAAAGCGCAAACTCGACGATCTTCCATCGTCGGCAGAACTCGGCGATCTTCTCGCGGTCTATGGGGAGTTTCAGTGCCATGCCGTGGCATCTCCAAACAATCGCATTCGTCACAATATACTCTACCCCACCACGCGTCGCCTGTCAAGCTGTTCGGGCGAGCGACCTAACTGATTGCGAAGACAAGGTACTTGGCAAGAATTGGCTCAAATCGAACCATTCTTGGCATCACGCACGTCAACCAAGAAAGAAATTGGAACAGAACCGAATCAGAATGCTGCCACACCCACCCGGGAACTGACTTACCCTGACTGTCCACAAACTTGCAGGCTCCTTCGCCATCCCCGAAGTTGATAGCCCAGCCGCGATCCAGAACGAAAACCGCGTCGACGAGACGCACGGGGTTGGTCCCACTCTGCGCCACAAACTCCTCAACCTTGTTCTGCAAGCCCACTATGTCCAGTTGCGACTCCCATGCCAGGACAAACCACGGCGGACACTTGTAGAACCGTTCTTGATCCGAGGGATTCGAGAATATCTGCGTTCCCTTTCCGGGATCTATCCGAAGCGTCTTGAATGCACAGGATTTCTCGAGAGTTGAGACGAGATTCTCGCTGGTTAGATTGGCTTTGATCTCTCCCGCTGCACAAACGCCCTCAACGAAGAATAGACCCGGGAGATCAGGCGTAACCGTAAAGGGATGATCCTCGGACGTCACTACTACATCGGTCTGTCTCGATCTCAGCCCCTTCGAGTCAATCACCTCTCCGTGGCCCACATCCAATCGTCTCGGAAGGTATTGGCGTAGGAACTCCCGGAAAACGCCCTCAAGTGAAGTTCCTTTGTCGCCACTGTGCCCAAATGTAGCACGAATCTCCTGAAGCCTGGCCTTCATCTGGGCCTCGGCTAATCCAATCTTTTCCCTCAGGGCGTCAAGCATTCTGTTACCTCCCTCATCGGCGTGGTTCTTCTATCTACACGCCTGCCACGCCAGCAGGTCCAGGTTCATCGAGCCGCCGCGCTGGTCCATGCGGAGGGTGTGCCTGCCGGGGACGAGATGGATGCGCGCCGTCCCGCCCTTCGAATCCACCACTGCGAAGTAGCGCCAGTCGTCTGCTGTTCGACACCAGCCGCCCGTGGACTGCAGGCGGACGACGCCGACATCCGGCGAAAGCGGCTTGCCGTCCAGCGCGATCTCGCGGAGGATTATTTCATTCTCGCTGCAGCCGCGGATCAGCAGCTCGTAGTCGCCTTCTTTCGCAATCTCGAAGGTCCACTCCGCCCAGTCGCCCTCCGAGTCCCAGCAGCAATGGGCCTCGCCGCCGGATGCGGCGACCTTCTTCATCACCTGGAATTTCTGCCCCTGCGCGGCGGAGGGCTTCTCGGCCTCGATGATCACGCTGCCCTCAGCAGGCTTCAACTCCTTCGGCAGCATCTTCGCGGGGACGAGCTTCACGCCCTCGCCGGCGAGGGTCAGGCCCGTGAAGGTCCCTCTGCCTGCGATTTCGATGGGATAGGGTCCCTCCTTCAGCCAGAACGTCGCCTTCCCCTCCGTCCCGAAAGGGATCTCCTTATCGCCGATCTTCAGGCACGGCGGAAGCCTCTCCGTCCATCCGTCGAAGGCTATGGCGTATCGGTCGCTCTGCGGCAGTTCGACCCGTCCCCACCAGTAGCGGAGCATCCCGTCGGGCAGACGGATCTGATAGCCCTGAAGTTCTGATTTCTTGCCGTTCACGCTTGCCCATGCGCCCCTGACAGGCTCAGACTTCAGATTCGGCCGGTCGAGTGTAGACCAATTCGATTTCTCGCCCGCGACGATCTCCTTGCCCTGCCAGCGAAGGAAAGACGCGGACGCCGCGAACGAGCGCTTGAGCGTCCCCGCCCCATCCACCTCGATCGCCGCCGCCTCGCCGTCGCACTCCAGGTCGTCCGCCTTCATCGGGCCTTCCGCGCCCCGCTTGCGGAGAAGGATGACGTGCGTCCTGTCGCCGCATTGGATTCGCACGGCGTGGCAATTCTCGCCTTGGGCCGTCTCGAACGCCGCCTCCGGCTCGGCCTCGGCGCCGAGGCGCTGGACCTGCATGGCTGCGAAGAACTCATCCTCGACGGCGGGCTTCTCCGGTGTGGCGTAGAGGTGCCATTCGGGGAAGTAATTCTCCTTCGGCACGGGATCGGTGCTGTAGCGGTTCACCGGCTCGACGGGGAAGCCGGTGGTCACCTTCAGGCCGACATTCGCAGGCGCGAAAAATCGTCCGCGCAGCGCCGCGCTCTCGCAGCCGATGTCGAACGACTTCTTCGCGTCGTCCACCTTAATCGGGACGATGGCATGGAGCATCCAGTCGTACTTCGCCGGGTCCTTCGCCGATGCGACCAGATCGTGGATGACGACAAAGCCCGGCTTGATGAACAGAATCCGCCGGTCGAACTGTTTCAGCAATCCTTTGTAGACGTCCGGGTCGGAGGCGTCGCCGACGGTGTAGCCATAACCAGGCGAATCGAAATAGGTTACGACTCGCCCATCCGCGCCTTCCTTGCATGGGGCCTGGCCTTCACCGTTCACGAGGAGCGTGTTGTGCGCGAGGGTGGTCATGGAATACGCCTTGAAGTGCGGGCTGCCGTACCAGTCATAGTAGCCGCCGTCAATGGCCAGCTTCTCGCCATAGGCGTTGATGACGAAGCTGTTCTGGTCGGGGTGCTGGTGGCCGGCATAGTACTTGCCGCTGTGCATGGCCACGGTGACCGCGTCGCGTCCGTCTATGAGCGATGTGTTGAATATCACCCACCCGATGTGGCGGTAGTGGATGGACTGGGGCAGGTCCACCGGCGGCTTGGGCGCGAGGCCGTTCACCGTCTCGCGTTCGCCGCTATACCAGAGGGTGTAAGGATCGGCGCAGCGCAGGGCGAGGTTGCGGACATGCTGCTGGTAGATCGGTCCCTTCTTCGCCCCGTGGTTGGGCATGCCGCTGTCGGCGAAGGAGACCCACCAGCCGTTCGGCGGACAATTGTACATGACGAACCGCGCCGTCTGGGCCAGCCAGGGATGCTTGTAGAGGTCAATGCCCGTTACCGCCCGCAGTTCATCAGCGTAGTCAATGATGAATGAGAGGCCGTAGGCCCAGTAGGACATGCCCTCGTTGTTGTCGCCCTGGTAGCCGAGGCAGCATAGGAAGCGACCGAGATAGAGCTGCCGGATGTACTCGATCCACTCGGCGGCTTGGTCGTGATCGCCGAGGAGGACGATGCCCGCCTCGGACACGCCGAAGGCCTGGAGCCAGGCATGGTTGTTTGCCTCGTGTCCGCGGAACGGATTGAGTCGGTCGTAGAACTGCATGGTGCGCTGGACGATGATCTTCTGCATCAGCTCGCGCTCGGCGGGGGTCATGTGGTCGCGGCAGGCGTCATAGCACCAATTCAGCCCGCGCAGGAGGTGATGCGCGCCGATGTCGCCGCGTCGCATATTGCTGCCGCCTTCGGGGTCCCACATGCAGGCCATGAGGGCCATCTCCTTCGCCCACTGGATCACCTCCGGATCCTGCGTCAGGATGGCGTAGCGCCCTATGTTTTCCAGGCGCCGCCCGGTGCCGCCGGTGATGCGACCGGCCACGCGACCGTACCAGTCAATCCATGTGGGCCAGCGTTTGTCACCCTGCTCATGGGGACCGGGGTGGACCTGGACGCCGGTTCGTCCAAGGATGATCGGCTTCCCGTCCGGGCCGGGGTATTCCTGCTCCGGCGCATCGGCGTCGCCGCCTACAGCGCTGTACTTGTTCGCCGGCCACTCGCGGAGCTTCCTGGCGCTCTCTTTCAACTGCGTCTTTCGCTGCTCCGTCAGTTCCGGCTGGTCAATCATCGCAACGGGGAGGAGGCGCGGACGCGGCGTCTTGAGCAGCTTGTCAACAGGAATGGAGTCCGTCGTAAAGTTGTGGACATCCGGGGGTACCATAACTTGTTCCACCTCCGACCAGCCCTCATAGAGTTCGCCGTCGCTCCATACGCGCCAGTACCATGTGCCCGGTTCAAGGGGCTTGGGCGGTGTGTAGAAGTTCCATGTCGCTTCGACGGTCGTGGATTTTCCGTCGGGGAACGTGGGATCGAGGGAGTATTGGACCTTCTGCTTGCTCTCGCCCTTGTCCCTCGGCCAGTTGAGCAGGGGCGGGTTGGAGTAGGTCTCGCGCGTGCGCTCGGAGAGTGTCCGCTCGGGGAATCCGGTGTAGAGGCGGATGTCGTCGAACCAGACGGTGATGCGGGCCTTGGTCTCGCCCTTCTTCTGGGTCTTCTCCTTCACGCGACCGTAGAGTTGAACTCTCGAGAGGATGAGTCCCAGTTTCATGTCCACCCCCCGATGGTCCTTAAGCGCGCCGATCTGGACCTGGGCCAGTTTCCACTCGTTGCTGAATTTGTCGCTGCACCAGAAGGCCTGCTCGTCGCCGACGTACCAGCTCATGCCGAGGTATGCGCCTTCGTATCCCGCCTCGATCTCCTCCCGGTGCCGGAAGGAGAGGATGAGGTTTTTCTTCACCTCGATGGGGCCTTTCACCGTGAGGGAACATGCCGTGTCCGGTTCGGGATTGTGAAGTCTCAGGCAATGCCCTTTGCCGTCGTGTCCTCCCTCGACGATGGTGGCCTGCATCTTCCCGACGTCCAGCCGCTCCTGATACTTCGCCAATTCTGGGCCTTGCTCGAAGTCAATGGTGAAGATATCAGCGGCGTGGGCTTGCAGGACTACGACGGATGCCGCGAGACTGAGAAGCAGTGTGATGGTTCGCGAGATGCGCATTCCATTTCTCCCAATGGGTAGCTTGGCCAAGCACATTATTGGATTACAGATATTACCTTACGCCCTTCTGCTATGTCAATTGAGTCATGGATTCATTACGGTGACAAGAATTTGTCTTGACATCCTGTTCGACCGATCTATACTCATGTGATGCAATATCAAGGAGGCTAAAGAAAGATGCGGGAAGATAAAGTCATATCCGAGATCATGACACTTCAGGAAGCGGCTCAGTATATCCGCGTCAGCAACAAGACACTTGGGGAAATGGCGCGAAAGCGTCTTGTGCCATCACAGAAGGTCGGGCGCGAATGGCGCTTCCTGCGTGGCGCGCTGGAGGACTGGCTTGCAGGGAGAGTGGAGGCGAAATCGGGACCGAATTCGGCGGGCACCGTCGCGGAGCCTGAGGTCCAATACGAGATGCCCTTTGTGGGCCTGCGCGATACGGCCTTTACCGAAAACCGAGAGCGGACGATGCATCGGTGGGTTCCCTGGATCGCCGGGTTTTCGGCGGGTTTTGTTGACGGAATTTTGCAAAAGGAGGGACGGACGAAGAAACGATTGACCGTCCTGGATCCCTTTGCCGGTGTGGGAACGACGCTGGTCGAGGCGCTCAAGTACGGTCACGACGCGTTCGGCTTTGAGATCAACCCGTATGCCGCATTGGCCTGCAGGGCGAAAGTCAGTGCGGTGGACTATGACATTGCTGTGTTGGAGCAACGCATCGCCGCGTTCCATGAGTATGGGGACAAGGCCCTCTCGGAGAATGCCGGACCGTCGAGGTCGTCCCCCCCCGAAGGATTTTGCAGTCGAGTTCCTTTTTTCAGTGTAGCGGTGGAGCGACAGGTCCTCGCGTGCCTCGATTTCATCTCCGACCAGGAGGTCGAGTGGGTGCGGGACTTGTTTCGCATGGCGTTCGGGTCGGTGATGGTGAGTTTCTCCAACTACTCCTACGAACCCAGTCTCGGCACGCGCGCCGCCGCCGGCAAGCCGAACGTCGAGGACGCAGATGTCTTCGGGATCGTGGGCAGGAAGATCGAGGACATGCGTGAAGACATTGTGGTCTTTCAGAGCTGGCTCGCGGGATTCAAGCGGCCGCCAAAGGCCGCGGTGTTCACGGATTCCTATCTCGATGCCGCGAGTTCGATGCGACGACGGAGCATTGATGTGCTCATTACCTCACCCCCCTACCTGAACAACTACCACTACATTCGCAACACCCGGCCCCACATGTACTGGCTTGGAATGGTGCAGTCGCCGGCAGACCTCAAGGAGATGGAGCAGCGGAGCTTCGGCCAGTTCTGGCAAACGGTGCGCTCAGGCCCCGAAGTCCCGCTCAGGCCGAAGTTGAAGGAGCTTTGCGATCTGATCGAGTGCCTGAAGGAGCAGAACGTCGAGAAGGGGACCTATGGCGGGCAAGGCTGGGCGAATTACGCCGCCGCGTATTTCAACGACTGCCAGCGCTTCTGCGCCGTCACGCGGGACGTCCTCAAGCCCGGCGGCGCCGCCGTAGTTGTGATCGGGAACAACATCCTGCAGGGTGTCGAGTTCCCCACCGACCAGATATTCGCCGACATCGCCCGGCAGGAGGGCTTCGAGATCGTTGACCTTCATGAGGTCCGCAAGAAGCGAACAGGCAACAGCATCGTCAACTCGTCGGTGCGGTCGGGGACGGTCAAGAAAAGGACGCAGCTCTACGAGACGGCGGTTGAGATGCGCGCATCGGGCTAAGCGCCGGTGGGCCGGATGAGAGCAACGATGTCGTCAACGGTCATCATGACGCGGAGCCTATGGCCGATGGGGCCTGAATGCCGGGGCAAATCGCGGAAGGGCGTGGGGCAAAAGGCGAGGGCCGCCCTTGGGAGCGGCCCTCTCTGCGGAACAGTGGGAGGAACTTAGAACCGGATGCCGAAGTTGATGCCTGTGCGGCTTCCGTAGTAGCTGCCGTAAACCCCGCCGTTGTAGTACGGGTATGAATAGTAGTAGTAATTACCGTAGTACGTCGGGTATCCGTAGTAGCCCGGGGGGTAGCAATATGTGGGATAGCGCCAGTAGGGGCTGTAGGGCCGGTATCCCGGGTAGTAGGGGTAGCCGTGGTGCGGGTGGTGCCCGTGGTATGAATGGCCGCCGTGGCCCCCGTGGTGCCCGTGCCTTGGCTGCGCCTCCACGCCTGCCATTCCGATTGCCGCCATCAAGATCATTGCCAGCCAGAACCGTTTCATTGCCTGTCTCCTTTCGCTCCCGTTGTCATGTTCCTTAACCAACCGATGATAGGTAGAGCAAGGTCTGTGCCAAAGGTAAATCTCAAAACAAAACACATCATAAGTGACGTAATTTACGAATGTTACATATAACAAATGGGATGATTGGGGCCGACGAAAACGTAGATTTTTGTGGGTTGTCGCTCTGGAGTGTAAATATATATTGCGCTTGGCGGCGTCTACCGAAGGGAGCCGAAGCGCTACCAAGCCTTTCTTGTCAACACATCAGGCATGGGGTAGCGCTTGGTGTTCAGGCAGAAGATTCGACCGCCGGTCTGCATGGCCGTGGCGGCAGGGCCTCTCACAACGACGCGACTTACCCAAAGATCCGATCACGAATCCCCGGCTTGATCCCTCGTTTTCATGTGGGACTTATTCCTTTAATTCCTTCAGCCGAATATCCTTGAACTCCACCACCATCGGCGGGCCGGCGTGGATCTGGAGGGCGAGGATGCCTTCGAGCGCCCGGCCCTTCGGGTCATTGTCAACCAGATCAATCGTCTGCTTCCCGTTCAAGTACTGCATGATGCGGTTGCCCTTGGCGATGATGCGGTAGTGGTTCCAGTCCTTCGGCTTGTAGTCGGCGTTGATCTCCTTCGCCTCGCCGAGCTTGCCAACCACCTCGATCTTCCCGTTCTCGTCAATCACCACCTTCTCTCCCACCTTTGCCAGGTGCTTCCGGCCTCGTTCGTGATAAAGAAAACCGACCGTGGCGGGACTGTTGCAGACCTCCGCCTGATACCCGCTCACATGCCACTCGCCCAGGTCCTGGCTGCGGTGCTGCACTCCGGAGTTCCCGCTCTCGATGCGGAACGAGAGGCGTAGCTCGTAATCCTTCAGCGTCCCGCCGCGCCAGATCAGGAACGTGTTCCCCTTCGTCGGCTTCTCCGCCGTCGTCTCGCCGTGGATGACGCCGTCCTTCACCGACCAGAAGTCCGGGTTCCCGTCCCAGCCGGTCAGGTCCTTGCCGTTGAACAGGGAGACAAAGCCCTCCTCGTCGTCCGCCGCCATCGCGCCGACCGCGACGCAAACGATCCCCAGCGCCATCAACCAACAGAACATTCTCCACTGCATGACACACCTCCTACGTGATTGTGCGAGACACCAAACATCTCTTCAGCCCCGTTCGACATTATTATGGCACGATTTCGCCGCGTGTCAAGCAATATGCCTGGGAATTCCGGTCAAGCGCATCTTGCCCCCGGCGGGACATCATGGTATCATCCAAACGGATACACAGCGAAAGGAGAAGGATGATGCAGTACCGGAAATTCGGCAAGCTCGACTTCCAGGCGTCCGCCCTCGGCTTCGGGTGCATGCGCCTGCCCATTCTGGGGGAGGACGCGAACAAGGTGGACGAGTCCCTGGCCATCGAGATGATCCGCTACGCCATTGACCACGGCGTGAACTACATTGACTCCGCCCACGGCTACCACGGCGGCAACAGCGAGAAGGTCGTCGGCAAGGCGCTCCAGGACGGCTACCGCGCGAAGGTGAAGGTCGCCACAAAACTGCCCCCCTGGGCCTGCAAGACGGCAGACGACTTCGACCGGCTGCTGGATGAGCAGAGGAAACGCCTCCAGGTCGAGAAGATTGACGTCTATCTCCTCCACAACATGCAGGTCCCATTCTGGAAGAAGCTCCGCGACCTGAACATCCTCGACTGGCTGGATCGGATCCAGGCCGATGGGCGGGTGGGCGTTGTCGGGTTTTCGTTCCACGACGACTACGATTTGCTTACCGAGGTCATCAATGCCTACGACCAATGGGCTATGTGCCAGATTCAATACAACTACATGAACGAGGACGTCCAGGCCGGGACCAAGGGCCTGAAGTTCGCCGCCGACAATGGCCTCGCCGTGGTCATCATGGAGCCGCTCCTGGGCGGGTGCCTGGCCAAGGCCCCGGAACCGGTGCAGGCGATCCTGGATCGCGCCCCGACGAGGCGCACCCCCGCCGACTGGGCCCTGCAGTGGCTGTGGCACAAGCCGGAGGTGGCGGTGGTGCTGAGCGGCATGACGGCGATGGAGCATGTGGTGGAGAACGTGGCGAGCGCGGAGCGGTCGGGCGTGGGGAGGCTGACCGCCGAAGAGCTGGACATCATTGCGCAGGTGCAGGAGAAGTACGCCGAGCTGCGGGTCGTGCCGTGCACGCAGTGCGGCTACTGCATGCCGTGCCCGAACGATGTGGACATCCCGAAGAACATGCAACTCTACAGCGACGCGATGGTCTTCCGGGGCAACCAGCTCCTGCTGAACCGGAACCTCTACCGCGGCATGGCCGAGGAGCAGCGGGCGGGTGCGTGCGAGGGGTGCAAGGAGTGCGAGGAGAAGTGCCCGCAGCACATCAAGATCAGCCAGGTCATGCCGAAGATCCATGAGCAGTTCGGGAAGTAGCACTCACCACAGAGGACACAGAGAGCACAGAGAATGGATATAAATGAGTTGACGGGTAAGGTGATCGGGGCTGCCATCGAGGTGCACCGCGCGCTGGGGCCGGGGCTGTTGGAGTCCACATATGAAAAGTGCCTTGCCCGTGAGATGGATTTGACGGGAACCAGGTTCAAGTTGCAGTGGCCGTTGCCCGTCGAATACAAAGGAGTGCAGTTGGACTGCGGGTACCGCGTTGATCTACTTGTCGAAGACAAGCTGATCGTGGAACTGAAAGCACTCGAGGCAGTCTTGGCCATACACGAGGCCCAACTGTTTACCTACATGAAACTGGCTGGGATCAAGACGGGGCTCCTCATCAACTTCAACGTCCCGGTCCTGAAAGACGGGATTAGGCGATTCGTGCTCTGACTTCTCTCTGTGCTCTCTGTGTCCTCTGTGGTTTAGAATCACAACGGCGGCAATTGCATGGCGAGTAGAAATATATTGACCATTCTGGCTGTGGTGTCTTCGGCAATTTCGCTTGACGCCGCGGACTGGCCGCACTGGACCGGCCCATCCGGGCGGAACGCGGTGGAGGAAAAGAACCTGCCTGCCTCGTTCGATCCGGGCGAGAAGGGACCGCTCGGGGATGTGGACCCGGCGACAACGAAGAACGTCAAGTGGGCGGCCGATCTTAGCAAGACTGTTTACGGCTGTCCGACCGTCGCCAACGGCCGGGTCTTCCTCGGCACGAACATGAGCGCGGTCCGCGACGACAAGCGCTTCACCGCATCGGACGGCGGCGTGGTGCTGTGCTTGGATGAGGCGACGGGGAGGCGCCTGTGGCAGTTGGTCGCGCCCGAGCGGGAGGATTTCCCCCCAGGCGTCTTTATGACCCAGCAGAAGTGGGGCGTCTGTTCATCGCCGACGGTTGATGGCGATCGGGTCTATGTGGTCACCAACGGCGATGACGTCCTCTGCTTAGATGTGCACGGCTTGGCGAACGGGAACGACGGGCCGTTCAAAGATGAGGCCCAGTTCATGGCCTGCCCGGAGGAGCCGCCGGTCGAGCTATTGCCGACGGACGCGGATATCCTCTGGCGCTTCGACATCCCGGGCGAACTTTCCGTCGCCCCGCACGACGTGGCAAGCTGCTCTGTATTGATCTGCGGCGACGTGCTCTACACCAGCACGTCCAACGGCGTGGGAAAGCAGCACGAGGAGGGCGCGGTTCAGCCCGACGCCCCGGCCTTCATCGCGCTCGACAAGAAGACCGGCCGCTTCGTCGCCACGGAGAAGGATGGGATCAGCGCGCGGCTCTACCATACGCAATGGTCCTCGCCTTCGATGGGAAAGGTGGGCGACCGGACGCTCATCTTCCTCGGCGGCGGCGACGGCGTGTGCTACGCCTTCGAGGCGATCGCGGAGATCCCGGCGAAGTCTGTCCACCTGAAAAAGGTCTGGTCCTACGATTGCAACCCCCCGCACTACAAGCTCCGCGACGGCAGGACGATCCCCTATTACGACGGCGATGTGCGCAAATACCGCGACTATCAGAGGAGGAAGAAAGCGACAAGGGAGCCGCGCCTCCTGAACGACGGCAAGGGGGACTATGTCGGGCCGAGTCAGATCATCGCCACGCCGGTTTTCTGCAACAACCGCGTCTATATTGCCATCGGCCAGGACCCCGCCCACGGACCGGGAAAGGGCATACTGCACTGTATTGATGCGACGAAGACCGGCGATATCACCGAATCGGGCAAGGTGTGGTCCTGTGAGGAGATAGGGCGAACGATTTGCACGGTCGCGGTCGCGGATGGGCTGGTCTATGCCGCCGACCTCGCGGGTAAGCTCTATTGCTTTGACGCCGAGACGGGGGCGGTCCATTGGATTCACGAGACAAAGCACGAGACGTGGGGCGGACCGCTCGTGGCCGACGGCAAGCTCTACTTCACCACGAAACGATCCTTCTGGATTCTTGCCGCCGGGAAGGAGAAGAAGGTCATCTTCACCCACTCGACCGGCAGCGAGTGCGCCCCCATCGCGGCAAACGGCGTTATCTACGCCATGCTGGGTCCGCGGCTGTGGGCGCTGATGGCGAAGTAGCGCCGCGGATTCCAGACTGCCGGGCATCCGGCAAATTGTTCCGCCTCACTTCTCCGGCTTCTCGCCCTCCGGCTTGATCGTCCGCACGCGAACGTCGCCGATGGCCGCCTGCGTCTGGTAGGCGGCGATGCCCAGGGGCTGGGAGCGAGTCACCTCGCCGCGCACGGAGATCCTCCGGTTGTCCGGTTTGGCATCCACCACCTTCTTCCCGTCGATCCATGCCTCGATATGATTCTCCGTCACGCGCACCTGGATGGGATACCACTTCTCGTCCTCGAAGTCCATGTAGGTCGTGGTCTCGTTCTCCGATGCGTCCATGTCGCTGAAGGACGAGATGCCGACGAGTGTCCCGCCCCACCCGCCGCAGATCAGGCTGCAGCAGGAGTCGCCCACGGGAAAGGTCAGGCCACAGAAGAAGTCGTGCCCGGACAGGCGCATGGCGTCCACGCAGATCTCGTAGTTCATCCGCCGCACCGGTCCGGTCCATGTGATGCCGGTCAGATCGCCGGGACCGATGTTGAGGACGATCGTGCCGTCTTTGACCTCGACCTCGCCTTGCCCGCCGAAGTCGGTTGCCTTCCAGCCCTTGAGGGTCTTGCCGTCGAAGAGGCTCTCCCACTCCTCCTCGTCGGCGACGAGGAGCGCTGTTGTCAGGGCGCATAGAACAAGGCATACCCATGCTATTAGATTTGCGGTGCGTCGTCGTGTCATGGCGTGCTCCTTTCGTCTCCTGGGCATGAAGTCAACTGATCCAGCGTTCATAGGGGCCCAAATAGATCCAGAACCCAAGACACCAAATCAAGTTGTGTCGACCGCCGCTTTGACCATTTGGGCGAGTCCAGTAGCCGACTTCGATTCGTGCGATGAAGGGACTATTCTCTATCACGCGATAGGTCAGTTTGCTGCAATTTGGTGGCATTGCCGCCGCCTCTTGTCGGTGCTGCGCCGGGGCTTCGGCCTCGGTGTAAACCAGAGCATTCTGATCGCGTAAGGCCATCCGCATCTTCGCGAGTACAGCCGGGCCAAACTCGGCAGCCACAGAATCGGGCACAATCAGATTCCATGTCGGCAACTTGCCCTGCTGGTTCAGTTCCGACAAGTGCTCTCGAAAGTCCCGGTCGTATTCCTGCATGGCCTTGAGGTCCTTCGGAGGCAGCCTGAAATCATGACCATGTCGGTGAAAATAGCGCCGGTGAGGCGGTGCATCCGCCTCGACAATACGCGGCACCACTCGTCCCAGCGTTTTCCTGCCGAACAGCGCCCACGTACCCATCTGAGCCACGGCAAGCACCGCAACCAAGCTGAGAATGATGATGGCCCTTTTTCGCGCTGGTCTCATCGCACCCCAAGTCCCTGATCTTGGTGGCACAACACGCCCCCACCACCTGACTCAGTTCTTCTTGACGCACTTCATAAAGAACTCGATCAACGGTTCATTATACTGCTTCTGCCAGAAGTGTTTCCAGACGCTTCTTCGGCCGATGTTTCCGATGATGAAGGCGCCGTCGTCGGGGTAGCCGTGCGCGACGAGTTGGCGCTGCGCCTTCTTCATGCAGGAGATGTCGCAGGCCCCGTCGCCCTCGTGATGGAACTGCTTGAAGGGCGGCTTCCTCGCGCCGGGCCTGTCCGGCCACGCCTTCTCATTCGGATACGCATCGGCCACGGCCGCGCGCTCCTCGTTGACCTGACGATGGGTCTCGTTGTCGCGAAATACGCCTGGGGCCTTTTGCCGCTCGCGGGGCGGGTGCGTTCCCATGTCCATAGTCGTGCCGTACGGATCGCCGGCGGAGACCACAGCGAAGGCGGTGATTTTTTCGGGGAAATGCGTCGCCGCGAGGACGGTCATGAACCCGCCGTTGGAGATGCCCGTGATGAATACGTGCTTGGCGCTGTTCGGCGGGCGCAGCTCAGGGATCGTCTGCGTGATGACGGTCTCGATGAAGGGGAGGTCGATGTTCTCGCGGCCGTCAACCGCCACGCAGTCCCACCGCTTGCCGCAGGAGCGCCCTTCCGCGTCCGTCGCCCCTCCGTCGGTGGAGTCCGGTGAGAAGACAGCAAAGCCTTTCTCGACGGCCAGCGAGCCGAACTCGACCATCGGCTCGCCAAGGGGCAGGCCCGCCCCGAAGTTCGAGTAGGTCCCTCCCCCGCCGTGCATGGCGATGACGGCCCCGTGTTTCCACGCGCCTTCAGGCCCTCGCCACATAAGCTGCCGGTCGCGGTCGCCGACCTTGACGACGACCTTCCGCCACCCCTTCTCGATGCACGCCTTTTCATAGTAATCATACAGCGCCTGGGCGCGGTCCTTCTCGTCGTCGGCGGGAACGAGGGCGACCGTCGCCAGAAGCATCGCAGCAAGGGCATACGCACCCACGGGAGTTCTGTTGGGAAGACTATGACCGTGAATCATCGGCTATTCCTCCTTCGGCAGTCGCGCCTTGATGAAGGCCCGGTTGGCGGGGACGGCGATCTTCAGGAATTCGTCGTACGGCTTGTCCTCGATGTTGACGAGACCGTAGTTCCCATTCTCCCCATCGAGGGTGCGGCCCTCCTTGGGTTCATCCTCGTAGCAGAACCAGTGGTACCCGACGATGTAGTCCGTGGCGGCCCATTCCTTGACATACTTCTCGAACTTCCGCCCTCGGTCGGCCTGCGTGGGGACCGTCGGCTGCGCGATGAGCGGCGGGGGATAGGTGTTCGGCGGGTCGCTGTCCATGGCGCGGAAGCCGAACTCCGTGATCATCACCGGCTTGCCCGTCAGCTCGTGGAACCGGCGGAAGGCGTCGGCCGACGAGATGAGGCGAACTTTCATGGCCGATCTGGCCAGATAGACCACCTGCCCGAGCGGGCCGATCTCGTAGAAGTTCAGCGAGACCACATCGCAGTACTCGCCGCACGCCTGCACCACCGCCTCCGGCACGGTCCAGTTCACGAAGCGGCAGCCAAGGATGAGATGGTTCGGGTCGGCCTTGCGCAGGGCCGAGGTGCACACGCGGAAGTACCGGCGGGCGGCGAGGAGCGTGAATGCCTCCCGGTCCTCCGCGGCGCGGTCCTCCTGGCCCTGGCGGGGGATGAGTTGCGCGACTCCCGCGAGGTCCTCCCATGCCTTCGTAGACGGATGCCAGACCTCGGCCATCGCGGTGGGGAAGGGGTATTGCCCCTTGAAGAAATCCACAAGGGCCCTCTTCCCGGCGGCGTCGGCGGGCAGGGACGTGTAGTGATCGAAGAGCGACGGCCCCAGGCGCCAATCGGTATTCCACTGCATCTCGTTGTCGAGGAAGTACCCGATGAGGAGCTTATCGTCGGGCCGGGCCTGCTTTGCGGCCAGTTTCTCGGCATGGTCGGCATACTCCCGGCTGAAGAAGTCGGGGAGCGTCCCCTTGAGCCAGTGTCCCCCGCTGAAGCTCAGCGACTTCGTCCAGGGCAGGCCCATGTCGTCCCGGCTCCACGCGGCCACAGTGTTGAAGCCCCAGTCGAGGAGGCGGCTGCGGGCGACCTCTTTCCACCGGTCCACGCTGCCGTGGATTCTCATGACGTTACGCTGGTATGGGGCGTAGCCGAGGCCGCGCGCCATGTGACCCGTCTCGCGGACCCCGCAAACGCCGACGGAAAGGAACGGGCGGCCCTCCGGCGTGACGAGCCACCAGCATCGGCCGTCGAAGTGAGTGCGGAAGAACCCTGCAGCCTCCCACTGGGCGAACTTCAGCCCGCCGTACGGACCGCGCTCGATCTGGTCCTGAGACCAGAGAAGGGGGGCTGAGAGCAAGCACATGACCGCGGCGGTAATGATCGTTCGCATGGGCTTTATGTCGCTTTCTCCTGCATCTCCGCTCCAACGGGATTATATGCCTGTATGAGGAGCGGGATCAACGGCAATTTCTTCTCCTTGACACTCCTTGCCGCGTCTTGGTATCGTGAAGTATATCTTTGCCATTTTTCACCCCCTGCATAGCGGGCGAATACGATGAGGAGAAGAGTTTTATCCCTTGTGGCGCTTGCTCTGTGCCTGACGATGGGCTTGGGGTCCTGTCTGCCGGAGGCCATCACCGGGCCGGATCCCATTGCGGTGCCGGTGCGGAAGGCGGATTTGCGGATTACCGTTCGCGGTACGGGGAAGTTGGAGGCCGCCCACACCGTGCGCGTGACGGCGCCGTTGTGGTGGAAGCCGATAACCTGGGTCGTCCCGGAGGGAAGCATGGTGAAGAAGGGCGATCCGATCGTCGCGTTCGAGAAGAAGGAGATCGAGGACGAATACCGCACGGCCAGGGCCGACCACGCCGTGGCGCAGGCCGAACTCAAGAAGGCCGAGATGGACCTGCAGGCGAAGACGCACAAGCTCGAGGCCGAGGTCAAGTCGTACGAAGCGGATCTCGCCATTGCCAGGCTCGAGCTGGCCCGCCTCCGGAGCCTGCCCCGGCCGGATGACGTGCGGCAGAAGGAATCGGCCCTGCGGCGCGCGAAGGCCACCTTTGACGTGGCGAAAGAGGAGTACGAGCGCACAATGCGCTTCAAGGGCCAGGGCATCCTTGCCGATGCGGAGATCCGCCGGATGATCTCGGCCATGCAGGAGGCCGAGGCGGAGTACATCCGCGCCCAGAGCGACCTGCGGGTGACGGAGGCCGGGGCGCACCCCGACAATATCCGCGAGGCGGAACTGCAGGCGGAGCAGGCGCAGATCGCCCTCGAACAGGCAAAGCAGGGCATGCCGGGCGCCATCAAACAGTTGGAAGCCACCATCGAGAAGCAGACGGCGCAGACCGAGAAGGCCAAGAATACACTGGATCAGAAGGAGAAAGACCTCCAGAACACCGAACTCACCGCGCCCGTGGATGGGATGGTGGTCTACCGGACCGTGGAGCAGAAGAAGATTGCGAAGGGCGTCAAGATGTGGAAGGGCTGCGCCATCATGGACCTGCCCGACCTCTCGAAGATGATCGTAAAAACGAAGATCCGCGAGGACCACATCCACCGGGTTACGAAGGGGCAGAAGGTCATCGTCCACATAGACGCCTTGCCTGGCGAGGAGTTCACCGGCCAAGTGACGGAGGTGGGCAAGATCGCCAAGGACAAGACCGAGGGAGAAGTTCTCGGATGGGGCCAGGAGAAAAAGGAGTCCGGAATCAAGGTCTTTGAGGTTACCGTCGCCATTAACCAGTCCGACAACCGGCTGGCGCCGAGCCTGATGGCGAAGATGGACATCCAGGTGGAATCGCACGCGGGCGTACTGGTCGTCCCGCTCGATGCCGTATCCAAGGAAGATGGAAAGGCGTTTGTTACCCTGAAATCCAACGGCGGTGCGGAAAAACGCCCCGTCGAGCTGGGCGCGGAATGCGACGATATGGTGGTTGTGAAATCCGGACTCGAAGAGGGACAGATCGTCTGTTTCTCGGCGGAGCAGCGCACGGCGCGGGAGGCAGAGGGGGATCTGCACAAGGAGATTACAGGGCCGTGAGAAGTCGGCACACCGCAACGGGGAGTGCGGAGTGCAGAGTGCGGAACGTGGATCAAAATCGCAAATTTAAAATCTCAAATCGGAAATCATCATCGGAAGTCTGGCGATTTCCGCTGCGAGCGGTCGCCTTTTCGAGGCGAGCGCTTATGATCCTTTGTATCGCCATGCTTACCATGGCGGGATGCGGCGGCGAGGCTCCATCCTCCTCCCCCCGAACGGGTAGGGCGGAGCGGGGCGACCTGACGCTCTCGGTTGATCTGCGCGGCGAGCTGGCGGCGGAGAAGGCGGTGACCGTCCGACGGCCCAACCTCTACGGGGCGCGGGGGAGCGTTAAGATCACGAAGCTGATCCCCGAAGGGACGGACGTGAAGGAGGGCGACTTCCTCGTCGAGCTGGACAAGGCGGACCTCAAGAGCAATCTGAAAAAGGCCGAGAGCGGGGTGAAGGAGGAGACGGCGGACTTGGAGAAGGCGCGGAAGACCCTGGCCGTCGAGGGGGAGAAGCTTCTCGCCGAGGTGAAGAAGCAGAAGGCCGATCTGGAGATCAAGCAACTGGAGCTCGGCCTGGTCGAGTCGCTTCCCACGACGAGCGATATGGTGGCGGTTGAGACCGATCTTGAAACGGCGAAGGTGGTGGCTAAGCTGGAGGAGGAGGACTATGCACCTGCGCGGAAACTCCATCAGAGCGGCCATCAGACTGACGAGGAGCTGGAGATCGCCGAGCTCGAGCTGAAGTACGCAAAGATTAACCTTGAGCGGAAGACGCTGATCCATGACTTGGTAGCGAAGGGTGCGGATGAATTTGAGATCAAGCGGGCGCGGCTGGCCGTGGACCTGGCCTGCGTCGCGCTCGATCAGGTCCAGGCGAAGCTCGAGTACGAGGCGAAAAAGCTCCAGGATGACGTCGCTGCGGCGGAGGCCGACCTCGATCTTGCCAAGAAGGAGCGCGAGCGCCGGGCCGAGGCCGTTGACGCGGCAGACGTCAAGGCCCCCTGTGCGGGAACGGTGGTGTATTCCAAGGTGTGGCAGGGGTCGGGCGAAGAGAAGATCACGGAGGGATCGGCGATCTGGACCCATAGCCCCATCGTCTCCCTGCCCGATCTGCACACTATGGTGGCGGAGGTCTGGGTCGAGGAGTCTCAGATCCGTCTCATCAAGGACGGCCAGTCGGCCGTCATTAAAATGGACGCGATCAAGGACGCCGAGTTCCACGGCTCGGTGTGCGAGGTGGGGAATGTAACCCTTGACAAAAGCGAAACTCGCGGCCGGAGCGCCTGGCTCTGGGGGGAGGAATCGTCGGGCATCCGCGTCTTCAAGGTGAAGGTCCGAATCCAGGAGAAGGACGAGCGCCTCAAACCCGGCCTGAACGGGGATGTGAAGATCGTTGTCGAGGAGATGAAGAATGTGCTCAGCGTACCCCTCCATGCCGTGTTCAAGCGGGATGGGCAGCCGATTGTGTATGTCCGGGAGGGCCGACGTTGGGCGGCCCGCCCCGTGGAGGCCGGCAAGACCGCCGCGGGGAAGATCATCATTGTGAAGGGTCTTGGCGGCGGCGAGGAGGTCAGCCTTATGGCCCCGGAGGAATGGCAGTGAAGCGGCGTAGATATGTGCTGGCTATTACGGTGGTCGCATCGGCGGCCGGCCTTCTTGCCCTTCTCTCCGGCCGATCCTCGGCAGGCCGCCCGGAGGCGGAGCAGACGATCACTATTGCGCGGGAGGCACTGCCTGTGACCATTACGGAGACCGGCCTGCTGGAGCCGAAGGAGTACGAGATCGTCATCGCGCCCATCAGCGGCGTGCTGGTCGAGTTAATCAAGGAGGGGACGGAGGTGCGCAAGGGGGACGTCGTCGCCCGGCTGAACGACGACGAGGCCCGCGAAGAGATGGAGATGGAAGAGATCGCCATCAAGACGGTCCAGGCCAACCTGCGAAAGGCCAGGTCGGATTGCGAACTGACGGAGAAGGACCTGACGTTCGAGCGGCGAAAGGCGCAGATAGAACTCGACCTGGCGAAGCTGGAACTGGATGAGCTGAAACGGAAGCCGGCCGCCTCCGTGTTGGCTCTGGGGGCAGTGGACGAGGCATACTGGAAGGCGGCTACAAAGACGGTGACTCGTCTCGCGCAGCTCGATGTGGACTACGCCGCCCTGGCCGAGCAAACCGCCCTCAAGCGGTATGACCGGCAAAAGAAACTGGCGAAGCAGGGCGTGGCCTCGGAAAACGACGTGGCCGACGCTCGCCTGAAGTATGAACGGGAACGGGCCGTCCACGAAAACGCGAAGATCATCCTTGAGTTGATCGAGAAAGGAATCCCGGAGGGCGACATCCAGATCGCGTGCGAGAAGGTCAAACAGGCGGAGGTCAAGCTCGCCCAGATCGAGCGAAGCGCCCAGGCGCAGATGGACCTCAAGAGGGCGGAGGCGGCCGTGGCGCAGGCGGAGCTGAACCGGAAGCAGGAATCGCTGGACATTCACCGCGAGATTCTGGCGAGCGCGGTCGTGAAGGCCCCGGCGGGGGGGACGGTGCTCTACTGGGGGCAGTGGGGCCGCCCGCATGAAGGGGACAGCATGTGGCGCGGCAACGGCTTCTTATCCATCACCCAGATGGGCAAGATGACCGTCCGCACCCGCGTCAATGAGGTGGACTTCAGGCGGATCGGCGTCGGCCAAAAGGCCGTCGTCCGCGTGGAGGCCCTGCCCGACAGGACATATCACGGCAGGGTGACTTGGCTTGCCGGCCTGGCTACCGACCGTGACGAACAGAAGCAGGGGATGCTTAATAAGGACCTCTCCAACATCATGGTCTTCGATGTGGCGCTGGAGATCGAGGAGTGCGACAAGCAGCTCCTGCCGACCATGAGCGCGACGGTTGAGATCATCGTGGCCGAACTCAAGGATGTCATCGCCATTCCTTTCAGCGCCATTGTGGAACGCGGCGGCGACCGATTCGTCCGGGTGGTTGAGGGCGGTCGGCTGATCGAGCGCAAGGTTCGGACCGGCCGGACGGTGGGAAGCAAGGTGGTGGTGACGGAGGGGCTGAAGGAGGGGGAGGGCGTCTGTCTTCCGTGAATTCTGTGGCGGAAGTCGCCAGACTTCCGACGTCCGGGGGCAGAAAGGCTTGAAAAGAAGCGGATTGTCCATGCCGACCATCATCAAGATCGAAAACCTGACCCGCGTCTACCGCAAGGGAGAGATTGAGATCGCCGCGCTGGACGGCGTGAGCCTGACGGTGGACGAGGGCGAGTTCGTCTCCATTATGGGACCGTCCGGCTCGGGCAAGTCCACCCTCATGCACATCTTCGGCTGCCTGGACCGACCGACGAGCGGCGCCTACCTCCTCGACGGGGAACGCGTGGACCGCCTGAACGACACCGCCCTCTCCCGCATCCGCGGGCAGAAGGTCGGCTTCGTGTTCCAGACGTTCAACCTCCTGCCCGACAGCACCGCCGGCGAGAACGTCGGCCTACCCCTCCTCTACATGGGCCTCGACGGCAAACTCCGCCGCAAGTGGGCCGCAAAGGCCGTCGCTGCCCTCGGCCTCGCCGACCGCATTGACCACCGCCCCACGGAGCTATCCGGCGGCCAGGTGCAGCGCGTGGCCATCGCGCGGGCGCTGGTCAACCGCCCCCGCATCATCCTCGCCGACGAGCCGACGGGCAACCTGGATTCCCGCACCGGTCAGGAAATCATGGCGATCTTCCGCAAGCTCCACGAGGCCGGCAACACGGTAATCATGGTTACCCACGACGCGCGGCTGGCCCGATACGCCGACCGCATTATCGAGCTGCGCGACGGCAAGGTCATCCGCGACACGAAGGTAACCGACAAGGCCGCGCTGGAGGTTGATCCTGATGACATCGCCGAGATCGAAACCGGCGACGACGCCGGGGAGCTGAAGCCCCGCAGGATGCGCTGGATTGACATGGTCCGCATCGGCTGCCGCGAGGGATTGATGGCCCACAAGATGCGCACCGCCCTCACCATGCTCGGCGTCCTCTTCGGCGTCTCGGCTGTGATCGCCATGTCCTCCATCGGCGAGGGCGGCAAGCAGCAGGCGATCCAGCAGATAGAGCAGATGGGCATCAACAATATCCGCATCCGTGACCTGGACCTGAAGGGCGAGGAGCTGATGGAGGCCCGCCGCAAGCTGTCCCTCGGCCTTACCTGGGACGATGCGAAGGCCCTGAGCGCGCTCGTCCCCTCCATTGAGCGGGCCGCGCCCATGAAGGCGATGAATGTGCCCCTCACCCATGAGGCCAAAAAACCGAAGGCAAAGATCATCGCCACCACGCCCGAATATCAGGAGGTGGTCAACTTCCACGTCAGCAGCGGCCGGTTCATCAATGAAGAAGACATGGCGGAGTGCCGGCGGGTGTGTGTGCTGGGTGTGGATACCAAGAAGGAACTATTTGCCAATGATGTCGCGCTGGATCGGCTCGTCCGCATCGGCCAGGAGTGGCACGTGGTGGTCGGGGTTATGGAGGAGAAGGTCCGGCCCGAGGGGTCGGCCAAGGCGATTAGCGAGCGCGACCTGAATCATGATGTGTATATCCCCCTTTCCGCCGCGCTGAAACGGGCGAAGCTTGACCCCCTCATTAGCGAGATCACGGAGATTGCCGTCAAGGTGAAGGCCGCCGAGCGGGTACGCCAGACAGCCGGCGTGATCGAGACGGTGATGGATCGCCGGCACCGCAGTGTGGACGACTACAAGATCGTCATCCCACGGGAGCTCCTGGAGCAGCACCAGCGCACACAGCGGATCTTTAACACGGTCATCGGCTTCACGGCCATGATCTCCCTTGTTGTCGGCGGCATAGGGATCATGAACATAATGCTGGCCACCGTGACGGAGCGGACGAAGGAGATCGGCATCCGCCGGTCCGTGGGCGCGTGCAGACGGGACATTCTGCGGCAGTTTCTCATTGAGGCCGTCGGCATCAGCCTGACGGGCGGGGCCTTCGGTATTGTGCTGGGATGCATCTTCGCCGGGGCCATCCCCATCTTGGCGGGCTGGCTGTCGCCGGGGGCGGACTGGCCGACGGTCGTCTCGGCCAGGGCTATTGTCCTCGGCTTCACGCTCTCGGTCTCCGTGGGCATTCTCTTCGGCATCTATCCCGCTTACAAGGCCGCCGCGCAGGACCCGATCGAGGCGCTGCGATACGAGTGATCCGTATTGCTGGGGCGGGTGTCGCCATTTCCCTGGCAAACTCCTTGACATCCGACGCATGGGCGGATAGACTATAGATTTTGATTGCACTACAGGGACGCCGTTGCGGAAGGATGCGCCGTGTCTGGAATCGTATGCCAAGTGAGATGCGAGCGGCCATGAGGTCGAAGTAGATGCGGACGTTGCACAGGTATATCACCTCGGAGCTGATGAGAGGATTCTCCATCTCCTTCTTGGTGTTGTTGGTTATCATCTTCGTCGGGTTTGCAATACGGCTCGTCCACGAGGGGCTGGACATTGTCGAGGTGAAGTTTGTCTTTCCGCATCTTGCCATGCAGTCGTTTCCTTACTCCATTCCCCTGTCGCTTCTCATAGCTGTCATCATGACGTACGGGCGTCTCTCGGCCGATAACGAGATCACGGCGCTCCGTAGTAGCGGCGTGCATCTGCAGATGATCGTAACGCCGACGATGGTCGTCGCCGTGCTCTTCAGCGTGGTGTTGTTTCTCGTCATAGCACTGCTTGTTCCCTATTCCGAGCGGCAGATCAAGTCAATTACCCTGGATGCGAAGACATGGACGCGCATGGCGAAGGACCTCGGCAAGACCAAGAAGCGCATCCGCCTCCAGGGATGGTTGATCTATGTGGACAAGCAGGACGAGGACGGGTTGCTGCACGGCATTTCGATCTACCGAGTGGCGTTGGAGTTTGTAGCCGAGACCTATGATGCCAAGCAGGGGCGAATTGACGTGGTGGGAGACAATGCTCGCCTCCACCTGGAGAACGGGTTCTTTACAAAACAAAACTACCAACGACCGGAGGAAGTAAAGACGATCCATTTCAACACGTTTGACGTCAGCATCCCGATCAATCAGGCGGGGGAGACGGAAAATTACCGCGATCCCAAATTTCTACCTCTCTCCAAATTGTGGAAATCACTCGCCAAGCTTCGGGATAGGATAGGGACGCATGGCGAAATCTTCCCCGATCCGGAGGAAGCGAGGAAACACTGGGCGCAGACGCGAGACGGTCTTGATGTGAAAAACAGGGAAATATACGGGCGCGTCAAGGACATCACGGCAAAGCTCGGCCATCTGGATGACCGCGAGAAAAGGGATCGCCGCACCGTGGAGGAGTTCGAGACCTCGCGAAGGGAACATGCGGAAGCCGTTCACGCCCAGCAGAGGCACTGGCAGCGCCTCAAGCAGGAACTGGACGCGAAGGCGGTAGAATTGAAAATGAAACAGGAGGAGCAGCAAAAGCTCATCGCGGAATCAGCGACTGCGAGCAGCGACAGCGCCGCCCCCTCGGGGGAGGATGGGGCGGCCCCGCCTGAAGACGACGCGAAGCGGCTCCGCGACCTGAACGCAGAGATCGCAGGGCTGAAGGACATGATCCTCCGGCTGGAGAGCAACACCGCCTCAGCCAAAAACGCCTATGAGAGCGCTCGCCAGGTGCTGAAGGACGTGGATGGCCGCATCACGGACCTGAAGTTCGCCCTGGAGAGCGCGGCCACATTGAGGGAAGAACTCAAGCGGCAGCTCTCGGAGGGAGAGCAGGAGCTGGCTGGACGGAAGGCCGAACGCGCGGACGCCAACAGAAGATGCTGCGAGGCTATCGAGCAGCAGGAGGCCCATGAACTGAGGATCATGATCCACGACCGGATCGCCCTCTCCTTCTCCTGCATCGTTTTTGCCCTGGCCGCCGTGCCGCTGGGCGTTTACTCGAAGCACGGTCATGTCCTTGTGGCGTTGGCGATCGGCTTCACGCTCTCCCTCTCGTATTTCGGGATTCTTATGATTGGCCGCTTGTTCGCGCATAACCGGTATCTGCCGTGTGGGGTCTCCATTTGGAGCGCGAATATCCTTATCGCCGCCCTGGGCATGGGACTACTGATCAGCGTGTTTCGAAAATGAAATTCAGAGGCCGCATTATTATCTCCGTTCTGGATCGCTATATCGCGATCAACTTCCTGTCGTACTTCCTCGTCTGCGCCCTTGCCCTCATCGGCCTTCTCCTGCTGGTCGAGACCTTTCAAATGCTCCACAAGTTCATTGACCACGGCTTCCCAAAGATGCTCTGGCTCCTCGGCCGCTATTGCCTCTATCACACCCCCATCATCCTGGCCAACATCTTTCCTGTCATGACGCTCGTCGGCGCCTCCTACTGCCTGGTCGAGATGGCCAAAGGCAACGAAATGGTCGCCCTCAAGGCCTCCGGCGTCAGCATCTATCGAATCGCCGTGCCGGTCTTCGGCGCCACAACCCTCATTGCCATCATCGGCGCCGCCGATCAGGAATGGTTCCTCCCCGTTGTCGGTCCGCGACTCGAAAACTTCGAACGCGAGAACAAACTGACGCGAGACAAGCTCTACAACAAATTCGGACGCTCCGACGGCGGACGGATGAAATACCTCGTCTATGAATTCTACGTGGACAAGACGACTTTCCAACACGGCGAATTCGAGCGCTTCAACGAATCCGGCACGAAACGCATCGAGCACATCAAAGCCATGGAAGGTCAGTGGATAGGGGGATACAAATGGCTCTGTCGCGGCGTCCACAGAACCCGCACCCTCGAAAATGATCAACAGGAAAAAGATTATCTGGACGAATATACCCTGACGACGGACCTCACACCCGACGACCTCCTCCAGGAGGACTTCACCCCCGGCTTCCGTAGCATCGGCGACCTCCGCCACCGCATCAAGAAGGAACCCGAACGGGTTGACCTGAAACTGGCCTTTCACGGCCGCTTCACCCATCCCCTCAGCGCCATCATCCTCCTCCTCATCGGCCTCCCCCCCGTCATCGGCTCCGAGCGCTTCTCCCGAAACCGCGTCCTCGGCATCGGCATCAGCCTGGCCGTCGGCGTGGGCTTCTACCTCGTAGACTTCATCTGCGGCCACTTGGGCAAGCACGGCTATATCCCCATCGCCGGCATCGCCGCCTGGACCCCCCTCATCATGTTCGGCGCCCTCGGCTTCTACTTCTTCGATTCCATGCGGACCTGACCCGATCCGAAACTCCCGCACTCTTGCAATCTTTCACTCTTCCATTCTTCCACTCTTCACCCCTTCGATTTCTTGTTAGCCAAGTGTATTTCGTTCCGCAAAATGACCCTTTCCCCATACGCTTGCACATGTGCGCACGGCGCGATGTCGGTCAGGGTAATGGGCGTAATATCCGGCAGGGCAGGGAGATCGGACTTCTCTCCGCCGCGATTTTGCGATTGTGCGTAAAGTGTATGGACCTACACTTTGTTACCAATCGAGAAACCGCCATTTCCGCCCCGAATTCGGCCAGAAACGGCTTTTCGACCCAAATTCACTTAGTAGCCAACCGTACGGCGACTCGTAAACCCGCCCCATTCGCCCTCCGGCCGCATTTCGCCATGCAGTTAACGAGATAAATCGCTTTAACGGCCACGAAACGGCCAGAAGACTCAGATGCGGCGGCGCAGTTTTTCACTTTTGCGAAGTTTCAGCAGGTGGGAAGATGAAGAGAGGCAGACGCAGATTCACGCTGATTCTCACAGATAGGATTTCTTGCAGTGTGCATCTGCGTTAATCAGCGTCTATGTCTTGTCTTTTCCTCGGTGTCTTTCTCTCGTTCCGAGGCTCTGCCTGACTCCTTATCCCATTGTCCGTTCGGGACTTACGCCCCAGGTGTCCACGAAGTTGACAGTGCCCATCGGCGCAGTCGTCGCATCCCGGCGGGCGGTCGGCGTAGGTGTCCACGACGTGGACAGTTGGGGGTGTCCACGGCGTGGACAGTCTGAGCGTGTGCACAAGTGCGGAGACGACGAGAAAAATGTACTGCGTACATTTTTCCCCGTCTGTCCTTATATTCTCTGGCCCTATATTCGCTATATTCCAAGGATGTTCATGTGCTTGAAAAAATTATTTTTTTCTTGACAACGGGACTCAGTAGGTTATCCTATATTCAATCCGGTCTTCCGGAGGTGGATGGCGAATGCCATCGGGCCCGAAAGGGCCCTTTTTATTTCGGGACAAATTTTCTGCCGTAGATCCTACCCTGTCTCTGGTAGTACTTGCGTTGGAGTATGGCGACCACCTTTGCCGCAAACGGGGCAAGGGGCCTATCGCGGAGACCTTCATCCAGAAGGATTTCGTTCCGGCTTGGGTGCGCGATCAGGTCCGCCAGTTGCAGCCCCGATACGTTGCGATGCTTTGGCGCGACCTTCAATTCCCGACTGGTGAGGGCGGCCTGAAACTGCTCTGAACCCACGTAGTCTGTTCCGTTCTCCCATAGCCGATGAAATGAATCTTTCAGCCGCCGGTCTTCTTTTCCGCCCCTGGATTCCGCCATCACATCGCCGCGCACTCCTTGCTGGTTCAGAAAGAAGATAAATCTCTCCACGAGGATGGCCAGTCCATAGTGATACGGATCGTATCTCCAGACTTGGTAGATCTCCTTATGGCGCTTCTTGTCCAGACAGACGGATACAACGGTGTACGTCCAAGAATCTATCAGGCCGATCAGTTCCTCATCAAACCGAAGCCGCTTTGTCTCGTCCTTCAATACATGAAACGGGCCTCGTGCGTTCACCATATCGGCGCGGTGGAAGATCACCGGATCGTCGGGGTGCGATTCGAAGTGCCTGCCCTTGAGAGCCTCCATTTCCGGGTGCAGCGTGGCGCGCACATACTCCAAGTCAAGAATGACCCCTGTCAGGCTCAGAAAACGGTGGTTCGGGTTATCAGAGCTTTCCAGGTCGGGATTGCCCACCTCGTCAACATACATGCGGTACTTCATGCCGTGAGCATCCTCATCTTCGTCTCATTTCCCCTATCTCTTCCCCACCGCCGACCAGCGCCTCATTGCGCCCTACACTCTTACATCTCGATTTCCCTCTGCCCCGTCTTCTTCCGCCGCTTCACCTCCGGCGGCTTGCGCGATGCGGCGGGAACGGCCGGGAGTTTGGCTTCCTTGAAGATGTCGCTTGCCAGGACGGCCTCCAACAGCTTCTTCTGCTCCGGGTAGCCCTCGATCGTCTTTTCCAGCACCCACAGCAGTTCCAGAAGTTCTTTCGTGAAGTCATGCGTCCAGACCTTCGGGCGGATGTCGTCGAGAGGGCTGGATTTCTTGCCCGACCGCTCGCGCATCCGATACCCAAGCCACGACTTGACGACCTTGAGACCCGACACCTCGAACTCAAAAACCTCGGTATCAACGGGCCGGAATGCGCCGTCGCCCACATAGAGCGTCTTCGTTTTCTCGGCGTATTCAAACTTGTTGGGGTAGTCCTCCTCACGTTCCGACACGGCCTTGTCGCACTTGGCCTTGCCGCGCGGGACCTTCCCCTTCGGCCGCTCCTTAGCCGTCATCCGTTCCCCGTAGGTGTGTAGCCAGATCAGGGCCTTGCCGAACTCGGCGGCGCGGAAGAAGATCTTTGCGTCCTTCGTCAGGGGCACGCGCACCTGCCGCCCGCCCAGCTCGCGTTCGAAGCGCCTCGTGTATTCCGGCTGCGCGAGGACGGCATAGACGTAACCCGCCAAGTCCTCTGGACTTACGGACCGACCGTACTCGCTTGCGAGCAGATCGAGAAGCCCCGGCAGGATATTCGCCTCCGTCGCCGCCGCATCGCGGTAGAGGGGGATTGCATCCTTTGCCCCACGGTTGCAAAAGTGATGCAGGTCTGGTATCTCTGCGGCCGCGGTGAGTGCAGGGCCACCTCCGAGGGGCGTATACAACGTACTTGTCAGATACACCTGCTTCTCGCCATGGGCTTGCCAGACGGAAGGACCGGGTCGGTCCAGAAAACGCGCATCCGCTATCACATACTGCCGGTCAAACGAACGATATGCGTATCGCACGACAGGTATTGAGGCCGGGTCGCTCTCTTCGTCCAGTGGAAGCAACCGAGTCTGGCTTGGCGGCAACTGCGTGGGGGTCTCGCCAAGTTTTCTACCCGTGGGCGAATCCTTGAACATCTTGCGTTGCTCAATGCCCTTTGCCGCGAACAAGCGGGTCAGTTTACTTCGGATACCCTCCTCTGTCGGATCAATGACCCACACTCTTCCCGCTTTTACGCCGTTGTTCTGCCACGGGAATAGGTGTGTGATGGATGACCATGCCGCAAATCGTCCTGTGGTCTCCGGCTTAAACGGCGCCTGCCATTCGTTGGGGCAGTCTTGCCAATTCAGCTTTTTGTGTGATGTTATTTTGTTCAGGACCTCGAGCTTGCTATCCCGTTTGCCCCCGATGCGGGTGTACCGGACAGTGGCCGGTTCGCTGCGATTGGGCCGCCCCTCTCGCCAGGCCAGGAAGATGGCGACAGGGGTTTGAATGGCGAAGACGTTCTCCGTCTTGCGCGTGCCGCGGCCCTCGCCCCCGAGGTCAATGATGTCAATATGGTCGCAGACGCGGCGCATGTGCTCGCGGACGCCCGCGAAGGCGTCGCCCTCTAAGTAGCTCGATGCGGTGATGAAGGAGACGATGCCCGGCCCCGTCGCCGACTTGTGCTCAAAGACCTTCCACAAGGCCCATCGGATGAAATAGACGTAGAGGTTGTAGAGGTTCTTCAGGTGGACCCCATGCCCGGCCTTCCGGGCCGGTTCGAGGAAGTCCTCCAGGATCGGGAGGGCCGGAACGTCCGGGGCGCGGTCGCCGTGGCGGACCCATCCGCCGGTGACGGCGCGGCTGTACTCCGACGCCGAGGCGTGCCGTCCGTAGGGGGGATTGCCGAGGCAGACCAAGACGTGCTCCTGGTCCTTCACCTTCAAGGCCCGCTCATGCTCGCGGGCGATGGGCTGGTGGAAGAGGGGCGGCGCGGGGGGTTTGATATGGGGCGACTCCAGCGTGTTGGTCAGGTAGATGCCCAGGCCCGCCGGGGGCAGCGTGGCCCCGCGCGACGTGAGGGCGCGGGTGAAGCGGAGCTGCGCCACGGCGTACGGCCCCACCATCCACTCGAAGCCGTGGAGGTTGTGCGTCAGCGACCGCGCCCCGCCTTTCACCGCGCCGGGGCCTTCTTCCTTCTCCACGCGGTCGAGGGCGTGGTCAATGATCGCCATGAGATAGGTCCCGGTTCCAAGCGCCGGGTCGAGCGTGATGACGCCGGGTTCCACGAAGCCCATGTGCTTGCCCAGGTGGTCGTTCAGGATTTCGTCAATCAGGCGGACCTGGCATCGGACGACCTCGACGGGCGTGTAATAGACGCCCCACTCCTTGCGGAGCCTGGGGTCGTACGCGGCGAGAAAATGCTCATAGAAGAAGAGCCAGGGGTCTTTTCCCGTGGCTTCGGGTATCAGGCGGTCGTCGGCCTTCAGGGATTCGGGCGGGACTTCGTGGATGACGCGCTGGGCGAGGGATATGGAGGACCAGATTTCCCTGAGCGCCTGGGGGTCGGTCAAGAATTCCAGGGACCGGGAAAGGAGTAGATGGTGGCTGGCAAGTGTCTCATAGACGTTTCGCAGGTTGAGGACGTCTGCGCCCTCCATCTGGGCCAGGAGCATGGCGAAGATGACGGTCTGCGCGTAGGCGTCGGCGAACTGGCGGTCGGTGGCGTCGGGGAAGAGAAGTTGCTTGATCTCTTTTCTGAGCGCATGCAGGGGGGAGTCATAGTGCCACAGCGCATCCAACACATCCTCCCGCACGAGGCGGCAGTACGGCGCGAGGAACTGGGCGATGTCCTTGGCCTTCTTGGGGACGATGGGCGACCAGGAGGTGAACGCAGCAAGAATATCAAAAAGGCGTCTGGCGTCCGCGAGGGCGACAGCCGACTTGCCGGCCGTGCACACGTCGCCCGTGAGGCGCAGTCGTTTCCCGAAGAGTTCGCCGTCCTGATAGACGGCCCACTCGTTGCCGTCGGTGTAGAGGATGTTCGGGACGTTCTTGAAGCGGTTCCACTGGTCGCGGTCGTGGTCTTTGAAGTGGGCGGGGTTTGCGCCCTTGCCGGGGGCCTTGAGTTCGACGTAACCGGTGAGGAGCCTTCCGTCGTGAGCGGCGAAGTCGGGCTTGCCAAGACGGTCGCGGAGACGCGCTTCACCCTCGAGGACGATGTCTTTCGAGATGATCTGACCGAATGTGCGCAGGAGCGTTTCCACGGGCGCACGGAGTTGGTCCTCCGGCTCCCCGTCGGTAGTCACGGAGAATTTCGCTGTGACTTGCTGGGCGAAGTCCTGTAGCGGTTTTAGAAGCCGGTCCCCTGGGAGTTGATTCGGATTGTCCATAAGTTTCGGGGATGTCATTCTATTTCCTGTCCCTCTATCGTATCCAGCATGTGACGGCTCGCACCATATGCGGAGTGGTGGGAAAGGCCCGACGCCTCACTACGAGCAGGCATATTATACACCATGCACCCGACAATGCGAAGGGGAATTCTGCGACCTATTGTTTTTCTTCGTGGCCTTCGTGAACTTCGTGGTGAGGCGTGGATTCTCGCTTGCGCGGGAATGACGTCTCTTCGTTCAGGGACGCCTCACACGTCCTCCGCCGCAATCCCATCCGTCGCCGGGTGAGTGACGCGACGCGCGACAAATCCGATGAGCGGGATGAGCAAGACATACAGCAGCGCCGTCAGCCCGAAACACCACCGAACCCCATACGTGACACCGACCAATACGCTCAGCATCGGACTGATGCCCCAGCCGACGGACTTCACCGTGACCGCCCATCCGAAGATCGCGCCGCGCCGCTCGGCAGGCGTCACCTTCGCCAGCCAGATTTGAAAGACCGGGTCTAGTCCCCCGCCGAAAAACGCCATCCCCAGTCTGCTCGCCATGAGCGGGGCGAAGCTCATCACCAGCGCCTGCGGGATCATGCAAAGCCCCGTGGCCACCGCGCACACACGCGCCATCTTCGGCGGCGCCACGCGGTCGGCCACCCAGCCCCAGATAAATCCCGCCAGAAACGCCCCGATGCAGAACATGATGTTGACCCGACTCACCCACAACTCGGCCCCCTGCACCTTGCCGTGAATCTCCTGCACGAGGAAGGGGAGCATGGGGGAGTCGAACCGCCCGACAAAGGCCATCGCCGCCAGGAGGAGCAGGATCGGCCCCGCCAGCCCCATCGAGCGATCGGCCTCCTTGCTCGTCTCCGAATTTGCCGGGGCGCCGTTCGGGTCCAGCCGCTCCTCGATCCCGAAGATCACCAGCACGCACGACAAGGCCAAGATTGCGCCGGCGGCGAGGAAGGCGTTGCGGTATCCGAAGCGGTAGGCGAACTCGCCGCCCGCCCAGTTGCCGAGCGACGATCCGGCGAAGATGGCGGCGCTCATCGTGCCGAGCGCCATGCCTTGCCGATGGTCGGGCGTGTAGCTGGCCACAAGCGTCTGTGCGGCGGACACGGTGCCCGAGAACGCCCCCTGGAGGATGCGCAGGAGGATCAGCGTCTGGATGTTGGGCGCAAAGGCCATGAGCGCGACGCTCACGGCGCCGCCGAGGTTGGCGCGGAGCATCATCATCTTGCGGCCGAAGCGGTCGGCCAGAATTCCCCATATCGGCGCCATGATTGCGAGGCTGATGTAGGCGGTTGCCTCGAACGCCCCCATCCACGCCTTCGCCTTGGCGGGGTCGGTGATGCGGAGGTCCTCCTGGATGAAGAACGCCGCGAAGGGCATGGCGAACGCAAATCCCGTCAGCGACAGGACTTGCGACATCCACGCGAAGACGAGGTTTTTCTTCCAGTTGACAGGTTGGCCTGGTTCGTCCATCAGTTCCGTAGTTCAGTCTCGATCCCCGCCCGGTTCCGCTCGGTAGTCATAGCAGGCAGGTTCAACGGCCGAAGGTCATTTCTCCGTGATTTTACCCTCAAGTTGCCTGTATACATCCCGGCCAAATTCATCCTTCTCCACTGCCCAGAGGAAAAGGCCCTTGCCTCTGCTCTTGTTCTCCCAGAGTTCGCCGATGTTTTTCTTTTGCTGTTCGTGTTCAATCAAGTGTTCCCCTTTGTATTCGACGACCAAAATACGCTCATCGTCGAGTTCGGCGACGAAGTCAGGGTAGAAGTTGCCGTGGGCGAGCTGAAGTGAGAACATCCTATCGAGGTTGCGGACCCATCTCTTGACGTGGGGGTTCTTCTCAATCTCGCGTGCGCATTCTTCCTCCGGGCCGTTCATATCGCCCATCAGCCTTCCGTAGAAATGTTTCGGAAAATTGAAAACACCCTTATATGGAATCTTGACCGGGTAATCGTCAGGATCAAAGTTAAATGCGTAAACGAACGAGGTCTCCACGGGTGATTGTGCGCCGAAAAGGAGCGACTGATATCCATTGCTCGCGGCCTTCTTCCGGCAGGAGTCTATCTTAAGGCGCAAAGCCCTCTCCAAAGGCAAGCGAGCCATATAGAGGGTAGCCAGGGACATTCGCCTTCGTTCAATCAACATTCGTATGGTCCGGCGAATGAACTCAAGTAACACTTCCTGGCGGATATCGTCCTGCTTGAGCGAGCGATCCAGTTGTCGTGACAGTTCCAGGTCTGTCCAATTTGCTGGTGCTTCAGAAAAGGCTATGCTCTTTTGTTGCCCGGCGTAGTCTATGGTTAATCGCTTGCCTTGTACGTCTATGACATAAGTATCCCCGGTGTCCTCAATCCGGAATTCTTCCTCTGTCAATTCAGCGGGGAAGTCCAATAAACTCCAACTGTCTGCAGGAAGCCAGTGTTCCGGCTCGACAGGTTCGAGCTTGCCGTCAATCCACAAGCACAACTGCGGCACTCGGAAGGGTTCGATCTTCGGGCGATGCGGCAGGGGGCCGGGAAGGCCTTCTCGCCGCGCAGCAAATGCCTGACGGATTGCCTCCTGCTTGCACTGAGGCATTGCCTCGATAAACATTGCCTCCGCTTCAGGGTCCAACGTGCCCGCCACACTAACTTTATACGTTCCCTCCGACTCCCGCACGACCATTACGTTTTCCTTGATCTCGCTTGGCAGATTGTCGAGGATTGGCGCCTCCTTGACCGACCACGAGAGCAAGGGGAGTTGAGTCTCAATCGGGAACAAGGTAGGCCCGAATTCCGGTTTGACATAGGCTGCGGCTTCGACCTCGTCAAAGCCCATGTTCACGAGTCGGTCGTGAAGTTCGTTCACAGCCCGAGGCCAGCACCCTTTTGAAACAAAAGCATAAGCCTTGTTCAGATCGTCATGGGTGCGCCGCTTCGCATAAGGCATCCGAAGGACGCGGCCAAGCAATTGTTCAACATCTTTGGCGCTGCGAACGGTGGCGACGGAACAGAAGACGTAGGCGAAGGGGCAGTCCCACCCCTCCTTGAGCGCCTGAACCGTGATTATGAATTCAATCTTGCACGATGGGTCAAGGAGCTTCACACCGTCCAGTTCCCGCTGGCTCCCGGTGGCGATGGCAATTCGCTCACGCTCGATCTTGCCCTGCTCGACGAGATACTTTTCGACAACGCCCACGGTGACTTCCCTGTCCTTGCTCTCCGCTTGGATGAGAACGATGGGGCGGACAAAGTCCGGCTCGTTCTTGGCCAAGTCGTCCAGTGCCTTCCGTTTGAGAATCGTATCGGTCAATGCCTCCTGCCATGTCGGGTGCTCGGTCAGGATAATGGGCAGCTTAATCATATTCTGCGTCTTGAGTTCTGAGGCGGAGACATGGTGCAGCACATTGCTGTCCCCTGCCGGTGTCGCCGTGAATTCGATCACGCAACCGGCCTTAACGCGCTGAAGGACTTCGTAGCTGAGAACGGTCGTGGCGTTGTGTGCCTCATCTACTATCACGAGCGGACGAATCAACGCCATGATATTGGCGAGGGAGAATTTCACTTTGTCTTTATCCGGCCCGTCGGTGTGGAGTTCAAGTCCGGACATGGCGGGGGGAACTTGGGAGAAATGAGGTTCCAATTGCTCGTTATGGTCGTAAACCTTGCGGCCCTCGGTATCCCCGACCCTGAGGGCGGCGAAAGTGCCGATGACAATGCATGCCTTGTCGCGTAGATCTTGCGGCGTCAATTGAGTGAAATCGGCGATGTCCAGGACGCGGAGCTTCCCCTCAAAATCGGCTTCCAAGGTCTGCCGGTTCGGATGATTAGGGTCGAGCAAAGTCTCAAGGCTTTGCTCTCGGATAGTCTTGGTGGGAACAAGCCAGAGGACCAGGGGGTTCTTTTCCCGGCCAAGAAATTTCGCGCCGATCTTGATACACTGCGCAGCCAGGAATGTCTTGCCGCCGCCCGTGGGGAGCCGCAGGCAGACATAGGGGGCGTCTTCGGGATCGGGCAAGGGCTTGTACGGCTTGCGCCACGGCGCGGGGACGCTGCGCGGCGCGGCATCGAATGCCGCCTTTGCCCCGTCGAAGCGAGCCGATTCAAGATAGTCCGCCAACTTCTGGATCGTTTCTTCCTGATATGGCTTTGGCTTGAACATGACGGCCCTCATCGTCCCTTGATGTCATACGGGATATGCTTGAAGATGATGTTTTCTCGCCGCAAACGGTCGTCGCCAAGGCTGGTGCATTCGGCATAGATGACCTTCGGCCCCTTGTGGGGCGGAAGCTCGCGCAGGACGCGGCCGGTCAAGGCATTCGATTTCTTGTCCCCCAGGATGCCGTTGTAGAGCAGATACAAGGCGGTGTCCCTATGAACCCCAAGCAAGGGCGACCTTGAGATTTTGGGCAAGGGCGTATGCGTCTCGGAGAACCAGATATGAGCCGCCAGGACGGGGAAGCGGATGTCCTTGTTAATCAGGCCGTTCTCATCTGTGATGGCCGGACCAAGCCGGTAGAATCGAAAGCCGCCTCCGCCCTTCCAGTTGACGGCCTGGGAAATGCCGCCCTGTTCGCCCTCGATCACCTTCTTCAATCGGGGGACGCCATGCGTAACCGCGTGTTCACCCATCTCCACCCCGATCCAGCGCCGGCCCATCTTGTGTGCCACGGCCGTCGTAGTTCCAGAACCGAGAAAGGAATCGCAAACGATGTCGCCGGGGCCGCAGGCGATGTTGATTATGCGGCAAAGCAGTCTCTCTGGCTTTGGCGTATCGAAGGCGTCTTCAGCTCCAAACAGTTCGTTTATTTCCTTCTTGGCTTCTTGGTTGTGCCCAACCTCAGCATGAGGCCACCAAGTCCAGGATCGAATTCCGGTGCTTTCTGAAAGGAAATGCTTGACCCTGGGCCTCGATTTTCCATCTTTTCCAAACCACATTCGACCGTCAGCGCAAACCTCTTTGAAAACCGACTCGACATTTACCCAGCAACGCCCAGGCGGAGGTTCATATTCTACGCCTCCCGGAGTGACCAGTTTGTACATTTGGTTGGGTCGCCAACCTTGAGCCGAGAAATCGGTGGACGCCCAAGGTCCCCTTGGATCGTTGTCGGGATTACGATAGCCAGATCTTTTTTCGGTAGCTACCGTCAACTTGTTGAATTGAACCCGTTCTTTTTCCCTTGCATAAACAAGTATGTTGTCTTGGGCATCGCCCAGGTCAATACGGGCGTCTGGAGATGTGCGCTTCTGCCAGACGACGTTCGCTACAAAATTCCTCCGCCCGAAAATCTCGTCCATGATGACCTTGAGGTAGTGCGCCTCATTGTCGTCTATACAAACCCAAATTGAGCCATCCTCTGTAAGCAATTCCCTAAGCAATTCAAGGCGGGGGTACATCATGGAAAGCCACGTGGAATGTTCGAGGTTGTCGTCATAGTGTTCGAAGGCGCTCTTTGTGTTATAAGGCGGATCAATGGCGATGCACTTGACGCGCCCGGCGTAGTAGGGGAGCAGCGCCTTCAGCGCGTCAAGGTTATCGCCCTGGATGAGCATGTTTTCGTTGTCCTGGTCCCCGAACGACAATGCCGGGTCATGCCCCAAAACGCGGTACGGGGCGCGGGCCGCAGCCTTCACCGCATCCTCTCGACCGAGCCAGTTCAACGTGGGCATCTGTCAGAATCCTCTACTCATTCATCCGGGACAACTTTCCGTTCGGCATTACCTTACCATCATCCATCCTGGAACAAAAGGATAATACCAGTTTCACGTGCTCTTCCCCGTCTTGAACCCGATGAATTCCCGTTTCTCCGATGCAGTTCCGGCAGTTCGGCAATTCTGGGGACACCTACAACTGTAGAAGTCAAGGGCCATGCGCCGCCGCGTTCACCCGCCGAATCGCGCCCAGGCGGGGGGGTGCGTGAGCCGGTGGAGCATCTCGCCCGCCTTGTGGACGCAGAGGACGCCCTCGCCCTCGCGGTTCTCATAGTCGGCGGGGTTGATCGTGGCGGGGTCGCGGTAGCCCAGGTTCACCCGCTTGCACCGCGCCTTGGGGATGCGCGTGGCGAGCGTCACGTTGACGCGCGGCTTCTCGACGCCGTTTGCATAAGCGCCGATCCCCTTCACGTGCGTCGAGTGCGCCGTCACGCCGCGGGGGTAGCCCTTGAACCGGCCCCACTGCGCCAGGAAGTACTCGATGGTATGATACCCGATCTCGTCAATGATCTTGCCGTGGGTGTAGGAGATTTCGTCAATGTGCGGGGCGTAGATGATCAACTCGCCGCCGTCGGCCACCACCGGCTCCAACTTGTACATGCACTTCCCCGCCGTCCAGACGTCGTCGTACATCTCGGGCGACATGGAGAGGACCTGCTTGTATGGCTTCTCCTTGTATACGATGTGGAGCTTGTCCGACAGGTCGGCCGCATCGGACCAGGCATCCTCCGGCGAGCCGATATAGACCCCGCTCAGCTTTCCGAAGTGGGCCACGATGCTGACGCAGAAGCGCTGCACCGGGACCATCGCCGCGGCCGTATCCACCACCTTCCGCACGGGCGTCCATTTCGTGCCGTTGATTTTGGGATTTGTGATGACCGCGCCGAGCCAGTGGAAGGCGTCAATCAGTTGCTTGCCCGAGATGCCGGGGAAGATATACTTGTTCCCGCCGCTGAAGCCGACGACCTCGTGCGGGAAGGTGGGGCCGATGATGAGGATCGCGTCGTAGTCGAGGACCATCTTGTTCACGGCCACGGGGACCTCCTCGCGCATGCGGCCCTCGGAGATTTCCTCGATCATGTCCTCCGTGAACTTGCCCACCTCGGCGAAGGTCTCCGGCTTGTCCCAGTGGTGGTTGAAGAAGCGCATCTTTTTGTATTTGGTCCGCCACTCCTTGCGGGTCAGCTCGCAGCGTTCGAGGATTTTGTCTTCGGGCATGGGCGGGTGGGTGCCGAGGGCGACGAGGCAGTCGAACAATTTGCACTGCTTGCCGATGGCGTCATAGACCATCTTGATGACCATGCCGATGGGGCCGCTGCGCGTGTGGTCGGGGATGAGCGCCACCACTTTCTTGCCGTCCCACTTCTCTTGCGCCAGGCCCCTGGCGATGGTCTCGCGCGCCTCGTCCTCGGTCAGATACCTATCCTCGTAACCCAGTCCGACAGCCATCTTCCAATCTCCCGTAGATACGAAATTTCGAGAACCGCGTTCCTCTCTACCTTCATCCTATCACAGGCGGGATCGGGGTGTCAATGTATGTGAGCGAAGGCCGGGAACATGATCTGGAAGTCCCACCGATTCATTACTCCCGCGCAAGCGCGAAGCAACGAGTGATCTCACCACAGAGGCCACGGAGGTTAGAGAAGGAAGCAGGCAGCATAGAAACCACGAAGTGCACGAAGCTGAGAAACATGGCCGTTTAATTCGAAGTCAATTCTTCTCCTGCCTTTTGACTTCTGATTTCTGCCCTTTGCCTTCCTCGCTCAGTTCCTTTCCCGTCTTCCCGCCGTGCTTGCGGAGGAATTCCCCCATCTCCCAGGATCGAGCAACATCCCGAGGGGTCTTGCCAACGTTGTTCCTTGCGTTGACATCAGCACCGCCGGCGATGAGAATCTCCGCAATATCCTCCTTTCCACACATTGCGGCATAGTGCAAGGGCGTTTGCTCCAGGACATCCCTCGTGTCGGGCCGAGCGCCTTCGGTGATCAAGACTTCGGCAAGCTTCACAAACCCGAATGACGCTGCTCTGTGAAGGGGAGCCTCCCCGTTTCTGCTCTGAGCATTCACATCGGCACCAGCTACGATGAGCATTTTGGCCATCTCATCGCTTCTAGCATGGTGCAACGGCGTGCCGCCTTCGGCATCCCGAGAATTGACATCTGCCCCGTGCGAGATCAGAATCTGTGCAGTATCCTTGTGCCCCCCGAATGAGGCATCGTGTAGGGGCATTCTGCCGCATCCGGTGAGCTTTGCATTGATGTCTGCGCCTTTCGCGATTAGAAGCTCCACGATGTCTGATCTTCCGAGCGCGCAGAATAACGGAGTAGTGCCGCCATTGCTCTTCGCATTGACATCAGCGCCGTTGGCAATGAGGAGTTCGGCAAATTCCTTGTCTTCCCCTGATGCATAGTGCAGCGCCGTATAGCCAGATTCGGGGTCCCTTCCGTTGATGTCAGGACCCTTCCCAATGAGGAATCTGGCAATATCTCGATGCTTACAGCGCAAGGCCAACGGCAGGCCGTTCTTGCACGGAACCCCCTTGGCCACCGCCAACTCCACCAATTCCTTGTTTCCGTTACCGATAGCAACCGACAGCACTGTGCCGGGGCCATCTGTAGCCTTGGGGTCTGCACCCATTTCGATGAGAAGCTTGGCCACCTCTGTCCGATTTACGCAGCAGGCACGGAGCAAGGGCGTCATTCCCTGGTAGCCTGCCTCGGTATTGGCACCTGCGCGGATCAGAAGCCTCGCCACTTCCACATGACCTTCTTGCGCCGCCCAGTACAAGGCGGTCAGCCCGTCTTTGGCCTTTGCATTGACATTGCAGCCACCAGCAATGAGAAGTTCCACTCCTTCCTTGTGGCCCCACCGTGCGGCCCAGAGTAGTGGGGGCCATCCTATGTCATCCGTAATATTGACATTCGCGCCAACACGGACGAGGTACGCAGCAACTCGTTTGTTGTTGCTGACCGCCACAGCAAAGTATATGGGGGTCCAACCATTCGCGCCCTTCGCTTCGATGTCAGCCCCATTATCTATCAGAAGCTTGGCGATGTGCTCGTCCCCGTCTCGGGCAGTCGTGTGAAGAGGCGTGTCTCCCTTGTGGCCCGTTGCATTTACTTCAGCGCCTTTTGCGATCAACAGGCGCACAAGGTCTACATTGCCGCGCTTTCCTGCGGCGGAATGCAGGGGGGTCCAGCCGTGTTTCGTCCTTGCTCGCACATCCGCACCCTTGTCAATGAGAAGCTCAGCCATGTCCTTGTGGCCGTTTTTCGCGGCCCAGTATAAAGCTGTCTCTTCATACTTCTCGGTGGCATCTACAGGAATTCCTCTGGCAAGAATCTCCCTTACTCGGCGCATGTCCCCTGCACCTGCGGCGAGCAGCAGGGATGTCTGCGCTCCGCTACGTAGCAGAACGTCTACGATTTCCTGTCGATACGATAGTGGCGAACACACGGCAAGATACAGTGGGGTCTGACCTAAACGGTCCTTTCCGTTCACGTCAGCGCCCTTCTCGATCAAGAGTTCGATGAGTTCTTTCGATGAGTGACTTACTGCCCAATGTAGGGGAGTCCAGCAATCTGGCAAGTCTGGCACGCTTACATCGGCCCCCTTGCCGATCAGGAACATCCCTATATCATTGTGGCCATGCATTGCAGCGCAATGCAAGGGAGTCGTGCCCCGCATGTTTTTCGCATTGATGTCGGCACCCTTCAAAAAGAGGATCTGTGCTACATTCTCGTGTCCCTGCATCGCCGCGTAGTGAAGGGGAGTGTTTCCGTGGGCATCGGTCACGTTCGGGCTAAGACCCGAGTCGAGAAGCTGTTTCACTCTCTTGGTATTCCCATCACGCGCGGCAGCTATCAATTCAGCACCATTCTGTGCCGACAGATATCCGGTGCTGCACGGAAGCGCACCAGTGCACACAACCAAAATGACGAGTCTCGCTATTCGTCGCATTGAGTTAATTGCTCCAGTACCATGTTTACCATGAAGGCAGGAAGAACACGAGGAGAAATATATGGTGGATGCTTTCTTCGTGATCTTTGTGTCCTTCATGGTTCCCCAGTCTAATGGTGGCGTGAACGCCACCCCACATGAGTATACAACGCAATTGTGAGCCGGTCAAATGGTTCGAAGGGCAAAGAGCTGAAGAGAGACGAAAATTCAGACAGACGTTGAGCGACGCGCCTGCACACAGAGAAGGGCTGTTAGTGAGAATTAGTGTAAAGTGGCGTCCATTTCCCGGTCTTTCCCTATGCTCCGCCCTCTCCTATCTCCTCAAGGAAAAGAAGTCTGTCAGCAGCGAGAGGGAGGGAGACGCGTACCTGGTTAGGGGTGTGCCAGCGGGCGGCGTGCTGTGCATCATCAAGGCCGCGGGGCGATGGAAGGAGAGACTCGCCATCCCACAGAGCGGACCACCGCGGCCACTAAGGACGAAGTGTCGCACAAGCCCCCCTTGACCGCAGGGTGTGCGTACGGCTATTATACTCACGGTGCACCTTTCGCCGGATGTTGGAAGAGGTATGAGAAACGCCCTCGTCATCATGAATCCCATTGCCGGCGCCCGATGGGGCGCGCGGACCCCCGCTCGCATACGAAAGCGGCTCAAGGAACAAGAGATCGAGGCCGAGATCATCCAGACCGCTCAACGCGGCGACGCTGAAACGATAGCGCGAGAGAAGCGCAAAGACTACGACATGGTCGTAGCCGCCGGCGGCGACGGCACGGTCAACGAGGTGGCCTCGGGGCTTCTGAGGACCGACACGCCCCTCGGCATCCTCCCCCTTGGGACGGCAAACGTCTTTGCCAGGGACCTGGGCATTCCGCTTTCCCTGAAGGGCGCCTCCGGCGTGCTGGCAGCGGGGGTCTCCCGCGCCATCGACGTCGGCCTAGCCTGCTTCCCTTCGGAGGGTGTTGAGAGGATTTTCCTGTGCATGGCGGGCGTGGGCCTGGACGCCGACGCGGCGCATGCCTACAAGGGCGTACGGGGAACGTCGAGCCGATACCATCAGTACGTTGTGCCCATACTCCAGAGCATCCGCGATTTCCACTTTCCTGAGATTCGCGTCTCCATCGAGGGCAGCCCCCTTCTCAAGCCGGCGACCTCGGTGATCGTCGGGAACATCCGCACCTACGGCGGGCCGTTCCGCCCGACGCCTCGCGCCGACCCCCACGACGGTCTGCTCGACGTGTGCGCCGTGTCCGTGAAGAACACGCGGGACCTGCTTCGTTGCCTGTGGGGAATCATGGGCGGTCGGCACCTCCGCTACCGCTATGTGACGCACGTCGCGGCGCGCGAGGTCCGCCTGGAAAGCGAGGACCCCGTTCGCGTGCAGTTGGACGGCGATGCGGTCGGCCTGCTGCCGGCGAATCTCTCCGTCGTCCCGCGCGGTCTTGTGGTCATCGCCCCGAAGCCCGATTGAACCGCCGCGCTACGCTCCGATCGCCCCGGCATCCTTCAGCCGCTTATCGTACTTGTCCACCAACTTTCGGATGTCGTAGGTGAAGTCAATCCATGCGTCTTCCCAGGCCTTGGCGGTCTCGTGGTTGTAGGAGTAAAAGCCCTTGTGGTTGGCGGTGCCTTCGGCGTTTTGCTCCATCATCCTCTTCATGATGTCGGGTAGGCCCTTGCGGTCGCAGAGGTCAGGCAGCAGGCCCTGCATCACCAGCCCATAGGCGTGGATGCCCGTCAGGTCCATCCACCGGAACGGCCCGGCGAGGGTGGCCCACCAGCCGACGTCGTTGCGGAAGGAGCGGTCAATGCTCTCGATGTCGGCCACCCCCGCGTCGGCCAGGTAGCACGCCTCGCGGATGAACGCATACATCAGGCGGTTGGTAATGAAGCCCCGGATGTCCAGGTTCAGGACGCTTGGGTCCTTGTCGCACATCTCGCCCAGGCGTTTCGTCAATGCGAGGGCGTGGGCGGCGGTCTTTTCGTTCTTGACGATCTCCATGAACCGCGTGATCCACGCCGGCTCGGACCAGTGCATGACGACGAACCGCTCAGGGCGCTTCGCCTTGGCCTGGATCATAGCGAGGGGGAAGCTGGATGTGTTCGACGCGATCACTGCGTCGGCGGGCACGCACTCCTCCAACTCGGCGTAGAGGCTGTGCTTCAGGTCCAGATCCTCCTTGACCGACTCGATGATGAAGGGGCACTCGGCCAGGCACTTGAACGACCGCGCCACTCGGAAGCGCTCCTCCCAGCCGGCGACCTGCGACTCCCTTGCGATGTGGTGTTCGACGAGGTCCCGCATGGCCTCGGCGATGAAGGTGCGAGCCTTCTCGATCCGCGCATGGGTGCGGTTGAAGGCCACTACCTTTAGTCCGTGACTCAGCAGGCAGGCGGCGATGCCCCGGCCCATCAGGCCGAGACCGACGAGTCCGACGGTGTCTATCCGGGATGCAGTTTGGTCCGACATGGTTCCTCCGTAAACCCTACTCCTTCTCCTGCTCCTACTCCTACTCCTAATCCTAATCCTACTCCTACTCCTAATCCTAATCCTAATCCTAATCCTAATCCTAATCCTAATCCTAATCTCTCTTTCCCTTCTTGCCCGTTCCGCGTGGATGGAGAGATTAAGATTAGGATTAAGATTACGATACCAGGATTATACACTGTATCGAACGAAAAGCAACGGACTTCCGGAAATGGATTGCCCGTTGGCGAAGCGGCGAATATGTGCTACAATCTCCGGCAGTCCGCGAGGCGTCTGTAAACAGAGGAGGTATTCATGGTGAGAGGATTGAATCTCTGTCTGGCCGTCGTTCTTTGGGTTACATCCGCCATGGCGCAGGAGCAGACGGGGGCGGTGTTCTACGTTGCCGCGAACGGGAATGACCAATGGTCGGGGATACTCGCCGAGGCGAACGCCGAGAAGACCAACGGCCCCTTAGCCACGATCACCCGCGCGCGGGAAGTGATCCGTGAGGCAAAGAAGAAGGACGGCCTGCCGAAGGGCGCGACGGTCTTCGTCCGCGCCGGGACATACTTTCTTGCCGATGGACTCGAACTCCGTCCCGAAGACTCCGGCGCGGCGGAGGGCCGGATCGTTTATCGGGCCTATGAGAACGAGAAGGCGATCCTCGTCGGGGGCAGGCCCATCACCGGCTTCGTCCCCCACAAGGGTGAAATCCTCAAGGCCGATCTGAAGGCCCAGGGCTTTTCCGAGTTTCCCTTCCGTCAACTTTTTTACAACGGCAAACGACAGCACTTGGCGCGCTATCCGAACTTCGATCCTGATGCCCCTGTCTGCGGCGGCTGGGCCTTCATCCCCGGCGATGTGGTGCAGCACTATGGCAAGCCCATCGAGGAGACAGTTGAGGAGCGCCGCACACTCCATGTCCGGCCCGAGTACATCCATAACTGGGCGCACCCGGAGGAGGGCGAGGTCTTCCTGCACCCCAACCACAACTGGTGGAACCATATCGTTGGGGTCGCATCTGTGGACAAAGAGAAGGGGCTTATCCACCTGAAGCCCGACAATGGATTCGAGAATTTCCTTGGCGACCGGCGTTTCGGAATGAAGCCAGGTTGCCGGTTTTATGTGCACAACCTTCTCGAAGAACTGGACGCGCCTGGGGAGTGGTATCTCGACAAGGCGAACCGGACGCTCTATTTCTGGCCGCCTGGAACGCTGGAGGGGGCCGTCGTCGCCGCGCCGACCACGAAGGCCGTCGTCAGTCTGTGGAAAGCGTCCTACATCACCATCCAGGGCTTTACCATCGAGTGCGCCGATGAATTTGGCGTAAACGCCTGGCAGTCGGAGCATTGCCTGATCGCCAGGAACACCATCCGAAATATCGGCGGGTTTCGCGGCTCTGCCGTCAGTCTGAACGGCGGCACGAGCAACGGCGCCGTGGGGAACGACATCTACGACGTCGGCGGCAACGGCATCAGCCTCAGCGGCGGCGACCGCGAGACGCTGACCCCCTGCAACAACTACGCGGACAACAACTACATCCATCATATCGGGATTCTCTACAAGGCAGCCAGCGGCCTCTCTTGCGACGGCGTGGGGAACCGCATGTCGCGCAACCTCGTCCACGACACGCCGCGCCAGGGCATCCGGTGGCACGGCAGCGATCATATCATTGAGCTTAACCATGTCCGTCACACCAACACGGAGATCTCCGACACGGCGGGCATCAACGCCTGCAACAGCAATTGGACCATGCGCGGGACGATCCTGCGCTACAACTACATCCACGACACGATCGGCTTCGGAAAAAACCGCGACGGGGAGTGGGTCTCGCCGTATTATTGCTGGGGAATCTACCTCGACAACTTCACGTCCGGCACGACGGTCTATGGCAACATCTGCGCGCGGATCGTCCTCGGCGGGCCGTTTATCCACGGCGGACGCGACAATGTGATCGAGAACAACTTCCTCATTGACGGCAAGACCGCGCAGATGTGGTACAACGGCGCCGCGAACCTGCCCGAGTGCAAGGCCGGGGCCAAGGGGCGCGTGGACGACCTGATGAAGTTCGGCAAACTCCCCGTGTACCAAAAATACCCCGGCCTGGTCCAGATGTTCCAAAGCGACGAAAACGAATGGAACCAGATGGCTGGCAACAAGTTCCTCCGCAACGTATGCTGCTATTCCGATCCAGCAGCGAAGCTCTATTTCCAGCGCGAGTTGCGGGCGGCGACGACGGAATCAGACTACAATCTCATCTGGACCTTCGGCAATCCAATCACAGTCGGCATGGACAAAGTCCCGCCGGAGAAGCAGTGGGAGGAGTGGAAGAAGCTCGGCTTCGATGCGCACTCGATCGTGGCCGATCCATTATTCGTGAATGCAAAAAACGACGACTTCTGTCTGAGGCCAGAGTCGCCGGCGCACAAGCTGGGCATCAAGCAAATCCCCGTCGAGAAGATCGGGCCATACGACGACCCGCTCCGCGCCTCGTGGCCCATCGTCGAGGCCGAGGGCGTGCGCGAGCATCCGCTCAAGCTCGACCTCATGCCCAAGCCGCCGCCAAAGCCCGCGAAGGCCAATCCGTATCCGCGCAATACGACGCCATTTATGACAAATAAAATCGGGAACCCGCCGCAGGTGGACGGCGTCCTCTCCCCCGGCGAGTGGCCGGAGGCGGCGATGGCCATGAACCAGACGCCCCAGCGCCTGCCCATCGAAGGCCCGGCCTGCTCGGCGCAGGTATGCTGGGACGATCAATGTCTTTACGTCGCTGTCGCCGTGCCGATCAAGGACGTGTCGAAGTTGGTGCGGACGGAGAAGTGGGGCCCGGACGATGCGATGGAGGTTTGCTTCCAGGATTTGTCCGGCGAGAAGCCGGGCCCGATCTTCGTGCTTCATGGGTTCCTTTCCGGCCTTCACGAGAGTGTAACCCTCGCCAAGGCCCCGGCCGATGTGGCGGAGAATCTCGGCAAGGCCGTTCGTTATGCCGTGAAGGTGGGGGAGAAAGAATGGACCTGCGAGTGGGCCATCCCCATCGCGGCGGCGGGGATCACGCCGAAGGCGGGACTCAAGCTGGCTTTCAACCTGGCCGTCCATCGGAACGAGACCGGCCAGTGGATCTGCTGGGTCGGTCCGATGGGATCGGCCTATCGGCTGGAGGAGGCGGGGTATCTGGTGCTGGAGTAATCGAACAGAAGGGAGGGCTCCCATGCAACGCACCTTGTTTGCGATACTGTTGTGGGCCATGATCGTCTCGCCGTGCGGCGCGGATGCGGCATCGGGGGGCAAGAAGATGGATCACCGCATCGGCATCGTCGTGTTCCAGTTTGACGACAGCACGATCGGGCACTACACCTATGGCTTTCGCATCCTCGAAAAATACAACCAGAAAGGGAGCTTCGGGGTGGTGACAGGGCATCTCGACAAGCCCGGCCGCCTGACCAGCGACCAGGTCCGCGAGATGCACAAGGCCGGCCACGAGATCCACGACCACACGCTCTTCCACGAGGCCGCCTTCTGGGGCAATCCCGCCAACGAGAAGCAATGGCCGGAGCGCATCGAGAAGTCGCTGGCCATCCTCGAAAAACTCGGCGTCAAGACCCGCGGTTGGAACGAGCCCGGCGGCAAGGGGCAGGGATGGTCGGAGCCGCTGCGCCGCACGCTTGCCAAACACTATGACTACGCTGCGGGCCGCGTGGGACTGCCGCCATATCGAATCCACAACATGCACTGGCATCTCAAGGACGATCCCCTCAGCCTCGGACGTGGGGGAATCGGCAGTTGGGGATACAACGGCGGAAAGGGGGATTCGGTCAAGGAGACGGAGTGCGTCAAGACCCGGATGACCGACGGGATTCAACATGGACTCGTCGTAATCCCTCTCTGGCACGTGGTTAAGGACGAGGACGGCACGGCGCAGGGGCTGGAGGAAATCTGCAAGTTCGTCCGCGAGAACAATCTGCCGTGGATGGTGATGGCCGACGCCGTGAAGGCGGTCCAGAACCCGCGCGATCATTTCGACAAGCGGACCGAGCAGATGCCCAATCCGACGTTCGCGTCCGACATTGACAAGAACGACCGGCCCGACGGCTTCCTCCAGTGCGGCTACGCGCCGCCGGATGTGAAGACCTCATCAAAGAATCGCGCGGCGGCGTTTGAGAACGGCACAGGTACATGGATCTACGGTCCCGAACCGGGCCGGACGGAGTTCGCCATCACCGCGCGCTTGGCGGACGAGACGCCGCGGACGATTACGCCGATCGTCACATTCATCGAGATTGACGAGAAATGGAACTACACCGAGGGCGAGAAGAAGTCACTCGATCCCGTCCCGCTCAGCGCACAGTGGCAGGAGAAAAGCTACACGTTCGATGTCGGCGAGAAGGTAGACCGCGTGAAAATTGACTTCCGCATCTCTCCCCCGGGCAAGGTCCACCTCTGCCGCGCAAGCTGGCGAAAGGAAAACATGTAGCAAAATGCAAAAATGTACTGAGTACAATTTTGTCTTTGCGGTATACTTGCTGTGGAAAGGAGGTCTTGCCATGAAACGCCTACTGCTCGCGTTGCCTCTGCTGATCATCGCTGCTGACAAGCCGCAAACGCTCAAAGGATGGAAGGTGATTGAGGGCGAATGGCGCAGTGAAAAAAATGGCATGGCTTCTACCTTGGGAACGCTCGAATACGAAGAACCCCTAAGCAAAGAGGCAACGCTGACCCTCAGAGTCAACATTCGCGCATGGAAAGAGGGCGTTAACGGTTATAGCTATTTTGCCTTGTATTGGCGTCATGGGATAACAGGAGTATCTCGCCTGCAAGTGGTTTTCAACGCGGACGGCAGAGTTCGCGCATCGGCATACCCCGAACAGTCAGCAATACCAGTGCAAGCTTCCTCATGTGCCCTTGGGGTGGGTACACACCAAATCACTGCCAAGATTTCTCGGACAGGCGCACAGCTTCGGGTTGACTCGCAGACGCTTCAATTCAAGATGCCCACCGATGAGCTTGGTAAGCTTTGTTTTCACACCAACGGGCCGGATATCCTTCTCACGGAGGCGAAAGTCAAATCTCGTTAAAGGACCTGGCGCTCAGATGGAAAAATGTACTGCATACAATCTCGTTTTCTGCATCGTGTTTGTCCTATTAGCGATCTGTACGGAGGTCTCGGGTGAGATGATGGAAAGCAAGTGGCTGAAGATCACAACAGACGCGGCGACGGGCCGTGTTGCGCTTCTCGACAAGGCCAGCGGTGTGCTTTGGGATCTGGGCGCCACCGCGCAGGTGCAGCTTGCCGACGAAGGGCGAAGCGCGGTGGTAAGCGCCGATCTCGATCCCGGGCGATCGGTTCCGTTGCTCAACGAGGCTCTCGGCATGGCGGCGGGCGACGCGGGCTGTGCGCTCGTGCCCGCGCGCGAGGGGCTGCTCGTGTCGGCGGACGGGCCGGTCGAGTTCAAGCGCGGCTTCGGTACATCCGGCTACGAGGGCTGCCACATGAACATGATGGGCTTCCTCAAGCGCGGCTCCGCGCTGCTCATGACCTGGGACGACCCGTATGTGACCCCGGAGCTGAAAAAGACGAAGCAGGGCATGACGTGCACGGTCCATGCCCGCGTTCCCGCCCACGGGAAAAAGTCCACGATCTCTCTGAAGCTGACTCCGCTCGGCCGCGGCGACTGGAACGCCGTAGCGGGCGCATACCGCGAGGCGGCGAAGGCGAAGGGGCTGGCCGTTACGATGGCGGAGAAGATCAAACGCAATCCGGAGGCGGCGAAGTTGATCGGGGCGTCGAACGCCAAGCTGTGGACCTGCCTGGCGCGGCGGCGAAACGAGGAGAGCACGAAGGACGAATCAGTGACCGTGTGCTGGACGTTTGACGAGGCCGCCCGCGTCGCCGAGCATCTGCGGCGCGACCTCGACGTCGAGCGATGCCTCTTCATCGTCGGCGGCTGGACGGAGGGCGGCTACGACTGCCGCCACCCCGATGCGCTCCCCGCAAACCCGGAGTGCGGCGGGAACGACGCCCTCGCCGACGCGGTGCGCCGGATCAAGGCGCTCGGCTACGTGGCATGCTTCCACGACAACTATCAGGACATGTATCGGGACGCGAAGTCGTGGGACCCGGACTGCATCCAGAAGAAACCGGACGGCACGCCGATGGCGGGGGGGCGGTGGCTGGGCGGCCGGGCGTGGCTCGTGTGCGCGCCGAAGACGCTGGAGCTGGCCCAGCGCCCGCAGAACCTTCCCGATGTGCAAAGGCTCTTCGCGCCGCAGGCCTACTTCATTGACACGACCTACGCCGTCGGGCCGCAGGAGTGTTTCGACCCGAAGCATCCGATGACCTGCGCGGACGACATCCGATGGAAGCAGAAGCTCAGCGACTACGCCCGCGACGTGTTCGGGCTTTTCGGCTCGGAGTGCGGGCGCGAGTGGGCAATCCCCCATAGCGAGTTCTTCGAGGGACTGAGCGGCGTGAGCGGGAAATACTTCCACAGCCTGGACCCGGCGACGCTCGGCGCGACGGTGATCCCGCTCTTCGAGATGGTCTATCACGACTGCGAGGTCGTCTTCGGGAAGTACGGCTACCATGCGGAGGCGGCGGCGGAGTACGTCGTCCATCACGCGCTGTGCGGGCGGACGCTCCACTACCATTCCTTCCCCCACCACCTCTACTGGCAGGACGCGGGCAAGGCCGAGGCGGCGGAGGTGAAGGTCAGGCCGAGCGTGGAATCGGTGAAGCAGATTGCGGATCGCAGATTTCAGATTTCATATCGCTGGCAGGTCGAGGCCGACGTGTCGGGCGACTGGCGGGCCTTCGTTCACTTCGGCGCGGGCGATCCGGTCCCGTTCCAGAATGATCACGATCTGCCGCGGCCCACGTCCACCTGGCGCGCGGGCGAGGCGATTGAGGACGGACCGTTCGAGGTGGCGATCCCGGACAAGGTCGCCGCCGACGCGGTTGACGTATTCATCGGGCTTTTCCGACCCGAAGGCGACCTGCCGCGCGCGAAGCTGCCGGGGTGCGGGATTGATCACCGCGTCCTCGTCGGGCGGCTCCGGCTGAAGCCGGCCATCGGCTTCGAGAAGGTCGAGCCGCGCCCCACGTTGGGCGATCCCCCCTGCTTTGCCCGCGCGGACAACGGCTGGGCGGAGGGCCTATGCCTCACCGACCGCTTTGTGAAGAACACGCACGAAATCCTCGGCCCGCTTGCGGAGATCACGGCGCATTCCAGGCTCGTGAAGTTTGAGTTTCTCACGCCCGACCGGATGGTCCGCCGGGCGACATTCGGCGCGGGGAAGAAGGCCGGCATATTGGACGCAATTCCGTTCTTGGGTTCTCAACAACCTTCTGCGACGGTCACGGTGAATTTCGGTCCCACTGAGTTCGTGGCCAAGTCCGAGGCGGGTGGAGACGTCGCGCTGCCGACCTATGGCTTTCTCATCGAGTCGCCGAGCTTCACTGCCTTTTACGCCTCAAGCTGGGCCGGCCGGCGGTATGACAAACCCGTGCTCTTCACGATCCGGCTGGACGGCGGGCGCACGCGGATCTTCCACGGCTTCGGCGACTTGCGCATCCGTTGGCGAGGGCGCGAACAGGACATCCCAAAGGAAAGGACTTACTGACTATTCTTTGGCCCCTCCCTAATGGGCCTGTCCGTTCGCGCCTCAACCGTTTGCTGAACGGTCTCACCGATAAGACAGTTATTTATGGCTTGATGGTGTGGAGATTCCGAATCACTCCTCCGGCGGAGATGCTGCTATTAGGCAGTATCTCGTTTGCAATCAAGGTGTTGATGTTGTTGGCTACCACCAATTCCGCGCCGTCAAGGGCTCCCCCCACGCCGCCGATCGGCAGGACAACCATCTTGTTCAACGAGCCGTCCACCGTCAGGAGACTTCCGAAGTTGCCGCCGACAACCACCAGACCGTTCAGGTTGCCGTTAACGGATATCGCGCTGCTCGAGACGCCTCCACGGTTCACGAACATCTTGTTCAACGAACCTTCCACCCTTACGTTCCCCTCGACGTTGCCGAAGAGAACCCCAAGTGAATTCAGGCTGCCTTTAATAGTTGTGATTTCGCCCAGGATATCCCCGAACCTCACAAGAAGGTTCCCCAGTCCAGTCCCCCGCAAGTCGGCGCCTCTGGTAACGACGTCTCCGCCGATATCGCCAAAGATTCTGGCGACCCTGATGTATTTGTCGCTGTAGATGGCGGTCTCGTCATCCACGCGGCCGTCTTCATCCAGGTCCGCGCTCTCGGCCAGCTCCTCCATAACCAGCGCGCCCCCCGCACACCATCCGTCAACGCCGGATCGCAGCAACATGACACGAACCGCCCCCGTGGAGGCAATGAATGACAGGTTGTTGAACTCTCCTACTCGGCGGACGTTTCGGATATCAACGATAGTTATCGGCAGATTGCTGGTGGAATTGACGATCATGCCCAGTCCAGTGGGGTTTCCGACAATTCGTATCATGCTTACCGACCCATCTCGCCGCGTGAACAAGCGGATGTCGGTCTCGTCCACGTCAATCTCCGCGTCGCTCAAGGCATCCGTGTCGTACAGAATCACCTGCCCGCCAAGGAGATATTCTACCTGGGCGCTGCGCACAGTGATCGTCGCGGAGACCACGGAGCTCAAGCCCCCGGTGTCATCCTCGGCTTGGGCGAAGAAGGTGTTCTCCCCGAGGGGAAAACCAAATGTGGAACCGGTCCAGCTCCACCCGTCATCTCCGTCCGTATCCGAAGCCAGGAACTCGTCCACCCCGATGTCCAGTTCGCCGTTTCCATTGGCATCGCGATAGAAGTCCACCCTCACCACTTCGCCGTCAAGGTCGCTCACGTCCTCGGCCATTAAGGTTATCGGACAGGGCTGTATGGCTACATTCGCGCCACCCGCCAGTGACAGCCCCCCGATGGTCGGGGCGTCCGAGGGACCACCCTCGCCGCCCTCGCCGCCGTCGCCGTCGCCATCACCGTCGCCGCCGTCGGTTGTAATCACCACAGTGACAACCGGCGACAGGCCGGACTCATTCCCGGCCAGGTCCACCAAGCTGTAGGCGTAGTCGTAAGTTCCATCCGGCTGTGGGCCCAGCGTATCTCCCAGCGGTCCCGGGCCTGGGCCTTTGTAAACGCCGCCGTCATCGCCGGCAAGCGGCGCTGCCGACGCCAGGGCGCCGTCCCGATAGATACGGAAATAATCTCCCGCAGGCACGACCGGCGCGTCGAAGGTGGGTGTGATGTCGGCGGTGATATCATCACTGTCCGACGCACCCGTATCACTGCTGGCGCGCAGATCGAGGGGGAGGGCCGGAGCGTCCGGCGCAACGGTGTCCACGGTAAAGGCCAGCGGGTCGGACAGGGCCAGCTCGTTACCTGCGGCATCCACCTCCGCGACCCGGATGAGGTAATCCCCATCCGCCAAAGTGTCGCTCGTCCACGGGTCGTTTCCCGGGCCCTCAAAAAGGCTGCTGACCAGGACGCCGTCGAGGTAGATTCGGAAGTAATGGGCCGGAGCAATCCCCGTGATGTCGAACGTGGAGGTCTTGTCGGCCGTGATGTTGTCATCATTGTACAGCCCCGTGTCCGATAGCGGAACCAAGTCCGGCGGAGGAACGGCCTCGCCGTCGCCTCCCGCGCCGGTGTCCAGAGTTACAGACAGAGGCAACGACCAGCCGGACAGGTTCCCGGCGGCGTCAACGGCCCTGATCCGGAAACTATACGTCCCATCGGCGGGCAGGGCCGTCACAAACGTCGGCGCGTCCTCGAAATATCCGCTCACCTGGACGCCATTTCTGTATACCCGGTAATACTCGGCGTAGCCTCCGATATCCAGACTGATGGTCTCCTGGTTCGTCAGGTTGTCCGAGTTCGACACGCCTGAATCACTCGATGCCGCGAGGTCGAGGGCTACGCCCGATACATCGGGGGCCTGGGTGTCGATTCTCAGCCCCAGAGTGGCCTCCAGCTGTCCGTTCCGCCAGACGGTCACGATGCGGAATCCGTCGCTCAAGGGTGCCCTCGGCGTGATGAAGAACGGCGACCCGATCTGGTTGACGTTCAGGCTGTCGCCAGGCCCATAGTCTGAGGGACCCCCGAAGTCACCGTCGCCGTCAAAATCAATGATGAGGTTTCCGTTACTACTCGTGATCTCAAAGGTGGGCAACTGCTCATTCGTAATGTTGTCGCTGTCACTGACGCCCGAATCGTCTCCAGGCACCAGATCAATTAGTACGGCCGGCGCTGTTCGGGGCTCAAGTTCCTCGAGCCGCAGCGCCTTATGGATTCGTTCGTGTTCGTTCATTGCTCAACGCCTCCTCCCGCCCCCAACAGGTTGTAGAGTTCATGTGCCATTTCTTGTTCCATCTTACCGGTGGTAGGAGCGAAAGCTGTGCCGTTGGACTATCAGTCCTTGGATAAGGAATATAACCATAGTGGTTGAAAAGAGTTATGCACGAGCGCCGGCACGCTGGTTGGGGTGTTCCATTCCCACGCCGTCCAGAATGTTAGACAAGGCTAACATTTGGAGCGGGCAAGCTGTGTCCCGGTACCCATCGGACAGGAGGGCCGTGGTGGGCATGCGCCGCACTACAGCAATGCCCTATGCAAAGAACGCGAAGGCGTCGGCGGGGTTGATGGTCCATCCTGCGCCCCAGGTCCCGACGCGAAGCGTGTTCCCCACCCCGGCCTGTGTCGCCGGGCTGCCGAGCGTGCCGGTGAAGACGCCGGATATGACGACATTGCCGAAGATGGCCGGGGCGATCCGGCCGGCCATGTCGCCCTGGATGCTCATCCGCGCCGTGTCCGCCGCGCCCACGATCTCCACGCGGCCCCGGCCCTCGATCCCCCCCGTAAGCGTGAGGCTGCGCTGCAGCGAGCCAAGCAGCACCGTGGAGAAATCCACCGCCGCCTCGCCCGCGCGCGCCGTAATCATGGCCGTGTTGACAGCTCCGCCTATGTTGAGCGACGACACAAGCGCAACCCCGTCGGTGATTCGGCATGTCGTCACGTTGCCCGTGATGCGCAGCCCGGAACCCGCGCGGACGCCGCCCAGGCAGAAGAGGTTCCGCACGCTGCCGAGGATGGCCACGTCCGAGCCGGTGTGGATGCCGCCCGCGACGCGGAACAACGGCGCGTCGCCCGCCACGGTGACCTCGGTGTTGTTCAATCCGCCCATGAACTGAAGGTTGTTGACCGCACCGACGAAGGTGAGCGTGGAATCGGCGACCTCGCCGCGCATCTGCGCCATCCCGCTGGGGCCGCCGATCTGCAACCGACTTCCCGCCGATACCCTCCCCCGGAAGATCGCGCAGCCGACGCCGACGCGCGCTTCAATGTTCGTGGCGCCCACCAGGCCGCCGAACTGTATGCTTGTCGCCTGCCCGACGATCTGGATGCTGTCGCGGGCGGCGTCCCCGGCCACGCGGAACACGCCCATGGTCCCGCCGAATGCAAGGGTGGAATCAAATACCCCCGCGCGCGCCGTGAAGGAGCCGGTGTTGCCGCCGATGTTGACATTCGCGCCTGCAACATCGCCGCCGATGCTCAACTGCCCTACGGCGCCGCGCAGGTCGAGCGTCGTGCTTCGCACCGTCTGCTGGAATCGCAGGGCGTTGACGTTGCCCGTGACGCGGATCGTGGGATTCAGGACAAAGTTACCAACGAACAACTGACCCAGGTTTCCGTTGACAATGATGGCCTCATCGCCGGCGTTCTCCGCCCGGAGCTGTCCGCCGATGCGGACGCTGCGGCAATCGCCCCACGAGGTCACGGTCGAGTTGATCATGCTTCCCATGCACTGCAGCGACTGGATCGGGCCTTGCACGGAGGCGAGCACAGAGCCCGACAGGGAACCGACGGCGACGCTCCCGACCCGGTCGAAGAAGAGTACGCTGTCCTGCACAAAGCCCAGCATCCGCGCTGAGCGGGATGTTCCCTGGGCCTGAACGATCAGCTCGTTCACAATGCCGCCGTTGATCATAAGCTGTGTCAGATCGCGGGAGCGAACCGCAGAGGACATGACGTTTCCGGTGATGCGAACGAGCGATACATTCCCGCCGCTTTGAATGACCGATCCCGTGCAATCCCCGTTGACGATTACCTGTCCGAGGCTCATAGCCGCGCTGATGTTGCAGTTGGCCATTGGCCCGGTTACTCGAAAGCCGGCCATGGCGCCCATAGCCGCCATGACGAAGTCGGTCGCCGGTCCCTGGATTTGCGCCTGGCCGACGTTGCCCCCGACAACGACATCCACGGCCCCCACATTGCCCTGGATGACGAACTGGCCGAGGTTGCCGCCTACCTGAATGTTTGTGTCAGTGACCCATCCGCCGACCGCCTGGATGCGGAGTATGCCGAGGGAATCGTTGGCCGCCGCCGTCGTGACATCCCCCCCAGTGATGCCGTCGCCGCCGACCCCCCGGTTCATGTCACGGAGGGTGAGCATGGTTTGCTGGGTGGTGTTGAAGAAGGTGATAGACGCGATGTCGTCATTGGCAAGGGGCGTGACGCCACCCCCCTCCCACAACACCTCTGCGCTGCCGGGACCGCGAAACTGGATTTGGACCAAGTCGCTGCTCCTGTCGGAAAAGGTGTATATCGGCGCGGCAGCATTCAGCACGACCGGCGATGTGCGCGGCTCGAGTTCCTCGACGCGCAGGCTCCTGTGTACTCTCGTAACCATGACGCTCCTCCTGTTCCATTCCCCGGGTGGCGGTCCTGGGCCGCTTGGGTATTCCGCACATGTGCAATCCTCGTGCCGGAATACCGCCGCCTGGCCAAACGTCTATAAAATGGCTCCTGCACTGCGAATGCGGGGTTTTGGGCAATATGAATGCGAGACGATGCAAACGGCTGCGAAGGGGAAAAACGTAAACTGGGTTTGCAAAACGTAACCGGCCTTTGCGCCCACATGGGCTTGTCAGCGGACTTGCGGCGAAGGAATTACTATCCTCCCGCAGGCATCCCTGCCCGCGGGAGGTCGCCCCATCATCGAGGAACCGCGCTGCGACTATGCGTAGAACGCAAAGGCGTTCGGGGGATTGACCCGCGCACCGAGGGCGGTGGTCCCTGTCCGGAGGGTATTCCCCGCGCCGGGGGCTGTTCCCGCGTCGCCGATCACGCCGCGGAATGTGCCGGAGATGGTTACGTCGCCGAACACACCCGCCAGGAGCCTGCCGTCCATATCGCCCTGGATGTTGATCCGTGCGCCCGCCGCCGATCCGACGATGTCCACCAGGCCCATCCCGTCCACATTGCCGCCGATCCGGAGGGAACGCTGCAGGATGCCTATCCGAACCTCTCCCCAGCCCACGGCGTCCGCCCCCGCCGGCGCGGAGATGGTGGCTGTTCCCACCGTGCCGCCCAGGTTCAGTTGCGAGAAGACGTGCACACCGCCGGCAATTCGCAAGTTGTTGGTCTGGCCCAGGATATTGAACCGGGCCCCAGTGTTCAGCGCCCCCAGGATGTTCACGTTTCCGACGTCGCCGAAAATTGTAACTATCGAGCCGTCTAACACATCGCCGCGCGCCAGAAACGAGGTCATGCGGCCGGTTGCATTTATATCGCTGTTCGACACGGCCCCGAAGATCTGCATATTCGCGGCGCCGCCGTTGAACGTCAGCTCGGAGTCGGTCAGCCCATCGCGGATCATCACCCCGATGGTGGGGCCGTCCACTTCCAGCGTGCTGGTATCCGTCATCCCGCCGTTGAGGGCGATCTGGCCCACGGCGCCGGCGACATCTATGTCCGTGTCTGTGACCATCTCCGCAAACATCAGAGAGCGTGCGTCGCCGCCGATGGCGACGGAGGATCGTCCCATCGCCCCGCGGACGTTGAAGGTCCCCGCGTTGCCGGTAATAGCGACGGTCCAGTGCGCCGCATTATTCTGCACGAGGACGGATCGGGCGTCGCCGCCGACAAGGAAGTTGCCGAGCAGCACCATGCCGCCGAAACGCACATTTCCCAGGTTGCCTCCCACGACAAACCGGGCATCAAGCATCGCCTGTGGAAATTGCGCGCTGCCCAGGTTTCCCGTTATAAGAATCTGCGGGCCGGACACAAGTCCGCCGACGGAGACCTGCGCCGCGTTTCCGATGATGAAGATGCCCTCGGCCCCGGGCAGGTCGGAGTGGAGCCGCCCGCCGATCCGACAGGTGGACATGTCTCCTACGGAGGTCACGGTGGAGTTGATTACATCCCCCGGGCACATGAATGAACCCAGCCCGCCGGCGGCCACGACGCGGCTGAGGGTGAGCGAACCGACGGAGAGGGAACCGAGCTGGTTGTACCGGATGTCGCCGGCTGCCACATCCCCGGTAATTCGGGCGATGCGCCCGTTGCCATCCACGAGGAGATTCAACGTATTCGCATCGCCGGTGAGCATGAACTGTTGCAGGCTCCCCGCTCGGACCGTGACCCGCGTGGCATCGTCCGCCAGTCGGACTTGCGTGACCGCTCTGCGAGCGAGCACGGTGGAATCCACGCTCTCGCCGCCAATGCTGAACAGGCCCACGCCTCCGGTCACCCCCACGTTGGATATGCGCAGGTCGCCATCCGTTCGGAATTGACCGATGCTGCCCCCAACAATGGTATCAAACCGCGCCGCCTCGCCGCGGATCATGGCGAGCCCAAGGTTGCCGCCGACGAAAAGCTCCACGTCGTCCACGTCGCCCATAATCCGAAGGTCTCTCAGGCTGCCCGATAGGGAGATAACGGTATCTCGGATCGCGCCGCGCCGCGTGAAGAAGGAGATGGAGCCGACAGATGTGTCGGCCAGCGCCGTCCTGACGGTGCCGCCGACCAGCGAGTTTCCGCCGAGGTCGGGGTCCATGTCGCGGATGGTCAGGGAAGATCGCTCTGTCGTATCGCTAAAAGCGATTAAGGAAAGGGTGTCGCCCGCCACCGCCATCTCCCCGCCGATGACCCAGCGCACGTGCGCGGCTCCGGGTCCCTGGAATCGGACCTGCACCGTGTCTCCGCTGTCGTCGCTAAAGGTAACAACCGAGTTCGTGCCATTCAGGACAACCGGCGCGACCCGCCTTTCCAGTTCCTCGATGCCCAGTTCCCGATGAATTCTCTGCGCCATGATGCCTCTCCCTTATAAACGCGCCTGTCGTCGAATCCTGGGCGCTATGCACATGTGCAAGGGGCGTGCCAATCCTGACGATGTGGCAGTAAAGAGGCCCAAATGGGCAAGCCACAGGGGAATTTGAGGTCAAAAGAAGAAAAGAACCCTTTCTGACAGTGGCCAAACGGGTGCATCATTATTTGGCATATGTGTCATATCTGTTGCCGATGGAATCGAAAATAGGTCCCATTACCACTTGACGAATCCCCGTTCCGGAGTATACTGGTGGAAAAGTTGATGCAGTCAGAGAGACGTGATTCCTGGAGGAAGAGCGACATGAGATGGACAATTTTCGTCCTGGCGATCCTGCTGTGCGCACCGGCGGTCTTCGGCGATGATGTTCACGGCGCGACGCCCCTGCACTACGCCGCCTACCGGGGCGATGTGGAGCAGGTGAAACTCCTCGTCCAAGCCGGGGTGGACGTCAACGTGATGGACCACCAGGGCTACAAGCCGATCCACGACGCCGCCGCGCGGGGATACGTCACGGTCATGCGAATCGTCCTCGACATCGGCACGGATGTGAACACACGCACGCCGGAGGGCTGGACGGCGCTGCACTTCGCCGCCTCGCGGGGCTACTATCCCGCCGTGCAGTTTCTCGTGAGCCGCGGGGCCGACGTGCACGCCCGGACCTGCGACGGCGACACGGCCTTCGACTGGGCCCTGCGCAAAGGGCATGTCAACGTCGCGGCGTATCTGAAAAAGAAGATCACATATCCCTGATTGCGGATTGGGGATTGCGGAATGCGGATTGAAGAGCGACTCGTTGCGTAAGAAGCAACTGTGGGCGAATCGCCCCTCAGACATTTGACTCAATTGCCACGCAAGGTGTAGAATCCTTGCTGGGCTACAACATCCTGAGCCACCCTCGCCCATTCGTTCCACCAGGGTTTTCCTGGGTCCAAACGGAATCCGTCAAGGCGGAAATTCTCAAAAAGGGAGGAGAGAATATCTTCGCAGATAGGCTTGTGTTCATTGCCATTACGAGGAAGCCGTATATCTCGAACTTCGGAAACGCTCTCATCATAGCATATGTATTGCCGTGGCAACACGACCAGGATATTGGGATTGAGTTCCCGTTGTGTGCATGGGGCGAGATCCACGCGGATTGTTCCCTTCTCTCCGAGGCCGAGTTCGGAGGCCAACTTCGCCACCAGTCCTATGCATCGTGCCACGTGGTCCATAATGTGAATCTGGAGCAGACGTCCATTGTTATCTTCAAAAACACTGACGCAGGTGAAAAACCTCCCGTCTGCCTCCAAGCGGGCAAAGCCGTGGAAGATGAAACCAAAAGCGCTGTAAAGCTCCCACTGAATCCCATTCTGCGTTCTGTGCCGGTCTCCATAGCACGGGATCAAACCGGGACAGGCCTTTTCACATGCGTCATCCAGTGAGCGCAGGTTAGAGTGCTTGTCCTTATCTTCGGGCAGGAACCAGAAGTAAGAGTAGCAGTCATTCGCACGAAAGTGCTCCAGCACCCTTACCCGCAATTTCGACTCCTCATGCCACTTTTCTATCAGGTCTTGCGGAGCTACTGGAACCGAACTGGCTCCGCTATGAGGTTGTGGGGATGGGGGTGGGAAAATGGAGGAGGAGGGGGCCGGGGCCACAATACCCAAGACCTCGGTAACAAGGTTTCTGGCCTGCCGGACGATGCTGGGGTGGAAAAGTTGGCGTAGCTTCTGCTCAGAATCTACCCGCACACTTGCCTTGTGCTCCCGTATGAAGACGTCGCCTTGGCGGGCTTCGGTTTTCTGCTTGTCGGGCTTCTGCTCATCCGGGACATCAACAACGGACGACACGACACATGGAAACTCTTTGTAGCTTCCCACATGGAGTGTGACGCAAACGACTTCCTTCGCCTCCGTAGGATCGGTCGCCGCGACCAACATCTTGGTGATAGTCGGAGGCACGGAGAGGTATTTGCCAACACCGTTAAGAATATCGCTGTCGTCTGCCTTAACGAGCGACTCGGGTGCTCCGGGGAGCTTCTTCTCTTTCTGATTCCGCCCGACTACGAGCCAGCCGCCGCCCGAATTTGCCATTGCCGCAATGTCCTTGACAAGTCTTCGGACGATCACGGGCAGGTCTTCTTTCAGAGGCAGGGCTTTGAAGTCCAAGCTATCTTGTTCAGGCTCCTGGAAATCTTCGATGAACTCGCGCGATCTCGGATCCTTTTCGACATTCATTGGAATGCTCCCCTGTTCTCGCCGGGTGCCACCTTACATTTGTGGATCGTGGGCGGTGATGTACGCCTCCGCTGCGCCGACGGAGCGGAGGAATGTCGCCAGCTCCTTGTGCATCTCCTTGACGACGTCGGGATGTTTCTTCGCCACGTCCTTCTTCTGGTCCGGGTCGGCCTTGCGGTCCCAGAGCGCCGCGGGCCTCATGCCCAGCCAACAGCAATAGGCCCACCGCTTGTTCGTGACGAGACTCATCCGCTTGTGCAGGCCGGAATAGGCCGACGGCCGGATCGTTTTCTTCTTCCCTGCGATCAACGGCAGGAGCGACTCGCCCTGGCAGCGATCGGGCTTCTTCATGCCGAAGAAATCCAGGATCGTCGGCATGATGTCCGCCGGCTGGACGAAGGCCGTGATCCGCTTGCCCTTCTTCCGCCCCGGCATGCGGAGGAGCAGGGGCTGGCGGGCCATGGTCAGGTAGAGGGGATGGTAGGTGTTTTCCTTCGGGTCCTTGCTCGCCTTCCATGTGCCTTCGGGACCGGTGGCCGAGGGCTTGCCGATCAGCCCGCCGTCGCCGGGGTAGTCGAGGTAGTGCCCGTGGTCGGCGGTGAAGATGAGCATGGTATCGTCCAACATGCCAAGCTGCTCCATCGTGACGGCCAACTGCCCGACCCAGTGGTCCACCATCGTGCACTCGCCGGCGTAGCGGGCGCGGGTGTGCTTTAGCTCGCGGTCGGTCATGCCGATCTTTTTGCGGATGCCGTAGGTCGGGGCCTCGAAGACGCGGCCCTCGTAATTGGGATCGTAGAGGTCAATGTAGTGCTGGGGCGGGTCCCATGGTTCGTGGGGGTCGAAGGTGTCAATCCACAGGAGGAACTTTTCGAGCTTGCGATTCTGCTTGAGCCAGTTGATGGCCAGGGTGAATGTGCCCGGCGCGAACCAGTCGCTCTCGACCTGCCGGTGGGCGCGGTTCATTAGAATTTGGTGCCAGCGCTCCGCTGGGTAGCGCACGCCTTCGAGGGGGCACTTCAGATCGAGGGGCACATCCGTGCGCGTGCACCACGGGTCGCCCTCCTGGCCGCGGTTGTGGAACCAGGCGGAGAAGCCGCGGTAGAGGTTGCACTCGCGGCTGATGGTGTTGGCCGTGTCGCTGATGAGCTGGGAGCGGATGCCCCTCTCGGCGAGGTCCATCGGAAGCGTGATGTCGTCCGGCTTGAGCGGCTGCCAGGGCCGCTCGCGGAAGCCGTACTGTCCTATGAGCAGGTCGGTGCGGTTGGGCACCGTGGCCCACGAGCCGGCGACGGAGTTCTCGAAGACGGCGCACTCCTTTGAGAGCCGGTCGAGGTTCGGCGTGCGGATCCATTTGTTGCCGAGGTAGCCCAGATGGTCCCAGCGAAAGCTATCCGACATGACGAAGATCACGCGCATGGTTTTCCTCCAATGTAAAACAAAACAGACCAGGGGCTTCCGGATCAGCTCGACGCGGCCAGGAAATCCGCAATCGCCGTCACGTTCACATCCGCCACGGCCACGTCGGGGACGTACACCACCTCATCCGCCGCCCAGACGATGACGCCGCGCGGCGTGTCGCCGACGCCGATGATGTTATTGAGGACCTTCGACACATTGTCGTTGATGCGAATCACGTTCGGCAGCAGCGGCGCGCCGAGCCTGCCGTCCTCGATGAGGTAGCTGTCGGCGATGCACGTCGTCGTGAAGTCCCCCGCCGCCAGGCCGTTGACCGGATAGGTGTACCAGATGCGGCCCACGTAAATCCCATCGCCGACCTCCTTCAGAAGGGCCTCTCTCGTCTTCGCCCGGTTGGATTCCAGAAAGACGTTTGTGCACGCCGTGCCCGGCGGCATGGCAAAGCCCCGCCCGCCTCCCGACTGGAACCGGAAGCCGTTGCGCGGGACGAAGGCGGCCTTGTGGCTCTTCGGGGCGACGCCAAGTTTTTCCTTTGCCTGCTTATCCATCATGATCCGGCGCGACTCGTAGTCGTTTGCCAGCGTCCCCACCATGACGCCGTCGCGGATGAGATCGGTCCGGCCCGTGGGCAGGCCCTCGCAGGTGATCCGCTTGCTCCCCATGTGGCCGGGCAGCGCGCCGTGGTCGTAGAGGGAGAGGTGCTTATCCGCCACCTGTTTCGTCAGCTTGCCGAGGAAGCAGGAGCTTGAGGCATACAGGTTGCCAAGTTTCAAGGAGGGCAGGATGATGTGCGTCAGCAGGTCGGTCACGGCCTGCGGGCCGAAGACTACCTTGTATTTCCCCGACTTCACCCGCCGTCCGCCTACGGATGCGATGGCATTGCGCGCCGCCTCGGCCCCGACATCCTTCGTGAAGTCGGATCGCTTTGCGCCAGTCAGCCAGCCCGTGCCCTTGGCCTTGCGCGCCTCGACCATGGCGGTGAAGGAGGCCATGATGAGTGTCGTCTCATCGGTTTGGACATCAGGCATGTGGGTCGAGGCGACGGCCATGCGCTCCTGGAGGACAGTCACGTCGCCGCCGAGGAGGAAGCCGAGGGCCTTCGGGCTTTTGCGGAGCCGTTTCGCGCCCTTCTCGAACTCCTCCATCGCCCCCTGCATGGCCTCCCAACCCAGGGCGACGAGGTCCTCGTCGGGTAGGTCCATCAGCGCCGGGTCGTGGTAGTCCGACAGCGTCGGTTTCTCGCCGGTCGGTTTCGGGAGCGACTCGAACGTGGGATCGGCCACGGCGCCGGCCTTCGCCTTGGCGAATGCCGAGCGGACGGCCGTCTTGCCGAGGTCGCCCGTCTCCTGGCCGAAGCCCAGGAGCGCCTGACCGCCGTTCCCGAAGACGACCCGCAGGCCGACGCCGAAGGACCCGCAAGACTTCGGCTCCAGCACCCCTTCGCAGGGGATGTGCGACGTGTAGTCGAGGCGGGCGAGGAGGCTGTCGTTTGCGGCGACGAAGGCCTCGGCCTCCCGCACGCCCTTCTGTGATTGCACCCATTTCAACGCGGCGGCCGCCGCGTCCTGGAGTTTGGACAAGTCTTGCATCTCTATCTCCCTGTCACGCGGGCGCGGCTGCGAAGCGTCGGCCCGCCGTTGCCCAGTTTCTTCGTCTGCATCGGCTGGCCCTTGCCACAGTTGGCGATGGGATACAGCCGGAAGTCGTTCCCGACCCCATCCACATTCATCAGGAAGTCCCTCGAATCGGACATGATCCCGCCGTCGCGATAGACCTGGCCGAGCTTCCCGTTCCTGATCTCCTGCACCTTCCGCGCCGTGATGCGGAAATTCTCGCGGCTCTCGGCGATGGATGGGATGCGCATACTGGTGAAGTAATAGCCGCGCTCCACCTCGCCGATCAACTGCTCCGGCGGGGTCCGCCCAGGGCCGAAGACCGTGCTCGACATGCGGATGAGCGGGACGAGCGATGCGTCCGTCGCCTTGTAGTGCCCATTCGGCTCCGCGCCGATGATAGCCGCCGTCTGGCGACTGTTCATGAACCCCTTGAATACGCCCTTCTCGATGTGCATCACCCGCTTGGCGGGGGCGCCTTCGTCGTCGTACTCATAGTTGCCGTAGCCTGGCAGGGCGGGGTCGGAGTAGGCCGAGACGAGCGGCGAGGCGATCCGCTCGCCGACGCGGTTGTGGCCCAAATCGTTGAAGAGCCACGTCCGCCCGGCGTAGGCCGTCTCCCACTTGAACGCCCGGTCGAGTTCCGTCGGATGGCCGATGATCTCGTGGACGAGCAGCGTGTTGTAGTGCGGGTCGGTAACGACGACCACCTCCTTCTTGCTCTCCGGCAGGGGCGGGGCGTCGCACAGCTCCACCGTCTCCTTTGCGAGAGCGACAGCGAAGTCGCAGAGGCCGGGAGAGCGAAGCATCGGTGGGTCCTCGGTGATCCCCTTCTCAAGAATCTCCCACCCGCGCTGGTGGCCGATGCAGTCGTAGTGCTCCTGCTGGCCTTTCTCGGTTGCGCCGACGATGTAGGCTATGCCCTGCGTCAGGGCATAGCCTCGGTCAATGAGCGCCCCCTCGCTCGATGCGAACACGGACCTCGCCAGGTAGGTGACGGCCTCGATCACGTTGTATTTCACCGCGTCGCTCACGGCAGCCACAGCCTTTGAGACATCCACCGCAAGCCGCGTAGCCGCCGACGGATCAATGGAACGGGGATCGGTCTGGTAGAGGGCGAGGATGTCCTGCCGGTGGATTTCGATGGGGGCCAACTCGATCGAGGTCAGGCACTTCCCGGCCATCGCAAACTTCCGCAAGGCCGCCTTCTTCTGGTCGGCATTGGCGCGCGCCCGGGCGTGGGCGTGGCCGAGGGCGTCGCGGACAATTGCCGATAGGTTTGGCACGTCGGCGGGACCGAGGACCATGCCGACGTGCCCCGACGCCGCCATGCCGTTACCCGCGATGACGCGGACGCCGAGGGAGAGGCCGAAGTCCCGACCGCTCGCCTTCGGGTCGCCGTTCTCGGCCCAGGCGTAAGAGCCTTCGGCGACCTCGATCCGGATATCGCCGTAACGGAATCCGGGGAGCGACTTCCTCGCCCCCTCGATGGTATTCAGGACCTCCGCCTTGATGGCGTCCAGGTCCTCGCATTGGATCTTACCTGTTTGGCGCATGCATGGTTCCTCACGTGCAGTGGGGAAAATGGGAACAGACCGGTCGTTGGGTCTGTCCCCATTTTCCTATGGTTTGACGTCAAACACAATCTCACTCTCGATCGGGCTGCCGTGCGGCACGCCGACGCCTTCGGCATAGGGCCAGTTGGGCGGCTGGGTGTAAACCGTCGTGGACATCCGCGACGAGCACTTCCGGCCGTCGGTTAGTTCCAGCTCCACCCAGAAGCCGCGAATCTTGAACCAGTCCTGGCCGGGGTTCAGGACCTTCAGCGCGTTGCGCGCCTGGAGCGACTGGACGATCTGCACCGGAAGCTCCACGGACGCGACCTTGCTCCAGACGTTCTTTGTCTCGCTGGCGCCCTCGCCGCTCGGCAGGTTGCCGATCACGACGCCGTTGATCTCGGCCTTGGAGATGTACGATCCACTGCATTGGAGTCCGATTTCCTCGTAGTGGAGCCACCCCCGCTTGGCCTTGCGGATTTGATCGAGCGTGAGGCCGGGAACGGGGTGAGGCCCCGGCTCATAGGTCAACCGGACCGGCTTATCGTGAAGTGTAGTCACCAACACAGGCTCCTTTGTCTCGATCTTGAATCCCGCCCAGCAGGCCCAGTCGCCGGAGGAATTATCGTCGGGGCCGACGTCGGTGATGAGCTTAAGGCGGATCGTCTTCCCCGCCCAGGGCGACAAGTCGCCAACGAGCGGCGTCCAGGCGTGCTTGATCCACTGCTGCTCGGCGATGATCGTCTCCTTGCCGCCGTCATCAACAACGGCCACGCGAAACAGGATACCGTCGCCGGGGTCGCTGCCGTCGGCCTTGCCGATGAGACATCGGAAGACGGCCTTCGGCTCGGCGGGCAGGCGGATCGGTTCAAACAACACAAAAGCATATCCCACGCCGCCCATGTAGGGCGGGTGCATGAAGACCCCGTTCTGGCTCTTGTTGCCGCAAACCATGTCGCCGCGTTTGCGCACCTGCGCGCGGTTGTCGGGGAGAATGTCCGTTTCGTCTCCTTTGCGCAGGCGTTGGCCGGCCTTGAACTGTTCGGACAGTGCGGCGATCTCGCGCACGGCCTCCTCGGATTTGAGCCACCAGCTTTTCTCAAATGCGAATTCTCCAAGTGTGACTTTCAGCCTGATTTCCTTCACGCACTCCGTCTCCGGAGGAGAGAAGGGGAACGTTATGGTCTTCGTCTTACCGGATGCGAGCTCGACAGGTTGTTCCTTCTCGTCCAGCACGGCTACACCCTTCGCCTGCATGGCCAGATTGCTCGTGAGCGTCAGGTGATAGGCATCGTCCAAGGTAAGCGCAGCATCCACCACGGGCAGGACCGTGAAGTCAATCCATGCGCCCTCGAACTGCTGCCAGAGCTGGCTGCCGGGCTTCGCGTCGGATGGGATACGGAAGTCGTGTGACTCCTTGCCCATGACCTTGACCGTCTCGCCGGGCACAACACGGATGCGCTCGCACTTCAGCGCAATGGCCGGCGGATCGGTAGGCGTGAGGAGGTAACTGAACGCCCCCTCCTTCGGGGTCGCATACACCAGCCCGCGGCTCAGGCGCGTCTCGACCGGGCCGAGCTCCTTGCGCTCCTTGTCCAGCGCAACGGCTGTGGCGGCTTTCCCATTGAGCGAAACTCCGCAGGTCGTCGGGTTGCCGACCGGGATAACCTCCACCTTTCCATCGCTGCGTTTCAGGGCGATCATGGCCTGGTCGCTTACAGCGGTTGTGAAGCGGGCAAATGTACCCCGACCGTCGACATAGGTATAGGCTGGCGACTCGCAGTAGTCGGCCCGGCGGCCGTCCTTGAGGGCGCTGAAGACCATCAGCTTCCCGTCGCCGCTCTTGGCATAGAACCCGTTCGGGGGCAGCAGGGCGTTCGGCGTCTGCCAAGTCTCCGTTTCGTTGCCGTTCACCCAGACCATCAGGCCGTTCGAGTACTTTGTGACGACCTGCGACCGCTTGTATGCGTCGGTCGCCACGGCGGCGCTCGTTTCGAGCAGGTCGCCTTTCGCATCTGCGTATCGGATGTCTGTCGCCGCTTCCTCGGCATAGTTTTTGTGAAGCTGCTGGAGGAGGTAGTAACTCCGCGCGGCGTTCCGCCAGCCGCCCTCTCGCACAAAGAACCCCGTGTGGCCGAAGGCGATGGTCGCCGCGAGGAAGCGGTCGAGCCGATGCTCCTGCTCCTCGGGACTTCCACCCAGACCTTCCTCTCTGCCATAGAACATTCCGATGTTGCCCATGCCGAAGTTGCAGCAAAGCGGGTGCATTTTCAAGAGATCGAAATCCACGAGCCAGGGATTCTTCGCGGGATCGTAGGCGGGGTCCTGGGCATAGTTGCCGTCGGTCAGGCCGCAGTAGTAGTAGTGGTTTCGGCCCTCGCTGTAGACCGGCCCGTTCCAGACGCGCTTCTGGTGGAGCATGATCTCGCCGTAGGGGTAGAACTGCGCGATCATGGTCCCGGCCCCGGGTGTGCGGGCGTCGTAGTCCACGCGGTTCCACGGGGTGACGGCAGTGTGCACATCGCAATAGGCCGTGCTGAGTTTGAACTTGTCCTGGATGGTCGGAGTGAGCTTCGCCTCATACTCCACGGCGCGGGTCGGCTTGGGGGCGTAGCACCGCGCCCAGGCCGCCTGCCAGTCGCCGTTGGGCAGGCGGTTGACCATGTCCTCGTCCCAGTATTCATTGGTAGGCGAGTAGTCGGTGTAGTTGTTGTAGATGCCGTATCGGTAGCCGAGGGCGTGGAGCTTCTTGGAGTAGTCCTTCTGGCTATCGTCGCCGCCTTTTTTCGGTGCGGTCTTTGTGCGGAAGGTGAAGCTCTCGCCGCCGTCGCGCCAGCCGGTCTCGTGGTCGGTGATGACGACCTTGGTCATGCCGTAACGGGCTGCCTCCTCCCACACCTTGTAGTCTCGTTCACGGTCGCTGGCACCGTGGGCGATCCACAGCCGCTCCCCGGCCACGTGCATCCACGGCGACTTCGGGTTCGGGATGTTCGGCAGGATCTCCTCGAAGCGCGGCGAGATGGTGAGGAACAGCCGCTCGAAACAATCGTTGCGCTTGCCGTCGGTCTTGGGGATGTACTGCGATCCGGCGTTATACGTGGCCGCGCTGTCTTTGACCTTGTTGAGGAATATCAGCTTCGACGAGTTCGTTCGGTAGTAATCCACCAGGCCGGTGAGGAAGAGCGGCTTGCTCGGCGGACCCATCACGAGGACCGCCGGGCGGGGCTTCTCCCCGCCATGCTCCTCGCCGACAAGATAGGGCACAGGGACAAGCCGGGGATTCTCCGCGCCCACGGCTCGACCGAAAAGGACCTCGGCCGCCTGCCCGCCAAAGCATTGGACATCAATGACCAGCGACTTCTGCCACAGGCGAAGGGTGTAGGTCACGTCCATCGTGCGCTGGTCGAGGCCGACGCGCCACAGGGCCACGACGGCGTCGTTGATTTGATCGCAGCCCAGGAGGTCGAAGCGATCGGGCGGGACGGCCTTGTCCCCGTCGGCAAAATACACCCCGCCGTCGGCCATAGGCTGGAATCGCCGCCCGAACCACCCACCCCACCTCGCCGTCACATCGCCGAGGGTCCCGGTCTTTGGCTCGTAGCGGTACTCCAGCTCGCCGTCGTCCCCCTTGTGTCGAAAGACGTAGGCCTTTCCTTCCTCCGCGATGTCTGTCTTGAAGTCCTGCGTCAGGTTGTCGGGCAGGATGGTTTGCTCGCGGGTCGGGAAGGGCAGCCGCCCCTCGCCGGTATAGACGTCCGGGGCCTGGCCGGGGAAGAGGTCAATGCCGCGCTTCGGCCGGGGGACAAACGTGAGCGGCTTGAGGACCTCCTGGTAGAAGGCCAAGTCGTCGAAGTAGAGGACCCGGTCGTCCGAGTTGAAGCAGTTGGTGATGCGGATGCCCGCAAAGGAAGCCCCGTCCTTGAGCGCAGCGAGCTGCTCCGGCTGGAGCTTCGTGTGCATCACCCACCACTCCTTCCATCGGACGTAGCCGAGATAGACCTGCATCTCCTTCCCGTCTTTGGCTTGGAGAAGGATGTGGATGCCGACGCGCGGCGTGGCCGCGTCCTGGACCCATGCCCAGTTGTTGCCATACACCCAGAAGTTGATGCAGTCGAAGGGCTGGGGGATGGGGATCGGCTTGGGCGGGCGGACGGTGAACTCCGCCTTGCGCGACGTGCCGCGGTAGGTCAGCTTGGCGACGTATTGCCCCCAGAGCTGCTCCTCGCGCGTGCGGGTGATCGCGGCCACGGCGTCTTTGGGCTCGACTTTCCAGCCGTCGAGGTTTTCGAAATCCACGAGCGGCGGGTGGGTGTCCTCCGTTCGATTGGCCCAGACCATCTCGTAGGGCCGCTCGCCCACCTTCTCCTCGGCGACGAGCCGGACCGCGGCAAACAGACACGGCAGAGCCATCAGACAAAGCGCGATTCTCATGGGCGAATCTCCTTATGCCATACTCTCGTTCCAAGGCTCTGCCTTGGAACGAACCAAGGGATTTCTCCAATGGGGATACTATAAGGAGCGATGCCGATGGATGTAAAGCACAAATCCCGCGGCGGCGGATGCCGGTTCACCGAGGGATGGGTTAGGGGGGATAGGTTGTGGGTTACAGGTTATGGGATCGGCTTTCGACGGCCTATAACCGATAACCCGCAATCTATAACCCTATCTTCGACTGCGTCTTGGCGTCTCTGCGTGAGATTTTGCTTCGCATTGTCGGAGGCGTGGGGTATAATGTAACCGCGCGGAGTGAGGCGTTGGGCGTATCCCTTCACTCCCCGAATGGGCCAAGCCGTAACATGCTGCACATGGGCGAATGGGGAGATAAGTATGGTGCAGCCGGAGCTTTGTGTTCTTGATTACAGACTGCCGAAACAACAATCCGGAGAACAGATGGCTAATCAGTTGGATTCCTGGATAGAGGACGTCATACAGAAGTCTAAGTCGGTTGATCCAGAGAGTGAATTGGAAGGCGAGCTTGTGCATCTTCTCGTGAAGATGTGTTACGAGAACAAGCAAATCTCGCCGAACGGGGTCGGCCAGCTGCTTGCGTCGGCTTTTGACTTGCTCGTAGCAGCGCAGTACTACTCAGCGTTGTCACACGCGGGTTGGCTATACTGTCCGAGGGAGACACCCCGCTTTTTCTTTCATTACACGAATTGCTGTCCACGCCATGTGTTGAACAACGAATTCTACTTTAGTCCTTCACAAAAGCCCCAATCAGGAAGAATTGGAAACGCGACCTCGCGATTGTTGCTCCTATTTTACAACGCGATTTTCGCAAGTCTGGGGAAAAAGGAGCAGGTACTCAAAGGTGGAGAACCCGTTGACGCGGTGGTTGTAAACCGGGATAAGAACGTAGTTTTATTTGCCGAGATCAAAGCGTCACCTCTTATGACTCCCAGTTTGTCTATGATCGCGCAAAAGATGACCAAGGAGGTGAACGGAAAGGTAGTGGCATTGGAGGACCACACAGCCGTGTCTAATTCCAATTTTCTTGGCACGGAATTGGAAATGCTCATTCCGGGGAAATATGATGCAGGTTGGCAGGAGAGATACTTTGAGCTCGGAAAGCGGGCGAACCAGGGACACGACACGTGGGCACTGGATGGACTCATTCGCTTACTCAAGAAAGACGATTCGTTCTTCAGAGAGTATTTTGCGTTTTGGCAAGAAGCATTGGGGGCATATCACCCAAAGTCTCGAGAGGGCATCTTCTGGCTTACAAATGCCTGCGGTACTCCCTCCCCTGTTCCGTCTGGATGGCCGGAGAGGAGAAATGGGGACGGATACGAATCTGTATCCGATTCTAAGACAAGTGTCGGAATCGACAGGACGGATGATATTAAGAAGGGAATCTACCAAGTTCTGAAGATAGGGTCTGAAGGGAAACCAAAGGCCGACAAGTGGCGCTTCAAAGTAGGCCTTATCTCTAACATCCATGCGGCGAGGCATTTCGATGATTACCTTGAATCTCTGAAGGACATTGTTTGGACGCTCGACGCCAGTGGAAAGGCGCGAAAGGTTTCTGATCTTCCGGGAGATCAAAAGTTGTACAATCTCTTTGATGGGATCATTGCACTCACGCGCACGGTGGCGCGAGACGATTGGATCAAATCAGTATTTGGCGAATTAGGATGAGCAAGTGACGGATGCCTTCTACTTGAAGCTACGATGCAATGTCGAACTCGCGGGAGACGCACAACTCGCCGAGCGGGAATTGCGTTGTTTTTTCCAAAAGGTCATTCCTGTCAGTAGCGATCAGGACGTTTTTCAGTATGTAGCCGTCCCGCGTGATCGAATCATGTCGCATGTGAGATCAAGACCGCCCTATGGTTTTATCGGAAGGGGACTTCGCTGTGACCTGCCTCGTTTGATTCGCGGCCTGAATTTCTCTCAGGAAATTTGGTTTGTCGAGCAGAAGGGTACGTCCGACTCTGTCCCAACCGCCCCTTGGCGTTACGTGAAAGATACTCCCAACGGCCGTGTTTGCTGCTTGATTCCCATGCTGGCGGCCGCCGAATTTTTGAGTGCCATGGGACGGGGAAATCCGGGAACAGACGACCTCGTGCGCATTGCGCGACACCTTTGCGATGGCGGAAGCGAGCACGATAAAGAGATTATAACAGCAATTGAAAAAAGGAGCACCTCGACGCCGCATGTACATGGCCTTCACAAGTATAAGGCCAAGTTCTTTCCGCGGCTCATCCGATCGCTTCTTGTTTCAGTAGACGGTGTTACTCCCTCGACAGGGAACGGGAATAGAACCTTGCTTGACCCTTTTCTTGGAAGTGGGACAGCCATGGTGGAAGGTGCTTTGTTGGCCTACGACTCAATTGGAATCGACATAGATGGTCTGTCTTGTGCGATTTCTTCGGCCAAACTCAATATGCTCACCGTTTCTCCATCGGTGCTTCAGGAGGAGGTTGGGAACGTTCGTACTGCGGCGATGCCACTATTTCGCGGGGCACGCAAGCCAACAAGGTATTCGTTTCCGCCATGGATCGAGAGGAAGTTTCAGCGCTGGGGTTCGCCAGATGAGCAAAGGCAGTACGAAGACGAAATCGGCTCTTGGATGTCAATGATAAACACCGCCAGAAACAATGCCGTGAGACAGGCACTTCAGATAGTCCTGAGCGATGCCATAAGTCGGAAGTTCAACATCCGCATGATGGGAACGGGCGTCGGCCGTTTTGCGTTGGAAATAGGCAAGACGAGTCTATCTTCGATTGTCGAAGCCAACTTGCGGAGCCTAATACACACCGCTCATGTTGTCCAAACTGTGAGGAATGCTTACGGGATTTCGATACCCAGTTTCAGAGTCCTCCAAGACACAGCAACAGCAATGCCACTGCCGGCAGAAAGTGTGAGCGTGGTTTTGACATCGCCGCCGTATTTGCCGGCGTCCTCCGGTCGAGAGAACTACCTGATTGGCAAGTCCATATCAATCACTGCACTGGGGCTGATGAGTGCAAAGCAGATCGAGAATGCGGAAAAGCAAAGCGTAGGGTCGATGAAGAGAAATACCTGTCAGCCCTTGCGGGACCTCCCCACCGAAGTTGCGAAGCTCTATGAATGGCTTAAATCGGATGATCTTCGATCGATCAAGGCCGACCCCACAGTAGCGTATTACAGGGACCTGAAAAACGCTCTCAAAGAAACGTATCGAGTGCTCTTGCCGGGTGGGGTGGCGATATATGTCATAGGCAAGGAAAGCGTGTTCTACAGATTCAGCACCCGTGAAGTTCTCTATCGCGTGCGTTGTGATGAAATTTTCAAAGAACTCGCGGAAAGAGCCGGGTTTGGAATCGAGGATAGTCTGGACGTTCAACTTGACAAGAAGAACAGCAACGCGCGACCACGATCTCTTGATTCTTATTTTGAATCGGTGTTCGTGCTCAGGAAGCCGAACTGAGTGTCGGAATTCCGATAACACGTTTGTTTTGATTGCCCACCGGAAAGAGCAGGGTATGTTAATCGTCTTAGTGTATTCCGACTAAGGCAAAGGAGGAATCAAAGGCCCGATGAAACCCAACTTCATCGTCATCTTCGCCGACAATCTCGGTTACGGCGACTTCGGCTGCTTCGGCTCGACGGTGCACCGCACGCCGCATGTGGACCGCATGGCCGCCGAGGGCATGAAGTTCACCAGCTTCTACAGCACCAGCGGCGTCTGCACGCCCTCGCGGGCCAGCCTGATGACCGGCTGCTACCCGCGCCGCGTGAACATGCACGTGAGCGGAACGGGCACGCCCGTCCTCCGGGCCATTGACTCGAAGGGCCTCAACCCGTGCGAGATCACCGTCGCCCGCCTGCTCCAATCCCAGGGCTACGCCACCGCCTGCATCGGCAAGTGGCACCTGGGCGATCAGGCCCCATTCCTCCCCACGCGGCACGGCTTCGATCACTACTTCGGCATCCCCTACAGCGACGACATGGTGCAGAGCAAGCACAACCCGAACTATCCGCCCCTGCCCCTGATGCGCCAGGAGACCGTGATCGAGGCCCCCGTGGACCGCGACTACCTGACCAAGCGCTACGCGGAGGAGACGATCCGGTTCATCACCGAACACAAGGACCGTCCGTTCTTTGTCTATCTTCCCCACGCCATGCCCGGCAGCACGGCGCGCCCGTTCGCCAGCCCCGCGTTCCAGGGCAAGTCAGCCAACGGCCCGTACGGCGACAGCATCGAGGAGATGGATTGGTCCACGGGGGAAATTTTTGCGGCGCTGAAACGGCTGGGGCTGGACGAGCGGACCTTGGTGGTGTGGACCTCCGACAACGGGGCGATCCGCCGCGACCCGATCCAGGGCAGCAACACGCCCTTGAAGGGCTGGGGGTATGACACCTCGGAGGGTGCGATGCGGATGCCGTGCATCGTGCGCTGGCCGGGACGGGTCCCCGCCGGGACTGTCTGCGACGAGGTGACGAGCACGATGGATGTGTTGCCAACACTGGTCCGGTTGGCAGGAGGCGAGCCGCCCGCCGATCGGACCATTGACGGGCATGACATCCGCCCGTCGCTCTTCGGCGAGGCCGGGGCGCGGTCGGCCTATGACGAGGTCGGGTTCTTCTACTACTTCATGCACCAGTTGCAGGCGGTGCGGGCGGGGCAGTGGAAGTTGTATCTGCCGCTCGACAAGAAGCGAGTCAACCTGCGTGGGGATACGACCGCGAGTCCTGCGATGCTCTTCGATCTCCGAAACGACATCGGCGAGACGAGCGAGGTCTCGGCCCGTCATCCGGACGTGGTGAAGCGCCTGCTGGCGATGGCGGATCGGGCGCGGGCGGACCTGGGCGACCTGGGTCGTCAGGGGACGGGCCAACGCCCCGCCGGATGGATGGACGATCCGATGCCGCAGGTTCTTGCCCCCGGATGAGCGGCTATCTCTCTTGACATGTCCTATGCGTGTGCTATACTTCCGGCAGGCGGCGGGCCGAAGAGTTTTAGATTTGCGCGGCGATTCGCCGTGCGTGCGCTTTGCGCCTTCAACAAGCCTTTGTTCCTGCTTGCAGCAGGAACGCAGAATGGGTGCATAGTAAAACCGGCCCGCCGCCTCTCGTTTTCCGAGAGGGTTCGTCATGGGATTTCTTGACTGGCTGATCCGGCTTGTTCTGCCTCCCGAGGCCGTGGATGCCCTGAAGCGCGGCAAGCGCCGACAGCAGATCGAGGCGTTGCGCAAGAAACGCGAGCGCGACCGGGCCATCTGCATGTTGCCCCAGGATGGACGGCTGCCCACACGCAAGGCCCGCGACCCCAGGACGGGCCGGACCATCGAGGTGGAGTCCGACGACGGGCTGAAGGGCCTGGCCAAGGCCCTCGGCCTCAAGCCGAGTCGGCTTGGCAGGCTGTCATTCTCGCCGAAACGACTCTACACCACGTTCACCCGCCCCAAGCCCGGCGGCGGGCAACGCACCATCCACGCGCCGGTGCAGTCGCTGAAGTACGTCCAGCGCCGCATCCTCGATCGCATCCTCAACTGGGTCGAGCTGCCCGACTGCGTCCACGGCTTCCGGCGGAATCGCTCCCTGGCCACGGGCGCGGCGGAGCACGTTGGGAAGGAGATGGTCCTGCGGATGGACATCGAGGACTTCTTCCCCTCCATCCACTTCGGCCGGGTGCTGGGGCTGTTCCGGTCGCTCCAGTTCTCGAACAGACATTCCTTCATCCTTGCGAAGCTGACCACCGCCGACGGCATCCTGCCCCAGGGCGCGCCGACCTCGCCGGCCATAGCCAACGCCGTCTGCCGCAAGCTCGACCGCCGCCTCATGGGCGCGGCGGGGAGGGTGGGCGTGTCCTACACTCGATACGCCGACGACATGACCTTCTCAGGCCCGGCCGAGGAAGTGAAGAAACTGATTCCATTCGTCCGAAAGGTAGTTAAGGAAGAAGGCTTCCGCGTCGCCGACAGGAAGGTCCGCCTCATGCGCCGCGGCCGCCGCCAGATCGTGACGGGGGTGGTCGTGAACGACCAGCCCGGCGTCCCGCGTTACTACCGCCGATGGCTCCGGGCCGTCATCCATCACCTGCGCACCAAGGGCGTCAACCGCGACGGCCTCACCGCCGGCCAGCTCCGCCTCTCCCTCCTCAGCCACGCCCACTACATCCGCATGGTCAATGCCGACCAGGGCAACCGCCTCCTGACCGACCTGCGCGAGGCGTTGGCATCGCCAGGCCAATCTCACGGTCAGTAACCCCGCCCCCCGAAAGACTCCCGACCGGCGGTTGTTACATACTTGTTACACACAACCCGCCGATCATGTGATATAGTGAAAGTGGAGGAAATGCGCTGAGCCATGAAGAGACATCTGGCGATCATTGTCATCTTGGTTTTTCTTGGTGTATTGCACGGCTTTGTATGGCGTTACGTCGTCATTCCACCCAATATTCGCCGCTACGCCGACCACAAAGTCATCCCATTCCTTGAACAACTGGCAAAGGCCCAGATAGAATTCAAGAGACGGTGTCACGTGGACCAAGATGGCGACGGCGTGGGGGAGTATGGTTTTCTGTGCGAAATCGCAGGACAGGCTGTTCCAAGGAACCCAGGAGCAAAATCTCCGGTTGCTCCAGAGTATGTTACTTTCCCGTGGAAACTGAAGGACGAAAAGGGCCAGCTCAATGCTGGGTATTACGGCTACGGCATTATACTCTGGATTCCCGGGCCGGATGGCCCGGTCAATGATGACTCTCTTGACGGCACATCCGCTAAGCCTGGGGCCACGCTCGATCCGACAAAGAATCAGGGAACAATTAATGCGCAGGAAAACCACTTCGTCATCTACGCTTGGCCGAACGAGATCGGATCAACTGGAACAGGAACCTACTTCATCAACGAAAGGGGCAAGGTGTTCTGCTGTGGGTGGGAGCGGAGGCACTGGTCGGTGACCTTGTTACCGGCAGTGCTCGTGACGGTCGCTTTTGCTGGCATCTTCGTCACGTACGTTCTGTTTCTGATCGAAAGAGCACAGCCACGAGTGCTAAGAGTGTTCATATGTATCTGGTTCGTCGCATTCCTTGCATGGCTCGTCAACGTTGGCAACGTCGTCGTCAAGGCATACAAACAGCCCTGGTCCACTCGATACGAGGGCAACAACGCACCAAGTCCCGACGCCGCATTCCGAAAAGGCGAGAAGGTGTTTGTCGGAAAGGTCGCAAACCATGAGAAGGGCAACGACGATCAAATCTGGTGGCAACTCCAGTGGTGGGACAAGGTTCCTCCCTCCTTATAGCAGAACATAGCAGATCACTTGCCCCGAGACTTACCAGCAACCCACACTGAATGCTTGACGGCAGCTCATTCATTTTCCATTTTGGCTTTTGACTTGTCGGGACCGATGGTGTATGCTTTGTACCATGCAGATTTGCACGTCTCGTGACAATCCATATTCCGGGAAGAGGAGGGAAGTGATGAAGGCCAGAATGTTGTTTGCAGGCGTCGTTGCCGTGGCAATGATGGTGCTGTTGTGCGCGTGCGAGGAGGAGAAAAAGAAGGCCGATTCCGCGGCGGAGAAGGCGGAGGGGCCGCCATGCGCGACCTGCACGGCCCCGAAACCGACCTGCACTGCGGACACGAAAGGCCCGGCGCTCACGCCCCAGCCGGGGGCCACGTGGGACCTGGAGGACAAGCTCGCCCCGGAGATCGAGACGGCGCAGTGGTTCAACGCCGAGAAACCCATGACGCTCGCGGAGTTTCGGAAGAAGAAATTCGTCCTCCTCGAGTTCTGGTTCACCAAATGCCCGCACTGCGTGGAACAGATCGAGCACATCCAGGATATCTACAGCCGCTACACCGGCCCCCTGTTCCAGGTGATTACCGTGGTGAGCGACCTGAAGGACAACAAGGAGATGGTGGAGAAATTCATCAAGGAGCATAATGTCGCTTTCCCCGTCGCTATCGACAAGGACGCGAAGACGTTCGAGAAGTATGCCATGCGGCGCGTGCCGTTCTGTTACCTCGTCAACCGATACGGCTACGTGATCTGGCAGGGGCACCCGTACTACCTGAAAACGACGCAGATCGAGGAGATGCTCCGGGATGCGGCGGCGGAGAAGTGAGGCCCTGATTGCCCTGGGACAGACTGGGAAACGCCGTTGATTTGCAGGAGGAAGATGCGATGAAGAAGCGATGCGTGTTGTATCTCGTCCTGGCATTTCTTTTCCTTTCCGCCGGCATGGTATGGGGCCAGGCGGATTTCCTCTACAAGACGCCCCCGGAAATCCAGGGCAAGACGTGGCTGAATGCCAAGAAGCCCCTCACGCTGAAGAAGCTCAAACAAAAGAAAGTAGTGATCCTGGAATTTATGATCACCACATGTCCGCACTGCGTGCCCATCGTGCCTCGGATGAAAGAGATCCATGAGAAGTATTCCAAAGAGGACGTGGTGCTCATCGCCATCACGCACGAAGACGCAAAGAAAGTGGCGACGTGGGTGGAGAAGGAGAAAATCCCATACCCGGTGCTGAGCGATCCCGACACGAAAACGGCGGGGGCGTACAGCAACACCCTGGCTCCCTACATCTACATCGTGGCCAAGAACGGATTGGTCTGCTGGCAGAACTCGGGCCAGGCGCTGGACGACGACGAGCTGGACATCGCCCTGGCGGCGGCGCGGGCGACGAAGGAGACCAAATAGCTCTCTCCCTCTGGGAGAGGGACGGACGAGGGTTGCGGGGTCTCACCATTTCCCTCCTTCCTTCCTTGCCATGCCGAGGGGCACGAATCATGTTTAGAACCTTACGCCGTAACATGATGCCAATTTGCGTGCATGTTCTTGGGACAAAATTCACATTGGACACATTTTTTTCCGCGAAAAGCGACACCATCTTGCCAATAAGCGATATATCATCAAGCAAAATCTCTTTCTACGGATACCACACTTCCTGAAGACAGGAAGTGTGGTATTATGTGTCCAATGTGAATTTTGTCCTTCGGTTGCGGGCCAAGTCCGCGTTAGGAGAGTGCGTGAACTGCCATGCCGAAGAACTACCTGACCGCGCAGATGGATGAGATCGAACCGGTGCGGTGTCCCTGCGGCGCGGCGCGGCGGGCGTTTGCATCGCCGGAGAACCCCGTCGCCACGCTCCACATCACAGAGATACATGCCGAGTCGAAGGTCCACTACCACAAGAACATGACGGAAATCTACCTCGTCCTCGATGGCGAGGGAGAGATGGAGCTGGACGGCGACCGCGTTCCGTTGCGACCGATGACGTCGGTCCTCATCAAGCCCAGCTGCCGGCATCGGGCGGTGGGGCGGCTGCGGGTGGTGGTCGTGCCGATCCCGGCCTTCGATCCGGAGGATGAGTGGTTGGAGGGGGAGTAAGAGTAGGAGTAGGAGTAAGAGGGCGGTTATAGGTATTCGATCTGGTGATACTCCCATTGCGTGAAGGGGAGGGACTTTGCGATGGCGGCGATATCGGCTGGCGTCGCGCCGAGGGCTGTGACGCGCTCCTCCTCGACCGCCTTCACCAGATCAACGCGCGACAGGAGCAGGCGCGTCAGCGTGTCGTCCTTCATCTCCAGCCGGATGGTCTTCCGCGCCTTGCCCCTCGCCTCATGCAGCGTCACCTGCCGCAGAGGGCTCCAGGCGATGACCTCGACTTTGTCCAGTTCTGCATTCTCCCCCCAGACTTTTCCTGCCATTGCCGCCGGGTCGAGGGGATAGGCCATCAGCATCATCGAAGTCTTCTCGCGCGGGATCGGGATAAAGCCCGTGTCGAGCAGCACTTGATAGTACGGCGATTGCTCCTGCTTCGACGCGGTCTTGGGGACATCATATTGATCCACGTAGCGCCGAAAGGCGAGGAGCAATTGCCGGGCGATGTGCTGGTCGCCGTTGCGCGTGGCGATCTCGAGGATGGCGATGGACTTCTTGTCGCGGACGCTCCGGTGGCCGAAGATGATGTAGCCGGTAAGCCGGCCATTCTCCTCGGTGCGGATGAACTTGAACGTGGTCGGTAGCACCTCGAATATCGCTTGATCGAGCGCGTGGGTCCAGTAGCCCGGCCGTCGCGGCGGGAAGCCGCCCATGCCGCCGTAGACGCTCTGGAAGACCGCGTTCATCTCCTCCTGTCGGCGGAGGGCGTCGGAGATGTCCATAATCTCCGCCGATGTGTCGCCCGTCAGTCTGCACTCGCCTTCGAGGGCAAGGGGGCGGGGGTAGGTGATGTCGTAGTGCAGGTTTTTCGCGTAGAAGTTGTAACCGGTGGAGAGCTCCGCGCCGCGATAGACCATGAGGACGTCCGCCTTGCCGAGGAGGAACTTCTTGGCCGCATCCAACATGCCCGTGCCGAGGCCCTGGCCCCGGAACTGCTCCAGGACGCCGACAGCGTTCTCGAACGCGGCGGTCATGATGACGCCGGGGCGAACCTGAAACTCGCGGATATCGAGCGGGATGGCGCCGACCATCTTTCCATCGCGGAAGGCGACGGCGGCGGTGCACTTCGACGCAAACCATTTCTCCTTGCTCACCGGCGGGAAAATCTGATTGCGAACTTCGAGGAGTTCGTCAGTGTCTTCAGGTCGCGCTTCGCGGAATTCGATGTCGGGCATGTCAGATGTTATCCAAATGATGATAGATCCACTTGCAGAACGGGAAGCCCTGGCCGATCTGCGCCAGCAGCGCGGCGTCGGCGCCGTAGGCCGTGATGCGTTCGTCGGCCAAGGCTGCCTTGACATCCACCCGCGCGAGGAGCAGTTGCGTCATCGTCTCGTTCTTCATCTCCAGCGTCACGTCCGGGCCGCCGGGTGTGCCATCCAGTGCGACGAATTGAAACTCCGGCGTCCAGATCGTCAGCTTTAGGTCGGCGAGCGACTTGCCGCCCTGCCAGATGCGGTCGAAGATGTCCTTGTGCCGGAGAATCCGCGCGAGGATGATCAGCCCGCGCGGGCCGGGCTTGAAGCCGAGCCTCAGCGCGACCGGCAGGCAGGGGATCGTGTCCGAACTCGGCAGCAGGACCGTCGCGCCGCGACGTTTGGCGACGGTTGCGATCTCCCGGAGCAGATCTTCCCAAATGCGAATATCCCCATCGGCCACGGCCATCTCAAGGATGATGACCTGCGCCTTTTCCTCATAGCAGGCGAGGAGCGCGTAGGCCGCGATGTCCTTGCCGCTGCGGAGCGTGGCGAAGAGGAGCTCGTCGTAGGCCATCTCCTGAAAGATGTGGCAGTCGAGGGCGAGCGGCCAGAAGCCAATTTCGCGTTTCCAAAATCCCGCCATGCCGGGATAGCTCGCGTTAAATAGTTTGAGAAGTTGGTCCTCGTGGTCGAGGCACTTGCTCATCTCTTCCAGAACGATCCGGCCCTCGGCCAGCGATGGGGGGCTGGACAAGACGAAGTTGCGCGTGAAGTGGAGATCAACGTGCCCCGTTTTCTTGTAGAAGTGATAGGCCGCGCTCGTCTCGCCGCCGCGATAGACAAACAAGGCGTGGCAGTCGGGCTTGAGGAACTCGGCGGCGCACTCGATCATCCCCGTCCCGAGGCCCTTGCCCCTCATGCCGTCGAGGACGCCGACGGAGTTTTCGAAGGCCGTGCGGATCGGGACGCCCGGGGCGATGAGGAACTCGCGCATGTCGAGCGGGATGGCCCCGACCATGCGGTCGTCCTCGAAGGCCAGGGCGCACGTCTCATCCTCGTTCCAGTCCTCGGGCTTGAGCGGATGCGCCTTGAACACGCTGTTGCGGACGCGGGTCATCTCCGGCACATCGGCGTCGGTCATTTCTCGGAAGGCATAATTAAACATATGATTACGACTGCCTCAGAAATCATCCAAATCGCACTTATTGTGCTCGTCTGCCCCTTCATTCACCAGTTTTCTCTTCCCTGGCGGCGACCGGTCTTAACTTCTTTGTGAATGTTGTCATTGGTCACCTTCGCAAGCAAACGTTTAAGCGACAACCGGCGGGATGACGGGGACGCGGTCTCTTTTGAGGGCGCTCGGAGTTTTGCTTTTCTGAACAATTTTTTGTCCAGTGCAGGAATATCTGAGAGGTCAATGTTCTCGTCCCGCATCTTGCGCAGGCGGTCCCAGTCGGTCCTCGATTTCTTTTTTGAATTTTTCGCGCTCATGTTGTTTGCCCTTACTTATATCTGCCTCTATCGCGAACCTCTGGAAAGAACTTCCCCATCACCCCCCGGCAATACTTCTGCACCTTCTCCTCGATGAGGGACGGATCGAGTTCGGCAAGGACGTTGGATTTGCTCTCGGCTACATTTGATCGGGAGGCGGAGAGGTCAACGGCCTCGGGCGGGATGCCGAGGAAGTCGGCGATGCGGGCGATGCTGCCGTCAATCTCCTCCGTCTTCACGATGAGCAGCCGCGGGCGCGGGACGACGCGCAGGACCGTCTCGTTGTGCTCGGCCCAGTAGGATAAATACCCGTCGAGGGTGTAAAGCCCGCGCTCGACGAGGATGCGTTCCTTTTCGGAATATGCAAATTCGCTTTTGCGAAATCGCACGTCCGCCATCTTCCGCCATGCCTCGTTGATCGGCCGGGTCAGCTCGTGGTTCGTCACCGACCGGAGCCAGGAATAGCAGTCGCGGATCGTCAGGATGAATTTCGCATTCGGGAATTGCCCGACGAGGATGTCGAGGACGTAGAGCAGGAGCTGAGACGACTCGAATTCCAGGTTCAGCCGCCTGTCGCGTTCGACGATGTACTGCTCGATCTGCTCCCTGCCGATCGAACCGTCGGCGGCGCCGAGTATCTGCCAGATCAGCTCCACCGCCGTCGGCTCGTGGTCGGAGCGGCACGCCTTCGCCAGCATCTTTGCCAGCGAGGTCGTCCCGGACTTCGACGTGCCGACGCAGTAGGCATGGAATCGTCTTGGCCTGCCCATCCCGCTGCCCGCCTACGCGGTCCCCCGGCCCAGCGCCTTCGCCCCGATGTCCGTTCGGTACTGCGCGCCATCGAAGTGGATATTCTTCACCGCCTCGTAGGCTCGGGCCTGGGCCGCGGCGATGTCGTCGCCCAGGGCCGTGACGCCGAGGACGCGGCCTCCGTTCGTGACAATCTTCTTGTCCTTCCGCGCCGTGCCCGCGTGGAAGACGACGACGTTCTCCATCGCGTTCGCCTCGGCGAGGCCGGTGATCTCCTTGCCCTTCTCATACTTGCCCGGATAGCCGCCGGACGCCATCACCACGCAGACCGCCGCCTGGGGATGCCAGTCCAGCTCCGCCTCCTCCAGCCGTCCCTCCGCCGTGGCGAGGAGGATCGGCACGAGGTCGCTCTTCATCCGCATCAGGATCGGCTGCGTCTCCGGGTCGCCGAATCGGCAGTTGAACTCCAGCACCTTCGGGCCGTCCTTGTCAATCATGATCCCGGCGTAGAGCACACCCACGTACGTCCGTTCCTCGCGGTTCATGGCATGGACCGTCGGGACGAGAATCTTTTCCTCGACCATGCGTGAGATTTTGTCCGTCACCACCGGCGCGGGGGAGTAGGCCCCCATCCCGCCGGTGTTTGGGCCCTTGTCGCCGTCGAAGATCGGCTTGTGGTCCTGGGCCGATTCCATGGGCATGATCGCCTTGCCGTCGGTGAAGGCCAGGACCGACGCCTCCTCGCCGACGAGGCACTGCTCGACGATCACCCGCTTCCCCGCGTCGCCGAACTCCTTCTTCTTTATGATGAGGTCCACGGCGTCGCACGCCTCGTCTTCCGTGGCGCAGACGATGACGCCCTTGCCCTTGGCCAGGCCGTCGGCCTTGACGACGATCGGCGCGCCGATGGATTTGATGTACTCCTTGGCCCGGCCGGCGCCGTCGAACACACGGAAGGCGGCCGTCGGCACGGCGTGCTTGTGGAGGATTTGCTTGCAGAAGACCTTGCTGCTCTCCAGCTCCGCCGCCTTGGCGGTGGGGCCGAAGACCTTCAGGCCGTGGCGCTGGAACTCATCCACGATCCCGTTGGCCAGCGGGTCCTCCGGGCCGACGACGGTCAGCTCCACCTTATTCTCTTTTGCGAAATTGCGGAGCTTGGAAATCTCGTCGCTGCCGATCTCGACCAACTCGGCCTGCTCCTCCATTCCGGGGTTGCCCGGGGCGCAGTAGATTTTGTCCACCAATTTTGACTGCGCGATCTTCCACACGAGGGCGTGCTCGCGCCCTCCGCTGCCAACGACCAATACCTTCATCTCGACCTCCCATCCGGAAATATCTCATGGGCCGCCCCGCCGGAGGCGGGGTTTGAAAGGAAGCGCCATTGTACCGAAGGGACCGTGGCAAGGCAACTAAGAATTGGAGAAGTTGTGTCGCTCCGTTCGGCAGCAAGCCGACCGTGCCTTACACAGGGTCATAAATGACAACGCATGAACGGGCTGTCATTCTGAGTCCCGCGCTTCGCGGGACGAAGAATCTCAACCTTTCGGGAGGTCGAGACCCTTCGCTTCGCTCAGGGTGACAACATGCGCAACTACTTATGACGCTGTGCATTCTCTGTCCGGGTCGCATGGTGTTCCCTGCTGGTCGAATTTCTCTCTGACCTCATCGTCCGTCTCTCCGCTCTTCACGATCGCGGCGATGAGCAGATTAGCCATAATCGCGTATGTCAGGGAGACAAGGACGACAACGGAAACCGCCATGAAGAACAGAGACACTTTGTATGGGATCCACAGGGGCCGACACACGGGCCCCATGGCATCGAACATAAGGTTACACCATGCCACACCTATGGGGAGGAGCACTGTGCCCACCAGCCATGCACGAAAGAGACCCCGCTTGGACGTTCTTGGCATCATGGCCTTGAAGACCAGGACGGCCGCGCCAAATCCGGCGAATGCAACGGGTGGAGCAAACAAAAAAGAGAACAGGAGGAAGTCAATCCAGGCAGGGTGAAAGTAGGTGAGCAACCGATCGAAGAGGAAATCGTACGGCATCATTGATACCGGGAGTAGCCCAATCATGGCAGCACCTGCAATGGAAAGGGCGACGGTTAGCGCCGCCGCCGGTCGGCGATCCAAGCGCGCCACAAAGGCGTAGGTGAGCGCAAGCACAGCCGCCCCAATTGGCGCGCCGACGAAAAGCACCACATCGGAGGAATCTGGCGTTTGCCAGCCCGCAACAGTGACAGCCCATATGGCGAGGAAGAAATTGCCCACTCCTGTCGCAATGGCGACATGCAGGACCACCCGCCAGAAAAGGGGCCAGGAACGCGGCCACGGCTCTATCTTTGCATGCCCTCCGCCAAATTGGATCTGCATCCCATCCCGCATCCTAAAAGCGGGCGATGCCCGCAATCCCGCCAAAGGCGGGAGCAAAACTCACATTGGACACATCTTTTCCCGCGAAAGGTGACGCCATCTTGCCAATGGGCATTATATCCTCATGCAAAGTCTCTTTTCAACGTATACCACACTTCCTGAAGACAGGAAGTGTGGTATTATGTGTCCAATGTGAATTTTGCTCTGGAAACATGCACGCAAATTGGCATTATGTTACGGAATAAGGTTCTAAATCTCGGTCAACTGATGCAACGCCGCCGTGCTGCGGATGCGCCTTTCCACTTGCTCGCTGTCGGCCTGGGACAGGGCCTTCCTGACGGCGTCGCGCCGCTGGCCGTCCCGCCAGTCAATCGGGTCTTGGGTCGTCCACGACTCGCGCAGTCCCTCTTCGAGCAGGTTCCAGTAGTCCATCATCGCCTGCGCTGCGCCTCCGTAGCGCCTCCGGCAGAAATCCTCAATGATCTCCTCGGGGGTCAAGTCGGGATTCCAGCACAGCTTCGCGTAGGCATACATGTTCAAGGGATACCAACCCGGTCCCCACTGGTCCGACGAGATGCCCGTAATGCCGAGCCGACGGAAGTAGCGCATGTCCTCGCAGATCATCGAGACCATTGACCAGAGCTTGTATTGCTCGCCCACGGTGTAATACTCGTAAACATAAAAATTCTTGGCGTAGGTCGGCCATCGGAGAAGCTGCTCGCGGAACAGCACGTCGCGAGGCTGCTCGGACGTCTCGATCGGCCGCATCGTCCGCTGCCCCGGCCTGGGGTAGAGGCACAGGCCGACGAGCACGTTGTCGTGCAACGGCTCGGCGTCGTCGGGGAGGACCATCGTGTGGAAATAGGCGAGAAGGTTGACGAGCACGTCCGGGCGCTTGCGGGTCACGCGTTCCGTCACCTCGTTGACGAAGCGGATGTAGGCGCGTGTGTAGGCGACCTGCGACTCCTGCTTCGAGAGGCCGGGCGGCGTGCACCGGGGACAGAGGCAGTAGGTGTGCGAGTCGTTGTGCCACAAATCCACCGCATTGACCTCCGGGTTGGCGTCCAGCCATTGGGTGATGTTCTCGGCCACGGTGTCCACCACGTCCCGGTTGGAGAGGCATAGGCCGCCCTTGTGCGACCCATCGGTCGCGCGTGCGCCGTCTTCGATCTGCGCGAAGTACTCGGGATGGTCCGCCGCGTAGCTATCGCTCGGGACCCAGATGTTGAAGGCGTGCCCGCCGACCTCGATGCGCAGCCCGCGCTTCACGGCCTCGGGCGTGAAGATCAAACGCGACCGGTTATGCTCCCACACGCGGGGCGCGTTCGGCGCGGGGTGGGCCCAGTTGAGGCGGTTTTTCGCCATCCAGTCCGTGTGGAGCAGGTTGTTCATCACCAGGTGCTCGCCGCCATAGGGGAAGAGGATGATCTGGCGCATGGCGAACGCCGGCGGGCCGACGACGTCGTTGAATTCCGGCAGGCGGATCGTCGAGCGCTTCGGCGCGGTATCGTCGCCCGGCGCGCACCAGCCGCAGCCGAGGTATTTTTCGAGGAAGTGATAGACTGCATAGAGGGCCGCGCGCGGGGAATTGCCGGTGAGAAGGATTCGGTTGCCGTCCGTGCGCATGGCATAGGCATCCTCCCCGCGGGTATTGAGCGCCGGGTCCGATCCGTCGTTTTCCTGGATGACGACCGCCGCGTTGCCGTTAGCGTGTGACGAGATGGGCAGGCGGACTCCCGTCATCTCCCCGATGTACCTCTGAAGTTCCTCGGCGGCGAAGCGAATCGGCCTCGGCGCATCGGGAGGCGCGACAATGGTATAGCCGGTCTGTCCTTCCGCGACCAACGTGATATGGGAGTTCTTCATTTGGTTTTTCTGGAATAGATGTAGATTCGCGATGTCTCATGCCCGACCACGACGATGTCGTCCGTCGGCGACGGCGTCACATGCGCCGCCCGCGCGCACATGGGCGAGTCGTCGATGGGGAAGATGCAGACCGGTTTGCCATCACGGTCGAGGATGTGCATGAACCGCCGGACGGCCTCCGGCGGTATGCTCTTGCGACGGGGCCGCTCCACGCCGCCCATCTCGGCCTGACAAATCTCGACCTTGCCGTTCCCACTCCAGTTGATCAGGTCGCCGGCGGTGGTCAGTCGCCCGATGGCGCGGCCCAGGATCGGGTCCTCGTACTCGTACCCCTCGCGTGCGCGGGTGAAGTTGTCGTAGTCCCAGATCGTCTCGCCGTCGCGCGTCAGGAGAATGGCGTGTCGGCGGAAGGACTCCACCGTATAGACCTCCTTGCCCGGCCGCTCGGGATGCAGGTTCGCGGCGATCACCTTCTGCGCGTGGTGGAATCGGTCCTCTCGCGACCAGATCACGTGGCCGTCCTTGTCCAGCAGGTTCGGGCCGGTGACGAGGAGGAGCTGGTTGCCGTCCACGCGGTCCTCGGGGAGGATGCGGGCGATGAGGAAGTCGTCAATGTGCGGGTCGTCGCCGAGCTCCTTCGGCACATTCTTCTTCCAACGAACGTTCCCGTCGCAGTCGATGATCCAGAACTCCTTCGCCTCCTCCACGCTGAACCCGATCTCGGGCCGGCCGTCGAGGTCCAGGTCGCCGTGGCGCATGCAGTCGCAGAAGCCCCGCCCCGGCGTCGGCAGGCTCCACAACTCCTCGCCATCCGGGGCAAGCGCTGCCGCCCGCGGGCCGTTTTCCCGATCGTCCGCGCAGGCGACGAGGAGGTTCATCCCCCGCTTCGGATCATGGACGACGTTCCACAGGGCAACCCGTCCACCGAGGTCGAAAAGCGATTTCACATCACCGGTCATTCCGTCGAGGACATAAACCGGCCCATCGCCGACGATCACCTCCGCCTTCCCATCGCCGTCGAGGTCCGCGATCTCCGTCAGGACGTGGCGGTGCTTGGACCGGTGCCACATGTGGCCGATGCCGCCCGTGGGGCGCGAGGGGTCGTTGTAGTAGGCATGATAGAGGCGAACATCCGTGTTGTCCCAGACCAGCGTCCCGTCGCCGCGATAGAGCCGGACGCAGTCGTCCTCGCCGATGGTCAGGGGCGTCGCGATCTCCTGCAGGCCGTCGCCGTCCACGTCGGCGATGGCGATGTTGCACGTATTCGTCGTGTCCTGGCCGAGGACGATTTCCCGGCGGGTTACCTTGTCATCGGGGAAGGCGCCGTCCGCGCCGGCTGGAAATTCGATATACTCGTTGCCGACTCTCTCGTTCACGATAGCCTGTCTCCTCCCATTCTCAACAACCACGTGCAGATCATGTTTTTTGGCAGGTTATGTCAACGTAATATGTCATTGCCCATGCCACCTGGCGCCGCCCACTCAGCGCCGACTCACTCAAGGGCGTGGTCCTGGTCGCGCTGTTCGGCAAAGAGCTTGGCGAAGCAGAAGACCAAGAGGGCGATGATAAAGGCCCAGGACAAGATCAAGAAACACCATCCGCCCAGCGTCATTGGGAATCTCCTTTTTTATCGGTAGCTTCGCCCGCGGCTACCGGCGGGGGCACGTCCGGCTGCGCGGAAATGGGGCGCCGCTTCCGCCAGGCAATGTGCACCATCACACACAGGGCGAGAAAAGTACCCAGGAGCATGAGGCGCGACTGAAGGACAAAGGGCTTGTCTGCCGGCTTAACGTTTTTCATAACAATCACCGGCCACCAATCCTGATAGAGCCACATGCCGATGATGGTCAGCAGGAATAACGGGGTGACATACTTGATGATGAATTTGTAGATGCCGGGCAGCCTCATGCGGGCGGCCACGTGGATTTCGTCCCATGCCTTGTCAATGCCGAAGACCCAAGCAAAGAGGATGGATTCAGTGGTCGCGAAGATGACAAGAAGGACCGTGCCGCCCCAGAAATCCAGGTCATCCATCACCCCGCGGGAGAGCATGAAGATGGCCGGCTGGCAGAGGACGAACGAGACGGCGGCGAAGAGCTTGACGGCGTTCTTGCGCTCGATGTCAAATTCGTCCTCCAGGAAAGCAATGGCCGGCTGCACCAGTGAGATGGAGGAGGTGATGCCCGCCAGGAAGAGCATGATGAACCAGCAGCCCCCGAAGACGGCGCTCATAGGGATTTTCGCAAACACTAACGGCATCGTGACGAAGCCAAGGTTGAAGGCCCCGGAGTCGGCGATCCCCTTGATTGCATCGGGACCGAAGAAGGCGTAACACGCCGGGATGGCGATTGTCCCGCCCAGGACGACCTCCGCAAACTCGTTGGCGCTGGTGGCCGTCAGACCCGACAAAGTGACGTCGTCGGCGCGGGAGAGGTAACTGGCATATGTAATGATGGCGCCGATGCCGACGCTGAGCGTGAAAAAGATCTGTCCCGCAGCGGCCATCCAAACGCTGGCCTTCGTCAGTTGGCCGAAATCAGGGTTCCAGAGGTATCCCAGCCCGTTGATAGTGCTCCAATCCGGCTTGGCGGGGTCCGGCGCGCCGAGGAACAACACGCGCACAGCAATAATAATTCCCAACACCGCCAGCATGGGCAGGGCAAGATTGCACACCTTCTCGATCCCGCCCGATATACCCCTGTAGAGGACGATCATGTTCAGGGCAAAGGTGATCAGAAAGAAGATATAGGCCGGCCACATACTGCTGAAATACTGGTTGGACTCGAGGCCCTGATAGCCCTCGAGGAACGCCTTCATCCCCTCCGGGTTGGCGGCCGAGGCGTACTTGCCGGTGAGGGCGTAGAAACTGTACCCCAGCAGCCAGGACTCCACGTAGCAGTAATACATGAAGATGACGAGTGGCCCGAAGATGCCGATCACGCCGAAGTACTTGATGAAACGGTTCTTTCGCCAGAGGCTTTGGAATGCGCCGGGCGCGGAGCCATGCCCAAAGCCGCCGCCATAGCGGCCTATCGTCCATTCCACCCACATGAGCGGTATGCCCAGCAGGAGGAGGGAGACAAAGTAGGGGATCATGAACGCCCCGCCGCCGTTGCGCGCCGCCTGCACGGGAAAGCGGAGGAAGTTTCCTATGCCTACCGCGCTCCCTGCCACGGCCATGATGATCCCGATCCGGCTGCCCCAGGTCCCGCGCTGTGCTGGTGTGCTATCGGCCACGATTCCCTCCCTGCCTTTCTAAGACCATCCCGCCCGCATCATGGTTCGATAGATTAACGCGGTATCCTACCATACACAACCGGAGGGGGTCAAGTCCGTTGGTTTGGGGGCATGTGGGGCAAGCGAGTCACGGCGGGGCCCGTCTGCCATTCCTTGCCCCTCTTGCCTGCATAGAGCATGTAGTAGGTCCCGCCGATCTCGATGACTTGGGGCGTCAGCACGCCGTCGCAGTCCCAGGCGTTGGGATCTGGCGAGGGCGAGAATATGGGGTTGTATGGATTGGTCTCGAAGGTGCGGAAGTCGCGGGTGCGGACATGCCCGATCCGCCAGACTTCGCCGTCAGACCCGCCGTAGAAGATATGGAAATACCTCGGCCCCTTGAATATCTCCGCCTCGCGGACGCCGCGGCCGTCCCATGTCTGGCCGGTGCCCCTGAAGATGGGGTTGGCGGGGTCTTTCGTGACAGCCGCGGGATCGTTGGTCGGCGCGGTTGCGTGGCAGATGGCCGGCGGCCCCGCCGACTCGCCGGTGTAGATGATGTGGATGGTGTCACCCACGACAGCAACAGAGGGATGCGACGAGCCCTGCCGCTCGTGCTCGGCGTCTGCGGCAATCACGGGAGTCCGGCGAACGTGCCTCCATTTGCCGAAGTCTCCGTCACCGACCAATAGGCCCGTCTGCTTGGGAGGGCGTTGTTGCCTGCCGAGATAGTAGACATAGAACCTGCGGTCGGCGGGATTCCAGAACGGGAAGGGATACTCAATCGTGAAATCGTCGAAGCCCTCCTTCGAAGGGAGTAGAACCGGGTTCCTAGGGTCGTGCTCTATCGACGCAGGGTCGCTTGCGGGAGCCGTGCTGTGCATCAACATCCAGTAATTGTCTTGACGCCGTCTGGCCCACAGGTAATGGATGGTGTTGTGCACGACGATCGCGTGGGCTGCGGCCGCCCACTCGGGCGGCGCGCAGGCGAGGATGGGGTTGCCTTCTTCGATCCGCTTGAAGCCTGCAAACGCTTCAAAAGGAATGTCGTCCTTCGCAGGCCCGGTTGGTTCTTTCATCTCCTCTGCCACCCCGCGAATGTATCGAGTCCAGAGACAGCCGCCTATTCCGGCCTATTCGGCCGACGGCTTGGCGGCCAGCAGCGCTTCACGCGCCGCGGCGAGCAGCTTCTCGTCGAGGTCCGGCATGTCCTTCTTGATCTGCTCGAAGGCATCCTCCGGCTTCTTTTTATCCTCGCTGGTCATGGAATCGAAGGCGTCAACGAGCGCAACGATCTGCGCCCCGATAGGGACGTCTTGCTTCGCCCCTTCCTCCTTTTTCTCCGCCTTCTTTTTCAGGATGTCCTTCGCAGCAACGAGGGAGATGGAACCGCTCAGGACCATTCCCGTCCGCGCAAGGGTCTTGGCCTCGGGCTGCAGTTCGAACTCCAGGATGTTCGTATCGTGAGTGACTATCTCCGCCGCATGCTCGATCAGGTCCATGCTCACGTCGAACTCGGTCAGGTCGTGGAGCATGGCTGCCGCCTGCACGTATTCCACCTCGGGGGGCGACATATCCAGCTTCTGGGCGATCGCCGTCGCGGATTCCGAGACCCGCACGAGATGCCCCCGCATGTATTTGTCCGCCGACTGGAGATACCTGCTCAGGATTTCGAGGGCGCCGAGATACGCGCCGTGCAGGTCCCGCATGCGCTTCGCCCGTTCCTCAGAGAGTGCGCCCACAAGCACCCCGGAAAGGAACAGAAAGGCCCCCCATGCCGCGAGGTGTATGTAAACGCGCACCTGCAGGCCCTCCATGAGCAGCTCCTGCCGCATCCTCGCCGTCTCCATCTCACCTTGCTCGCGGTGCATCCGTACCGTTCTGACCTTCGTCTTCACGTCCGTCTTTTCTATGGGCCTTTGCCGCAGCAGAAGCGGGCTTGTCGTTGAGACGGGCAGATCGAGTTGCTCCGCCTTCTCGAGGAACTCCCTCGCACCCAGGGAGTAGCCTAACAGGGATTCCTCAGATTGGTTCGGCGGGTAAACCTGGCAAAAGACCACGCCGGCGATGCACAGGATCGCCGTCAGCGCGGCCATCCTCTGCCCGCGCAGATACCCCGCCAGAAGCACGGGGATGAAGTAAAAATTCAGGAAGGTGATCTTCTGGTCAATGTATCGGTCAACCAAGACCATGGCGCCGACGATGACCAGGATGAGCAATATCTCAAAACGACGCGCTACGAACCGCTTCAGCTTCTCCATGTCTGTTCCTTTCAGGAATGGTTACATGGGTGCAAGTAAGAGATAATCCACGTTCAGGTGATGGTCCCCGACGACCGTCAGGCGAACGGTGTGCTCCCCTTCGCTTAGATCAAGCGCCATATCCTTGCCGGATGGATCGGCGACGCGAAACGCCCACCATTCGTCGGCCTTGTCCCGCGCCCAACCGCCCGTGCCGGCAAACTGCATCAGCTCGCAGGCGGGGGAGGGAACCTTGCCGTCAATCTCGAGCCTGCGGATCGGCCGTGCGTGCTCCGTCGCGCCGACGACGGTCAGCCGGTACTTGCCGGCCGCGGGGGCCTGTACCTTCCACTCCACCCACTGCCCAGGCGCCACGCCGAAGGAGTAGATGTTGTCGCCCCCGTGCGCGCCCTTGTGCCCGCCGCCGGAGAGTTTGATCTCGCCGCCGCCCTGGGCGGAGAACTTCTCCGCCTCGATAAGGATACCGCTCTCGGTCTTCACGTCCCTGGCGGGGGAGTGGGGCAGGACGGTGACGAGCGCGGTCTGCTTCATCGTTATGGCGAGGACGGGGTTCGTCCGGATGCGACCGCCCTCGACGTTGAGCGTCAACTTGGTCTCGGGGAAGAGCATGAGGGACACCGTCTTCTCGGTTTCCTTTGCTTTGTCGAGCGGCCACGCGGCGGGTGGATTGCCCTCGACCATCAGCATCGCGTCGAGGCGCTTGCGACTCGACGCAGCGCAGCGAACGGTGCAGTCATACCGCCCGGCCTCGCCGGTGAACGCGCCCGACGCCTGCATGCCCCCGGGGCCGAAGTGGGCCTTGATCTGTCCACAGTTCCCTTGGCCGTCGGCCCTGGCGAGGGGGATGTCGGCCTCGGTTGCGGGACGCTGGGGATTGGGGAGGAGGGCGATCTCGGCGGAGTGGGTCCCCTCGGCGAAGGGGATCGTCGTCATTTGGCCTTCGTCGGAGTAGGACCACCCGGCATCGAGCGGCTTGCCATCAAGCCAGACCGCCGTCGGCTTTTTCTCTGTGCGGACATCGAGGCGGCAGGCGGGTCCCTGGACGGTGACAACCACCCAATCGTCATCGAAGGACGCGGCGACGGAGCTCGGCTTGCGCTCACCCTCCTGCGCGACGCAGGCGCAGACCGCGAGGAGCAATAGAATGACGGATGCCACACCAAAAGCAGATTGATTCCTCATGACGAATTCATCCATGCGACGCGAAACCATGACCGATACGCCAGGAACAGACACCCATAGTAAAACCGACAGGCGGGGGACAGTCAAGGCTTTTTCCAGTGCGTCTGCGATTTGACAAGTTGCGTCTTGTGGGGTATACTATGGTGTGGATGCGGCCCCGGTCCGACTGCCGGGGTTGCTGTGTTAAGGGGGCGTGGCGGGAAGCGTAAGGTCCCGACCTGCTGTACCCGCGGGAGGCCAACGGATGCCGACGTATGAGTACATTGCCGTCAACGCCGCCGAGGCTTGCGACCACTGCCGCACCGGGTTCGAGGTCCGGCAGGGCATGTCCGATGCACCTCTGGCAAAGTGCCCCAAGTGCGGGAATCCCGTCCGACGCGTCATAGGGGCCGTGGGGATTTCGACGCGGAAGTCCACTAAGTCGCTCCTGAGCGATGACAACATCAAGAAACATGGCTTTACCCGCTTGGTGAACGAGGGCGGCGGCAGGTTCCGGAAGACCTGACGCAAGCCCAGGATTCCCTTCGCACAAAGACTTGAGTAGGAGATAATCCGCTATGACGCTCCGCCTGACGCACGACATTGTGGACGCTGGGATTGTGTGCAGCGATTTTGAGCGCTCTCTCGCGTTCTATCGCGACATTCTGGGCCTCGCAGTCCATGTGGATGTGCAGATACCCGACCGCGTCGCCCAGGGCGTCGGCCTTGCGCCGACGGGCTTCCGCCAGGTTCGCCTGCGCGCCGGCAAGACGCTGATCAAACTGATGGAGATCAAGAATCCGCCCGAACCTCGGCCGGAGGGGTTCACGAACGGCGTCCGGTGGCTGACATTCTTTGTGGAGGACGTTCGAGGTTTGTATCGGGATTTGACAGCAAAGGGGGTGCGATTTACCGGCCCGCCGATCGTTCCGGAAAAGGGCAAGGGGCTGGTGTGCGCTATTGATCCGGACGGGATTTTAATCGAGTTAGTCGAACTTTGACGCTGCACCCACCTCGTGTAACAAAATGTTACATCCCCTCCGATCCGATGATAAGTGAAATTGTGCACAAAATTCAATTTTTATATATTTGACGTAAGTGCTCTACATATGACCTAATATGACTTATATTATCTCTTAATGTGCACAGGAAACAGCCCAGGGCCTTTGACAAATCAAAAATATGTGTTATACTATCTTGGTTATGAATATCGTAGGAAGGAATAGGGCCGACATCAGCCAAAGGGGTGCGTTTGGGGGCTTTGGCCGAGGTCGGCTATTGTATTATAGAGGCCCATTCAAGGGCATGGCGCGATAGCAGGCGCGGGAGAGGCGTATTGGTCCGTTTTTCAGCCGACGATGCCGTCGAGCAGGTTCGGAACGCGACGGACTTGGTTCGTCTCATCTCCGAATACGTGCCGCTGCAGCGTTCGGGATCGCGGTTTAAGGCCCGTTGCCCCTTCCACGAGGAGAATACCCCCTCCTTCATCGTTACCCCGCAAAAGCAGATATGGAAGTGTTTCGGCTGCGGGGAGGGGGGGGATTGCTTTTCCTTCGTGATGAAGCAGGAGCGTGTGGGCTTTCGAGAGGCCCTGCAGATGCTCGCGGAGCGCGCCGGCATCGAGATCCATAGAGGGACGTCAAAGGATCCGGGCCGCGCGGATGAGAAGAAGGCGATCTATGACGCAAACCGCTGGGCGGCGGGGCTGTATCACCGCTATCTGCTCGATGGGGATGGGGCGAAAGGGGCGCGCGAGTATCTGATCTCTCGCGGGATCAATGCCGAGATGATCGAGAAGTTCAATCTCGGCTGCGCTCCGGCGGGCTGGGATGGGTTGCTCGACGAGGCCAAGAAGAGGAACGTGGCCGTGCGCGACCTGGATCGCGCGGGCCTCGTCATCCGCCGGACGGAGCAGGAGGGGTATTATGATCGCTTTCGGGGCAGGTTGATGTTTCCGATTGCCGACGCGCAGGGCCGCGTCATCGGCTTCGGGGGGCGGGTCCTGGACGACTCGCTGCCGAAGTACGTCAACTCGCCGGAGACGATGGTCTTCAGCAAGAGCCGCACCCTCTACGCGCTGGATGTGGCGAAGAAGGCGATCCAGGAGCATCGGAGGGTGGCCATCTTCGAGGGGTATACCGACGTCATCATGGCCCATCAGCACGGGGTGGAATGGACCGTCGCCGTGCTCGGCACGGCCCTGACGAGGGAGCATGTGCGGACGCTCCGCCGCCTGGCCGACGAGGTGGTTCTGGTGTTCGATACGGACACAGCCGGGCAGAAGGCGTCGGACCGGAGCCTGGATGTGTTCTTGCAGGAAGAGGCGGAGGTGAAAATCGCCACGCTGCCGGCGGGAAAGGACCCCTGCGACTTCATCCTGGAGCATGGCGCGGATGCCTTTGCGACGGCGTTGGCGAATGCCAAGGAACTGATTCGCTACAAGTTGGACACGGCCTTTCCCGAAGGGCAGGAGCTTCGGCCGGCGGAGAAGAGCCGGGCAATTGATGATATTCTCGAAACAATCGCTCATTGCGCCAATCCGAACTTAGCCAGCCTGTTCGTGAAGGAACTGGCCGAGAAGGCGGAGTCCATGAGCGGACGGCAGCGGCAACTCGAACAGACCCTGTATGAGCGCTTGGCTCGGCTCAGAAAAGGCGCTTCGAGGCAAACTGCAAGGCCCGAAAATACGTCTAATAATGGGGATGAGGCCGCCCGGGCCAAGGCCGAGCGGCAGATCATTGAGAGCCTTCTCCTGGAGAATGATCTGATCGGGGGGGTGAACCGGGAGGAGATAATAGGACTGCTGACGGGTGTGGCCCCGCGGCGCGCCGCAGAGGCGATATTCGACTTGTTCGACGCCTCCGGTGCGGTGGGGGAGGCGGAGTTGCTGGGGAAGGTGGATGTCTCGGCCCGGCCGATGATTGAGTCCGTAATTGGGAGGCAGCAGGAAGGCTTTGACTACCGATCCCAACTGCAAGGGGCGCTTGTCTTTCTGAGGAAGGAACGCCTGAAGCAGGAGCGCGACGGGGCGAAGGCCGAAATGCTTAAGGCGCGGCAGGCCGGACAGGAAGCCGAGTACAAGAGATGGTTGGATTGCTACAGCAAGGCGGTCAAGGAGCTCGCCGCGCTGTGAAGTTGTATGGTATGGAAATGATGACACAGGATACCTTGGAGGCGTTGCCGGATGGCCACAAGCGTTGACAAGGGGATAAAAGAACTCGTCAAGAAAGGGAAGGAGAAGGGCTACCTCACGTATGAGGAGATGAACGATATCCTCCCCGATGAGGCGGTTTCGCCCGAGAAGATTGACGAAATCCTCATGATGCTGGACGAACTCGGTGTGGACCTGATTGACGAGTCCGATGTGGCGAAGCGCGAAAAGGCCGACAGCGAGGATGAGGAGGAGGAGGTTGACGAGGAAGAGGAGGGCAGGGACCTGACCGGGGAGACATCGGACCGGATTGACGATCCGGTGCGGATGTACCTGACCCAGATGGGTGAAATCCCCCTCCTCACCCGCGAGCAGGAAATCAGTCTGGCGAGGAAGATCGAGGTGACGCGAAAGCAGTTCCGCCGCCATGTGCTGGATTCCGACATCTCCCTTCGGGCCTGTCTCAAGATTCTCGACGACGTGCATCAGGGGCAGCTTCCCTTCGACCGCACACTGGACGTGAACGTCACCGTGGATACGGAGAAGGACAACGTCGCGCGGCGCCTGCCCGGAAACCTGGACACCCTGCGCAAGATGTTGGCGCGCAACAAGGAGGACCATAAGCACCTGTCGCAGGTGGGCACTTCCCGAAGGCAAAAAGAGCGGGCGCGCACCATGATCCGCAGGCGGCGAAAGAAGGGAGTTATCCTTCTCGAGGAGCTGTGCCTGCGCATGAAGCGCGTGCAGCCGTTGATGAAGCGCCTGGTCAGCGTCTCGGAGCGCATGGAGGAACTGGAGAGGCGCGTCGTCTCGCTTCGAAAGAGAAGGTCCAAATCGCGCAATGGAGAGATTCGTCGCTCCATGGGCGAGCTTCACGCGCTGGAAGAACTGGTCATGGAGGACAGCGAAACGCTGAAGAAGAAGGTCGAGATCATGCGGAGGCATTTCTGCGACTATGAGGAGGCCAAGCGCAAGCTCTCCAGCGGGAACCTCCGCCTCGTGGTCAGCATCGCCAAGAAGTATCGCAACCGCGGCCTGTCGTTCCTCGATCTGATTCAGGAGGGAAACACGGGCTTGATGCGGGCCGTGGACAAATACGAATACCGCCGCGGCTACAAGTTCAGCACCTACGCAACGTGGTGGATTAGGCAGGCGATCACCCGCGCCATCGCCGACCAGGCTCGGACGATCCGCATTCCCGTCCATATGATCGAGACGATGAGCAAGCTGCGCAACGTCACCAAGAAACTGGTCCAGGAAATGGGCCGCGAGCCGACCATAGAGGAGGTGGCCAAGGCGGCGAAGCTGTCGGTGGCGGAGTGCCGGCGGGTGATGAAGATCTCGCGGCGCCCCATCTCGCTGGATCGTCCCGTCGGCGAAGGGGAGGACAGCTACTTCGGCGATTTCATCGAGGACGAACAGGCCGAGTCGCCGGTAAGCGCGGCCACGCAGGAGATGCTCAAGGAGAAGATTCACACGGTCTTGAACACCTTGACCTACCGCGAGCGCGAAATCATCAAGCTGCGCTACGGCCTGAACGACGGCTACACCTATACCCTTGAGGAAGTGGGGCGGATATTCAATGTGACGCGCGAGCGCGTCCGGCAGATCGAGGCCAAGGCCGTTCGCAAACTGCAGCATCCTGTCCGGAGCCGGAGGCTCGAAGGATTCCTCGACGCCGCGAATCAGAACAACAGCGGGAGCTGAGGCCGCCGTCGCCTGCGGAGCATGGGCCCGCACCTCCCGCGAGGTGCGGGCTTTTTTTTCTTCTTGAACTATGGCCCGAATTGTGTAAGATCGGACAAGAATGATTTATCGTATGGAAGCCGGACATGAACAAGGATCTTGAGTTACTTCGACAACTTCAGGACATTGACTCCCGACTGCGGACTATCAGGATAGAACAGGAGGCAGCGCCGGCCCGGGCCGAGGCGGCGCGCGTGCTCGTGCAACAACGCTCCGAGGAGCTCCGGGAAATTGCAGGGGAAGCGGAAAAGTTTCAGGGCAAGATTGACATGCAGCAGAATCTCGATCTCAAGAGCAAGGAAGGCGCCAGGGCCAAGCTACTGGTGCAGCTCAACACGGTTAAGACCAACAAGGAATACGCCGCCATCCAGAGCGAGATCGCCGGCGTCGAGGCCGACATCTCCAGGCTGGAGGACGAGATTCTCGAGATGATGACCGAGGCGGAAGCGCGGCAAAAGCAGTTGGAAATAGTGAAGAAACGCCTCGATACCGCGAAGGCGAAACTGACCGAGACCGAAAAGGAAATCGGCGAAGAGATCAAACGCCGCGAGGTTGAAGAGGCAGAGCTGGCCGCGAAACGGGAAGGGATTCGGGCGCAGGTACAGCAGCCATATCTCGATCCCTATGAGCGACTCCTGAACCGCCGCGACGGAGTGGCCCTCGTCAGCGCCAGGAACCAGGTTTGCCAGGGATGCTTCATCAACCTGACCCCGCAGACTACTGCCTCCCTGCTGACCAGCGACAAGCCTGTATTCTGCAACAGTTGCGGCCGGATGCTCTACCTCGATGAGGACGATGAATAGCCGCTGCCAGGGCATCCCATGCGCGTTCGCCGGGGAGCCGAGTCCCAGGTACGGACTGATGTGCCTTTTGCTGGCGCTTCTGCTGTCCTCCCCAGCCCACGCCGGCTACAAGGCCGCTATTATCCGCGATACGTTCGGTGTGCCGCATATCTTCGGCGCGACTGAGGGTGACGTCGCCTTCGGCTTCGGCTATGCGCAGGCCGAGGACCAACTCGACACGATCCTGCGCAACTACATCAGGGCCGCCGGCCGCGAGGCGGAGGTCTTTGGCCGTGGGTTTCTCGATAACGACACGCAGACCCACCTCCTCCGCATCCCCGAAACCGCGGCCGAAAAGTACGACTCTCTCCCCCGGGAGGTCAAAGACTATCTGACGGCCTTTGCCGCTGGCGTTGCCCACTATATGAAGACCCATGCCGAAAAGGTCCCCCCTTGGGCCAAGCCGCCCACGGCCCAGGACGTCCTTGCCTATCCGCTCTATCTTCTCACCATGGAAAGCTACGGCGCTGTCCTGTCCGAGGGCCGCCGACTCATGCAGCCCATCCAGAAGGACCAGGCCGAGAAGGGCTGCAATCTCTGGGCCGTTGTCAAGAAGAAAACGAAATCCGGCCATGCCATGTTGCAGATAGACCAGCATATGCCCTACCTCGGCCCCATGCAGTGGTACGAGGCTCATCTCTGCGGCGGCTCGCTCAACGTCGTCGGCGCGACCACCTTCGGCCATCCATTCATCCAGATCGGACATAACGAGGGCATTGCCTGGGGTCTGACGGCTAACTCACCCGACCTGGCAGATGTGTATTTTGAAAAAATGAATCCGGCAAACCGCAGCCAGTATGAGTACGATGGCAATTGGCGCGACGTCGCCGTCCGAACGATCAAACTCAACGTCCTGCGAGAGGACGGAACGGTAGGGCAAAAGGAGATCGCTCTCGAATCCACGCACCACGGCCCAGTCTTCCTCCACACCCACGAGAAGCTCTACGCCGCCAAATGGTCGCACATGGACAACATAGACCTCGCAACTCAGTTATACCGGATGAACACGGCGGCCGGCGTCGCCGACTTCAAGAAGGCGATGGGCCTCCTCGGCATCCCATCGGGCAACTACATCTGCGCCGATGCGGCGGGGAATATCTACTACCTCTACAACGCCCGCGCGCCGTCCAAGTCGGAAGGTTACGACTGGTACGCTCCCGTGCCGGGCTGGACAAAGGAGACGGACTGGGGCGAGATTATTCCCTTTGACGACCTCCCACAGGCCATGAACCCCGATTGCGGCTTCCTGCAAAACTGCAACGACCCGCCGGGGGCCGTCGCGCCCGATTGCGATATTGACACGGAGAAAGTCCCGTCCTATGTGGCGCGCCCCCACCGCGGCGGGCCGGGATCGCGCGGCGAACGGGCGACCGAACTCCTGGAGAAGGCGGAGAACCTGGACCTGGAGGCGTTCAGGAAACTCTCCTTCGACAACCAGTCCATTCAAATCGCCCGCGCCAGGAATCGTCTCCTCGAGTCGTTTGCCATTCGCGCGGTCAAGATCAGCCCCAAGGCGGAACAGGCCCTCAAACTCCTGAAGGAATGGGACTGCTGCGTGACGGCCGACAATACGGCCTGGATGTTCTATAAAATGTGGCAGTTAGAGCTGCGCGGAGGCAGCGCGCCCAAGGGCGCGAAGAGCCAAATCCTGGCCATGGAGCGCGCCGTTGATCGGGTGGTGAAACTCTACGGCAGGATTGATGTCAAGTGGGGGCCGCATAACGTTATCGAGCGCGGGGGGAAGACGTTTCCCGTCGGCACAGGCGGCAGCGACGCTCAGACGCTCTTCATGGCCACCAGCAACTTCATGAATGGCAAGTGGGTCTGCTCGTCGGGGTCGAGCTACATGATGTCCGTCGAGTTGTCGAAGCCGCCCAAATCATTCAGCCTTTTTCCTATGGGCATGAGCAACGACCCCGCCTCGCCGCACCATACGGATCAGACGGCCCTCTATTCACAGATGAAATACAAGCCGATCTGGTTCACCCGGGACGACATCTCCGCCAACAAGGAGAAGGAATACACCGTCGAGAGCAAGTAGCTTGCACAGAGGGTGACGCGCTCAGGGGAGGGAAGTCATGGCCAGATTATGTCTCGTCTTTGCCCTGGCTGTTCTTGTCTTTGCTCGCACGGGTCTCGGCCAGGACGACGTTGCCGATGTCCTATCCAGGGAAATCAAGATCGGAGGCGATCCGAATAAGACCTACTTTCTGATCCATCCGAAAGACGACGCCAAGCCGCCCGAGCAGGGATTCAGTCTTTTACTCATCCTGCCCGGCGGCGACGGCTCGGCGGACTTCCATCCCTTCGTCAAGCGCATCTACAAGCACGCATTGAGCGAGCAGTACCTCGTTGCCCAATTGGTGAGCGTGCGGTGGAACGCCGACCAGCAGATCATCTGGCCGCAGAAAAAGGACCCCCTTCCGAACATGAAGTTCACCACCGAGCAGTTCATCGAAGGCGTCGTCAAGGACGTCGAGAAGGCGTACAAGGTAAACCCTCGGCACGTGTTCACCATGTCGTGGTCGTCGTCCGGGCCGGCGACGTATGCGGCGTCGCTCCAGAAGAAGAAATCCATCACCGGCTCCTACATCGTCATGTCCGTGTTCTTTCCCGAGAAACTGCCGCCCTTGCGCGGCGCGAAGGGGTACCCCTACTACATCGAGCACTCGCCCGACGACAAGGTCTGTGCGTTCTCCCTGGCCGAAAGCGCGAGGGACCTCCTGACCAAGAGCAAGGCCGTCGTCGAGTTCTCGACATATCCCGGCGGGCACACGTGGCCGCCGGATGTTTACGCCCGAGTTCAGAAGGCCGTCAAGTGGCTTAAAGACCATAGTTGAGCAGAAGGGAGCGTTCGCCATGGAGCATTTCTCGAAGAGCTTGTTCTGGAAGATCGTTTCTATCGCGCTGGTCACCGGGCTTTTCTATGTTGGCTACTCGATCTCGAAGCTGGCCGATTCGCCCATCGCCCACGCGCAGGGAAAGATCGAGGTTGACATCAGAGAGGTCGGCGGCTCGCATTGCTTCGGCGCCATACCCGTCAAGATTCAGAAGTAGCCCCCGTCTTTGTTCAACGCGGAAGGAAAGGATTCAGGAAATGTCAATGACCCATCGCGAATGCGCCATGCGCATCCTCCACTACAAGCCGGCCGACTATGTGCCGGTCGTGCATTTCGGTTTTCTGCGCGAGACGCTGGACAAGTGGGCGGCGGAGGGGCATATCACCCCGGAAACGGCCCGCGCTTACGCCGACGGCACACCGGTGGACGCGGCGCTCATGAAGAAGCTCGGCTTCGACATCAACTGGCATGTCCTCTTCTCGCCCCTCGGCCCTTTGCACCCGCCGTTTCAGAGTCGAGTGGTCGAACAGTTGCCCGACGGCTCGCGCAAGATATTGACGGGCGAGGGTGTCGTCGTGTTGGACGTGCCCGGGGCGGGATCAATTCGGCCCGATGTGGATCACATCCTGAAGGACCGAGCGGCGTGGGAGGAGCACTATCTGCCGAAACTCCGGTTCTCCGAGGACCGCATCCGGAAGGCGAAGGTCCGCGTCGGCGACGCCATGGCGACGTTCGATAACGGAGGCGCAGAGTTCCTCCGGAGCGGCGATCGGGACTACCCCCTGGGGCTTTTCTGCGGGAGTCTTTACGGAACCATCCGGACCTGGCTCACCCTTGAAGGGTCCTGCTACTTGCTTGTGGATGATGAAAAACTGCTCGACGAAATCATAGAGACGAACGCCAACCTGATGTATGAATGCACAAAGGCGGCCCTTGAGACCGGGGTGAAATTCGACTTCGCCCATTTCTGGGAGGACATCTGTTTCAAAAACGGCCCGCTGATCTCGCCCAAAGTCTTCGATGCGAAGGTGGGGCCGCACTACAAGCGAATCACCGATCTCCTGCGGCGACACGGCATAGACGTTGTCTCGCTCGACTGCGACGGTTGCATTGACGCCTTGATCCCGACATGGATCAACAACGGCGTGAACACGATGTTCCCCATCGAGGTCGGCACGTGGGGCGCAGACATCGCGCCGTGGCGGCAACGCTACGGCAAGGAACTTCGCGGTGTTGGGGGGATGGACAAGAGGGTCTTCGCCAAGGATCGTTCCGCCGTGGATGTCGAGATCGAGCGGTTGAGACGCCTTGTGGACCTTGGCGGATACATTCCCTGCCCGGACCATCGCATCGCCGACGACGCCAAGTGGGACAACGTGCGATACTACTGCGACCGCATGCACCAGGTATTCGCCGCGTAGCGTCTCGGCGGTTCCAGGACCGTTGATCTAGAGGCGCTCAGAAGGCGTAAAAGAATCGGAGCGCAGTGTCCGCCACGGGTTGCAAGCGACCCGTGGCGCCCTCCTTTCTGGCGTACTTGACAACTCTTGTGTTGAAGTGTACAATTTAGGGAGAAGAGACGGAGGGTGATACCGGCGGACACGGGTAACAGGACAGATCCCGACGCATTGGGCGGCGTGCGAAATCAAGTGGCGCAATGGACTTCGAGATTGTAGGTGAAGTGAGAGATGTGGAGGTAATTGCGAGCGGCCGTGGCGTTCGCGAGCGCGCCCGGCTGAACCGAAAGTACGGAAAGGCCAGATGGCGCAAGCTGAAGGGAGTCGCTCGCGTACGGTTGATTGATGGCGAGATTCGCGTTGCAGAGTTGCATTGGTACGAAGCCCACGGCATTGGCAAGAGGGAATTCAAGTTGAAGTTGCCATTTCTGGATGAGCGATGAAGAGCAAGAAGAACCGCACGGCCCATTTTGTCATCTGCCTCTCGAATGAGGGCTATGAAGCTTCTCTCGAAGTTGGAAAACTCTACCGCCTGATTCCCGATGAAGAAGCGGAAGCGCACGGTTACGTCCGAGTCGTTGACGAGAGCGGCGAAGATTATGCCTTCGAGTCAAAGCGCTTCCATCGCGTAGAGCTGCCTCCACGGGTCGAGAAGAGACTACTGGCCGGCTCTCGTGCATGAACGCGCACGAGCTATTTGCTATGGCGGTTGCGGAACTGCGGAAGCCCGTCCCTTCCTATCGATTTTCCTCGATCACTTCCCCATCAAATGTCTTGCGGAGGAAGTCGATAAAGACATCGGCGGTCTACTTTTTCTCTTCCTTTTGCGGCGGAGGCGTCGCCGCCCATTTGGCGCCGCGCTGCAGGAGCAGGGCGAAGTTTGGGTCCTTGCACGAGTCGCCGTTGTGGCCGAGGGCCAGCCAGAATACGCGACCCGTGCCCCACTCCTTCGTCCAGGCCACGGGGACGGCCTCGCCCTTGTGCAGCGCCGTGGCCAGAATGTGGTTGCGCTTGTCATACGATACGATGTATTGCTCGTCGGTGACCATGAACTCGACGAGGTCTTTCGTGATGGGGTGCTGCGGATCAACCACGCTCACCTGATACTGCCGATACTTGGGGTGGGTTAGGAAATACCCGCCAACCATCGCCCGGTACTCGGGGCAGCCGCGGAAGGAGTCCGCCGCCGAATGGATGCCGACGTACCCCTTGCCGGAGGCCACCCAGTTCAGCAGGCCGTTCTTTTGCGCGTCGTTGATATCGCCAATGGTGTAATAAAAAACGATGAGATCGTACGGATCGAGCTTGGGCGCGACCAGCGCATCGAGATTGTCCTCGACGATGGTCAGGTCGAACTCGGGGCACGCCTTCAACGCGGCCGTGATCCCCGCGCCGCAGGCCTTGAAGTCGTGAATCTTTCCGCCGTAGAGACACAATGTCTTGATCTTCTCCATATCCTCGCTCCTTCTGAATCTGCCGGGTCACGTAGCTGGGCGCATTTTGTATCATCTTTGCCTCCCCGGTTCAAGGGCTGTGGAGGGCGACAAAATTCCTTTTGACTTTCGGTACGGATGGCCCTACAATAATGTAGGATTTAACATTTTGCCATACCCGTGTGTTTCCTTGCGAGATTTCATGTCCCGCAAATCCGAAGAAACGACGATCAACCGCGAGGTACAGGAGCTGAGCCTCCTCTTCGAGATCAGCCAGACGCTGGACCGGAGCATTGACCTGCGCGACGTCGCCGACCCCATGCTGAGCGCCATGGCCAAGCACATGGGCATGATGCGCGGCACACTCACCCTCCTCGATCGCAACACCGGCGAGATCTTCATCGAGGCCGCCCACGGCCTCTCGGCCAGCCAGCAGGAACGAGGGCGATATCGAAAGGGCGAGGGCGTCACCGGCCAGGTGGTGGAGACGGGGCGTCCGGCGGTAGTGCCGCGCATATCCGAGAACCCGCTCTTCCTGAACCGCACGAAGGCGCGCAAGGGATTGCGCAAGAAGGACATCTCGTTTATCTGCGTGCCCATCAAACTCGGCAACGAGGTCATCGGCGCCCTGAGCGCGGACCGGTTGTTCTCCGATGAGGTCTCCCTCAAAGAGGACGTTCGCCTCATGTCAATCATCGCCTCCATGATCGCCCAGGCCGTGCGCCTCCGCCAGACCGCCCAGGAGGAGCAGCAGCGATTGCTGGAGGAAAACATCCGCCTGCAGGAGGTGCTCAAGGACCGCTTTCGCCCCTCCAACATCATCGGGAATGCCAAGAGCATGCAGGCGGTCTATGACCTCATCGCGCAGGTATCGAAGAGCGACACGACCGTGCTGATCCGGGGGGAGAGCGGCACGGGCAAGGAGCTGGTGGCCCATGCCCTTCACTACAACAGCCTTCGGGCAGGCAGGCCGTTCATCAAGGTGAACTGCGCCGCGCTGCCGGAGACGGTCTTGGAGAGCGAGCTTTTCGGCCACGAGAAGGGCGCCTTCACCACCGCACTAAGCCAGAGGAAGGGGCGGTTCGAGTTGGCCCACGGGGGGACGATCTTCCTTGATGAGGTGGGAGATTTTTCCCCCGCGACACAGATCAAGCTCCTTCGCGTCCTCCAGGAGCGCGAGTTCGAGCGGGTCGGCGGGACGGAGACGATCAAGGTGGACGTGCGCATCATCACCGCGACGAACCGCAATCTGGAGAAGATGATCGAGGATGGAGATTTTCGCCAGGACCTATACTACCGCCTGAACGTCTTCCCGATTCACATCCCCCCGCTGCGGGAGCGCAAGACGGACATACTTCTCTTGGCGGATTTCTTCGTCGAAAAATACGCGAAGGCGAACCACAAGTCCATCCGCCGAATTTCCACCCCGGCCATTGACATGCTCATGGCCTACCACTGGCCTGGCAACGTCCGCGAGCTGGAGAACTGCATCGAGCGCGCCGTGCTCCTGAGCGAGGACGGCGTGATCCACGGCCATCACCTTCCCCCCACACTCCAGACCGCCGAGGCCAGCGGGACGGTTCACGCCGAGACCCTTCAGGCGACGCTTGATAACGTGGAACGGGAAGTACTCCTCGATGCGCTCAAGTCCTCCCGCGGCAACATGGCCAAGGCGGCCCGGTCCCTCGGCGTGACCGAGCGCATCATGGGGCTGCGGGTTAACAAGCACGGGATAGATCCCAAACGATTTCGTACCGGCGCGTAGGACTTAAGCCTTCATCCTACAATAGGGTAGTATTCTTTGACGGGCGGGGTGCGCCTCTTTCCTCCAACTATCAATCTATAACTCTATGATCCATCAACAGTTAACGCATCGTATCGGGTCGCTGCTGGATATTGGCATAGGACTTGCTTTCTTCCCTTTGAAGGATATGACAATCGAGATAGGAAATCCAAGGAAGGAGGGATGTAAACGGCCGGGCTGGCGCCGTGCGGCGCGCTGGCTGCTTGTGGCCAGCCTTGTGGTCGTAGTGATTTCCGGCTGTGGCGGGCCGCAGCCCCCTATGGGTGCCAAAGAGTCAGTGGACCGTACCGTATCGGAAAAGGATGTCCCCAAAGCGAAAGGAGAAAAAGACGAATCAAAAGGGGTTGCTGACGGGGCGAAGCGAGAAGAGGTCGAGGCTGGCCGAGTCGCGGTCTCAAACAAGGAAGTGAGCGAGACGGACGCTGCCGCGCTGAAGGGTGAAGGCAAGTCCGATTGGTTAAAGGAACTGTCGCTCTCGGCCAACTCGACCTTCAACACGAAATACGTCTGGCGCGGCTTGGCTGTTGAGGATGCGCCTGTTTGGCAGCCGGACTTCACGGTGGGCTACGGGCCGGTGTCCTTCAACTGGTGGGGGAACATGGACATGACCCGCTGGGGCGACCGCGCCGGATATGGCCGTCAGAAGGGCGAATTCACGGAGATTGACTATAACGTGGATGTCTCCGTTCCGGTAAGCATCTTTACTCTCTCGGGGGGATACGTGGCCTACACGTTCCCACACACAGGCGCCGACTCCACTACTGAGCTCTACACGGGCGTGAGCGTGGACTGTTTTCTGAAGCCGGCGCTGAAGGTTTATTTCGATGTGGATGAGTGTCAAGGGGAGTACGGCCTGCTCTGCTTCAAACACGACGTGGAACTGTTCAAGATCGGGAAAGACATCACCGTCGGGGCGGAGGCCTGCATCAGCGGCGGCCTGGGGTCGCGCGAGTTCAATGACTTCTACTATGGTGTGAGAAAGGGCGCGATGGTTGACCTGCAGATCGACGGCGGGCTTCCGATCTCGTTTGGCGATCACATTACGGTTACGCCCGGCATCCACTGGAGCAAGGTGGTGAACCCGGCTTTGCGTGAGGGGCCGACGCGGGACGATACGGGATGGCTGGGCATCAGGACGGGGATTTCGTTCTGACGTGCAAGGAGGGATTGATGATTAGTCGACAAGGAGACGCCAAAGTGAAAAAGATATTGTTGATTGTTCTGGCATTATTCTTGGTAAGTCCGTCAGCCGCCTTTGCGGGAGATGCGGCAGGCAGCGCCACGGTGGGCCTGGATACGGTGTGGGTCCTCATCGCGGCGTTCCTGGTCTTCTTTATGCAGGCAGGCTTTGGCATGGTGGAAGCAGGATTCACCCGGGCCAAGAACGTCTGCAACATTTTGACGAAGAATTTCCTCGACTATTGCGTGGCGTGCATCATGTTCTTCCTTATCGGCTATGCCTTCATGTTCGGCACAGGATCGAGTTTGATCGGCCTCAAGGGCTTCGGCATGTCCTGTGCGGAGAACCCATCGGGCGTGCCGATCTATGCCTTTTGGCTGTTCCAGGCCGCGTTTTGCGGAGCGGCGGCGACGATCGTCGCAGGGGCGATGGCCGAGCGGATGCGGTTTCCCGCCTACCTGATCTACACAGTTTTCATCAGCACCCTGGTCTATCCCATCATCGGGCACTGGATCTGGTGCGGCGAGGGTTGGCTGGCGAAGCTCGGCTTCGGCGACTTTGCCGGATCGACGGTGGTCCATGCGACCGGCGGGTGGGTCTCGTTTGTGGGAACCATAGCGCTGGGTCCGCGCATCGGCAAATTTCTCAACGGCGGCCAGGCGCGGATGATCCCCGGCCACTCGATCCCGCTGGCGTCGCTAGGGGTCTTCCTCCTGTGGTTTGGGTGGTTTGGGTTCAATCCCGGCTCCACGCTTGCGGTTGGCGATGGCACAGCGATCGGTCGGGTGGCCATGAACACAAACCTCGCCGCGTGCGCCGGGGCGATCACGGCCATGATTACGGTCTGGGCGCGGTATGGCAAGCCGGACCTCTCGATGACGATGAACGGGGCGCTGGCGGGGCTGGTGGCGATCACCGCGCCGTGCGCCTTCGTATCTCCTGCGGCGGCGATTGTGATCGGCGCAGTCGGCGGGGTGATTGTCGTATTCGGCGTGTCATTCCTGGACCGGATCAGGGTGGACGATCCCGTGGGTGCGGTCCCTGTTCACGGCATGAACGGCATCTGGGGCACCTTGGCCGTGGGCATCTGGGGTCAGAAGTCGCTTGGCCTGGCGCGCGACGGCATCCTGCATGGAGGCGGGCTCACGCAGTTTGGCATCCAGTTGATGGGTGTGGCGGTGTGCTCGCTCTTTGCCATGGCGACGATGACGTTGGTATTCTACGTGATCAAGCGGACGATCGGGCTGCGGGTGTCGAAGGAAGAAGAGATTCGCGGCCTGGACATCGGCGAGCACGGCATGGAGGGGTACGCCGGGTTCCAGATCTTTACAACGATATGAAAGGAGCGGCGGGATGAAACTCATCATCGCCTACATTCAACCCGAAAAGCTTACGGACGTGAAGCAGGAGCTTTACAAGGAAGAGGTCTATAAAGTCTCGGTGACGAACGCCATGGGCTGCGGGCAGCAGCGGGGTTACACGGAAACCTACCGCGGCGTAGCCGTCGAGGTCAACCTGCTCAAGAAGGTCCGTTTGGAGATTGCAGTAAACGATAATTTTGTGGACCGGACGGTCAACGCGATCATCAAAGGGGCGCGGACGGGCGAGATCGGCGACGGGAAGATTTTCATCCTTGATCTTCCCGAGTGCATTCGGATTCGGACGGGCGAGACGGGGGGCGAGGCCATCGGCTGAGGCGGGAAACGGACCTACATTTTCGTGGGAATGGTCGGCCTAATCCTACAGAATTGTAGGGCCAAGGTCTGGTCGCAAGGTACGCCTTTCGTCGTAACGTGTGTCACATTAAGGGCTTGAATTTTTGGCACATGGATTGCTCAGGAACTGGTCAAAGTTGCTCAAAGGCAGGGAAGATCTGGTTCAGGAATAGCTCTCGGAGGTAAGGAAAACGATGACGGCAAAGGAATTCTTTTCGTTCTGCAAGAAGAACAAAGCCGAGATGGTGGACCTCAAGTTCGTGGACCTGCTCGGCACGTGGCAGCATTGCTCTTATCCGCTGGACTGCTTGGACGAGGACACGCTCAAGGAGGGCCTCGGCTTCGACGGCTCGTCCATCCGCGGCTGGCAGGGCATTCATGTCTCGGACATGATGGCCGTCATTGACCTGGCCACGGCGGTCTTGGATCCCTTCTTCGAGAAACCGACCGTCAGCGTCATCGCCGACATTGTGGACCCGGTGACACGCGAGGACTATACCCGCGACCCGCGCCACGTGGCCCGGAAGGGCGAGGAGCATATGAAAAAAACCGGCATCGCCGACACGTGCTACATCGGCCCGGAGCCGGAGTTCTTCATCTTCGACGAGGTCCGATACGAGCAGAACCAGCACACCGGCATGTACCAGATTGACTCCATCGAGGGGGCCTGGAACAGCGCGCGCTTCGAGGAGCCGAACCTGGGATACAAGCCGAGCTTCAAAGGCGGCTACTTCCCCGTAAGTCCGACCGATACTTACCACAACCTGCGCGGCGAAATGGTGTATGAAATGCGCAAGGTCGGCATCGTGGTCGAGGCCCATCACCATGAGGTCGCCACGGGCGGTCAGTCGGAGATTGACATGAAATATCAGAGCCTCAGAAAGATGGCCGACCAACTGATGTGGTATAAATACATCACCAAGAATGTGGCCAAGCGGTACGGCAAGACCGTGACGTTCATGCCCAAGCCCATCTTTCAGGACAACGGCAGCGGCATGCACACCCACTTCTCGCTGTGGAAGAAGGGCGCACCCCTCTTTGCGGGCAAGAAGTACGCCGGCCTGAGCTCGCTGGGCCTTTATGCCATCGGCGGGGTGCTGAAGCATGCCCCGGCGATCCTGGCCTTCGCCGCGCCAACGACGAACTCCTATCGGCGGCTGGTGCCGGGCTTTGAGGCGCCGGTGAACCTCTGCATGTCGGCGCGGAACCGTTCGGCGGCGGTGCGAATCCCGATGTACTCGCCGAACCCAAAGGCGAAGCGCATCGAGTTCCGCTGCCCCGATCCGACGTGCAATCCCTACCTGTCCTTCACCGCCATATTGATGGCGGCGATTGACGGCATTCGGAACAAGATCGATCCGGGCGAACCGCTCGATCGGGACATCTATGAGATGTCCGCCGAGGAACTGGCGAACACGCCCAAGACCCCGGGGGCGCTGGAAGAGGCGGTTGCCGCCCTGGAGGCCGATCACGGCTTTCTCCTCGAAGGCGGCGTGTTTACGGATGACCTGATCGAGGCATGGGTAAACTGGAAGAAGGAGAAGGAGCTGGACGAGCTTCGGCTCCGCCCGCACCCGCACGAGTTCAGCCTCTACTACGATAGTTGAATCGAGACGACGCATCCCAGGGACTTGGAACTTGAGGAAATCCAAAGTTCCCGGGATCCTTCTGGTAAAGGGAACGGAAATGTAGTAGTACAAGTGTGGAAGATCGGCGTTATTTTTTTTCGCAAAGGCTGCCTATCGGAAGGGCAGTCGCGCACGGTTTTCACACACGCTTGCCCGCAATGATGCAGGGCAAAGTAGGAGAGCAAAATGGCACAAGGTAAGACGAAGGAAGATGTGTTGAAGGCGGTCAAGGACCACAAGGTGAAATTCATTCGCCTGTGGTTCACCGACGTGTTGGGATTTTTGAAGAGTTTCGCCATCACGGTCGAGGAACTCGACGACGCCCTCGACAGCGGGATGGGCTTCGACGGCTCCTCGATCGAGGGCTTCGCTCGCATCGAGGAGAGCGACGTTATCGCCAAGCCCGACCCCAGCACCTTTGCCATCCTGCCCTGGCGGCCGGACGAGGGGGCCGGCGTGGCGCGCATGTTCTGCGACGTTCATAACCCCGATGGAACCCCCTATGACGGCGACCCCCGCTACGCCCTGAAACGGATGCTCAAAAAGGCCGCCGACAAGGGCTATACCTACAACGTTGGGCCGGAACTTGAATACTTTTATTTCAAGAGCTCCGAAGGCGTTCCGCAGACGCTCGACGCCGGTGGGTATTTCGACCTCACTCCCCTCGATGTGGCCAGCGACCTCCGTCGCGAGACGGTCCTCGCCCTCGAAAAGATGGGCATACATGTCGAATACAGCCACCATGAGGTCGCCCCCAGCCAGCACGAGATTGATCTGCGCTATGCCGACGCCCTTTTCATGGCCGACGCCGCCATGACCTATCGCCTAACGGTGAAGGAAGTCGCCATGAAGCACGGCGTCTATGGCACGTTCATGCCCAAGCCGATCTTCGGGCAGAACGGCAGCGGCATGCACACGCACCAATCGCTCTTCAAGGGGAAGGAAAACGCCTTTTTCGACCCTTATGACGAGTATCACCTCTCGGCCACGGCCAAGTCCTACATTGCGGGCCTCCTGACCCATGCGCGGGAAATCTGCTCGGTGGTGGCGCAGTGGATTAATTCCTACAAACGGCTTGTGCCGGGATACGAGGCCCCGGTCTATGTCTCCTGGGCACGGAGGAACCGGTCTGCGCTCGTGCGCATCCCCATGTACAAGCCCGGCAAGGAGAAGGCCACGCGGGCGGAATTCCGATGTCCCGACCCCGCCTGCAACCCGTATCTCGCCTTCGCTGTTATGCTGAATGCAGGGCTGAGGGGCATGGAGGAGGGCTACGATCTGCCCGACCCGGTGGAGGAGGACATCTTCGAGATGTCCGCCGAGGGCCGCAAGCGTAGGGGCATCGCCTGCCTGCCCGGCAGCCTGGCCGAGGCCGTTGAGGAAACGGAGAAGAGCGAGGTCGTCCGAGAGGCCCTGGGCGATCACATCTTCGAAAAATTCATCGCAAACAAGAAAATCGAATGGGACCGCTACCGGACCCACGTCAGCCAGTATGAGCTGGATAAGTACCTGCCTGTACTCTGACGGGCTGGGATTCTCACAAGGCTCTGGATCGTTGCCATGGTCCACTTGATTGTCATCGAAAAGGACGAAGCGCGGGACATCGTTCTCGATGCGCTCCACCGCAAGGGATACGATGTGGTGGTGCAGAGTGTTCGCGACGAAAAGGACCACGCGACGACGCCCGCCCCGCAGTGCCCCGAGGGCTGTTCTGCGGCGAAAATGCTCGATGTCCTTGAGAAGCGTTTTCGGGAAGAAAATCCCGGCGAGAGTTTCTATCGCTTTGTGTTGAAGACGATTGAGAAACCCATGATTGAAAAGACCCTGAAGAAAACCGGCGGGAATCAACTCGCCGCCGCGCGGATGCTGGGGATCAATCGCAACACCCTCCGCTCCAAAATTCGGCGTCTTGGCGTTCGCCTGCCGGGGATCGGGTGGAGTGCGGACGGGGTGGATCTGGGCGGGAGGGAAGGATGAGCATCCTCCACGTTGCCCAGGCCCAGATCAATCCAACGGTGGGCGACCTCAAGGGCAACGCCGAGAAGATCATGGATGGGATCAGCCGCGCGAAGGCAGCGGGCGCCCATGTGGTCGTCTTTCCTGAGCTGGCCATCTGTGGATACCCGCCGGAGGACCTCCTTCTCCGTCCTCGCTTCCTCCGTCACACCCGAGAGGCCCTGCAGGATGTGGCCCAGGCAACTCGTGACATCATCGCCGTAGTCGGCTTCGCCGACGAGTCCGACGGCAAGGTCTATAACGCCGCCGCCGTGATAGAGAACGGCCATGTCTCCGGGGTCTATCACAAGATGGAGCTGCCGAACTACGGCGTTTTCGATGAAAAGAGATACTTCGAACCGGGGGTCTCCTGCCGCGTCTTCGAGGTGTGCGGCCATCGCATCGCCGTCACTATCTGCGAGGACATCTGGATCGAGGGCGGAGCGGCCGAACGTTATATCGCCATGAACAACGTCCGGGTGGTCCTCAATCTATCCGCCTCCCCGTTTCATATTGACAAGTTCGGCCAGCGCCGCAAGATTCTCAGTGGATTCGCCCAACGCACCGGCGCATTCCTCTGCTACACCAATATCGTCGGCGGGCAGGACGAGCTCGTCTTCGACGGCGGCAGTCTCGTCATGGGACCGGACGGCAATCTGATCACCAGCGCGAAGCGATTCGAAGAGTATATTCTTGTGACGGCGATTGAATCCGGACGCGGCCCCCAGGCAGCCGACCTCACCGAACTGGACGAGGTCTATAAGGCCCTCGTCCTGGGGACCCGCGACTACACCCGAAAGAACGGCTTCGAGAAGGTGGTCATCGGCTTGAGCGGCGGCGTGGATTCCTCGCTCACGGCCGCTATCGCCGCCGAAGCGCTAGGTCGGGACAATGTGATCGGCGTCACCATGCCTTCACAGTTCACATCGAGCGAAACACTCACCGATGCGGAACGACTGGCCAGGAATCTGGGCATTCGGCTCCTCACGATCCCCATAAAGCCTATTTTTGATGCCTATCTGGAGACATTGCAGGGGCCCTTCGAGGGGGGCGAGCCGGGAGTGGCCGGGGAAAATCTCCAGGCGCGCATTCGGGGCAACTTCCTCATGGCTCTCTCCAACTATTTCGGTTGGCTGGTCCTCAGCACCGGCAACAAGAGCGAGATATCCGTGGGATACTGCACACTCTACGGCGACATGGCCGGCGGCTTCGCCGTCATCAAGGACGTGCCGAAGGCCCTCGTCTATGCGCTGGCTCGGTATCTGAACAGCAAGGCCGGCCGCGAGATCATCCCGAAGAGCGTCCTGGACCGCGCCCCCACCGCGGAACTTAAACCGAACCAGACCGACCAGGACACGCTGCCGCCCTACGAGGTGCTCGACCCGATCCTCGCGGCTTACGTAGAGCAGGACAAGGCCCCCGACGAGATTATTGCGCAGGGCTACGATCCCAAGATCGTTCACGATATCGTCCGCATGGTGGACCGCAGCGAATACAAACGCCGCCAGGCGACGCCCGGTGTGAAGATCTCGCCCAAGGCGTTCGGGCGGGACAGACGGCTGCCGATCTCCAACCGCTACCGCCCCTGACCCGGAGTATGGCATCACCGATTTGAACAAATTGGAGAGATCGTTTATAATGGACTTTGGGGAGTGGAAGAGAAGACGTTATGGCCCCTGACGAGACCGACCAGCAAACCACCCGGAACGCCGCAGGCACATTCCCTGCCCGGGGTCTTTACGACCCCGCCTTTGAACACGACAGCTGCGGCGTGGGCTTTGTGGCCCACATTGACGCCAAGCCCCGCCATTCCATCGTAATGGACGGCATACAAGTCCTCATCAACCTCGAGCACCGCGGGGCGATCGGCGGCGACAAGTCCACCGGCGACGGCGCGGGACTGCTCCTCCAGTTGCCCGATGCCTTCCTGCGCGGTGAACTCCCGTTCGCCCTCCCCACCCGCGGCGACTACGCCGCGGGGATGGTCTTCCTGCCGACCGACGCGAAGCTGTGCGACAGGTGCATGAGGCACTTCGAGCGGGCCGCCCGCGACGAGGGGTGCGAGGTCCTCGGCTGGCGCGACGTGCCCGTCGGCGGCGACACCCTCGGCCGCCTGGCCCGCAGCACGCAGCCGCAGGTGAAGCAGCTCTTCCTCAGCCGGGGCCCGATTCCGCCGGAGCATTTCGAGCGGAAGCTCTACGTGATCCGCCGCATGGTGGAGAAGGAGGTTGCAGGCTGGAAGCGGGTGGACGTCAGCCAGTTCTACATCGCCAGCCTCTCCTGCCGCAAGATCGTGTACAAGGGCCTCCTCACCGGCACGCAGCTTCCCGAATTCTATCCCGACCTTTTGCACAAGGACTTCGCCAGCGCCTTCGCCGTCGTCCATCAGCGTTATAGCACGAACACGCTGCCCAGCTGGAACCTCGCCCAGCCCTTTCGGTTCCTCGCGCATAATGGCGAGATCAACACGCTTCGGGGGAATATCAACCGCATGCGCGCCCGCGAGTCAACCCTCCGGTCGGACCTGTTCGGCGACGACGTCGAAAAACTCAAGCCGATCATCGTCGAGGACGGAAGCGACTCCGCCATCTTTGACAATGTCCTCGAACTGCTCGTCCTTGCCGGACGATCTCTGCCCCACGCCACGATGATGATGGTCCCCGAGGCATGGGGCGTCAAGTACCACATGAGCCAGGACAAGCGCGCCTTCTACGAATACCACTCCGCCATCATGGAGCCGTGGGACGGCCCGGCGGCGCTTGTCTTCTCCGACGGGCGATACATCGGCGCCACCCTCGACCGCAACGGCCTCCGCCCCGCCCGATACACCGTCACCCGCGACGGCATGATCGTTATGGCCTCGGAGACCGGCGTGCTCGACATCCCCAGCGACAGGATCCTCCGACGTGGACGCCTCCAGCCCGGCAGGATGTTCCTCGTTGATCTGGAGCAGAACCGCATCGTCCCCGACAACGAGATCAAGGCGAAGATATCGCGGCAAAGGCCCTACCGACACTGGGTGCAGGACAACCGCATCGAGCGGCGCGGCCTCTTCAACCCCTCCGAAGTGCCCGCCTTGCCGCCGGAGACGCTTCTCCGCAAGCAGCACGTCTTCGGCTACACCGAGGAGGAATTGAAGATGGTCATCGCCCCCATGGCCTGCCGCGGGCAGGAGGCCGTCGGCTCCATGGGCAACGACGCCGCCCTGGCGGTCCTTTCCAATCGGCCCCAGCTCCTCTTTGCCTACTTCAAGCAACTCTTCGCCCAGGTGACCAATCCCCCCATTGACCCGCTTCGCGAGGAGCTGGTCATGTCGCTTATGAGCTACGTCGGACGGCAGAAAAACCTGCTGGACGAGACCCCGCAGCACTGCCGGCAGTTGAAGCTGTCTCACCCCATCCTCACCCCGGAGGACATGGTTCGCCTGCGCGAGGCGCGCCACCCCGACATCGTCGCGCGGGACATTGACATCATCTTCCCCGCCGACGGCGACGGGCACGCCTTGGCCAAGGCCCTCGACTCCGTCTTCCAGCAGGCCGAGCAGCACATCACCGATGGGGCCACGCTGCTCATCCTCACCGACCAAAGGATTGATAAGGATAATGCCCCCATCCCCTCGCTCCTGGCGGCGGCGGGCCTGCATCACCATCTCATACGCAGGGGCCTTCGCACATCGGCCGGCATCGTGGTCGAAACCGGCGAGGCCCGCGAGGTCATGCACTTCGCCCTCCTCATCGGCTATGGGGCCAACGCCATCTGCCCCTATGTCGCCTTCTCCGCAGTCCGCGAGATGGCCGAGAAGAGACTCCTCGAAAACCCCATGCTCCCCGAAAACGCCATGGACTCCTACATCACAGCCGTCAAGAAGGGGCTGCTGAAGACCTTCAGCCGCATGGGCATCTCGACGCTGCGCAGCTACTTTGGCGCCCAGATCTTTGAGGCCGTGGGGCTGGGGGAGAGGGTCATTGACAAGTACTTCACCCATACCTCCTCGCGCGTGGGCGGCATCGGCCTGGATGAGATCGCTGCAGAGTCGGTCGCCCGCCACAGGCGCGGCTTTCCTAAGCGCGGCCCCGTGGACAAGCTCCTCGATGTGGGCGGGAACTACCATGTCCGCATTGACGGCGAAAAGCACCTCTGGACGCCAGAATCCATCTCCAAGCTCCAACATGCCACCCGAAGCGACAGCTACAAGGTCTTCAAGGAATACACACGTCTCATTGACGATCAGTCCCGCGAGCGTGCGACGCTGCGGAGCCTGTTCCAGTTCAAGAAGGGGGAGCCGATTCCCATCGAAGAGGTCGAGCCGGTCGAGAGCATCCTGTCCCGATTCGTCACGGCGGCCATGTCCTTTGGGTCCATCAGCAAGGAGGCCCACGAGACCATCGCCATCGCCATGAACCGGATCGGCTGCCGCAGCAACTCCGGCGAGGGAGGTGAGGACCCCGACCGCTACAAGCCGCTCCCCAACGGCGACAGCATGAGATCCAAGATCAAGCAGGTGGCCTCCGGGCGCTTCGGGGTGACCACGGAGTATCTCGTCAACTCTGAGGAGCTTCAGATCAAGATTGCCCAGGGCGCCAAGCCCGGCGAGGGCGGGCAGCTCCCCGGCCACAAGGTGAGCGTCGAGATCGCGAAGGTCCGCCACACCACCCCCGGCGTGACGCTCATCTCGCCGCCGCCGCACCACGACATCTATTCCATCGAGGACATCGCCCAGCTCATCTACGACCTGAAACGCGCCAACCCGCAGGCCCGCGTCTCGGTCAAGCTCGTCTCCGAAGTTGGCGTCGGCACGGTCGCCTCCGGCGTCGCCAAGGCGAAGGCGGACATGGTCCTCATCGCGGGGCATGACGGCGGCACGGGCGCGTCGCCGCTCACCGCCATCAAGCACACGGGCCTGCCGTGGGAGCTTGGCCTGTCCGAGACCCAGCAGAGCCTGGTGATGAACCGCCTCCGCGACCGCATCCGCGTCCAGACCGACGGGCAGCTCAAGACCGGCCGCGATCTGGCCATCGCCGCCCTGTTAGGTGCCGAGGAGTTCGGCTTCGGCACGACGGTCCTCGTCACGCTCGGCTGCGTGATGATGCGCAAGTGCCACATGAACACATGCCCCGTCGGCGTGGCCACGCAGGACCCTGAGCTGCGGAAACGCTTCACCGGCAAGCCGGAATACGTCATCCGGTTCCTCCGGTTCATCGCGCAGGAGCTACGGGAGTACATGGCCGCGCTGGGGTTCCGCGCCGTTGACGAGATGGTGGGCCGGGCGGACATGCTCGAGGTCCAACCGGCCATTGACCACTGGAAGGCCCGGGGTCTGGACCTGACACCGATCCTTGCCCAGTGTCCGGGCGACGATTTTCCGCGCCGGTGCGTCCGGCCGCAGGATCACGAGCTGGAGAAGACGCTCGATAACGAACTCATCAAGACGTCGGGTCCCGCCCTCGACAAGAAGGCGCCGGTGGAGATTGAGACGCCCATCCGCAACATCCACCGCGCCGTGGGCACCATGCTCAGCGGCGAGATCGTGCGGCGATACGGCGCAGAGGGGCTGCCCGATAACACGATCCGTCTCACATTCCGAGGATCGGCCGGGCAGAGCCTGGGGGCGTTCCTCGCTGCGGGTGTGGCGATTCGCATCGAGGGCGACGCCAACGACTACATGGGCAAGGGCATGTCGGGCGGACGCATCGTCGTCGTCCCGCCGGCGGGGTCGTTGTTCCGTCCAGAGGAGAACATTATCGTAGGCAACGTGGTTCTCTACGGGGCCACGGCGGGCGAGCTCTACGTGAATGGCATCGCGGGGGAGCGCTTCGCCGTCCGCAATAGCGGCGCAACGGCGGTCGTCGAGGGGGTGGGCGATCACGGCTGCGAGTACATGACCGGCGGCGCGGTGGTGGTGATCGGCTCGACCGGAAATAACTTCGCGGCGGGGATGAGCGGCGGCGTGGCTTATGTCTTCGATGAAACGGAGCTCTTCGACACCCGGTGCAACCTCGACATGGTGGACGTGGAGAGCGTCTGGACGGAGGAGGACCGGATGCTTCTGCGGACGATGATCGAGAACCATTTCAAATACACCGGCAGCCCCCAGGCGCGGATGATCCTTAATAACTGGGACGAATGCCTGCCCATGTTCGTCAAGGTGATGCCGATTGACTACCGAAGGGTCCTCGAACGGATGCGCATGGACGAACACCCCGACCAGGAGACCGTGGCGGCGACCGAGGAGGTGTATCATGGGTAAGCCGAAGGGATTCCTGGAATACGCACGCAAAGACCCGCATAAGCGACCGATTGGGGAACGAGTTCAGGACTACCGGGAAATCGAGCAGCCCCTCTCGCTGGAGGAGCTTCGCGAACAGGCGGCGCGGTGCATGGACTGCGGAGTGCCGTCGTGCCACGCCTACGGCTGCCCCCTGAGCAACCGCATCCCGGACTTTAACGACATGGTCTTCAAGGGCCAGTGGCAACGGGCGCTGGACCTGCTTCACGCGAAGAACAACTTTCCCGAAATTACCGGCCGCATCTGCCCGGCCTTGTGCGAGGCGGCGTGCACCCTGTCAATCAACCAGAAGGCCGTGTCTATCCGGCAGATCGAGCTGCAGATCATCGAGCGCGGCTGGCGGGAGGGGTGGATCCAGCCGCAGCCTGCCGAGCAGAAAACGGGCAGGCGCGTGGCGATTATCGGCTCCGGCCCGGCGAGCCTGGCCGCTGCCCAGCAGCTTGCGCGCATGGGACATGACGTGACCGTCTTCGAGAAGGCCGACCGCGTGGGCGGGATTCTGCGCTACGGCATCCCGGACTTCAAGCTGGAAAAGCGCATCCTCGATCGCCGCCTCGAACAACTCCGGGCGGAAGGCGTAAAGTTCGAGATGAACGTTGATGCAGGTGTGGATCTTTCGGCCGGATACCTGCAGCGGACGTTCGACGCCATCCTCATTGCCGCCGGGGCGCGTGTCCCGCGCGATTTGGATATCCCCGGTCGCAACCTGAAAGGCATCCACTTTGCTTTGGACTTTCTCGTCCAGCAGAATCGGCGCAACGCGGGAGACGCGATTCCGAAGGATGTGGAGATTACGGCAATGCGGAAGGCCGTGGTAGTGATCGGCGGGGGGGACACGGGGTCGGACTGCGTCGGCACGTGTATCCGCCAGGGGGCGAAGGGTGTGACGCAGATCGAACTGCTTCCCCAGCCGGCGAGCGACCGGCTGGAGGACAACCCCTGGCCGACATGGCCCCTCATCCTGCGGACATCCTCCTCCCACGAGGAGGGGTGCGAGCGGATGTGGAGCATCATCACGAAGGAGTTTGTGGGCGAAAATGGCGCCGCGAAGAAACTCTCCTGCATCAGGATCGAATGGTCCGGACCGGACGAGAGCGGGCGGAGTTCGTTCAAGGAGATTCCCGGGTCGGAGTTCGATCTGAAGGTTGATCTGGTTCTACTCGCCTTGGGATTCCTCCGTGTCGAGCACGGCCCCTTGATCCGGGACCTCGGCGTCGAGACCGACCAGCGCGGCAACATCCGTGTGGACGAGGCGCACATGACGAATGTTCCGGGGGTCTTCGCCGCCGGCGATTCTGTCTTGGGTGCATCCCTCGTCGTTCGCGCCATCTCCCTGGGCCGCAAGGCCGCGGAGGGATTGGATCGCTACCTCATGGGCGATGCGTAGCGGCGTCCGCAGATTCCCACGCCTCCTGCCGGTTGCCTGAGACCGATCGAAGTGATATAACCCCGTTATAGGATGACTATGGCCGGGGTTTGTACCTCGCATGAGGAGGATGCAAGTGCCTGACGCGACCCAGATCGTCTTGATCATGACCGACACCCAGGGCGTGAACGTGGTCGGCTGCTACGGCCGGCCCGAGATGCGAACGCCGCGGATAGACCGGCTGGCCGAGCAGGGGATGCGGTTCGACCGCGCCTACACCGCCTGCCCCGTTTGCAGCCCCGCGCGGTCGGCGATCTTCACCGGGACGTATCCCCACACGAACGGCATCTGGGGCAACTGCATGCCCCTCAACGCGAACGTGAAGACCGTCGGCCAGCGCCTCCAGGATCATGGCATGCACGCGGCCTACATCGGCAAGTATCATCTCGACGGCACCGACTATTTCGGCGACGGCATTTGCCCGCCGGGATGGGATGCAGATTACTGGTATGATATTCGCAATTACGTGGACGAGCTTTCGCCCGGGGAACGCCTGCGCTGGCGGCAGGAGCTTCGGACACCGGAGGCGATGCGTAAGTATCACGTCACCGAGGAGTTCACGATGGCGCATCGCTGTTCGGACCGCGCCATCGCCTTTCTGTCAAAGCACAAAGAGAGCGCGTTTCTCCTCGTGGTCTCCTATGACGAGCCGCATGATCCGTCCACGTGTCCGCCGGAATACTGCGACATGTTCGAGGACTTCGAGTACGTCCTCGGCGAGAACGCAGACGACCCACTAAACGGCAAGCCGGCCCATCATCGCGAGTGGGCGGAGCACGCGAAGATCAAGGGCGGGGTGAAGTCAATCCGGCAGCCCATGTACTTCGGGTGCAACAGCTTCGTGGACTACGAGATCGGCCGGGTCCTCGACGCCGTGGATGAGTATGCGCCCGATGCGCTCGTGATCTTCACGTCCGACCACGGCGCGCCGTTGCGCGCCCACCGGCTGCCCTGGAAGGGCGCCGCAATGTATGAGGAGACGACGCGCGTGCCATTCATCGTCCGGTGGCGGGGGCGCGTGGCGGAGGGTTCAGTGTGTCCATATCCAATTTCACAGGTGGATATTACGCCGACTATCCTGACGGCAAACGGGCTGGCTTCGCCCCCCTTCCTGCAGGGAGGAAGTCTCCTGGATACATTCGCAAATGCGAAAATACCTGAGCGTGATGTGATTTTCATGGAGTTCAACCGCTACGAGGTGGACCATGACGGCCACGGCGGTTTCCAGCCGATTCGCGGCGCCTTCAACGGTCGTCACAAGCTGGTCGTCAACCTGCACGACACGGATGAGTTGTACGATCTCGAAAAAGATCCCCAGGAGATGGTGAACCTGATCGAGTCGAAAGACGCCGCTGATGTCCGGGACCGGCTTCACGACCGCATCCTGGACTGGATGAACCGCACGCGGGACCCCTTCCGCGGCTACGTGTGGGAGCGGCGACCGTGGCGGAGGGAACGGCGCATGCAATGGGGCGGGCCGACGCGCCCGCGACCCGACGACGGCTATGAACCTCGCGCGTTGCTCTATGCCACCGGTCTGCCGGTCGAAAAATGGGAATACCGTAATGACTGAGGCGCGCCTACAATTCCCTCACACCACTCTTTACGGGTGTGCCACGGCTTGCTTGCAAGCCGTGTACGGCCGCGCACGGGTTGGGTGCGGTGGCGACGGGGGAGCGCTCGTTTGTAGTGCGGACTTTAGTCCGTGCCGTTCGGGAGAAAGGGCTGAAGCCCTCACTACAAACAGCAGGCGCATGCCGGTCAAAAATCCTCCCACCCCAGCGTGTGTTTTTTTGGCGCGGCGTTCTTGGCGTATTCCTCGTATTCCGTCGCCATCTTGACGTCGCTGTAAATGGCCGCGAGGTAGTGATTGGCTTGGGCCTTTGGTCCGCCGGGCGTGGTAACCAGCTGGCCCAGCTGGATCATGTGCCTGTCGTTGACCCACACCATCTTGCTGGCGTTCTCCGTCGGCCGCCAATCGAGATTCTTTTCCTGGCATGGTCCGTATTTCTTTTCAAACAGGCGCATCTGGAAACGCTGCTCCACCTCGTTCAGGTCGAAGTTCAGCGCCACCTTAAAGAGGCGATCTTTGAAAAAGAAGAAGGTCACGCGCCCGATGCCGGGTGCTGGGGATGAAAGGATGTAGGTCTGCAGCAACAGCTCCGGCTCGTCGCGCTCCAGCGCCGCCTCAGGATGGGCGGCAAGCACCTCCTCCGTGGACATGCCGAACTTCGCCTTCTTCCACCCGTCGGGGAGGGGCGAGACCTCCGTCTCCTCCTCAGACACAGCCGGAGTTGCGGTTAACGTCGCGGCAAGCAGCGCAAGGACAAGCACCCGTCGTATTCCCATGATTATCTCCTCGATTTCCGCTCTCCCCGATTAGACCACAAGAATAGTCATTCGGCAAGTCTCTTTCCGGCAACTGACCAAGACTGTTGACGCATCCCCATGCGGCTGCTATCATCACAGCCCGGCGGGTGATGGCGGCGGCGACTGGAGAACCAATTCACACTTCGGGAGCGAGGTTGCCCATGAGCTTCCAGCGTTCAATTAAACGTATAGCTTTCCTGCATTTCATTCTCGTGACGTCTCTTGCGTCGGCGGATGTCAGAATGACGCAGAACACAGAGGCCGTCACCCTCTCAAACGGCCTGACCACCTTGTCCGCAAAGCTACAAAACGGACGAACGAACGGCTTTGATCTGATCGAGTGCAAGACAAACCGCGTTCTTGCCGCGATCGAGATCGGCGGCATGGGCAAGTGGACCGCGACCTGCGCAGCGAAGGCCGACGGCAGGACCGGCGTGATGACGCTCGCCTCCATTGATACAAGCGCGACGGGCGGTCAGCCGGTTCTTGAGGAGAAGATTGTCATACAGCTGGAGCTTGGCGAAGGAAATCCCTTCCCCCTTGTCCGCTTTAGCCTGGCGGCGAAGGGACTTGACATGGCCGCATGGCAGAAGGCCGTGGGTTCGAATGTCCCCGCGACGTTCCTGAACTGTCGGATGGATTCGGCGCAGTTTTTCTATCGCGGCGGCTTCCTCATGGCCTGTCCGTCCGTGGATCCCTTTCCCATTCGATCAAACGAAATGCGCGGACCGTGGGACGGTGACTGGACATACGCCGCCGACATGGCCGCCTGCCCCGTCCCCGCCGTCGGCCTGTGGGATGCTGAAGGCCATGCCTTCGTCGCGTACGAATTCCAGGATGTGCGCTGCACGGACAAGTCGGATCGTTGCGTCTCGTCCACCTGCTGCGCCGGTTTGCCGAAGGACAAGAGACAGTTCGTCGGGCTGTTGGTCGAGAAGGAGGAGATAGAAAGCCGGTTTCATTTGATCTATTCGACGGACCTCTCGGCTGCGTGCACTCCTAACCAGTTTGTGCTCGAACACATCTGGAAGACGTATGCGGACCGATTGCCGAGCCTCCCGACAGTCAACGACCTGAGCTGGATGCCGAGGCGGACGGCGTTCATTCCCGACGATGGCACAACGGCGCGGATGGTCGAACGAATCGCCAAGAACTCAATTGATCCGCTGACCGCCGTCTTCATGGATAACACGGCTATTTCGTGCGGCGACTTCCGGGGCATCTCGAATCTTCTCGTGAAAGAGAACGATGGCCGCCGCAAGGTCCTGCAGGACGATTGGGCAATTCTCAAGAGCAAGGCGATTCAGAAGCGCATCGGCGGGGACGACTGCGTCTTCTGGCGCTTCCCTGTGGAAGGGGACTACGAGGAATTCCTCGGCAGTCAGGCGGCCGCGGCGGAGCACAGCCCGGCGACGTGGCGGATCGGGGCATCGCTCCTGGCGATGTACCAGTGCACACAGGATGCGTCGTTGCTTCCTTATATTGACGGCGTCTTTCGATGGACGCGGCACTGCTTAGCCACACGGACCGGCGATCCGGCCCTGCCCGGCGCGGCGTCGGTGTGCGCGGCGAACCCGTGTGCCGTTGAATTCCTCCTCCGCTTCCACCACCTGTTTATGGATGCGAAGGACGCCGAGCGGCGGGCGATGGCCGAGGAAGCGCTGGCGCTGGGCCGGTCGGCGCTCTACCGATGCCTTGCAATCTATACGGGCGACCCCGACCCGACGGACAATCTGGACCCGACGTTCCTGATCCAGCCGGACAGCGCCCGCCGGTCCGCAGGCGTCGTGGGGTGGCAGGACACGGGGATGCTGATCCGTGCGATGCTCCTCTACTATGTCGAGACGGGCGATCCTGTCCTGGGGGACCTTGTCCGCGGCGCGCTGGAGCGCTGGCCGCTCGGGATCGAGGCGGACGGCTTTCATCGGATCGAGGCGCTGGATGTGCACCGCGTCGGCCCGGACACGAAGGGCCGCCGGATGGGATGGCTCGATCCCGACGAGGCGCTGGCGGAGTATATCCAGCCGGTCGGCTCGGCGCGGGTGCGGGTGGTGTGCGGGCCGAAGGCGGGAATGTCCTTCTGCCAGGACGCATCCATCCATATTCGTGATTACGAATATGGGAAAGATGGCGCGATTCGGTTCGGTCTGGTTGGGGATAGTGAAGGAGCGTTCGAGGTTAACATCACCACGCCGCTCCGCAGCCGGCGGGGCCGGAAGATCGTCATCAACGGCAAGCCGGTCGAGGCGGAGGTCGTGGGCCTGCACGGCGAGAATGCGGTCGTGCGGGGCGTTGCAGTTCAGAAGACGCCGAAGCCGGAGCCGCCGAAGGTCGCCGGTGCGTATGGCGGCTACACATTCCTCGATCTTCCATACAACACGGCGCTGGATACCTCTTGGGCGAACGGCCTGTCGTGGGCCGGGCTGGTGGATGAGGTTCACTTCGCCTCGGGCGTTCCGTTCCGGATTGTGCCGGGGGAGGCGAAGGCCGTTGATCTGTCGAGAGGGACGTGCTCGATCAAGATCGCCGGACCGTTCGCATCTGCGTTCTTTTTCGCGGCCAATGCGTCGAAACCGCCGGCGGCGACGGTTGCCTATGCGGACGGCAAGACGGAAAGGCATGAGCTGTCGCTCCATCTGCCTGCGCTTTCCTCCGGGCCGATTCGGACATGGCGGATCGAGATGTATCCGCTGAAGGTGAAGGTCCCGGGCAGCCAGATCGACCGGATCGAGATTGCAGGCGATGGGTTGCTCTTTGCCGTGAGCGCGCACCCGTCCACGGTCCCCGCCTTCGAGGCCACGGTGGCGCGAATCGAGAACGAGAGAAAGGCCCGGGAGGCGGAGACCCAGAGGGCGGCGGAGCTGAAGCGGGCGCAGGAGGAGATCGTCCCCGAATCGCGGGTGAAGGTGGCCGAGGCCACGCGGGGCAAGACGCTGCGCATCGCCTTCCTGCCGCCGCACGAATCATACACGGAGATCCTTCGGACGGCATGCAACACGCTCGGCTCGCCGCCGGCGTTGCTTTCGCCGGAGGAAGTGATTGACCCGAAACGGTTCAATCCGGAGCGCTATCCCATCGCCGTCTATTCGGCGCCGGAGACGTTCCTTCACACGGTCAAGAAGCCTGGCGATGCGGTGGAGGCGCTGAAGCGCTACCTCGCCGGCGGAGGCTGCCTGGTGGTTGCCGCCCAGGGGTATCCCTTCTACTACGCCACCCGGCCGGACGGAGAAAAGTTCGCAAGAATCAAAGACACGAAAAACGCCGAGACCTGCGATGCGCTGCAGGTGCCTATTTTGTACGGAAACGCCCCCCCGATGGAGGAGATGCCGGGGTATGAACTGATTCCGGGGCAGAAGATGTTTGCGCACCTCCCTGCCGCGATTCCCTACGAGCAGGGAGTTGGGGGATCGTACCGTCTCCTCACCAACGAGGGACTGCCGGAGGAGGATGTCTTTGAACCCGCCATGGTTCTGGCAGACCGCACCGGCAAGAAACACGGTGTCGTGGCGGGGACTATCGAGCACAAATGCAAGGAATACAAGGGGGGGCGGGTCGTGTTTCTCTGGGGCAATATCCTTTCGATGGATATCGGGCCGACGATTGCGCTGGACCTGATGAGCCACGCCATCTGCACGGCGCCGCTCAAAGCGGGAACGGTCCGCGAGCCGCAGGCAGCCGTCCTCCCGCGCGACATGGGAGACCATGACGAGGCCATTGAGCGGGCGTGTGGTGGAGTTGGCCTGAAGATTCACAAGCTCACGCCGGAGGAGTTTGCCGATCCGGCCGTGTTCAATCCCCGCAACTTCCCCATCGCCATCCATGCCGTCGGGGGCGAGTACTATCTGAACCAGTGCGCCGGGAGGGACAACCTGTGGCAGACATATGTGGACTACGTGAAGGGCGGCGGGTTCCTGATCGCGTGCGGGACGATGTATCAATTCTACTACGCCGGTGCGCTGGCCGCGGACGGCAAATGGTCGCAGAAGCAGGACGCCATGTTCCAGGTTCTATCCGGTCTCGGTTTGCAGGGCGGGGGGAGCCGGGTTCAGGACAATCGCCCGAAGTTCCTCAAGTGCTTGCCGGAACAAGAGATCATACGGTTTGAGAAACCCATCCCCCTGGAGTATCTATCCTGGGAAATATATCGGTCTATCAGCGCGGAGGAGTTGCAATTCAACGTGGAGTTCCTTCCCATCGCCGAGGTGGTGGATGGGGAGGGGAACTCTTTCGGCGGGTATGCCATCGCCGCGATGCGCTATACCAGCCGGGAACTGAAAGGCGCGGAGATGCTGTGGATATGGGGCGACATGCTAAACGACGCCCGTGCGCAGACGCTCCTCGATCAGGCGGTGAAGTATGCCTACGCGCGGCGCAAGGTGATGTTCGGCGCGGCCAGGTGATTTTTCGACACTTTTTCATTCAGGGGGCAACTAAGTCGTTAGGGGAAAGGATTGAGAAGGGAGGAGTATGATGAATAAGGCAGTGTTCATTGCAGTGACGGCCGCGTCTATTGCGGGGGTCTTTCTATGTGCAAGCGCTTTCGCAGACGATGATTACGAAAAGTATCAGAAATACATGGAGAAGTACTACAAGCACCTCAATGAGGCCGAGGAAGAGCGTAGCGAGGGCGACTGGGACGACCACCGTAAGGAGTTGGAGAAGGCCCAGGAAAACTGGTGGAAGGCGCAGAAGTACTACAACCGGCTTTATAGCTATCCCTCCTACCCGCAGGAATACTATGCCCCCTCGCCGCAGTATCATGAGTGGCGCGGATATTCCTACCGTCCGTACTACCACCGCCCCTATCGCTACTACGGCTATGGGTGGGGTGGACACGGTGGGTGCTGGAGCAATCGGGACTTCTTCATAGATCTCGATCTGAGGTTCTGACGGGGCGACGCGATCCTGATTTCAGCCGCGGGCCGCGCGGGATGCGCGGCCCGTTTCTTTTTCCCGCTACTTGATCTCCACGACCTTATAGACTTTCAACTCCGGCAGAGCGAAGCGCAGGACATTGCCCTCCTGCGTTCCATTTAGCTCCACCGTCTCGCCTTGCGGGTCGAGACAGGTCGGCTTCACATCCTTCATCCCCTCCGGCAGGCGAACGGCGACGTTGATCGGCCCGATGGGGTCCGGCTCCTTCGCATCCACTCCCAGTGGGACATTGTAGTTCAGGAAGTGCATGATCAGACGGTTTGCGCCCGGCGCGCGAAAGGCATTTACGCGAACCTTCGCAAGCACGAGCGTGGATTCCGTCTCGAATATGGAAAGGGGATGCCCGAGAACCTTCTGGAGCGCATCGGCCAAATGCGTGTCGTACTTCGGCAATCGCTCCATGTGCAGGGCCTTTCCCGCATCAACCAAGTCCTTGAGGGCCGGCGTCTCGCGCTTTAGCCCCTTCTCGTCCAATTCCGGCAGCTTTCCGATCACGATGGCCTTGCCGCCGCTCTCAACATACTCCTTGAGCGCAGCCACGTTTGCGTCGGACAGGCATCGGGTTTCGGCGAGGATAACCACCTTGTACTTCTTCAAGTTGCCCACGGTGAACTGATCCTGGATCACGTAGTCGAAGAGGATATGGCCGTCGAGCAGGTGGTGGGTGGCCTTTCGTATCTGCGTGATGTGTCCGCTGTTGCCGAAGTATTTTTCCTCCGGGAAGACGGCGAGGCCGACCTCGGCGAAGGACTCGAGGCCGTCATAGAGGGCTGCATGTTGCTCAAAGAAATCCCGATACCGCTTAAGGCACTCTTCGTCTTGTGGTCGGATGAGGAACCCGCCGCCGCCCCCAAAGGCGGCTGTCTCGGCGCAACCGAGCTGGGCGGAGGCCGGGGTCATCTCGAGCATCTTCCGCACATCCGGCGGGCCCCCCCACCCCGGGCGGGTCAGCATGATCGGCCGGACCTTGCGTCGCAGGCATTGCACGAACTTGTTCTCGAAGATGTTGTCGTTGAATTTCTTCATCGTGATCTCGTCGGTTACCTTCCACAGAACCATCCCGGGATTCGTGCCCTGCGGACCGACGGAGCGCTCGAACATGATGAGGTCCGTTTCGGGGAATGCCAGCATGATGTTTTCGGGTCGCTGCTCCCCGCCGTTGGGGAAGACGATGAACGGCTTGCCGGTGATCCGCTCCCCCGCCTTCCCGATGGCCGCCAGGTGCTCGGCGATGCACGAGTTCCAGAAGCGCCGCGTCTCGGCATAGAAGAGGCCGTACCCTCGCCGATCACCCATCTCCGGCTCGGCGGTCCCGAAGAGTTCCTTGCGCTCAGCCTCGGTGTAGCGCTTGGCGATCCAGTCGCGCCACTTCTTCTTGCAGACGGGGCAGTAGCACTGGAGCGACCCGGCGTTGTCCACGAACACGCCGTCCATTCCGCACTTGGCGACGTTCTCCGTCACCTTCTCCAGCCAGTACCGCCAGTCGGGGTTGTTGTGGCAGGCGGCGTAGCGGATGTTCGGCTCGTAGGGGGGATAGAATGGGCCGGTGAATGTGTAGAAGAACTTGAGCGATCCATCCGGGTTGCGCTGCATCCACTCGATGGGGTCGGTCGGCGGACGGTCGCCCAGGCCGAATTGCCTGTATTCATCCCAGTGGTCGTAGAACTCCCAAAAGCCGGTGCGCTTTTCGGCGTGGCCGCCGATGGTCATGCTACAGATGTAGGACGTGACCCACTTGACGCCGATCTTGTGCAGGTCGGCGGTTAGCTTCGTCAGGTCGGCGATGCGCTGCTTCACCTCGTCGGGCGAGAGGCGGCGGATGTAGTCCTCCTTGGCGTACGGTTTGTTCTTGCCGTAGGCCTGGTTCTCTCCGCCGAGGGCCTGGATGGGTCCCCAGTTGTGCGTGAAGGGCACGTCCTTGCCGAGGTGGAGGAGCGTAGGAGGGAACTTGGCGTAATGCTCGATGTACTCCGGTAGGTTAATGTGCTCGGATCCGTAGTCGAGGACGTAGGTGAAAGGAGGCATGGTGAGGTGCTGCTCCTGCGCGGACAACGTCGCGCTGAGAGAAAACCCGATAAGGATACCGATGATGGATATTCTCATGGCCGACCTCCTCATTTTTGTTTCTGTTTGCCGAAGGCGACGGCCCACTCCTCCCGCTTGCTCAGGTAGGGGGGCAGCCTGGGATCGAGCCACATCACCACGTCATCCAGACCCAGCCCCGGCGCGATCGGCTTCAACACAGCGATGGACCATGCCTTGCCTCGCCAGGCATCGGGGACTTCCACCTTGATCTGCTTCGCCTTGTCGAAATCCTCTTCCTCCTCCTTGACGACATTCCCCTCAGGGGAGATTATCTGGACGCGCGCCGCCTCGCGCGTAACGTCGGCGTGGACGGTGATATGAAACCCCCCGCAGCTCTCGGGGACGTAGAAGTAAAGCCTCTCTATCACATGGATGGTATGAAGAGGCGACCGATTGGAGGCGATAAAGGCGAGGGGGGTCTCTCCCGCATCAACAAAGCAGATGTTCGATCCGGCCTCGAGCTCCAGGACGCACAAACCGTCTTTCGTCGGCGTGGCGCTAACCGTCTTGCTTGCGCCCAGGACGAGATCGCCGGAGGCGAGCTGGTTGCTGTCCGGCCCGAAGAGGACGTAAACCAACTCCTCGCCGTACTGCGGCGCACGTTGCACGGAGCGGAGGGCGATGCCCACCTCCTTTCCGGCGGTCCCCAGCAGGGCAGCGTAGTTCGTATGCCGCAGCGTGGGCCAGTCGTCGGCATGGAGGAATAGAGGGGCGGTTAAAGCGCACAAAAGGAACAAGCCCGGAATGGACCTTCGCATGTTCTTCCCTCCTTCTTGCTCTCGCATTGGCTACGGGTTTATGGCCTATTTGATCTCGTTGAACAACGCCACCATCCGCCTCCCGTATTCGACGTAGATCTTGTAGGCCTGTTCGTCGTTGGCTTCTTTGCCCAGGTGCACGGCGGCGGCCAGGTGCGGCTCGATGGAGAAGCCCGCGTCGGGGTCCTTGGCCAGTTGGGCCTTGCAGATCTCGCGCACGGCGCCGACGCCTTCGCCGGGGTAGGTGGTCACGGTCTTTCCGTCCTGGGGCTTGCCGTCCTTGATGTGGATATAGACGACATGGTCCTGGACCTTCGAGTAGAAGTCGTAGGAGTCCTGGCCATGGAAGACCGTGTTGCCGGTGTCGAAGACCAGCTTGAGGTTGTCCGACCCGACGGCGTCGAGGAGTTCGAGGGTCTGGGCCGGGCCTTTGCCGCCGTAGCCGTCGCAGTTCTCGTGGACAAGGACGACGTCGCCGTCCTCGGCGATCTTGGTGAGTTTCTTCATCCGCCGGAAGACCTCTTTCTTCCACTCCTTTTCGGGGAGAGGCTCCTTCTTGTCGTTCGGATAGCTCATGCACCGGATGAACTTGCAGTTGAACCTGTGCATGCGGGGGATGGCGCGTTTCAGTTCCTGGACATCCACCTTGAAATCGTTGGTGACGGGCCGCGCCCAATTGCAGAGTTGCGATGCGAAGCAGGAGACGGTGAGTCCCGCTGCGTTCACCTTCTCGAAAATTTCGTCGAATTTCTCATCGGGCACGTCCGTCAGGTTCACGCTGTCCACGTTGCGGATCTCGATGTGCTTCAGGCCGATCTCCTGATGGGCCTTGATCTGCACGTCAATCGGTTTTCCGGCTTCGTCGGCTATGCCAGAGACAAACATATCATCCTCCTTTCAGTGCGTAGATTACGACCTCCCGGAGGTCCCAGACCTCCGGGAGGTCCGGCGGTTAACGGTGGACATATTATGCCTCAAACCGGGAGGTAGGTCAAGAAGGGAGAAGAAAAGATGGGAATCCCGCGGCGGGGGTGTTAGTACCTTCGCTTGCGCTCGATGCCCTTCTCGGCGAGCATGGCGTCCTTCTGCGCCTTGCGAATCATGCGGCGTTTCTCTCGGCGACGTTTGTCGGACGGCTTCTCAAAGAAACAGGATCGTTTGTACTGGGAGATGATGCCTTCTTTCGCGCAGGCCCGTTTGAATCTTCGGAACAGGCTCTCGGACGACTCGTTGTGCGTCGCTTGGATACGAATGAAAGTGTCCTCCAAGAAAACTTCGTTAACCGGGGCAATTCACTAATCGCCTATCATAGCCCCTTTCCTGTCCGATTTCAAGTGAAATACGGGGATTTTTCCGGCCTCACCGAACGGGCGTCCCGAAATCACTGTAACTATTTGCAAATACTAACCTTGAAACGAATCCTCCCGCAGAGGATAATGGCTATAGAGCGACAAGCCGGCTGAAGCGGAAACAATGGCTGAATTCAACAACGATATCAACCTGAACATCCCCGACCCGTGGCGGGACATCGCCGAACGGATCGGCGGCTCGCCTGGACTGGTCATGGTCCTGGGCGGCTGCGACACGGGAAAATCCACCCTTTGCATGTTTCTTGTGAGGCATCTCTGCGGCGCCGGGGCGCGTGTGGGCTTTGTGGATTCCGACGTGGGGCAATCCACGCTTGGCCCGCCGATGACAATTGGCGGAAAGGTATATACCATGCCGGCGGATGTGCGCCCCGACTTGCACCCGCCGTGCCTCTTCTTCACCGGGTCTGCGACGCCCGTGGGTCGGATGGTCGAGTCCATCGAGGGGACGGTGCGCGTGGTCCAGCGTGTGCGCGGGGCGGGGGCAAAGTGGATCGTCGTGGACACAACAGGGATGATCGCGGGGGAAGCGGGACGGCAGATCAAACTCCAAAAGGTCAGACTGCTGCGGCCCGACTGGGTGGTTGTGCTGGAGCGCGATAGCGAGCTGCAAGAGATCGTGCCTCTCCTTGAGCGGGAGGGGCAGCGCATCCTCCGGATTCATGTGCCTGCCGAAGTGAAGCGGCGCTCCCGCGAGCAACGTCGCCGGCGGCGATTTGAATCGTATGCCGAGTATTTCAGGAATGCCGTTCCGATTGAGATTGAAATCGAGCGGATTCCGGTTTATGATCTACAGAGTGAAACGCCTGCGGGCACGCTCGCAGGACTCAACGACCGGCATGGCGATACGCTTGCCCTGGGTTATGTGGCGGCCCTTGATCTGGAACGGGGGATCGTAAGCCTGAACGCGCCGCCGCTTGATGTGAGGAATGTGGCCTATCTGAAATTGGCCGATGTCGCATCTGACCGTATAGACTATGAAGTTGTGAAAAAATTGTAGGCGCACCCTTTACGGATGCGCAAGAGCGTCACAGATCAGTCCGCAGGCTGAAGCCTGCGGCTACAAGTTCGATTCTCTCACACCTTCTGTTGCTTTGGTGAATGAAACCGGATAGGAGGGCAACGATACGATGCACAAGAGATGGTTGCTCGCGATCCTCGCTGCCTTGATCTGCACCCCCGATTTATCCTGTCTGGCCCAGGAGTCCACGATGACGGAGGAGGAGTTTACGGCCCTCCGCACAAAGATGGTGGACCAGCTCGTCCATGAATACGGCATCAAGGACAAGAGGGTCATCGAGGCGATGCGGAAGGTGCCGCGCCACAGGCTTGTCCCGCCGGACATGCGTCCCAGCGCCTACGAGGACACCCCGCTCCCCATCGGCGAGGGCCAGACGATCTCGCAGCCCTACATCGTGGCCCTGATGACGCAGCTCCTCGATCTAAAGGGGGGAGAAAAGGTCCTGGAAATCGGCACAGGGTCCGGCTACCAGGCGGCCATCCTGGCGGAGATCGCGGGGCAGGTCTATACCATCGAAATCGTCGAGCCATTGGCCAGGCGCGCGGAGAAGGATCTTGAAGCCCTGGGATACAAGAACATTACTGTAAAATGCGGCGACGGCTACCAGGGCTGGAAGGAGCACGCGCCCTTCGACGCGATCATGGTCACGGCCGCGCCGGAGCACGTACCGCAGCCGCTCATTGACCAGCTGAGGGAAGGGGGACGGCTGGTCCTTCCCGTCGGTCCCCAATGGGCGGGCCAGGACCTCGTTCGCCTGACAAAGACAAAAGACGGGGTGAAGGAGGAGAGAGTTCTGGCCGTCCGTTTCGTCCCCATGACGGGGGAGGCGGAAGACAAGAAGTAGAATTGGAACGCGAATTGCTAACTTCTCTACCTGTATGGCGGCAAAGGGGCGGCAGAAATGGGTGACTGATGCGCTGGATGGGGCGTAGAGGCAACATAGCCGGCTTCCCCGTGTCGGCTTGTGGCCAGCGACTTGCCGAGGCGCATCCACGACCGTGGAAGACGGGTGTACAGGAGATTAGACAGGTAGGAGGGCAAACAATGACTACGCGAAGCCTCCACGCCAGACTACAGGAATACTGCGACTGCTACGTGGAGTCCGATTTGAAGGCCGAACTCGAGCGGTTTGTGGGGGGGAGTCGGCAGCCCTGCGACGAAGACGAGACCGAGGCGGCGTTGAAGGTATTGGCGCTCATACTGCTTGGAGGCGTCGAAAGACGGACGCACAGAATCTGCGTGTCCGAGAAGCTTATTAGCCTCTCGGGCGGTGAAAATGGCCTGGCAGCCACCTTTTCGCCCGAGATCACTACGCGGCTCAGTCAAATCCTGGGCGAGATCGCCGGGATAGGAAACGGAAAGGACAGAGGCCGGATCAGCCTGGGCCTGCGGGGGGATGAGATTCTCCTTACCATTGAGCGTGTGCTTACCGATGAGAAGGATGAACTCATCGTTGGTATTCCTTCTCTGAGAGCGTCTTGAACTTGAATACGTGAATCTGTTGTGCAAGGGTGATGGAGGGGGCAACAGGCTCACTTGTCCATCGAGATACCCCCCAAGGAATTGAAAGGAGGAATAGGGAGTATGGAGTTTAAGGGATCGAAGACGGAGCATAATCTGTTGGCCGCGTTCGCGGGCGAGTCGCAGGCAAGGAATCGCTACACCTATTTTGCGAGCAAGGCCAGGAAGGAGGGACTAATCCAGATTTCCCTCATCTTTGAGGAGACGGCGAACCAGGAGAAGGAACACGCCAAGCGGTTCTTCGAGCAGCTTCAGGGGGGTGAGGTTGTGATTACGGCCGGCTATCCCGCCGGAGTCATCGGCGATACGCCCCAGAACCTTGAGGCGGCGGCTGGCGGGGAGCACTTCGAATGGACGGAGCTCTACCCCGGCTTCGCCAAGGTCGCCCGCGAAGAGGGCTTCGAAACCGCGGCCATTATCTGGGAAAAGGTGTCCGTCGCCGAAAAGCAACATGAGAAGCGCTATCGGGACCTGCTGAAAAACATCAGAGAAGGCAAGGTTTTCAAGCGCGACAAGGCCGTGGTCTGGCGGTGCATCAATTGCGGCTATCTGCACAAGGGCAAGGATGCCCCAAATTCCTGCCCGGCCTGCGCCCATCCGCAAGCATACTATGAGATTCTGTGCGAGAATTGGTAGGCGAATAACCTCCCGGAGGTCTGCAGACCTCCGGGAGGTTTGAACTGTTTTCTGCCAGTCGAATAAAATCAAATGAATGGCGACAAACCAAATAAGGAGGGCTGAGAAATGGCGGAACGGAGTCAGGTTTACAAGTGTGAAGCGTGTGGCAATATCATTGAGGTCCTTGACGGCGGCGACGGCGAACTGATCTGCTGCGGCGAGCCGATGAAGCTCATGAAGGAAAACTCCGTTGACGCGTCGAAGGAAAAGCATGTCCCTGTCCGCGAGGCGGACAAGGAGGGTGTAAAGGTCAAGGTCGGCAGCGTCCCTCACCCAATGGAGGCAAAGCACTACATCGAATGGGTCGAGGTGGCGACCGATGACCGGACGTGCAGAAAATACCTGAAACCCGGCGATGCGCCTGAGGCCGTCTTCTGCGCGAAGAAGGACAAGGTCGTTGCCCGCGCATACTGCAATCTGCACGGCTTATGGAAGGGGTGAGATAAATGCTTTCCAACAAGATGAACGAAGCGTTGAATGAACAGATTAACGCGGAGCTCTACTCCGCCTATCTCTATCTCTCGATGGAGGCGTACTTTGAGTCCGTTGATCTGCCCGGCGCGGCCAACTGGATGCGCGTCCAGGTCCAGGAGGAAATGGTCCATGCCATGAAGTTTTACGACTTTATCAATGAGCGCAACGGCCGGGTCCTCCTCAAGCCCATCGAGGGCGTGCCGACGGAGTGGGACTCTCCGCTGGTCGTGTTCAAGGCGGCCTATGAGCACGAGACAAAGGTTACCGCCCGCATCCACAAGCTGGTTGATCTGGCCCGGGAGGATCGTGATCACGCCACAGAGACATTCCTCCAGTGGTTCGTCACCGAGCAGGTGGAGGAGGAGGCCAATACGGACGGCGTGGTGAAGCGGCTCAAACTCGCCGGAGAGACCGGCGGAGGACTGTTCCTGGTGGATCAGGAGCTGGCCACGCGCGTCTTCGTCCCGCCCGCTCCGGCGGGCCAGCCGCAGGCATGAGCGGGCCGGGGGGATCCATGCGCGATCGCAGATGGCTGATTTACGTCGCCGCCGGTCTGCTTGGCCTGTCGGCGGCGACGTACGTCCTTCACTATTTTCTTTTCCACGATGCCTACCACATCTTTGTGTTTATGGTAGGGGACATTGCCTTCATCCCCATCGAGGTGCTGATCGTGGCTCTCGTCATCGAGCGGGTGCTTTCCCGCCACGAAAAGCGCCGGATGATGCAGAAGCTCAACATGGTCATTGGAACGTTCTTCAGCGAACTGGGGACGAAGCTGCTGGGCGACCTAAGCCAGTGCATCAAGGATCGAGAGGACATCCAGCCCCGACTTGCGGTCAACGCCGATTGGTCGGCGCTGGATTTCCGGAAGGCCCTTTCCGTGGCGGAGGAGCTAAAGCCGGAGATTGACGTCGGGAAGGTAGACCTGCCCACACTGCGGCAGCAGCTTGTTGACCATCGCGCATTGCTCGTCTTGCTGCTCGGCAATCCCAACCTGCTGGAGCACGAGCGCTTTACCGATCTCCTGTGGGCGATCTTCCATCTGTTGGAGGAACTTGTCGCGAGAGAATCCCTCGACGGGCTGCCGGAAACGGACAGGAAGCATATTGCAGGCGACATCCGTCGGGTCTTTTCCCTCCTGGCGGCGGAATGGGTGCACTACTGCCGGCATCTAAAGGAAGCCTATCCTTACATCTTCTCGATTGTCGTCAGGACGCACCCTCTCCAGGCAAGACCCGACGCGGTGGTTCGCTCGTGAAGGAGGCAAAGATGAAGGATGCGAAGACCCTTGAGATAAGCGACGAGCTTCACACCTGCCCAGGCTGCGGATACGACCGCGGCTTCCACGCGTCGTTTAAACGCAAGGGCAGGGCGAAGGCGCTCCGGCTGATTTTGATTTGCCCAAACTGTGGGGCGCGGTATGATATAGGCAAGGAGATTTGAGATGGAGGAAATCGAGTGAGTCTAAAGGTGCTTGGCCTGTCGGCCAGCCCGCGCATTAAGGGCAACAGCGACCTCTTGCTGGGCGAGGCCCTCGCCGGGGTGGAGTCCGCCGGCGCCGAGGTCGAGCGCGTTCATCTCAGCCAACTGAATATCGCCCCGTGCGTGGCCTGCGGCGCCTGCCGGAACACCGGCATGTGCCGCGTGCAGGATGACTACCAGGACCTCTTGCAGAAGATGCGGGACGCCGATCGCCTGATTTTCGCCACGCCGATCTTTTTCATGGCCGTGCCGGCCCAGGCCAAGGCGATGATAGATCGCTGCCAGTGCCTCTGGTCGCGCAAGTACGTCTTGAAGCAGCCGCTCTTCGATGAGGTCCCCCGCTACCGCCGCGGCATGGTCATCGCCGTGGGTGGATGCAAGAGCAAGAAGATGTTTGACTCCATCCGCATGACCATGAAATACTATTTCGATGTCCTGGAAATCGTCTACTTCAGCAATCTGTTTGTGAACGGGGTGGACGAAAAGGGCGCGATCCTCAAACACCCCAGGGCCATGCAGGAGGCCCGACGTCTCGGCGTCATACTTGTGACCGATGAAGGCCCGACACCTGGCGAGCCGGAGGACGTGGAACTCTACCTGTAGCGGTGATGATGAACGCATCAACCCAAATCCCCGATCCATTTTCGCTGGTCATCTTCGGCGCCACCGGCGACTTGACGCAGCGGAAGCTCGTGCCCGCAGTGTTCAGCTTGTTTTGCAGCCGGCTCCTGCCGGACAAGTTTTCTATCGTCGCTTTCGCCCGGCGCGACAAAAGCGACGACGAGTTCCGCGAGGAGATGCGCCAGGCGGTCGAGACCTTCGCTCGCGTTCAACCGATTGACGAATCGCGCTGGCGGAACTTCGCCAAGAACATCTACTACCATCGGTCGGAGTTCGAGGACATACAGGGGTTTCGCTCGCTCAGGGAGCGCATAGAATTGCTTGCCGCCTCATGCAACGCCCCGTGCAACTGCCTCTTCTACTTGGCCGTGCAGCCGGGACAGACGCCGCTAATCGTGGAGCAACTGCGTCAAGCCGGCCTCGCGGGCCGCGGCGTCGAGGGCGCGCCGTGGCGACGGATCATCGTGGAAAAACCCTTCGGCCGCGACCTGGCAAGCGCGCGCCTCCTCAACCAACAGCTTCGAGCTGTCTTCGATGAAAACCAGATCTTTCGCATAGATCACTACCTGGGCAAAGAGACCGTCCAGAACATCCTCGTCTTCCGATTCGCCAACAGCATTTTCGAGCCGCTCTGGAACCAGAAGTACGTGGATCACGTCCAGATCACCGTCAGCGAGACCGTCGGCATGGAGGGGCGCGGGAGGTACTACGAACAGGCCGGCGCCCTGCGCGACATGGTCCAGAACCACATGATGCACCTGCTCTGCCTCGTGGCGATGGAGTCGCCGAACTCCCTGGACCCGGGCGCCGTCCGCGACGAGAAGGTCAAGGTTCTGAAGGCTCTCCGGCCCATCCCGCCGGAGTGCGCCGTCAACGGTGTCGTCCGCGCGCAATATGCTTCGGGGACGTGTCTTGGCGAGGAAGTCCGGGGCTACCGCGAGGAGGAGGGGGTGGCCCCGGACTCGAACACCGAGACCTATGTGGCCTTCCAGACCTTTGTGGACAACTGGCGCTGGTCCGGCGTGCCGTTTTACCTGCGGACGGGCAAGCGCCTGCGGGCGCGGGTGACGGAGATCGGGGTCCATTTCAAATCCGTCCCGCAGGTGTTGTTCAACAGCGACCCACGTGCTCCGATGCAGCCTAACCTGCTGGCCCTCCGCATTCAGCCGAACGAGGGCATCACCTTGCGCCTTCAGATCAAGGAACCCGGCCCCGGCATGCGCATCCAACCGCTGAAGATGGACTTTGGATACGCCGAGGCCTTCGGCAAGCAACCGCCCGAGGCCTACGAGCGTCTCCTGCTCGACGCCGCCCGGGGGGACCTTACGCTCTTCACCCGCAGCGACGAGGTCGAAGCCGCCTGGTCCTTCCTGACCCCCGTCATCGAGGGATGCGCCGGTCAGCGCGGTATAGTCTCAACCTATCCGGCGGGGACTTGGGGACCGAAGGAGGCAAATGACCTCATCGCTGCCGACGGCCGGCAGTGGCGTTTGATGCGTCGTTCCACCGCGAAGGACGCCGAGCCGTTCCAGATCGAGGATGACTGAAGGAGGAATCAATGGAACCCAACCTCCCGGAGGTTCCATACCTCCGGGAGGCTTGAGGGATGAAGGAGGAGCCAATGGCCGAGGAGTTTGACGTCATCATTGTTGGTGGAGGGCCGGCCGCCCTGTCCGCGGCCATCTACGCCGGCCGGGCGGAGATGAAGACCCTCGTCCTGGAGCGCATGATGCTCGGGGGGCAGGTGTCCCTCACCTGGGATGTGGCCAACTATCCCGGCTTCCCCGACGGCATTGACGGCCCGGCGCTGATCGAGCGGATGCAGAAGCAGGCGGCAAAGTTCGACGCCGAGTTCCGCACCGAAGAAGTAACCATCGTCAATCTCGACGGCGACGCGAAGGTCGTCAAGACCTCGAAGAATGAATATCGCTGCCCCGTCCTGATCCTGGCCATGGGGGCCGACCCGAAACAACTCGGCGTCCCCGGCGAGAAGGAACTGCGCGGCAAGGGCGTCAGCTACTGCGGCACGTGCGACGGCCCGTTCTTTCGGAACAAGAAGGTCGTGGTCGTCGGCGGGGGAGACGCCGCGTTGAAGGAGGGGATCTTCCTCACGAGGTTCGCAAACGAGATCGTCCTCGTCCATCGCAGGAGCGAGTTCCGAGCGGAGAAGATCTACCAGACGGAAGTGCGCGAGAACCCGAAGATCCGGCTCATGCTGAACTGCGCGGTGGAGAGGATCAACGGGGAGAAGAAGGTCGAGAGCGCGGACATCCGCGACCTGAAGAAAGATGAAGTCCACGCGGAGCCCTGCGACGGCGTCTTCATTTTCATCGGTCACGCGCCGAACACCAAGTTTCTCTGCAACCTCTGGCCCGACCAGTGCGGGGGGGCGATAGGGACGGACATGGACATGATGACGAACATCCCCGGCGTCTTCGCCATCGGCGACGTGCGCAAGAACTCCTACCGCCAGATCGCCACCGCCGTCGGCGAGGGGGCCACGGCCGCCATCGCGGCGGAGCACTACATCTCAGAGATTGAGGCCAAGTCGGAAGAGCCGTAACAGGAAAGGGTTATGGAAGGGTCCCGAATAGGAATTGCACTACTGCTGACCGCCGGCGCGGGTCTGTCCACCACCATCGGGAGCGTCCTCGGGCTCGCCGTGAAGGAACCTGGCCCCAAGTTCACAGGGTTCACCCTGGGCTTCTCGGCCGGGGTGATGATCCTGGTCTCCTTTGTCGAGCTTCTTCGCGGGGCTATGGAATCTGTCGGCTTCATGGCCGCACACGTCGCCTTCTTCCTCGGCATGACCGGCATCTTCCTGATTGACTTTTTCGTGCCACACGAATACATCGGGCAGCACGACCACCCCCTCGACAAGACGGAGGATCAGTCCAAGAGCGGCCTGATGCGGACGGGATCACTGGTGGCCTTCGGGATCGGCATCCACAACTTTCCAGAGGGGATGGCCACTTTTGCCGGGACGTTGGAAGATGTGAGCGTCGGCGTCGCCATCGCCGTCGCCATCGCCATCCACAATATCCCCGAAGGACTCGCGGTGGCGGCGCCCATCTACGCTGCGACCGGCAGCCGGGGCAAGGCGTTTCTCTGGTCGTTCCTGTCGGGCGTGAGCGAGCCGGTCGGCGCGGGCCTGGCGGCGCTTGTGCTGATGCCCATCCTCACCCCTACGGTCCTGGCATGGGTCCTGGGCGGGGTGGCGGGGATCATGGTGGCCATATCCGTTGATGAACTGGTCCCTGCCGCGAAGTCATACGGCAGCGAGCATACACCGATCATGGGGGTCATTGCGGGCATGTTCGTCATGGCGCTGAGCCTTTGGATGCTCAAATAACGGAGAGGAGCCGAAGGATGAAAGCGGCGGTAATTCACGAAAACGGCGGGCTGGACTGCGTCCGCATCGAAGAAGTCCCCGACCCGAAGCCGGGTGAAGGCGAGGTGGCGCTGAAGGTCCGCGCAGCCGCGCTGAACCACTTGGACATCTGGGTGCGGAAGGGCCGGCCCGGCGTGGCCCTGAAGCCGCCCCACGTCCTCGGCTCCGACGCCTCGGGTGTGGTCGCGGAGATCGGCCCCGGCGTAACCAATGTGAAAATCGGCGACAAAGTTGTCCTGAATCCCGGCCTCTCGTGCGGGGAATGCACCCATTGCCTCAGCGGCGAGCACAGCCAGTGCTTCTCCTACGGCATCATCGGCATGTCGCGTCCGGGGACGTTCGCCGAGAAGGTGGCCGTGCCGGCGACAAGCCTCTACCAGAAACCGGAGCACCTGAGCTTCGAGGAAGCGTCCTTCACCTTGTCATACCTCACCGCCTGGCGGATGCTGATGACTCGCGCGCGGCTCATTGTGGGCGAGACGGTTCTCATCCACGGCATCGGCGGGGGGGTGGCTCTCGCGGCGCTGCAGCTTGCCAAGCTCGCGGGCGGAGAGGTAATTGTCACATCATCCTCCGATGAAAAACTTCAACGGGCCAAGGAACTCGGCGCCGACTACACGATCAACTACATCAAAACGCCAGACCTGGCGGACGCCGCCCGGGAGATCACGTCCGGCCGCGGCGTGGACATCGCCTTCGACACCGTCGGTGCGGCCACGTGGCCCATAGACATCGAGGCCGTCGGGCGCGGCGGGCGCATCGTGCTCTGCGGCGTCACCTCCGGCGCCAAGGCTGAAACCAACCTGCAGGCCGTCTACTGGAACCACATCACCATCCTCGGCTCCACCATGGGTTCGCACGGCGAGTTCCATCAGCTCATGCAGACGGTGAACACCACGAAACTCAAGCCCATCATTGACTCCGTTTATCCCCTCGCCGATGCTAAGAAGGCCATGGCCCGCATGGAGGCCAGCGAGCAATTCGGCAAGATCGTCCTGCAGATACCGTAGCGCCGGGTCATTTGCGTCCGCCGCCCTTTTCTTCTTGACCGCGCAGATCAGGTATGGTACCCATTGCACTTTTCGCATGACGCATCAAGAGGAAGCGAACGAATGAACATGAAGATTGCGGTACTGCCGGGCGACGGCATCGGCCCGGAGGTCATGGCGGAGGGGTGCAAGGTCCTTCGCAAAATCGAAAAGATGTTCGGCCATACGGTTGAGATGGAAGAAGCCCTCGTCGGCTGGACAGCCATTGATGCCGTGGGCGAGGCATTCCCCAAGGCGACGCAGGATGCCTGCGACCGCGCCGACGCCGTCTTCTTCGGCTGTGTCGGCAATCCCGAGCGCGACATGACCGTGCCCCAGCAGGAGCGCCCCGAGCGCTGCGCCGTGCTCCGGCTCCGCACAGGCAACTACGCGAACTTGCGTCCCGCCATCGTCTTCCGGGCCATGGCCGGGCAGTTGGTGGTGAAGCCGGAGGTCATCGGCGACGGCCTCAATATCCTCATCGTCCGCGAGCTGACCGGCGGCCTCTACTATGGCCAGCCGCGCGGGGTCACGCGCAAGGGAAAGAGCGCCCGCGGCGTGGACACGCTCGCTTACACCACCGAGGAGATCGCCCGCGTCAGCCGGGTCGCCTTCGAGGCCGCGCGATCTCGACAGAAGAAGGTCTGTTCCGTGGACAAGGTGAACATGCTCGCCTCATCCCAGTTGTGGCGGGAGGTGGTGACGGAGGTGGGGAAGGATTATCCCGACGTCGAGCTGACCCACATGCTGGCCGACCGCGCGTGCATGGAGCTGATCCGCAACCCGCGCCAGTTCGACGTGATCGTCACGGAGAACCTCTTCGGCGACATGCTCTCCGACGAGGCGGCGGTCCTCGCCGGGTCGCTCGGCATGTTGCCCTCGGCGGCCATCGGCGACGGCAAACCCATGTTCGAGCCGATCCACGGCAGCGCACCGGATATCGCCGGGCGGGGCGTCGCCAACCCCATCGCCACGATCCTCTCCGGGGCGATGATGCTGCGCCATGCCTTCCATCTGGAAGCGGAGGCGCGGGCCATCGAGCGCGCCGTCGAGTCCGCCCTCGACGACGGCCTCCGCACGCCCGATATCCATGCCCCCGGCACGCGGAAGGTCAACACGCAGGAGATGGGCGACGCGATTGCCGAGCGGATCACATAGCCTACTGGCCATGCGTGCCACCCCCAAACTTGCTTTGGGGGTGTTGTGCGTTGACCAAGCGTGCGCGAACACCGCACCCCCAAGCATAGCTTGGGGGTGGCACACTTAAGGAAAGCGTCGCCACCTACAGTAGCTCCTTCTTCGCTCTCTCCACTACCTTGCGCATCTTCGCCAGCTTGTCCGGGTCCACCGCGGGTTTCTGGTACTGGGCGATGAGTTCGTCCACCTTCTGCTGCAGGCGATCGAGGACGGCCTGCTCCTGGTTGATGCCGGTGTAGCCGGAGCGGTCCATGATCGGCGGCAGCCAGGTGTCCGAGCGGAAGTGATCGAGCGTGTGGTCGGCTTCGATGTAGCTCTTGTTCAGGCCGAAGCCGACGTCGCAGATTGCATCCATCCCGATGGTCTCCGGTGCAACCTCCACCTGCTTGGCCCAGAGCTGGATGCCGAGGCTCATCTCGCGCTCCAGCAGAAGCTGCACGGGCGAGAGGGTCTTCCCCTGCTCCAGCATGCCCTGCCCGATGGCCGGATGCCGGCCGGTGAATGCGGCGATGGTCATGGCCTTGTATGCCTTTTCGAGCGCGGCGTAGTAGCCGGGGACCTTGGCGTCGCAGTACTCCCCGCCGCCGACGAGGATGGTCATATAGGTCCACTTGCGCATGAAATCGGCCATGGCGAAGGCGTGACGCATGGCGTCGAACATGCAGTAGCTCACGGCGCCGGTCTTCATGTCCATTGACGCGCCCCACATGCTGCCGTAGAGGATGGCCTTCGGGTTGACGGCGCGGCCGGCGATCCATGTGGCCAGCATCTCGGCTGAGGAGACGACGATGAAGCCCGCGGTGGTGACCGGCGTCGTTACGCCCGCGACGGGCATGGCCGTGAGGCCCGCCCCGCTGGGGCCGAAGGCGCGCGGGATGAACTTGTCCGCCACGTCCTTGTCGAAGCGCAGCGGGTGGGCGTAACAGCATGCGCCCCAGGAGAACCAATCGTCAATGCCGAGGATCTTGCCCATCTCGACGAGGTAGTCCACCTGCTTCACGTTCCAGGCAAAGCACTTGCCGGGCTTGCGGGCGTACTCGGCGAGGAGCATGGCCGCCTCCATCGGCTCGATCATCGGGGGCACATCGGTGAGGAGTAGGCAGTGCCCGACGGCGCCGTCCTGGAGGACGTCGCCGAGTTTGATCAGTTCGATGAAGTCTTTGCTCGTGCCGGAGCGTTTCTCCTTCGCCTTGTGGTCATAAACGAACTGCGCGATCTGCCCGCCGAGGACCGGCAGGCCGACGTTCGGGAAGGGCTGGGGCGCGTCGGGCTTGGGCTTGCCGCGCTCCTTCCGAAGTTGTGACACGAACTTTTGCGTTATCGCTTTGGGGAACTTGACGATCTGGTTGGCGCGATCTACCTTCGCCCCCACCTTCTCGAGTGCATCGAGAATCTCTGCATTCTGGCACAGCACCCCGACATTCTTCAACACATCGAGGACGGCGTCAGCGAGCGCGGGCACGTCGGCGTCTTTCACGAGCGTATACTGAGGCATGTCACCCTCCTGTCTGATGGCCTGTATTATTCGATTGCAGTGCAAGGCGCACCCGCAGAAAGACGAGGACGCACAGGATGACAAAGCCCACGAACGCGATAGGCAGGTAAAGGTTCGTCCCCGCCGCGATGGTGGCTGTCATGGTGGCTATGTTTCCCAGTTCGAGTATGCCGCATTCCCAGACGGCGGTGTCGGGCGCCGGCGTGTTTGTGGCGTTCGATTCGACAATCGCGCCCGGCAGGTGCAGGGCAAATTTCACCTTTGCGTTTTTAACAGCCTGCATGAGTGGGGGCACGGCGGGGTTCATGTAAGGCCCGCGGCTTAGCCCGGCGAACTCGCCGAGTTCCCGGGTGTACTGCCTTCGGCCGTCCGGCAGATCGTGGAACGAGATGGAACTGTTCCGGAATACGAACGCATCGTTGAGGGCGGCCAGGCTGTCGAAATGGAGCGTCAGGTAGATATGGCGCTCGTTATCCTTGTCCTCCTCCTTCACATTGCCCAGCGTCAGGCCCTTCTTCCCGGCAAGCACCTTCTTGATCCCCTGTTCGCTGAAGAGAGGGCCGACGTCGCCCTGCCCCTTCAGCCGGGGGTCGGCGGCGATCTGCTGCGCCACGCCGTCGAGAAGCTGGGCCATATCCTTGCTGAGGAAGTAGTGAATCTTCACCCACCCGCTGCCGTCGTTACTCAGATGCATCTCTTCTTCGTACGTAAGGCAGCCGGCCGCGAGAACGACCATCGAAATTAGCCCTATGCCACGTTTCATGTGACGGGACGCTCCTTTCTCGGCAGTCGGGGTAAAGACTGATGCCGACACAGTACCCTAACACATGTCCCCAGCAATGTCAATCCGAAGCGATTTGTTGACTTGGACTTGTGATTTGGTATAAGAGGACGGGCGCGAGCTTTGGATTATTCAGAATTGCGAAAAAGGATTTCTGATGAGAAGGTTGTTATTACTGCTATTGGGACTTATCGTTGTGCCTCCGGTCATCGTCGGCTTGGATTTCGGCGGATGGACCGTGGACGGCCCGGGCAAGATCGCTGCCGGCGACGCGGCCTGGCTTCGGGCGACGTACGACTCCCCGCAGTTCAAGCCGATTATCCTGCGGCCGCCGAGTCCTGTGGTCCTGCCGAGCGACGCCTGCCGTGTGGCGCTGTGGTATGCAAGGCCGGCCGGGGATTTCGACCTCTACTTTCTCCTCAGCGATTCCGCCGGGAAGCAACTGCCCCCCATGCCGGCGCTGACCAGCCGCGCGACCTTCCCGGCCGTTCGGAAGTTCAGGATGAAGGAGTGGTCTGTGTGGAACCAGGCGGAGTCGGTCAGTCTGGCATTGCCGGGCAGGATCGAGGACCATGTGGAGCCGGAGTTCTACGACATTGCGCGGCGGACCGAATGGTCGCCGCCCCTGTCCCTCGTGGGCGTCGAACTCCGCCCCGCCAAGGACCAACGGGATAACGAGGCCTTTGGCGATCGAGATGCGATCCGCGCAGGAAAGGGGGAACTATGCCTCACGGAGTTGTTCACGATCACGAAAAACGGATTGGATGCGGAGTTTAACTGGTATCTGATGGGTCGGTTCCGTTGGGGGTGGAACACGCGGCCGAGGATCTTCCTGGATGACCTGACATTGAGGTCGGGGAAGGTTCGTTATGCCATTGAGATCCGACAGGGATACCAGGGCCCGGTGGTCTGGAGGGCTGCCGCGGACGGAGATTTGAATCGCGCTGACCCAATGCAGATCATGGCGCAAAAGATCGAGCTTCCCGAATTGCCCACGGGCCGATACTTCCTGGAGACGAAGGCATGGACTCCTGACGGCGCGCTCGACGCGATGCGTTCGTGGGAAATGCTCGCGGCGAAAGGGCCGCAGAAGGAGATGAAAGAGATTGCGCCGCCCTTGCATTGGCAAACCGACCAACCGCATCACGTCTTTCCCCCGGACACCACGGAGGCCACGTTGACGCTCCAGCTTGACAAGAGCGCATGGCCGAAGCGCGAGGGCAAGGCCGAGTGCGTCCTTCGCATCGAGGACTGGCTGAGCCGACCGATTCTGCATGAGACGCGCGCGCCGGCCGAGACGATCAAGGTCGTCTGCCCCGCAAAGGAGGGAATAGACTACACGGCCACGGCAGAGCTTCGAATTGGCGAGACGGTGGTTGATCGTTCCGTGCTCCACTTCGGTGTGGCGAGCAAGCCGCGTGACGTCGCGAATGTGAAGATTCCTGACGGCCTGCCGACGCGGGACGAGTTGCTGATGTCGCGCAAGGCCGTTCCCATCGCCGAGCACTGGGGGTCATTGCTCTCGGCGCGCGACGCGTCGGAGCCGCTCACGGAGGCGCAGACGCGGGAGTTCGATATTTGGCTCGATCAGACGGCTCGGCTTGGTTTTGAAATCATTTCGATCAACTTCGGCTGGGGCGAGGTCGAGCCGCTGCCGGGTGTGTTCCGGTGGGCCGAGATCGAGCGGCGGCTTGCGCGTGCCAAGGAAAAGAATCTGAGGGCCTTTCTGACGCCGACGGAGTGGGGGCATCCGCTCGAGTGGCCGCGGTGGGTGGAGTTCGAGCCGATGCTCACACAGCACGGCCATATTGATACGCAAGATAGGAGCGGCAAGATTCAGCCCGCGCCGTGGGATCCGGTTCGCCGTCAGGAGACGCAGCACTGGCTCAAGGCCGTCGCGTCCCGCTTTCTCGACAATCCGACCGTGATCGGCTACCGCACAAAGCCGTTCATCTTCAGCGGGGAAAACCGCCCGGAGGTCACACGGACCGATTACTCGAAATCATCGCAAGACGCCTTTGCGAGATGGCTGGCAGATCACGGCAAGAAACCCGATTCGATTCCAAACCTGTTCGTGTATAACCCCTGGAGTCCATCGCGCACCGGCCCGGACCTCTCCGAGGCATGGCGCGACTTTATGGCATTCCGCACCTACACCTACGTCGAGTCCGTGCGGGACATCATCAGCGCTTTCCGCGCAGTGGACCCGAAGCGGCAGCTTCACATCTACCGAAGCTCCACCCCAAACGCCTGTGAGGCCGCGATCCCGCTCCTGAAGGACGGGGCCGAGTTCCACGACGAGGGCGGGCCGTTCTACTTCCAGCGCGCGATGGAGAGCATGTGTCTTCAGGCGGGCATACCCTACACCAACGAGGGCCACCAGTTCACGCCGCCGAGCAAGGCGCTGGTGGACAGCGGATTCTTCTACGACTCCATCTATGACGATGGCTGGTGCTGGCTCTACCGATGGCACATCCACCGGCACGAGGACAAGCGCTTCGCAGCCCTGCCGCAGGTGCTCGAATTCATCTCGGCCTCCATGCCGCACATCCGGGAATGGGCGGCGGCGCGGGGCAGGGCGCCGGAGGTGTTGGTCTTTGGCAGCCGCGCGGACAGGCTCCTCGGCGAGGGGCGGCAGGGTTTTTACGCAAACATCGGAGGAATCGAGGTCTTCACTGCGCTGTTCTGCTACCACCAACTGCCGGCTCACTTCGCCGACGAACTGACCGACTGGGTGGACCTCAGGCGCTTCAAGGTGGTCTTTGCCGCGGGGGACATCATGCCGGAGCATGGCATGGATCGGTTGGTTGAACATGCCAAGGCTGGCAGCAAAATTGTTCTCGTCGGCGATGCGGGCAAGTTCTGCCCGGAGCATCGCACGGAACGCGGCCTGCTGGCGAAACGGCTTGGCGACCTGCCGAACGTGAAATTGATTGATGCCCCGGAGAAACCTGCGCCTCCGCCCGGGGACGAGTCATGGGCGGGCAAGGACCTGGACGCGGAGCAGGTGGACCAGATTCTTGTGTGGGCAGGGGTCAAGCGACATGTGCGGACGACGAGCCGAGGATTTCAGTGCGTGGTGAAGTCCGGTGAGGACGATGGGCGCGTATACGTTGCCGTGTTCAGGCGATGGCCGGGACACTACGACAACGTGTGGTATGACGAAAAGGTGAAGGAACAATGGGCGACGGAGGCGACCGGGGTGGAGGTCTCTGGCGTGAAGGACGGACGATGGCGGATCGAGAAGTTTCATCGAGATGAGAAGCCGATCGGCGAGATCGAAGCGAAGGGCGGTACGCTTCGATTCAATAGCGACCCGGCGACGGCGGGGGAGCTGCAGTTGTTCCGTCTGACGGCGATGCGGTCGGATGATTGAGTAGCCGGATGAATCAGTCAGTCAAGAAGGATTCCGGTTTCTCAATTCACTTGACAAGTCCGATGTCTTTCTTTGGCAGCCAGCACGACCGACCGTCCACGAGGCGGACATTGATCCACTCGCCGCGGTCTTCGACCACCTGGAACTCCGCTCCGGCGTGGAGGGGGTCTTTGAAACTGGGTTCATAGGTGGCACTGTCGCCTTTTCGAGCGATGGTCTCGCCGGCAAGGACGATGCCTGCGGTCTCACGAGAATCGGCCCACGCCTCGACGAAGAGGGAAGCGAACAGGACGACCGCGAGGATGCCGAAGGCGGCCACGACCCAGCGGGGCGCGAAGCCCTTGCGCAAGATGCGAAGTCCCCCGCCAACCCAAAAGGCAATGAAGCAGACGGCAAAGAGGATGGACCGGGCGCGCGCGGAGAAGTCATAGTGCCAGAAGAGGAGGGTCTTGAGGATTCTCGCCTCCTGTGTTTCTTCGATTCGATCCGCGCATCGGCTCCGGGCGTAGCGAAGGTTTTGGATGAGGTTTGGATCGTTGGGGGTGTATCGTTCGGCGCGACGATAGTTCAGGATCGCCCGACCGAGGTCGCCCATGCGAAAGTAGATGTTGCCGATGTCATAATAAAGCCTGCCGTTCCTGACGCCGCCCTCCTCTGCGATCCGCTCGAAACGGAGAACGGCCTGCCGGTAGATCTCCTTCGCCTTGTCGGGGTCTTTGGCGGCGAGATCATTGGCCTGGTGGAATAATTCGTTGCCCTTGAAGAAGAGGGACTGGACCTCGGAAGCGCCGAGGGCGAGGATGGACAGGGACGCTATGCAGGCCAGTAGCGCGATGGATGCGGAACCGGTCTTGTGCAGTGTGCGGTTGTGTGTCATTTCAGTTTCCGCTCCAGCTTCCTCCCCAGCTCCATCGCGTGGGCGATGACGGCGGCGGGGTCGGCGGCGGACATGCCGCCGTACCGGCCAGCCTCGCACTCTCGGAAGAATTTGTCCATGGACTGAATCGTCTCGTCATCCACGTGCCGACTCGCAAGAGCGGCCTCTGCATCCGCGAATGTCAGCGCGCCCGGCGGGAGGCGCAGTTTGCATCCCAGATATTGCCGCATGGCTTCGAGTGCGGCTGCATGAGAATCCTCACGTCTGCCGCGCTGCGCCTCCATCAGGGCCTTAGCGAGTTCCCGATAGGCCCGCCGCGCCCGGACGGCGCCAGGATCGGCGGCCCTGCGGCGCGCAACCGTTGTTGTCACGAGCAGCACGACATAGGCAAGAGGCGGCAGGCCGAGGATAGCGAGCCATGCCGAGGACCGGAGCCACATGGCCGGCCCGGCGCGCTGGTCCGTGAGGACGCTCAGGTCCTCGTAGTTGTGGGCAATGCCCTTCGTCCAGGCCACCAGCTCGCTCTTGGCGGCGGCGGGCAAATCGCGGCCCTCGGCGTCCTGCGCAGTGACCACTTTGGTCTCTCGAACCGTGAGCGGGATGGGTTTGGTTTTCGCAACGGCGTATTGTCCCCGTTCCACATCGAAGTACGGCAGCTCGATGGCCGGTATTTCCTTCACATCGAGAGTCGTGGCGCGGATGGTTTGGGTAAAAACTTTCGCGCCGCTCTCCACCTTGCCGGGCGCTATTTCTTTGGGGATTTTGAAACTATCTGCAAAGGCAGGCTGTTTATCCAACGGCGGCAGCTCCACATGATCGAGGTATGGAGGACCGCTCACCTTGATGGTCAGCGTAATCGGGTCGCCGACATTCACCTCCGTCGGCTTCGCACTCGCTTCGATGCGGTACTCCCCGACGAGGCCCGAGTAGCCCGGCGGCTGGCCTTCCGTGGGGACGGGAAGGACGTGGAGGGAGAGGGGGTTGGGTGGAACCACATACTTCTTGTAGACGCCGGTCCGCCTGCCGAAAAAATCGTCGAAGAAGCCGTCCTCAAAGACACTGCGCGGCGCGCGCCGCTTGCGGTAGCCCTCGAGCGCCTCGCAGGCGGCCGATGCCGACGAAAAATCCATGTCGCCGGCCTGCTTGGGAATCAGAATCTTGGAGAAGCGAAGCGCCGCGTATGGTTTTCCATCCAGTTCGCCTTGATCCAACGTGGCGATTGCTTCATCATTGTTCATCAGCAGCCGATAGTATTTCTTGTTGGGGTCTTGCGGCGTCGCCGGTTCATACAGGTGCGCCATCCCATTGTCGAGTGCGGGGACATTGAATGCCGCGCTCTGAATCTCCTTTGAGAAATAGAATACGCCCTTGAGCGTGATCGGCTCGCCGACGTAGCATTTGGTCTTGGACAGTTCCAGGCGGAACTTGAAATCCTCCACCTCGGTCGGCTCGTTCACGGCGATCATCACCGGATTAGTGTTGAACTTCCGACCGCCTGCGCTGACCGCAATGGATGGGATGTTGAGGGTTCCCGATTTCTTTGGCGTGAGGCGATAGTTGAAGATGTACCCGCGATGGACGACCTTGCTCATCTGTCCGTTGATGATGGAGATGGACTGGCTGCTGTTCTGCTGGCCGCCGAGCTCCTGCACATGGAAGTCCGTGATGCCCGAAACGTCGGGCTTCGGGGGCGATTCGTCGCCCTCGACCTGAATCTGGAGGATGAACGGCTCGCCGACGAAGACTTCGTCTTTCTCGACGACCGCCTTGGCCGAGAGTTCCTGAGCGCCCACGGTGCATGCCGAACCGGCGAGGAAGCAGACGCCGATCAGGCACAGGCGCATCGTTTGTCTTCGCATCGCGCTGTCCATCTCTACCAGTCCTTATCCACCTCGCGATATCCGCCGGGGAGCATGCGGTCGCGGCGGTCCTTGTTCTCCTTCTCCTCGTTCAGTATATCATGGGCTGCCTGGTCTTTGGGTGCAACAGGTTTTTTCTGTTCTTGCTCGGCCTGCTGCGGTTGGGGTGCTTGCTGCTCCTGCTTCTGCTGCGCTTGCTTCTGCTGGCCCTGTTGCTGCTCCTCCTTTTGCTGGCCTTGCTGGTTCTGCGGCTGTTGCTGCTGATCGGACATGGACTCTAGGGCCTTTTTCAGTTCCTCAGCCGCCTTTTCCTGGTTGGGCCGGGCGGGATCGAGCTGATTCTTCTCGAGTTTCTCCTCGGCCTTTTGCTGTTCCGTCTGGGCGCGGTCCATGTGTTCCTTCGCCTTCTCCTGCGGCGACGGCTCTTGCTTCTGCTGCTGAGGTTGCTGAGGTGGCTGTTGCTGCGGCATCTGCTCCGCCAGCTTTTTCGTGTCCTCGTTGATCTTCTCCTGCTGCTTGGCAAGGTCCTGGGTTCGCTGCTCAGGGCTTTGGGATTGGCTTTGCTGCGGCTTCTGTTCGTGCTGCTTCGGCTGTTCCTG
>JBFMAD010000003.1:0-305694 GCA_040755855.1 Planctomycetota bacterium | reverse complement strand
GCACCGTGACAGCCATGGCCCTCAAGCTTCGAGAGATGGTCATTCTCCCAGGGTTTACTCAAAACGCTATTGCATGAATCAAAAATCATGACCATTTTGACAATGATCTTAGCGGTAAGGTACTAATATCAGTGCGGTCCCAAAAACATCAAAATAGAGTACCATAGGACTATAGGGGTCTGATCTTAACTTTCTACTTTTTGCAAAGAGATCCGGACACCATGCTTATCTCCCCATCCCGCATATGTTTCATGTCACGGCATGCCGCCCGGTGTGGTGTGAAGTGAAACGCCCGGACTCACCCACGACCGGACAGAAACAGTATACATCATAACCTGCAAAAATTCGACAAAAAAGTCTCACGCAGAGGTGGGTGAATGCCGAATGAGGAATGCGGAGTGCGGATTGCGGAGTGAAGGACAATCAAAGACACGCTCAAGCCGAATCTTGAGCGTGGCACAGGCCAGACATTCACGTTGATCTGCGTCCGTCTCTGGCTTCTTTTTCGGACTTCCGGCTTCTTTCGTCATTCGCCCCGCGGGGCGCGGGGTTCGCCATTCGGCATTTGCCCCCCTTCGCGCCCTTCGTGATCTGCTATGTAAGGTTTTGTCAAGAGCCATTGCCAGGATAAGGTCTGGGATGGGCGTATCCGCCGTTGTCGATCTCGCGCCGTCTGCTATTCGATCGTTCCGACCAACAGGGGAAGATCCAGTTGCCGTGACGCCAGGGACGGATCAAGCTTCGTGACGGGGAACACCCAGGACACTATCGATCTCGGCCCTACGAAGTCGGCAGGCGGATCAAACATCGCGGATATCTTCTCCTCCTTTTCCTTTGAGGCAATTCTTTCTTGATTTCACCATCCAGAACTCCCCGCCCTCACCGCGATCAGCTGCCCCCACCAGGCCCCCCTCATCCCCCTCCCGCCGCAGCCTCCTTTTGTTGCGCCGCCAACGCGCGATGCCACATCACTATCCCCAACCGGCGCATGCTACCCACAATCGCTATCTTCTTGTGCTTCGGATTGCGCAACACCACCTGCTCATACCACCCCTTCTCCTTCGCATCGCTCCGAACTCGCGCCCAACTCGCCTGGCACAATATCCTCCGCGCCCGCCGCGATCCCTGATGCGTGATGTGCCCCTTCCGATCCGAATCCTCCCCACTCTCCGCACTCGATGGAACCAATCCCAGGTAACTCCCTATCTGACGACGATTCTCGAACCGACTCAAATCCCCCATCTCCGTCAAAAACACCATCGCCGTCAACACCTGCACCCCCTTCAACTCGCACAGCGCTCTCACCGACGACCTATACCGAACATCCTCCGACAACACCTCCACATCCCCATCGCTGCGCTTCACCTCCTCCTCGTAAAACGCCAACTGGCGCAATAGCGATCCCAGCGCCTGACGAGCTCCCGCACCCAACACAGACCCCGCCCTCAACAAGCCCTTCAGCCATCGCCGATGACCCTTCGTCCACTTCTTACCCACACCCGCCGGCTTCCCAACGTCACAGCGGCGAAGCAAACTCCCTATCTGCGTCCGCAAACGACCGCTCCTTTCCCCCAAATCCACGCGCGTACGCACCACCTCCCGGTCGTCCCGCGTACCAGCGTCCGGAACCCACACCGACGGAAGCTTGTTACCCGCCAACACGTGACCCCGAAGCAACTCCAATATCCTATCCCCATCCTTCTCGTCCGTCTTGTTCTTCCTCGCCTTCGTCGAACGCGATATCCTCGTCGGCGCCAACACAAAACACCTGATCCCATCCTCCGTCAAATCGTCATGCAACCCGAAACCCTGCGCACAAGCCTCATACGCAAACACGATCTCCGCCCCACCCGCCTCCTCCGCCCTTCGCTTCAACTCCACAATCGCACGACTCCGACCTGCCCGATCCGTACCGAACGACCGCGTCACCGCCTTCTCCCTATTGTGCGCAATCTGAAGCAGCATACTTTTGTCGTGCAAATCACACCCAACCAACATATAATTCACCATGGCCAGTCCTCCTCGAAACTTGAGATACGGTTCACGACACAACTAAAACCTATCCCAAATCTCGTCCGGAGGCAACTGGCCTTTCTCCTCTTACATGGTAGCTCCGTGGTGGAATCTGGATTCCAGCCTCCGCGGGAATGACGGATCGGGCGGGCTTGCCCGCGCTCGCGCCTTGACCATGTCCCGCCGGGCCGGTATGATAGTCCCCGTGGTTCCCCGAAGTTTTCCATCGGAAAGGAGCGACTTGTGAATCTGATCGTGATCTGCACCGACACCTTTCGCGCCGACTACATGGGCTGCTACGGCAACGACTGGATCGAGACGCCCTGCCTCGACGCATTTGCCAAAAAGTCCATCCTCTTTGAGCAGGCCTACGGCGAGTCGCTGCCCACCATCCAGGCGCGGCGGGTCTTCTTCACCGGCCGGTCGCTCCTGCCCTACGATCTGAACGAGCCGCAGCCGAAGGGCGTCTATCCCCGCCTCGCCGGATGGAACCCGATGGAGAACGACGACGTGGCCCTGGCGGAAGTCCTGAAGGAGCAGGGATACTTCACCGGCCTGATCACGGACGTGTGGCACTACTTCAAGCCGAACATGAACCTCCATCGCGGCTTCAAGACATGGGAGTTCGTCCGCGGCCAGGAGCGCGACCCGTGGAAGACCGCCCCGCTCACGAAGTTCAACACGAAGGACTACGTGCCGGAGCACATGTGGTGCGAGCAGACCCACCAGGCCCTCTTGGAATATCTGTGGAACACGCAGGACATGAGGACGGAGGAGGATTATTTCTGCGCCCGGTCCTTCCGCGCTGCGTCGCGCTGGCTGGAGAACAATGTGGACAAGAAGCCGTTCTTCCTGTGGGTGGATACCTTCGACCCGCACGAGCCGTTCGACTGCCCCAAGGACTACGCGGCGAAGTACTACGACAAGTATCCGTGCGAGCGGTTCATCTTCTGCTACGGCATCCCGCCCAAGCTGGTCAAGCCGGAGGACTTCCCCGCAATCAAGGGGATGTATTGCGGCCTGCTGACGCTGACCGACCGGTGGGCGGGATTTCTACTCGACACCATCGAGCGGCTGGGGCTGTTCGAGGACTCGATCGTTGTCTTTACCACCGATCACGGCACGGAGATGGGCGAGCACGGTCGCGTGCAGAAGCACCCGGACCTGCTGCACCATCAAGTGGTGCGGCTGCCGCTTATCATCCATCATCCCGATCCTGCGCTTGCGGGGAAGCGCGTGACGGAGCTGGTGTCGGCGGTGGACTTCATGCCCACGTTTCTGCGCCTGCTGGGCCAGGATGTGCCGGGGCGGGCGACGGGGCTGGACTTCTGGCCCACGGTCAAGGGCCGGGCGATCCGGGAGCACGTGGTCTCGGCGTATCACGACTTCGGCTCGGTGCGGACGAAGGAGTGGAACGCAATCTTCCCGATGACCCGCGGCGCGAAGCGGAAGCTGCAACTCTATCACACGACGGAGGACTGGGACGAGCTGACAGACGTGGCCGACCGGCGCCCGGACGTGGTGGATGAGATGAAGGCCCGCGCGCGAAAGACGTGGCCGGAGCTGTAGGGCTATCCCTTCTTCAGCGCTGCGAGGGCGTCGTCGGCGGTCTTGAGGAACTTGAGGACCATGTCCAGCTTGCCGAGTTTAAAGACCTCGAGGACGTCCGGCCGGGCCTCGCAGATCACAAGCCGACCGCCTTGCGAGCGCAGGAGCTCGCTGAGCCACAGGATCAGGGAGATGCCGGCGCTGGAGACGAACTCCAGATTGGCGAAGTCGAAGATCACCTTGCCGCCGACCTTCTCGGCGAACTCCTGAAGGTCCTCATGGGCCTGTTCAAGGTATGGCCCCTCGCGGATGCTGCTCTCCCTGAATCGCAGGATGGACACGTCATCCTTCTTTTCCAGGAAGACGGTCTGATAAGATTCTGACATGCGATCTTCCCTCCTACACAGGGTTTGAGCCGCAAACCAAGAGCGCCAAGCAGACTATACATGCCCGGCAGCAAGGATGCAAGGAAAAAGCAGCGTCTCTTCGCCAGGCTACCGCACTTGCGCACTGAAGGCGTTCATCGCCGCCCGAAGAAAGTCTTCGGACAAGGCGCCGAGCGGCGTCGGGGTTTCGAGGGCGCGTTTCGGGATCCGGGACTTTTCCAGGTCGAATCCCTCGCGGCGCTTGAAGGCGTACTTGCGCCTGAGCACATCCGCGCCGATCCGGTTCAGGTCGTCCTCGCTCATGTCACACCCCGCCGTCTGCAACGCCCTTATGACCACGTCAGGCTTGTAGATGTTCCGAGCAAAGAAGCACACCACCAGACCGGCGAGGACCTGCCGCCACTGCTCCTCCTTGACGAGGGCCGCGGCCAGGTCCTCCGGCGTCATCGCCTTACCCTCGGCGAGGTTCTTCTGGTCAATGCCGTAGCCCGCGCTATCCAAGTGGCTGTGGCGCGCGCCGGTGAGGTAGTTCAGGCACGCCGCCGGGCCGGTGTGGTAGCCGGGCATCTCGTTCCCGCCGAAGGCCATAGCGAAGTCCTGCCCGCCGTACTTCGCGGACGCATGTTCGATCCCCCTGGCAAGGTCGCGGCAGAACTCCGTCGGCTGATCAACGATGGCGTGAGCGGCCCGGACATAGCCGGCGTAGTCGCCCCAGGCAAGCGCGATCCCAGCGGTTTCCTTCGCGGAGATGATTCCCTTTTCCATCGCCTCGGTGGCCCAGGCGAGGACGACGCCGGTGGTCATGGCGTCGAGACAATAGACCTCGATGGCGTCCATGAGCCGGAGCAGGCCCTTTGGGTCGTCGCCGCCGAGCATGGCGCCGAGGGCGAAGATCGGCTCGTAGTCGTAGCAGATCATCGAGGTCTTAAAGAAATACGGCTCGTGTTCCGACGGCTCGCGCAGCGCGGCCAGGTGGATGCACCCGACGGGGCAGTGGCTGCACGCGACGCGCCGGCCGAGGTAGTGCTCGGCGAAGGTCTCGCCGGAGATTTTTTCCGCCGCGTCGAAGGTCGCCTGCCGCAAATTCCTCGTCGGCATGCCCCGGAGCTTGTTCAGCGGCAGGACATTGCCTGCCGTGCCGAGGTCGTGGTACTTCTTCATCACCGGCGAGTTCACGGCGGCCTCGTAGATCTCTTCATACACCTTCTTGTATTGTTTGCCGTCGGCCGTCGGCAGGGCGCGGTTGCCGGAGACGACCAGCGCCTTGAGCTTCTTGCTCCCGAACACTGCGCCGAGGCCGAGGCGACCGAAGTGGCGGTAGGTCTCCGTCGTCACGCCGGCATAGGAAACGAGCCGCTCCCCCGCGCGGCCGATCCGCATGATCGTGCGGAGGCCCGCATTCGGCTCGCGCTCGCGGATGATCCGCCCGACGGTGAAGCTGCTCCGAATGCCCCAGAGCGTGGAAGCGTCGCGGAAGTGCACCCGGTCGCCGTGGATCGCCACATACACCGGCGACTCGCTGGCGCCGCGGATGACGACGGCCCCATACCCTGCCAGGCGGATCGCCACGGCGCTCCGCCCGCCGGCATGGCTCTCGCCCAGGTTTCCCGTGTGCGGAGACTTGAACATCGCCACGGTCTTCGACGCGAGCGGGTAAAGCCCTACCAGCGGACCCACCGCGAGGACGATCGGGTTATCCGGGCTGAGAGGGTTCACGCCCTCCGGGCATTCTTCGTGGAGTAGTTCCACCGCCACGCCTGCGCCGCCGATTGCCTTCTCGAAAAGGTCGGGACGGTTCTCGACATGCGACATTCGCTTGGCGAGATCAATGTAAAGGATGCGGGAGAGCGTGTCGTCAGGAAGCATGTTGCACCTCCTCCACATCCTCCAGCGCGAGGACGGCATGGGGACAGTACTTGGCGCACGTCCCGCAATAAACGCAGATGGCAGGCTTGTTCACGTCGTCGTCCCAGAACACGGCCCCAAGTGGACATGCCTCGATGCACAGGCCGCACCCGAGGCACTTGTCGGCGATCAATTTCACGCCGCCGCCCTTGCGCGGTTGCAGGGCGTCAACGGGGCAGACCTTCATGCACTGCGGCTCAGCGCAGGCGCGACAGACGATGACGACAAAGCCGCGCTCGATGCCGCCGTCGGAGCGTACGTGGATGCGCGACCCGTCCAGGCCGCCCACGCCGCCCCGCCGGACGCATGCGAACATGCAGCTCTGGCAGCCGACGCAGCGTTCGCTGTCAATGACGGATATCCTCTTGCTCATCGTTTCGCCTCCGAGAGCGGAGATAAGTTACCTGGACTTTATTATAGCGTCTTGTTGCAGAGAAAGCATCGGAAAAAGGTCTCGCTGTTGACACGCTCAGTTGTATCGTGATAGCCTACACGTAACAATGAATTTCGTATGGGAATGGAAGGCAGAATGACGTTTAGCGCTGTGTTATTCGACCTAGACGGGACGCTGCTGGACACGCTGGATGACCTGGCCGACTCGACGAACGCCGTGCTGGAACGCCGCGGCTTCCCGACGCATCCGGTTCCGGCATACAGGTATTTCGTGGGCGACGGCGTGGTCAATCTTGTGCTGCGGGTCCTGCCGCAGGATCGGCGCGACGAGGCGCTTGTGAGGGCGTGCATCGGGGAAATGCGGGAGGAATACGGCCGCCGCTGGGCCGACAAGACCCGGCCATACGACGGCGTGCCGGAGCTGCTCGACGCCCTCGTCGGGCGGGGGATCGCCATGGCGGTGCTGTCCAACAAGCCCGACGACTTCACGAGACTCTGCGTCGAAAAGCTGCTGCCGGACTGGACCTTCGCGGTAATCCGGGGGGTCCGGGAGGACGGGAGGAAAAAACCCGACCCTACCGTCGCGTTAGACATCGCCGAGCAGGTGCGCGTGCCCCCTTCGGAGTTTCTCTACCTGGGCGACACCAACACGGACATGCAAACCGCCGTCGCCGCCGGCATGTTCCCCGTCGGCGCGCTGTGGGGCTTCCGCGAAGCCGATGAGTTGACGACGAACGGCGCGAAGGTGCTGGTCGAGAGGCCAATGGAACTGCTGGACCTTCTGTGACCGACCGAAAGCTGTCAGGGGGATGGTCGGGATTTCACTCCTCCGCCCCTGACGCATCGGACGTAGTTGAGGATTCTGACCTCGTCGGACTGAGGCCCGAGGCCGTCGGCCCACTGCGACGGATCCCCGGCCTTCGGGTCGCTGCGCACCGCCCCGGCCCCGTGGGCGTTCATCCGTTTTCCGTTCCACTGCCTCGCGGAAAAGGCCTGGCCGAAGCAGACATAGTAGCCGAAGCGGTTTTCGAGATGGGTCGTGCTCGTCCAGAACCATGACTCCGGCTCGGTCAGGCTGAAGATGGGGTCAATGGCCGCGCCGCGGGCGTCGGGGGCGCGGGCGTCGGGGGCGCGGCTGTAGTCCACGATGCTTTGCAGCTCCTTCACGTTGGGCAGACGCCAGTCGTCATGGCCCGCAAGGCTCAGGTCCTCAGCGTATCGGAGCGCCTGCTCCCAGTTCATGGCCTTACCGCTGTCGGCCTTGGTCCACATGAGACCCGTGGCGCGGTCGGTGATCGAACCGTCGCCGTTGTCCGCGAAATCGTTCTCCCCGTACGCGGGCCCGCGGACACATCGAACGTACTTCTGCGTCCCCATCCGGCCCCCGGGCGGGCCGCGGTGACCGCCGCCGAATCGGATGGGATAACTCTTGATCCGCCCGTCGGCGAAGTTGAAGCCGAAGGCGCTCTCATCCCCGCGCATGGTCGTCCCGACGTAGCGGTTGCTGGACCAGTATTGGGCGTCAATGATCCGCACGCCCGTGGAGGTGTCGGGATACTTGAAGTCAAAGTAGCGCGTGTCAATGTAGGGGGTGGAGGTCCGCATGTTCCCACGGAAGTCGGCGATGGAGAAAAGCTCCTTGATCGTCGGCAGCCGCCAGTCGGCGCGCCCGGCGAGTTTGTGGGACTCGGCGTATCGGCCCGCCTCCTCCCAGGAGCGGGTCACGAAGTCCGGCGTCTTCTGCCAGATGAGGCCGGTCTGGAGGTCCGTGATCGTGCCGTCGCCATTGTCCTTATAGGCGGGCAGGTTGCCGTCATACTGCGCGTCCTGGCCGAAGAACGGCTGCCCGCGCTTGGGAAAGGGAATCTCCCTCTGGTTGTCGTGGCACGTGACCTGGCCGGTGTCCACGACTGTGTATCTGCAGGCGGGATTGCCGGCATACATCGGCTTCACGGCAAGCGCGCCGGCAACGACCACCATCGCCGCGAGTTTTATCGCTCTCATTTGCGGCACTCCCTTCGCGCACCGTACCCACATGGATATACGAGGTCCGGCCGCCAGCCATCCCCGCGAAAATCGGCGGGCACTGCTGTGTTGTTCACCTCGGCCCGCAGCCGACCTCCTCTAACGCCTCGCAGATGGCCTTGATGTTGGCCAGGGGCACGTCGGGCGCGCACTCGGCGTTGAGCATGAGGCCGCCGTCGTGGGAGTGTAGCGCATCGCGGCACTCGTGGATATGCGCCTTGATCTCGGCGGGCGTCGCAAAGGGGAACATCTGCCGGTCCAAGTCGAGGTTGATGCACACAGTGCCCTTCGCCACATCCACCAGGCCCTTGAGCGTGTTGGCCCGAATCTGCGGGTTGATGACCGTGACCCCGCACTCCACCAGGTCCGGGATGATCTCGACGATGTGGCCGTCGGAGTGGAGATAGACATGCACCCCCCGGTCGCGGCAGCGCCCGAAGATCGCCTCGAAGCACGGCTTCAGGTAGCGCCGCCAGTCCTCGGGACGGATGGGGAGGGATGTCTGCATGCCCATGTCGTCGCCGCCGCTGAGCAGCTCGATGCCGCACTCGAGCCACTTGTCCACGAGAACGACGTTGTGGTCCAGGACCATCGAGACGAGCCGGTCTAAGCGCGGGTCGTGCGTGCCCACGTCAATCATAAAGTTGCTGAACCCGCGCAAATAGAAGAGCCGCATGAACATGAACCCGTGGATGAGATGGCCGCTCGCCAGGCCGCCGTGCTCCTTCGCCCGGGCGCAGCTCGCGGCGCGGGCGGCCCAGTCCACGCGATCGCCGTGGTCATCGACCTGCATCGGGTCGGGTGGGGTATAGGTATCAAACGCCGCCCAGTCCTGGATCGGGGCCTTATCCTCGACGGGGATGGCGGCCATGCCCTCCTCGCAGTTGTCCCACACGACGCCCCATGCGTCGGTCCACCGCCCGGCGCGGTAGTTGCGGTCGAGCTTCTGGTCCTTCCACCCGCCCGGTTTGAAGCCGGGGAAGAGATTCGGATGCTGGAGAAAAATCTCGTCGAGCGTATCCTCGTACTTCGTCCGCGTCGCGGGCAGGCACGACACGGTGCACGGAATCCAGTCGGGTTTCTCGAAGGTCATCGCCTTGATAAAATTCGCCACGTGTTCATTTTTCTTCATGGCCATCGCACCGATAAATATATTCAATCCATTTGCCGTCAGCCGCCATGTCTGAGTACAGGAAAACGGCCTCCCGCAGAGGCCGTATGTTGTATCCAAGACCTGCCGCACCCAATGGGTAAAATGGGGTGAGTGAAGGGACTCGAACCCTCAGCCCTCAGAACCACAATCTGATGCTCTAACCAATTGAGCTACACTCACCACATTTTGAATGCAGAGTGCGGAATTCGGAATAAGAATTCCACATTCTATAAAAAATTATATCCAACCGATTGCACTTTTTCAAGTCAAATCATGCCGGCGCAATGCCCAGGATCGTCTTTTTCAGCCAGCCGGCCAGGTCGTCCACAATGGCGTAGATGGTGGGCATGACGACAAGCGTGAGGATGGTGGATGTGATAAGGCCGGAGATCAGGACAAGGCAGATCGGCCCCCAGGAACGGTCTCTGCCTTCGAGGGGCCCGAACATGCTCGGCAGCCATTTCTCTCCGAGGGCGACCAGCCAATGGTACACCCCGCCGATGAATCCCGGCATCCAGGCGTCCACGAAGCCGGTGATGCCCGGCAGCAGCAGAGGCCAGACCATGGGAAGGAGCCCTAGGACCGTGGTGATGGTGGTCATCAGTATTGGGCGGAGTCGGTGGCTGCCCCCCTGGATGATGGCAGTGGAGCGGTCCATGCCGGAGCGGCGCAACCGGTTGATGTAGTCAATAAGCACGATGGCGTTGTTCACCACGAGACCGATGAGCAGGAAGATGCCGATGTGGGTGAAGTAGTCCACCGGGACGCCGATCATGTGGAAGGAGAAGGCGACGCCTGTCATGGCGAATGGGATAGACAGCAGGATCACAAAGGGGTGGGCGAACGATTCGAAGAGGGCGGCCATAATTATGTAAGTGATGACGACGGCCAGGATTTCGCCGAAGAACATTTCGCTCTCCTCCTGATGCCGCCGCCATTCTTCGGCAAAGCGCCACGAGTATCCGGGCGGCATGGGGAAATCCTTCATAAGCGCTTCGACGGCTTTCTCGGCCATGAATTTCTGGCCTTTGTCCACATTGGTGGTCACGCGGACGATCGTGCGTTTGTCCTGTCGTTCGAGGGAGACGGGCCCCTTGACGCGCTTGAAATCGGCGAGCCGGTCAAAGGTCACGTTCTCTGTGTTAGGATTCTCGAACTCCAGGTTTTTGAGTTGTTCGAGGCTGAGGCGATCTTCCTCGGCCAACTGGAGGCTGATGTCCACTTCGCGGTCCCTGCGCTTGAACTTGCTCGCGGCGCGCGCGCTCAGCGCGGCGCTGACTCCAAAGGCCACGCGCTGGGGCGAGAGGCCGTACTCCTGGGCCTTTTCTCGATTGACAGTCGCCCGGATCTCTTCGTTGCCGGCTTCGAGGCTGCTGTCCACGTCCTTGGCAAAGGGGACCGACTCTAAGCGCACCCGAAGCGCCTCGGCAAGTCGTTCCAGCGTGTCGGCGGACTTGCCGACGATCTCGATGGATACGCCCGTCTCCTCTCCGCTCATTCCCCACATCCGCCCGGCCCGATACCGGACGCCGGCAACGACAGGGAGTCTGGACATAATCTCATCTTTTATTTTGTCTGTATCCTTTCGAGCCTCGTCGCCCTCGATCAATTTGATCCTCAATTGCCCGCCGCGACGGTCGAAATTGGCCGCGATGACATCAATCTCGAGGGCTTTCCCGTGCGGCTCAATGGTTTTGACAAGTTGCTGGAACAGGTCGCGCGTCTGCTCGATGGTGTAGCTCCTCGGCGTGTCCACGCGGATGGGAACCAGCCGCGCCCGCTGCCGGCCTCGTTCCTGCGGCAGGTTTGCGTAGAGATAGAAGGAGAATAAGGCAAGCGGGATCACCGCGAGAACGAAGGTCCACCGAAAGCGTAGCGTGAGGCCCAGGAACCAGGAATAGCCGTAGGTCAGCTTGTGCAGCCATCCGGCCTTTTCGCGCAGCCCGCGCGCCATGATGCGCGACGCCAGGAGAGGCACAAGGGTCATGGCGACAACGAGCGATGAGAACAGCGCGAAGCAGATGGTGATCCCGAAGTCGTACAAATAAACCGACAACATCCCCGTGGTGAAGAAGATCAGCGGCACAAAGACGCACATCGTGGTGGCCGTGGCGGCCAGGACGGCGAGGGCGACATCGCTCGTGCCGGCCTTGGCCGCTTCAACAGCGGCAAGCCCCTCATCCTGGCGGAGGCGAAAGATGTTCTCAAGCACCACCACGGCAGGGTCCACCAGCATACCCAGCGAAAGCATCAGGCCGGCCATGGAGACGATGTTCAAGGTGATTCGAGAACCGCCCAGACGGATGCTCAAATACATGAGACAGATCGTGCAGAACACGCTGAGCGGGATGGCCAGGCTGATGATGAACGTGCTCCGAACGCTGCGCATGAAAAAGAACAAAACGAGGACGACGAGCACGCCTCCGGTCAATCCGGAGTTCCGGATGTTTTTCAGGCTGTTTAGGATGTCCGTTGACCGGTCCCGTTGGATGTCTATCTTCAGGCCAAGACGCGGGTATTTGTGCGCCATGTCGCGCCGGATGACATTCACCTCCGCCTGTATAACTCGGGCGACGTTGATGAGATTGGCGGAGGAGGATTTCATCACATCAAGAACAATGGCTTCCCGTCCGTCCACCTGCTGGTAGTTTTCCTTTTCGGGGTAGTCGAAGCGCACGGCCGCAATATCCTTCAGTCGCACCTTGCCTCCCCGCAGGCCCAGCGAGGCGATGTCCTCCACGGTCCGGAACTCCCCGAGCGCGCGAACGGCGTACCGCCGGCCGCCCTCGACGATATAGCCGGCCGAGACGTTGATGTTGTTCTGCCTGAGCGCCTGCCGAAGGGCGTAGGAGTCCACGCGGTGGGACCTCATTCTTTCGAGGTCGAGGTCAATGAGAACCTTCCGTTCCTCCATCCCCCTGACCTCCACGCCGGCGACGCCTTCGAGACGCTCCAGGCGCCGTTGAATCTCTTTCACCGCGTCCTGCAAGTCCTCCTGGTCGCCGTCGCAGGATATCTGCAGATCAACCACCGACATGTCGGTGCTCTGCCAGTGGAATATGCGAATCCGCTCCACGTCCTCCGGCAGTTCGGCCTTGACCTGGTCGAGTTTGTCGCGGACCCAGGCCGAGGCGAGGTCCATGTTTGTGTCCGGCTTGAAGGTCATCGTCACGCTGGACTCGCGGCTGCTCGACCGCCCGCGGATCTCTTCGACCTCCTTGACGGTGGCGAGGGATTCCTCGAGGGGGATGGTGATGTGCTCCTCCACCTCCTTTGGGGAAGAGGATGTGTAGGGCACGCTGATATGCAGGCGGGTGGAGGAAATCTCGGGCAGATACTCCAACGGAATGCTGTGCAGCGAGGCGCTCCGCTTGCGGGCGCGGTCGTCCGTGGAACCGGACGAATCCGCCTGTTTCGGCGACGAGAGGTCGGGCAGGGAGATCCAGCCGAGCACGACAATGCAGACCACGACCATCAGCGTCGTGATCGGCCGGTGGATGGAGAAATTTGACAGCTTCATTCGGCCTTCTCCACCGGAAAAACGGGGACAGACCTGACGTCCGATCTGTCGCCATTTTTACCGATCAGTCGCAGGGTTCGCTCCTTTATGCTCTCGAAGACCTCGTAAAGCGTCGGAACGAATACCAGGGTGAGGAGTGTGGACGACACCATCCCGCCGATCACGGCGATGCCCATCGGCTGGCGCATCTCCGCGCCCTGCCCGGCGCCGAGGAAAGCCGGCATCATGGAGGGGACGGCCATGGGCAGGAGGCCGAGAATAGTGGTCGTTGTCGTCATGAGGATCGGTCGCAGGCGGAGCTTGCCCGCCTCGGCAATCGCCTCTCGACGGGACATCCCTTCCCCCCGGCGGGCGTTGATGCAGTCCACGAGCACGATCGCGTTGTTCACAGCAATCCCCGCCAGCAGCACAACACCGATCAGCACCACCACGCTGATGTTCTGGCCGGCCAATACGAGAGCGAACACCACCCCGATCAGGCCGAAGGGGATGGCAAACATGATGACGAAGGGATGGAGCAGCGATTCAAACTGCGAGGCCATGACCAGATACACCAGGAAGGTCGCCAGCAGGGCGGCGAATCTCATGCTTGCGAATGCGCTGGTCATTTCCTGGCTCTGGCCGACGACCTCGATGTTGAAATCGCCGCCGCAAGGAATCCTTGCCACCCGCTGCTCGATGGCGGAGACGGCGGAGCTGAGGTCAAGACCCCTCAGGTTTGCGCTGACAATCACCACGCGCTCATTCCCCACGCGCCGAATCTCAGCCGGGCCCTGGCGGGTCTCGACCGTCGCCACCAAGGACAGGGGAATGCGCGCCCCGCCCTGCGGATTGACGGTAAGACGCCTGATCTTATCAATGCCTTCAATGTCGGCGCGACGTGCGCGAACGCGGATGTCCACCTTCTTGTCGCGCTGGGAAAATTCGGAGGCGATGTCGCCGTCTACGTTGTTCCGGATCGCGGCGGCGATGGTCCCGATGTCCAGGCCGTGCATCGCCACCTTTTGCCGGTCGAAGACGACGTGAATCTCGGGATTGCCTCCCTCGCTGCTCGACTTCACGTCCGTGATCTGCGGCAGATCCGATATCGTATCCGCAACCTGCCGCGCCAGGGAGTCGAGGGTGCTCAGGTTGTACCCCGATATCTCGATCTCGATGGGCGTCTTGAAGGAGAAATAGGTGGGCCGGCTGAACTTGTATTCCAGGCCGGGTATCCCGTCGAACTCCGGCCGCAGCCGGGCCATCAGCGTTTCTTCCACATCCCGTCCGGCGCCGTCCGGGAGCAGGATATTGATCTGCGCGATGTGCTGGAGCCTCTCTCCGGCCTTCCCGCCCGTCTGGCCGGTGAAGCCGACCATGCTGTACACAGTCTTCGCCAAATCCGACCGCCGGATCATGTCCTCCATTTTCGCCACGACCTGCTCGGTTTGCTCGATCGGCGTGCCGACCGGCATCTCCATTGTGACGATGAGCTCGCCCTGGCTCATTTCGGGAATCAGTTCTGCGCCGACGCCGCCTAACAAGGCCCATGACACCCAGAAGAGGAGAAGCGCCAGCGCCAGAATGGTTACTTTGTGCTTTACGGCAAATTCGATGACGAAGGGGTAGCAGAAGGCAAGTAAGCCGTAGCTTCGCTCAAAGGCGAAGACCACGGGAAAAAGAACGAGTGAAAGCACCGCCCCAACTGCGCGAAATGTGTTTCTCGCCAGAAATGCGAAGAAGATTGCCGCACCGGAGTATGCGATGAGCCATACCCAGAAGGCGCTCGAAACAAGGAGGGCCTGCGTTGACAGCACCTCGACCGTTCGGCGGGAAAAGCCGATGAACAGCTCGGGGAGGGTCTTCGGCGTGGGCGCGGCCATGCCCCCGCCCCAGCGGGGACTGGAGATCGGCGTCTTTTTCTCCGGCGGAAACACATGGTCTATCAGTTCCGCGTGGTTCTTCAGATAGAACAGACCGACCGTAAGCAGGGCAAGCAGGACCGACAGGATGAAGAGACGGGCCGCTCGACTGCGCAGCGACTGACCAACCAGTCTAAGGACTTCCTTCAGCGCGGCCCACCCCGCGCAGATCAGGCCGGCGAGGAGGAGCAGAACGACGGCGGCGGAGATCGCGCCTGCGAGACGCGTCGTCGAGACCTGCTCCGCCGTCGGTTTTCCGCCGAACCAGATAACAAGCCCGGCAACCGACATCAACAGCAGCAAGACCGCCGTGCGAGGAAACGTGACAACCTTGGGCGCCTCAATAGTGCGCTTGATCTCCAGCGAGGACAGCATGGGAATAAAAGTCAGCGCGACCAGGAGGGAGATGGAGAGCGAGTAAGTGACCGTCAGAGCCTGGTCTGTAAATAGCTGGCCCGCAATGCCATGCACAAAGACGATCGGCACAAAGACGCAGACTGTGGTGAGGGTCGAGGCGCTTACGGCCATGCCCACCTCGCTCGTCCCCTGCGTGGCCGCCTCCTCGGCGCTCTTGCCCATGCTGCGATAGCGATCAATGCTCTCGAGAACCACAATGGCGTTGTCCACCAGCATCCCCACCCCAAGTGCCAGCCCGCCGAGCGACATGATGTTCAAGGTGATGTTGGACAGGAACATGCAGAAGAAGGTGGTCACCACGGAGAGTGGGATGGAAAAACTGATGATGATCGTGCTCTTCAGGTCTCTCAGGAAGAGGTATAGGATGCCGATGGCCAGCAGGCCGCCGACGATGGCCGCGCTCTGCACCTCGCGGACGGCGTCCTCGATGAATCGGGATTGATCGGAGACGACGTCGAGATGCAGCGAAGCGGACACCCGCTGGAGGTCGCGACGAATCTCCTTCAGTTTTTCTTTCACCAGCCGGGCGACGGACACGGTGTTTGCATCGCCCTCTTTGAAGACGGCAATCTCCACCGTCTCCTTGCCGTTGATGCGGGTGGCGACCTCGATGTCCTTGTGTCCCTTGCGGGCGGTTGCCACGTCGGAGAAGCGAATCTCCCGCCCCTCGCGGATCGCGAGGACGACGTCGTTGATCTCGTCCACGCGCTTGAACTCGTTCAGCGTCCGAACGATGTACTCCGCCTCGCCGTCCTTCAGGTTGCCGCCGGTCAGGTTAACATTTTCCTGGGCCAGACGCGCAACGACCTGGGAGATGGGGATGCCGAGGGCGGCAAGTTTCCCCTCGTTGATCTCGACATGGACCTCCTCCTCCAGCCCGCCGCTTATCTTCACGGCGGCGACGCCGCCCCGCTGTCCCGACTTGTCCTCTGAGGACAGGCCGTCGAGAATTGGCTTGATGTCGTCCTCCGCGATCAGGCGGAGTGTCACGAGATCCTCATCGCCGTAAAGGCCGATCCGCATGATCGGGTCGAGGGCCGGGTCGAAGCGGAGGAGCACCGGGCGGTCGGCGTCGTCCGGCAGATATACCAGTTCCAGTTTCTCGCGCACGTCGAGGGAGGCGAAGTCCATGTTCGTCTGCCATGCAAACTCGATGGTGACGTCGGAGACGTTGGGGCGCGAGATGGAACTGACCCGCATGACTCCTGGGATGACCCCCACGGCGTCCTCGATCGGCTTCGAGATAAGCGTCTCCACCTCGTTCGGCGCGGCGCCGCGATACTCGGTCCGGATGGTCAGGCTGGGATACGAGATATCCGGCAGCAGGTTGATGGCCAGCTTGTCCAGGGCGATGAAGCCAAAGACCAGCATAGATACCATCAGCATAGTGATCGTCACGGGGCGGTGAATGGAAAAATTAACAATCTTCACGTTTTCACTCCGACGGCCGCCCGCGCGGCGGGGCCAGGCCCTTCTCCCGCATCTCGCGCATGAAGTCGAAGAACTTCTTCTGGTCGGTGGCCAGGGAAGGGTCCTCCTTCACCCGCTTGTCGAATTCGGCCTTCACCGCCGGGACAGAGAGGGAGCGCTCCTTCATGCGTTCGAAGAACTCGGCCGGCATGCCCCCTCCGCCCCATCGCCCGCTTCCCATATCCGCCTTCTTCGGCGTCGCCGCCACTGCTGTGCCCTCTGTCTTTTCGCCCGATATTGTCTCCACACCCATGACTGTCAGGATGGACCCGTTCTTCAGCTCTTCATTCCCGGCCGTGACGACGCGCTGGCCCTCATCGAGACCCTGCGTCACTTCCACTTCGTTTCGCTCGGACAGGCCCAGCTCGATCTTGCGCTTCACCGCCCGGGTTTTGGGTTCGATGGCTTCCGACGCAATCGTCGTCTCCTCCGATACCTCACCCGTGCGCAGGCGAATCTTGGCCGGCAATCCGCTCTGCAATCCGTGACTGTTCGGCAGGGAGATCGTCACCTCCGCCGGCGAACCGTCCTCCGTGGGCGGCAGGACGTTGGCGACGACGCCTTCAATGGCCTTCTCTTCTTCAACAGGCTTGTCCGAAGCGGCCTGCCCTGCGTTTGACGTTTCCTTTCCCTGTTCGACCTTCGCAGGGATTTTTTGAACAACTCGGACGGGTGTGTCCACCTTAAATGTTTCCTGTAGTTCGACAGGGATTTTGGCCTGGATGATGTCCTGTGCGACGAAGACCTCGTTGGCGTCGCTTTCTATGACGAGGGCGCGCTTGGGAATAACCAGCGTGTTCTCCCGCGTCTCCGTCACGAGATGCAGGGTGGCATACATGCCCGGCCGGAGCGGCAGGCCGGGCGGATTGGGTATCTCGACCTCGACCTTCACCTTGCCAGTCTCGGCGATGGGGCTGATGAGGCTCACCTTGCCTGTAAGTTCCTTGTCGGGCATGGCCTCCGCCTGAACGCGGACCGGTCCGCCGATGCGGATCTTGCTCAGCTCCGTCTCGGGGACGGAGATGTTGGCGATTACGGGGTCATAGTCGGCCACCTGGAACGCGGCGTAGTTGGTGTTCACCACCTGCCCGCGCTCGATATTGCGGAGCGTGACGATGCCGGAGATCGGGGACCGTATTTTCGTATATTCAAGATTCAGCTGCGCCGTCTTCAGCTCCAATTCCTCCGTGGACAATTTAAGTTTGGCTGCTTCAAGGTCCTGCACCGCTTTGTCGTATTCCGCCTTTGCCTTGTCGCACTCCACCTTCTTTGCATCGTATTCCTCGGAGCTGATGACGCGCTGCGCATGCATCTTCGCCGCCCGGTCATACAGGGCCTTGCAGTTGTCATAGGATACCTTCGCCTTCTCCAATGCGATTTCGGCGTTGCGAATGGCAATTTTTGCGTTCTCCACGTCCACCTTGCCCTTGTTGTATTCGACTTGCTCCTTATCGCTTTCGACCTCTGCAAGCACGTCGCCTTCTTTGCAGACGTCTCCTTCCTCGACGTTGAGTTTGACGATCTCCCCGGAAGATTTGGTCAGCACGCCGACGCATGTCTCTGCCTCAAGCCAGGTGCTGTCCCACAGAGATGCATTGATGTTCCGTCGAACTACCGGAGTGACGTTGACCGGGATGCTCGTTGATCCCGGGGCGTCCCTGCCCGCCTCCGACCGCCCCGCGTAAGCGTCCCTTTGTCGAGCCGCTCCGCCGGGTCCTTGGGTTGAAGCCGCGGGCGACGCCATCCCTTTTTGGTCTTTATTGGACGGTCGCGTGGCAAGCACGCCGATCGTCAACAACAAGACTATAATCAGAATCGTCTGGCCTATGAGCAATTGCCGAAGGGTTGGTTTTTGCATGGATGTTTCTCACTTCAAAGACATAAGCAGGTCCGTTCCATAATCACCGCGCCGCGCACGCCACCGATTTTTCATCCGCAAGCTTTGAGATGATCTGGTGCGTCTTTTCCATTGACCTTGCAAGTTCCAAACGCTCGGCAGGCGGCAGTTTCCCCAGCATTGCGGCAATGGTTTGGATGCGCATGCGCCTGTGCCGTTCCCGCATGTTCTTTCCCTTGCGCGTGAGGCGGACGCGGACGGAGCGGCGGTCCTTTGGGTCGCGGTAGCGCGCCAGTATGCCGGCCTGGACCAGTCGGTCCACCGTCCCCGTGAGCGTGGGCATGGACACGCCGGCCACCTTCGCCAGCTCGCTCATCCGTCCGTCTTCGTTGTGCGCGACGATGCGCATGATGCGCAACTGGGCCAGTGTGAAATCGAATCGCTTGCGCCTGCCGGGCCTTCGCGCCCCGTCAAACCGGAAGATTGCCCGCATAATCTGCGACAGCATAAACTCAATTCGCTCGGTCTGGGCCGCCAGGTCTTCTCTTGCACCCACCAATGTTCCTCCAAAATATTTAATTCGTATGCCAAATAGTTAGGTATACTAACTAAATCATACACCGACGCAACCATATTGTCAATTTGTTTCCCTGAAAAATTAACGGGCAGCAGGCGCCGTTGGCGGGTTATCATGCCCCGAAGGAGGACTGGATACTCTCCCGTAGCGTGGAGGCAAGTTACAGATGGAGAATGGAATGTCAGTAGCGGCCGGCCGCAGCAAGCAGCGCGGCCCCTCGGGCCGCCACAAACTGGGGGGAAGGGGGGACGACAACCGCCATGCCCAGGCAGGATTCGAGGGCCTTTCTGACGCCCGCGTTCAGGGCGCCGCCGCCGCAGAAGACGACTCGTTCCACGGCCCCGAATCCCGAGACCATGCCCGCAATTCGCTCGGCGATGGAATTATGAATGCCCGCGACAATGTCCTCGATCGTAATTCCCCGGGCCAACAGGGAGATGACCTCGCTTTCCGCAAAGACCGCGCAGGTGCTGTTGATCTTGACCGGGCTTTCGGCCCGCAGGGAGAGGTCGCCCAATTCTTCAACTCGCAAATTTAGCGCCCGCGCGATGGTCTCGAGGAAGCGTCCCGTGCCGGCGGCGCACTTGTCGTTCATCGCAAAATCCTCTACTCCCTCCCGCCCGATGAGGATTACCTTGGTATCCTGCCCGCCCAGGTCAATAGCGACCAGCCGGTCCGGGGACTCTCCGTCGGGGCGAACACCCCTCGCACATGCGGAGATTTCCGTCACAATGCCATTGCCAAAGCCGATAGCCCGGCGGCCATAGCCCGTGCTCACGACGCGCGCAATGTCCTCACGGGAAATGCCGGCGGCGGCCATCGCCCTTTCGAGAACCTGTTCAGCCGCAGATCGAGGCGCGCTTCCGGTGGTTACAGCCTCCTGGGCCAGAACATCGCTGTTCTTACTCACCAGCGCCACCTTGGTGGCCACGGAGCCGATGTCAATGCCGGCGAAGGTCACCGCTCGCTCCCCTCTTTTCTGTCGGGAAGGCGGACATCCTCGATGCCCAGGATCCATTTGATCGCCCGGTCGCGCCCGACGATGATCTCCGCCTCGCCCGCCATGCCGGGTTTGAACTCGTATCCCGGAACGGTATCCATCCGGATCAAGACTTCACACACGGGTGTGTTGCCGTGCCTGCCGACCACTCGCTGTGCGACGGGTGAAATCTCGATGACCTCCCCTTCGAATTCGCGGAATTTCCGGTAGGGATAGGCGTCTATGTAGAGGATCGCCTTTTGTCCCACGCGCACGTCGGGTATGTTGACCTCTGGAATCATGGCTTTGAAGATCGCCGCGCTGCGGTCAACGATCTCGCCGATAGGGGGGGAGGATGGCAGGATTCGCTCACCCGGCGCTATGTCATCGAGTCCCACGAGTTCGCCGGCGATGGGGGCGCGGAAGTCGCGCAGATCCAGGTCGTGGGCGCACATGTCGCGCTCGATTTTTGCTTTCTCGATGCCTGCTTCGAGGGCCCTGATTTCCTCTTTGGACGACTCAATAATCTTCGCCAGGTCCAGCTCGGCCTTGGCGCGGAGCTCCTCCGCCTTGGCCTGCTCCAGGTCGTCGCGGCGGAGTTTGGTGCGAAGGCGCTCGAGCTGGTTCCTCTTCTCCTCGACCTGGGAAACCCCCAGATCGTATTCCTTCTGCTTCTCGTCGTGCTCCACCTTCGAGACGAGGCCCTGCTCGTAGAGCTTTTTAGTGTCGTCGAGGATCGTCTTCGCGGCCCGCATCTCGATTTCCTCTTGTTTGAGCTGTTCTTCCGACGCAGCAATCTCCTCGGCGAGGGGAGACTTCTTCAGCTCCTCGATGCGGGCCTGCGCATGGGCAAGTTCGGCCTGGGCCTTGGCGATCTTCGCCTTGGCCTGTTTCTCCCGTTCGGCGGCCTTCGTTTTCAGGGCGGCGAGCTGGGCTTCCAAGACGGTGATTTGTTTCTCAGCCCGAGCGAGTTCGCGTTCCGCCGTGCTCCGATTCATGCGGAGGATGATTTCGTCTTCCTTGACAAACCCGCTGCGTCGGATGATCTCTGTAATCACGCTCTGCGGCTCAAGTTTGATGCTGACGTGCTTGGCAGGGCCGATCTCGCCATATCCCTGGGCGACGATATTGATCTTGAACAGGAAGAGCAGCAGGAAGGCGGAAATGAACATGGCGGCGATGATGCAGACAAGCCAGAGAAGCAGCGTTTGGGCCCTCATGCCGGCTTGCCCTTTTCATCCTCGTTCTTGTGTTTCCATTGGATGAGCGCGCCTAGGTCCGTGGGGTCCATGCCGCGCTCATACTGTGTCATGAACATCTCATAGTAAAGCCCCTTGTTCCGAATCAGCTCGGCATGGTTGCCTATCTCGACCAGGTTGCCGTCGTCCAGGACGATGATCTTGTCCGCGTTCACGATAGTGGATAGACGGTGCGCGATGACGAACGTGGTACGGCCGATCAAGAGGTAGGACAGGGCCTGCTGGATGGCGGCTTCCGACTTTGAGTCGAGGGACGACGTGGCCTCGTCGAGGATGAGAATACGCGGGTCGGCGAGGATGGCGCGGGCGATGGAGATCCTCTGCCGTTGTCCTCCCGAGATATTCACGCCGCGCTCGCCGACGATCGCGTTGTAGCCGTTGGGAAATTCCATGATGAACTCGTGCGCGTTCGCAAGCTTGGCGGCCTCTATGACCTCCTCCGGGGTCGCCTTGGGGCGGGCGTAGGCGATGTTCTCCCGGATGGTGCCATCGAAGAGAAATATCTCCTGAAGCACCAGGCCGAGGAGTTTTCGGAATTGCGAAAGTTTCAGCGCGCGAATGTCGTGGCCGTCCACGAGGATTCGACCCAAGCGGGGATCATAAAAGCGGGCGAGGAGGTTGGTGACGGTGGTTTTTCCCGCGCCGCTCGGCCCGACAAGGGCCACGGTTTCGCCCGGCTCGGCGACGAAGCTGATGTCCTTCAGCACGTCCCGCTCGCCGTCATACGCAAAGGTCACGTTCTGGAACTCAACGCGCCCCCGCGGGTCCTTGATTGCAATGCCGGGTTCCTTCGTCTCGCCCTCCGGCTTCTCGGCGAGGACGTCGAAGATGCGCTCGATGGACGCCATAGCGCGCTGCACCATGTTATTGATCATCACCATGCGGACCACGGGCCGGAACATCATGGTGAGGTACATGTTGAAGCCGACCAGTTCGCCGATGGACAATGTTCCGCGCATGACCTTCAGGCCGCCCACCCAGAGGAGGGTGGCCATGCCCGCGAACGCCACGAACTCGCCGAAGGAATTCAGCGTGATCTCCAGCCGGGAGACGTCGAGGACCTGTCGGATCACCTTGTGCATGCCCTGCACGAAGATGCTGTTCTCGCGCCGCTCCTTCGCATATCCCTTCACGATCTTCAGGCCGCTGAATACCTGCTCGGCGCGGGCGGTCAGTTGCGCCATCTCCTCGCGGATATCTTTGTGCCGGGGGCGCAGGACGGAGATGCTCCGCGCCACCCACACCATTAGGAGGGGAAGCCAGAAGGCGCAGATCAGCGTCAACTGCCAGTCCCAGACGATGAGGATCACAAACGACATGATGAGCGAGAAGATGCTCGCCAGAAACCCCATGAACCCGCTGAACAAGAGGAAACTCACATGGTCCACATCGGACATGATTCGGGAGAGGATGCCGCCGACTTTTGTGTCGTAGGCGTACTGTAACGGCAGGGACTGGATGTGGGTGTGCATCTTTCGCCGCAGGTCGGCGACGATCTTCTGGCCCACGACAATCATTGCATAGGTTTGCACAACGATTAATAGGAGCTTGAAGACGAGGATAAGCGCGAGACCGAGGACGATCAGGTGCAAAATCGAGTAGTCGCGGCGCGTCAATGCGCCGTCAATGACGACGCGAAACGCCCAGGGCAGCGCCAGGCCCATCGCCTCGACCATGAGCATGGCGATGAAGCATATGAAAATGATGGCGCGGTAAGGCCGCACAATGCCGAGGAACTTGCGGACATAGTGCCAGCGCGGCTTGATCTCTTCTTTGTCTTTCTTGCTGTCGAAGTGCTGGTGGGCGGACCACATGGCGCCCCCGCCGCCGCCTCCGCCACCGCCACCGCCGCCGAACATGGTCGTCTCCTAAGAGTTGCTTTGTACCTCATTCTACCCCACAATTCCGCCCCCGTCAACCACCTACTATGCCCGTACATAACGCGAGCGGGAGTCGCTTCACTCCCGCTCGATAAGGTTCTGGTGCCGGAGGCGGGATTCGAACCCGCAAGGCTCTCGCCACACGCCCCTCAAACGTGCGTGTCTGCCAGTTCCACCACTCCGGCGATCGTTCATTTCAAACAAATTATACATCCCACTCCGGACCAAGTCAACTATTTTTCATCTTTCCATCTCTCCGGCTCAAAATTTCTCCTTTCCCAAACCGCGCCGCAATTGTTAAACTCTTAAATTGATTCGCAAGCGATCCCTTCGGAGCAACGGTATGGCGTGTGGAACTGAACACTGGTTTGTCCTCGACTTCGCAATGCAGCACGCATCGTGGCGACCGGGCCATATCAAGTACGGCGGATATGAAAAGAAGACGATGGACGTCTTCAACCACCTGGCCATCTACCCCGACATCGTGGCCGACTGGCTCTGGCAGAAGCCGCCGTGGGTGCGCAGCTCCATTGACGCCGCCCTCTCCTCGGCGCGGGCGTCGAAAAACACCGGCGACGTCCTCGGCGCCGCGGCCAAGCTGGCCCTCGCCAGTCACTACGTCGCCGACAGCCTCGCCGTGAGCCACGCCTGGCTCGATTTCATCGCCGACGAGGACCAGTTCGAAAGCGCGGAGGTTATCCACAAGGACTTTCACGACCCCATCGAAAACCAGATCGCCGACTTCATCGCCAAGGCAAAACCCACCCCAGCCCCTTCCGGCGCGCCCTTTCGAACGGTCTACGACGAGGCATGGGCCAGGGCCTACGAGATCGGACGAAAAATCTTCCACCGCTTCTTCCGCCACGAGTCGGTCGAGGACCTGTTGATCGCCGGCGTCGAGAACTCGGCCCGCGCCGTGCACGCCCTCTTCGAAAACGTGGAGGGAGAGTTCGTGCTTCTGTCGCATCCGACAAAGGTCGCGCGCGCGCGGGAGGAGTGGGTCATGCGACGCCTGCTGGACATGTCCGGCAACGATCTGATCGTCAAGCCTTTCGAGAAGACCTTCATCGCCGACATGAAGAAAGAGGTCGGCTACGAAGGCGGCGACATCTTCTTTCGTCTCGATCGTTGCACGCCCCAGGCCCAGGAGCAGGGAAAGCGCTGGCGTCAGGAGCGCCTGCACTGGCGAGAGGTCGCCATGGCCTTCATCCTCCCCCCCCGGCGGGAAAAACCCATCACCGCCGACTGGCGCCCGCCGGAGGCGGAGCTGGCCGGCTGAGGTGCGTCATTTCTGAAGGCATAGCGATATTGCGCCGCGAAATCCCTCGTGTTTTTCCGGGAGTTCGTTCGGTAAATTTAACCTTTTTGGCCCTCCCCCGAGGTTTAGTATCGGGGCGGGCCGTTGGTCAGACTCCGCCCGGCTCCGTGATTTTGTAGGGGGTTCGTTTCATAATTTCGCCCTTTTGAGTTCGTTCGGTAATTTTCACCCGCTTAGGGTATGATCGTGCATCCATGGTTATTGCGTCGGTACATTCGTTCTCCATCGAATTTGTGCTGCCCCGTAGAAATACCATACCACACAAATGGGCAGTTGTCAAGCCAGAATAGGAAATATATTATAATTAGATGTATAACCATTTTCTAACAGGCAAGTAACGACTCGGCAGAAAACTCGCATTCCCCACAAGGGCAATGCCCGCAACCCACTCCCAGCCGGAAGTGAGGTTATGAATAATCTGGGCCATAGCGAACGTCAGGGGGCGGGGGGGATATACGCCGGCGCGCTCTCCGCGCGGTGCAGCGTCGGCTCGCCCCAAACGGTCAGATTGTCCAGCGACGGTGCGCCCGGCGCGGGAACGGTTGTGAGCGTGAGCTTCACGACCGGGGTATCGGGCAAATCCACCCGCAGTAATTGCGGCGGCGCGCCGGAGGGGATCGGCTCCGTTTTGGCGGCGATCTTGCCGTTCACCAGGACTTGGAACGCGACCTCGCCCTTTTCCCCCGCCGTGGGATGGAGACCTACGCGGCAGGTGAAGTGCGAATAGACCCCGCCTGGCGCGATGGTGTAGTCGAGGGCAAACGGCGCGCCCATGCCGAGGCCGAAGGCGACTTTTTCCCCACCGGAAAATGCGAGGGGATGCAAGGCCCGCTTCGCGTCCATGGCTTGGCCGATGAGAAACGGCGTGACATAGTAGGGGTGGCCAATCATCGCGCCGGTGAAGTCGGACAGCCATTCCGTGAGCGGCTGCCTTGCCGGCGCCTCGGCCTCCCTGGGATCGAGACGACCCGTTGCCAAACAGAGTGTGGTGTAAATAACGTCGGCCACGTGCTTCGCATTGTAGAGCGCGGCCTTCGACCGGACTTCGTCGGCCTTTGTCCCGTCGCCGTACATGGCGTCCTGCACGACGGGGATAATATATTGCGAGTTGTGAAAGCGGAGGATCCGCTGGGCCTGATAGATGCGCCCGCCCGCCTCGGTGATGGATGCGCCGAGGAGCCTCGGCGTGTAGGCCATGTCGGGAATCGTGAACTTCTCCAGCTTGCAGACGCCGCCGTAGCCGAAGAGGTAGTTCAGGTTCTCCTTATCCTTTGGCGGCGGGATCAACTGGCGAAGCACGGTCTCCGTAACCGGGCTGCTGTGCATGCTGGGCGATCCGGGGTCCTCGTTCCAGTGGCAGAGGACGCCGAGGAACTTCATCGCTTCGTCTTTTTCGCCTTTGCGAATGTGCTCGCAAATCTGATAGAGATACCACTGCATCGCCGGCGCGCCGTTCTCGATGGGCTGGACGTCGTGCAGCGACAAGCGCGGCGCGGGCGGATAGCAGTATTTATCCAAATCAGGACTCTTGCCGCCGGAGTGTTGGTCCTGAATGTGGGTGTACTTCGTGCATAGGTCCTTGAAGTGGTCCCTCCCGGTCAACGCCTGTTGCCATTCAGGGAGATGCTCCACTGCCCAATGGCGGATCAGCACGTGGCCCCGCCCCCAGGCCTGCAAGTCGCTTTCCGTGATGACGATGAACATGAGCATGGCTCCCAATAGTCTTCGGATCATCTCTTTGCCCCGGCGGATTCCTGGACGGCTTGCCCGGCCCAGATCATACGGCATTTTTGCATCGCTGGCAATCGCGGAATCCGGGTTGCGCGCCGTCTCTTGATCCGGTAGAATCTGAAGGCGGTTTTACCATACGGTCTTGGCACATGGAGTCCGCCGATGAAGAATCTTTTTTCGACCATCGCTTGTCTGCTCCTGCCCATTCCTATTGTCCTGATGTGCGCATCGTGCAGGCCGGAACTCCGTCTCCAGGGCAAGCCGATTCCCCAGCACGCCGTCGAGCTGAGCGTCAAGCGGGCACAGGATTTTTTCAAGAGGCTGAATGAGAAGGGGCCGTGGGAGACCTTGAGCGTCCGCGGCATCTTCAGCAATGCGCTCCTACTCGCCGAACTGGATCAAGACCTCAGCGCGCTCGACCGGCCCTTCGAGATCGCCGAGCAGATGCAGGACCTCGATCCCCAAAGCCCCTCCTTCGGCAATTTCCGGTGGTACTGGTTCAACGAGAAGGTCGGCGACAAGAACGCCGTCGAGTTCTCCATGGAGGCGGCGGGCCTCCTCTACCGATACCACCGCGACAAGCTCTCCCCCGCCGCGCGGGAGCGGCTCGATCGCATGATGCGCAACTCCATCAAGGGCATCCAGAGCCACGGCGTGCGCGAGAGCTACACCAACATCTTCACCATGAAGACGTGGAACCTGATCTGCCTCGGAGAGATATTCGGCCTGCCGGAGATCGCGCAGGAGGGATACGATCACCTGGACCGCTTCGTCGTCCATACCGCCGAGAACGGGTTCTGCGAGTACCTCAGTCCGACCTACTACGGTGTGGACATCGGCTGCCTCGGCTTCATCGCCGCCTACGCCGGGCGCGAACGGGGGCGCAGGCAGGCGAGGGAATTGCTCGACATGCTCTGGACCGACGTTGCGGCCAATTGGTTCGAACCGGCGCGGCGCATGGGCGGCGCCCACAGCCGGGATTACGACTACCTCTACGGCCGGGGCTACTGCGACCACCACCTGACGGTCGCCGGCTGGCTGCCGCTGCCGGAGAAGTTCCACATCGAGGGCATGCTCTACCCCCTCCTCAGCGACTACAAACCCGATTCGCAATTGCGGAAGATGGCGATCACGCGATTCCCGCGCCTCGTGCAGCAAACCTGGGGGGAGTACTGGTATCAAACGGCCACAAACTACCTGACCGAGCGCTTCGCCCTGGCCACGGCGGGGGCGACCTACTGGACCATGGACAAACCGCTCGTGGCCCTTTTCGCCGATCCCGACATGGTGGGCGGCTACTACCTGATGGACGCGCGGCGGGATCCCTACGGCGCGACGAAAATCCCCGAGGGGACCGGCGGCCACAACAAGGCCCTCCACATGATCCCGTTCCTCTCCACCATCCAGGACCGAGACGAGGCGCTGCTGCTCGCTGCGCCGGCCCCCGACAAGTATATGTCCGAGTCGGATTACATCGCCTCCCATCTGGTCCTGCCGGCGGACGTCGAGCAGTGCTTCGTCGGCGAGAAGCGCGTGGATTCCATGGGACAGTTTTCCGCAGATGTGAAAATCGGCGAGCCGGTATTCCTGTTGCACCGCGGGGCGATCCTGGGGGCAAAATTCGTCTCCGCCACCACGACCGACGGCGTTCCGGCCAGGATCGAGTTGGTGGGCGATAATCCCAAGAAGAAGGCCATGCGCTTCACCGCGGTGCACTACACCGGCCCGGTGAAGGCGATCGAGCCGGGCAAGGCGATAGCGGCCCTGCGGGTGCGGATGGGTGATGCGAAGGACGCGGATGTATTTCGCAAACAATTCACATCGGCTCAGGCCCTGGTGGAGACGAAGGGGGATGTGCTCCGCATCCGCGCGAAAGGAGCGCGCTCCGAGCTGGGCATAGAGGCCGTCTTATCCAAGCAGCAACGGATAGACGCGACCCTCGACGGCAAGCGCCCGACGAAATTTCTCCTTGCCATTGACGGCGACGACATCGGCCGGAGGATCGTGGACAAGATTCCGCCCGTGGCTGAGTATCGCAAGACGTTCGACGCCGCGCAGATTACCATCACGCCTGATCGTCCGTGCGAGATCGAGGCGGAGGCGGCGCTCCGCATTCTCAAGCCGATGGTGGTGGACAGCGATCCAAAGGCGTTGGGCGGGAAGTTTCTCTGGATGTCCGGCGAGCCGGGCGGCAAGGGCGGCAGCAGCATCGGTCGGGCCGTGTGGCCGATGAGCGTAGAGAAGGCGGGGACGTACTACCTCTGGGCGCGTGTCCTGACGCCGACGCCAAGCGACGATTCCTTCCTCGTTCGGATTGATTCCGAAGGCGGCGAGGTAGTCCCGCAGGCCGACTGGCACACGGGCGTGCATGAGGAGTGGACGTGGGTGCGCGTCACGCCGCAGGGCATGGCGGAGGATTGGTTGAAATTCCCGGCCGGCGGGGCCCGGCTGGAGTTCCGAGTACGCGAGGATGGGGCGAAGGTGGACAAGCTGTTTATCACAAGCCTGCCCGCTGAGCAGCCAAAGGGATAGGCGCAAGTCCGGGGACTTTGATCTTGACAGTGCCCTGAAAACTCGCTACCCTGTTCAAGATACAAGTTGCTATAGCGTGCGCCCGTAGCTCAATTGGATAGAGTGACGGACTTCGAATCCGAAGGTTGCAAGTTCGAGTCTTGCCGGGCGCGCCACTATTCAAGCGCATCATACGGTGAATGGAGGTTCACATGGCGGTCGAACTGAGGACCTATATCGTCCTTGACAATCTTCAGCCGCAGCTGGCGGCCTTCATGGGCACGACGGCCTACGGCTTCCTGCCGCTGGCGGGCATGGCCTCGCTGTGGGTCGAGATCGCGCCGGGCATGGACATCAATGTCGTCATGGACGTGGCCCTGAAGCGAACCAAGGTGAAACCGGCGATCCAGATTGTCGAGCGGTCCTACGGCCTCCTCGAAGTCCACTCCGAGGATCAGGGCGAGGTGCGCCAGGCGGGGACGGAGATTCTGCGCTCGCTCGGAATATCGGAGGAGGATCGTTACAAGCCGAAACTGGCCTCCTCGCAGATCATCCGCCATGTGGACGACCACCAGACCCAAATCATCAACCGCAACCGCCAGGGCATGATGCTCATCCCGCAGCAGACGCTCTTCATCATGGAGACCGACCCCGCCGGCTACGTCGCCCTCGCGGCGAACGAGGCCGAGAAGGCGGCCGACATCTACTTAGTTGACGTCCGGCCCTTCGGGCGGTATGGGCGGCTGTATCTCGCCGGCGAGGAGGCGGACATCGTGGAGGGGAGCGAGGCTGCCATCAAGGCGATCGAGAGCGTCACCGGCAAGGAAGTCTCCCAGGGCCGCGAGTAATGAGGCGAATCCTCAAGCGCAAGCGCTCCCTGCTGATCCTCTCCCTTCTGATCAGCCTCGTCTTCGTTGTCTCGTTTGTCTGGAAGCAGGAGTGGGGCAAGATCGGGCAGGCCTTCCGCCAGGCAAACCTTTTCTACATGGCCCTGTCCCTGGTCCCCATGGTCCTGACCTACATATTCCGCGTCCTGCGATGGCGGATCCTGATGCTGCCGGTCAAGGCGCTGACGTTCCTGCAGGCGCTCGGGGCCGTCCTCATCGCCTTTACGGCGAACAATGTGTTGCCCGCGCGGATAGGCGAGTTTGTCCGCCCCGCCATCATCAAGGTGCGCTATGAGAAGAGCTTCACGGCGACATTCGCCACGGTAGCCGTCGAGCGGCTACTCGATCTAGTCGCCCTCGGCGTGATCCTGGGGTACGTCTGCATCTTCTGGCCGATCCCGTTGCATGGCGGAGGGGGGGAGACGCCGGGGGCAGGGGGGTTCGATGCGGTCAAGGCCGGGGTCTTTCTCGTTGTGATGATCGGCGGCGCGCTGGCCTTTGTGCTTGTCATGCGCCTCTGGCCGGAACGGGTGAAACGGCTGGTCGCCTGGCAGCGGACGCTCCTCAAACTGGTTGATTCCTTCGTTGTCGGGTTGAAATTCATTGACAATTTGCGCCACGTGATCTTGACGTTGCTCTACTCGCTGCTTGTTTGGGCGATGGCTGCCCTCTCGATGTACTTCTCCGCGCTGGCGTTCGGTCTGACGATAACCTATCCCGGGGCGTGCATGTCGCTGCTATGCGTCGCGCTGGCCGTGGCGATCCCGCAGGGGCCGGCCTTTGTGGGGACGTTTCACTGGGCGTCTCAACTGGCTATGCAGATGCTCGGCAACGCAGCCGCCCCGTCGGCCAGTTTCGGCATCCAGGCCCATGCCGTGGCCGTCCTGCCCGTGACGCTATGCGGTCTGATAGCGCTCTGGCGGATGGGCCTGTCCCTCGGACAGATTCGCCGCCAGGCGGAGGCGGCGGAGAAGGAGGCGGGGGAGGAAGCAAAGTCGACGGACGAAAAGCCGACTTAGAACTTATCCGCAAACACTCGACCTCCCGGAGGTCGGAACCTCCGGGAGGTCTGTTGACTTCACCCGGCGCCGGAACAGACCCCATTTCCGTTGCCAGGGGGCTATGCTTGGCTTTTTTTCCCCTCGTGCTGGATTTTCTTGAAGGCGTCCAGCGCGTCCTGCTGGGTGGGGTGGACGTCGAGGATGCTCAGCATCCCCGTGCCCTTGAGGATGTTGGTCAGCAAAGGCGTCAGCGCGCAGATGCGCAGGTGCACGCCCAAGGCGAGCGCCCTTTTGCGGAAGTCTACCAGCCGCGCAAGACCTGTGCTGGACATGAACTGAAGATTGGACAGATTCAGCAGGAGTTTGCTGCCCATGCGGATGGACTGCTGCGCGAGCCCCAGCAATTCCTTGAAGGCGTCTTCAGCCTGGGTCAACTCTGTGACGCGCGGGACTATGAATCGAGCGACTATGACATCGCCGTGAATTTCCCACGCGACAATTTTCTTGCCATTCGACATGTTCGCTCCCTCCCTCAATGAGCGCCTTTGCGCGCCATGTTCTCCATATACTGCCGGCACTGGTGGACGAAGGCCTCGAGCCGCGTCTCAAGGTTCGCCTGCTCCTGGCCGTCGTAAGCAACGGACAAAGTAGGAAAGTTGCCGCACTCGCGGCGCAGGCGCTTAAACACCGCGCTCACCACCGTCCCCGGCATGCAGGTGAACGGCAGGACGTTCACCACGCCGTGGGCCTTCTGGTGGAACAGCTCCACCGTCTTGCCGATGCTCAGCACCGCCTCGCCCTCATAGGTATCATGGATGTATGGATTGCTGAGGTCTAGAAGCGTCCGCGTCTTGACCTCGAGGACGTCGTCGTATGCCTCGAGGAAGGGCCCGGCCGCCCGTCGCTCGTCGCGGTGCTGGAAGAAGTCCTTGAGCATGCTGACAATGGCCGTGCGGTAGTCGCCTTCGAGCCACCCGCGGCGGACGCGGCAGAAGTTGGTGTAGTAGATCCACTCGCTCGTGGAAGCCAGCTTGACCTCCGCGCCCAGCGCCTCCAGGCGACGGACTATATCCTGGTTGCAGAAGGAGTGGCTTCGGACGTAAATTTCGCCCACGATGCCGATCACCGGCCTCGGCTCGCTCCGGTCCACCTCGACGGACATGAACTTTTCGGCAAACCTCGGCATAGCGGCAAAGACATCGCCGCACGATTCCAGGATCGCGCACGTCTCGTCCAAGCACTCCTGGAAGATCCGATCCGTCGCGCCGGGAATTTTCTCATACGGCCGCGTGGCGTGGAGCGCCTTGTGGAGGACGTCCACCACGACGATTCCCTGCCAGGCGAGGCGGGTGGGGTCTTTCTTCAGTTGTTTGAAATCGTCGTAAAAGCTGCGGCCCTGGTTTGGCGCGATGACGGGGACGTCCGGGAAGCCTGCGCGCTTTAGGACGAGCCGGTGCAGGTTGCAGTACTGCCCGAAGCGGCACGGTCCCGATCCCGACGGCATGAAGAAGGCGACCTTCCTCGGGTCGAAGTTTGGCCGATCAACGATCTTCAGCATGTCGCCCGTCGTCACGATACATGGCAGACATTCCTTGCCGATCGTGTAGCGCCGGCCGTATTCCAGGCTCTCCGCATCCGACATGGGGATCACCTCGGCGTTCATGCCGCATCCACGGAAGGCCGCAGCCAGGGCGAAGGCGTGCAATCCCATCTGCGGGACCATGAGCGTGCGGGAGTCGCCGTCGGAGAACGCCTTCGGAATCACCTCTGCGCTCTTCGACGCCTTCGGCTCGACGTTCTTGATGCTGTCGAGGTAGGCCTCGCATCGCGTGATGACGCCGGCGTCGGCGCTGTGCTCGTCAATTTCGAGCTGGAGCAGGGGCTGGTCGTCGAGGACCGCCTTCACAAAGCTGCTGATGAACGAGTCCGGCCCGCAGCCGAAGTTGCTGATATAAACGGCGTTGAGGCGCTTGTCCCGCTTGACGATCTCGGCGGCGCGGAGGATGCTCTGGCCGTACTTCCAGAACATATTCTCCCACTCCTCGTAGTCCTCGATTTCCATCAGCGGGAGGAAATCCATCGGGATGGCCAGCACGCCCAGGTCGCGGAGCTTGCGCGGCAGGTTCAGGTTGATGCCGGAGTCGCACCCATTGTAGGGACGGCTGAGGACGACCATCGCCCGCCGCCCGTCGGGGATCGAGGCCAGGGCCTCTTTTCCCCGCTCGCAGATTCCCCGCTCGAACCGTCTCTGCGCCTCCTGGGCGGCGACCATGGCCTCTCGGACCTGCCGCCGCGTGACGCCGAGGGCGTCCTTCATGGCGCACAGCGCCTTGTAGATCGCCTTCTCGCCGCGCTCGAAATAGAGCACCGGCTTCAGCAGGACGGTATCATAATTCCCAAACTCAAAGGCCGACTCCAACGTGTAGGGGATCGTCTGGACGTAGGGGCAGACGTAATTGTTCTCCTGCACCTCCACATCGCGCGTGAGGTTGATGAGGCTCGGCATGAAGAGAAAGTCCACGCCCTCATCGAGGAGGTGCGCCACGTGGCCGTGCATCACCTTGCATGGGAAGCACGTCTCAGAGACGACCGTCTCCACACCGCGACGGATCAATGTCTTGTTGGACACCGGCGAGAGCAGCACATCAAGGCCCAGGGTCTTGAAGAAGGCGTGCCAGTAGGGAAACTGCTGGAGCATGTAAAGGGCGCGGGGAATGCCGACGACCTTTTTGTCCGAGTCCTTTTTCGGCGGCTTGTATCCCTCCAGGAGCAGCCGCTCCCGTTCCGCAAACAGGTCCGGGATGTCCTCGTGCTTCTTCACCTTCTTGAGGTTGTACTTGTCGCACCGGCTGCCGTAGTAGAGGGGTTGTTCCCCCTCGATAGTGACTTCCTTGATCTCGCAGTGGTTCGGGCAGTCCTTGCACTCGAAGGGGCGAATGGTGTACTTCCGGTCGCTCAGGTCGAAGCCCCGGAAGTTGCTCTCTGTCCGGCCCTCGGCCTCCTGGTATTCCTGGGCCAGGATCGCCGCGCCGATGGCGCCGGTCACGTCGTGGTGCTCCGGGACGATGATGGGCTTGCCCATCACCTTTTCGAACGCTGCCACCACACCCTTGTTTGCCGCCGTGCCCCCCTGGAAGAAGATGCGGTTGCCTCGCCGGCGATGCGCGACAACGCGGTTCAAATAGTTGTAAACGATGGAGTAGGACAGGCCGCCCACCAGCTCGTCCACCGCCGCGCCATTCTGCTGGCAGTGCACGACATTCGATTCCATGAAGACCGTGCACCGCTCCCCAAGCTTGACGGGCGACTCGCACCGGAGCGCCAGGTCCCCGAACTCCACCTTGATTTGGATGCCGAGCTTCTCGGCCTGCTCCTCCAAGAATGATCCCGTGCCGGCCGCGCAGACGTGGTTCATCTCGAAGTCCACCACTACGCCGTTGTCAATGCTGATGTACTTCGAGTCCTGCCCGCCGATCTCGAAGATGGTGTCCACTGCCGGGTCAATGGAGATTGCTCCCATAGCCTGGGCGGTGATTTCATTCCGGACGCAATCCGCGCCGACGAAGTCGCCCGTCAGGTAACGGCCCGATCCCGTGGTGCAGGCGCCGAGGATATTCACCTTGTCGGCCACCTTCTCGCCCACCTCGCGCAGGCCCTCCTGCACGGCCCGAAGGGGCTGGCCTGCCGTCATCAGGTAGCTCTTGGCCAGCAGATTGCGGTTCGCGTCGAGCACCACGACGTTTGTGCTGATGGAACCTACGTCAACCCCCAAGTAGGCCGGGATGAGGCCGTCCTTCGCGCGCGCCGACGCCATCCCCGACCGGGCGGAGACGTAGTGCCGGTCGCTGGTATCCCCCTCGAAGGCCAGTGGCGCAAGGCGCAGGCCCACCTTCTTGCCCGCCAATTCCTGGAGATGTATGTCGAGCAGCGACAGGTCGCTGATGCGGCTCTGCGCCCCCTGGTCAAGTGCGGTGAGGATGGCCCCGATCGCGCCCATGGAGGCGTGGTGCTTCGGGATAATCAGGTCCCCTCGGCCGAGTTCGAGCACGTCCTCAAAGGCCCGTACCAGGCCCTGGTTAGCGGCCACGCCGCCCTGGAAGGCGACGGGTTTCTCGATCTCCTTGCCGGTGGCGAGGTTGCTCTTCACGTTCCGCGCCATGGCGTAGCAGAGGCCGGCCACGATGTCGTAAACGGGCGTCGCCTGCTGCTGCAGATGGATCATATCGGACTTGGCGAAGACCGAGCACCGCCCGGCGACGCGCGGCGGGTTTTCGGACTTGAGCGCCAGTTCGCCGAACTCGTTTTCGATGGAGAGGCCGAGGCGGGATGCCTGCTGGTCGAGGAAGGACCCCGTGCCAGCGGCGCAGACGGTGTTCATGGCGAAGTCGCGGACGACGATGCGGCCGGAGTGCGGATCTTTCTCCAGCCAGATGAGTTTCGAGTCCTCCCCGCCGATCTCGATGATGGTTCGCACCTCCGGGTGCAGTTCCTCCTCCGCGCGGGCCTGGGCGACGATCTCGTTGATGAACTCGATGTCCAGGAGCCGGGCGATGAGCCGTCCGCCGGAGCCGGTGACGGCCACGGTTTGGATGTCCTCGATCGGATATTTGCCAAAAAGAGCGGCGAGGACGTCTCTCGCGGTCTGAACGGGCTTTCCCTTGATGCGCGTATAGCTCTCTTCAATGATGCGCTTGCCCTCGTCCAGCAGGACGACATTCAGACTGATTGACCCCGCGTCCAGTCCAAGATAGTACTTACGCGCCATGTGAAGGTCCTACTTACAAACAGATACCCCCTCCGTAGGGTAAACAAAAAATTATAGGCCATTTGGCGGGCGCATGTCAATCATTTTGTCTTGATGGATGCTTATAGAAATATCTAAACGGCCCAACTTGAGCACTGACGAACACGCCAGGAGTAATATGGCGCTTTTTGCCTTGAAAGACACCCCCGATCAAACTTAGAATCACATAAGTGGCCGACACGATCTTCTCCGGAGGAAACCTATGACTGCGCTCGAACGCAACTATGGCGCACGATACTGCGACAAATACAAGTACGACGACCTCCGCGTGATCGTCATGGAGAACGAGCTGATCCGCGTCTCGATCCTCCTCGATCAGGGCACGGACATCTTCGAGTTCCTCTACAAGCCGAAGGACGTGGACTTCATGCTCCGCACGCCGAACGGCATTCGCAACCGGGCGAAATACGCCGCCTCGTGGGAGACAGACTACTCCTTCATGGACTACTACGAGGGCGGCTGGCAGGAGCTCTTCCCCCACGGCAGCGCGCCGACCACCTACCAGGGGGCGCGCATCGGCCAGCACGGCGAGGTGTGGGGCGTGCCGTGGAACTACCAGGTGTTGGAGGATTCGCCGGAGGAGGTCAGCATCCGGTTCTCGGTGCGCACCGTCCGGACGCCGTTCCTGCTGGAGAAGACGATCACACTCCGAAGCGGCGAGGCCGTCCTCCACTTTTCCGAGAAGGCGACGAACGAGGGCGCCGCGCCGTTCGAGTTCATGTGGGGCCATCACATCGCCTTCGGCCCGCCGTTCCTGAGCACGGATTGCGTGGTTGACGCCGATGCGGAGATCGTCCGCGTGGACGAGGTGGATCAACCCTGGCCCATCGGGAAGGACAAGGTGGACCACAGCCGGGTCATCCCCGTCAAGCGCGAGGATGAGCAGATGAAGTATCTCCTCAACCTGAACGCGGGCTGGTACGGATTCACAAACACGAAAATGAAGGTCGGCTTCGGGGCGGTCTGGGACCCGAAGGTATTTGACTGCGTATGGATCTGGCAGGAGTTCAATTACACGAAGGGGTATCCGTGGTATGGCCGCGTCTATGGCTCGGCCATCGAGCCCTTCAGCAGCCTGCCGAAGGCCCATGAGAACGGAACGCGCCTGCTCACACTCGACGGCGGCGCGACGCTGGAGACGGACTTCAAGGTCCTGGCCTACGAGGGCTCGTCACGGATCGCATCAATTGACGCAGATGGGCGGGTCCGATGGAGGACCTCGCCACGCAAGACGCCGCGGTCCAGGTGAAAAAGTCACCGTGGCGCAGCGGAAATGCTAATTCCCCTGGGAATGGAGAAGGCAAGAGAGTATGGCAGAGATCAGCAAGCAGGCCACGCAGAGAATGTATGATACATTTGATAGAATTCTTGCGAAACTTGAGAAGGGTTTTCCTGAGCTTGTCGGCACGCGAATGGACCTGATCGACGTGTCTGTAAATATCGGGTTTGGTGATAGGAAGTCTATTGCCATATATGAGAAGACCTCCAAGGAGGATTTGGAGCCACTTATTTTGCATGAACTGGCCCATGTGCTCGAATTCATAAGACACGGAGAATATAGCGGACATGGGCAGATATTTGATGAGTGTCTGAATTCGTTGACTTCTACTTTTCAATGCGAGGAGCGTTCAGAGGAAGGTTCATAGCATTCCATTTTTGATGAAACGCGGATTTTGGACAAAAAATCAGGTAGATATTTTCGAAAACCTGATTTTTTGTCCAAAAACTCCCGTTTTTTGCAAGAAGACTTTGCGTTTTTCCCGGGATTTTTTCCGAAAAAACTCGCTTTGGATAAAAAATCGGGTAAATGTTTAAAAATACCCGATTTTTTATTCAAAAAGCCAAATGCGTTTAACAAAACTCAGAAATTGGATAAAAATGTCAGTAAATATCTTTTAATACTGACATTTTTATCCAGAAATTTTCTTGACAAAATTAGCGTCATGGATAAAAATGTCAGTAAATATTGTTAAATGCTGACATTTTTATCCAAACCAAAAAAAGAAGATTTTCGGCATTTTTCCAAAAATAAAAACCATAATGAACATTTCAACTTCCGATCCAATTGAAAAAGCAAAAGCTATATTCCAAGAGCATGGTGGAATGCTCAGAACCAGGGAGGCTATCAAAGCCCGTATCCACCCTCGAACACTCTATGTTATGTGGAAGGCGGGGGTCGTAGAGCAGATTAGCCGGGGCGTGTATCGGCTGGCTGATCTGCCGCCCCTCTCTAACCCCGATCTCGTGGCGGTGGCCAAGAGAATCCCTGACGGTGTGATATGCCTCATCTCCGCTCTGGCCTATCACGAAATAACGACCCAGATTCCTCACGAGGTACACATTGCTCTGGCGGAGGACTCGAGACCACCCAGGCTGGACTATCCCCCCCTCCGCATATTCTGGTTCAGAGGCAGTGCCTTTACCGAAGGCATAGAAAGCCACAGCATAGACAACGTGCCCGTTCGGATTTATTGCCCTGAGAAGACCCTTGCGGATTGTTTCAAGTACCGGAATAAAATCGGCCTCGACATAGCCATGGAGGCGCTAAGACTGTACCGGCACCGCAAAGGCTTCAACGTGGACAAGGTCATGCACTATGCGCGAATCTGCCGGGTTGGGAAGGTCATGCGGCCCTACGTGGAGGGGGTTCTTTGACAAAAGACCCGGTCAAAAACCTTGCGGCTTCCATCCATCAACGCCTCCTCAACAAGGCCAAACAGGAAGGACGACTATTCAATGAGGTGCTCAGGCACTATGCACTGGAGCGCTTCCTCTATCGGCTGTCGAAATCTCCGTACGCGGACAAGCTTGCTCTCAAAGGCGGATTGATGTTCAGGGTCTGGAAGGTGCCCCTCTCCCGACCAACAAAAGATATAGACATGCTCGGCCGGACCGATAACAGCATCGACAACATCCTCTCTATGGTGAGAGATGTATGCACCCAAGAAGTGGAACCCGATGGCCTCCAGTTTGATCCGACAACCCTTGAGGCGGAGCGGATCACGGAGGATGCGGACTACAATGGGGTGCGTGTCAAATGGGAAGGTAATCTTGGAAATGCGCAGATCGACATGCGACTGGACATCGGGTTCAGCGATGTCGTCACGCCGCAGGCCTCGCTCGTGGATTATCCCACACTGTTGGATTTGCCCGCACCGCGTCTATACGGCTACAGCATGGAGAGTGTTATCGCGGAGAAATTCGAGGCCATGGTGAAACTGGGAGAGCTAAACAGCCGCATGAAAGACTTCTTCGACATTTGGTTGCTTTCCCGGACATGCGAGTTCGATGGTCTGGTGCTTGCTCAGGCCATTCGCACCACCTTCAACACGCGCGGCACAGAGATACCCGCCGATCCGGTTGCTCTTACTGACAGTTTTGCCGCCGATCAGTCGAAGGGAACGCAATGGCGTAGCTTTCTCCGCACGAGCAACCTCGGCTATGTAGAACACGATTTTGCCAAGGTTGTTACCTCGATAGCCGGATTTCTGAAACCGCTTGCCGTGGCTCTTGCATCAGATCAAGATTTCGCGGGCACGTGGAAGCCGCGGTGGGGGCTGTGAGTGAGGAGATCAACCGTTCTTCCTCGTGCCAAGAGTTCAAGGGAATCTCGAAGCCCACAGGTTCCTCGGTTCAAGATGAGGGGACGCAGCCCAAGTGAGAACAGTCTGATGAAAACGATTTCTTTACTCTCGGGCGGATTGGACTCGACGGTGAATTTCAAGCGGGCCATGGACGAGGGTGGGGCGACCCTGGCCCTGACGTTCGACTACGGCCAGCGGGCCGCGCGCCGAGAGATCGAGGCGGCCCACGCCATCGCGTCGCGGTTCGACGTAGCGCACAAGGTCATCGCCCTGCCCTGGCTGGCGGAGATCACGACGACGGCCCTGGTGGATTTGGGGAAGGACCTCCCCACCCCATCGGATGCCGAGCTCGACACGGCCGGCAAGCGGACGGCCGCCGCAGTGTGGGTGCCGAACCGGAATGGGATATTCATCAACATCGCCGCGGCGCATGCGGAGGCCATGGGGTGCGACACCGTCGTCGTCGGTTTCAACTCCGAGGAGGGCGCGACGTTCCCCGACAACACCCCGGAGTTTGTCGGGGCGTCGAACGGGGCGCTGGCCTACAGCACGATGACGAAGGTTCGCGTGATCTGCCACACCATCGAGATGAGCAAGGCGCAGGTCGTTCGCTTCGGCCGCAAGATAGACGCCCCGATTGACCTGGTGTGGCCGTGCTATGAAGCGGGGCCGGAGCTTTGCTGGAAGTGCGAGTCGTGCAGGCGATTCCGCCGGGCGCTGGTGCAAACAAATAACCTGGAATGGTATGAGAGCAAGCGGACAAAATGAAATCGCTCCTCGCTGAAAAGGAAGAAACGTATACAGGCGAGCAGCTCCGGTCCCTGTGGGCCTACAGGACCCATGACGTGCAGGGCGACAGTATTGTTGCCTTCCTCGGCCCGTGCGACGTCCGGCCGGACCTCATCTGCGACATGGCCGATGCCAAGGGGGATGCGACGATCAAGGCCGCGCGGATGCTCCACTTCATCGTCGAGCATTTCGACTCCGACCTGGACAAGACGATCCTCCGCCAACGTCTCCTCATGGCGATCATCAAGGACGAAATCAACCGCCGCCTGGGACGCGAGGCGGTGCGACGGAAGGGCGACGACCTCTACGACGGCGACCGGAAGCTCACCGTATCCATCGCCACGGCCTCGCCGGTCTCGACGATGATCCATGCGGGGGTGAACATTGACCCCGCCGGCGCGCCGGTGCCGGCAGTGGGCCTGGCGGAGTACGGCATTGATCCCCGCGGCTTCGGCGATGCAATCCAGCGCGCCTACATCGCAGAGATGGATTCCGTGAGCGATGCCCGGACCAAGGTGAAAGGCGTGCAGTAGCATGGCGACGGCGAATATCGCAGAGGTGTTTTCCAGCATCCAGGGGGAGGGGATGCTGGTAGGGGAGCGGCAGGTTTTCGTCCGGTTCTCCGGATGCAACCTTCGGTGCAGCTACTGCGACTCGAAGTGGAACTGGGAGCGACACGAGGACTGCCGCATCGAGCGCATCCCGGGCAGTTCTTCCTTTGTGTTCGTTCGCAATCCCCTGGATGCATGCCGCCTCGTGTCCATCGTCTCCGACCTGCGCGGGCGCGAGAACCTTCACCACTCCATCTGCTTCACGGGCGGGGAGCCGTTGCTGCAGGCGGATTTCCTTGCCGAGTTTGTCCCCATGACGGTGCGCTTGTTTCCCATGACGTATCTGGAGACCAACGGCACGCTGCCGGATGAGCTGTCGAAGGTGATTGACCGGATTGACATCGTGTCAATGGACATCAAGATTCATTCGACCTGCGGCGCCGAGCCCGACATCGAGGCGCACCGGAAGTTCCTGTTGGCGGCGGCCCGGAAGCATGTGTTCGTGAAGGCGGCGGTGAATGCAAAAACAACCGCGCACGAGATCACGGAGGTCGCATCGCTGATGGCGTCGGTGGATAGGGGGATTCCACTGGTAATTCAGCCTGCGGCGGTGGAAGATAAGTCCGAGCAAGTCACGCCCGTGACGCTCATGCGCCTTCAGGCCACGGCAAAGGAGGCGTTGGACACCGTTCGCATCATCCCACAGACACACAAGATCCTGGGGGCATTGTAGCGGAAGCCGCCATACTTCCGACGAGGGAACATCCGTCGGCTACTTGCCCAGCTTATGGGTCTTTCGAACGACCAGGAGGCCGCCGTTCGGTCCGGGCACGCCACCCCTGACGAGGAGGCAGTTTTTCTCCGGATCCACCTTCACCACGGTGAGGTTGCGTGCCGTGCGCCGGCAGTGGCCCATATGGCCCGCCATGCGCATGCCCTTTTTCACGCGCGACGGATCGGAGGACTGGCCGATGGAGCCGGGTGCGCGTTGGCGGTCGGACTGGCCGTGGGTCTTGGGGCCGCCCTTGAAGCCGTGCCGTTTGACCACGCCCTGGAACCCGCGGCCCTTGGCCGTGCCGATAACATCAACGCGCTTGATCTCGTTGAAGACGTCAACCGTGATCTGACTTCCGAGGGCGAACTCGCCTTGTCCGTCCCATTCCAGCTCGCGGACAAACCGCCTTGGCGTGGTCTTTGCCTTCTTGAAGTGTTCGAGCAGGGCCTTGGTGGTGCGCTTTGCCGGTTTTTCGCCGAAGCCGACCTGCAGGGCGTTGTAGCCGTCGCTTTCGGTGGTCTTGATCTGGGTGACGACGCAGGGCCCGCACTCGATGACGGTGACGGGAACAGCCGTGCCGTCCTCCGAGAAGATCTGCGTCATGCCGAGTTTCTTGCCGATGAGACTGGTAACCATAGTTCTTATCTCTTTTTTCTGCGGAGGAGTTTTGCCAGTTTGAACTGGCTCTTGATACGTCCTTGTGTGGGTTTGCGGCCGTGATTGGCTCGTCGGTTTCGCCATCGGAGCCTGCCGGTTCGTACTCTACATGCCATAGCTGCATCCTCTTTGCGAGATCGCCAAAAACATATAGTTTATCAATTAGACCCTGCCCGGTCAAGGTTTTTTTCTACAATCCCGTGAAGGAGATGCGCGTGATGTTGGCCTTGGCGCAGGCGTTGAGGGCGTCCACGATCCATTGGTGCCGGGCTTGAGCGTCGCCGCTGATGATAACGGGCTGTTCGGGGTCGAGGGCGGCCAGCTTGGCCAGGAGGCCGGCCAGTTCATCGGGGCTGTAGGGCTGGTCGTTGACCATGAGTTTGCCGTTGTCGGTGATCTCGATGACGACGATGGTGCTGGCCGTCTTGGTTGCGCCTCGGGCCGACGGCAGGCTGGCCTCGAGCTTGCCTTCCTGTTTGGGGAACTTGGTGGAAAAGATGAAGAAGATCAGCAGCAAGAAGACGCAGTCAATCATGGGCGTCATGTCGAGTTCGAGTTCGCCTTCCTGTTGCTGTATCTGGCCTGGGAGAGCTCGTCGTCTCATGATCCTGTTTCAATCCTTTCTTTTGTCACGGCCACGCGGACATTCATGAGGCCGGCGTGCGCGCAACATTCCATAACGACAACCAGATTGCGATGAAATGCCCGTCCGTCGCCGCGGATGACGACTTGATGTCCCGCATTCTCCTCGCGGACGGTCCGGAGGAAAGCGAGGAGCTCGGTTGGCGTGTAGCGACGATTCCGCAGGTAAATCCCATCATCATCCTTGTGGATATTGATGATGAGGGTGCCCGGGTCGCGGCTGTCCGGCTTGGCGGCTTCCGCATCGGCCAGGTTCACCTCTTTGTCAATGTTGATATCGTGGAACGTCGCAGTGAACATGAAGAAAATCAGCAGCAGAAAGACCATGTCAATCATGGGCGTCATGTCCAACTCGACGTCTTCGAACTGGAGAGAGCTCTTTCTCCTTTTCGCGGCCATGGCGGGTTATCCTTTCCGTGTCGGGCGGAAGGGCTCCAGCATTTCAGAGACAGTGACTTCCACCTGGGTAATGATGCTGTTTACCCGGTCGCGCAGGATAAAGTAGAAGAACATGACCGGGATGGCGACGATCAGTCCCGTGGCGGTGGTGATAAGCGCTTCAGACACGCCTCGTGCCAGCAGCTCCGGCTTGTTCAGCGCGCTGGCGCGGGCGATGTTGCTGAACGATTTGATCATGCCGGTGACGGTCCCCAGCAGCCCCAGCATAGGAGCGATCTTGGCCGTGAAGGACAACAGATTGAGCCGGGTGTGCATGGCGGCACCCCCCTTGTCCACCGCCTCCGCTACGGCCTCCTGGACGGCGGAATAATCGTGGCGCAACTTAAGCAGCCCCGCCTGGAGCACGTCGGAGAAGTAGCTCGGCTTCTTTTGGCAGATGCCGAGCACGTCGTTGTAGGCGCGTTCCTTCATCAGCCGCTGGGTCTCCGCAACGAGGTCCGGCGGAATCGCCGTCAACACTCGGAATCGCCACATGTTGTCAATGATGAGCGTAGTGCCGACCACGGAGACGAGGAGGATGACGTACTCGACCCATCCAGCATCCCACACCATCTGCCACACATTCATCGGTTGGCCCGAATCCTCCGGCGCCGCGGCGGCAGGCGCGGGGGCCGCTGGGGCAGGTTCGGCCTTCTTCGCCTCAGCCGGTTCAGCCTTCTTTGTCTCGGCCGGCTTCGCGGCCTCCTGCGTCACCGCAGGGACGGCCAGGACGAACAAGGCGACAAGAGCCAGTCCCAATACCCACATTCTCAGTCCAGAACTGCGAACCATCTCAACCTCCTCTTCCAATCTTCTGAAGCTTGTCTAATTTCTCTCTGGATTCTCTGATATGCCGCGCCCCCGGGAACTTCTCCACCAGGTCGGCGTAAAGCCGGGCCGCCTCGCGCATTCGGTCGGCCTTTTCGAAGGTCTTTGCGCCCCAGTAGAGGCAGTCGGCGGCGATCTCCTGCGCCTCCGGCATGTAGGTCGGCGCTCGGAGGAGAGCAATCGCCGCATGTTCGTATTGGTCCTTTCCCAGGTAGGCCCGCCCCAGCCAGTAGTAGGCCGCGGGCAGAAGACCGTCCGGGATGTCCTTCAGGTTTTGCGTGACGACCTTGATTGCGCCGTCGAAGTCCTCCTTCTCCACGGCGATCTGCCCATACAGGACCTTTGCGAAACCCTGGACCTTCGGGTTCGAAATGACGAGCATGGACTTGACGCACTCCTCCGCCGTCTTGAATTCCTTGTTTGCGGCGAGGGCGCCGGCGGCGAGGCCCAGCTCCATGCCCTTCTCCGTGTCGTCCTTGGCCAGGTCCGCCAAAGCCTTGAGGTATTTGGCCGCCTCAGCATTCTCCGCCGATTTGCCCTCCGGCAAGGGGATGCGCCCGTAGGCGTCGGTGGCGGGATCGGCCTTCAGAAAACGAACATATTCCTCCGCCGCCTCCTTATATTTGCCGAGGATGAGGCAACACTGCATCTTCTTCAGCCGGGCCTGTTCGACGCACCAGGCGTTCGACTCCTTTGCGATGACGGCGTCGTATTGCTTGACGGCCTTTTCGTAGTCGCCGCCGCGGAGGTTCTCCTCGGCCTGTGTGAAGCTCGCCGGCAATTGCCACTCGATGGACTGGATTTCATTGCGCTTGTAGGTCTCCACCTTGCCCGTCGAGAGTTGGACAGTGACCTTCTCGGCATCCTCCTCCAGGAGGACGACCTGCCGCTTGATCCCGTTGGCCATGATGAGGGTCGCCGGCATATTGACCTTCTTTGCGGCCCATCCGTGGAGGCAGCAGACCGCCATAAACAGGATGCTCAGGGTAATGATCTGTATTCGTCTCATTTCGATAGCACCGTCAACCTTTCTTGGGCTTCCTCCTGGAGTTTCAGCATCTTGGCGTCTTTGGTCGGTATCTCCGCGGCCGCCTTGAATGCGGCGACGGCGTCTTCTTTCTTTCCCATCTGCTCATAGAGCTTTCCGAGGCGGTGATTGAAGGTGATAAGCCAGTTGGTGTTCCGAAGCCCGGCGGGGGCCAGAAGGACGGCCCGCTTCAGCACATTGGCCTCTTCTCCGGGCTGCCCCTCGTCCTTGTGGACGTCCGCGAGCTTTGCCTGGGCCTCCATGAGGAGTTCGCCGGTGGCCTGGGGGATCAGCTCCTGCAGCGCCTCCTTCGCCTTGTCGTATTGCTTGCGCTGCTTGTAGCACTCCGCCAGGTCCATCTTGGCCACGGCGATCTGCCGCGTGTCAGGGAATTTTTGGAGGAGCGCCTCGAGCAACTCGATGGCGGGTTTCCACTGCTCGGCCTGCATCTTGGCCTTTGCGCTCACAGTATACGCCTTCTCCACAAAGACGGCTTGGGCCGCATCCTCGCCGTAGCGTGCGATAAGCAGGTCGGCCACCTTGGCCGCCTTGTCGTATTGCTTCTTCTCCATCAGATAGTCCGACGCCCAGCTCATGATCTTTGCCGGGACCGGATACGTGGGGAAGTCGTTGACCAGGTCGAGCAGCCGCTCGGCGCACTTGTCGTATTGGCCTTTTTGGGAGTAGAGCAGCGCCGCGCAGTAGCGCGCCTTTGGGGCCAGGTCGGCGTCTTCGCCCGCCGACGCCGCCGATGTGTTATATTCCTCCAGGGCCTCGTCCCACTTCTTTTCCGCCTGGAGGCAGTAGCCCAGCCAGAAGTGGGCGCGGGCCTTGATGGTCGGCTTCGGATTGTATCGCAAGGCGGCGCGGAACATCGTCATCGCTTCTGCAATCTTCTTCAGGTGGTAGAGGCACTCCCCGCGCAGATAGGCGGCCTCCGCCCGCCGGTCCGACTCGCTATAGCTCTTCAGGAACCGGTCAAAGGTCTTCTCGCCCTGGTCGTACTGCTGGAGCGTGTAGAAGCAGAACCCCGCCTGGAAGAGGGCCTGCTCGCAGTGCTCGCTGCGGGGGTACTTCTCGACCAGCGCCAGAAAGCTCTCGGCCGCCGTCTTGTAATCCTTTTCGTCATAGGCCGTCGCCGCGGCGGAGAATTGGATCGCGTCGGCCTTGCCGGATTCGGGGTAGGCCTCGGCCAGCTTCTTCAGGGCGGCCTGCTTGCCCATCGCATCGCCGGCCTTGTCATAACTCGCCACCGCCTCCCGGATGCACTCCACGGCGATGGGGCTGTCGGCGTACTTAGTCGCCACTTCCATGAAGGCATCGGCCGCCTTCTTGTACTGTTCCATCTTATGGTAACAGCGCGCGATGCCCTGCTGCGCCTTCGGTGCATAAGTTCCCTTTGGGAATTTTTTGATGAGCCCCTCATACCATGTGATGGCGGCCTCGCAGTTGCCGTCGCGGAACTCCTTCAGCGCCCGGGCATAGCGCTCCGCCTCTGACGCCAGGGCGGCGTAGCCCCCTTCGCTGAGTTTGGCCAGCTTGTTCAGGGCCTCCTGGTAGGCGGCGGTGCCGGGGTACTTGAGCATGATCTCCTCAAGAATCTTCTTTCCCTCCGCCTCGTCGCCCTTGGCGGCCAGACAGTCCGCCTTGCTCGCCAACGCCAGCTGAGCGAAGGGGGAATCCGGGTCGCGCCGGATGGCGGAGTCGAAGGACAACAGCGCCTTGTCATACGCCTTGGCCCCCTGGTGAGCGCGGCCCATGCCGATCAGTGCGCGGATGACGATGGCGTCGTCCTTCGATCGTTCTCGGGCCTTGTCGAAGGCCTTGAGGGCCTCCTCGTAGTTCTCCAGGTTCAGATAGCACTCCCCCTCCGCAAGAAGCGCCTCCTGCGCCCGCTCGTAGCCCTGCCAGATAAGGGCGAACTCCTTGAACGCCTGGGCGGCTTCCTTGTATTTCTTTGCCTTCAACATGCACCAGGCGTTGCCATACTGCGCCCGGACGTAGGCCAGCGAGGCGCCGTCGGGGCTCTCGCCGAGGACCTTCTGGAAGACCTTCTGGGCCTTCTCATACTCGCCCTGCTCCAGATAGACCTCGCCGATGCCGACCTCCGCCTGGTCCTTCAACTTGCTATAGCCGTATTTCTTCAGGAAGGTCTGGTAATCGGCCAGGGCCTCATCGAGACGGCGCATCTGGGCCTTCACCTGAGCCAGCGACAGGACCGCCTGCTCCACCCCTGCGTGGTCCGGGTGCGCGGCGATGGCGTCCCTATAAACAATCTCCGCCAGGTCCAGAAAACCCTGGTCGGACAGGGCGCTTGCGTAGTCGAACTCCTGGGCCACGCGATCGGCGCAGAGACCCGCGCTCGCGAGCAGAATGATGATAGTCATCGCCACAATCAGTTGATGGTATGTCCTACTTGGGGCCATCGGCGCCTTCCTTTTTCTCGGTCTTCTCGGCGCCCTCGGCCGTCTTCTTCTCTTCGGCGAAGACGCCCAGCCCGCGATAGACCTCGTCCACGTTCTTCCTGAATTCCCGACCGAAGGCGAAGACCAGCAGCTCGGTCACGACCTGTTTTGCGTTGGCGAGCGACTCCGCCTCTCCGCCGCCCTTTCGGGCAAAGTCGCGGAAGATGGCATAAACCCGTTCGGCCTGCTTTTCCTGCTCCTCGGCGGCCTTCTTCTTCGCTTCGCCGTAGAGACCGCTCGTGTCAAGGGGCGGTTTGCTATAGATGACGTGCAGGGCGGCGTTGCCCCCGCCGCGGAACTTGCCGATAAGCGTGCCCACCTTCGTCATGTCTTCATTGTGCGGCGGCGCGTCGCCCATCAGAACGATCACCCTCCGGGCCGACTCGCTCCAGGGCATCTCCACCGCCAGGCGCAGACCCTCACACACATCCTCATTCGCCGGGATGCCCTTGCCGCTCTCAAAATCCTTCGCCTCCTGCTCGGTCTTCGGCCCCGGGCCGACGCCCATGGATTGAACGAACTCGCGGAGCTTCGTCCTGTCCTTGGTCAGCTCCAGCGTCTTGGTATGATAGAACTCACCGACCGGCTGGCTGGTCTTCACCTTCACCGTCCCGGCCTTGTCGCGGTAGCACACCACGCCGATCCGACACCGCGCGCCCACCAACTTGTCCAGGACAATAATGATGTTGTTGATCTGCTTTTTAAACTCCTCGATCGCGTCCTTCAGTGTCCACGTGGTATCCACCACAAACACCACATCCAGTCCGGCCCGACGGTAGTTGCGGACCCGTTCGCCGAAGTTGATGCCGGTCCCGCCTGTTCCGCCGGGCCTGAGCGGGGCAACAATCCCAGGCCCCTCCCCGGCGATGAGGTTCGCCTCGCCGATGCTGCTGTCAACGAGCGTGTCGGTGGGCGCGGCGAAGTTGACGACCGTGTTGTCCACAGTCACATTTTCCGCCGTCTCGGGGGGCTTGATGATGTCCTGCGGGGGGCGTTCCACCTTCTGCGCCAGGACCTTGCTCACGTCAACGCTGAGAAGCACCTCGGGCGGCTCGCTCTCAATCTTGATGCTCATAAGCAGCACTACGATCGCCGCGTGGATTGCGATCGCAATCATCAGCGGCGGCGACTGACGCAGCCTCCGGTAGAGCACGCCCGCCTGCCGCATCGGTCGGGTTTGGGCAAGTCGTCTTGCCATGATGACGCACCTCTATAGTCAGTAGTCCAGATTGAACTGTTTGATTCGTTTGTCGAGCGTCGGACGGGAGATGCCGAGCTTCTCGGCCGCGTCCACCTTGCGGCCGCGGCACTCCTTCATCGCCCGCTCGATGCAGACCTTCTCCAGCTTCAGCAGTTTGTCGGCCAGCGGCTCGTCCGATGTGGCCAGGCCCTCCAGCGACAGCGCGTCCGACGGCGACACCACATTGGACGGCAGGCTCTCCACCCCGATCTCCGGCCCGTCGCAGAGCACCACCGCCCGTTCGATCACGTTCTGCAGTTCTCGAATATTACCGGGCCAACTGTATTTTTTCAACGCTTCCCTTGCCTCCGGGGAGATGGAACGGATGTTTGCGCCGATCTTCGCCCGGAATTTCTTCAGGAAGTGGTTGATCAGCGCCGGGATGTCGCTGCGCCGCTCGCGCAGGGGCGGCAGGTGGACGCCTACCACCGACAACCGGTAAAACAGGTCCTCCCGGAACTGCCCGTTGGCCACGGCCTCGTTCAGGTCGCGGCTGGTCGCCGCAATCACGCGGACGTCCACCGAGATCGGCTGCGTCCCTCCCACCCGTTTAAAGGTCTTGGTCTCCACTGCCCGGAGCAGTTTCATCTGCACGGCGGGTGAGATGTCGCCGATCTCGTCGAGGAAGAGCGTCCCGCCGTCGGCGACCTCAAAGAGGCCCGGCTTCATCTTGTCCGCGCCGGTGAAGGCGCCCTTCTCGTGGCCGAAGAGCTCGCTTTCGAGTAGCGTTTCCGTGACCGTCGTGCAGTTGATGCAAACAAAGGGCTTTGCGCTCCGACGGCTGTTCTCATGGACCAGCGCGGCAAAGAGCTCCTTGCCGGTGCCCGTCTCGCCGGTAAGAAGGACCGTCACGTCGGTCGCCGCCGCTTTATCGGCGATCTTGAACGCCTCCATCAGGGCCGGGCTTTCCCCGATGATCTGCAGGTCGCCCTTAACCCGCCTGCGAAGCTCCTTGTTCTCCTCTTTCAGGTCGAAGTACTGCCGGGCATTGTCTATGGCCACGGCCGCCTGCCCTGCGATGGCCACCAGCAGGTGCAGGTCCTCCTCCTGGAAGGAATCCGCCCCCCCGCTCGACTCGATGTGGATGGCGCCCAGCACATTACCGCGGCTGATCAACGGCACGCACATGACCGACCGGAGACCGTGCAGCGCGATGCTCTGGCTCTTGGCAAAGCGCGGATCGTGCTTCGCGTCGGCGGTGAGGACGGCCTTGTTCTCCGCTATGCACTGGTCAATGATTGTGCGGCTGATCGCCAGCCCCTCCGCACCCTTGCCTGAGACCGCCACCGCCGCCGGCGACATATCGCCGTTCCCGCCCTTCTTGAGGAGGATAACCCCATCGCCCTGGCCAAGGGCCTCCATGGTGAGGCGGAGGATTTCGGCCAACAGCTTCGGCAGACCGTCAGCCAGGGTCAGGGCGTGGCCGATGGAATAGATCGCCTTCAGCCGGCGGTTTGCCGCCTCCAGCCGGTCAATCTCCGGGCATTCGACCGCCGAGACCGACGACCTGATCACCGACGTCACGCCGAGGGCCGAGTCGCTGAACATCACCACATCGCGGTCGGTGTTCGGGGCATGCTGGAGATCGAAGCCGGGATCAAAGGCAAGGATGGTGCTTCCGAGCTTGATCTCGTCGCCCGGTTCGAGGGGACTTTCCTCGATCTCCATACCGTTGAGAACGGTTCCGTTGCTGCTGCCGAGGTCGCGGACGATGTACCGGTCGCCCTTTTTCTCAATGCGCGCGTGTTCCTTGGACACGCGCTCGTCGAGCAGTTGAAGCGAATTCTCCGGCGAACGGCCGATCGTGACACCCTCGCCCAGATCCAGGGCCGTCCCGCGTCCTTTTCCTTTGACGATAAGCAGCTTGGCCATCTTGCTTTGAGTTATGGAATTGTCCGGTGAATCCAGCCGGCGCCGTGAAAATATGGTAGCAATCCATGAGACGAAAAGTCAAATGCTTTTCTGCGGCAACACAGGCGCCCACACGCTATCATGGGGCATCCCCGAATAGCAGATATCGGCCAAACCATCTTGGCCATGCGCTGCACCCGCTCCGGTTGGGCGTAGGCAGACGCAAGAAGCCAGAAGCAACGGAACAGCCGCCACGGCAAATAAAAGACGTAGTTGGGGAGTTGTGAGCAGTTGCCGATTCCTCATTGTGTCACAAGCGTACCGCGGCAGCGCGGGGAAGTCAAGATGCGAGGCCGATTGCAGAAACGAGGAGTACCGCTTGACAACCTTCGCCGCTTCGGGCAAAATGGCGGCCATCATTCATCAATCTGTCAATTGGAAGGAGGAAGCTATGCAAAGCCACGTTCATCGGCCTTTACGAATCAAATTGGACTTGCAGGTGCAGGAACTGGAGCGTCGCGTCGCCCCGGCGGTGGTCCTGACCAATGGGATGTCGTTTCAATACAACGCCTTCGACGGGGACCTGGACGAGGTCACATTCTATGGTCCGGGGTCGGTGACATTAGCGAACTCCACCGGCGCAGACCCCGGTACGCCGGGCGATGAGAACCTCTGGTACGTGGACCTGGTCGGCACGACCGGCAAGTCGCGGCTCTATATCCGCGATGTCATCGCCGGCGATGGGAGCGACAACCTCATCGTCAATAACATCAGAAACTTCGGCGGCGGGGCTATGGGCGTCATTGACCTGTCCTCATCGGGCATCGGGCAGGTTCGCTTTGCGGGCATCAACCTGACGTGCCCACTCCAGTCGTTAAACATCCACGGTCCATTCTACAACGGCGGCGTTACGACGACCAGTTCCGTCAGGTCCATTGCGATTGACAATTACGCCGAGATATGCGGCTTCGCGATCGGGGGCGACCTCGGGACATTCTCGACCGGGGGCGGCATGCTCCAAGGGTACCTTGACGTGGCCGGCCACCTGGGCAGCGCGCGCATCACGGGCGGGGATGTGGTCGGGACGCGAGTGAACATCGGCAGCGGCTGCGACCGGTTTGATATCTATGGCAACACCTGGTCCAACGCCTTCGTCAGCGCTCCTGCGGAATTCAATTTCTATTCGGGAGTCCAGTCTTTCTCCGTCTATGGCGACATGGTGGGGACGCTGTTCCAGTCGCTCAACGGCAACGTCGGGAGGCTCTACGTCCAGGGCACTGTGCAAAACTCCCCCGTGGGCGGGCTTGGGCCCATCGCCACATCCATTGCCCTCAACAGAGGGACGTGTGGCCGGATCTATATCGGCGGGGACCTCCTGCTCGACAATTCCGGCGGACCGAGCAGCACGACCCTCACGCTTACCGGCATGCGCGCGGGGACGATCGAAATCGCCGGCAGCGTCCGCGGCGGCGCGGACGTCACGCCTATCAATGGGGGGGGGAGCTGCGGTCGCCTCGCAATCGGGGGAGACCTCCTGGGCGATCTGCCCAACACAGACACCGCCTCAATCATCACGACGAACGGCAGCATGGGGACGCTCCTCATAGGTGGCAACAGCGACTACGCACAGATAGTCTCTCAGTTCAGCAATCAGTCGCTCATCGCCGTCAACGGCGCGATCAACGATACAGTCTTCAACCTCATGACGGGAAATACGGCTGCCTTCCGCGTCTCGGGCGATGTGACAAACACCACCCTCACCGCAGTCAGCCAGACGTTCAGCCGTCTCTGGTTCGGCGGCAATGTGAGCAATTCGGCATTCAACATCCTTCTCGGTTCCTGCGGCCAGACCATCATCGGCGGGTCTATTGACACCGTCGTCTGGACGGTCGGAGGCCCACATGCCTCCTTCAGAACCGGGGACTTTACGAACGCCTTTACCTACAACGCCGCCGGCCCCGTTGGGAGCTTCTATGTAGGCGGGCCCGCCACCAACAGCAACTTCACGTTCACAGGCGGCTGCGACTTGCTCATGATCCGCGGGGACGCGTCCGGCTCGAATGTTGCGTGGAACGCGCCGATGGAGAGGATGTTGATCCTCGGCGACGCAAATGCCGTTGCACTTGCCGGAGCAGGGGGGCTGGACTTTTTCAGGGTTATGGGCCACGCAACAGCCCTGACCGCCGCCGTCGCCGGCGAGACCGGAATGTTTCTCATCGCGGGGGTTCTCGACGTCTCCGTGCTCAACATGGACGGCATGACCAATCTCTTCCGCGTGGGCGGCGCCGTGATGAACACGGGGCTTACGTTCACGGAACACGTCGGGCAGATGCTACTCGGCGGCATATCCAACTCGCAGATTAACATCACAAACACCTTCCCGGCGCCCGGCCCCGCCTCCGGCGGCGTGGGCCGGATCGTCATCCAGAACGATGTGGACGCGGCATCCACCATAGTCGTCTTCGGGCCTTGTGGTTCGGCCCTGATCGGGGGCGATGTGTGGAATTCCACGTTTACATTCAACAATGGATTGGGCCGTTTTTCCGTCTCGGGTCGAATGGAAAACTCAAACCTGAACGTGCTGGGCGGCGGCGTAGACATGCCTCCTGCCACGGCGATCCACATCGCCGACGGCGTGTGGGGCGCCAGCGCACTGTTGGTGGACGGCGACTGTTCACATCTTTATATCGGCCGGGGCCTGAACGACACGTCCACGGTGGACATCCGTGTCGTCGCATCGTCCGTGGTCATAGGTGGGGACATGGGGCAGAACACGATCGTGACCATCGGGGAGGCCGCCGTCAACGGATGGGGATTCACATACTACACCGGCACACTGCAGCGGATGCTTGTGCGGGGGCTGATCTTCGGCAACATAGATGTCTACGGCACTCTCCATGCCATTGACTCCGCCGGCGCGGCGGCGATACCCAACGGCGGCAGCGGAGCGCCGTTCACAGGCGGCTTCCAGCCCACGAACGCCTTCGGCGTACCCATTGTGGGGGCGCAGGTGGATTACGTCACCCTCGCGCCCGGGGGATATGTCTCATAGGGTCTGTTGCTCAAATCCAATTCGAGCAAGCGATTGTGGGGGCGGGCCTGTGTGCCCGCCCCTCGCGCCTGGGATTCGCCGTGTGAGGGATGGCGCACCTGGTGGCAAGTGCAAAATATTATTATAGTTGCACAATGCCCAAAAAGGTGTCAAACTATTTTGCTATTTTCCTGCCCTGGCGCATGTCTCCGTTTCCTAAACTTGCCCGTATTTTGCCTTCATTAGCCCAATTCGGCCATAATAGCACTTTTTGCTAATTCTGGCACGACTCTTGCTTTCTTCCTGCCCAGACGTGATGCAAAGCAAAGAAGATTGACACCAGGGAACAGGAAACAGGAGCGCGAAAATGGGAACAAGAATTGAGACCAATCTGCGGGTCGAGGAGCTTGAAAGCCGAACCGTCCCCGCCCCTTTTAGTGGCGTCCTTCCTCCGTGGATGGGCGGGCCGGACTGGATTGATCTCAACGCGGGAGACTGCTGGACAGAGATGGGCAAAGGAAGCGCCACGGGCGGCGGGATCAGCGATACACCGACAAAGTCCGTGGAACCCGCAATGGCAATAGGGCCGGACGGGAAGCCCGTCGTCGCCTGGCAGGAATATGACATAGGCACTTTCTGTTATCAGATTTACGTCCGCCGCTGGGACGGCGCTTCGTGGGTCGAGATGGGAAGCGGCAGCGCCTCCGGCGATGGCATCAGCAACAACAGCAAGACCGACGCGGCGAGTCCGTGCATCGCAATCGGGCGCGACGGCAACCCGATTGTCGCGTGGCACGATGGCAGCCTGTGGGAGAAGGGCGATCCGTCCTCAACCGAAGAAATCTACGTTCGCCGCTGGGACGGCGCCGAATGGGTGGAGATGGGCGTGGAGAGCGCATCCGGAGGAGGAATCAGCAAGAATGAGTGGCAATCGCTCTATCCTTCCATCGCCCTTGATCACGATGACAACCCCATCGTGGCCTGGCAGGATCAATATAACACGGGCAACGGTTTGATCAATCAGATCTATGTCCGACGATGGGACGGCGAGGCATGGGTGGAGGTGGGGGCGAATAGCTGCAGAGAAAGCGGAATCAGCAACACGGTTGACCCATCGAGGCATCCTGCAATTACGGTAGCCGGCGATGGAAACCCCGTCGTCACGTGGGAGAAAGTTCAACCGAACGCAAACAATCTGCCCGATATCTATGTCCGCAAATGGGACGGGAACGCCTGGGCGGAGATGGGCGTGCACAGCGCATCGGGCGGCGGGTTAAGCTGCTCGAAGGCGTGGTCCGCAGAGCCGACGATCACAACCGGAGCGGACGGAAACCCGATTATTGCCTGGACGGAAAACGCCAAGATCTATCTGACGCGGTGGGATGGCTGGGGATGGACCGACATGGGGAAGGACAGCGCCAAGTATTATGGCGTGAGCGGCCGTTGCGGCGGCACACACCCCTCCCTCGCAACAAGCCCTGGGGGCAATGTCTTTCTCGCGTGGGAGGGCTGGGACGGGAACGACTCCGAAATCCTTGTTCGCGGCTGGAACGGCTCGGCATGGGTTGAGTGGGGCAAGGGAAGCGCCGTCGGCGGCGGGATCAGCAACGACCAGCCCTGCTCCTGGATGCCCTCAATTGCAGTCGGACATGACGAACGGCCGGTTGTTACGTGGTGGAACAACCCCCAAGGGATGGGCGAAATCTACATCCGCAAGTATCTTCCCTCCATCAAGTTGAGCAAGGATAATTCAGCCTTCATGTTCAGCGATTCCGACGGCGATCTGGTCAAGTTGATCTACTCCGGGCTGGGCAAGGCCGACGTCCAGTGGAAAAACGGCGGCGGCGTGCCGAACGCCGACGACGAGATCACGAGCATTGAGATCACCAATTCTGCGCAGAACTCCATGCTCACGATACGCGACATGAACCCCGGCGTGGGAGGCGACACCCTGAACGTGGGGCATATCTTCGCAACGGGAGGCTCCTTCGGAGCGATTATGCTGGCCGAGCCGCGCGGCGCTGTGAAGGCCGACATCTCGATTGATCTGGACCTCGCCATGCTCACCATCCAAGGCGCGGCGGACGGCCTCATGGTGAAGGTGGGCGGCAACCTGACCAACGCCACGTTCAACGGCGACTTCGCCGGCGGCAGGCTGGCCGTCTCCGGCAATGTGTCCAACCTGCGATTCGGCAAGAGCATAAGCAACTCCTTCGTTTGCGTCGGCGGCAACGCAGCCATGATTACCGCCTTACACGGCCAGACTAATTCCCTCTTCGCCATCCAGGGCAACGCAACCACGATGCTCCTGTCAGGGGGCCTAAGCGGCAGCCTGTTGAACGTGAACGGCGACCTGCGGCAGTGCCTCATCAACGGCCCCATTGGGAATAACTCCTTCGTCCATGTCACAGGCAATACGGCCCTGTTCCGCGCCATAGGAGGCGTCAAGGGTAACTCCACCCTTGCGTTGGGCGGAAACGTAGGGAGCGTTCAGATTCTCGGTGGCGAGTCTCAAGGCATTGAAGCCGGATCCTCTGTCACTCTCGGCAGCCTGCAGAAAGTCGCACTGGTGACAGGCGGCCTTGCCGGGACATTTGATGTGACGGGATCGGCGGAACGTGCGAGTATCTGTATCTCCGGCGACCTGACCGGCTCGTTGCTTGCCGGGGTCTTTGGAAACGTGAACATAAACGGCAGGCTTGTCGGCCAGATCGGCGGCTCGAACACGATGCCCGGCGCGAATAACATGCTCAAGGTGAGCAAGCCCGGCGGGGGCGGCGCCTACGCCCAGAACGCCTTTGCCAAGTGCATCGGGTGTTGATACCACCGCGATCATCTGCGGGCGAGACACACTCCAAAGTGCGCCTCGCCCGCAGCCTTTTCTCCTTCGTTTGCCATTGCACTCGGTTCTCCGGCTTGGTAGAATCCCGGCACGGATTGGCTTGAGAACTTCGCGCAGCGATTATGCAAGGATCACCGCAACACTCCACACGGCAGCGCTGGCTAAGCAGCATCGGCATCGGGCTGTTCATCTTCGCGGCATGCACACTCCTGTTAGCGCTCAACGTCTTCGAGGAACTGGAACTGAAGTCGGGTTACTACCGCTTCCGACTGCGCGGAGAGAGAGGAATCCATCCGGACATTGAGTTAGTGGGCATTTCGGACGCGGACGTCGAGATGTCCGAGATGGAACTGCCGTGGCCGCGGGAGTTCTACGCCGTGATGGTCCAGGCCCTGGCCTATCATGGGGCGAAGGCGATGGCCTTGGACCTGGTGTTTTCCCGCCCAAAGTCCCCCGATGGGGACAGCGCGCTCGGAGCGGCCTTCGAGCATTGGCCCGGCGCCATCGCTTCCTTCTATTTCGACCTCGGTCAGCCCGCCCCCGATTCAGAAGCCGATGCCAGGGAACCGATCCGCCCACTGGCGATCCGTCCAGTGGAGGAAGGGGATCGTCATCTGATCGAAGGCGTCACCCCGCGCTGGCCCATTGAACCGCTGCAACGCGAGGGGCAGGTCGGCTTCGTCAACGCGCCGCCGGAGAGCGACGGCACACTGCTGCGCATCCCGATGGTGATCCGCTACCGCGACCATATCTATCCCGCCCTATCTCTCGCCGCGGCATGTCGCTATCTCGGCGTAAACGTTCGAGATATCAAGGTGAAACCCGGTCGGCATATCACGCTCAATTCCCCCGATGGCAAGACGATTCGCATCCCTATTGACCGAACCGGTCGGATGATCGTGAATTTTCGCGCGGGCGAACGAGAACTTGCGGCCCGCCATACGTCCTTCATCCTGGCGCTGCGGAGCGAAATGCACCGGCAGGCAGGCGAAAAGCCGGAAACCGACCTGAAGAAGAAGCTCCAGGACAAGGTTGTTTTCATTGCCGACGTTCGCAGGACGGACGATGTGCACATCACGCCGCTGGGCAAACTCTACGGCGTGGCGGCGCATATAAACGTCGTGAACAACATTCTGAACTGTGATTTCATGCGTCGGCCAGGGCTGTGGGTCACGCTCTGTATCCTGGCGCTTTTGTCCCTGGTCTTTACCATCCTCTGCGCGCACCGATCCCTCTTCCTGGGTGCGATCATGGCGGCAGGCTTGGTAATTGGTTACCTATTGGTCGCCTGGATATTATTCTCTTTTGCGAATGTGTGGATTGCGGTCGTCGCGCCGGTCGTGAATATGGTCTCCCTCTACACAGCCGCCGTAACCTATCGGTTCTTTGCCGAAGAGCGCGAAAAGGCCCGCATGAGAGGCATGCTCACGCGCTACCTCTCGACCGACATCGTAGAAGAGATCCTGCAAACGTCGGAGGATGGGATGTTCGAGGGACAAACCAAGCAGGTCACCGTGCTGCTATCCGACATCCGGGATTTCACGACAATCACCGAGGAACTCGGCGCGCGCGAAACCGTGGAGATGCTGAACGAGTATTTCGATGCGATGGTGAAAATCGTCCTCAAACACAACGGCGGCATCAACCAGTTTGTGGGCGACGAGATTCTCGCCACATGGGGCGCGCCGCTCGAACGACCGACCGACCCCCTCAACGCCGTCAAGGCCGCTCTCGAGATGCGCGAGGCGCTGGGCGCGCTCATGGAATCCCGCCAAAAGCGCGGCCTCAAGACCTTTGCCATCGGCATCGGCCTCAACACCGGAGAGACAAAGATAGGCAACATCGGCGCCGCCGAGCACATGGACTATGCCGTCATCGGCGACACGATCAACTACGCCGCGCGGTTGGAGTCGCTGACCAAACAGTACCGCTCCGACGACTGCCCCATACCAATCCTCATCAGCCAGAGCACATATGAACTTGTGAAACAACACGTGAATGTGACCCCCATCGGGGACATCCCCGTCAAAGGAAAGACGAAGGTGAGCGCAGTCTACCTCTTAAACGGATTGATCCCATGAAACAAATCTCTCTGACCATCTTCCTTTTGTGCCTCTATATATTTTCTCCTGCCGGCGCACAGGAATCTTCCCCGGCCGGATGCTACATCAGCACGGGCGACAACGACTGGCTGTGGGACAGCCCGCCTGTCCAAACGAAGGCCGCCATCGAGGCGGTGTTCGACTGCCTGCAAAAGGCGCACGGCGTGGATCGCATCTACTGGCGGGGATTCCAGAGCGAGTACATCGCGGACAACTACCTCGTCCGTCCGGAGAACTTTCTATACTATGGGTTCTGGATGTGGGAGAAGCGCCTCGCCAAGGAGATCGGCACGTCGCGCATGGCCGTCCAGGCCGCCCACGACCGCGGCATGACGATCTGGGGCTACACCGCCCTGTTCGACCACGGGGCGCAGGCCGCGTCCGACGCCGCCAAGGGGATCGGGCCATCGCCCATCGAGCACAACCTGCGGGTGAAGCATCCCGAGTACGTCCCGGTGGATCGCTACGGCATCCGGCGACAGTCGGGACCGATGGAGTTCGCATACCCCGAGGTGCGCAGGACGCTCGTTGATGGGTTCGCCGCGCTCGTGGAGAAGGGCAACTACGACGGCCTCATGCTCTACACCTACGTCGAGCACCTGAACATCTGGTTCCAGGACGAGTATGGGTTCAACGACGTCATCGTCGAGGAGTTCAAGCGGCGGTATGGGCAGGACATCCGCACGGAGGTCTTCGACCGGCATGCGTGGTATCGCCTGCGCGGGGAGTATGTGACGCAGTTCCTCCGCGAGTTGAAGGACCGCCTGCGGCAGTCGGGCAAAAGGCTGGGCGTGGCCATTGACCCGCAGGACACCCACTACCCCGCGCCGTGGCTCTGCGTGAAGCCGCGGGACTTTCTCGTCACGGGGCGCATCTATCTCGATTGGGAGCGATGGGTGCGCGAAGGGATCGTGGACGAGATCATGGTCTATTGCGGGGGCGTGACCGAGGCCGCAATCAACGACGCCCTTGCCGTGACGAAGGGAACCCCGTGCGCAGTCTCCACGGTCCGCGGACCGGCCTTCCTCCCGCAGCACCAGCACTTCGCCAAAGCGGGCGTGCGCAACGTCATGAGCGGGGCCTATGCCGAGATCGAGCGGGGATGCAAGGAGGACCAGACCGGCGAAGCGCTGAAGGGCAACGATCCCCTTGCCAGGATGCGGGCGTTGCAGCAGGCCGCCGCCGGGAAGATGGAGGTTCCGGCGAAGGATCTGATTGCCGCCCTGCATGATCCGAACCTGCTGGTCCGCCGCCAGGCGATTCGGGCCGTGGTTGACCGGAAGGAGATCGCCGCCTTGCCGGACATCGAGGCGGCGTTGGACGATGCGGAGCATGGCGTGCGCTGCAAGGCGGCGGAGGCGCTGGCGACGATCAACGGGCCGGAGTCTGTTCTCAAGGTGTATGGCGCAATCCGCAAACACGGCAATTTCCAGTTTGCGAACGCCGCGACATCCGCGCTGGCGAACATGCCGCAGGAGCGAACGGTGGATCTCTTGAAGGGACTGAAGGATGAGCATGTCGAGGTTCGCCGCGTCACAGCCAACGCCCTCGGCCGCGGCCTCCGGCGGCCGGAGGCCCGCGCGGTTCTGCTGGACGCAATAGCCGACCCCGATGCGGAGGTTCGCTTCTACGCCGCCCGCGCCCTGGTGCGCTTCCCCGGCGACGCGCAGGTTATCGCGGCGCTAATCAAGGGGGTGTCGGACCCGCACCCGACAGTGCGGTCGGCCTGCGCCGTGTCGCTCGGATCGCTCTGCCGAAACAGTCCGCAATGGCTGGGCCAAACGGATCATGACGTCGTCGGTGCATTGACCGGGGCGTTTCGATCCTGCACGAAGGATGACGACTGGACGTTCCGGCCCATCGGAAATGCGCTACTCGCCCTCGGACCGCGCGGCAAGGAGGCCCTGGAGTCATGCCTCGCGCAGAGGGACGACCTGATCCTCGCCGACCATGCCTGGCGCATCCTGTATGTGCCCGTGACCGGATATGCCTGTGTTATGGCCGACGAGGGCAAGGCCCTTCCCGCATACCGATATCACCCGAAGCTCGCCCCGAATCCAAAACCAAAGCTCCAAAATCCAAAACCGACGGAACCAGTGCAAAGATGAGAGATTCATGAACCCCAAGATTGTTCTCCTGATTTCATTTATATCCGCTTTTCTCTCATTTTCCGCCGCCGATGAGACGAGCAAAGTTCCCGCCTTCCCGGGGGCGGAGGGCTTTGGCGCCTCGGCGCTTGGCGGGCGAGGCGGGAGGGTCGTCGAGGTGACTACGCTTGCCAACGACGGCCCCGGCAGCCTGCGGCAGGCCTGCTATGCGGAAGGTCCCCGCATCGTCGTCTTTCGCATAGGGGGACTCATCGAGCTGCAGACCGACATCAAGATCAGCAATCCGTTCCTCACCATCGCCGGTCAAAGCGCCCCGGGCGACGGGATATGCCTGAAGAGTGGGACGCTGCGCGTGTGCACGCATGACGTCGTAATCCGCTTCATCCGCGCCCGCGTAGGAGACGGTCCTTCGGGCGTTAGCCCGGAGAACCGCGATGCCTTGAAGATCGAGGGCTCTGACGTTCACAATATCATGGTGGACCATTGCTCGTTCAGTTGGGCCATTGATGAGAATGTCTCGACCTGGGCCACACCTCACGACATCACCATCCAATGGTGCATCGTGGCCGAGGGGTTGCTCTGGAGTCTGCATCCCAAGAGCCACGCCGCCAAGGGCAAGGTTCCGCACAGCATGGGCCTGCTCATCGGGCGCAGCACGAATCGGGTGACGATCCACCACTGTCTCATGGCGCACAACAACATGCGCAACCCGCTTCTGCAGATTGACTCCGTCCAAAGCCCTTCGGACCTGGATTGCCGCAACAACGTCGTCTACAACTTCGGGACATGCGCCTCGGTGGCCGCAGGGAACATCCGGCTCAACTATATGGGCAACTACCTCAAGCGTGGGACCAACAGCACGTCCGAGAAGGAGCTTGCGATTGATCTCGACCGAAAAGGTTCCGGAGGCTGTCCGCAAGTCTTTCTCGCGGGCAACATAGGCCCCAATAACCTCGATGGGCGGGATGACAACTGGAAAATGGTGTGGGACATGAAGACACTCGGCGAGGGGAAGGTTCGGGTGAAGGAGCCATTCCCATTTCCCGGCGCAACGACTGAGGATGCGCACGCCTCCTACGAAGCCGTCTTGCTTTCGGCGGGTGCAACGAGGCCGGTGCGCGACGCGGTGGACGCGCGAATCGTCAAGGATGTGCGGGAAGGCACGGGGAGGATCATCAACAGCACAAGCGAGGTCGGCGGCTGGCCCGAATACAGGTCCGCTGCCCCGCTGCCTGATTCCGACCACGACGGCATACCCGATGAGTGGGAAACCGCGCACGGCCTCAATCCGAACGATCCATCCGACGGTCCAAAAGACAAGGACGGCGACGGCTACACAAACGTGGAGGAGTTCCTCAACGAGACTCAACCATAGGCGGGGGCTCTGCCAATGCCTACGCCAACCACGACCGGATCGGTTCGGGGGGGCCGACGCCCCTGACCTGGAATGGGTGGACCGGGCGCGGGACGAGGGCGGCATCGTCGTTCTTCTCCGCTTTCCTGTCCTTGCCCTTGCCTTTCTTTCCCTTCTTTGCGGTCGGCGCGTTCTCTGCGTTCGTCTTGGGCAGCCAGGCGGCCAACGCCTTCTTCACGTCGGCGTGTTCCGGCTTGGCGGCCAGGTTGGTCCATTCCATCGGGTCCTTCACTTCGTCGTAGAGTTCCTCCGAGCCGTCGCTGTAGCGGATGTAGCGCCACTTCTCGGAGCGCACCGTGTGATTGTCCTTGCCGTGCGTGGTGAGGGCGGGCCGGTCCCATTGCGCCTGCGGATCCTTGAGGAGGGGCATGAGGCCGACGCCCTCCAGATGGTCGGGCTTGGCCAGGCTGCAGAGGTCGCACAGCGTCGGGTAGATGTCCATGAAGCTCACCGTCCGCGGGCAGCGGCCATCGGGCTTCGTCACGCCGGGCGCAACCATGAGCAGCGGCGCGTGCGTCGCCTCCTCCCAGAGGGCGAACTTGCGCCAGTGCAGTTTCTCGCCGAGGTGCCAGCCGTGGTCGCCCCAGAGGACGACGATGGTGTTCTTGGCGTACGGACTCTTGTCCAGGGCGTCGAGGACGATGCCGACGCAGTAATCGACAAAGGCGATGGTGGCGAGATACCCCTGCACCGCCTTGCGCCACTGGTTGTGCTCGATGACGCTCTTGTGGTCGCCGTCGGGCTTCGCCATCTGCTTGCCCATCTCCGGCACGTCGTCAAGATCATCCTCCTTGACGTTGGGGAGCGCAATCTTCTCCGGGTCGAACATATCGAAATACTTTTGCGGCACGAACCAGGGAAGGTGGGGCTTGACGAAGCCGCAGGCGATGAAGACGGGCTTGTCGTACTTCTTCTGGAGCTGCTCCTCGGTCCACCGCGCCACCTTGTAATCATCCATCTCCTCATCGGGGGCGGTCACCGGTCCCCAGTCGAAGTGCCCCGTGTTCGGGATGCCGTTGGCGGGGCGCTTCTTCGGCGAGGGGTTCTCCCCCCGCGGGACGTACTCGTGCCAGCCTTTGGGCGAGAGGTATTGCCCCTCCTTGCCGCCATGATAGATTTTTCCCCGACCGATCACCTGGTATCCGTTCGCTTTGAAGTGCTGCTCCAGCGTGACGGTATCGGGCAGCACCGGGATCCACGGTTGGCTGTTGTTGTACACGCCTGATGTTGAAGGACGAACACCGGTCATAAGGGCGGTGCGCGACGGATTGCACACCGGGGCCGCGCAGAAGGCGTTCTGGAAGAGCACCCCCCGCGCGGCGAGGCGGTCGATGTGGGGCGTCTTGGTGTCCGGGTGGCCGCCGAGGCAGCCCGTCCAGTCGTTCAGGTCGTCGATGGCGATGAAAAGCACGTTCGGCTTCGATCCGGCCGCCGCGTCCTGGGCGCGGGCGGTTCGCGTGAGCGCGGCCAAACCGGCTCCAGCGAGGGCAGCCGATAGGAATTGTCGGCGGTTTTGCATTGTGTTCTCCTTCTCTATTAGTCACCGGCAGAGTTTGACCAACCCGATCGAGTGCGGCGGCAGGTGACATGTCCATCGGTCTCCGTCCTTCTTGACCTCCATGTCGCTCAGGCTTACATCCATAGACATGAGGTCCGGCGTGGTCAGGATCTGGCCTTTCGCATTTGCGAAATTTCCCCCCGCGGCCTTGATCTCGACGTCCATACCCTCCGGCCAGGTCGCTTTGTTCACGAGGAACAGCGCCATCGTCTTTCCGTCGGCGCTCGTCGAGGCGAACGGAACGACCTGAATGTTGGACGCCGCGCTCTTCACCGGCCGCTTGCCGATGTTCGACGAAAAGAGTTTCATCACATGATACGGCGGGAGCGGCTCGTTCGTCTCGCGGTCGAGCATGGCGCGGAAGCCGGACCCCTTGCCCGTGTTGCGGAAGGGCCAGAAGTTGGCCAGGTCCACGCCGCCCTCGATGTAGCGCGCCATCATCTCCGCCATGAGCAGGGCGTGGGCCATGCCCTGAAGCTCCGACTTTTGCCACGTATTCCACTCGGTCAGGGCGATCTCGACGGTTCGGTTCGGCATCTGTTCGCGGAGAAAGCGGCGCAGCTCGGCCACCGGCTCGCCGACCTTCACGGGGTTCCACGCGAAGTTGTCGAAGTCGCCTTCATGGTAGTAGCGATGGACGATGGCGAAGTCCATGTCCGCTCCGGCGACGCGCGCGACCGTCGGCCACCACTGCGGCCCGCCTTTGTCCTTCTCGATGGCAACCACCTCGTTCACGTTCATCGGCCCGACGGCGCCGACCTTGATCGTCGGATCAACCGCTTTCATGGCGCGGGAGAATTTTGCAAAGGCGTCGGCGTACTGCTGCGCCGTGAGGGGATAGAGCGTGCCCTTGAGATAGGTCTCGTTGCCGATCTCCCAGTACTTGATGCCGTATCCCTTCTCCTTGTTGCAGTACTTGACCCACTCGGCCGCCTCGCGGACGGCCGCGTCCACGTCATTGTGGATAAAGCCCGATTCGAGGTTGACGACGAAGATCGGCGCCGCGCCGATGCGGCGACACCAGGCCATGAACTCGTCGGTGTCGGTGGTGTCCGGTCCCTCTCGCAGGGGCCACTTCTTTGGATCGTCGAGGCGGTGCGTCTTCCAGTGGTAGTTGTCGGCCATCTCGCCGCCGGGGTATCGGATCAAACGGCACGGCATCTCGCGGAGCAGCGTCTCGATCTTGCCGTCGGCGCGCGAGGCGTCGTCCTCCACCATGAACAGGAAGTTCACGCCGAAGAAGAGGGGGTTGATCTCGCGCAGGACGGTCGTCGCGTCCACGTCCACACGGGATCGTCGGACCTCGCGACATTCCTCCTCGGTCGCCTTGCGTAGGAACACGGCATCGCAGTAGCTCACGCCGACGGACGACTCGCGCTGCTCGCTCTGCGCGCCGCCGAAGATCTGCACCCGGACGCGCTTGTTGTCACGGGCATAGAATCGGACACGCACCTCCTGCCAGTCCTTCGATGGGGTCGCAATGCCGAGGGCCATCGTCTGCCAGTCCATCGAGGCGATGCGCAGGACGGGGCGCAGGTCGCCCTCCGCCTTGAACCGCGCGGCGGCGATGTGGAGCGTTTGCGCCTCGACATCCGCCTCCTGGTCGAAGTGGGAGTTCTCCTTGCCCTCCACCTTGTCCTTTCGATAACGCAGGGCGGGGCCGCCAAGGCCGCCCGCGCCGGCGACCACATCGTAGCGCTCCTGGCCGAACGTCTGCCAGCCTTCGACGCCTTTTGCAAATCCGGGATTCTTCAGGACGTTGCCAGGTTCCTCACAAGAGGCCAGGGCAACAACCAGCAAGGGTACGATGAAAAGCAGAGAGGCGCGAGGCAAGGCTATTCCTCCAGAGAAGATTGGTCTCTCACCCGGGAAAGTCTATCCAAGCCTGGGGCCCGAGTCAAGGATGACATTTGCCTTGAGCCGCAGCAAAGAGAGTGATTAAATGCAGGCATGGAACCCGCGCATGTTGTCCTACTTCTGACCGAGTTCAACCGCAACAGTCTGGCCGCCGTCGCCGGCGCGCTGGAGGAGACGCCGCCGACCGCCGACTGTCCGATCACCGTCGCTCATGGTATGGATAATCTAATCGAAAGGCTTCCCGATGTGTGCGGCGCGGCGCGGCGTGTGGTCGTCGCCTTCTCCTTCGGCACGCTCGCCCTCACTGACGCGGCCGTCGCCATGCAGCGGCTCAGGCAGATGGCGCGTGGTAGGGGGATTGATAACCTCGTGTCCGTTGCGGGCGGCCCACACCCCAGCGCCGTCCCGGAGGAGGCGCTGAAGTTGGGGTTCGACTACGTCGTGGTCGGCGAGGGGGAGATCGCTTTCCCGTCCCTTGTGTCGGCCCTGGCCCGCGAAGCGGATGCGTCTCACATCAAAGGCATAGCGACGACACGCGACGGTCGGGTGATCCGCAATGGCCGCGCTGAGCAACCGGACGTGCACGCCTTTCCACCGGTCGCCCAACGGACAAGGCTCTTTTCATATATCGAGATCACGCGCGGCTGCGGACGGGGGTGCAAGTTCTGCCAGAACCCCTTTCTCTTCGGGCGGTCCCTCCGCCATCGGTCCATCGAGAACATCGCCGCGGCGGTGCAGTTTCTTCACGACGTCGGCTGGCGGGACATCCACTTCCTCAGCCCCGACGCTCTGTCGTACGGGAGCGACAATCCTGGCGAGCCGAATCTTCGCGCCGTCAGCAACCTGCTGAAGGCGACCAACGAGATTGCCGGACGGGAGCACACATTCTTCGGCTCGTTCCCGTCCGAGGTCTGGCCCGCGTCGGTCACGGACGAGGCGATGGGTCTCCTCCGCGCCCACACGGGCAACGACATGCTCATCATCGGGGCGCAATCGGGCAGTCAGGCCGTGCTCGACCGTATGAAGCGATGGCACACGGTGGACGACGTCATCCGGGCCGTGCAGATTATCGTGAAGCACGGCTTCGTTCCGAGCGTTGATTTTCTGTTCGGCCTGCCGGGGGAGACGGAGGCCGACGAGGGGGCCACGCTCGATCTGATGCTCCGCTTAGCCGATATGGGGGCGCAGATTCACAGCCACACATTCATCCCCCTGCCGGGGACGCCCCTTGCCGAGTTCCCGTCGCCGCACTTGTCGCCCCGTCTTCAGAGGGCGCTCGACCGCTTAGCCGGACCGGGAAAGCAATATGGCGCGTGGCGGCAGCACATGCAGGCGGCGCGGCGGGTCGCGGACTTTCGGAAGGAACTCGGGCGGGTTGAGACCATCAACGCCATGGACCTTGGGACTTTTTGACATTGACATTGCCGACGGTTCCGGCTACGGTACCTATCGTGGGCGATACCCGCAATTCCGCCAAGGGCTGGAGCAAAATTCACATTGGACATATTTTTTCCCGTGAGAACCGACGTTGCCCTGCTGATGGAGGTCATATCGTTTTGCAAAATCAATTTCTACGTATACCACACTTCCTGAAGACAGGAAGTGTGGTATTATGTGTCCAATGTGAATTTTGCCCTGCACACAATCTGCTTTTATCGGAGAAACGAGAATGAAAGGACGTCGCTTCATCTGCAAGGGTGTCCGTCAGATCGAGGTCGAGGATTTCGAGATCGGCAAGGTCCCGGACAATGGAATCCTTGTCCGCAATGAATACACGACGGTGAGCCGGGGCACGGAGCTGTGGAACTGGATGCACGGGTCCGAGCCACACCGCGAGGCGAAGTTCCCCCGACCCACCGGCTACTGCAACGCGGGAACGGTCCTCGAGGTCGGAAAGAACGTAACGGACATCAAGCCCGGCGACTGTGTGGCCGGTCAGGGCAACCATGCCAGCCATGCCATTATGACGAACCTCATCACGAAGGTCCCGGAGAACGTCTCGTCGAAGTCCGCCGCTCTTCTGACCATGGCGGCGATTGCGATGCACGGCGTCCGCGTGGCCAAGATCGAACTTGGCGAGGCGGTGGCCGTCACAGGGCTGGGCCTTGTCGGTCAGTTCGCGCTTTCACTTGCCAAGCTGAGCGGCGCGCTGCCGGTGATCGCGGTGGACCTCGACGACAAACGTCTGGAGAAGGCGAAGGCGCGCGGGGCGGACGTCTGCATCAATCCCGGTAAGGTGGATGATGCGGCGGCGGCGGTCCGCGCCGTCTGCGTCGAGGACGGGGCGAACTGTGTCATCGAGGCGACGGGCATCCCGAAGGTCTATCCGATGGCGGTCAAGCTGGCCTGTCTGTGCGGGCGTCTGATCGCGCTCGGCTCGCCGCGCGGGACGGTGGAGTTCAGCTTCATGGAGGAGGTCCACCTGCGCGAGGTTTCGATCCTCGGCGCGATTCACCCGCGCACCCCGGAGCAGCCGCATATCTACTTCTGGTGGACGAAGCAGCGCGAGCGGAACCTGATCTTCCGCCTGATGAGCGAGGGCAAACTGACGGCGGAGGACCTTATCACGCACGTCGCCAGGCCGGAGGATTGCCTCGACATCTACAACATGCTCGCGGACAATCCCGCCGACGCGCTTGGGGTGGTGTTCGACTGGACGGGCTGACCCCATTGGTCTAACCGGGCGCAGCTGCTTCTGTCGAAGGAACATAGCGACAGAGTAAATTGAAGTATAAAAAAACGGCCAGGGCGTGACGCCCTGGCCGTGTGGTCATGCAAAGCGGCGGTTATTCTTCTTTCTTTTCACCTTCTTCCTGGCCGCGGAGACTTTCCTCAGTGTGCTTGACCTGGCCGCCGGTGACGCCGCCTGTCTCCTCGCCGTCAATGGAGCCGACGGAGATGTCGAGGTCCTCGCGCCGCTCGATCTTGGCGATCTGCCCGTCGCGAATCCAGATGATGCGGTCGGAGACGCTGAGCATCTTCATGTCGTGGGTGGCGGAGATGATCGTCACGCCGGATTTCTCGTTCATCTCCCTGAGAAGTTCGATGATCTCGCGGCCGGTGGAGAGGTCGAGGTTGCCCGTCGGCTCGTCGGCGAGGAGGATGGCGGGGTCGTTGGCCATGGCGCGGGCGATGGCGACGCGCTGCTGCTGGCCGCCGGAGAGCTGGAACGGCTTGTGGAGGACGCGCTCGCCGAGGCCGACCAGTTCGAGGAGCTGGCAGCCCTTGTCGCGGGCCTCGTCGGTGGTGAGGCCGGCGAAGGTCATCGGAAGCGTCACGTTCTCCAGGGCGGTCATGACGGGGATCAGGTTGAAGGATTGGAAGATGTAGCCGATCTTCCGGCACCGCAGCCATGCGAGCTCATAGGCGTCGAGCTGCGCCACGTCCACCTCGTCAATGTAAACGCTGCCGTCGGTGGGCTTGTCCAGGCCGCCGACCATGTTGAAGAGCGTTGACTTTCCCGAACCGGACGGTCCCATGATGGAGATGTACTCGCCCTGCTTGATCTCCACGGACACCCCGTTGAGGGCGTAGACCTCCTCGTCGCCCATGCGGTAGACCTTGGTGACGTTCTTCGTTCGGACGATGTTTTGGACCTGATCCATTGCCGAACCGGCGCGTTCCTGAGCGGTAGCCGCATCTTTCATCGAGCGTTTCCTCCTATCGCTAAATCGAAGGAACCAGTATTATTCTACTCTTCAGACCTCATCGCGTCAACCGGCTGCATCTTTGCCGCGGAGTAGGCGGGTCCGATGGCAGCGAGGATCGAGAGGACGGACCCGATTGCAAAGCAGAGCACCGCGGAGGCCAGAAGCCCCTTGAGCGGAAAATAGGTTACCGCATAGAAGCCGAAATAGGGGAAGTCCTCGGCCTCGTACCAGCCGTAGCCGAGAAGTGTGCCTATAAAGCTGAGAACGAATCCCATGCCGATGCCGAAGATCGTCCCTGCAATGCCCTGGAGCGACGACTCCAGGAGGAACAGCTTGATGATGAACCCATCCAGCGCGCCGAGGCATTTCATCGTTCCGATCTCCCGGATGCGCTCGGATACGGACATGAGCATGGCGTTGACGATGCCCACTACGCACACCAGGAGGGACAAGACGATGAGCCAGTATTGCGAGGCGCTCAGGCCCGTTTCTTCGCTCACGTCAATCCCTTTTTTTTCCATGATGAGGCGCAGCTCTTCCTTGTCCGGGTTCTCGTCGTCGAGCGTTTTGAAGCCGGAGACATAGGCGTTGCCGGCCCAGATTGACATGACAAAGGCGATTGCCAGGATGATGCCGCCCATGGTAATCATGGAGCGCCAGAATCGAATTCTCAGGCTTTTGAGCGCGATCTCAACGGCCTTGGAAAGGGGAAGGACGATCTGCTTGCCGATGCGCCGCCGATCCCGGTCAACAATACGCTCACTCATCGTTTCTTCTTTTTCCCTTTCTTTCTGCTCTCCTGCGGCTCCTTGATCATCAAGCCGATCAGCCTTCGTTTTGCCAGGATCTTCAAATAGTTCAGCATAGACAACTCCGCTTCCTTGCGGTTCAGCTTGAACTCCTTCTGGAACTCCCCCACGATCCTGCGGACGTTGTTCTTTCCATCGCACAGGTCCCAGACATAGCTGCCGATCTCGTCCAGGCCGATCCGCTTTTCCTGCGGCACAAAAAACACCTTGGCGACGAGATCAACCCACCAGGTCTTCTTCCGCGGGATCGAGATCGAAACCAGGCCCGCCTCGTCCCGCGTCACCTCCACGGCCTGGTTGCGCACCGGAATCGCCGACAGCGATTGCTCCCGCGTAAGCTGTGGCTTTTTCCTGAACATCCTCTTTCAATGTGGACCGTATGCCGAGTCAATGGCACCGGATCGTCTCGACAAACTTTGCATACTCGGACATCTGCTTTGCCTTCGCCGTCGCGCGAAAGACGAACAACTTATCCGACTCCTCGCACCACCACACCCGCGCCCACAGGTCCCGGCGGAGTCGGAGCAGCGTCGTGATCGGGCGAAGCAGCTTCGCCTCTCCCGTATATGCCAGGCTCTTGTGCCCCCGAAAAATTTCCTCCTTTGATCTGCAGCGATACGCCCGAAGGCGCTTATTATAAAACTCCTCAAACCACGCCTTCAACTTCTTTTTTTGCAGTTGAAGGCCGGCCAGGCTCACCCGCGCATACTCCAACTCGTCCTTCCCGCGGGTGAACAACATCTCCAGACACCCCGTCTTCAGCGATCGTTCCTTCAGTCTCATCCCGACGGGGCTTTCAAAGGCAAAGCCGAAAAACCGCCAGTTCACCCCCTCCCCCGATGGATGGTCCCGCAACGATTCAAATAGCCGTTGCGCGACCTTCCGCATCGGCTCCCCCTTCCGGTACATCACCCGGGCGAATACGTTCCGCTTGCACTCCCCGCACCGCCGCACCAGCCCGAACGACTGGAGCTCCGCGTCGAACGAGAAGCATTCGCAGTCGCAACCCTCCAACCGGATCAGCGACAGGTCCCGCTTTGTCTTGACGTTCTGCCCGGAGCGTTTGGCTTCTTTCTCGGCCTGCTTGATGTGGTTATCCACCACGTCTTTGGCCGTGACCTTGCCCCTGGCCTTCTCCCATCGCATCTCGAAGCGGACCATGTCGGGATCATCCAGGCGGATGTATCCCGATTCGTATCCCCCGCTTGCAGCGCCAAGCTCCCAGTCCGCCGGGACCTCGACCTCGAAGCCTTCCCAGCAGAATGTCGTCCAATTTGCGTCTGATTTCTTCAAGCCCATGAGGGATGGTTGTTCTCATCGCCGCGTTTAGGCGGCATGGTAGCACAGGGGTATGGGACTGTCAACGCAAAAAGCGCCGCATCCTTCGCCGCGGACGGCTCAGCTCGTCTTCAAGTGAGCATCGTAGCTGATGAGAACGCCGTAACCGAGGCTCTTTTCGTCTCGCGGCCGCGCGCCCGGAACAGGCTTGAGTATCTGCGCCCCGTTGCTCACATGGAAGTCCAGCACCGAATCAAAGCACCGCCCGTCCGGCCGCTTCAAAGCAAGATATTCCTCCACGGAAAGATGGGACTTCCGCTTGTATCGTGGGATGCGCGTGTAGCCGAGCACGCTCGCCACGCCCGGCAAGCTCCGCGCCAGGTCCACCTCCGCGTGCACGAGCTGACGCCCAATGCTATGGTCCTGGATAAACGGATAGACGCTGACGGCCATGACGAAGAGGCAGTCGCCGTCCGGCCGATGCCGTCCGGCGATATAGCCGTTGCCGGTAATGTCGTGCCAGGAAGGATACGGCCCCACGACCGAGGCGCGGTTGACGCGCAGGCTGGTGACGAAGCCAACCACGTTGCCTGATGTCTCGGCGACGAGGAAACCATCGGGAAAGGTGCTCAGGATGGAGGCCAGGCGCTCTCGCGCGAAGCAGAGCGGCGCGGGCCAGCAGGCCTTTTCCACCTCAACGGCCTGGGCGATGTCCGACTCCACGGCCTGTCTGATGGTTGTCGCCATGTGCATCCTTCAACATCCCATGCGCGCGAAAAACTAAGAAATATTATAGCGACGTTACCGTCTCAATTCAAGCGTAATGCGTCGGTTACGGTAACCCCTCAGTGACGGGGGGTTCCCGATGCCGTCGAAAGGGATTGTAGGGGCCGGCCCATGTGCCGGCTCCTTCGACGCAGGTTCTACGCCATGAGGGGCGGACACATGGGTCCGCCCCTACGTTCGTCCCCCCGTTACTGAGGGGTTACCGGTTACGCGGGAAGGGATTTTGCATGAGGGGAAGATCGCGTATGATCCTGGCGCCGCCTGCTCGCTTTTTGTGCACGCGGTGCAATCGGCCTGTGGAGGCCGAATTTGCTGTCATAAAAATTCCTTGTGCACCTTGCTGCACATCGAGTTATGGGGTATACTTTTAGTGGAGGCGGGGCGTGACCGGGCGTACGAGGCGCGCCGCGAAATGCCTCAGACGTAAGTCGTAAGACGTACTCGGCCGTGGGCGCCGAAAGGGGGTGCTGCCATGCGCAGCAGAGTCGTACCCAGCATGATCTGTGTCTTGCTGGTCGCCGGGTGTGTGGACCATTACACCGTCGTTCCTGTGGAGAGGACGCCCTATGACAGGGAGTGGGAGGTCATCCGAAAGTCAATGGATGACGCAGCGCGACTGGAATACCACCGGCGACCTGGCGCCGAACGGCTGTGGCAGTCGCCCGCCGAGACGGCTGCGACAGGGAAGGGCGATTGCACAGCGCTGGCCACGTTCCTCTACTACAAGATGCTGAAGGGCGGGGTGAGGAACGGGCGCATCGTCTTCGGCTTTATGGGGGAGGCCTGGCATGCCTGGGTGGAGTGGCGGGGGCACATCCTCGACCCTACGACCTACACGATCGCCGCCGCGTCCGGTCTGAGCGATTACCGCCCCTGCTGGGGATATGAGATGGGGGGCAAGTATCGCTACATCGAAACGGCGGCCGACACCGTTGCCCGGCAGGGGGAGGAAGATCGGGCGTATCCAGCCGGCGCGAGATCGGTTCTGGCGCGGCGGTAAGTGAAACCTCCCGGAGGTTCCGACCTCCGGGAGGTCGGAATCTGCCGCAGTCCGAATGACATGCCCCCGTCACCTGACCAGGCCGTTCTCGAATGCGAATCGGATCAGAGCGGCGTTGGAGTGTAAATTCAACTTGCTCATCATCCGGTAGCGATAGGTGTGGACGGTGCTGATGCTGAGGTGGAGTTCGCCGGCGATCTCGGCGGTCTTTTTTCCCGCGGCCATGCGTTTGATCACCTCCTTCTCCCGATCCGAAAGTCTGCTCACCGGATCGCTGTCGGCCGACTTGCCGATGTTCTGCCCGATCTTCTCGAGGATGGACGGGCTGATGTGCCTTCCCCCCGCATGAACTTTGCGAATGGCGTCCGGCAGTTCCTCGGCGGAGGCCCCTTTCGGGATGAACCCTGCGGCGCCTGCCTCCAGGAGGCGGATGGCGTGGTTCTCGCTGTCGTGCATGGTCAGGATGATGACGCGGATCGTTGGGCAGCACGTGGCGAACCGCCGCGTGACCTCCTCCCCGTCGAGGCGAGGCATCGCCAGATCGAGAACGGCGACGTCCGGCTTCACCTCTCTGCAGAGCCGGAGCGCCTCCTCGCCGTCTGAGGCCGTGGCGACGACGGAGATGTCGTCCTCCGGCTCCAGCATCCGCCGCATGCCTGCCAGCACAATGGGATGATCGTCTGCAATCAAGACCCGGATCATAGGGGCGCCTCCTCTCCCGATAGCGGCGGCGGAGAGACCCGTATCCGCGTGCCGCTCCCTGGTTTAGATTCGATGGCAAATTCCCCGCCGAAGGTTCGCGCCCTCTCGCGCATGCCGCGCAGGCCGATGTTCCGATGGGGCGGCGGGCTGTCAACATCGAACCCGCGGCCGTCATCCGAAATCTCCAGCACGGTGCGTCCGTTATCCCGGCAAAGGGATACTGAGACCTGACGGGCCTCGGCGTGGCGCGCCACGTTAGTCAGGGCCTCCTGCATGATTCGGAACAAGCCAAGGGCGGCATCGGGACTGACGCCGCTTCTCTTGAGCGAACAGGTGAATTCCACGTCAATCCCCGTGCGCGCCCGGAAGTCGTTAACATGGGCCTCCATGACGCGGAGCAAGCCGAGGTCCTTGATGACAGGCGAACGGAGGCTCGCGCAGAGGCCGCGCACAGCGCCCACGGCCGAACGGGTGACTTCCTTGATGCGGTCCAACCCGTCCGGCGGCAGGCCCTTGCCGGCCTTGACGGCCCGCCGCGCGGTCTCGACCTCGAAGTCAATGGCCGTGAGGAGTTGGCCGATCTCGTCGTGGAGATCGCGCGAGATGTCGGAGAGCAGGTCCTCCTGGAGGGTGATGATCTTTTGCGAGAGATCCCTCGCCTCTTTGCGGGCGGCCTCGCGCTCCGTGATGTCGGTGGCTGTGGCGGCCAGGAACGACGGCTTTCCTGCGTTGTCTCGGATGACGATGACATTCATGAGCATGGGGAAGACCGATCCGTCTCTGTGCTTGTGCCATACCTCCAGAGCGCCGAAGCCTCCGGCTTTCTTGGCTCCTTCGTTGATGGCTGTGACTTGTTTCATCTGCTCACGGGTATGGAATACGCTCAGGTTCTTGCCGACGAGTTCCTCCGGTCGGTATCCGTGGACCTGGGCGAAGTATTCGTTGACGTAGATCAGTGTGCCGTCCATCTCGGCCATCGCCATGCCGTAGTTTGCATTGTCGAAGATGGTCTTGAACTTCTGCAGCTCCTCCTCGGCCCGTTTTCGCTCCGTGATGTCCCGAGCTACGCTCAAGATCGCGGCCTCTCCGTCCGCCAACGTCAACGGAACCACGTTGACCTGATACACGCGCTTCTTGCTTCCAGGGGCGTTGGCCACGACCTCATATCCTCGGATCTCCTCTCCCTTCCGCGCCCGGCGAATAACCTCGTTCAATTCTTCGATGTTCTCGCCGGCATAAAAGTCTCGAACGTTAGTCCGCCTTATCTCCTCCAGCGACATCCCAACGCCTTTGAGAAGCGCCGGATTCGCGTCAATGATATTGCCGTTCGTGTCGGTCAGATAAATGAAGTCGGGGCTGGCAGCGAAGACGGTACGGTACTTCTCCTCGCTCGCCCGGAGGGCGTCCTCCATGCGTTTCCGCTCGGTGATGTCGGTTATCATTGCCAGGATCATGCCGTTGCCGAGGAGGTTGACGCGCACCTCGACGGAGTGAGGGCTGCCGTTCTTGCGCACGGCGTCAGCTACAAAAGGCTCGGGAATGTGTCCCCCGATCACCTGAACAAAGAGTTTCATATACTTCGGGATGTCTTTTATCCTCAGAGTTCCTATCTTTGAGAAGTGCTTGCCCACGAGTTCGTTCTCAGGGTAGCCTGTTATCCTGCTCGTTGCATGGTTGCACGAGAGGATCACTCCACGGCGATTGACGATCAGGATGCCGTCAGGGGCCATCTCGAAAACGCCGCGGTACTTCTCCTCGCCCGCCCGCAGCGCGTCCTCCATGCGCTTCCGCTCGGCCATGTCCACATTGACGCCGAGAATCCCTGTGATCCGGCCCTCGACAGTGATCGGCGCCAGGATGTTGTGGCAGTGATAGGCATTGCCCTGTATGTCCACCACATCCACATCGCCGCGGATCGTTTCGCCCGCGAGCGCCCGTCTGTTGTTCTCCCGCCACACGGCGAGGGTCCGCCGGTCCTGCCCCTGTTCCTCGAAGGATTTGCCGTGCAGGTCGCCCCATCTTTGCTTTGATATCCGGCTCTGCATGATGCAGCGCATCTCCGCATCGCGCGCCCAGAAGTCCAACGGCAGGTTCTCCAGCAGCGCGCCCATCAGGGCATCCCGGCTCCCGATCGCCGCCGCCTTCCTCTTGTGCTCGGTTCTGTCGCACACCACGCTGGCCCAGGCGATGCGGCGGCCCGACTCGTCGTCAATCGGGGTCAGGGTGTGCTTTGTGGGGAAGGTTGCGCCGTCCTTGCGCTTCATCCGCCAGCCCCGCAGCAGGAGGGCCTCCGTCTTTCCCGCCGCCGAATGGAGGCGCTTATGGAACCTTGCCGCCGTCTCCGGATCGGGGTAGAGGAAGTCCATGGTCCGTCCGACCATTTCCTGAGATGTGTAGCCAAATAGCTCCGCCGCGGCGGGGTTGCAGTGGCATATCGTCGCGCTGTCGGCGTCAATGATGAATACCGCGTCGCACAGGCTTTCGATCGCCAATTCAAAGAGCCGGGGCGACTGCTCACAGGGACGCACTTGTCCTGCCGGTCCGGGATGCTCCTTCATCTTCTCTTCCCCTTAACGACTGCGCCTTAAGGAATGACATGAATGTCAGTGTAGTTGACGGAACGTGGGAATGTCAACTGCAATTCAGATTTCCAACAGACCTGTGGACTTTTCCATCCAAATCCGGTATAGTCTGACCCCGTACCGGAATCGAAAACCAATACGTGGAGTCGCCAACAATGTCCGAACTCACCGGCATCGAACGGATCGCCAACATACTCAAACGCAAACCCGTGGACCGCATCGGCCTCTTCGAGCACTTCTGGGGCGATACCGTCAAGAAATGGCGCGAGCAGGGGCACGTCGCCCAGAACGAGGACCTCGCCACGCACTTCGGCTTCGACTGCGCCACATGCTGGCCGTTCCAGATGGTCGCCGACCTGGACTTCGTCCCCGTCGTCGTCGAGGAAACCGCCGAGACCCGCCTCACCCGCGACGGCAACGGCGCACTCCTCCGCCGACACAAACTCCACGACGCCACGCCCGAGCACGTGGACTTCGCCGTCAAGGAGCGCAAGGCGTGGGAAGCGCTCATCAAGCCCAAACTCACCCCCGAACGCCGCCGCATCAAATTCGAGGACTACCGCAACGCCAAGACCAACGCGCACAACAAGAACCGGTTCTTCTTCTGGGGCGGCGTGAACGTCTTCGAGTTGATGCACCCCGTCTGCGGACACGAGTATATGCTCATGGGCATGGCCCTCGATCCCGACTGGGTGAGGGACATGGTCAATACCTATGCCGACCTGCTCATCGCGCTCATGGAAATCGTCTTCGCCGAGGAGGGCAAGCCCGACGGCATCTGGTTCTACGAGGACATGGGGTTCAAGAACCGCCCCTTCATGTCGCCCGCGATGTACAAGGAGATCGTCCAGCCGGGACACAGGAAGACCTTCGACTACTGCCACTCCCTCGGCCTGCAGGTCCTGGTCCATTCATGCGGCTTCGTCGAGCCGCTCGTCCCCGGCCTCATCGAGGCGGGGATGGACTGCCTCCAGGTCATCGAGGTCAAGGCCGGCATGGACCCCCTGCGCATCAAAAAGAATTTCGGCGACCGCATCTCCCTCTGCGGCGGCATGGACGCGCGCAACCTCGTCGCCAACGACATCGCCGCCATCCGCCGCGAGCTGAACGAAAAAATTCCTATCGTGAAAGAAAACTACGGCTACATCCTCCACTCCGACCACTCCATCCCCACCACGACGGAATACGCGACCTACCGATTTTTCGTTGACGAGGGCTTGCGGCTCGGAACCTACTAACCCCAATTTCCCACTCCCACACTCCCATACGCCCATACGCCCACACTCCCTCGCCTTCCCCCAACCGCAAAATCGCAAAAACACTTGACAACATACCCCGCGTATGGTATAATTAGCTATAAGTGTACTAACTGATTCTACGCCATCCACAGCCCCGTAGCCCCGCGGGAAGGAGAACCAATGAACAGGCATTCACGCCACGAAGGCAACCCCATCGTCGCCCGCTCCATGCAGGCCGAAAAAGAGCGAAAGACCGCAGAGGCCCATGAATACTACCGCCGCCTCGTCCGCACAAAGGCGAGCTACCGGGTCAACTCACGCCGCGACAACCCGATGCCGGAACCACGGCCCGGCGAGGCCGAAGAAATGGAACGATGCAGAAAAAAGAGGGCGAAGGACCATGATCGCGAGATGGCCGCCTTGTGCATGGACCACTACCACCAGCTCGTCCAAAGGAGCACACCCACCCCGCCGTCAAAGAACGCCCGCACCCACGGCCTCACCACCGAGGTCCTCGCCGTCGATCGCCGCGGATACGTCGCCCTGAACGCCCTCCTCGATCAGCTCCGCGCCGAATACCAGCCCACCGGACCGACGGAAGACCTGCTCGTCCGCGACCTCTGGCGCCACGCCTGCTTCCTCCACCTCTGCGCACAGGCCGAGATCGGACACTTCCGCCACATCATCGGCGTCCGCATCCGCTGCGACGCGTTCATTTCGGAAAAGGCCATCACCCCCGACTTCCTCCACGCCCGGGCCGCCGGCGACGACCGTCTGGCCCTCATTACTCGCTACCGCCGCACCCACGAGCGCGGCTTCCTCGATGTCCAGCGCCGCCTCATGGAGCTGCGCGCCTACCGCGACGCACAGGCCCGCATCGGTCCCCCCATCCTGCCCGCCACGGCCCTGCCCGCCGTGGATGCTCGAACCCGCGACGCACTCCTCCAGCGCTTCAGCCGCGAGGAGGACTGCATCGAGCACATCCTCGCCCACCGCGAGCGCGGCGACGGCCCCGCCTGTCCCCGCTGCCGGAAGAAGCCCATGCGGTGGGAGGACGACCGCCGCCTGTGGCGGTGCGGACGGTGCGGCGGGCAGATGACCGTCCTCTGGGGCACGGTCATGGCGCGGTCGCGGCTCCCCCTCACGCTCTGGTTCGCGGCGGCGGTGGTTCTGATGTTCGAGCCGGACCTCTCCGTCCTCGAGCTTCAGAGTCGGCTCGACCTCCCCCGTCAGGCCACGGCCTCCGACCTCCGCTCCCGCATCCTCCGCCGCCTCCCTCCCCTCGGCGCGCCGGAAGAGCGGCTGAAGACGTGTCTTTTCGTGAACTGATGAGAACCGGGCATTTTTCTCTTTTTTTCTGAATTTTTTACTTGCCAAGATGCCAGACTTGTGATATTATGTTCCCAGATGGGGAACATTATTTATAGGAGATCGTCCCGGTGTGGGAATACACGCTCTACTGGCGGAAATCGAATGAAAGTAGTGGGGACACTTGAGCTGGATAGATTCAAGCGGAAGCATGCTGACGCTCGATCACAGGTCGACGCGTGGTTAGCTGAAGCCGAAGACGCTGCGTGGCGAACGCCACATGACATCAAGGCCAAGCATGCCAGCGCCAGTTTCCTCAGTGATAGACGGGTGGTGTTCAACATAAAGGGCAACGATTACAGACTATTGGTTAGGGTGTCATACAAGAACCAGATTGTGCGTATTCTCCAAATTGGAACCCATGCCGAATATGATTCATGGGAACTCGAGGGAGAATAGACCTATGATTAAGGCAATCAAGACCGAGTCAGACTACGAAGCCGCCCTTGCTGCGATTGATGCACTCATGGACTTGGACCCCGATCCCGGGACAACGGAAGCGGATGAGTTGGAGGTCCTGACCGTTTTGGTCCGGGACTATGAGCACAGCAAGTGCGAACACGCTCTTCCCGATCCTGTTGATGCCATTCAGTTCCGCATGGAGCAGCAGAACTTGACGCAGCGCGACTTGATGCCATATATCGGAACCCGAAGTAAAGTTTCGGAGGTGCTTTCACGCAAGCGTTCCCTAACGCTCCCAATGATACGCGCTCTTCATACCCATTTGGGGATTCCAGCAAGGGTGTTGTTGCAGGAGCAGCCAGAGGGGCATCTTTCCTCGGAAGCGATCGAGTGGGACCGCTTTCCTGTTCGTGCGATTGTCAACAGAAACTGGGTTAGGGTGAATTACGCGAATTTGCATGAGCACGCACGGGAGATAGTGCAAGCTTTGTTCGACCCACTCACACCACAGGGCGGTCTCGCTGCCTTATACCGAACCGGCGAACATGTTCGCTCGGCTCGCCCAATGGATCAATACGCGTTGCTTGCCTGGACAGCGCGTATCATTGCTTTGGCGCAGAAGGACCCGCCGCATGTGCAGTATGCTCCTGGTACCGTAACGCTGGAGTTCATGCGGGAACTTGCGCAACTTAGCCCGAAAGAGGAAGGGCCGCTTCTTGCTCGGGATTTTCTTAAGGCGCATGGCATTTCGTTAGTTACCGAACGGCACCTGCCCCGCACGTATCTGGATGGCGCTGCCGTGCTGTCGGAAAAGAAAATACCTATCGTTGGACTGACACTCAGGCATGATCGTCTGGACAACTTCTGGTTTTCACTCATGCATGAGTTGGCGCATAGTGCTCTGCACTTTGAAAATATGGCTCAGGGGTTCTACGATGATCTCGAATTGGAGGAGACGGATGATCCCCTTGAAGCGGCGGCAGACGCACTCGCAGGCGAAGCGTTGATTCCCGAAGAGGAATGGGAGAAGGGCCCTGCTAAGCGATTGCGGGCACCAGAAGCAGCCGAATACTTGGCAAATCGCCTCGGGATTCATGTCGCTATCGTGGCCGGTCGCATGCGCCACCATTTTGGCTCGTACAGGATACTGACCCACTTGGTGGGTCACGGGAAGGTAAGGAAACTCTTAGAGTAAGTTAGGCAAGTCTCTGGGGAAAGTCATGTTTGACCACAGACACTATGTTCCCGTACTACGATGGAAACAAGCCGAATGGTTGGCTCTACGAGATCTCGCCAACGCAGAAAGAGCGAGAATCCCCCCGCTCTTGGAGTTTGTGCCTCAGAGCTTTGGCTCGCCATGCGAAAAGATGGCAGACCAGATATTAAGAAGTTGGGGGCATGGGCCTTTCTTTGCAGAATACGGGCTTCTTGACGACCCTCGCGTACCGACCCACGCCTCAACACGAATTCGCCGACTCGCTGAGGAGGCGCTTCGCCGCAATTTGTGCCTTATACCTGTTACAGGGCTTGATAGAACGCCAGAGTATCAGTCTGCCGTCCGTACTGTTGCGGATATGTGTGGACGGGGTGTCTGCATCCGCTTGCAGCGTGAAGACACGCAGCGCAGCCAGTTGCGGTCTGCACTAACACGACTTCTTGATGGACTTGGCCATTCAGAACAGGATACGCACCTCGTGGCGGACTACAGGCTTGTGGAGGCCGGTGCCCCTGACCTTCGGAACATCTGCTCAGGGATTCCTGGACTACACACATGGCAGACTCTCTCCGTTACTTGCGGTGCGTTTCCTCCGGATCTATCGCGGCTCCAGAAAAACCGTCGACACATTCTACCACGAGCGGACTGGTTGAACTGGCGGAACCAAGTTCTGACCATGCCCTCGCTACCGCGCATCCCGACCTTCGGCGACTATACGATCCAGAACCCGCGTTACGCCCCCCGCGAAGGGCCCTGCAACTACAGCGCGAGTATTCGCTATACCACGGATGAACACTGGATCGTGATGCGAGGCGAGGGCGTTTTCAATGTGGATGGTCCTGGTTTCGATCAATACCACGGCAACGCGGTACTTCTCTGTGCCTCTGAGGAATACTCCGGCCCAGACTTCAGCGCTGGTGACCGCTACATTGCGGAGAAACAGAATCCACAAACGAGTCCAGGGAACGCCGCGAGTTGGCTTCGCGCCGGCTTCAACCATCATCTGACGTTTGTCGCACGTCAGATTTCCAATCTGTTCGCGTCCTGAACTGCTGGCGTACGTACTGCCGGATCAAGTCAATATCGCACGACTCGACAAGCCGCGCATGGATGTGCGCCCTTGACTTGGAGCGGACGCCATCGGCCAAGCCATTCTCTTCGAGAAGCGTGAGTGCCTCTTGTCGCCATAACAGCCGGGCAATGGCAAGGGCATCGGCAGTGGGATTCGCTTGCGGCACTCTGACTTCGGAGAGCGAAAGACCGGCGCAGGAGTTGGCCTGAGCTACAGTGATACCCCACCAATCTGGCACAACCCGCTCGGCTTTATCCAGGTGACGTGGCCCCACGACCAGCGTCATATGGTCAAGAACGCAACTGTAAAAACTTGCCTGGCGCGGCAAGCGCTTAAGCGTGTCCCTGTCGCTCTTCAGCTCAAAGCCGTGCAAGACACCGTTGACGACGAGAACATCCAGCCGGGGCGCACCACATCCCATGCTGACCTCTTCCAGGATGACGGTGTCATGATCCTTCTCGTACTGCTCGGCCAGCCGGCGTACTAACGCCGATCGGATGTCCACGTCAGAGGGAGAGGACTTTGCCGTCACCGCAAATAGCCCTTTGCGTAAAACACTCTGTCGCCTCAGAGGTTCCCGTTACATCCAGAATTTTAACCTATGTGCCGCCTATGCTCAAGTCTTTTCTGGTCCCAGGTTCGCGTGCAATTCGGATGCGGAAATCATTGGTAGCACGTGCAGGTGGCGGGATGTTCCAGCACGCCAATACTCCGTCGTTCCTCAACTTCACCAACGTCACGATGCGGATCGGGTCGCGGCCGCCGCGAAAGGGGGGCGAGATTCACCGACCTCCCAGAGGTCAAGGACCTCCGGGAGGTCTGACTCCCCGGACTGTCCACGACGTGGACACCCGCACCTGTCAACTTCGTGGACACCTACGCCCCCAAGCCCGCCCGCACTGATATGACCACTTTAGCCGATGGGGACTGTCAACTTCGTGGACACCTGGGGCGTAAGTCCCGAAGGGACAATGGGATAAGATGGCAGGCAGAGCCTGACCGACGGCTCGTTCCGCGGCAGAGCCGCGGAACGAGAGAACGGATGGTCCGTTCCGAGGCAGAGGCTTGGAACGAGAGTGACGTCGGGATTACCCGCTGCCGACCGGACCGACCTCCCGGAGGTCGGAACCCCGCGGCCGCGCGGGGGAGGTCTTGGCCGAAATTTCGCAAAAGTGAAAAACTGCACCACCGCATCTGCGTCCGTTGGCCGTTTCGTGGCCGCCAAAGCGATTTGCCTCGTTAACTGCATGGTGAAATGCGTCCAGAGACCGAATGGGGCGCGTTTACGAGTAGACATACACTTGGCTACTAAGTGGATTTGGGCCGAAAAGCCGTTTCTGGCCGAATTCGGGCCGGAAAGGGTGGTTTCTCGATTAGTAGCCAAGCGTATGGCCATACGGTTGGCTACTAATCGCCAGATCGCGGCGGGCGCGAGTCCGATCCACTTCTCCTGACAGCTCTTACGCCAATTCCCCGGCCCGAAATCGAGCTGTGCGCACATGTGCAAGCGTATGGGAAAAGGGTCATTTTGCGGAACGAAATACGCTTGGGTAACAAGAAATCGAAGAGTCGAAGAGTCGAAGAGTCAAAGAGTCGAAGAGTGGATTCGCGCTTTCGCGGGAATGACGTGTGCCACACTGTGACGGATGGGCTGCGGCCTTACTCCATCTTCCTGATCCCGAACCGCTCGTCGAGTTTGAAGAGGGCGATCAGGTTGTTCCGAAGCATCTGCTTCGCCAGCCGGACGGCGATGTCCTCCGTGATGAAGTCCTGCTCCACCTTCTTCGCCAGCACATCCGTGATGCAGGCGCGGGCCATCTTGAGATGGGCAAACACATTCTCCGGATACGGCACGTCCGACCCGAAGCCGAGGATACGATAGCCGGGGATAAGATCAATCCACTCGTCGAGCGTCTGCCGGCTGCCCTCCATCGTGATGGGGTACATCCAGCACATGTTGGCCCAGACGTTCGGGTAATGCTTGCCGAGCATCCCCATCTCGCGCGAGTACGGATAGCCCGCGTGGAAGATATCGAACCGCGTCTTGGGGAACTCGCGCAGCAGATTGAGCAGGTGCAGGGGGTCGGAGTCGGGGATGTGGCCCCAGTTGTTCTGCACCCCCGTGTGGATCTGGAAGACGAGGTCCATCTGCCCGGCGGCGTCGGCGAGGAAGAAGACGATGTGGTCCTGTAGGGCCTTCTCCTCGCCGGCCGGCGGCCTCTCGCCCCGCAACACTTTCTGGAAGATGGCGTCGGCCTCCTGCTCAGATGGTCTTGTGTGGGCCAGCGTGCGCTGGTAGGCGTGGGCCAGCTTGATGCCCACCGCGCCCAGATCGCGGGCCTTCTGCATCAGCCTGGCGAGGGCGGCGGTGTAGTCGGCAACCTTGCCGATGGGCATGTCCACTTCCTGCGCCAGTTTGTCAATCTCCGGTTTGTCTGCGCGGAGGAACGGCAGGAAGGGTTCCATGCGCATGACGGCGATGGCGTAATCCTTGTCCCAGCGCAGATCAAGGGGCGGGACGTTGAGGAGGCCGGTTTCGATGCGGCAGAGTTTTTTCATCACCTTGCGGAACCACTTGGGGTCTTTCGTTTTTTTTGCGATCGCGGCGTTCAGTTTCTTTATCTTCTTCGGGGTGAGGTCGCCCTTGAGGCCGAAGAGGTCCTGGTAGGCGATTATGTTGTGGCGGAAGTAGGAGACGGCCTCGGTTCGCCGGACGATTTCGAGGAACCGCTCGACCTTGTCTTCCTCGGTCTTGGCGGTCGGCAGCGTGTCGGCGAGTGGTCCGGTCGAGGTGGACTGGATGTCGCGGCCGAAGTAGGAGACCATGTTGAAGACGCTGAGGTTCTGCTTGTAGTAGTTCTCCTCGCTGGTCAGGTGGGAGTGCGAATCAATGACCCAAATTTTCTCGATCTCCGAATGAATCCGCTTCCAGAGTTTGCTCTTCCTCATGGGTTATCCTTTCGTCGCTGGCATCCGATTCTTCCGTCCCATTATGGCATGTTTTCGCCCAAAGTAGAAGCGGCATCTTGCCGCTTCCGGGCCAATGGAAAATAACACACCGCCCCATGCCGTATATAATTGCAGGGACCCTATCGGCTTTACGAGGGCCGATTTGTGTGATATACTGATTCAAACAGCACCCGTGACCCCGTGTAAGGAGAAACGCATGACCAAGCCCCCAAGCCCCGTGGCCGAACCCCTGAAGGACGCCGACCTTGCCGCCATCGAACGCATCCGAGACGGCAATGCCCGGCTAATGAAGGAAATTGCCAAGGTCGTCTATGGCCAGATTGACCTCGTGCAAAAGCTCCTCATCACCATGTTCGCCGACGGGCACTGCCTCATCGTCGGCGTGCCGGGCCTGGCCAAGACGCTCCTCGTCAAGACCCTCGCGCAGGCCCTCTCGTGGGACTTCAAGCGCATTCAGTTCACGCCCGATCTCATGCCGTCGGACATCACCGGCACCGAGATCCTCCAGCAGGACCAGAGCACCGGCGAACGCGCCCTGCGATTTGTGAAGGGGCCGATCTTCGCCAACATCATCCTCGCCGACGAGATCAACCGAACGCCGCCAAAGACCCAGTCCGCCCTCCTCGAGGCCATGCAGGAGTACGCCGTCACCGCCGCCGGCAAGACCATGCCCCTCCCGAAGCCGTTCCATGTCATCGCCACGCAGAACCCGATCGAGCAGGAAGGGACCTACCCACTGCCGGAGGCGCAGTTGGATCGCTTCATGTTCTGCCTCTACATTTCCTATCCCGCCCAGAACATCGAGGAACAGATCGTCGAGAAGACCACGACGGCGGAGGTCCATAAGGTTGAGCCGATCTTCTCGAAGGAGGACGTGATGGACTTCCAGCAGATCGTCCGCCGCGTGCCGGTATCCAAGCACGTCATCCGCTTCGCGGTGGACCTTGCCCGGCAGACCCGACCGGGCGACATCGGCACCCCGCAGTTTGTCAACGACTTCGTCGAGTGGGGAGCGGGGCCGAGGGCCTCGCAGTACCTCGTCCTCGGCGCCAAGGCATGGGCCGTGCTCCAGGGCAAACCGGCCCCGTCCGTGCGCGACGTGCGCGACATGGCCGCGCCGGTGCTCCGCCATCGCATCCTACCCAACTACAACGCCGCCGGCGAGGGCATTACGTCGCTGGACATCATTGACCAGCTTCTCGCCAACGTAAACCAGCCTCTTTACGGATCAGCCGCGGAGTAGTCGCCATGTCGCAAATAACAGAGAGAAAGAGACGTTTCCTCCGCAGGCTGGCCCGGACCCCAGCAGCGCCCATCCCTGTAACCCCCGCGCCGGGCGAGGTGTTTGTCAACCCTCTCACGCGGCCGAGGTCGGCCACGTCGCCCGCCCCGCAAAAGCCTTCGCGCTGGAAGTACCTCGATCTTCGCAGCCTGAAGAAACTCCGCAACATGCACTTCATCGCAAAGACCATTGTCGAGGGGCGGTTCGCGGGCCGTCATCGCTCGCCCTACTTCGGCTTCTCCGTCGAGTTCGCGGACTACCGGGAGTACGTCCCCGGCGACGAGATTCGCGCCATTGACTGGAAGGCCTACGCCCGTAGCGACCGCCACTACATCAAGCTCTTCGAGGAGGAGACGGACATGACCTGCCACATCCTCCTCGACCAGAGCGCGTCGATGCGATACGGCCGGGACGGCGGGCTGTCGAAGATCGAATACGCCTCCTACCTTGTAGCGGCGTTGGCGTATCTTATTGTCAAACAAGGGGATAGAGTGAGCCTGACGATCTTCGACGACCAAGTTCGATACTTCCGCCCCCCCGGCGGGACAGCCCCGCACCTCTTCGGCATGTTGAACGCGCTTGAGGACCTGCGTATCGGCCGGCGCACCGATGTGGCTGAGGCCCTGCGAAAAATTTTTCCGATCCTGAAAAAACGTGGACTGCTCATCGTGGTGTCGGACTTCCTCGACGACCCTGAGCGAATCTTCAAGTCGCTGAGCATGTTCCGCCATCGCAAGTTCGACGTCATCCTCCTCCACGTGCTCCATCACGACGAGCGGGAGCTGCCCGCGTTCCCGAACGTCCGGTTCGTTGATGCGGAGACGGCAGAGAGCATCACCGCCGAGCCGGACGACGTGCGGAGCGAGTACCAACAGCACATGAATGCGTTCATTGCCGAGATGAAGGCCCACGCTGCGGCCCGGCAGATTGACTACAACTTGGTGAACACGGAAACCGAGTACTATCGCGTCCTCGAGAAGTATCTCTACAAGCGATTGACGATGTGAGGTGATTGGGATGAGCTGGCTGAGCTTCGCCAACCCGGCCCTGGGGTTGTGCCTCCTCGGCATCGCCATCCCCATCGCCATCCATCTCTACCACCGCCACGAGCCGAGGCGGATCGAGTTCCCCACCATCCGCTTCCTCCGCCGGACAGTCACCGAGCAATCCGTCTTCCGCCGCCTGCGACACATCATCCTCCTCGCGCTTCGGGCGCTGTTCATCGCGCTGGTCGCGTTTGCCTTCCTCAAACCGTTCATCACCTACTCGTCGTTCACGGGGAAGCCGAAAGAAGGAGGGACGGCCGCCGTGCTCGTCCTCGACGGTTCCATGAGCATGACCTACACCCGCCGCGGGGCGACCCCATTCGCAAGAGCGAAGGCCGAGGCGATCCAACTCCTCGACTCCATCCGGCCCGGCGACCGCGCCAACCTGATCCTCGCCGGCGCCGCGCCCGTTGCCTCCTACCCCCGCCTTGCCCCAAACGTGCACAGCCTCCAAGACGACCTGCGACGCGCCGATCCGACCGCCGCCAGAGCCGACATCGCTGCCGCCCTCCGCATGGCCGCCGGGCAACTTGCCGAGGACGACAGTCCGAGAAAGGAAGTCTATGTCTTCTCCGACTTCCAGCGCAGCAACTGGTCCGATGTGGACATGGCCTGGATCGAGAAGGACTATCGGGTCTACTTCGTGGACGTTGGCATCCCGAACGCGGCCAACCGAGCCGTCACATCGGCGACCGTCCGGCCGAATGCACCGGTGGCCGCCGACCCGGTGACTGTGGAGTGTGAGGTTGCCAATTTCGCCGCCGAGCCGCAAGACGTCTCGGTCCGGTTGAGCTTCGACACGGGGGAGGAAATGGAGCGGTCCGTCCGGGTTCAGGCGTTCGCATCCGCATCCGTGTCGTTCCCCTGTCGGCTGGGCGGGCCGGGGATTTATCCTGGCGAAGTGTCTATCTCCGAGGACGGTCTGGCGCCGGACGACCGGCGCTTCTTTGTCGTCGCCGTGCAGGAGAAGATTCGCGTCCTTGTCGTGACCGACTCCGACCCGAAGGACCGCAGATCGGCGTCCTACTTCCTATCCCGGGCCTTGCGTCCCTTCCGCGACGGAGCCGGAAAGCTGAACGTCCAGACCGTTCGGACCGATCAGCTAAGGCATTGTAATTTAAGGGATTATGACGTGCTTATCTTCGCCGAAACGGGCGCCATACCACAGGATGCCCTGGCCCGATTGCTCCGAACAGTGAAAGAGGGCGGCAGCGCCGTCTTCTTCCTGTGCGACAGGGAAGCGAAGGAAAACCTTGCGGCGCTTGATGCGCTGGGCGGCGACGACCGGATCGTCCCCTTCACCGTGGGCGAGCAGTTCGACCTCTCCGCGCAGCGCAACGCCTTCACCTACTTCCGCGAGGCGAACTTCGACAGCCCTCTCCTCGCAATGTTTCGCGATCCGGAAAAAGGCGACCTCACCTCTATCAAGGTCTACAAGTTCAACCAAACCATCCCCGCCGATGATCTCTCGGAGGTACTGCTCACCTATGAAGACGGCACGATCTCCATGGCGCGGCGCAACGTGGGCGGCGGGACGCTCGTGCTCTGCAACTTCTCCCCCGCCCCGGATGCCAGCAACCTGGCGCGGAATGTCAACTTCGTTCCCCTCGTCCATGAGATGATTCGTTGCCTACGACCGCGGCGAGGGACGGATACCGGCAGTCTTGTTGGGACGCCGTGCCGAACGTCCATCCTCCTTCCGCGCGGCGACGCGATCATCACGGCGCGGGGACCGGCGTCGGAGGACAAGACAGTTGTCACGGACTGCATGGGCGACAGCGTGTCGGTCGCCATCGAGGGCGCGGAGCAGCCGGGTGTTTATCGGATCCTCGCCGACGGCAAAGTGGCGGGGGCCGTTGCGGTTAATGTCCACCCCGACGAGAGCGACCTGCGCCCCATGGAAGAGCAGGCGATTGCGAAGCGGTCTCGCTCCGGCGACAAGCATTTCGTCGAGGCGGGGACCGGCGAGCAGACGCTCGCCGCTGTGCGCCTCGGCCGGCCGATCTGGCACTATCTCCTCATCGCATCGCTCGTCGTGATCTCCGTGGAGCAGGCGCTGACGCATAGGTGGAGGCGGGCATGAGCGACATCGTGTTCCAGCCCATGATCCCTGTCTCCGCCATCGTGGCGATGGCCGGCGCGGCGCTGGCGCTGGTCGGCTACGCCTACGCTCGCGGTGCGGGCCGGCTTGCGCCGGTTCAGCGGGTCGCCCTCGCGCTGCTGCGCGGCATGGGGATTGTCGCAATTGCGATGATTCTTCTCAAGCCCATGCGCCCCGTTCCTGAGGAAAAGACGGGTGAGAAACCGATCCTCAGCGTCCTGCTCGATACCTCCCGGAGCATGAACGTCGAGGATATGGACGGCAAGTCGCGCCTCTCCGTGGAGAAGAAGCTGATCTACTGCGCCAAGACGCTGTTCGACGACTTGTCGCGTGACTATGATATCGAGTTTTGCGAATTCTCCGACAAGGCGGCCTCCCTCACCGCCGACGAGTTTCAATCTATCAAACGCGCCGACGGGGACCGCACCGACCTCGCAGGAAGCCTGTTGAACCTGGTGAACCGGGGCGAAGACGGACGCACGGAGCTGGCCGGCGTGCTTATTCTCTCCGACGGCCACGACAACAGCGGCGGGGATGTGGACCACGCCGCGCGCCGCGCCCGCTCGATGGACGTCCCCCTCTGGACCTGCTGCATCGGGACGGAAGGGGAGGCCCGGGACGTCTCCATTGTCAGCCGCAGCCGGCAGAATTTTGTTTTTGTGAACCAGAAATCGCTTATCGAGGCCGACGTGCTTCAGCAGGGATACGATCGCGCCGCCGTAAAGGTCCGGCTCCTTCATGAAAACGGGGGGATTGCGGGCGAGGAATGGGTGGAATTTAAGGGACAATCCAAACACACCGTCAGCTTCCCGATCGTCGAGCGCAAACCAGGCGTCGCGAAGTACACCCTCGTAACCGACCCACTGGACGGTGAGGCGACGGTGGAGAACAACCATCGAACGGTTTTCCTCAGCGTCCTGGCCGAGAAGATCAAGGTACTCTTCCTCGATGGCGAGCCTTACTGGGACAGCAAGTTCCTCGCGCAGTCCCTGCGGCAGGATCCGAATGTCGCCCTTACGAGCGTCTTCCGCGTGGCGCAGAGCAAGGTCTTCGCAATTGCGGAAGACGAGCGCGGCGACAGCACGATCCCATCGCGCCAGGTCGCGCTCCCGCGCTCCCGCGACGATCTCTTTGCCTATGACATTGTCATCCTCGGCAAGCGGATTGACAGCATGGTGGATGACGACTACGCCGATCTGCTGAAGGCGTTCCTCACGGAGAAGGGTGGGGTGCTGATCTTCGCCCGTGGCAGGCCGAACTTGGACGGTCTGCCGGGCCTGGAGAAACTCTCCCCGATTGCATGGTCGGGTGAGGGGGTGCGCGATGTGGCGGTCGAAGTGACAGCCGAGGGTCGGTCGAACCCGTCTCTGGCCCTATCCCCCGGCGAGCCGACCGAGGTCGTCCTGCGCAAGCTGCCGCCCATGCTGTATGCCGAGATGCCGGGCAAACAGAAGTTGCTGGCGGTCACCCTCGCTAAGGCGCGTGGACGCCAGGGTGTCGGGCGGGACGATGCGCCCCTCGTCGTGTTTCAGCGCTACGGCAAGGGAAAGACGCTCGGCGTGTCGGCCGCCGGGCTGTGGCGGTGGGCCTTCCTGCCGGACCGACTGAAGGAGTACGACACGGTTTATGCCCGCTTCTGGGGGCAGATGCTCCGGTGGCTGATGGCGGAAACCGATTTCGCCCCCGGCAGCGACATGGCCTTCCAGACCAGCGCCATGAGCTACAGCATGGGCGACGAAGTGACATTCTACGTGCGAACGCGCTCCCCGGGGCAGGACGCCGCCGAGCCGAGGGTCGAAGTCCGGGAGCCGAACGGGAAGACGCAAGCGATTGCTCTGTATTCCGACCCGGACCTCCCCGGCGCCTACACGGGCAGCTATTTCCCGCGGCAGCAGGGGGAGCATGTCGGCGTCCTGAAGCAGATCGGGAGCAAAGAGGACTTGACGACCCGATTCACCGTTTATGCCGACGCGCTGGAGGACCTCCGCTGCGCGGCAAAGCCGGCGGTGATGAAACGGCTGGCCGAGCTGTCCGGCGGCGCGACGATCCCCCCAGACCAGCTCGACTCGCTGCGCGGCCTGTTGCAGGCCCGGGAAGGGGAAAGGCAGAAAGACGTGCAACTTGCGGAGATCTGGGACCGAAACCCCGTCTTTTGGATGATCGCGGCGCTCTTCGGGATCGAATGGTTTCTCCGGCGGAGGGGCGGATTGATCTGACCATGGAACAGACAAAAAACGTGGACAAGATACTCATGGACCTGCGCGGGCGATTTAGGTGGGTCTGCGCATGGACGAGGGCGTTTGCGTTCGTCAGGGTGTGCGTCTTGGCTGTGCTCGTGCTCGTCGCCGTTGACTTGGTGTTCCAGTGCGGGTCATGGGCGCGTGCAGCCCTCGATGCGGCCGCCGTGTTTGGCGTCGCTGCATTTGCATTCGCGCTGGCAAGACGCGCCCGGCGCGAGGCGCGCGACCGGCGCGGTCTGGCCATGATGATCGAGCAGAGGCATGCCGACTTAGACAACGTACTGATCAACGCCGTCGAGTTCGCCGATGTCTTAGCCGACGGCGGCGCGGGGATGTCGGTCCCCCTCATGAAGCGCGAGGTGGCCCGCGCAGAGGAGCGCGTGGGGGCGGTGCAGCCGATCGAGTGCGTCCCGCGGAAGAATCTGGTGCGGGAGCGACGCATTTTGGCCGGGGTGTTGTTCGCGGCGCTGGCGACGCTGGTTTGCGCGCCGTCGGTGTATTGGGCCATCATCCCGCGATACGTTGACCCCTTCGGCGACCACCCGCCGTTCTCATTCACAAGATTCGACGTGGAGCCGAAGGGGGTGAGCGTTTTCTACGGCGAGGGCGTGACGGTCCGCGCCGCGATCAAGGGGCCGATCCCTCAGGAACTGGCCCTCTGCACCCGATGCGCCGACTGGGCGGAGACCCGCATGGCCCTCCTCCGAACGGGCGAGCGGGAGTACTTCCAGAAGATCGAGAACCTGCGGGCGGACCTGGACTACTGCATCCGGGGATACCGGTGCCGGAGCAAGTGGTATCGGGTGCAGGTGGTGCTGCATCCCCGGTTTGAGCGGGTGCTGGCGACGTATGAATACCCGCCATATACCCACCTCGAATCGCGGACCGAGACGGTTGGAAAAACAGGCGTCGAGGGGGTGCAGGGGACGAAGGTGACGCTGGAGGCGATCTCAAATCGCCCCCTCGCGAGCGGGGCAATCGCGCTCGAACCGGCGGACGTTTACGGTGCGGAGCCGCAGCCCATGAAGGCGATCCCGCGGGAAGACAAGAAGGTCGGCGGTGAATTTGCGATCGTGGCGACGGGGACGTTCAACCTCCGCCTGACGGACGCCGAGGGGATCGAGAGCCGCGACGAATTCAAGCGGCCGGTGCGCCTGCTGGACGACCGGGCGCCGACGATCTCCTTCGTCGCGCCGACGGCGGATGTCAAGGCTACGCCGGACTCTACCATCGCCGCCGAGGCGCGGGCGGAGGACGACTATGGACTCAGCCGGATTGACGTGCATCGGAAGATCAACAATGGCGACTGGCAGAGCGAGACAGTGAACGTGAAGGAGCCGCCTTGCCGGGCCATGACGCACGCGACGCCTTTCGATCTGAAGAAACTCGGCGCGAAGCCGGGGGATGTGATCGAGTACTACGCGACGGCCCACGACGCCTTCCCCGGCGGGCCGCGCTCGGCGGACACGAAGGTGCGGAAGATCGAGGTCCTCTCGCTGGAGGATTACCAGAAGCTGGTTCGGCAGGAGAAGACCATCGAGGACCTGTTGCGGAAGTATGAGGGGATCCGCGACCAACTCCGCGAGATGGCCGAGAAGCAGGACGAGTTGGCGCAACAGGTCGCCGAGCTGCAGGAGAAGACCGAGAAAGAAGCCAAAGAGGGCAAGGAGCCGAGCAAAGCGGATGGAGAGCGGCTGAAGGACTTGGCCGACGAGCAGCAACACCTGAAAGATCAGACCGAGTCGCTGGCCCGGCGGCTGGAGCAGATGTCGAAGGAACCGCCGCTATACGACGTGGAGAGGGCGTTCCAACAGAAGCAGGGGGAGATGGCGGAGCAGCTACGACAGGTCGCTGAGCAAGACATGCAGCAGGCGTCGCAACAGATGCGGGACGCGCAGAAGCAGAGCGGGAACCAGCGGGCGAACAGCCTGGCGCAGTCGCAGGGCGCGCAACGCAAGGCGGCCGACCGCCTGGGCCAAATGGCGGGACGGATGGGCCGAGATGTGAACGAGCCGTTGGACAAGATGGCCGACGTGCTGCGGTTATACGAAGATGCGGAACGGTTCAAGGAACTAACCGACCGGCAGCGCGACTTGGTGAAGCGGATGGAGCGCTTCCGCGGCAAGGACCCAAGCAACGCAACGGAGGCGGACCGGCGGCAGATGCAGGAACTGGCCCGAGAGCAGCAGGAGATCGAGGGCGAGTTGGGGGAGGTGCAGAAGGACCTCCGGAAGCATGGCAGTGCACTGGAGAAGGAGTCCCCGGATTTATCGAAAGCGGCGGGGCAGGTTGCCGATGAAATTAACAGAAAGGAAATTCAACAAAACATGTCCGCCGCCGCAGGGCTGATGCGGATGGCGGCGGGGGTGAACGGCCATGCAAGCGCGAAGAAGGCATTAGAAGGGATGGAGGGAACGGGGCAGGAGTGCAAGCAGTGCAGCGCGGGCAATGCAAAATGCCCCTTCGGCGACGGGCGCCTGGAGCGGCGGATGGGCATGAAGCAGGGGGAGATGGGTTCGACGCTGGATCAGTTCCTTGCCGCGCTTCGGGGGCGGATGGGGAAGTCCGGTCGCGGCCACGGCGGGGGGGGCGGAGAGGGTGAGGGGGGTCTCTATGGGGAGGCGCGCTCGGTCCCCCTGTACGGCCCAAACTCCGAGTCCGGGGGGGAGTCGCTCTCCGGGGAGAGAAAGGATCCGAAACAACCGGCGACATCGGACCGCGCGGCACAGCCGGGGAAAGACGCGACGGAGACAATGCGGGTGGAGGACCGATCTATCGAATTCACAGTGAAGGGGGCGGAGAACTACGCCGATGAGTATAAACGTCTGGTGGAGGAATACTTCAAGGTGGTCGCCGAGGAGGAAGACGAATGAATAGTCGCCATGCCGCGGCGTTGACCCTTTTCATTGGGTTATTGTGCTTCGAGAGCAATGCGCAGGAGCCGCCGGAGGTGGAGTGCGCCAACTTGGTGTATGCCCGGACGAAGAGCGCTGTGTGCTTCAGCGACGGGTTCCTTGCGCGCCTCCGTCGGGACACAAGTATCCGTGTGGAGCCCCACTTCCGGCCGGTCAAGCTGGAGACAGACGAGATTTACACCTATCCCTTTGCCATCATGAGCGGCGAGGGGGGCTTCCAACTGACGGACATGGAGCGGCACAACCTGCGGGACTATCTGATGCGCGGCGGGTTCCTGCTGGCGTCGTCAGGGTGCTCGAACAAGCAGTGGGACGGGGCGTTCCGCAATGAGATGCGGGTGGTGTTTCCCGAGTTCGAGTTGGTAAAACTACCCATGGACCATCCGGTGTTTCGTACGGTTTACGACATCGGCAGCATCGCCACTCGTCACGGGCGACATCACGGATACTTAGAGGGGATGGTCATCAACGGTCGGTTGGTAATGATCTACGCCGCATTGGGACTGAACTCCACCCAGCATGTCCGCGGGTGCTGCTGCTGCGGAGGGAGCGAGATTCACAACGCCGACGAGATCAACGCGAACGTGTTGGCGTATGCGCTGCTGCACTGAAGGCGGGATATAGAATACAGGAGACAGAAGAAAGAGAAGACGGACAAGATGATCCGGATACTTGTACCACTTTTTGTTGCGATGGTCTTCGCCGGCTGCTCGAAGAAATCGCCCCCGAATGCGCTGGTAATTTATTTTTCCAGCGACATGCGGGGGAATATCGAGCCATGCGGGTGCATTGACAAGCAATCCGGCGGGCTGCCGAGGCGGGCGACGGCGATCCGGGGTCGGGGATCGTCGGCGCGGCTGCTCATCGAGGTCGGCAACGCCACGCGCGGGGCGCGGGAGTGGGATAAGTTGAAATTCAAGTACATCCTGATGGGGTTGGAGAAGATGGACTATGCCGCCCTGAATGTGGGCCAGCGGGAGGCGGCTCTCGGCCGGGACGATCTGGTTCGCATGGCGGCGGCGACGAAGGTCCCTTTCGTGTCTGCGAATGTAGTTGACGCCGAGACGCGACTGCCGGTGGTCCGGCCGTATATCGTCCGGGACGTCGGCGGGCTCCGGGTAGGCGTCACAGGCATTCTGGCAAATGATGTGGAGAGGCCCGGTCCGGGGCTGGCTGCGCTGGACCCGGAGATGGCCCTTCTTCGTCTCCTTCCTGAGTTAAAGGGGCGGTGTGATTTTCTCATCCTTGCCGCGTGCACGGACTTCGAGGGGATGGGCCGCCTGGCGGAGAAGCTGTACGAGGTGGATGTGATCCTGGGAGGGACGGTGCGCGAGCCGACGCGGCAGCCGCCGAAAGTGAACCAATCAATCCTGGCAGCCGTGGCGGATAAGGGGAGAATGCTGGGACGGCTGGAGATTTGCTTTGACAAAAATGGGGCGGCGGTGAAGCATACGGGGGAAATCATCGAGCTGGGGGAGGAATATGCCGAAGATCCGCAGATGGCATCGGTCATTGCGCAGATGAAGGAGGAGCAGAAGGCGAAGGAGCTGAGCGATGCCACGACGCATGAGGCGCTGGAGATCATTGTGGCCGGGAAGCAGGCGCAGGGCGCGGACCGATACGTGGGAGCGGAGGAGTGCAGAGAGTGCCACAAGGAGGCGTATGAGGCGTGGAAGACATCGGATCATGCCCGCGCCTTCGCCACACTCGCCGCAAAGAAGTATGAGTATGACCGGGACTGCCTGGGATGCCATGTGGTCGGCCTGGGGTCGCCGGACGGGTATCGGTCCCAGAGGCTAACTCTTTACCTGACCAATGTGCAGTGCGAGAACTGCCACGGGCGGGGGAAGAGGCACGTGGACTGCTACCGCGCCAAGAAGAACGAAACGTCAGGCGAGACGACGCTTCGACCGGCCACACGGGCGGGATGCCTGCGCTGTCACGAGAAGGAGCGTAGCCGGGACTTCGAGTATGGGGCCTATTGGCGCATGATCGAGCACTGAGATGGTCGGCTCATTCCTCTTTCAGGCTGGCGTGATAGGTGGCGCCGAAGAACTGGAGGACCTCTCTCGGTGACATGCCCTTCATTGTTCCGTTCACCTTGGACCGGTCGAAGGTCACCATGATGATGGAATCGCTCTGATTTCGGCTTATGAGGTAGGCCCGGATTTCGACGTAAACGGAGCGGACCCGTTCGTCGCGGCGCAAGACCTCGTTGCCCACACGGACGACGGCCATTTCGGCCTCTTTGCAGAGTTCCTGTTTGGACGCGAATGTCGTCTTCTGCAACACGACACGCGCCTCGGGCGCTGCGGGGCTTTCTTTAACAATTTCAAGTATTTGGCAGGGCAAACCAAGGTTTCGAACCACCTGTTCGACCCCTCGGGCGGAGGTATTTGGTTCGGTGATATAGTCCTGGGAGAGTGCCGCGTCGTAATCGGGATCGTATCCTCCCCCGCTGCTCCGCTGGCCTTTTTGACAGAAGATGCAGAGAGCGGCGAGGATAATCACCGCATGGGCGGCGATAATGACGATCATTGGGCCCACTTTTTTGGGGGCAGGCGGTTCTCTGCGCGAATAGGCGGGGATTTCAGGTTCGAGAGCAGTCCCGCTGGCGTCAATTTCCTCAGTCGAGTTCGCATCCAGGTCTGCCTCGGCCAGGTCTATCTCTTCCGTATCGAGATCAACTTCGTCGAGGTCCACATCATCCGACTCTGCGTCGTTCAGAGCGATCTCGTCTGGATGTACGTTGTCGTGATGATTTGTATTGTTGCTGTTTGGTTGCGGTGCGGAGGGGGTGTTTATCGGCGCATCGCCGCCGGGATCGGCCACGGCTTCACTTGCCGTGAAACGCATCCCACACTCACATACCGTCGCATCATGCGCAAGTTCCCGCCGACAGCCGGGACAAGTTTTCATGTTTTCCGTCTCTTGGATAGCTACTACATACTGCCTGATACATCCCTCCACCCCTTTGTCTTAACGGACGATCCTCGCCGCTATCTCCGTTTAGTTCAGATTGAACTGCGGGCTGAATAATGCCAGGTACCGTTTGGCCTCTTCGATATCTCGTATGCGCACTGGTTTGTGCAAGGCCCTCTTTGCATCTACGACCAGCACGTCGCTCCACTTCTTCAATTCGTCGCCAACCCCGAGGTGAGACTGCACACGCAGGTCAATGCCCTGTACCGTCTGACAATTGGGGCTGTTGAAAATCTCATTGATCACATTAGCCGCATCGTGCGTGGCATCCTGCTTGAGCTGGTCGGTATCCCAAGCCGCCTCCACGCGGAGGACAACCACGGCCGTCTCCAGCTTGTCGCCGATCACATCTACTTTGTTCGGGGTGCACTTGAACTCGATCTTCCGCACGGCGTCCTCGGCCTCGCGCTCCGGAGTGAACGGGGCGGTGACGAAGGTGTAGGATGGGGGGAGTGTGACCACGGGATCATCCGTCGGCGGCTGCCCGCCAGGACCTCCGCCCGGCCCGGGCGTATCTGCTTCTCGGGTCTTCAACACGAAGATAATCAAGATGATCAGGACACCTATGGAGACTACGCTTAGAGCGATCCCAGTTCTTCGCGAGGGGGCCTCCTGCGTTCCGGCGGCGGCCCGCTCCTGCCGCCATTCGCGGCCTGTTGTATCCGGAAGTTCGTCCACAAATACGGTCAGGCGGTCCTGGACGGCCTGCATGAACTGGGTCTCGGTCATATCGGGCCCGCCGGCCACCGCGGCTACGGCGGCGCCTTTGGGCTTGTGGACAAGCCTCGCCACGGCCTTGCCGGGCTTGACGGCCTTTGCCTTCACGGGCTGGGGCTTCCCAGGAGCTGCGGCAACCTGTCCCGGGACCGGCGTTTGTTCGGCGGCCTTGGCGCTCTCCTCATCCATCCGAACGGCCAGTTCGAAGAGCAGCGTCTGTGTGTCCTTTTCGATCTTCTTCTCGACGGCCGCGGGCGTGGCGTAAAAGTCGAAGCCGCCGCTCTTCCACTGGAAGAGACGGAATGCGATTTCCACCGGATCGCCGCCGGCGTCGTCCCGCGCGTCGATCACCTGCCCCCCGGCGAAATAGAGCGCGCCGTTCTTGCCGTTGCTTTTCATCTCCAGTGTGCCGGTCTTCGACTGGAGCATGAGAAATTGAGCCACGCTGAAGATATCCACCTCTTCGAGGTGGCCCGCCATAACGCGCTTTCCCTTTTCCCCTGCATCGCTCGGCGTTGCCATTTCTCCGGTTCCTTTTCCCAGGCTTACTGTATGCTCACAATTAACACTGCGGCCGTCCTTGCCAGGATTCAATCGTTCGTCAGCGTCCAGTAGCGGTACTGAGTGTTAATGTCCACGCCTTTCTCCGGCATGACCTGCTTGGCCTCTACATGCAGATCAAAATACAGGACGTTCGCATATCCCTTGTGCCTGCCGCCGATTGGACGCTGTCCTGTCATGTCAATAGCATAATCGGGACCTCTGACGCCGCCGTCGCCGTCGCTGTCGGCGGCCATTATCGTTTCCCCTTTACGGATCAGATCGCCGACGGCAAGAACATCAGGCAGCCCGTCGGGTGTGCTTCCGGCCCAGCCGCCTTGCGTCTGGACCTCATAGGGGACGCCTCTCAGGTCCTTGAAATCATACTGAATCCCATAGGAGATGTTGTTGCTGCGATACACCAGGCGGTTGGTCAATTCTGCCTCTGTCGGAAAACGATCCGGGTCGAAGTTTTCATCGGATGGACAGGTCAATGACTTAGCCTCGATGCCGTATGACTTCAGGGCGTAGTACCACGGATTGTCCGCCAGGCCCGCGAGGGTGCGCGGTCCGTTAAGCGTCGGATACCGCCCATGATAGTCCGCCGTGTAGGCCTCCATCGCCAGGCCAATCTGACGGAGGGTGTTCATGCAGACGACTCGCTCCGCCCTGTCCTGCACCTTCGGCAGCGTGGAGAGGACGAGTCCTGCCAGGATGCCGATGATCGCTATCACCGTCAGCATCTCCGCAAGGGTAAACCCCCCCGCCTTTTTTCTGTCTTTTGACATGGGAACCCTCCTTCTGACCGAGTCGGGGACATACCACCTCCTTTTTCATTATACGCGCTCTCTCGGCCTTGTCAAGTTTTTTCGCCAGTCCCCTTTCCCCGCTCCTGCGAGTCCCACCACACGCGCCCCCGCAGTTCAGTAATCCATTCCGCCACAAGGCGGCGCACCTCGCGGCCCTCGGTGATGAGGGGTTCGATGACCTCGCGCGGCGCGGCGCCCAATGCCTTGGCCCGTTCGAGTTCTCCGAGGCATCGGTCCGCCGCTTCCAGACTGCGCTTGCAGCAACAGATGTTTCCACAGAGCACATCGTCCTCGTAGCCCATGCCGTGCCCGCCCGCAATCTTGGCGCCGATGATCCCGCTCTGGCCGATGGCCTCGGCAAGGGCCTCGTCGGCGTCGCTGTTGTCCTCCCTAAAGAAGTCCTTGAGGGCGTTGTGGACGCTCAGCGTGTAAGCGAAGGCGCGTTCGTAGGCAGAGATCGCATGGAGATCCCGGTCATGCCGTTCCATGTACTCCTGCATCTCCTCCTCGGTAGGCTCCACGATCATCTCGTTCGGGTCGAAGTCGGGGAAGTCGTCGTCCCGCTCGGGCGGGTCGTCCCAGCCCATCTCATGGCTGATGATCTCCTCCTGGTCGGGGTGATCGCGGAGCGTCTCGAACAGTTCCTGAAACTTCGCCGAGCGGACCTCGCTGCGCCGCAGGAAGCGCTCCCACTGTTTCTCGGTCCAGGGCATTTCGTCGCGGTCTTTTTCGTTCATTGGCAGAGCCTTTCTGCGTTCTGTGAAACTTCACCGCTTCTTCAGCGTCACGCTCACGCCGGCGCCTTCCCTGAGCAGGAAGAGCGTCTCCAGGTCGGGGTTGGTCGTGATGGCATTGAGGTAGTCCTGCATCGCGCCGCCGTGGGAGACGACGTTGTGGGCCAGGACCAGCCCGCCCGGACGCACGAGGGGGAGAAGTTTGTTGAGGTAGTCCATGTAGCCTTGCTTATCGGCATCGAGGAAAAGTATGTCAAGAGGGCCCTCCAGCTTCTTGATCGTCTCGTGCGCGTCGCCCATGACGATGGTGACGAGTTCCTCGACGCCCGCGCGCTTGAAGTTCTCCTGAGCCAGCTTGGCGCGCCCCTCGTCAATCTCGTTGGTGGTGATTTTTCCGCCTGTCTTTAGCAGGGCCAGACAGAACCAGATCGTCGAGTAGCCGTTCGACGTGCCGATCTCGACGACGTGCTTCGCGTTCACTGCCTCCGCCAGCAGACGAAGCAGTCGCCCGTCGTCGGGCGAGATATTCATCATGCCTTTGCTCTGGTTCTCGCGCATGTCCTGGAGGACGGAGAGGATTTTCTTCTCCGTATCGTCCTTCGGAACAATGGGCTTGTTCTCGGTCGGCGGGCGGGGCCCTCGGCCCCGTGGCTGGGCGAAGGCGTATTGAGTCCCCGCCGCAAGAACTACAGTTACCAGAATCCAGTGAATTATCCTTCGCATGGCTCTACCCTCCTCCGCGAATCTATCCGATCAACTCGGCAATGCTTCGAATCGTGCGATCCGGGCGAATATCCGTATCGGGAGGGAGGCCCTCCCCGCGCCAGTCGTGCCAGATGCCGAAAACGCCGAGGGCCTGCGGGCCGGCCACATCCCACCGGAGGTTGTCGCCCACCGACCAGACGTCGCGCGGGTCAAGCCCAAGATCATCCAGCGCGCGGCGGTAAACGTCCGGGTGCGGCTTGCCGAAACCGAGCTCGCCCTCGATCAGGATGGTCTTGAAGAACCGCACCAAGCCGAAGCGTTCGACTTTCGCCCGCTGGGTGATCGCTTCCCCGTTTGTCATAAGTGCCATTGCCACACCGTGTTCCAGCAAGCGTCTAAGCGTTTCTTCCGCTCTGGGGAAGAAGCGGATGGCCTCCACCCGCCTCACCGAGAAGGCGTCGGCGATTTCGTCTGCCAGGGCGGGGTTTGCAATCCCCAGCTTCTCGAAGGCCAGGCGCACGATCCTCCGCCGCGTCGCGTTCAGGTTCAGTCGGCCATGGCGATGTCGCTCCTCGTCGGACCAGTACCAATCGGCTACCTCTCGGAACGCGTCGAGCAGTTGCTTGGCATCCAGGGCGCATCGGCCGGCGTATTCGTTGCAGAGGCTGCGCCATGTCTCATCGCCTGCTGCGCCGAAGGCGAGGATCGTGTCATCCAGATCGAACAGAATTCCTTTCGGAAGCATCGCTTTACTTCTCGTCCTCTTCTTCGGTGAGCCAGTCGAGGGAGCATCGCGCGAAGGCGATCCCCTCGTAGGCGTTCTCCGCGCCACGTTCATACAAGCAGCCGATTGCGCTGTCGGCGGCGACGCACAGGTCCGAGTAGGCTGCCGGACCGGGAAAGGTCCCCTTCTTCGTGACGCACAGGGCGGGGATGCGGTAGGTGTGGTAGCCGTTCTCCCCTCGCTTGAAGATGTCCGTCTGGTCGGGCAAACCCGATTGCATCATTGTCCGCTCCTACTGTAGAGTCCTGCTCAGGTTCTTAAACGGCCATACTATCATAATGGCTCTGCCCCATGAACGATAGAATTTTCTCGGAAAATCGGGGTTACGCATCCTTTCTTACTTGACGGGGCATATGGGAGCCCCTATATTGCGTAGATGGTCTTTAATGGTTTTGTTCTTGCGGTCGGACGGAGGAAATCATGGAACGCTGGCAAGTCGGATTCGCTTTGCTTGCAATGTGTTTTGCCGTGCAATCGTGCAGGATCAAACAGGCGCCGGAGGAGTCGGCCGGCGGCCGGGAGCTGGTGCGCGGGCTCTACGTCGGCAGCGACATTATCGCCTGCGATGTATGGAACCGTTGGGGACCGGGCTGCGCCACAGATTCCACGGTGAAGCACGGCGGGCGCACGAGCCTGCGCTGCGACGTATCGCAGGAAGGCCAGGAAACCGGCGCGCGGCAGACGATCACCTTCGATCAGAAGGAACCGCGTGAGATCGTCATCTCCGGATGGAGCAAGGCGGAGAACGTCGCCGGGCAGAAGGATTGGGGATATTCCATCTACCTCGACCTCAAGTATGCCGACGGCAAATCCCTCTTTATGCAGACCGTCCAGTTCGAGCCAGGCACGCACGACTGGCAGTACGGCGAGACGGTGGTCAAGCCGGAAAAGCCCCTCGCCGAGGCCAGTGTGAATGTCTTTCTTCGGAAGCACACCGGCGTGGTGTGGTTCGACGACATCAAGGTCTGCGAACGCAAGCCCGACGGCGCGCCGGGGCCGAACATGGTCCGCGACGGCGACTTCGAAGCGGCGGACAATCTGGACCTGACGAAGCGCCACGAGGTATTCGCAAAGGCGAAAGACATGAACGCAAATGCGATTCATATCTATGTCGGCGCCACGTCCCATCTGTGGAAGAACCCCTTCGAGCCGCCCGCCGAGGGCCTGCCCGATCCCTTCGCTCATTTCGTGGACGACGCGCACAAGCACGGCCTCGGCGTCTGGGTGACCATCGGCCCGCGTTTCCCGGCGCTGAAGTCCACCAACGATCCCGAGTTTCCCTTCTATTACTGCGTGAATAATCGCTTCGGCGAGGAATGGATCAAGACAATCGCCGCCATTTCGAAATATCCGATTGACGCAATCGGTATGGTCCCGGACGAATACAACTATGCCGCGCATTATGCAAAAGAGCGATACGAGAAATCCTCCGACGCCGAGCTGGCCGAGTTCTACAAGAAGTTGGACCCCTATTGCACCTGCGGGAAGTGCCAGACGCTCTTCTCCGAGAAGTACGGCGGCCCGCCGCCCTTCTCCCCGAACTTCAAGACGCACGAGATGGAGATGCGGCAGTACCTCCAGTTCCGATACGATTCCACCTTCGACTGGATCAAGAAATCCGTCGAGGCGGCGAAGGCGTCGAACCCCGGCATCCGCACCGACTCGCTTATCTGCGTCAGCCCCATCTGCTCGGACCGGCGATACCACTCCGGCGTGGCGTGGGACATGATCGGGTATCACTCCGGCATTGACATGCTGACGACCGATCCCTACATTCTCCTCCACAATTACAAGGGCGACAGCACACACTACTACGTGACCGAGACGGCGAATCATCTGGTGGGGTCGAGCAAGAAACGGGGCGGGGGGGTAGTCCTGGAGATTTCCCGTCTGCGAAAGGAGCATCGTCTGCTGGATGATGTGGAGATCTACGGCCCGCCGCTCACGTCCGTCGCACATGGCGCAGGGGAGGCGTTCTATTTCCACATCAATTGCATCATGAAGTACAACCTGATCCCCGACCCGAAGCGCAACGAGAGCATGGTCCGGCAGGCGTTCCGGATGATGAAGGAGATTGATCCCTGGCTGCGCGGGAGCCACAAGCCGCGAGAGATAGCGTTCCTCTACTCGCGCACGAGCGACGACATCTACCAGATCTACACGCGCGGCGAGAAGCCGCCCTTTCTGATCCACGAGGATACGGACGAGCGCTACCCGTTCATCGCCCAAAAGGAGGTGATGTATCTCCTCTTCCGGAATGCCTACTCCTTTGAGTTCTATCCCTTGGAGCAGGTGAGCTACGACGAGTTGAGGGACTTCCGCGCCATCCTCGTCCCCTTCCCCTTCTCCATCTCAAAGAAACAGGCCGATCTCCTCAAGCGCCTGGCGAGCGATGGTAAGAGTGTCGTTATCGTTTCCGAGTTCGGCACGGTGGATGAACTCGGTGAACATTACGAACGGCCCCTGCTGCTCGACCTGATTGGGCTGGAGCGTGCGCCGACAGCTGAGGCCGAGTCGGCCCTCGCCTTCGACGCGGAAAGTCCCGTCTTGAAGGGCAAGAAGATTGACGGTAAGTTCGCCATCTACTCGGACCTTGCCCTGAAATCCGGAGCGAGGCTCATCGCCTCAGGCGCTAACGGCAAGGGCGGCATCGTCCTAAACAAGGTCGGCAAGGGGGATGTGATCTTCCTCGGCGGCGAATTCGGCATCCGCATCCCGAAGCAGCCGGTGGAGGTCCATAAAGGCCCGACGGCCAAGGTTCCCCTTGCGCCGCTCGATCCGGGACATGTGGAGGTGATGACGTCCGTGCTGGACCATGCCCTCGGCGGCAAGCGGTTGTTGCGCCTGAACAAGAAACCGGAGCAGGACATCGAGGCAGTGGCCCGGACAAACAGTCGCGGCGATGTGAGCCTGTTCCTCATCAACTGGGACAACGCCCCCGCCGAGTTCACGGTCGGCCTCGATCTGCCGCGCGGGGACTATCGGGTGGAAGAAGTGATCCTCGACGGAATGAAGGCATCGCCTCTCCGTGGAGCGATCACGCCGGCGGCGGACTTGGCCGGCGTCAAGATGACGCTCGCCTCCCAGGAGGCGAAGGTGATTCGATTCTCGCGAACATCGGGAAGGAGGTAGCCATGGACTTCGACGAAGTGGTAAGCACACGCCGCAGCGTTCGCTCCTACCGGAGCGATCCGGTTCCGGATGACGTACTCAAGAGGATTCTGACTGCCGCCCAGTCAGCCCCGTCGGCGAACAATGTCCAGCCCTGGCGGTACATCGTGGCGAGGGATGATGCAACGCGGAAGAAGATCGCCGATGTGGCGTTCAATCAGGCCTTCATCGCGGAGGCGCCGGTGGTGATCGTATGCTGTGGGAAGAATTACCACGATAGCTACAGTTGGATCGCCGACAACATGTTCCTGGTGGACTGCACGATCTCCTTCGACCACCTCACTCTCGCGGCGCGGAACGAAGGGCTGGGCACGTGCTGGATCGGCGCGTTCGACCATCCTCAGTTGAAGGAGATACTGGAAGTACCGGCTGGCTATGACATCGTCGTGCTGACGCCCCTCGGCTACCCGAAGTCGGACAAGGCGTTTCGTCCCGTCTCGAACCGGAAGCCGATGTCGGAAATTATTTTCGCGGAGAAATTCGGCCGGCGCTGAATCGCACGGAATAGCTTTCCCTTGACATCGGAGCAAAAAACGCCGACAATATAAGCGGCGCAGGTAGAACTTCCGGGCTTTCGTGAGAACGGATTTCCTTGGCGATCATCGTCCGATGCACAAGATGCGGCTCCAAGGTGAGGGCTCCCGAGTCGGTGCTCAGCAAGAAGTTCCGTTGCCCCAACTGCGGCAAGAAGCTCCGCTTCGCCTCTCTCCCCAAGGAAGACAAGCCGGATCCCTTCGTGGGGAAGGAATTTGCCCACTACGAGGTCCAGGAAAAGGTGGGAGAGGGGGCAATGGCCTCGGTGTATCGGGCGCGAAACGTTCGCCTTGACAAGACCGTCGCCCTAAAAATCCTCTCCGATCAGGCCACCATGGGGCCGATGGACATCAGCGAGCGCTTCCTCGCGGAGGCCCGTTCGGCCGCCAGTCTGGATCACTCGAACGTCCTCACCATCTACTATGCGGGCAAGGAGGAGGAGCACCTATTCATCGAGATGCAGTACGCCGACGGGGGCACCGTTCGGGAGGCGCTCAGCGAGAAGGGCCGGTTCGGGGTCCGCGATGCCGCGCGAATCGTCCGCGACGCCTCTCGCGGGTTGGCTGCGGCCCACAAGAAGCACATTATCCACCGCGATGTGAAGTTGCAGAACCTCATGCTGATGAGAGATGGCACCGTCAAGGTGGCCGACTTTGGCCTGGCCAAGGTGCAGGACGGCCAGAAGGACCTGACCGTTGCCGGATTCGTCCTGGGGACGCCCCTTTATATGTCGCCGGAACAAGTGGCGGGCAAAGCGGTGGATGAACGGAGCGACATCTATTCCCTCGGCATCTGCTTCTTTGAGATGCTTACCGGTCATGTGCCGTTCGACGCGCCCACACCTGCGGCGGTGCTCCACAAGCACGTCTATGAAGAGATGCCGTCGCCGCTGAAGTATGTGCCCGACGTGCCTGAATCCGTCTGCAGCATTATCGCCAAAATGACCCGGAAGAAACCGGAGCGGCGCTACGCAACGTGCGATGAGATCATCAAGGACTTAGATAATTTTCTGGCCGGCAGCACGGAAATTTCCGCTCTGGAGGTGGAAGCCGAAGAGAGCACCGACGTCGGAATTAGCATCGAGGTGGACAACCTTAGCATCTTCCAGACGATGGCGCGCTATGCCTTCGCTTCGGGCGGCGGCGAGACGGAGGTGATTCAGGACCTTCGCGGGAAGGCAAAGAACCTAAACATACCTCCCGGCAAGGCCGAGACCATCATCGCCGACGTTATCAAACGCCACCGCGCTCAGGTGGAGGCGGCGCCGCAGCCAACGCCCGTTCGGGAGATCGGCGCCGATCTGCAAAAGGAGGCCGCTCGGCGGCGGCGACGCCAACAGGCCGAAGCAACCCTTGCGATCTTTCTGAAGGCGTTCCTCTTGATCGCCATAGCGGCCGTGGTGGTCGGCACGGCCTATGGCGTCCGGTCCTTCGTCTTGAAGCGGCGAGAGACCGCCCACCTGCGGGAGCAGCAAGAGGAAAAACAGCAGCGCGTCTCGTCGGCCGAGCGCCTGGCGAGGGAGGGCGAGAAATTAGAGGCGGCCGCGCGCTGGCAGGAGGCGGTGGATCAATATCGCGCCTCCCTCGACCTACACGAAGACGACGCCGTGCGAGCGCGGTTGGCCGTCGCGCTTCGAACGATCGAGGCGATTCATCTCGATGCGCAGGAGAAATGGGACGAAGCGGAAGCGGCGTACAAGAGCCTGATTGCCGAGACGCGCGCCCGCGATCACATTGCCAAACGGATCGAACGAGTTAAAAATATCAAACTGTATTATAACACCTATGCGATAGCGAAGGACGCTTACGCGAAGGAAGACTGGCAGAGGGCGTCCGAGGAATTCCGGCGGGCGGCGGAGCTGGCGCAATCCCTTGGCTTGAAGACCGACGCCGTCTCCCTCGCCGAAAATGCTCAAGGCCAGATGGACACGGAGAAGGACCGCCAGGCGCGGATGAATCGGCTCCTGGATACGTGTCAGACGAAGCAGAACGCCTATGCGGCCCTTGCCGCCTCGGAATACTATTTGGCGTTGCCGGAGTATGAAGGCCATCGGGCAAAGCTGACCGACTTTCTCGATCGGTCGAAAACCGCGATCCAGTCCATAAAGGAGGAAGGGCCCAAGTCTCCCCTGCCGGAGACAAACGATCTTCGTGTGGTGAAGTTGAAGAAGGGTGAGGTGCTCTACGGCAAGCTGCGCGAGAAGCGGCAAGGGGCTGTAGAAATCGAACCCCTGGAGGGGGAGAGCAAGGATGTCCGGCGATTACTTCCCACCGACGACATCGGGTCTATGGAACCCATCGCGGCAAAAGACATCAACGAGATGCGCGCCGAGATGGTCTTCGCTGACCTTGTCGCTGCGTGGAAGGGCCGCAGGCCATTCGAGGTGCTGACGCTCCTGGGGAAACTGACGTCGAAGTTCGCCGATACGAGGATCGTCGGCGACGCCGATCTCCAGAAAAAGAAATTTGACGCCACCCTTGCCGATCTCCTTGAAAAGACCGTGCGCGAATGCGAGGGTATGTGCACGGAGTGCGCCGGAACGGGTTTCATCCTCTGCGACGCGTGCGGGGGAGACGGGAAGCTGACTTTGCCGTGCGACGCATGTCGAAATCCCCACCTCCTGCCCAAATGCGATAAGTGCCTCGGCCTCGGCCTTCAGCTTACGGCGCGCTGCGACGAGTGCAAGGGCAGGGGGAAACTAACCTGTGATCGCTGCAAGGGAAAGGGGTGCCCTTTCTGCGGCATGCAGGGCAAGTGGGATTGCCGGCCCTGCGGGGGCACGGGCAAAGTTCCGACGAAACGAAAATGCCCCACCTGCAACGGGGCCTGCCTCATAGGGGGAAAGCCCTGTCCGAAATGCTATGGACGAGGCAAACCTGCCTGCCATGCGTGCAAGGGGACCGGCCGACAGACCTGCGTCAAATGCAACGGCACCCAGGAGATCCAGGTCCCCTGCACCAAATGCAAGGAAAAAGGACAAGTGCAGTGCACGCGCTGCCAGGGGACGGGCAAGCGATAACGCGGCGCCTCTCGGCTCGGATCAGCCTACCTCGACCCTCACGCCTTGCTGAATTGATTTGAAGATGGCCTCGATCACCATAAGGTCGCGGATGCCCTCTTCGGCGCCAATCACCGGAGTTTCGTCGCCTCGGATGCATGCGAGGAAGTGCCCGATCTCACGATCAAAGCGGTGGCTGCCGGGAAGGCCCGGATCGGTGAGGACGACCTTCTCGTTGGAGCCGCCCGGAAAGAAGGCTGATTCTCCGGCATAGTCAATGACCGCCATGCCCCCCGTGCCGTAGACTTCGATGACGCCCTTGGACTTCGGCACGGTGCCGTTGAGCTCGATAATGCTGATGCAGCCGTCGTCCGTCTCCAAGACAGCCGCCACATCGCGGAGGAGGGTGATGTCGTCGGCGCGGTCGCCCCGGGCCATAACCCCCACGGGTTCGCCGCCCAGAAAGCGAACGAGATAAGAGGAGTGCGCGCCGTTGTCAAGGAGGACGCCCCCTCTGCCCCGCACCTGATCGTCGGTCTTCGTCCAGCTGTAGCCGAAGCGGTTCCGGATCATCCGAATCTTGCCGAGCGTGCCGTCCTCGATAAGAGCGCGCGTCCTGCGAACCGGCTCATGGAACTTGTGGCACTGGGCCACCATCAGGAGGACATCGTTCTCCTCGGCCGCCTTTGCCATGTTCCTGGCCACGGCGACAGAATCGGCCAGGGGCTTTTCGCAAAAGATGTGAACCTTGTGTTCACAGATGATTTGCGTCATCGGCAGCCGAACGGCGGGAGGCGTGAGGAGGCTGACGGCGTCCAATTTCTCCTTATCCAGCATCTCTTCAAAGTCGGTGTATGCCCTGCCGCCGATCCTCTCCGCAACACTCCTTGCTGCTTTCTCACTGATGTCGCAGGCGGCCGCCAATTCCACGCCGGCGTTGGCCTGATAACCTCCGATATGCGCCCCGGCGATCCCCCCACATCCGACAAATCCGATTCTCAACGGACTATTCACGGCAAGACCTCCCATCGTTTCGTGGTCGTGACACAACTCGTTGATATGTTAAGATACCAGGGGGCAAAGTCAACAATATTCCTGCCGAGGACTCAGGCACCCTGTTTACCGGTTTGTGCACGAATTTGTGCACGAATCAGCCAATTGACAAAAATTGTCAGATTCCATAGTTCGGGACCAGTGAAAGTGACGTAAATTGTCAGTCCGGCGCGGGACCGAAGGGGCTAACCGAGGGATTAGAGTTATCACAGCTCCTGCTTATCAAAGGGGTTAAGACATTAAAACTGGCCATTCACGAGTTATGGTATTGACTTTGCGAGGGTGAGGGACACGAATTGTCCGAAAAACCGGACAAGAGGCTTAAGAATAAGGTATGTTTTCTGAGTCAGATTCTCGGGAAGGAGGTGCTAAGAAAAGCTGTCCTGGGTGAGTCGTTATAGGGCTTTTCTGTTGTTGGCTTTACTGAAAGAGGAGGAGTGAGATGCGGAAGGAAAGAGGATTTACGCTGATTGAGCTGATGATCGTGGTCGCGATCATTGCCATCATCGCCGCCATCGCTATCCCGAACCTGCTTCGTTCGCGGATGGCGGCCAATGAATCGGCCACGACCGGCTCGCTGAAGACGGTTTCGACGCAAGAGGCCATCTACAAGCAGCAAGCGGAAACCGATCAGGACGACGATGGCGTCGGGGAATACGGATGGCTCTGCGAGCTCTGCGGCGAGGTCTGCCCGAGGCGAAGCACCGCCCAGCAGGCAGGCACGGCTGCACCCGTAAGCCCGATCTACATCTCCCAGCAGTTTATGACGGGCGCCGCTGCTGGCGCCGCGGGCTATGCTGAGAAGTCGGGTTACTTCTACCGCCTGTATCTCCCCATCGCGGACCCGCCCTCGGATGCGGCGACGGATGGCGGCGATGACACGAGTACAGACGGGACCTCCACCACCTGGGGCACGCCTCTGGCCATCGCCAACAGGGCCATCATCAACCGGCAGGAATCCAGCTTTGCCGTTTATGCATGGCCTGTCGAGTTGAACAGCACCGGCCAGCGCGTGTTCTTCATCAATGAGGTCGGCGAGACCTACGGCAGCAAGATGAACAACACGACCTACAACGGGACGGCCGCGCAGCAGGCAAGCTACGGCGCAGCCTACCAGGCCGACGGCGACGGCGACGGATGGTTCAATAGCAAGATTTCCGGCAAGGATGCGGCGGGCAACCCCGACTCCAATGACGGCAATCTGTGGAACCCGGCTGGCTAAGATCGTCTTAGCCATTGTCTTGTAGCAGATGGACTGAGGGCGACCGTTCAGGTCGCCCTCAGCGTTTTTAATTACCTCGTCGAGCGAAGCCCCGGGGCCAGTTCCTCGGCGGCCCCCAGCTCCCTGGCGCGCCTCGCGTGTCCCTGTGCCGCGTCAGGTTCGCCGACCTCGAATAGGGCGTTTGCCAGAAGCGCATGGGCAGGACCATAATTGGGGGCGTATGCCAGGGCGCGCCGCAGGGCCTTGACCGTCGCCTGCCAGTCCGCCTCGGCCATGCAACACCGAGCAATGAGCATATAGGCGCGATGCGCCCACGGCGAAAACCGCAGGCCGTAGTCCAGCGACTCACGGATTTCCACAACGATCTTCTCAGGCGAGACGCGCTTCCCAGAGAACAGGGCCTCCGCCATAAAGAATCGTGCAACAGAGTTGTATGGGTCCAGCTCAACCGATCTGGAGAGATGATCAACCGCCTTGTCGTACTCCTTGATGAGCAGAAAATGTTGCCCGAGAGCGAAACGCGCCTCGAAGTCATCGCCCAGCGATTGCAGACGGCGGATCATCTGCGGAGTCAGGTTGCCCCTTGTAAACGCGGAGAGTTCCCGCGCCTTCTCCGCCTCTCCCATTCGACGATAGATGTCGGCAAGGGCCTGGGCGCAGCCGGACGCCTCGCCCGGGTATTTAGCCAGGGCAATCCCGGATTGGAATTGGATCATCGCATCGTGAACACGTCCGTTGTCGCGCGTAATCTCCCCCTCGTAGAGGCGCCGATGAATCTCATGGATCCGGGTCTGTTGGACGATCAGCGCATCGCGGTAATGGCTTGCGATGAGAAGAAGGAGCAAAGCAATCGCTGGCGCGACGGCCCTCCCGACCCTCCCCGCCCGGCAGTGGTCTACCATCCAGAGCATGCCGGCGGCCGCGAAGGGAATAAGCGCCGCCCCCAGTTCGAGACTAAAACGCGACGCAACGTAGAAGATCATCATTGACGCAAAGGGCGTGAGGACCAGGGCGTATCCCAGGAGAAGCTTCCGCCACTCCCGTCCGGTAACGACCATTCCAACAAATGCGAACGGGGCGACGATACCCATCCCGAACCAGATTAAACAACCGAGTTTTTCATCCTTCACCAGGACTGGAAAGGTGTCGTGGCTACGATAGGCATTAAACATATAGAACGCCTTCTTAGCCAGGATTCGGAATTGACCAATCCCTCGGCTTCGGATGCACTTAAGCCCCTCTCTGAACCAGAACCTGGATGACTCCTTCGGGCTGAGCGTCCGGCCCTCGACCAGGCTTGCCACCCTCTGTGACAGGATGTCATCCATGAGGTCCACGTAGGTCTCTTCCGCCCCCGGATCGCGCTGCATCTGCTGCGCCACCAAGCCGGGAGGATTGTAGCGCAAGCCCTCCGAGCCGTGATTGTTGCTGCAGTAGAAAACATACCCACCGGAATCCGTGATGGGAATAAACTCCTTTGTAACGATATAGTTCTGGATTGCTATGGGAAGAATGGGGACGAATACACCTAAGAGCAGAATGGCGCACCATGCAATGATGCGCTTGACGCCATACGGCCGGACGAATTTGAAGACAACGAGGAGGACAACGAATGGGACAAGCAGCAACACATTCGGCCGCTGGACGGTGCGAAGACCGAGGAGCAGCCCCGCCGACACGAATTCCACGATCCCCGGTTGCGACAGGGCCCACAGAAGGGCCAGCGCCGCGGCGCAGTAGAGGAACGTCCCGAACGAGTCGGATAGGAACTCGATGTCATAGGTGAGAAACGGTCCGTAGATCGCGGCCATAATCCCCGTCGCCAGCGCCACGCGATGGTCGAAGAGCCGCCGGGCGATGAGATGGATGAACACACAGGTGAACGAGCCGAGGAAAATCTGCACGAGACAGATCACGCCGGGCGACGTCCCCATCCCCACGAAAACGGCCATGAAATAGACGTATCCGGGGGCGTAGGCAAACGCCTCCTTCGCCGCCCAGCCGTTGGCGATGAGGCGGCGGGCGAGGTCGAAGTACTTCTCAAACTTGAGATTCGGATCGAAGGCGACGGCCATGGCGACCAGTCGCGCCGCCAGGGCCAGGGCGAACACGCCCGCAAGGGCGAACCATTCTTTTCGGGTAAGGTGCCCGCTCGTCACAGGCGCTCCCTTTCCACACGCTCTCGCAGTCTTTGAAGGCACGCGGCCTCGCCGGGCGGGCGGGGGATGGGTCCGCGCAGGAGGGGATCGTTCGTCTCTTCCATAAGCGCCTCAAGTCTCGACGCCAACTCCTTTTCGACCTCGGCGGCCTCGGGCCTCCCCGCTAAGTTGTCCGTCTCGTTCGGGTCGGCGGCGAGGTCGTACAGCTCGACCGGCGGCCGGGGGCGGAGGTGGTCGTTCCCCATGTCGCGGCGGGTCAGGCTGGTCTCAATGTCGGATGGAAGTCTCAGCATCGGGCCTTCGTTGTAGTTGCGAATATACTTATGCCGGCAGGTGCGGATGCACCGTTTGATGTCGTCGGGATGGGTGTTCTTTTCGGCAAAGACCAACTCATTTGGCTTATACCTCCCGTCGGCCAGAAGCGGCAGGAACGACCGCCCCTGCACCCCCTCCGGTGCGGGCGCGCCGGCGGCCTCCAGGATCGTCGGCATGATGTCAACGTTGCTGAGCATCTGCGGATAAACCTTTCCCCCTTCGAATCCTTCCGGCCACCGCATGAGCAGCGTCGTTTGAATCCCAGGATCGTAGAGCGTAGCCTTGGCTCGGGGAAAGGCGGGGCCGTGGTCCGTGGTGAAGAGAACGATCGTGTTGTCCTCGAGACCGGCCTCGTCCAGCGCGTCGAGGATCGTCCCCACCGCCGCGTCCATCGTGCGGATCGCGCCGTGGAACATGGCCAGGTCCTCACGCGCGCCTGGGGTGTCCTTCATGTACGGGGGCACATCTACCGTAGCCGGGTCTTCGCGCTTATACCTGTCGTATTTCCGATGGACTTCCCCGAACCCGGCGCGGGCGTAGAACGGGGCCTCGCCTTTCCATCCCCTCAGGAACTCCGCCACCTGGGGGGCAACCCTCTCGCAGGCGACGCCCACGGACCGGTCGGGCAGGTGCTTGAACCCGAGATGTTCCACCTGCTTCACTTCGTGCTGCAGGCCGAAGAGGTAGGTCTCGTATCTCGCATCACCCAGGACCTGGTCGAGCGTGCGGTTGGACCGGGGCAGGTCCCAGTCGAGGTTGACCAGCCCCATCAGGCCGTTGACGTGCGGATACTTGCCTGTGATGATCGCCCCTCGGCTGGGGCTGCAGTAGCAGGCCGCGGCGAAGTGGTTGTCGAACCGGACCCCCTCCGCCGCCAGCGCATCGAGGCACGGGCTGTGCACCGATCTCTCGCCGTAGCACCCGAGCCGCGCGCCGAGGTCGTGAACGATGATGAGCATTATATTGGGCCGTTTCATGTCGGGCATTATAACACTATCCGGACGTTTTTCGCAAGTTGACAATCCGCCGCGCCTCGCTTAGAATGGCCATGCGAAAGGAACAGGTGCAATGCAGATTGACATCTTCTCGTGCCCCACGTTGGTTGTGCATGGCGAGCGAAGCGCCGGACTGGTCGGCGAGGAGGCCCATCGTCTCGGCGTGACGCGCGCCCTCGTGGTCATTGATCCCGCCGTGCGCCGAGCGGGGGGAATGGCGGCGGTGGAGGAGGGGCTTGAACGCGAAGGGATTGCCTTCGAGGTCTTCGACCACGTCAAGTCTGAGCCCACCCAGGGGGCGGTGGATTCGGCGGCCGAGGCGATGGAAGAGGACATGGATGTCGTCATCGCCGTCGGCGGCGGCAGCGCGATGGACCAGGCGAAGGGCATGCGCATCGTGGCGGAGTGCGGCGGCTCGATCCGCGACTACAAAGGCGGCGACAAGCTGCCGGAGTCCTTTCGCATTAAACTCATCTGCATCCCCACCACGTCGGGCACGGGCAGCGAGGTATCCTGGGGCGGGGTTTATACGGACGAGGAGAACGGCCTGAAGTTCCCGGTGTCGGGCCGGGCAAATGCGCCGGACGTTGCGCTGGTTGATCCGCAGATGACGGCCACGATGCCGCCGCGCATCACGGCGATGACGGGGTGCGACACGCTGGTTCATGCGGTGGAGTCGTACCTATCGAACTTCGCCACGCCGCTCACAGAGGGATTGAGCCTCCGCGCCGTCGAGTTGGCGGCGCACAGCCTGCCGCAGGCATACACCAATGGCCGTGACATGACGGCGCGCGATCGCATGGCGCGGGCGTGCACGCTGGCGGCGATGGCGTTCAACACATCGCGGTTGGGCATGGCCCACGGCGTGTGCCTGCCGTTGGCGGCCAAGTTCAAGCTGCCCCACAGTCTGGCCGTCGCGGTGATGCTGCCCTTCGTGCTGGAGTTCAACCAGGCGGCGTGCGGGAAAAAGCTCCACAGCCTGGCCCATGCCCTCGGCGTCGAGGTGCGCGGGGCCGACGAGGCGCAGACAGCCGCCCGGTCCGTGGCGGCGATCCGTCGTCTCTACGAACTGATCGGCATTCCCCTGAACCTCCGCCATCTGGAGGTCACGCGCGACGCCTTCGACGAAATCGCCGAGTTGGCTATGGCCACGCACCAGGTCCCGGCGAACCCGAGAAAGATCGAGTCGAAGGAAGAGATTGTCGAACTGCTGAACAGTGCATATTGACTTGGGCCGCCGAAATGAGGAATAAGGACAGACGCGGATTTCTGGATGGCATCCCAGGGACGAGGAAAGATTCCGTATCCATAAGTGGCTTTCATGTAAATAGATACATCAAGGAATTCTGGACGTCCCGGCAGCGCCAGGCGTCGTCCATCCACGAGGTCTCGTACCGCGCCTGCTTCAAGCCGCAACTTCCCCGGTTCTTCATCGAGCGCCTGACCGACGCAGGCGACATCGTTTACGACCCCTTCAGCGGCCGGGGGACGACGTGCATCGAGGCGGGCCTGATGGGGCGGCGGGTCATCGCCAACGACGTGAACCCCCTGAGCGAGATTCTTGCCGCGCCGCGGTTCTTCATCCCGGACCTGAAGGACGTCGAGGAGCGACTTTCGCAAATGCGAATTGACTGTCGCCGTCGAGCGGACATTGACCTGTCCATGTTCTACCACCCGGAGACGGAGGCGGAGATCGTCTGCCTCCGGGATTATCTGACCGAACGAAAGGAATCAGGGAGCGAGGATCATGTGGACCGATGGATTCGGATGGTTGCGACGAACCGGCTGACCGGCCACTCGAAAGGATTCTTCTCGGTCTATACCTTGCCGCCGAATCAGGCCGTCTCGCGAGAGCGACAAAGGAAGATCAACGAGAAGCGCAACCAGAAGCCCGACTACCGCGACACGCGGAAGTTGATTCTGAAAAAATCGAAGGCCCTCATCAAAGACTTGACGGAGGATGAGATCGCCACCCTGCGGACCGCCGGCGAAACCGCCCTGTTCCTCTCCACCGATGCCCGACACACCAAGGAGATCAAATCGGACTCTGTGCAGCTCACGGTCACCTCCCCGCCCTTCCTGAACGTGGTCCAGTATTCCTACGACAACTGGCTGCGGTGCTGGTTCAACGGGATTGACGACAAGCGGATCGCCAGGCGGATCACGACGACCAACCGACTCGACGTCTGGACCGCCGTGATGGGTGACGTGTTCAAGGAGCTTTTCCGCATCACGAAGAAAGGCGGCTGGGTCGCCTTCGAGGTCGGCGAGGTGAAAAGCGGCATGGTCGAACTGGACGAGTATGTCGTCCCCCTCGGCCTCGCGGCGGGATTGGAGTGCGAGGGGATCGTTGTCAACTTGCAGCAGTTCACCAAGACATCCAAGATCTGGGGCATTGACAACAACGAGATCGGGACGAACACAAACCGCATCGTTCTCTTCCGAAAGTGAACCGAGGAGGAAGTCATGCGATCCTCTATGGCGATTGTTCTGTTGGGCATGGCAGGCGCGGCCATTGGATTGGCCGACGATCCCCCCGAGCCGAATCTGCTCTTCCATCTCTCCTTCAACAAGCGGGCGGTCCTCGCCGACTACGCCCGCGGCAACCCCGACTCGCCGACGTTCAAGGAGAGCCTGGAGCTCCGCGAGGTGCAGGGCATTGACGGGGCCGGCTTCCAGAGCAAGGAGGGCGAGCGGCTCGACTACGAGATCAAGGACAACTTCGACCTCCGCAGCGGCACAATCTCCATGTGGATCCAGCCCGTGAACTGGCTGCCCGATAACAAACGCTTCGAGCATTTTTTTGTCGCGCAGAAGCAAGGCGAGTTCAACTTCGTGCTCTACAAGTACACCCAGCCGCCCGACCTGCGCGTGCATCTCGTCGTCGGCAACAGAAAGTTCAACGCGGGGACCAGCGCCGAGGGCTGGCGGCCCGGCAACTGGTACAAGGTGGATGTGGCCTGGGACAACCGCGCCCTTCGCATCTACGTCAATGGCAAGATGGAGGGCGAGCTGACCTTCCCCGAGGATCTCGTCCTGCCCGAGGTCAAGGAAGGCGCCTTCACCATCGCCCCACTGATGTACTGGAAACCGCCCGCTTGCAGTCCCGACGACCGGACGATCGTGGACGAGATCAAGATCTACGACCGCCCTCTCACGCCGGGCGAGATCAAGGACGCCTACTTCACCGCGCGGAATGAACTTGAAGATGACTACCGCCCGCCGACGCTGGCGATCCCCCAACTGAAGAATCCCATCACGCCGGAGGACGCTTGGCGCGGTGATGAGTGGTCCGACGCGGCGCAGATGCCGATCCTCGCCCAGAGCGGCAACGGTCTGGCCTCCGACCGCAGCGCGCAGTTCTTCGCAAAGTATGACGATGCAAGCCTTTATCTGGCCGTGATTTCCGACAAGCCTACCGACCTCGTCGCAAACGCGAAAGAAGGCGCAGACAACCTGGCGAAGGACGATACGCACGAGGTCGTCCTGTACCCGACTGCCGACGCGATCTATCGGTTTGTCTTCAACCGCGACAAGGTTCTCCTCGATTCCAAGAATGGGGACAAGACCTGGAGCGGCGGCGTAAAGCTCTTTTCGCAGGAAACGGGGCGATGGACGTCGCACCTCGTCATCCCGTACGCCGTTCTCGGTCTGGACCCGCCGAAGGTCGGCGACCGATGGCGGTTCAACGTCGCCCGCCGGTGGGCGGACACGGGGACCGCCTCGTCGTGGGCCTTTTCGCAGAAGGCCGAGGGCAGCGACCTCGGAACCATCGTCTTCGGCGGGAAGATCTCCGCCGTTCGACTCACGCGACTTGGCGAACTTCATCGCGGCGAGATGGACGTGGTTGCCCGCTTCCACCCGCCGGATGAGAAGGCAGACCGGATCGACGTCTTGACGCAGCACCTGTCCGACGCAGGGAAGCTCGACGGCATGCGCATCGAGGTGGAGTCGGAGCAGCCGAGGCCCCGGCTCTATCGCTACCAGCACACGTTTGAGAAGGCCCAGTCCGGCCTCCTCCGCATGACGGCGCACAGTAAAATTCACAAATGCGAACTATTGGACTACTCCCTGCTGTTCTATGCCCGCCCGCCCATCGTGATTGACATGACCCCGATCACCCAAACGAACGAGATCGAGATCGCCCTCGACGCCCACGATGCGGGGAAGGCGTGGCGCGAGCGGATCAAGGCGGGGAAGGTCGAGTGCAAGGTAGTTGTGGAGGAAGAGAGCGCAGGTGTGCGCGTCCTGGAGAAGGTCGTTCCGATCGAGGGCGTTCGGGCGAGTTATGTCTTTGCCTGCCCCACGCTCACCCCGGGGCAATACATGTTGACCGTCAACCTGATTGACGCGGAGAGCAAGGAGAAGATTCGCAGCGCCGTCCACTTCACCCGCCCGGCCACGCCGTGGGTGGACGCGAAGGCCGGGATTGACGACTCCGTCCCGAAGCCGTGGACGCCGGTGGAGGCAAGCGGGAAGTCCGTCAAGGTTTTGGGGCGGGAGTATGTCTTCGCATCGGGGCCGTTCCCGGACCGGATCACCAGCCAGGGCGAGGCCGTCCTCGCCCAGCCCATCGCCTTCGAGATCAAGACGAAGGACGGCGAGGAAACGCTGACGTGCAAGGAGATTCATCTGGTCGAGTCGAAGCCCGACCATGCCACGCTGCAGGGCGTTGCGGAGTCCACGGCGCTCCGCATGGAATGGAAGAGCGTGATCGAGTTCGACGGGATGCTGCGGTGCGACTTCACGCTCAGCCCCGTCAATGCGCCGGTCGAGGTCGCCGATCTCGCCCTCGTGATCGCCGCGCCGAACGAGCACGCGAAGTTCGTGCTCACGCCTTACCTTGAGGAATGGAAGGACGGCAAGATCGAGCTCCCCTTCGACCGATTCGTCTGGCTGACGGGGCATCGCCTGGGCGTGTGCTGGTTCACCGAGAGCAACGTGAACTGGAACAATCCCGGCTCGCCGCCGCCGATCCAGATCGCTCGCGGGGATACGGCCACGACGCTGCGGCTCAACATCATCACCGCGCCGACGACGATTGACAAGCCGATCCCCTACACGATGGGCATCCAGGCCACCCCGGCCAAGCCCATGCCAAAGGATTGGCGGAATTTCAACTTCGGCGGATTCGGCAAGGTGAAATACTCCCACTCGCAGTCCATCTGCTGGGGCGGCGGCGGGCTGAAGCAGGACGCCTATCTCCAGCCGGACGACGAGGACGGATTCCGCGAATCGCTGAAGCGATACAACGACGGCAAGATCACACCCTGCCCCTATTCCTGCCCGACCTACATGGCCTCGCACAATCCGGTCTACAATTTCTATCATTCGGAATGGCGAAATTCCGAAGGGCACAAATTCGTCGGCTACGTCAAGGGCACGCTCACCTACGACCTGATCGCCATCTGCCCTCGCAGCGCCTACACCGACCTGCTCAACTGGTGGATCGGCGAGATGTCGGAGCACTACCCCATCGGCGGCATCTACTTCGACTGCTGCTCGCCGGAGGTCTGCCACAATGCCTACCACGGCTGCGGCGGGCGCGACGCCTTCGGCAAGCGCATCATCGGCGCGCCGATCTTCGCCCTGCGCGAGTCGCTCAAGCGCGTGTACAAGACTCTCCATAAGCGCAACATGATCTTGGTGAACCATGCGCACAGCCGCTTCCTGCCGCCGTGCCACTCGTTCTCGGATTACTGGTACCCCGGCGAGCAATATACCGCGCGGCTTGGGCAGGACATTTGGTATTACACCGACCAGATCCCGCCCGAGGTCTGGCAGAGCGAGTTGAATTCCTATATCAAGGGCGTGGGCATCACGTTCCTGCCGGAGTACGGTCGCGGCACGCCGACGAAGTACCGAGACGAAGAGACGAAGCCGAGCCGGTCGCTCCTGGCCTGCTGCGCGGTCAACGATGTGCCCTGTTCGGCCTCATGGATCAATGACGGCGAGATCGAGAAACTCTGGGGCATCCTGGATAAGTTCTGGGTCTCCGATGCGGAGTTCATCCCGCACTGGGCGGCCGGGCCGGTGGCCGCCGACAAGCCGTTGATTGCCAGCGCCTACAAGGGCAGGAAGTCTGTCCTGCTCATCGTCGCAAACCTGACGAAGGAACCTGCAAGGGGAGCGGTCAAGCTCGACGCGAAGGCCCTCGGCATCCCGGCGGAGTTCAAGATGACGAACGAATTCACCGGCGAGGCGATCTCGCAGCCGTTGGACGGAATCCAGATTGCGCTGCCGGAACGGGATTACACAATCATCTCGATAACGTGGTGAGCTTGTACGACTAACTAATGCATCTCTCGCCCGCCGGTGACGTTGATCGCCTGGCCGGTCATGTAGTCCGATCCCTCCGACGCGAGGAAGAGCGTCACGGCCACGACATCCTGAATCCGGGTCAGGCGCTTGAGGGGGACCTTGGACGTAAACCGTTCTACGACCTGGGGTTCCGTCAGCTTCAGGTTCTTCATGTACTCGCCGGCGAGGACGCTCCACACGCCGGTCTTCTCCACGATGCCGGGGCAGATGCAGTTCACGTTGATGCCGTGGTCGGCCAGCTCGTAGGCCAGCGCCTGGGTCAGGCCGATGATCGCCGCCTTCGCCGCCGAGTAATGGCTCAGGAGCGCCGACCCCGTCTTGCCCGACTTGGACGAGAAGTTGACGATCTTGCCGGACTTCTGCGCCTTCATGATCGGGACGACGTGCTTGATAAAAAGGAACGTGCCCTTGCAGTTCACGGCGAAGACGCGGTCCCACTCCTTCTCGGTCAGGTCCTCGATCTTCCCCTGGCCGGTCACGCCGGCGACGTTGACGAGCACGTCGAGCCGGCCGTCGAAGGCCGAGGCCGCGGCGGAGACGACCTTCGCCGCCTGCCTCTCGTTCGTCACGTCGGCGGCCAGGCCGCGGCAGTCGCCGCCATCTTTGGTAATCTCGCTCACGGCGGCGTCCACCGCCTCCTGTTTCAGGTCGCTGATGAACACCCTCGCCCCAGCCTCGCAAAAGGCGGCGGCGATGCCCTTGCCGATTGCCCCCGCCGCGCCTGTGACCAGGACGGCCTTTCCATCAAAGTCCATCATGTGGTTTCTCTTTCCTCTGTATCCCGGGCAAATCAATCCACCTTGCGGGGAGTTCGTTTGGTAATTTTGACCTTTTGAGTTCGTTCGGTAATTTTTAATCTTTGGGGGCGATGGGGAACTTTGCCGGCGGCGCAAGCATCATGATGATTGCGTTGGCGCGTCTCCTCACCATCGGTCTTTCTCCCTTGGCTGTGGGTTTCCTTGATGCTGCGCCTAGCGGGAAGCCGGCGCATGACTTGAACTATGCGATCTCAAGAAGAATAAACTACCCTATTAGTGGTATTATATACCAATAATGGCAAATTGTCAAGTCTTTTTAGAATATAAATTTCATATTATTATATATACCTTTGCGAATCAGGAAGTCATGACTTGTGTCCTTTATCGCTATTGGCGCAAAGTGGGTTTTCCCCTCTTCCGGTGACTCGCTCAAACCAGCACCAAACAATGCATCCCAGAGGCCGTGGGGTTGTTGAAAAAGCCATTCTGACCAAGGTTGCCATTCTGAGCGTAGCGAAGAATCTCAACCTTTCGCCAGTTTGAGATACTTCATCCCGCGAAGCGCGGGATTTAGGATGACACCTCCGGGACTTTTTCAACAACACCGCCGTCTCCTATTCCCCAAAGCACGCGACGCTGCCGTCCTCCAGTGTGAGGTAGAGGCGGCCACGCGCGGCCGCCGCGCCGTTGAAGACGGGCGGGGAGGGGAGCTTAATCTCCGAAAGCGTCTCGCCGTTGGATGCGGCGATGACGTTCAGGACGCCGCCCTTGCGCCCCTCGAACGCGCCGAGGGGGTCCTTGGGGTCCACCACGTCCGGCGGCCCGGCGGTGAACAGGAGATCGCCCGCAGCGACCATGGCCCGGATGCGCACAGGGATGCGGCGCTCCCAGCCCTTTTGACCGGCGGTAAACTTCAGGGCCTTGCCGACCGTGCCCTCGACGGTCTGCACATTCTCGGCCTGGCCGTCGTTGCCGTTGCCGGACTGGTCCTTTGCACCGCCGTCGTCGAACGAGAAGTAGAGCGCCAGGCCGTCGTCCTTCGCCGGGGCCTGGCCGGGGTTCGCGCAGCGGTCCTGAATCTCCTCGGGGCTTAGCTCGCGGTAATACATCCGGACCTCGTCAATAACGCCGGTGAAATGGAAGGGCGACTTGTAGTCGCCGGCCTCATTGCCGAGGTCGGCCCCGATCTCCATCGCTTGGCCCGACGGCCCGGCATAGGAGGATGTCTTGGTCTCGCCGGCGAGTTTTCCGTTTACGTAGATGCGAAGTTGCTTGTCCTTCGTCACCTGGCCGACGAGATGGACCCACTTGCCCACGATGTTCTCGTCGGCGACGGCGGATTCCACCTTGCTCTTCACGCGGTTCTCGAACCGCGGCTTGCCGTCCTTTACCGAGAGGGCAAAACCCGCCGAGGCGCCGCCCTTGGCGACGATCGCTCCGTCGGGGGCCTCGGTCTTCACCCATGCCTCGACGGTGAGGGGCTTGCCGGCGACATTGAGGCTCTTGGAATTGGTCACCTTGATCTGCGACGGCCCGGCCTTCGAGGAGCCGATGAGCAGGTATCCCTTCTCGCCCGGGGTGAAGTAAACCGTGGGATCGAGGCCGCGCAGCGTGTCATACATCCGCACGCAGTAGAAGGATTCGCCGCGGGTGACGATGAGTCGCCCCCACGTCTTCTGGCTCCCATAACTCCACGGCACGCGCTTGAAGTAATTGTCGTCCAGGAATCCGCCGGGGACGCGCAGGCGATCAACCGTTGCCTTTTGTTCCTCAAGTTTTGCATCAAACGTCCGGTTTCTCATACAGACGTATTGCCCGTCGCCGACGAGGATATCGGGCAGGGCGCCCATAGGCAGTTGATAGTTTTGTTCCCCCATGTTCTCGGCGGTATAGGACGGCCCTTCGAGCCTCTTCTGGCAGCGCACCTCGCCCGTGGCGGCGTCGAGGCCATAAAGGTAGAGTCCGCCGTCTAAGTGCGACGACCGTCCGGCGACGAAGTAGGCGACATCGTTCTGAACGAGGACGCTGCCGGGCACGGGCCAGACTGATTCGAGTTGCCCGAATGCGCCCATCCGCCGCTCCTCCGGCGCGGCCCGGAATCGCCACGCGAGGTCGCCGTCGGCGGCGCGCAGGCAATAGACCCATCCGTCGGTCGAGCCGAAGATGACCGTCCCGTTGTGGTAGGTCGGCGGGGAGTCTATCCGCGCGCCTGCGGCGAATTCCCATGCCGTGCTCCCGTCGGATACATTCAACGCGACGAGATGGTGCCTGTCCACGAGCGGGACAAACACCTTGTCCCCGACAGCGATCGGCGGGGTGACCTTGCCGCCAAGCTCCACGCGCCAGGTCTGTTTCAGGTCCTTCGGCAACTTGGCCGTTGTCGAACCCGACCGCATGGAGTCGTGGCGGAAGGCGGGCCAATCCTCAGCATTTTGGATTTGTGATTTTGGATTTTGGATTTGACCGTAGGCTGGGCCCTTTTCCATGCGTTCTGACTTCTGATCGCTGGCCTCTGACTTCTGGCCTTCCGGCGCGAGGGTGTTGAAGCCGTTGAGCTTTTCATCTATGTAGCACTGGCAGGGATGGGGCGGGACGTACTGGAGGCCGTTCGCCGGCATCATGCCCACGTGGCAGATGCCCCGGACCCAGTTGTCCACCGTGTGCTTGCCGTTGATGAGGTCCACGAACTCGGTCCCGCGCCGGCTGGCAAGGATGTAGCGCACCGTGGCCTTGTTGCGGTAGCAGCGGTGGTGGTGGTAGGTGCTGAAGATGTTTCCGAGGTCCACCTTCTTCTTCACCTCGCCCGTCTGGATATCATAGCCGTTGACGGTGACGGGGTAGTTGGTCTTGTAGTTCCTCTTTTTCCCATCTCTTACTATGGAATAGGTGGCCCCCTGCCCGAACTCGTCACTCCACGTCCAGACGAGACCGTCAATGACGAACACGTCCTTCCATGCGTACCACAGGTGGCCGATGTACTTCTTCGGCTGGGTCCATTTGACCTGTCCCGTGTCGGCGGCGAAGGCCACGAGCTTGCTCGGGCTGGCATGGAGGACGACGCCATCTTTCACGATGAGCGTCCCCACCCAGAGCGAATCCAGCTTCATGCCGCCGTGATACAGGTTCTCTTTCTCGTCGGGGAATGCGGTTCGCCAGATTTCCTTCCCGGTCTTGAAGTCGAGGCCCACCACATCCAGCCCGTCGAGGAGGCCCACCACCTTGCCGTCGGCGGCGGTATTCAGTGTGGGGTCAACCTTCGGCGCATCCACCTTGCCGTGCATTGACGTCCATTTGTAGTAGTCCGTTTTGGTGCCGGCATAGGTCTTTTCGGTGGTCCATATCGTCTCGCCGGTCTTGGCATTGACGGCCATGACCTTCGCCGCGTCGTCGCTGAGGACGGTCAGCGCCAGTGTTCCATCCAGGTAGAGGATCTCGGAGGCTCGCTCCGTGCCTTTGAAGGTCTTGAGGATCTCGCCTGTCTTTGCATCCAGCTCGCTCACCGGGGCGCGGTAGCCCAGGGTGACGTACACGTGGTCGTCCACGGCGACAAGGCGCTTCTGGATGTTCAGAGGAATATCCCCGGGGCGGTTGGAGAACCAGGTGTTCTTCCACTGCCGCCAGCCCCAATCCGGGACCGGGACCTTCCAGAGGAGCACGCCGTTGAAGGCGTCGCGCGCGACCACGAACCACTTGTCGGGCAGAGTATCGCCCTCCAGGCTGATCGGCGCCTCGTTGATGATGGCAAAGAGCCTGCCGCCGGCGGTGACGAGGGTGCGCACGCTCGCGTCGGTCTCGTGGGAGAGCGCCCACAGCGGCTCGGTGATCCACTGGTAACGCTTCGGGGGACCGACGACCGTGTCCTGGGCCACTGCGTTGCCGTCCGGGCCGTGGAGGTAGTGCGTCCACTGGTCAATGTTGGCTGGCCAGGGCTTGACCAATTTTCGATTTTCGATTTCCGATTGGCGATTTGTGAAGAACGCCATGCCGTTGGGGGCAAGGACGCGCATGATCTCATCACTTGCCACTCCCCACTTTCCACTTTCCACTCTCCACTCCCCACTTTCCACTTTCCACTCTCCACTTGCCACTATGAGGTTGACGAGGTTGTCAGTGTAGGGCAGGCGCTTGCCTTCGAATAACTCGGCGGAGACGGTTCCGTAAACGCCCGCAGATCGGATGGCCTTCCGCGCCTTGTCTACGAGGGCCTTGTCGGGATAGAGCGCCTGGACGACGAACTTCCCCTCCTTCGACAGAGCGACGGCCAGGTCGGCATCCTCGCCGCCGAGAACGACGCAGACGCCTCCCGGCAGGCCGCTTGAAGAGACGATGTTCGCCGCCGCCTTCTGCGCTTCGCCAGCGTCGCCTGCGACAAGCCCCGCGTATAGACTGATGGCTGCACATAATGTCAGCAAATTCTTTACCATAGCGACTCCTGTTCATGTTCACGTCAACGAATTGCTTGCCGGATTTTTGTATTCTAATGCGGGGAGCGGAAATGAATCAAGCGGATTCCCCAAAGCGATTTGGAGTTTACCCGGAATTGATTAAGAGGTTTTTGGAGGGTGTTCTCTTGTCAAACACTCTCTCATTCGCAGCCATAAAAACAGCGATTTGGGCAACAGGTCCTATCGGGTTCAATTATCTCGGCCAGTTGATCGGGTTGTTGACTTCCCAATTAGCGTATGATATAATGTGGAAAATGGACGGGGCGCGCATAGGGTAAGTCGCGGGGTTAAAGAGAAAGGAGTCTGCCATGAGCGACAAACCCGAACTCTGTCCGGAAGATGTAACAGGTCTGAAAAAGCCGGCTTGTCGTCTCGGTCTGCTCAGCTTGATCTTTATTTTGCTGATCGCCGCGGTCGTTTATTTTCTCTACCTCAAACGCCAGGATCCGGGCTTCGGGCCGAAGAGCCTTGTCACCTGGATCAAGGAAGACGACCCTGTCAAACTGGGGCGACGGGTGACCTTCTTCTCTATCAGCCCCTTGACAGCCCCTTACTCTGCGAACGGTCATCCGACCCCCGAAGGAATCCGCAGCACGGTCTATACAAAGATTGGTTCCAGAGCGGTGGCAGCCGCCGGCCGCCTGGACCTGCATCTATACGAATACGACAAACGGGCGCCTAACGGCAAGGGACGGCAGGTCTACAGCTGGACCGACCTGAAGCTGCCTGATTCGGCGGAATGGGGCCGCTGGCCCCTGGGAGGCTGGAGGTTATCCCTCGCCTGGAACCAATATCCCCAAACGAACACTGTTTGGGTTGAAGCAGTCTATACCAACCCGACGGGCAAGATGTTCGTGGCCGGACAGGGACCTATTCAGATCTCGGGCTGAAGGACGACTCTCTTACGCTCGCCCGCTATCCGCGAGCAGGCGCTCGACATTGCGGTGGAAAATCTGCTCCTTGGCCTCTGCGCTGATATCGAGCGTCTCAACTCTGGCCACATAGACAACCGGCTCACAGATGATGTAATCTGTCGCAAACAGGACCTTCTCCGGCCCGGCCTCGCAGATGTATGCCTCCAGTATTCCGGCCCGGCTGATGTCCGAGCCGGAAATGTCTATGTATAGGTTGGGGTGGTCCTTTACGGCGGCGACTCTCGCCGAGTACTCCTTTGCGCCCCCCATGTGGCAGAGAATGAAGGGAGTGGAAGGATGCGCCTTTGCCTGCTTGGTCAACGTGGCCAGGTCTGTGGTATGGATCTGCACAATCATGCCGAGATCGGAGGCGGCGCCGAGGATCATCTCGAACTCGCGTGTGTCATAGGCATACCCACCGAGGTAGCCGCAGAGCTCGCCGAGCCAGTGGATGCCGCACTCTTCCCGCATAATGCGCAGCTCCTCGACGGCGTCTCGCGGGGAACTGGGGTGAACCTGGCACGCGCCGATGAAGCGGTTGGGGTGTTGCGCCACTGCCTCCAGCATTTCCCGGTTGCCGGCGCGGGCCTCCCACATGTCCTTTGCCTGGGTGCTGCGCGCCGAGGTGATGACCGCCTTGGCTATGCCGGCGGCATCCATTTTTCCCAGGACTTCGCCCAGCGTCGTCGCCGTCGGCCACCCGAAATTTTCGCCGCTGGATGACGGGATGTGCACATGCGCGTCAATGATCGCCATGATCTTAGCCCTTGGCGAGGATCTCCGCAATCCCATCCAGGATCTTCTTCTCCCGCAGCGTTGAGCTTTTGGTCAGTTCCCATGTGGGGCCGGCGTCGGGGTACATAAAGAGAGTCTTCTCGTAGATGTCAATGCGGACCTTCGTTCGTTCCTTGCCCACTTCCTCGACGACGGCGTGGATGGTGAATTCGCACCGGCAGGGCTTCTCCTTGCCATCTTTATCGCGATAGCGATATGCGTCGGACTCGCCCTTGATGTAGTCGGAGATCAGGTAACCCGACTCTTCGTCCGAGACAACCAACTCGTAACCCTTCATGGTCTGAACGGCCGCCTTCCAGGTGCGGTCATAAGTCGCGTTATAGGTTCGTTCAATAGGAAACTTGATCAACCGGACATGGACCATTCCCGCGGAGGAGCATCCCGTTAGGACGAACGCAAGAGCCGACAAGGTTATCACACAAGCGATATGCGCCGATTTCACTGCTTCATTCCTTTCCTATTCGCGAGGGTCCCCCCCGACGCCCCCTAATGGCACATCAGACACGCCTTGTTGAACTGGCCGCATTGACGCTCCAGCCAGAAAAGAATATACGGAAAGACCTCAACGTTGGCGTGCTTGCCAATGACAAGATCATCATGACCGTAGTTTACCTTCGACCCGTTCGCCGTGCAGAATAGGCGGAACGTCTTGTCCTCCGCCCCCACATGGTTGTAAGCGTAGCGCACGACCTCTGGCGAGGCCATATAGTCCACCAGCCCGGCCACCAGGAGGATGGGGACCTTCACCTCGTTCAGGCCCTTGGTGTAGTTCATCTTGCCGTCGGCGGACAACATCTCGCCCTTTTCGAGGAACGTGTTCATCTGCTCGTGAACCCCGCTCGGCGCGTCCTCCACCACATACAGCCGCTGCCGAACAAGCGTGCCGTAGGTCATGTTTTCGTGATTGTGAAATAGTTGGTACTGCTGCACCTCGGCGCGCTTGCCCAACGGCCCGAAGAGCTGGCTCGGCGCCTTGGTGCCGATGAACGCCGAGGCCAGCTTCAGCATGTTCTTGTTCTCGACCGTGTTCTCCAGGATATCGTTCATCGGCTTCGGTATATACATAGGTGACCCGATGGCGACGAAAGCGTGGATGTCGTCGGGCTTTTCGGTCTCCAGATATGCGTACATCACCATGCCGCCCATGCTGTGGCCGATCCAGATCACCTTGTCGCGGCCCGTCGCTTTCTTCACATGATTGATAATGGCCGGAAGGTCTTTGTGGACGTAGTCGTCGAAGTTGTCGGGCAGTTGCTTGACATCGCCCTCGCCCACACCCTCCTTCACAGTCTTCCGCGTCCCGCGAAGCCACACGACCCATGTATCGTACCCCCGTTTGCACAACTGGCGCGCAAAGCTTCGTTCCTTCTCGATGTTCCAGAAGTTGCCATTGTATGTGAATCCATGGCAGAGAATCACCGGCGGACGCTTCGTGCTGATTTTGCGGGGCATGAAATGATCAATGGCCAGCTTCCAGCCATCCTGCGTGCTGACATACGCCGTATCATCCGCCGGGGGCGCCGGTTGGAAAAATACTTGGGTAGCGCCGCAGCCAAACACCACCACACACATTAAAAAAACGAATCCGGATCTTTGCACAACCATCTTTCGCACCCGTAAAATTCACCTTCCGACATCCCGCAAGGCCCACACTATTATAAATAACAATTCAGTGCATAAATGTCAAGGTGCGCAAATTGCTTAGTGTATTGACATTGGGGCAGCAATATGGTAATCTGTTGTCTTATGAACCAGCGCCTTTGGGAGCCGTCCCCGCAACGTCAGCCGTCTGCCCTGTTGCGACAGGAATCCGTATGAAACACCGAATCGTCGCCATAGCTTTGTTTGTGTTAAGCCTGACGTTTCTTTCCGATGCCGTCGCCCAGCCGTCCCGCGCGGAGGTGGAACGTCGCCGCGAGGAGGCCGATGCGGCCCATAAGGCAAAGGTGGAATACCGCGAGGGGGGACTTCCCGACTGGCTACTGCTCGATTATGGGGGGAACACGTCGGTTATCTACGAATACATCGGCAATAGGCACTCTCGCCTGCCGAGCGTCTCCGCCTTCACGAGCGACACGAATCTGTGGTTGGATCTGCAGATTCAAAACACCCACCGAATCTTCTCCCGGTATCGGATGACCTACCTGGATGAGGACTTCACAGACGCCACAGAAGCCCACGGCTTTACGGGCGATCTGGAAGAACTATATTATTTGGCGGACGTGGGTAACCTGTTTCAGATCCGCGAGCTCGCGGGCCAGCAATTCCTGAGCCAGGCGACGGTCGGCAGGCAGTTCTTCACCCTCGGCCACGGCCTGACCTACAACGACATCAGCGACGGTATCAAAGGCGAGGTCGCTTGGGGCAATCTCCGCGCTCAACTCTGGGGGGCCAGAACCCTCACCTATTACGGCAACATTGACACCAGCGTCCCCGGACGGGACAACGATCGGCGGTTCTTCGCCGGCGAGGCGCGCTACGAACTCGTCAAGCCCTTCCAACCATACATCTTCTTCATGACGGAAGATGACTACAGCCACCCCCACCCACGAGACCCCTTCCGCAACTACACCTACAACGCCCGCTATCTTGGCCTGGGCGCCGAGGGAGAGGTCCTGCCCCGGCTGACGTATCACGCGGAGTACATCCGTCAGTCTGGCAGGAGCATGGGCGAGAGCATAGAAAACCGCACCGGCCCCTTCGGTATTATTATTCCGACCCCTATGAATATCCGCCAGGACCCGATTCGGGCCTTTGCGGTGGACGTCGGCGTGGATTACGAGTTGGAGCATCCCGGCAAGCCCGTCTTCTCGCTGGGGTATATCCATGGTTCCGGCGACGCGGACCGACTGATCCCCGGCAGCACCGTGGCCGGCAACCTGGCAGATACCGATGACCGCGGTTTCCTCCCGTTCGGTTACGTGCCGGTAGGTTATGTGCTCGACCCCATGGTAAGCAACCTGAATATCTACCGAACCGGCTTTGCCGTGAATCCGTTTTACGACCGGGATCCCTTCGAGAGCCTGCGGTTCGGGGTTGCCCACTACTTCTTCCGCAAGGACGAAATCACAGGCGGCATCTCCGACCAGGCCGCCATCCGGGACCACAAGGGCGTAGGACAGGAATTAGACTTCTTCGTCAGCTGGGACCCGCTCCGGGATGTCTCCATCGGCGTGGAGTACGGGATGTTCTTCCCCGGCAAGGCGTTCCCGATACGGCACATGAACAGCTACTTCATGTTCAACTTTTCCTATCGGTTCTGATTGCGAAAGAGAGGTGCCGACGTGAGGCGCATCCTTCTTGGTCTTGCCATGCTGGTTATCCTCTTGTTTTCCAGGGTCGCGCGCCCGGAAAATGAGGCGGAATTCATCACCGGCCTCGCGGCGCGTGAGAGCGTGACGTATGCCGAAGGCGTACGCGGCGTGGCCTTTGCCATCACCGGCGAGGGGACGATCCTTCCCTTCGAGGAGGCGCTGAGCGCCCTTAGGCAGAAGGAAATCGTGGATAAGAAGTGGGACCTGAAAAACGATGATCGCCTGACGAATGGGAAATTTGCCGTCATGCTTTTCAAAGCAGCCGGCCTGAAGAAGGGACTGGGGGATGCGCTGTTCGGCCTATCGGAAAAAACAGCCATAAAGGAATGTGGGGAGAACGACCTGATGGGCGGCGGCAGGCCGGGGGATCCGGTCAGCGGCATGTCCCTGGTCCTATCCCTCCAGGGGCTTGCCACGCGGCTTCGCGCAAGGAGTGGGACACAAGAAGACCTGGTGAAAATTGACCTCAATGCCGCGAAGCCGGAGACGCCTGATGAGACCAAGGCTGCACAGGAGCGATTGATCGTCGCCCTGACGGCCGGGCTAAAGCAGGCGTCAACGGAAATCTCGGGTACCGTGGCTGCCACGCGCGGGGCGATGTGGATTCAGCCCAAGGACTCGGCCTGGGCGCCGGCCAAGGAAGGCGACGCGGCGGCTGTAGGAACGCGCCTCTTTGCGGGAATTAACGGCCAGGCGCAGATTACCTTTCCAGACGGCACGATTTTCCTCGTGCAGCCATTCACGGTTGTGGAGATCGTCTCTGCTGGAAAAGGCGAGAGCACGGGGGGGGCATTCTACGTCGTCAAGGTAGCGTCGAGTTTTGGGGCAGTGCGTGTGCAGGTCGGGGAAAAGGGATTTTTATCCATAATTCAAGTGGGCTCACCGACTTCCTACGCGACGGCGCTGGAGGGAGCGTTTGAGCAGAGAGCGGCCGGTTCGCTGGCGGAGACAGAGTATGATGGGTCCAAGGGGCGAATTTCGGTGGTCCAGGGGTCCTGGTAAAAATTATTTTTAATTTTTCCGACTAAATGGCAATTCATATGTTACAATTAAATAAGACCCCCAGGAATTGCTTTCGTTTATGTACAAAGGAGGAATGGAAATGAAAGCAATCGCAGGGAGAACAAGCCGGTTCGTGGGCCTATTCATCCTGGTTGCGGTTTGCTGCGGCGTGGCGGCGGGTCAGGAGGGCATCGCGCGGATATCCGAGTTCGCGGGGGAGGTCCAGATCCAGCGCGGCGAGGAGATCATCCGCCCCGTGAAGGTGGGACAGATGATCCGCAACGGCTCGCTGATCAACGCCGACATGATCCAGACACGAAAGGGCACGGCAAGCGTCCTCTTCGAGGACGGGTCCCAGTTGAAACTTGATGAAGAGACCTTGATCGTTATCAACCCGCCTATGGCGAAGGTGCAGGTTGCCGCGCAGCAAGAGGCGGTTGAGCGGCGGATTCGTATTGTCGTCGGCAAGGTGTGGAATTTCATCGAACCAAAGTCCACCGCCAAGACATTGTTCGAGCTTCCTGACGGCGTAGCGGCCGTACGCGGATGTTCGAGCACCATTCAGGTCACGTGGAGCGGGAGCTATCGGCTGATCGTAGAGACGGGAACGTATCTGCCGTCGCAGTTCTCCGCCGGAGTCAGCTGGGAGCAGGGCCCCGGGTGCGACGTGCGCGTGGATCGAACCCCAAATGGCATCCGAATCACCAACGCCGCCGGCAGCAAGGGACCGATCACGATCACCTATGCTGACGGCACGCAGAAGACGCTCCAACCCGGTGAACATATTGATATCCCAATCACCGGCAAGGTGCAAATCGGCAGCCTCACGCCTTTTCCCTACTACAAATCGCACAACCAGGGATGGCAGATGGCCATGGCGCAATGGGACCCGCGCGTCGGCGCCTTCATCTCTCAGCCTGTCTACGTCCAGGACGACCGCCGCGACGCGCACCAGCGCAACAGCCGACTCACGCGCAGTGTCTTCAACCGCAGGCTCAACCGCGGCAGCTTGCGCGAGCCGAAGCCATCTCACTGCGGCAGCCCCTCGTAGGAGGCCGTCCGGCATCCTGGGATTTAACCCCCAATGGAGCTAAATTGCCATACGCGCCGCGTCTTCGCCCTTGCGTTCATCGCGGCGGCGGCGTTCGCGGTCTATTCCAACAGCTTCTATAACTCGCTCCAATACGATGATTTCCGCGAGGTCGAGGGAAATGAGGATATCCATGAGATTCGGAACATCCCCCGGATCCTCCTGACCTTCGGCGATCGCCCCCTATTTCGTACCAGCCTCGCTCTCAATTACCGGGTAGGCGGCGACGACCCCTTCGGATACCATGTGGTTAATGTGCTCATCCACATCGGCGTCTGCCTGCTGGCCTACGGCGTGGCCGACCTGACCCTTCGGGCCGCCGGACGGGAACATGATGGGGCAATCCCCTTCCTCACGGGAATCGCCTTTGCCGTCCATCCTCTGCAAACGATGGCCGTCAACCTGATTTCCTGTCGCAGCGAGCTCCTCTGCGCGTTCTTTTACCTGTTAGCCGTCGCGTCTTACCTTCGCGGACGATTGGCGCGGAACATCCGCGGGAGCGCGCCTTGTTTCATCCTTGCCGGTATTTGTTTTCTTCTCGCCCTCGGCTCCAAGTCCATTGCCATCACATTACCCGGAATCGTCGTGCTTTACGAGGCGATCTTCTTCCAAAAGCGACTCAAGCCGATCCTATTGTTCATCGCCGCCGCGGCTGCCATCGCCTTATGCGTCATATTTCTGTTATGGAATCAAGTGGTTCAACCGTTCCACTACCGCAGCGTCTATTCCAACATTCTGACGCAGTCCGTCGCTGTCTGCCGATACCTTCGCCTCTTGATCCTTCCGACCGGCCTGCGGATTGAATACATAGTGGACGCCATCGAGACCATCTGGGACGCTACGGCCGTCGCGGCAATCGTCCTGTTGGCATTGCTGATTGCCGCTGCGTTGCTTGCGCTGCGACGCTACCCCATCTTCTCGTTCGCCGTGCTGTGGTTCTTCGTTACCATCTCAGCGTCCTCTACCATTATCCCCCGCAAAGCCATCCTCTGCGAGTACCGCACCTACCTCCCATCGTTCGGGTTCCTCTTTCTGGCCGCCATATCCCTGTCCGCCTTGGCCCAACGCGGTCGAGTCCTTCGCGCCGCGGCGCTCATCGGCGGCGCGGCTTGGGTTCTCCTTCTCGGGCAGGGCACGCTCATACGTAATGCCGATTACCAGACTCCCATCACCCTCTGGACCGACAACCTGGAGAAAGAGCCCGGCTTGGCGATTGCGCACAATAATATCGGCGCCTACCATCTCTTTCGCAGCAACCTGCCTGCAGCATTCGACGCGTTTCGAAAGGCGCTTGATGCCGATCCAAAATATGCCCTCGCCCACAAGAACCTGGGGATGGTTTACTACTTTCGGTATTGGCAAAGCAACGACCCCGCATTCCTGCAAGCAAGCATGGCGGAATTGGTCGAGGCAATCAAGTGGGCCCACACGAGCCGCAGCATCCCATCGCCGCTGCACTCCATCGCAAACGACATGGACACTACCCTCCGCGAGATCGGCGCCATTGGCGCTATTGACCTACTTGCCGAGACGCGAGGGCGGTTGGCGTTCCTACAGGAGTGGTTGAGCAAAGCAGCCGAGCCCTGCCGGCAACCGGTCCGCAAGGAGCAGATCGGGCTGACGACGTTCTATATGGGTGTCTGCAGCTACTATGCCTTTCTGCAGACCGAGACGGACCGGAATCTCCTGGCCGAGGCCCGGGCGCGGTTTGCCGAGGCGCGGGATATTCTCGGCAAATCCGAGCACGTAAAGAGGATTGATAAACTCGTCTCAACCGACGAACGCCTTCGCGTACAACCGGCGCCAAGGGGCAACGTCACTGTGGATTGACGATGAGATTGACAGCGTAGGTGGTTTGGCCGGATCGGACGGGAATCAGCATGTCCTTGGTTTCATAGCCCTCGGCGGATAACCGCACTCTAACCCCTTCCTCGACGTTTGGCCGTTTGATGTGTCCCTCCACGAAGAACACGCCCGTGGCGAGGTTCCATTGGCGCTCGTGGAACTCGACGGAGCGCGCCCCGGATATCTCGACCTTCAACGGCGGCAGAAGCAACTCCCCCGTTGGACTCCGCTGTTTGTCCGGCAGGAATGGGCGATCGGAATCGGCGTATTTCGCCGGGAACACGCGGAGGGCGATGAGAAAGTATTTGACCTTGTGTTCCTCGGCTTCCTGCTGGGGCAGAAGATCGCCCTTGAGGAAGGAACTCACGTATCGGTAGCTGATGTGTTGGCGGTCCATGGCCTTGATGCTGGGAAAATGGGTTTTGTCCGTGTATCGCACCTGCGCGCCGGCGTACCCGATGTTCTTGTCCGCCGACGGCCCGTCGAGGAAGACGTGATTCGGGTTGGCGCTGAAGGTTTTCACGAGGTCGTCGTCCTCGCTGCGCCCGCTGGGGAGGAAGACGTCGAGCGGGTTCCACGGGTCGCCGATGATGGTTAGAGTTCGGATACCCTCCAGGCGCCTTTCGCGGTCGAGAGCGGCGAAGGATGTCAGATTCACCTCACTGCCGATCTGGTTTTCGACGATTTGGAGGTCTCCCATTCTCCCAACGAAGGGCATCCCCTTGGCGAACAGCGGCAGGTTGCGCTCGAACTTCTTCTCCTTTTCCCGGAATATGCCGACGACCACATTCGCCAGATGGCTCCCGTGCAGGGACGGCGCGATCCCCACGAAACGGTCCACGTTCTCACGCCAGGGCCTCCCCGTTTCCGGGTCCTTGCCGACGAGGTAGCGGAGGGCGATCACCCCGCCGAAGCTGTGGCCGATGAGTGTTACCTTCTCTGCCTTTTCTTCGCGCTTGATCTGCGCGATGAATCCCGCCAGTTCCGGGACGAAGTCTTCCACGCCTTTTGATTTTTCCTGCGTGGCGTACTGGAAGACATAGACGTGGTAATGCTTGTTCAGCGTCGGGTCGGCCACGTCTTCCATCGCAAGTAATTCGGGGAACTCTCCCCAACAGGCGCGGTCCTCGCCGAGACCGTGAATGAAGATCACCACTTCCTCTTTGTTGCGTCGGTCGTGGCGTTGTTTCTCGAGTTCCGTCTCCTCCGCCGCCTTCTTGAGGTAATCGTCAACCGTATCGGAGAGATAGAAGGTGTTTACCTTTGAAAAATAGGGCAGGCAATTGGTCCGCCCTTCCTTCTTTAGCCGATGGTAGGCGAAGCGTACGCTCTCCTCGGCCAGCCGCAGGGACTGACGGTAGCCGGGGGTATCTTCCCGCCTGTGGAGCAGCTCCTGGTAACGTTTCAGTTCCCGCTCCCATTCCTCGACGAAGAGCCTCTGACGGGCCGCCTGGAACCGGTATTTGTCAATATAGCGGGTCCAGGTGTAGTTGCTGCTCTGGAAGTACTGGCTGATGGAGAAGTAAAGCTGCTTGAGCTGCTGCTTGTTTGTCTCGCTCGGGTAGCGGATGTAATCCTCGGCAATGGTGTATGGCGACTTCGCCCCATCCAAGTTTTCACGGACGTCAAGTTGAGCAGCCAGCTCATCGAGGTACACCATGAGAAAGTGCCTGTAGACCTCGTACGGGTCCTTCACCCACTCCGCCTTCTCCTCCTGCCACACGTCGGCGAAGGCGTGTTTTTGAGAAAGGCGGCGGCACAGGTCCTGAAAGGCAAGGTAGCGTTCCTTGAATTCCCTTTCGACATGCGGGTCGTCCGTCGTGGCCGCGAGGCGGGCGAGGGCATAGCGGAAGAGGGTGTAGTTGCAGTCAAACTCCTCGTTGATGTCTTTAAACTTCTTTGTAAGCGACAGGGTGCGATAGTACTGAATGTCCTTCGAGTCGAAGTCTTCGGGCCGCATGGCCAGGATTTGCCGGGTCTCATATCGGCCCCCGACGGTGGACTCCAGCAATTCGCCGGCGCGGAGATGCGGGCGCTGCCTGTCAGTGGAGGACCTTGTGCCCTCCTGGGCAGGGAGAGCGCCGAGACCGAAGATGAGCAAAACGAACAGGGATAAGGCGCGCAAACTCGATCCGTTCATGAACCCATATTCCTTACTTGTCGAGACCGAGCTTCTCGTAGACGAGATCGAGGTTGATACTCTCCTTGACCACCTCGGAAACCCGGCGTACTTTCTCCATGCTGCGAAGGCTGAGATGGCCGGTCAAGTCCTCGCATTCCTCAACCGTCATCGCGGTGTCGCTTTTCACAAGGAGAACCGGGACCTCCTTCTCCTCCGCCTTCGCGAGGATGATCTCGTTGGGATATAGGTCGCCCGTCAGAATGAGGCAGCGCGTGGATGTTTCCAGCGCGGCCAGTTGAATGTCGGGCCGATCCCCGCCGACGATCACCCCTTTGTTCGGCTGGCGCTGGAAGAAGCGGAGCGCGCTCTCGACGTTCATGGCCCCGATGCTGAAGCGCTCCACCAGGGCGTCGAGATGCCCTCCCCCGCAAAGCACCTTCGCGTTCAGACGCTCCACCAATTCGCTGACCGGCACGGCGCCCAGAAGCGGGTCCTCGCGGATGACGCCCAGCATATCCACGCCCCTCGTGGCGAGGAAGGGAACAATTTTGTCCTCCAGTATCTGACTCTGCCGTCGCGTGGCCCGGTTAACGACGATTCCAATCAGCCGATCGCCCAGGTGTTCCTTTGTGGACAGGCTGCGGTCGGTGCAGAAAACCATGTCCAGGAACTTGGTCACCATGATCGCCTTCGCATCGAGCGCCTCGATGATCTGCGCGCCGGAGGCGTTGATGGCCATGCCCAGGTCCAGGTCGCCCACACCGCCGATGAGCACAATGTCCTTGTCTTTTGAAACAGTATCAAAAGCCTTGCGGATCTTGGCCATGGCGTCGGTGAACGTCCCTGAAAACACCTTGTTGATGATGCTTTCGGTCAGCACAATGGGACATAGACTTTCCATCGGATCGGTCAGGTCCAGCGCCTCACGGAAGAATTTCGTGTCTTCGTCTGTAATGACGTTCTCCACCCGCGTCGGCTGGACCCCGATGGGCTTGAAGTATCCAACCCGATAGCCATCGTCCTTGAATTTCAGGCTTAGCCCCAGCCCGATCATGTTTTTCCCTGCGTAGCTCGACAGCGAACCGACAAAGAGCGGTATCATCCTATTCTCCTTCTATGGTCAGGCGCGCGTCAATGGCGATGGCCCCCTCCCCCTCGGCGAACACGACGAGGGGATTGATATCCAACTCGATAATCTGCGGGTTCGATGTGACCAGCTGCGACAGGCGCAGCAAGGATTCCCTGACCGCAGCCAGGTCTGCCGGTTGTTCCCCCCGCACACCCCGCAGGAGCGCATACGAGCGAATCTCCCGGATCATATCCTCAGCATCTTCCACAGTAATCGGCGCAATTCGGAAAGAAACATCCTTCAGCACTTCCACATAAATGCCCCCCAGCCCGAACATCAGCATGGGGCCGAACTGACTGTCGCGCTTCATGCCGAGGATGACTTCCTTGCCTCCACGGATCATCTCCTGCATGGCAATGCCATAAATCTCCGCTTCGGGCATGCGATGGCGCGCATTCTCGTACATCTGCCCGAATGTGCGAACCACTTCCTCATCGTCTGCCACTCCCACCCGCACGCCGCCGATGTCGGACTTGTGCAGGATGTCCGGGGAGGCTATCTTCATGACCAAAGGATAGCCGACCTCCTTCGCCGCTGCAACGGCCTCCTCGCGCGTGCCGGCAATGATGCTCTTGGGAACCCGGAACCCATAGGCCGCAATGATCTCGCGCGCATCCGATTCCCCAAGTTCGAAGCGTTTGGTTTGGCGCGCCGCGGCGAGGAAGTCCGCGACCTTCCCCTGGTTTGCCTCAAGCGGCTGCGGCTTGGTCCGCGGCATGGAGCGCCACTGACAATAACGGTACGATGCATCCAGCGCCGAGACGGCGTTCTCGGGAAAGGCGTAGTTCGGTACATGCGCCTCGTTCAGCACCTTCTCGGCCTTATCCATTGTCGGGCCGCCGATGAATGTGGTTACGACCGGCTTCTCCGTTTCTGCCGCCAGCCGCGCCACGACTCGCGCCGTCTCCTCCACTTCGGTCATGGCCTGCGGCGTTAGGATGACGACAACGCAGTCCACATGTTCATCCTCCAGCACGGCGCGGAGGGCGATCTCGTAGCGATCCGCCTTGGCGTCGCCGATCACATCCACAGGGTTGTAGAGCGCGGCGGTGGGGGGTAATCCTCCACGCAGTTTGTCAATGGTCTCCTTCTGGAGCTCCGCCATACGCAAACCGGAACGCTCGACGGCGTCGGCGGCGATGATGCCCGGCCCGCCCGCGTTGGTGATCAGAGAGACGCGAGGCCCCTTCGGCGCGCCCTGGTAGGCGAACCCCAGTGCGTAGTCGAACAGGTCCTGAATGCTTTTTGCCCGAATAATTCCCGACTGGCGAAACGCGGCGGTGAAGGCCGTTTCCGACCCTGCCAGCGACCCCGTATGCGAGGACGCCGCCTTCGCGCCGGCCGCAGTGCCTCCGGACTTGGCAATGATAATCGGTTTTTTCCTCGACACGGCCTCGGCCACACGCATGAACTCCACGCCGTCCTTCACCCCCTCGACATAGCCGAGGATAACCTCCGTTTCCTTGTCGTCGGCGAGGGATCGGAGCAGATCCACCTCGTCCACGTCCATCTTATTGCCGAGGCTGACGAATTTCGAGAAGCCAATGTCCGCCCCAAGCGCCCAGTCGAGAATGGCCGTGCACAGTGCTCCGGACTGGGAGAAGAAGGCGATATTCCCCCGCGACGGCGTCGCCGGCGCAAACGACGCGTTCAGGCCGATGGCCGTGTTGATCAGGCCCAGACAGTTCGGCCCCATCACGCGGATTCCGTGGGCCTTGCACTTCCTGGCGACTTCCCGTTCGAGGGCGCCGCCCTCCACGCCGCTTTCTTTAAACCCGGCGGTGATGATGATGGCAGCGGGGACTCGCTTCTTCCCCATCTCGTCCAGCGTGGGCAGGACAAACTTCGGCGGAATGACCACCACCGCCAGATCAATGTCGTCCGGCGTTTCCAGCGCGCTGGCATAGGTTTCCAACCCAAGGATTTCCCTTGCCTTGGGATTGATGGGAAAGATCTTTCCGGTGTAGCTGCTCTCGACGAGATTCTTCAGTATATCGTGGCCGACCTTGCCCTTCTCCCGCGATGCCCCGATCACGGCCACCGAACGGGGCAGGAAGAAATTATCAAGCATGATTCACATCCATATCCCAGTGTGTCCATCGCCGCAGACGGTCGCGGCGATTACGGCATCACGAAATCCACGTTGTCGGGGCGGATTGTCAGGACGGGACACGGCGCCTTCCGAACCACCTTTTCGGCAACGCTGCCCATGAGCATGTGAGTCAACCCCGTTCGCCCGTGAGTTCCAATAACAATCAAATCAATTTCCGCCTCCTTGGCGAATTTGATGATCTCCACAAAGGGCGTCCCCTCACGGACCAGGCTCTCCACCTGGAGGGCCTTTCGCTCCTTCTCGGGAATAATCTCCGCTATGCTCTTCGCCGCCTGCTCTTTGGCGTCGTAGATTGACCATACGGTGTTCGCAAATGGCTCCAGATGGCCATAGATTCGAGTGTCCAGTACGTGCAGAAGATACAGCTTGGCCTCGAACCGTCTTGCAAGCTCAAGCGCATACTTCAGGGCATGCTCGGAGCACGCGGAAAAATCCGTCGGAAACAGAATTCGTTCGATTTTGATCACGCTTGCCTTCCTCCTTCTATATCCGCTGCTCTGGACACAAACTTATATATAAGATAACCGCTCTCGCCGCAAAAAACAAGGGGGCACCCCCGTGTCGGCCCGTCAGTTTCCTATGAGCACGATCTGATACGCGAAATCGCCCTTGACCGTCCGGAACATTAGCGCAGTGCCTGTCTGTTGTGGTTGAAGGGGCCGGGTCTGCTTCCCGGATGCATCCACCGCCGTGACCGATTGCGCACGCATGTCCCTGCCGCCGGTTATCTTGTCGAGCATGAGCGTCACATCGAAAGGATCCATATCCGGCAGGGGGGTGAGGATGATCATGTCCTCCTTCACCGTCCACCGGAACGCCCCGCACGATGTCACAGGTCCGAAGTTGATGGATTTCTTGTCCACATTGCGGCGCGGAGGCGGCTCAGGTTTTGGCTCGTGCTTGACGAGACGGACCCCCTTGATACTTGTCCCTTCTCCCTCCACGATCAACTTGCCCAGGAGATAGCGGCTTCCGCCCGTGTCGTCGCCGCGAAGGCCATACCGTTTACCCCCCGGCTCCCACAGGCCGGTCGTGATCTGATACTCGCCCGGCCCTTGGCCCTCGGGGATCGTGACGACCTTGTCCGCCCCCGTCGTGATGCGGCCCTTCCACGTGCTCGTTCCCGGCTTCGGCGTGTGATCGCCCTGGAAGGCGATCTTGCCCTTGCTCTCGGCCTGGGGGCTGTCGAAGTGGACAAAGATGTGCAGGTCCTTCGGCGCGGGTCGCTCCGCCTGCCAGTTGACCAGCAGCTTGAACTTCCGGTCGCCCAGATACTCCACGCGATCTGCAAGCGGCTGAATCCGAAGGCGATCGTCCGTATCGTATCCACGACCGTTGACATAGAACCCCGATGGGCCTCGCGATTGCTCGACGATCACGCCGCCGATCCGCTCGATGCTCGACTCGATCTCGCCGTTCTTCGCATAATACCCGTACTGCGGCAGCACCTTTCCCTCGATGGTCCAGTCCTTCTCGGACCGGTTGACGCACACCTTCGCCCCCGACTTCCATATCACGATCTGCCGGTGGATGTCGTTGTCCACAAACTGCGCGTCCACGATCTCGTCAAGCGCGATGCTGTGGATGAAGTCCTGGGCCAGCCAGTACTTCCGCACCGCCCCCTGCCCGAAGGCGGCGGAGTCGGTCATCATGGCGTGGCCGAAGAGAATCTCCGCGCTGATGTAGTCGTCGCTCTCGATGCCGTGGTCGCGCCGCGAACGGTCCCCCTGATACCTGCCGCTATAGCCAACCCCATGCAGACTGAACTTGTCGTGGAGTACCGCATCGAACCACGGCACACGCTCCCAGTCCTTCTGAAGGAGGCGGATGTAGAACCAGTGCCGCTTGCCGGGAGGATGGGTATCCCTCGTGAGCTGCAGGTGCTGGCAGTCCGCCCCATCTAAGTAGCCGATGAGCTGGTCGTGGCCGGCCTCGGAGGTAGTGGGGGCGTTGCCGCCGAGATAGTCCCGAATCCAGGCGAAGGCCTCGCCCCAGCATTTCCGCGTCTCGGTGCTCGGATGGAAATCTCCCGCCCGGTCATAGAAATCAAAGCACTTCGCCGACGTGAATACGTCAATGAAGTAGTGCGATGGCCCCAGGTTCGGCTTGACGAGTTTCAGATTTCTCTTCACGAAAGGCATGATGCAGTCCGGCCGCCACCGGTAGCTCTGTGCATCGCGGCCCTCGTTGATCCATGCCTTGATGGGCTGGCCGCCGCCTTCGGTGAAGCAGATATGGTTGTAGGTGTACTCCTCAGCGTCGGGATAAAAGTCAATGTAGTTGTCATGCAGCCCCCATGGGATGTCGTGCTTCTTGCAGACCTCCGCAATCTTCTGCATGTCCTTGAGCGAACCGAACTGCGGGTTGGGCGGATAGATATCCGGCAGGCGGTAGTCGTACCCCCATCGCTGCCAGTTGTGCACGGTCAGCAGCGAGTCCGTCAGGCCGTAGTCAATTGCCCGCTGCATCCGCTCCGCGATCTCGGCATACCGCCCGCCCCAGATGTCGAAAACAAACCGCCCCGCCTTGCGCTTCACGCCGCCGGCCGCCTTCTTGTCATACATCGGGCGGTATTTGATCGCGCAGTCCAGGGCGCTCTTGACGCTCGGCACGAAGGTAAACATCGTATCCATATGCGTGTGCAGCGCATAGATATTCTGATCCGGATTCACTTCGAGGCGGTCCGGTGGGCTGTCGCAAGCGGTGAGTAGAGAGACGCCGTTCTCGAACTCGAACCCCACGTGACTGGTGGCGAGATTGTGCCCGCCAAAACCGGCGCTGAACGCCTCCGGCTCGACGATGCAATACCCATGGCCGTAGTAGACCTTCGGCGCCTTGCGGTCGGCCGGGCCGAGGGCGATGTCCGTGATCCGCTTCGGAGAGGTCACTCTGACGCGCAGGCCGGCCTTCTCTTGCCACAACTCCGCCGTTACGTCAAACCGTTCGTCTCCCAACTGGACGCGATGCGTGATTTTCGCATTTCCGAATAACCAGGGCTTATCCACTTTCACTTCCCGAAGGGCGATCTGCGACGGCCACTGCCCGACCTTGTGTTGAAGCACTTCGATGGACAACCCGTCGAACACAACCGACTGATTTTCCTTCCCGAAGGCGATGGCCGCGTCGGCGAGGCCCTTGACGCCGAGGACGATGGCCGCAACGCAGCCGTCCTCCAGAGCAAACACCAGCTCGTCGTCACCTGCCCCTTTCGTCGCCCCAACTGCCTTCCGGGCTCGCTCGCGCAGCGTGGCGCGTTGCTCATCGGTAAGCTGGGCCGGCGGCTCGCCCGCGACGACGACCGGCTCGCCCCAATAGCAGGAGTCACAGGTGGTGTTGCGGTTCGGCCCGGGGTGGCTCTCCAGGCGCAGGAGGACCTCCTTGCCCGCGAACTTGCTCAGGTCCGCCTCGCCGTCGAGCCAGACCTTGCTATCGCTATGGCGATCAAACACCTTTTCATCGCCGATCCATACACTAAATGTGACGCCGTCGCTCTTCGGCTCTGTCGGCGCGCTGTCGCGGATGGCGTTGGCGAAGAGGAGCTTAATCGGTTTCTCATCGGGCAGCTTGACCCGATACTCGGCAAAGATTGATCCGCCGCCCGGCTGCCAGGGGGGATGCATCTGCAAGGCGGGCTTTGTCACGCCGCGGGCGACGGGCTGCCGCGCGAAGTTCGCCCGCGAATCCGGCGCAGAACCCTGCCAGCCGACGGGCATGTACACAAGCGGCTTGTCGTAGTAACACCATGTCACCCGATGGCTGCGCAATGGGTAGAGAGGCAGGGCGCCGTGGCCGGGAACGATGGCGGTCTCCATCTCCGCCGGCTTTGTCGAGGCGGCGACTTCTTTCTTGAAGTTCGACTCGAAGACTTGGACGGCGTGGGCGACGATCTCTTTGCCTTCGTGCTCGAACGTAGCATAGACATGGACCGGATACAGTGCCGAGCAGGCGCCCTCGCCGGCGGCGATACGGAACGTGGTCTTCGACTCTTCGTTCGGTTTGGCGTCCACCGTCGCCTCGGCGTTGCCCACCGCGCGCCACTCGTCAACCAGATTGCGCATCTGCAATCGGATCTTCAGCGGGAAGTCGCTGCTGTTCTTCAGGCTTACCTCCACGTCGCGCGGCGCGTCATAATCGGTCACCTCCTCGATGGGTCCGATGGTCAGTGTCAACGGACCTTCCGTGACGATGTGGCCGTTGAATGCCAGGACAGCGTTTGCCCCCGACACAATCAGTGCGGCCAAAACAATCCTGCTCAGTTTCATGGCCATCTCCGCATTGAAGACTTGTTGCTCATGCCATTCGATTTGTCTTGATGAATTCGATCAGATCGTCCACCTGCGTGTGCGCCATGCACGTCACCGTATCTGCCGCGCCGTAGTAGATCGTGATGCGGCCGGTCGGCGCGTCAGTGAGCGCGGCGCAGGGGAAGACGACGTTCGGCACGTCGCCCATGCACTCGTAGAGCATCTGCGGCGACATGAGGTAGGGCCTGGCGCGATGGATCACCTTCCACGGCCGGTCAAGGTCCAACAACGCTGCGCCGTAGCTGTAAACAAAGCCATTACAAGAGGTTAAGACGCCGTGGTAGATCAGCAGCCAACCCTCCTCCGTCTCGATGGGGATCGGCCCGGCGCCGATCTTGGTGCTCTGCCACCCGCCCGCCGTGCCCATGACAAAGCGGTGCCGGCCCCAATGGCACAGGTCGGGACTTTCGCTATAGTAAATATCGCCGAAGGGGGTGTGCCCCCGGTCGCTCGGGCGGCTGAGCATGGCGTACTTGCCGTTGATTTTCCGAGGGAACATGACCCCGTTGCGATTGTAAGGCAGAAAGGCATTTTCGAGTTGGTGAAATTTCACAAAATCGTTCGTGTGGGCGATGCCGATGGTGGGACCGTGATAGCCGTTGCACCAGGTCACATAGTAGCGGTCCTCAATCCAGCAGACGCGCGGATCGTAGCCGTATTGGAATTTCCCGATCTCCGGGTCGTCGCAGAGGAACTGGATTCGTTTCGGCTCGATCTCCCACTTGATCCCATCCTTGCTTCGACCCACATGGAGCTGCATCTGGCGGGAGCGGTCGTCACATCGGAAGACGCCCGCGTACCCCTTCTCGAACGGCACGACGGCGCTGTTGAAGATGCTGTTCGATGTCGGGACCGCATCGCGAGGGATGACGGGATTCCGGCTTGACCGCCACGCCACATCCTTGCATCCCTTCGGTCGCTCCTCCCAGGGGATGTTAGGCAACGGTTCGCCCCGGATAGATTGGTTTTCAATTCCTGATTTCATGATGGAACTCCCTGTTTGACACTGCTGTACGACCTGCTCAAACTGGATACGCCATTCCTACGGGCACTTTGTACCAGATTCAGGATCACTCGCAAACCAGTTCCTGGCATGAAAGGTAACACCGACGTGCATGACATTGGGATCACGCGCGTACCGTTCCCTGTCGGACTCTTTCATGTTCCAGCAATCGAGCGATTTGCCTTGTTTTCCACGGTATTTCCGGTCGTAATTCTCCAGACTCGTGAGGTAAACGTCCGCAGAATCAGCAGTCTCAACATAGATTCCTACCCATGGTGTGCATGCAAAAGATTTGCAGGCATCCAAGAGCTTTTTCCGATCATTCTTCCCCTTTTGGTATGACAGGACGTTCACCTTGGTCTGCTCTTTGCCGAGATTCCGCGTTCTGGACTTGACTGTGAGGCCAAGGCGCTTGCGAGTGGATGGATTGTACGCAAGAATATCGATCCCCGTATGGTCCACCCGCGTGACCTCAAACCCGGAACGCGACAGCCAATTGCATATCACATGTTCGCCGAACTCGCCAATGATCTTTTGGTGCCTTGAGCTCTTGATGATCTGCATGGATCATACTCCAGATTGCACGGACAGCCATTCCTCCTACCCAGTGCGGGTAGCCTGGCCCGACACCGGCTTACATCAGAACAATCTCATCAGCTCGTCCACGAACAACTGGTGTCCCGCATCGTTCGGGTGGTTGATGCCGTTTCGCAGATACGTATAGTACGGGATGCCCTCGGCGGCCAGATGCTCCCAGCGCTTCGAGGCGTCGGCGAGGGCGACTTTCTTCTCTTCGCAAATTTTGCGGAGCACGCCGACGGCCGCCCGCGTCTCGGGGGTCCCAACCCCGGCAAGTTTCATCATCTGCGGCATGGTGAAATGAGGGGTGATGATGATCACCTCGCCGCCGATGGCGCGAATGCGGTCAATGGCCTCAAAATAATTCTTCCGCATGTTCTCCTCGGTAATGCCCATGTCGTTCACGTACTCGATTGTGACGAGGTCGGGCTTGTGTTTGAGCACGTCGTCCTCGAAAAGCGGAAGGCTCTTGTTCGAGTTCCACCCGCCGCGTCCCGCGTTGACGAGTTTGATCCGCGCCTGGGGATACTTGTATCGCAGGGCCTGGACGAAGGCGTCGGCGAAGCGATACTCCGGCCTTGTCGCGTCGCCGCCGCATGTGACCGAGTCGCCCCACGTGACGAGGGTCACGTCCTCGCCGCGATCGAGCTTCGCCCGGAACTCGGCCACACGCTGGCGGTGCGTCTCCAGAAAATCCAGGTCGGGATGGGGAAAGGGCAGCCCGATAGGATAGATGTTCTCCTCGGTGATCTCCGCGCAGCCGAAGGGGAGGTATATGTTGCATAGGGCCAGACTGCCATAATCCGCCCCGGGAATCGTGGGGCAGACCTTCTCGCTGACGCCCTGGCGTGCATAAACCTTTCCATCGAAAGAGATGCAGATCGTGTCAACGCGCTGCAGTCGGACGCGGTAATCCACAAACACCGTCTGTTCCGCCTTGATCCGGCCCTCCGGGATGCGGCCGATGCGGCCCCAGAGGTCATCCGCGCGCCAGTCCTTGCCCTTTTCGTAGATCAGGTCGCCATCGGGTTTCTCTTTCACGACGATGGACGCGGGATCGACGATGCCCGGCAGCGTCGGGCCCATGCCGACGCAGTGCGTGAGAGCGGTCGCCTTGGCGTATCCGCCGGGGGCCTCATCGCTGAGGCGATGCTGCTCATAGTGGATGACGAGCACACGCTGCGGCGCGATGTCAACGGTTGCCGCCTCGACGGTCACCTCGCGGTCGGCGACGTGCGCCTTTCCCGCAGCGATGGCGATCTTCATCCCACCCGCCGGTGTGACGGCGAGACCCTGGATGACATTGGGATTCTTCCCACGTGCGCCGGGAACTTCCATGGTACCTCCTTCTTCCGCAAGTGTGACATCGTCCCAGTAGTAGTATGCGCCGCCGAGGCCCGCCTTCATGGGGGCGTTGTGCAGGGCCACGCGGACGGTCGCTCGGTTCTCCTCGTTCTTCCACGAACAACGAAGTTGCACCCATTCGCCCGTCTTTTCCGGCTTGGCCTGGGCGAGCATCGGCCCCCATTGCTCGGTGCATAGTTGGAGGACGGGGCAGCACTCCTTCTCCTGCTTCGGTATGAGGAGCCATGCGGAGAGTTCGTAGGTCGCTCCGGGTCGTGCAGGAAAATCGCAATAGTGGACGGACATGCCGTACTTGTCCTCGACGATGCACTTGAGGGACTTCGTTCCCGCGTGGGCCTGCTCCGTGACTACCGCGGCGCTGCCCCAGGCATGGCCCCAGTGGACCATTGAGGTCGTCTCGAATGACTCGCGGAGGATGGTGCGGGCGTAGCAGTCCGATGACCCGATGGCAAGGATGCACAGCAAGACCGTGATTGCTGGACGTTGAATGCTTGGATATGAACTCATTTGCCGGTTATCCTCCTTGTGACACTATTTTTTGGTCAGTCGAACGGCCATGTCTTTCACAATCGTTCCCAGGGGGATCGCGATCCCGCCATTGTACTCGATGTTTAGTGTCTTTAGCCACTTGCCAGTCTGGGGATCGAAGAGTCTCGCTTCGTACTTGCCGTGGTCCAGACCCGACATGCGCAGCACTACGTCCCGCGCGGCGACGGGCTTCAGGTCCACGAGCGGCGCATACCAGACATACGTCGCGTTCCGCACCCAGAGCAGGCAGGACTGCTTCCCGCGCAGGCCGAGGACCTCCACCTCCGGCCTGGCCTCGCCGTAGTTTGTCAGCGTGATGAGCGGCATGCGGAACCAGTCGGTGCCTGTGTTCTCCAGCGTGATCGTGTGCTCGCCAGGGGGGACATCCACGGAGTAGCACCCGTTATACTCCGTCATCATCTGCGTGTCTTCCTTGCTGGCATCGGTAAAGGGCTTGTCGAGTTTCACTTCGCCGTCGAGCACGATCTTGAGCGTCGCGCCGCCATGGCCCGACACGCCGCCGACATAGACGTTGAATGTGCCAGCTTCCGGGAAATTCACCCGGAACGTTTGGGGATTGTGAAGGTCCTTGTGATGGCGGATTCCATGGGGAAAATTGCTGATGAGGTCGGGCGGGTCGAGCGTCCCGTCATTTTTCACCGTGACCGTCACAGGCCGATTGAACGTGGCCTCCTGGAATGAACCGGAAACGGGTGTGATTCGAACGACCTGCAGGGGCCGGCTTTTCGGATCGTCGGCGATCTCTGTCTTGATGTCTTTTGCCTCAATCGGGACGAATCCCTCCTCATGCCACCGCACATCCTTGACAAATTCCGAGAATGCCGCGTAGTGGCGGTAGAGGTCGTATTGGTCTATCCATTCCCACCACCACGGCATGCCCGTGCCGGAGCTGCCGGACATAGGCGGGGCCCAGATGCCGTTGTGCAGGCTCACGCCCTCGGCGTCCTCCTTGGTGTATCGGTTCTTGGCGCGGCCGAACTCGCCGACGAGGCTCGGCTTCTCGTGATGTTCGAGGATGCGCGTCGCCTCGCTCAGAGCATCGGCGAAGGACACGAAATCGCCCGTGTAGAAATGCCGCTGGGAAATCTGCATGAGCGGCTGCGTCCAGAGATCGTCGTCCTCGATCTGGGCGAAGCTGGAAGTAATGACATGCTTGTAGGGGTCAATAGCGCGAAGATGCTCGGCCATGATTCGATGCCATGTGCGGACGGAGTCCGGCTCGTCCTTCCACGAGTTGGTGATGTTGACCTCGTTGAAGAACTCCCAGCTATGCACGGCGGCGCTGGCCGACCATCGCGCGACGACATAGCGAAGACGCTTCTGATAGGCATGGATCGCCGTCTCGCCGCGGAAGAACTCGTGCGGGGTATCACAAACTTTTGAATAGGCCACATCCTTCCAGTAATGTTGGTCGTGGTAATCGCCAGCCTCGCGGAAGTCGGTCAGGCAGAACATGAGATACGTGTTATGGTCTCGTGCGAGATTGACAAACACGTCAAGCGCCGCCGCGCGCTCCTGGTCGTATTGCGTGAGCTTGTCCCGCTCGATGCCCAGCGATCGCCCGGACAACCAGAAGCGCATGAAATTGCATCCCGCCGCAGCGAACTTGGGGACGTAGTACTCATTGACCGTAACGTCGCTGCTGATGAGGTTTGTCCCGCTGGCCAGGTACGCCTTGCCCGAATCGAAGCGCAAATAGCGCTTCGTATTCTCGTCAACGCGAAGAAACCCGTCCGGTTCCGTGCGCTTCAATTGGAATGTTGCCGTTGCCCCTTCGGTTTCGCCCGATGCATCCTTTGCCTTCAGCCGAATCGAGTAGTCCCCATCTTCGGGGACGGCGAGGCGCACGCGCCACGATCCCTGGCCGGCCGGCGCCCAGACCGACCTGGGCATGGGTGCGCGCAGCATCCATTCGCTTTCGTGCCATGTCGGCGGTTGAATGATCGCCGACGGCTCGTAGATGTGCGTCTGGAACTTGTGTCGCTGGACGTTGTAGAACTCGCAGCCGATTGTCCCGCGCTCCAGCCCGCGCAAGGGGCGGACCCATATGCGAATGGAGTCGTAAGCTGACCAGTCCTCGTTGTTGAGGCTCAGGTTCACACCCGGCCAACCGCTGCCCTCTTCATTGGTCACGATGGTGACATGCAGGGCCGACTTGCCGCCGTGGGTCTGATCGTCGCTCTTTTCAATGGTAACACCCTGTTGGGCTTGCCATCGGATGTCTCCCTCGAAGTCGTCAATAATTCTCCTAACGCCGGTCTTCGAGTTCAGCAGCTCGATGTCATCAAGGGCAAAGCGGATCGTCTGGTTCTTCCCGAATTCCGACGCGGATATATAAAAGCGAAAGAGCCGAATCTGGTCCAGTTCGAGCTTGGATTCCTCGACCGTCCTGCTGTACGGTTCAAACCAGAACGCCGGCGCGACCCAATTCTGTCCCGATGGCCCGATAACGAGGGCGTCCACCCGAATCTCATCCGGGTCGTACGGGTTCTGGTAGCGCGCCTGCATGTCAAAACGGAACTCGGCCGCGTGGCGGAGGCCGCTTGGCTCAACGATCTCGGGTATCCCAATCTTGGGTTGCGCCAAAACCGTGGCAATGGAACTCAACAGAACGAACACGATCATGCTGCTTTGCGACCGAACCATCGCGAGCGCCTCCAACCGGGTTCCGGTGACAGTCCTGTGTGTGATGCAGTCGTCCGACAACTTCAGGCGATGATTATAGTCGGGAGTCTGGCGATCCACAACGGAAAAAGGACTGGACGTTGCGCGGCGTTCGGCATAGAGTAATGCAGGATACGTGGACAAGAGACATAGGAAGCGGGAGGTGTAACATGGCGCGCATGGTATTCGCCTTTGTTGCGGCGGCTTTTCTCATAGGCATGATGACTGGACGGGCTGATGAAATCAAAGACATGCGCCGCCCCAAGAAGCTCATCGCCACCGGATGGGACAAGCCGGACACCGAACGGTTGCTTGCGAACCTGGCGGAGATAGAGAAGCGGCCCTTCGATGGAGTCGTGATCGTCTGCGAGGGGAAGATTGACGCAGAGAAACGCTGCCAGATGCGCGCCGCGTTCAAGAACGAGGAATGGAAGCGCGAGTGGTTCCAGCCGTGCGTTGACCAGATGAAGGCGTGCAAGTTCACGCGCTTCACGGACAACTTCATCACCATCGGCGCGAACCCCGGCAACGTGGATTGGTTCGACGACGAAGGTTGGAAGCAGATCGTCGAGCACTGGCGCATCGCTGCATGGGTGGCGAAGCAAGGGGGATTCAAGGGCATCCTCTTCGACCCAGAGCCCTATACCAAGCCCCATATCCAGTTCGCTTACTCCGCGCAGCCGGAGAAGGAGAAACATACCTTCAACGAGTATCACGCCCAGGCCCGCGAGCGCGGTCGGCAGGTGATGGAGGCCATCCTTTCGGAATACCCCGACATCACGATCTTCTGCTATTTTATGAATATTTCATGCGCGACGGCCACCGGGCACAAAGACCCGCGGCCCATGCTGGAACGATTGGGCTACGGGCTGCTGCCGCCCTTCGTGGATGGTTGGCTCGATGTCATGCCGCCCACGGTGACGCTGGTGGACGGGTGCGAGTACGCCTACATGTACAACAGCGTGATGCAGTACGTGGAATCGGCCCTCATGATCAAGGGCGCGTGCCAGGAACTGGTGTCGCCGGAGAACCGGGCCAAGTATCGCGCACAGGTGCAGGTGAGCTTCGGCATCTATCTCGACGCCTACTCGAACCCGGAGGGATCAAAGTATTACATGAAAACGAATCTTCCGTCGCGCCTCCACCAACTCCGGGCCAACGTGGGCGCGGCGATGAGAGTGGCGGACGAGTACGTCTGGATCTACGGCGAGAAGTTCCGCTGGTGGCCCACGCCGAATAAGCGCGTCAACGAGCAGTCCTGGCCGGAGGCGCTGCCGGGCAGCGAGAAGGCGCTCTGGTTCGCGCGCGATCCGGTGGAGTATGGGCGGAGGCAGCTTGGCGAGTTGGAAAAGGATGGCAATCTGGTCAACTTGGCCCGCAATGCCGACTTCGGTTCCACTACCGCGCCGCCTGCCTCCCCCGGCGGCGTGCAGGAAGATTGGAAGGAAGGCGGCTGTCCCGCCGGGTGGCATGCCTGGCAGCACAGCGATTCCAAGGGCACGTTTACTTGGGACCGCGAGGCGGGCGCGGGCGGAAAGGGATCAGCGCGCGCCGCGAATGTGAAAGACGGATGCTTCATTCAGAGCTATGACGTTGCCGCAGGCGAACGCTACGCCATCCAGGCCGTGCGGAAGATCCAGGGCAAGGGCGATTCCCGCATCCGCGTGCGCTGGCAGACGGCGGAGGGCAAGTGGACGTTCGAGACGCAGGACAAGTTCATCCTCGCCGACGGCCCGCGCGACCAGTGGGCGGAGCTGTTTGGAGTAGTCGAGATTCCCGAGACCGTCGGCAAGCTCGTCATCCTCCTCGGCGTCAGCGACCAGGAATCGGCGGAGGATGCGGCATGGTATGATGATGTGCGGGTGTATAAGCTGGAATAGAACCGACCTGCGGAACGAAGTTGAGCATTACATCGCCGTTTCCCAGTTGTCGGGACGGATGCCGAAGGATTCGAAAGCAGCCCCTTCTGCCTCCTGGGGACCGTCTATTTGCCCCTGATCCGTCGTCGCGGAATCCATCCCAGCTTTCGCTCCGTTCCGCCCAGTTTCGCCAACCGCCTGCCGCTTTCCAATGCAATCAGGGACTCTAAGCCCATCCGCACCAGGGACGTCTTATCCTTGACGCCGGTCAGTAGTGATGCTTTTTCAATCAGTTCATCTTCGATGTTCAATACTGTTCGCATCGGCGTCTCCAAGAGGATGCGAAATCCCATATAGTGGCAGCCATATTGAGCACCTACGGGTGTTCCACCTTCAGTAGTGGTATCGCGCCTGAAGAAAGTCTATGCGGCCTTCGGCGACATAGTAGACGATTCGATGTTCTTGCGTGAGGCGTCTCGACCATGCGCCTGGTGCCAGGTATCTCAGCGGTTCGGGCTTTCCAATCCCGCGAAACGGATCGCGCATAATTGCCTCGATGAGGTCAAACGCTCGCAAGGCGGTCTTGCGATCCATTCTCACCCAATACGCAAGATCCTCTCGGAATTCCGGGTGAAATACGGCGTCTCTCTTGGGCCTGCGAGAGGCCGATCCTTCACTGCTCGTCATCAAGACCTAATTCTCTCCTGAGCTTGTCTGGGCTTTGCCGCCTTCCCCTCCGCGCAAGGGCGCGATTCAGGGCTGTTAGCAAACGGCGCGCATTGCGCGGTGACCGCAGCAGGTGTGCGGTCTCCAACAGGCTCGAAAGTTCCGACGCGGACATCAGCGCCACATCCTCTGCGTTCCGCCGATTGATGAGGACGACCTCCTTATCCTCGGACACTTTGTTGCACAATTTGGCAAGTTCCGCCCGGGCCTTGGAATATGTCGTATGGATTGCCACTGTTCATCTCCTGAAATCCTAAACCAGTACAGCATTATTGTACAACTTTTCAGTCGAGATTTCAACGTCTTCTTTCGACTATTTGTCAATCAGTTTATGGACCTTTTTCCTTGCGGCCTGCCGGATTCCCCATTGCCTGTGAAATGGGTTCGTGGTACAATTCCGTTCCGATTGGACGGAATAGAATACAGAGAGCATAGAATGAAAATTCGACAAGTATGTTTTACCGAAGTCAAAAAGGTCGTGTATGAAGAGGTCGAACGGGACCTGGCTGTCGGGCCGCAGGATGTCCTCATCCGCACGCTCTACAGCGTCGTGAGCGCCGGAACGGAACTGGCCAAGTACACCGGCCTGCAGGACGTCAAGTACCCCTTCGTTCCCGGCAATCGAGCGGTGGGGGAGGTGATCGAAGTAGGCAAGCAGGTCAAGGACTTCCGGCCCGGCGACCGGGTGTTCACCCACTCGACCCACATCAGCCACGCGAAGGCGACGAAGATGTGCGTGAAGGTCCCCGATGGAGTCAACCTGTGCCATGCGCCGCTGGTCGGCCTGGCCCTTGTGGCCATCACGGCGGTGCGTGTGGGACGCCCCGAACTGGGCGACCGCGCCCTCGTCACCGGCATGGGGCTGGTCGGCAACTTCTGCGCGCAACTGCTCAAGCACTCGGGGGTGGATGTGATCGTGGCCGATGCGGAGGATGCGCGGCTCAAGACGGCGCGGGCATGCGGCCTGGACAAGACCGTCAACCCGAAGACCGAAGACGCCCGAGCAAAGATCATGGACTTCACCAACGGCCATGGGGTGGAGTACGTCGTCGAGGCCACGGGCAATCCGGCGGTGATGGAACTGGCCACGTCGGTGACCGCCAAGCAGGGCGAAGTGATCCTGCTCGGCTCGCCCAGAGGAGAGCATGAGACGGATATTGTGCCTCTGCTAAACGCCGTGCATCTGTGGCGCGATCATGGATCCATCGTCATGAAAGGAGCGCATGAGTGGCGGTATCCGCTCTATCCTGACGGATTCTCCAAGCACTCCATGGCGCGGAATGCGGAGATCATCTTTCGCATGATGGCCGATGGCCGCCTCAAGACGGAACCCCTGGTGACCCATGTTCTCAAACCCGAGCAGGCGCAAGAAGCCTTTGACGGTCTGCTGAATCGTAAGAACGAATATCTCGGTGTTGTCTTTGATTGGACTTGAGAGGAGAGACAAACAATCATGAAGCTGGCCTATGGAACGTATGGATTGCCTGGAATCATGCCGGAAGACGCCGTACCCCGCCTGGCGGAGATCGGATATGAAGGGCTGGAGATCACGGCGACGGATCGCTTCTGCGCCGACCCGGGCAAAATGGACAAGAGGCGCCGTGAGACGCTTCGGAACGTGTTGCAGAGACACGGCATGGCCGTTCCCTCGCTCATGCTCCTGCTCAAGGTCATGGGCGATGAGGCCGGGATTCACGAGAAGAATCTCGACGAGTTCCGCAAGACCGCGCAGCTCGCCGTTGACCTGACCGCGGGCCGAAAGCCGGTCGTCACCAGCACCATGGGCGGAGGCAAGGGACCGTGGGAGGCGTTCCGCGAGGAACTCGTCCGCCGGCTGGAGGACTACGCGAAGATCGGCAAGGATCTTGATGTTGTGTTCGCCATCGAACCCCATGTGGGCGGGCAATTTGATGTGCCGGAGAAGGCCGTGTGGGTCATGGAGCGGATGAAGCACCCGAACATCAAGGTGAACTTCGACATCAGCCACTTCGCCGTCGTCGGCATGACGATCGCCCAGTGCGTCCCGGTGCTCGTTCCCCATGCCGTGCACACCCACGTGAAGGACGGCCGCATGGAGAACGGCAAGGTCAAGTTCCTGCTTCCGGGCGAGGGGGACTTCGACTACGCGGCCTACTTCAAGGCCATGGCCAAGGCCGGGTGGGATGACTTCATCACGGTCGAGGTGAGCGGCATGGTGTCCAATCGGCCCGATTACGATCCATGCAAGGCGGCGGAGTTCTGTTACAAGGTTTTGAGTCAAGCGATGAAGGAGGCGCAATCATGAGAGGTCGAGGTCTGATAATACTGGCGATGTTTTTGACTGCAACGGTGGTCTTTGCCGACGATAATCCCACAGCGTGCGCGAATGCCGTGAAGAGCGCGAAGGTCACGCCGATGCAGGCGGTCGAGATCGCCCTGAAGGCTGCGGGGGAGGGGGCCGTGGCCTACGAGATGCAGGTCGAAATAGATACCGGGGTCCCGGTCTATGAAGTGCGCATCTGCAAGATGGGCCGGCGGCACACGGTGGACGTTGGTTGTGAGAATGGGGAAGTGGTCAAGCAATCGGACCGGTCGGAGGTGCGCTTCGGCCTTTACAAGTGGGACCGGATGACGATCACACTCGCCAAGGCGATGGAGGTCGCGCTGGAAAAAGTGCCCGGACAGGTGATTGACGTTGATCTCGTAGACACGATGGGCACACCGAAGTTTGAAGTGGACATCTATACCGACGGCGCGGTTAAGGAAGTGGAAGTCAATTCGAACACGGGACAGGTGACGAAAATCGAAGACGACGACGATTGAGCCGATTGGGGATTGCGGATTTCGGATTGCGGATTAGATTCACGTGCAGGGCGAGCGCTCTGCCTGCTGGCAAGAGAGGTAGCAATCGGAGGGATAACAGATGGACACTGGATTGCTCAGTTCATTGACAAGAATTCAGAACGCAAAAACGCTTCGGGCTTCGTCGTTTGACGTGAGCGGTCGCAATGCGGACAGCTGGCGGATTCCCCCCGGAGAGACGAAGGTCTTGGCCGACCTGAAAGGTCCCGGCTGCATTACGCACATCTGGATGACGCAGGGCGGCCAGTGGACCTACCGCGACGTGGTGCTCAAAATGTATTGGGATGGGGAGAAGAACCCGAGCGTTATCGCGCCGCTCGGCGACTTTTTCTGCCTCGGCCATTGCATCGTCAACTCGTTCCAGTCGCTGCCCTTCACGGCCTCGGCGCATGGCGGGCGGCACAACCACTTCGGCGCGAACGCGGCGCTGAACTGCTACCTCCAGATGCCCTTCAATCGCTCGGCGAGGGTTGAAGTAACCAACGAAGGTAAAGAGCCTTACGGCCAGTACTTTTACATAGACTACGAGCTACACGACAAGCCGCTTGGCAAGGACACGGCCTATCTCCACGCCCAGTTCCGCCGCGAGAATCCTACCGACGGCTGGGCGCATGAGATCCGCGTCAACACGCCAGAGGCCAACATCGTCAACAAGGAAAAACTGGCCTGGGACAACAACTACCTGATCCTTGAAGCCGAGGGGCGGGGGCACTACATCGGCTGCAATCTGTCCGTCGCCAACTTCCAGGGCACCTGGTGGGGCGAGGGCGACGACATGATCTGGGTGGACGGCTACAAGTGGCCGCCCGACCTGCACGGCACCGGCAGCGAGGACTACCTCAACCAAGCCTGGGGCATGCAGCCCAATGCCTTCCTCTTCAACGGCAGTTCGATCTACGAGCAAAACACCGGGGGATACCAGACCTCATACATCTTTCACTTGACAAACCCCGTGCACTTCAAGCGAGAGATCAAGGCAACGATTGAGCACGGGCATGGAAACCACCTGGCGAACGATGTGTCGTCGGTCGCTTACTGGTATCAGACGGAGCCGCACAAGAAATTCGGGATTGTGCCCGTCGAGAAGCGGCGCCCCGTGATGCGCGTGAAGGACGGCGACTGGATCATTGACAAGAAGGCCCATACCACGCAGAAGAAGGTCGTCCTGAACGACGAGATGAAGATGATGAAGAAGCAGTGGGCGGAGAAGCAGAAATAGCAGCGCCTAATCCGCGGCCTCCGCGCCGCGTCCCGGGGGTGTGCCGATCTCGGACGCGGAGTAGATGCGCTTCCCAATGCCCAGGTTCGGGAAGGTAGGCATATCCCGCATGTGCTGGGATCGGCGGATCAGCTCATAGACATAGCCGACGCGCTCCACGGGCATGTCGGCCTGTTTCGCGATTTCCGCATCCGGCAAACCGCGATTGATGCCGGCAAGGATCAGATCGAGCGTGCGATAGGGCATGCCGATGCCGTCCTCGTCGAACAAACCGGCGACGAGATCGGGGGAAGGCCGCTTGTGGATGATCTTTTCGGGCACGCCAAGATACCGCGCCATCTCCCACACCTGCGTCTTGTAAAGATCAACGATGGGGGAGATGTCCGATAGGGAGTCGCCCCACTTTGTGAACCATCCGATGATGTACTCGCTGTAGTTCGTGGTGCCCACGACCAGCCGGTTCTCCAGCTCGGCAGGGATGTAGAGAGCCAGCGTCCGCATCCGGCCCTTGGCGCGGAGAAAGGCATTGAAGCGTCGGAGGTCCTTGTCCCTGGTTCCCAGCCGCGTATCTAAGAAGACCTGGCCCGGTGTCTGGTTTCGGGCGGCGTGCTCGCGCTCGTATATCCTTCGCTTCAGCGAACGAGGGAGATAATAGATCGGCCAGAAGATATTGTAGACGCCAAGCTTCTTCAACGCAGGCCAGGTCTTCTGCCTGCGGACCTCAAAGCCGAATGCCTTCGCCACGAGCCGCGCATCCGTCTCGCTTTGCGGGTCGCTGTCGAGGTCCGGCAGCATCATCCCGAGCAACGAACCGGGACCGATGGTCCTGCACACGAGCGCCGCGACCACGGCCGAGTCCACGCCGCCGCTCAGCCCCAACACAAAACCGTCGGCCTCGAGGCGAGCCAGCGACGCCCGAAGGAATTCCCCGACGACATCACAGACCTTTGCCGGGTCAAATTTCAGATCCGCATCGACGCTGGGCATGTCCTATCCTTTGACACAAGTGACGATACAGTATGCAGTTAAGCTCCTCAAGCCGGACTCGAAAGCCCCCTTGCGGCTTGCCGTCCGTCGCAAGACGGCTGCATCACGATGATGGTTCGTGCTTCTCGCCTTGTTTAGAGGAAAGAGTGGACGCCACGAGAAGTTTATGTCCTCCCCCCTCCCTTATCAATTCGCAATTCACGATGTAGCGGCTATGATGAGGAAACAACGCCTTCTTTCTGACAATCATTTCGCTCAGAATCGTCTGAATGTCGTTCCCGAATCGGTTTTCGATCTCAGCCTTGATCTCTTGACCGGCTTCATGAAATCTCGGCCGATGGTCTCCATCTTCAGAGAGGGACAGGTTCCAGGCAAGCGCGCCCAAGGTTACAATCATACGTGTAAGCTCTATGTCCGCACCGGGGGGAAGATACGGCTCAATAAGATCGTTCAAGACCTCCGACATCTTAACCTCGCCGCATGGATCGAGAACTGCTTGCCCCGCGCCAAGTTTGGTCATGGTCTCCTTTCCAAACTTCTTGAGCTGCCTGCGCATCTCCCGTTCCCTCTCACGCCTTTCTCTCCTGGAGCCTGCCATTGGTTAATTCTCCAATCAGAATGAATTCATGCGCCAAAGCTCCATCTCTCAATCCCCCATCTGCCCCACATAGAATGCCGTCGGCCCGATGGAATACTTTCCGATCGCCTTCGGCGATTCCTCTGTCAGTCGTTGGCCCTCCGATAGCTTCGGGTCCTGGAGGAGCGAATTCTCGTTATAACCCACGGCTTTTCGGAAGTCATCCCATTGCTCCGGCATGAACTTCTGAGCGCCGACGAGGAATCGCCCCGGAAAATAGACGTTATAGTCGCCGAAAAACTCCTTGCCCTTGCAGCCAAGCTCGACATCGCCGCAATTCGCCACAATGCTTTTTGTCAGGTTGACCCGACTCTCCCCGGTCATCTCGATGCCGACCTTCGAGTCGGCGAAGATGCAGTTGACGATCATCGCCCGCGCCCCTCCCGTGGCCTGGACGCCGTACTCTCCGCCCCATGCCACAACGTTCTGCAGATAGACCGACGTGTCGCGGATCGGGCTTTGCTCGCCGCCGACGAGGTGCTTCGTCGCGCCGGGAGTCAGCTTGAAGTTGAAGGGGTTGTCATACACCACCGCGTCCACCGCGCTGTGGAAGGCCCCAATAAGCAGGACGCCGAGCCGCCGGTTGTCATGCACGCGCAGGCCGGAGTAGAACGACCGCGACAGGTTCACGTCCTCGATGCCCGATCCGTTATGGTGGAAGTGCCCGTTGCGCACTACGGCCTCGATCGCCTCGTGGATGCTGAAGCCGTCGTCGCCGTTGAAGCGCCCTTCGATGTTCTCGCAGTAGATGCCTCGGCAGTCGCCGTGGATGTTGAAGCCGTCGTTGGAGTGCCATTCGCTCACGAGGTCTTTCACGACGATGTAACTCGACGACGCAACGCGGAACCCCGACACCTCCAGCGTGGCCTCTAACTTGTAGTCGGCGGGCGTCTTGCCCGCTTCGGGACGGAACCGGAGCGTCCCCGCGGTCTTCTTCTCCGGATCCTTCGGCCAGGCCCACTGGCCCGGTTCGAGCTTGGCCGGGTCGCCGGGCGGGGTCTCCTTGCCGTCAATGAGCAAGGATGGGAACCCGTAGGGCTTCTCCCCCTTGATCTCATACACATCGCCATTCTTCGTCCACTGCTCCGGCTTAATCTCGCGCAGGCCGGAGATCACCGCCCCGTTCCCTTCGATCACGAAGGGCTTTGCCGGCGTCCCACCCAGATTCGCAAGCGGAATCGGCTCGCGATACGGCGTTCCGGTATTCGCCAAGGAAAGCGTATCCGATGTCTTGCAGGTCTTTATCGCACGGGCAATGGTGGCAAAGGCTTTCTCGGCTGATAGGCCGTCGTTCTCGTCATTGCCGGCCTTGTTGTTGACATAGTATGTCTCGCCGCGCGCAGCGGCAGCAGCCAGCAGGACCAAGACCACAACCAGCGATCTGAGATTCATCACAATTTTTGCCGAACTTACCCGATCTTCTTCAGTCGCTCCCGCAGCTCCGTCCATTGTTCGTCGCTGAACTCGCAGGGCAGGTTGATCTTCTTCCCATAGTACACCGACGCCTGGGCGGCGATGAGGGCGTCGAAGACCGCCTTGCCGACCTCGAAGCGGTTCAGGTGCGGCTCGCCGCCGTCGAGCCAGTCGGCCACGGCCTTGGTGAAGTCGCGCTGGCCGCCAAAGCCCTGGTTGTCCCAACTGCTCTCGCCGCAGACGGGCTCGGCCATGCCGTGGGACTGATACCAATAACCTTTGTTCTGCGTCAGATACAACCGGCCCTCGCTCCCGAGGAAGTCGAAGTGCAGGTGCATCCAGAACGACTCCTCCCCCGGCGTGCCGAGGGCGTCGGTGTCGCAGTCAAAGATGACGCGGACGTCGTTCGGGAACCAGTATTCGGCCAGGATGTGTTCCGGGGCGCGGTGGCTGAGTTGGTAACCTTCCTCCTTGATCCCATAGGCCATGGCCCAGACGGCCTGCGGCTGCGCCTCAGCGAGAAAGAGCATAAGCAGGTCCATCAGGTGCGGCCCCATGCCCATTGTGTTGCCCTTGGCGCTGGCGCGGACGAGGTAGAGTTTGCCGATCTTGTTCTCGACGATGTCGCGGATCGTGCCGTCGTGGAACTGCGGGAAGTAGCGGCGCTGGCAGTTGACGATGATCTTGATGCCGTACTTCTTGTGAATCTTTTCGAGCTTCTGAATGTCCGACGGGACGATCGCCATCGGCTTCTCGACAATCGCCGCCTTCACGCCGGCCTTTGCCGCCGTCTCCATCTCCCAGTCGCGCCGGCCGGGCTGGGTGACGACGTGTACGACGTCCGGCCTCTCGGCGGCGAGGGCCTTTTCGTAGTCGTCATAGGCCTTCGGGACGCCGAACTCCTTCTGAAAGGCCTCGCGGCGCTCCGGTCGCAGGTCGCAGACGGCGACCATTTCCATGTTGTCAATCTCACGATAGACGGCGATGTGTTCCTTGGCCCGCGGGCCGCAGCCCAGCAACAACGAACGATACTTTGCCATTACGAAACTCCTTGTCTAAGCTTCAAGAGGTCTCTCTTTTCCACTTGCCGCATCCAGATCGGCAGGTACTCTATCAGTGGCAAGGGCAAGTTTCAACGGCAAAAATATCCACATATCCGCCGACAAGAAAAAGGCTTGATTTACAGCGATCAGGGCCTATACTCGACGGGTGGACAACCCATCTAACTGAGTTCCTCGAGGACCGCCCCCATGAAAATCACTTACCGATGCGAGAAATGCGGCAAGGAGTTCAAATCTGCCGAGACCATCACAGGAGGGCAGATATGGTGTACTGGCTGCCGACAGTCCACCCAGAAGCCAACCGCGCAGGGCAACGTCCCGCTCGCTGATCAGACGATCCTCGTCTCCCTCGATCAACTCCGACGACAGAAGATACCGTCGGAGAAGGCGAAACCCACCGCACGGCCGGACCAGGCGCAGGCGGGGGGAACCATGGTCGTGCCGATGCGCGACTTCCGCGTGGAAATCGAAACGGAACAGGACCGGGACAGCGAGGCCGTTCTCGGCGAAACGATGGCCGCCTCGCCGGAGGAGCGGGCGGGCGCCGGCGATCCAGGTAAGACCCTGGTGTCCGCCCCCGAAGCGGGGTCGTCTCAACAGGAGCGAACACCTTCGCCCCGCACGGAGGTGGGGGTCGGGATAATCGGCGTGGGGTGGATGGGGCGAAAACACGCCGAAGCGCTCGCCGCCATCCCCGGCGCGCGGCTCGTGGCCGTGGCGGACGTCTTTCAGAAGACAGCAGAACGAGTGGGCGGCGAGTTGGACGTTGACTCCTATACGGACCCGAGGGAACTCACCGAGCGCGAGGATGTGGACTGCGTGATCATCGCCACGAACGATGAGGCCCATGTCCAGCCCGTGGCGGCGGCGGCCTCGGCCGGAAAACCCATCCTCCTCGAAAAACCCATCGCTACTACGCTCGCTGACGCCGATCAGATTATTCGCATTTGCGAACGAGCCAACGTGAAACTCATGATCGGGTTTGTCCTGCGCTTCGACAAGCGATACGCCCGCGTGAAGGAGGCGGCGGCCAACGGAGAAATCGGAGAGCTCGAATCCATCTTCTGCCGCCGGACGAACCTCATTACCAGCCAGGAGCGCCTGAAGGGGCGCGTCTCGGTCCTCTCCTTCCTCGGCGTGCACGACTTCGACATCATGCGCTGGGTCGCGGGCAGTGAGGTGAAGCGCGTCCACGCCGAGGCCGTGTGGAACCTGCACAAGAAGCGCGGCCACAACGTGGAGGACACAACCTGGACGCTGCTTCGATTTCAGAACGGCGTGATCGGGTCGCTGGAGACCGGTTGGATCATCCCGACGACCCATCCCACCAAGGCCGACTTCAAGCTGGAGGTGACGGGGACGAAGGGCATGATCACGTACGACCTCACTCGGCAGGAGCTGATGTTCACTACGGACCAGGGGCACTATGCCGAGCGGTTCAACCCCATGCTACAATACCAGATGGAGCACTTCCTGGACTGCGTCCGAAACGACACGGAGCCGCTCGTCACCGGCATTGATGGGCGGGCGGCCTTGGAGATCTCCCTCGCCGCGCAGCAGTCGGCCAGGGAGGAGCGGATCGTGCATCTGCCGCTCACGTGAGGCAGATGATCTCCGGACGCTCGACGATGAGGATGTCCTTGTCCTCGTAGCCGAAGTCGTATCCCGTGTCCCAGGCGAAATGCAGTTCTATCGTTTGGCCAGCGAAGCGAGTCAGGTCAAACGCATATCGCTGCAATTCCTTGCCCGTCACGTGCATCCGCAGTAATTCAATCTGCGCGCCGTCGGACAGGCACTCGATTCGCATCCCCACGGCAATGCGCTCCTTCAGATGAAAGGCGAGTCGAAAGAGAATTCGCCCCGCCCGAGGTAATGCGACCGGCTTCCGCAAGTGCAGCGTCCCATGCGCGGGTGCATGGATGGCCCACCGACCAGCTTCGGCTTCGATCTGAATGAACTCATGGGGGGCCGGATGCCTCCTCCCATTCCACATGACACAGGAGAGCCTGTCCTCGGAATGAATCCCTGAAAGATCCATGACGGTCCCAGCGTCGCGTCCCCCAAGATCCCATGATGCGCCAAGATTCGTCTTAGGACTCCGCAGCTCCGCCAAGCGGCGGAAGGCGGAGACGATCTCGGCGCGTGTCATGTGCGCGCCCTCGGGCACTCGCTTGGGATCGAGAAGCCGTCGTAATCCGGCGAAGAACGGCTCGAATCCCTTCTCGTCATCGAGGTTGTGGTTTACTACGAGAACATGATCATGGCCCCGGATTGCCCGGCGAAAATCGTCCTCATCGCTCATTGGTTCGCCGCAAAGCGCAACCACGGCATGGTACGGATTGAGGTCCGGCGCGCCCTCTCCCGACCACAGCGCGAAGGGAAGGCCGAGCTTGCACGCGGATGAGATATACCGCAGCCCCTCGATCACCCGCCCCGCCGTCTGCATCTTGCCTTCGAGCGCACATCGCCGCCAGAGGTCCTCGCGAATAAGGAACAGGATGTCGGCGTCCTGTGGGTCGTCGTCACGATCGGCCAACACATCCCTCAGCCCGGCGAGGGCGAGGTTCAATGTCCCGGCCAGTTCTCGGTAGCATAGGTCTTCGTAGCGGCTGTAAATCTTCTCGACGCTCTCCGCCTCGCAGTCAATCAGCCACTGCAGTTCATCGGGAAAAAACTCGAAGTAGCGCCGCCGTAACATCTCCGCATACAGCTCGCAGCACGACATACCGCCCGGCGACACACACACCCGGTCGCGGAGCATCGAGATGACCCTGGTATTGTCAAACTCCCGCGGGCGCGTTTCGTACGCAAACTCATCCTGAAAGGGATGTCCGTTGACCAGCCAGCGCTCGGCCCAGGCCAGGTCGTCCGGCAGGTCGTGCACGATCATCGAGCTGCACTTCGACGCGGTCAGATATTCGCAAGAGTGAAGAAATATCCCCCAGATGACCGCGGCCTTCGGTTCGTTGCCTTCCTGGGCGGCTTGCTGCATGCGGCGTAGATACCAGTCGGGACCGCAGATAAAGTGCCTCCTGACGAAGGGCCTCTCATCGGCGAACCCCCATTCCGCCAGGTCCTGCGCAAAAGGCACTCCCCGGTTGATCCAGTGTGCAACGACCCGTCCCCGATCCGCGCCGCCGTCCGGCAAGGTCATTGCATCGTGCCAGCCGCTCCCTACCTTCGCGTATTTCATGTTGCGGCGGATGAAATCGCCGACCGCCGGCGCCGCCAGTTCCGCCGCAAGGTCAACCTGGTATTGGTGCATCGGGCCGCTGGACATGGATCAACTCACATGGACATGGATAGCGCTTGTATAGAACCACATGTCCCCTGACTCGTCTCGATAGGGCTTGCGTTGCCCCCTTGACACTCCACGAGCGCGGACGAAAAAATCATGCTGCGCTCTCGGAAGACGAAGCTCGAAACGGCTCCACGGGCCGATGCGCATTCTCCGGGTCCGCCTCGCTGCGCGGAACTCGCAGGGCGAGCCGTTGTTTGAGATGAACTCGACGCGCTCGATAGGGGTGCGCTCGATGCAATCCAGCGCGATCCTCACCTCCGCGCCGCGGGGTGCGCGAAGGATCTCGCCGAGCATGGCTTCCCGCTCCTCCCACCCGACGGTAAACCGCAATGGGCCGATGATGTCGCCATGTACGAAATACGTCGCGGCTGACCTGAGACCCGCCATGACGCCGCGATAGGAACGCTCCGGACAAAAGACATGCGTCCTGGCGAACTCGCCCGGCCAGTAGGTCTTCCCTCCGTCCGTCACATGGCTGTGGAAATCGCTTGCAGCCACAAGCCCCACCCGCCGCCCCTCGGAGAGCAGCGCGTCGTACACCCCGCCCGCCCTGCGCACGACCGGGTCAATCTCGCTGCCGGAGGTCTGACTCTGATTGCCTCGCGCCCCTTCGAGGGCCACACACATATCGCCCGCATCATACAGCCTCCTCATATCATCGGCTGTGTAGGGTCTTCCGTACGACGGGTGATTGAGGATCACAACGGATGCGGCCCGGTGGGACTGTCCTTCGAGGAATCTCAGCGCCGCAACGGCGTCCTCGATTCGATCCGGCCTCGAGGGCGCATACCATCGGTCATGTCTCCGCCAAAGTTCCGACAGGAGTGTGTTCTCGGATCGGGACGGCTCGACGAGGACCGTGGCGTGGCCTCCTACCGGGCAGGCCCACTCGATACCGTGGAAGATGAGGAGGTTGGGGAATGTCTTGCGGGCCGCCGCCACATGCGCATGTTGCGCCTTCCAGAAATCCACGCGGTGGCTGTGGCTCGTGATGGCGATGAAATCGCAGAACGGCGACGCTTCGGCCGCAAGTCTCTCGACGCCGACGTTCCGGTAGTGGGCGTGTGTGTCGCCGGCGAGCCAGACGCCGCTTTGTCGCCAGGGGGCTTTTCCCCTGCCGGAATATCTCTGCCGATCACTCACCCGTTCGGATCACTCCCACACGGCACGGGCCTGCTCGATGGCGCTGAGGACTCCCTGCCGCATCATGGTGATGGCCAGCCCGGCAAGAAGGAGGGCGGAGACCTTCGAAAATGCCTTCGACGCCGTGGCGCCGAGGATCTTCGTAAACCATCCGGCATAGGTGAAGATCAGACAGGCGACGAGGATGTTCACCACGGCGGCCGTCAATGTGACGATCGGCCCCACGGATCGCGTTAGGACGAGGACCATCGTCAGCACACAAGGCCCGGCAATGAGCGGCGTGCCCAGGGGGACCACACCGATCATGTGGTCGCTTGTCTTGGCTTTGGTCGCCTCGTCGTGCTTCATAATGTCCACGGACAGGATGAGCAGGAGCAATCCTCCGGCGACCCTGAAATCGCCGACCGACACCTCAAGCACATCGAGAAGCCAATGCCCCACCATGATGAACCCCACCACAATCGCCAGCGACGTGAAGAGCGACAGCCCGATGGCCCTGCGCTTCTCCTCTCTGTCCATGCCTTCGGACAAGGCGATATAGAAGGGCAGTGTGCCAAGTGCGTCGGTGGCGACAAATAGCTTGATGAACGTGAGGAGCAGCGTGTTCATCAGGCCATGGCCTTGACGGGCGTGCGGAAGGCGCCGATCTTCTCGATCTCCATCTCCATCACGTCGCCCGGTTTCAGGTATGTGTCCGTGGCGTTTCCCACGCCGGCGGGCGTTCCGGTGGCGATCACGTCCCCCGGCTCCAGGGTCATGAGCGTGGAAATGAACGCTACAATTTCAGGGACGCGAAAGATCATTTGCCCCGTGCTGGCATCCTGTTTCACCTCGCCGTTGAGCTTGAGCGTCAGCCGGAGCGCGTGAGGATCGGGCACCTCCTCGGTCGTGGCAACGCACGGCCCCATGGGCGCGAACGTGTCGAACCACTTGCCGTTGAGCCAGTCGAACCATTCGTCGCCCGGTCTCGGCTCGCGATCAACGTCAATCTTCAGTTCACGCTCGGAAATGTCATTCACGATCGTGTATCCGGCCACATGGCTCATGGCGGCCTTCTCCGTAACGAACCGGGCGGCCCTGCCGATCACGATGCCGAGCTCGCACTCCCAGTCAATCTGGTTCCCATTCTTCGGCAAAATCACCGGTTGGCCGGGACCGATAACCGTGTTGCTCGGAGGTTTCATAAACACACGCGGCGTCATCTTCTCCTTCCCCGGCACAGAACCGCCGCCCTCTCGGATATGCTGCGAGTAGTTCCCGGCTAAGCACAGCAGCTTGTTCGGCCGGGGGATCGGCGCCAGCAGCGTCGCGTCCTTCCGGGCGATTCGGGGGGTGGATGCATCCTGGGCGATCTTTATCGCCTCGGGCCGAAGCGCATCCCACAAGGAGAGCACAGACGCCACGGACTGATACGGCAGGGCAACGATCTCTTCGCCAACCAGGGCGCCAACCCTCTCTTTCCCCTCCGCGCGATATGTGACCAGCTTCACCTTTGCACTCCTCCTCTCCCAAGCCGCGCCCCGCCCATCGCGAGCAAGGCGCAGCAGACTGACAAGCTACCGGACAAGCACCAGGCCGTACCGGCTCTGACACTGCCCCGCCCCGGAGATCACATCGATCGGCATGCCCGCCGACCGAGCCGTCGCGAAGACGTCAATCCCCGCCGCCTCCATGGCGGGACGAGCCTTGTAAGGATGCCGGCATCCCTTCTCGAAGTCGCACTCCCTGCACAGGCTGCACGGGCCGCACCCGTAGGCAAATGCCTTATAGTAGCCTGCGAGGAAAATCTCCCTCTCCATATCCGCCACGATCCCTCGAATGTTCGTCGTTTCGTCGCCGCGCACCAGGATTGCCTGCTTGTAGCAGTCCAGGACCTCGCGTGTCTCCAACGGTGTCGGTGAATGAGGGGGGCAAGTCAGGCATTGCCCATACCCCCCGCAACCGTACTGGCACTTCAGCCGCACCCACGCCGCCGTGAAGACCTTCGCCGGGGAGACGACCTTTGTGTCAATAGCACCCCGTTCCATCGCGCATCGGCAGAACTGAACCAGGTCTTTCTTTATCGTCATGGCAAATCAGGCGGAATGGACCTCTGTCCCAGAACCAAGAGGAAATGCTATCAGGTCCGCCCCGTCAAGACAAGCGAATTTCACCCGATCTTTCGTCCGCCCCCCGTCAGAAAAAAAACTGGGGGCAGCAAGTTGCATGTGCATCCTTAGGCAGTGTATAATTCCCACAATACACCGCAACGAAAGGACCGATTTGTGAACCAGATTGTCCCCGGCAAACTGATCGTCATTGACGGAACCGACGGCAGCGGCAAGACTACGCAAACAACGCTTCTCATCCAGAGGATGAAGCAGTATCGCATCCCCTGCGAAACCCTGGAATTTCCACAGTACGGAAAGACCTTCTTCGGTGACATGGTCGCCCGATACCTCAACGGCGAATTCGGCGGCCACGACGAAATCAGCCCCTATCTCGCCTCGGTCCTCTACGCCGCCGACCGGTGGCAGGCCAAGGACACCCTCCGCAGTTGGCTGGCCGATGGGAAGCACGTCATCCTGAATCGCTACGTCTCCGCCAACCAGGGCCATCAAGGAGGCAAGATTCCCGACCCCGACGAACGCGCCCGGTTCATGCAGTGGCTCGACCGCCTCGAGTTCGAGGTCTTCGGCATCCCCCGACCGGACCGAGTCATCTTACTGCATATTGCCCCGGAGATCGCCCAGGCCCTTGTGGACAAGAAAGGACACCGGGAGTACGTAAGGGGCGTCAAGCGTGACATCCACGAAAGCAGCATAGAACACCTCCGCAACGCGGAATCGGCCTACTGCCGACTCGCCGAACAGAACGACAACTGGGTCCGGATCGAATGCGCACCGGAGGGGCGTTTGCTGAGCGAGCAGCAGATTGCTAAAATGGTGTGGAAAGAAGTCGAGGAGATTGTTAAAATAAGAGGGTCTTGACGGGGCCATGCCAACGTGATACACTGTTAGACAGTTGAGGTCCGACTTCGCGAGGGAAACGGGATGACAAAACACACGGTCCGGAATACACACTGCCGCTCTGCAATCGCCGCATTGATCGTCGCCGTTGCCTTTCTCAGTTGCGAGGAGCAACAACAGAAATCCCCGCCCAAGGAGAAGGCGAAGCCCAAAGATGCCAAGGCGTCCCCAGGCAATCCCATGAACGACGTTGGCAAGGCCGTGGGCGATGCCGGCAAGGCGCTGGCCGATGGCACGGGAAAGGTGATCGAGGGCGCAGGCAAGGTCCTGGAAGGCACTGGCAAGGTCGTCATTGAGGGCGGCGGCAAGGTCGTTGACGGCGCTGGAAAAGTGATCGGCGACGCCGGCGTCGCCATCGGCAAGGCCGTCGGCGATGTCGTCGTAGTCACCCTTGGCCCCGACAACAAGGCGCCGGACTTCGAACTCGCGGACCTCGACGGTAAGCGAGTCAAACTCTCCAAGCTGCGCGGAAGTCCCGTCATCCTGATGTTCTGCACCACCAACTACGAACCATGCGTCGTCGAGATGAAGCACCTACGCGACCTCCAGGAGAAATACGCCGACGACGGCCTCAAGGTCCTCGCCATCGCCATGGACTGGGAGGGCCGCGCCTCGTTGCGCAACTTTGCCCAGCAGATGGACCTTAACTACCCCGTCCTGTGGGACAACGGCAAGCTCTTCAAGGAATATACCTCCATGTCCCGAGTGCCCACCACCTTCTTCATTGACCGACAGGGCAACATATGGAAGAAGCGCGTCGGATTCCGCTCGGCGATGATCATCACCGGCGGCGGGCAGTTCCTCGGCTCAAGCATGGTGGAAATGGATAAGGACTTCGAGCAGGACGTTATCACGCTCCTGGAGAAAAAACTATGAAACTCAGCCGAGCAGTATTGCTGCTCGTGGGGCTGCTGATTTCTCCTCTCCTTCGCGCCGATACAGTCATTCTTACCAACGGCCAACGCCTCACCGGTAAGGTCACCATCCAGGGGGATATGGTCCGCGTCCAGGACGAAACCGGCCGGGTCCACAGCATCAATCGCTCCCTCGTCGGCAGCATCCAGCGGCATGATTATTTCCAAAAGCCAGCAACGCGCTCCGATGCGAAGTCTCCCGCCCCGGCAGGAAACTGGCTCGCCCGGATGGAGGCGAAACTGAACGAGCGCATGTCGGTTGATTTCGACAAGACGCCCATCCGCGATGCTGTCGCGTTCGTGCGCGCGCAGACGGGCCTCAACATCATCGTCAGCCCCGACATCCCCGAGGACGCGACGATCACCTTCTCCGCACGCGACATGGCGCTCCGCAACATCCTCAACTGGATCGGGCATTTCGCCAATGCGGGGTATGTCCTCAAGAACCAGGCCCTCCTCATCGCACCCAACGAGACGATCCTGGCCGAGCAGTCCATCGAGATGTTCGACGTCCGCACGTTCACGCTGTCCCTCATTGACCGACCGCGTCGGCCCAATGCACTCGGCGAGGCCCCGACGGGGGGTACCTATGCCGACACGCTCGGTGGGGGAGGCGGCGGGACAGGCGGCGGCATCCTCCGCGACAGCCGCGGGCGCGACCTGGCCGACGTGGAACTCCAGGAGCGCGGCAAGCAGTTCACCCGGTTGCTCATCCACATGACGGGCCGCGACAGTTGGTCGCCCCAGCCTGCCTACATCGTCCCCCACCTGCCGAAGGACGAGTGAGCGCATACGCTTAAGTCCCCCCCCCTTCACCGCTTGTGAAGATAGCGCACCGTGTCGCAGAATGCAAAAATGTACTGAGTACAATTTTCCCCCGGTGGCGAAGTTACAAAAATGTCTGAGTACATTTTTCTTTTTCGGCGAGGATCGCCCGCCCAAGGAGTCGCATGACTTCCAGTATGCTATGCCAACAGAAATACCCCATGCGATAACCATATTATACACCATCAGTGTATTGTTGTCAAGTCCAATTGGAAAATAAATCCGATTCCCCAATTCAACCAGTTGCAGCTCAGAAGGTTACGACTTGCATTTTCAGACGCACATCCCGGAGGTTCCGACCCCGGGAGGTCGGGTTTCTCGTTCCGAGGCTCTGCCTCGGAACGGGCTATGCGTCTAACCCGCCTGACTCCTTTCGCTATGAAGAGGCGGAGCCGAACGGAACAGCCGTCCCCCGGCGGAGCCAGGGCACGAGGCATCGGTATCTGCCTTGCCTTTGTCAAGTGATGTCGCAACTCGCTGCGCACGAACATGTTGTGCTTTCCTATCGTGGCAGCCACGTTCAAGGGTCCCCGGACCCCGGCGACTACATCCCCGCGACGTGTCGGCAATCGCATTCTTGGGACAAAGCCGACATGTTACAGATATGTTACACACAAACGCCGAAAGATCGGGTATACTTGGGGTGGCAGGCAGTTGTCTGCTGTATCGCTCCAACGGAGATCTCGATTGGCCATGATCTCGAAGCTGCCCCTCGCAAGTGTGGTCTTCGGCATCAGCGGTGCGGCAAACGCTTTTCTCTGCATCGTTTGGATTCGCGCCCATTCGGACATATGTTTGTCAATCGGCTGCTTCGCTTCGCTGGCGAGTGCTTTTCTTGCCGTGGTTCTTGGGTTGGTATCAATTGCTTGCTTGGTTTGGCGCGACGACATGGAGCGAATCGGCTATGCCGTTTGGGGGATCCTCCTTGGAGTGTTGGTAGGCGCGGGATGGATCCAAATCCCCGGCCTCCTCCGCTCACGAATTGCAGCGAATGAATCGGCAACCACCGGCTCGCTCAAGACCATCGCCGTTCAGCAAGCCGAATTCAGGAAGCAGCGCGAGGTGGATCAGGACGGCGACGGGGTCGGCGAGTACGGCTACCTCTGTGAGCTATCCGGCGAGATCACTCCGCGCAACAAAAAGGCTACAGGCCCGGTTTCCCCTCCCTACATCTCGGCGCAGTTTTGCACGGGCGGCAGTACAGGAAACGGCGCTGCGAAGAAGTCGGAATACTTCTACCGCATCTACCTCATCGGGAAAGACGGCACGGTTACTGATGATACAGCCTGCGACGGCAGTGCATCAAAGCCCGGCACGCCCCTCAATCCCGAGACAAACCAAGCCGCCATTGACGAACAGGAGAAGCATTTCGTCGTCTATGCCTGGCCGGTCGAGGTCAATGTGACCGGGCAGCGATGCTTCTTCGTGAACGAGATGGGCGAAACCTACGGCACGAAGATGAACAACGTCACCTACTCCGGGACCAACGGCCCGACGTGGAATGCCGCCTTCAAGGCGAAGGGCGAACCCTACGCCATCTCCGGCAGGGACAATAGAGGATGCCCCGATTCGGTAGATGGGAACATATGGACTCCGGCCGGCTGAGCGTGGTAAGATGGTGAGCGTCTGACCACCGATGGGGAGGAACCATCATGCCGAGAGTATCACGACTGGCCGTCGCGGCCCTGGTTCTGGCCGCGGTTTCGCTCGTCCTTGCCCTGTTGATGCACTTCGTTCTACCCCATCCTGCGAGGCAGGAAGGCAGTACGCTTCTGCGTTTCCTCTGGTCCTTCGCCGATCATGCTCTTGGGGTTACTGGCTACGGGGCCTTGGGAATCGGCCTTCTATCCGCGATACGCGCTGCGACGAGCAAAGGGGCGATCCGAGGGGGCGGTCTCGGCTGCTTCAGCATGGTAATGGCTTTCGCGGCAATGCTTATCGTCGCTGCGCCTGGCCTCTTTCGTTCGCGCATGGCGGGGAATGAGGCCGCCACAATAGGATCTCTCAAGACCGTCGTCACGCAGCAGTCCCTTTTCAAACAGGAACGCGAAGTGGACCAGGATGATGACGGGGTTGGTGAATTTGGCTACCTGTGCGAGCTCTGCGGCGAAATCGCGGCTCGGAACAAGAAGGCAAGGACACCCGTCTCGCCCATCTACATCTCCCCGCAGTTCCATACCGGCAGCAGTGCGGGAACGGGCATCGCGCAGAAGTCCGGCTACTACTACCGCCTCTATCTCATCGGCAAGGGGGGACAAGCCACCGACGACAGGGCGTGCGACGGCAACGACTCCAAGCCCAGCACCCTCCTCGATCCCAGGACGAACCAGGCCGCTATTGACGAACAGGAGCAGCACTTCATCGTCTATGCCTGGCCGGTCGAGGTCAATGTGACAGGGCGGCGCTGCTTCTTCATCAACGAGATCGGCGAAACCTACGGCACGAAGATGAACAACGTCACCTATGCCGGCACCAACGGCCCGGCGTGGAACGCCGCATTCAAGACCAAGGGAGAACCCTTCACCATCTCCGGCAAGGACGCGGAGGGGAATCCTGATTCGGTGGATGGGAATATATGGAATCCGGCGGGGTAAGACCGACTGAGTGCGGAACGTGGATTTCGGATTGCGGAGTAAACGGCAAGATGCCTCCCGCAGAGGCGCGGAGACGCAGAGGAAGAGGAAGAGGAAGAGGAAGAGGGAGACGCTGATTGACGCAGATGGACGCAGATGTGTGGAGTATGGGGGTGTGGGAGTACGGGAATGGGGTATCAGGAACGAACCGGAACCCCAAACCCAAGACCGCTAAAATAATCTGTGAGAATCAGCGTAAATCTGCGTCTCTCTTTTCCTTCCCTTCGTGCGCTTTACGGTTTCCCTGCCCTTCAGCCTTCGGCTTCGCCGCGGGCGGGGCGGGGAGATAGATGGGGAAGTCGGGGACGATCTTCTTCAGCGACTCGGGGCTTTCCAGGATCGCCCGGAGCTGCTCGTAGCAGCGCAGGTCCTGCCGCTTTAACTCCTTGAGCACAGGCAGGGAGTGATACCCCAGCGCCGCCCTTTCCTGGACGAAGGGGCCCGTCAGCATCTTCCGCCCGCCGACGATCTGATACCACACAAACTGGGTCGTCACGGCGTAGTCCAGGAAGTTGTTCTCGTCGGTGAGGATGCCCTTTCCCTTGAAGCGCTCGTCAATCGTGTCATCCACCTGGACGACCCGCGCGAGGAGCTGCGTAACTGATTTGACGCCGACGCTCTCGAGATCGGCCAGCACCCTCTTGTCGCACGCGAATCGCGTCTCGACGCGGGAGAAATCAATCGGCTCGGGGGAGCCAACGATGATGATGTCCTCCTCCGCGCCGACAAACATCATGGTATACGGGAACACGAGGCGGAAGGTGGCCACGCTTCGATCCAGCATCTCCGACGTCATCTGGTAGATCGGCAGCCACTGGGACACGAGGCCGTTGGGCGACAGGCGCCTCTTGCACGCCTGGTAGTATTCCAGGGAGTAGAGGCGGCCTACGCCGGGGTGGCACGGCGGCGGGGGCTCGGAGGTGATGAGGTCGTAGGTCCCCGCGGTCAGGTTGAGGAAGTTGCGTCCGTCGTCGTGGATCAGGCGCACGCGCTTGTCCTCATAGACGCGGTTGTTTGTGTCCGCGAACTGCGGGGCCAGCTCGAACACCGGTCCGCAGAGGTCAACGGCGTCGAGGCGCTCGATGGAGGAGTGGTCGGCGATGGCCTTGGCGGTATTGCCCACGCCGAAGCAGATGAGGAGGGCCGTCTTCGGACCGGTATGGGCCAGCAGAGGAAAGTGCGCCATCAGTTTCATATATTGCAATGCGCGGGGATTGTTAGCCGACATGGGATGGCAGTCGAAGTACTCCGTGCGGTAGCCCGGTTCCTGGGCGATGAAGACCACGTGGGCGCTGTCGCTACGCATGTGGCTGATCGGGAGGGTCTCCACCTCCCTGCCGCGGAAGAAGCCTCGGTCCACCCCGCGGGATGACAGGATGAACACGAGCGCGAGGGCGACGGCCGCCGGCGCCCAGAGGAGGCGCCGCGGAGGGCGGGTCTCGCTCAGCGTGAGCAGAACCACGACGGCAACCGCAAAGACCCCGACGAAGGCGCGGACGGAATAGAATGGATTGACGAGGGGCGCGATCCACCCGAAGACGAGCACGCCCGCACAGAAGGCGATGGTGTTCAGGCCATAGACCGCGCCGAGGTGTCGCCTCCGCTCCTGGCATCGGTTGCAGACATGCGGCAGGAGGAGGGCAATGCAGAAGTAGGTGGGGAAAATGGCAAAGAAGTTCATCATGAACGACTCCGCCAATCCGACGGAGTAGGCGTCGTGCGTCAGGTACGTCAGGACAAAGCGGTTGCTCCACATGCGAAGGGGGATGTGATAGTAGGCCGCCGTCAGGTGATAGACAAACGCGGCGATGAAGAGGACCTGGATGATCGGGAATCGCCATGCGCGGGGTTTGCGGATGCACAGGCTGGCGAGGAAGATGGCGAAGATCGCCCAGAAGATGAGGAATGAAAACGAGATTTTGAGATGCTCCCCCCACAGGGCATAGCGCTTCAGCATGTCGGCCTCAAGCCCGCCGCTGAGCAGGCCGGACACGGCGGCGCACGCGGCGGCTGTCCGGAGGGAGATGGGCGGGGGTGCTGTATCCGATGGATTCGCCTCCTTCTCAGCTGGCTCTGGCTCTGTCGAGTCGTCCACGCTGTCGCTTTCCGATGGCGCTGCGGCCTGGCCCACAAGGAGACCGAAGAGACGCTCCCCCTGTTTGAGGAACCATGCGCCGAGAAGCGCGTTCAGAAGGAGAGCCGCGCAGAACGCCACGGTCGTGCCGAGGTATCGGATGAGCACAAACTCGCACACCACCACGCCTGCGCACGCGCCGAAGGTGTTCCAGGCATAGAGCCGAGAGGGAAACCGTTCATGCCTCTTGAACACAGCGCAGAGCAAGGGAAACGTAATCCCCATAAAAAAGCAGGGGATGAAGACGCAGAGAACCACTGCCAGGACTTTGAGCGTCTGGTAGATCCATGTTGGCTCATATACGTTGCCCTTCAGGACGTACGGAAAGCCGCTGACGATATGATTTGGCAGCGACGAAAAAACAAAAAGTCCGAGGGCCGTTACAGTGATGATCAGCTCGATCTGCCCGTAAAAGGTAAGGTTGTCTCTGCCGCCCAAGAGGGGCCGCAGCCGGGCTGCTGCGCGGCGACTCGCCGCCGACCCCGCGCCGAGGCCGCCGATGAAACAGCAGAGCACAAGGACAAAGGTGATATTGCTCGCGCCGATCCGATCAACGAAGCAGCGATACCAGACGATCTGATAGGCGAGGCTGACAAACCCCGACACGAAGTACGCCAGATAGATTCGCGCCATGCAATACCTTGGGAACCTGAGTTACCTATTGCTGTCCAATGCTGCTAACCCAGAATACCACGAATGCGCGCAGAATCAAGTCGGAAGCGCAGGGCAGAAAAACTTGACGCAATATGGACAAGGCGGGCTATTCGACATCCCGAAGGTCGTCAATTCGCAGCAATACGTAGTCCCCAATCTTCTCCGTCGAGATCTCGATGCACATCGTCTTCTCGTCTTTGCCGGTTTGAATGTCCGGATAGGCGCGAACCCTGACAAAGCCCTTCCCTGTGGCGAACGTCTCGAGCACCGTCTGCCGGATCGTGCACGACTTGCAGTGCTCCTGCTCCCCGCATCCGCCGGGGCGCTTGGAGTATATGCACTCGATGACCTCTCCACCCCGCCGTCCCTCGATCCCGGGCAGGTCTTTGCCGAGAAGCTCGCGGGCCTGCCGGTTCGCCGTTACCACGCGTGGTCGCGACCCGATCATAAGGATGGGAACCCCCAGACCGTCCAGAAACTCGGGCATGGACTTAGCAAGAGCAGAGAGATATTGCGTGATGCACGATTTGCAGATGCCGTGTGTAATCGTAGCATCGTCCGCCATCGATGGCTTAGCCCCCAAATCCTTCTTGCACCATGCGCAAATCCGTTTCATAGCGCGCCTCCTTCCCAAGTTAAACAATTTATTTTACGGCAAAAAACTCCCTCTGTAAACATCGTCGTGAGGTTTGCGTCCTCCCAGCCGTTGTCTACTGCCTTGACTCCTGCGCCTGCTCTGTGGTATAGTCCCTTTGGAGAATTCCATGGACGAACTGGATCGAATCAACAAACTGATCGCGGCTAAGTCGAATGTGCTTATCACGTCGCATGTCCGACTGGACGGCGACGCCGTCGGCTCCGAACTCGCCCTCGCCGAGGGCCTGCGGCAGTTGGGAAAGCAGGCGCACATCGTGAACGACGGCCCCGTGCCGGGCCTCTATGTGTTCCTGAACGGACGCGAGGATATCGGCGCATCGGCCAGGAACCTCCGCCGCGACTACGATCTGGTCATCGTCCTCGACTCCTCCGACTTGGAGCGACTGGGCGGCATCAGGGACGAGCTGCCGAAGGATGCGCCGGTGGTGAATATAGACCATCACACCTCCAACGACGGCTTCGGCGACGTGGCGTGGGTGGATACACACGCGAGTTCTGTGGGCGAGATGATCTACCGCCTGCTGCGGCGTCTGGGCGTCGAGATCACGATTGATATTGCTCTAAGTCTTTATACGGCAATCGCTACCGACACTGGTCGGTTCCTCCACAGCAACACCAGTCCGGAGGCGCTGACGATCACGGCGGAGCTGCTGGGGCGCGGCCTCGATTTGACAAAGGCAAATAATGCGCTCTATCGCTGCACACCGCTCAACCTGCTCAAGCTGCGGATGTTGGCCGAGCAGACGGTGGCGCTGCATGCGGGGGGGAAGATAGCGACGATGCGGATCACCAAGCAGATGTTTGACGCGACGGGAACCAGCCCGCTCGACACGCAGGAGATCATCGAGATACCGCGATCCATCGAGGGGGTGTCAGTGGCGGTCCTGCTGTACGATCTGGAGAAGCCGAACCAGGTGAAGGCGAGCCTCCGGTCGAACGAGGATGTGGATGTGTGCGCCGTTGCGAAGCAGTTCGGCGGCGGCGGCCACCTGCGCGCCGCGGGGTGCGAGATAGATCTGCCGTTGGAGGAGGCCGAGCGCCGCGTGATCCAGGCGGTCGAGGCGGCCCTGTGTCCATTCTGCCGCGCAGACGCAACACAGGAACAGCGATGAGCCACGAACCGAACGACGCCGTCCAATCGCTCATCCGAGCGGTGCGAAATCGAGTCGAGATGGAGATGGGATTCGGCATGAACGACCTGCCGTTGTTTGAGAAGGCCGAGAAGACAGGGGAAACGCGGGCCGACGCATCGCCGTCGGAACGGGCGAAGGCCCTAGCTCAACTCGAGGCGGAGCTGCAGGCCTGCTGCAAGTGCGGCCTCGGCGAGACGCGGACGAACCTGGTATTCGGCGTGGGCAACCCGGACGCCGACCTGATGTTCATCGGCGAAGCCCCCGGGCACGACGAAGACATGCAAGGAGAACCCTTCGTCGGTCGGGCAGGACAGCTATTGACGAAGATCATCGAGGCAATCGGCATGAAGCGGGAGGATGTCTATATCGCCAACATCCTAAAGTGCCGTCCGCCGAACAATCGCGCCCCATTGCCGACCGAGATGGTGATGTGCATGCCATACCTCCGGAAGCAGATCCGCCTGATCCAGCCGAAGATCATCGTGGCCCTCGGCGGCACGGCGGTTCAGGGGCTGCTCAAAACGACGGACGGGATCACGAAGCTCCGCGGGACATTCACGGAGTTCGATGGGATCAAACTGATGCCAACCTTCCATCCGGCGTACCTCCTGCGCAATCCCGGCGGGAAGCGACAGGTGTGGGAGGACATGAAGCGCGTGCGGGATACGCTGAAGGATATGCAGAAGAAGACATGAGCGATTCATCGAACAAGTCACAGGCGCCTCAGATCGTCCGCGCTCCGCGCGGCACGGAGGACCTCTTCGGCGAGAAGATGGCCCGACAGCAACGCATCGAGAATGCGGCGCGGGAGACCTTCGACCTCTTCGGGTACAAGGAAATCCGCACCCCGATCTTCGAGGACATCGGCCTGTTCGTCCGCGGCATCGGCGCCACGACGGACATCGTGGAGAAGGAGATGTACACGCTCGCCCAGGGCGACGAGACGACCTTCGCCCTGCGCCCCGAGGGGACGGCGAGCGTGATGCGGGCCTACGTGGAGCATAACCTGTTCAAGAGCAAGAAGTTCCAGAAGTTCTATTATATGGGGCCGATCTTCCGCCACGAGCGCCCCCAGGCGGGGCGGATGCGCCAGTTCGACCAGATCGGCGTGGAGGTGATCGGGACTTATGATCCGATGGCCGATGTGGAGACGATCCTTCTGGCGGCGGAAATCTTTCGCAAAATCGGATTGGACGGGTTCACGATCAAGTTGAATTCCTTCGGCTGCCCGAAGTGCCGAGCCGCCTACCGCGCCGTCCTGCGGGAGGCGCTCCGCAGCGTCGAGGCCAAGATCTGCAAGAACTGCCGTGCGCGAATAGATCGAAACGTCTTCCGCGTCCTCGACTGCAAGGAGGAGAATTGTAAGGCGCTGATGGCGGACGCGCCGTGTATCCGGGACCATCTGGACGAGGAATGTCGGGAGCATTTCGCAAAAGTGAAAGATGGCCTTGAGGCGGAGGGCCTCGCCTATACGCTGGACGACCGGATGGTGCGGGGACTTGACTACTACACAAAGACCATCTACGAGATCGCCCACCCGGCGCTTGGTGCGCGAGACGCCATCTGCGGCGGCGGGCGGTACGACGGCCTGGTGGAGGAGGTCGGCGGCCCGCCGACGGGCGGCGTGGGGTTCGCCATCGGCGTCGTGCCGACGATGCTTGCGCTGGAGAAGCAATGCGCCGCGGGCCCCGGTCTCGACGCCGGCCCGACGATCTTCGTCATACCGATCGGCGACGAGGACCGGCCGTTCGCATTTTCGCTTTTATCAAAATTGCGGCGCGCGGGCGTCGCCGCCGACAGCGATTACGAGGGCAGGAACTGGAAGAAGGTGATGCGCGCGGCCAACCGCGACAACGCGAAGCACATCGTCGTGATCGGCGCCAACGAGCGCGAGACCGGCCGGTTCAAGCTGAAGGAGATGAGCACCGGCCAGGAGACGGACGTTGATGAGGCGGGTTTGATCGAGTGTCTGAAGGGAACCAAACGATAGAAACGTCATTCCCGCGAAAGCGGGAATCCACAAGCGGATGCAGTCTGAACTCTGGCGAGTTCAGCTACGTCCCAAAATGAATCGAGAGTATCATACATGCTGAAACGAACACACACGTGCGGCGAGTTGCGTTCGAGCCACATAGGCGGGGAAGTCGTCCTGTGCGGATGGGTCAACACCTACCGCGACCACCCGAACGCCCTCTTTGTTGACCTGCGCGACCGCTACGGCCTGACGCAGGTGGTCTTCAACCCGGACCACAATCGTGACCTCCACGCCGAGTCGAAGAAGCTGCGGCCGGAGTACGTCATCGCGGTGCGGGGATCGGTCCGCCCCCGTCCCGAAGGCACAGCGAACCCGAAACTGGCCACCGGGGAGATCGAGGTGCTCGTCAATGAGATGGAGGTTCTGAACGCCGCCGAGACGCCCCCCTTCGAGGTAGCCGAGGATGCCGATGTCTCGCCCGAGCTGCGTCTCAAGTACCGCTTTGTGGACCTGCGGCGCAGGCCGATGCAGCATGCCCTCATCTTCCGGCACAAGGTCTTCCAGATCATCCGCCGTTACTTCGATGAGAACGGCTTCATTGACGTCGAGACACCATGTCTCACCAAGAGCACCCCTGAAGGTGCGCGCGACTTCCTCGTGCCGTCCCGGCTCACGCCGCACACATTCTTTGCGCTGCCGCAGTCGCCACAGCTCTTCAAGCAGATCCTTATGGTGTCGGGTTTCGACAAGTATGTCCAGATCGTCCGATGCTTCCGCGACGAGGACCTCCGCGCCGACCGGCAGCCGGAGTTCACGCAACTGGACATGGAGATGTCCTTCGTTGATGAGAACGACATCATCGCCATCATTGACCGACTCATCGCCCGCGTCTTTGACGAGGCGATGGGCGTCAAGGTGCAGACGCCGATCCAGCGTCTCCCTTATAGCGAGGCCATGGACCGCTTCGGCAGCGACAAGCCCGACCTTCGCTTCGGCATGGAGCTGAAGGACATCGGCCCCATCGCGGAACGATCCGAGTTCAAGGTATTCAAGAACGTCCTCGCAAAGGGCGGGCAGGTGAAGGGCCTCTGCGCGCCGGGCGGTGCGGCGATGTCGCTGAAGGAGATCAACGATCTGACCGCATATGTCGCGGATTTCGGGGCGAAGGGGCTGGCCTGGTTCAAGGTGGAGGATGGGAAGCTCGTCTCGCAGATCGCCAAGTTCTTCGGCCCGGACCTGCACAAGGAACTGATCCAGACCTTCGGCGCATCGAGCGGCGACCTGTTGATGTTCGTCGCGGATCAGCCGGACGTGGTAGCGCCGTCGCTCGGCGCCCTGCGGAACCATATCGGGAGGAAGCTCGGGCTGGTGAAGGAAGGTGAATTCCGATTCTGCTGGGTCGTGGACTTCCCGCTCTTCGAGCGCAACGCCGAGACCGGCCGGCTCGACCCTCTTCATCACCCCTTCACGTCGCCCGCCCCGGACGACCTGGGCAAACTGGAGAGCGATCCGCTCTCCGCCCGCGCCCGGGCCTATGACATTGTGCTGAACGGCGTGGAGATCGGCGGAGGGAGCATCCGTATCCATGACCAGTCCGTCCAGCAAAGGGTCTTCCGCCTCTTGGAGATCAACGACGAAAGCGCCCGCTTGAAGTTCGGCTTTCTGCTGGACGCGCTGAAGTACGGCGCGCCCCCGCACGGGGGCATAGCCCTCGGCCTGGACCGGATCGTCATGCTGATGCTCGGCCTGGATTCGATACGCGACGTGATCGCCTTCCCGAAGACACAGAAGGGCGCATGTCCGATGACCGACGCGCCGTCGGCCGTTGACGATGCGCAACTGAAGGAGCTCGGTATCAAGCTCACGTGAACGGCGCGGCCAACGAAAAACCCAAACAGAGCGACGCGGGGACCACACCGCCTGCCGGGAAATGGTCCCCGTCGTTTCTGAGCGCGGCCGTCTTCGCCCTGGCGCTCGTCCTGCTGTTCATCGTCGGGCAGCACTGCTCCGAACGGTTCGACAGCATGATTCCCGTCATCGTTGTCGCCGCGCTTCTTGCCTTTGCGGGGATTGTCCTTGTCGCAATCAAGCCGGCCGCCATTGTCTCGCTGTTCACGTCCGTCAAGTTGGCCGTTGTTCTCCTGGTCTTGTTTGCCCTTGCGTGCGTTGCCTCCACCTTCGTTCTGCAACAACCTGGCAGACTGCCCGTGGAGGAGAAGGACCGGCAGGCCCGCTATGACAACTATCTGAACGCCCAGGCGCGGTTTGTCTATAAGATCTGCCATCCGTCGCGGCATCACGTCGCGCCGCTCGAACCGATGCACGACAAGTACCTGGGACGACTGGAGAAGAAATTCGGTCCCGACTACGCGCGGGAAAAGCGGAAGGAGTTCATCAAATCCACCGAGCAGGACGCAGAACAGCAGGCGGTCCAGGAATTCGTCAACAATAATCAGGGCTTATTCGAGTTCATTTACAGCGTCTGTGTTTTCACGCGGCTCGACCGGGCCTACTCGGCCTGGTGGTTCCGAGCGCTCGCCGTGCTGCTCCTCGTCAACACACTTTCCTGCACCGCCTCGCGGTATCGGCTCCGGTTCTCGCAGACCGGCTTCCTCCTCACGCACACGGGCCTCGTCCTGGCCATCGTCGGCGCGGGCATTGACGGGATGTGGGAACAGAAGGGCATGCTGCCGTTCATCGTGGGCATGGAGTCGCAGAACCGATACACATCCTTCGTGGATCAGCATGCAAGAACCGCTGTCCCCTTCGGCTTCGCCGTCGAGGCCAAGTATTTCAAGACAGAATACCGCAAGACGCTAACCATAAGCTTCGCCGATGTTGGGACGGCAGGAGCAAGCCGTCCGATCGTGCTATCCCGTTCCTACAATCGGCTCCGCAAAGGCGAGAGGCTCGTGTTGGACGAAGGCAGGCTGACGATCACCGTGGAGGACATCCTCCCCCATGCCGTGTTCAAGGACGACCTGCTCTCCAAGTCCGACGAGCCGAAGAACCCGGCGGTTGAACTGCTGATGAAGCTCGGCGATTCACCCAAGTTCGTCAAACTGTTCGCCCGGGGGGATCGGTCCCAGCGCTACCTCAGCATCCCGCACCGGATGCACATCAAGTTCGCATGGCTCGACAGCCCGTCCGACCTGCAGGCGGAGGTCGCTCGCTTTTCCGCCGAATCGCCGTGCCTTTTGATCGCCGTCACGGCGGACCAGCGCGTCACCCTTCGCCCCATCCAGAAAGGCGATAAGTTCCAGCACGGCGACTATGCCATCGAGGTCCTGGACTGCCAGGGAAATGTGGATGTAAAGAGTCACAAGCCACTGGGCGAGCAGGAGGCGCAAAACCCCGGCGCGCTCCTCAAGGTGACACTGCCCGACGGCAAGACTGAGGAGAAGCAACTGTTGGCGAAGGCGCCGCACCACTACCAAGTCGGCGAGCTGTTCATGTCACTGGCGTGGGAAGCCCGCGACACGACGAGATACCTGCTCTACGGCGCGGGCAAGGGGCCGGTCAACGTGATGAAGATCGCCGGGAAGAAGGCCGTCGGGCCGCGGCCGATGGAAAGGGGTCAGTCGCTCGACACGTCCGAGCCCGGATCGAATGTATTCCTCTCCGCCATCGCGTTGGATGCGGATGTTGTCGGGGTCGCGCCCTACGACGGAAACGATGGGGCCGCGGCGGATGATGTGGAACGCTACTTCACCGACCCGTCCGAGGGGGCCGTCAAACTCCACATCAAGAGGCAGGACTTCGAGGAGACCGCCATGCTCCTTGCGAACGACACGCGCGCCGACGAATATGAACGACCCGGATATGTGTCGCTGAAGTATGAGGACGATGTCGTTCTGGACTACAAGACGTACCTGGTGATCGAGAGCGAGGACGATCCGCCGAAGACGTTGGCGGAAAAAGTAATTGAGGTGAACCATCCCCTGTCGTATGGCGGATTTACCTTCTACCAGGAGGACGCGCGAAAGGAGATGCCGCGCTACACGGGCATCAAGGTCCGGCGCGCGCCCGGCGCGTGGCTGGCGCAGTTCGGATCGGTCCTTATGTTGATCGGGATACTCTTTGCGTTCTACGTGAAGCCCGCGCTGAGGAAGGGAACGTAGCATGGACACGACAGCGCTTTTCCATTACCTGTCCATCGCCTTTTATCTCGCGTCGGCGGTCCTCTACTTGGCCGCGCTAATGCGCCGGTCGAGAAACCTCTCGCCATACGTGACTTTCGTGTTCTTCCTGGGCATGGCGGCCAATGGCGCGGCGGTGATCGCCCGAACGATTGACGTGCAGCACGCCCCCTTCCACACGCGATACGAGGCCTACCTCGTCACGGGCATCTGCACCGCCCTGGGGTTCTTGATCGTCTATCTTGCCGGCGGGCTGTTCCGAAACACGCGGCGCAATTCCATCATCGGCAACTCGCTCGGCGCGTTGACGGCGATCTTTATGGTATTCATCCTCTATCGCACCGTAACGTCCGATGCCTACAAGTCATTCCTCCCGCCCGCTCTGCAGAGCGTGTGGTTCTGGCCCCATGTGACGGTATATCTCTTCGGCTACGGGGCGCTGTTCGTCGCGGTGTGCGCAAGCGTGCTTTACATCATCATGCACCTCCGCCGCGGCGACGACGCGCAGAAGCGGCAGGAGTTTCTCTCCGATCTCGATCAGTTCACCTACCGCACAATGTCCATCGGCTTCCCGTTCCTGACGATGGGCCTTGTCTTTGGGGCGCTGTGGGCGGAGCAGGCGTGGGGGACCTACTGGGGGTGGGACTCGAAAGAGGTCTGGTCGCTCATCACGTGGATCGTGTACCTTCTCTACCTCCACCTTCGGATGCAGAAGGCGTGGCGCGGCCAGCGCTCGGCATGGTTCCTCATCATCGGGGCCGTCGCTATATTCATCACCTTCGAGCTGATCGGGATTCTCCCGTCGTCGCAGACAAGTCTGCACAAATACACCGACTGACGAGTCGTAGGAGTTGTCATTCTGAGCGTAGCGAAGAATCTCGACCATGCGCAAGATTGAGATCCTTCGCTTCGCTCAGGACGACCCAAGCGGGAGATGCCCGCAACCCAAGGGCAAAATTCACATTGGACACATTTTTTCCCGTGAGATCGAGCATCCTCCCGCCGATGAGAGGCTATTTCACCACCTGAAATTCCTTTCTGTGGATACCACCCTTTCTGAAGACAGAAAGGGTGGTATTATGTGTCCAATGTGAATTTTGCCCTGGAAACATGGACATAAATTGGCATCATGTTACGGCGTGAGGTTCTAATGTCCTGAAGGTAGTTGTTGCGAAGGTCGCCGATGGCTGGCTACCCGATACATAGTCCGTTGAGTCGGGAAGTGCAGTATGTCAAGGGCGTCGGGCCGAAGCTGGCCAAGACGCTGCAGAAGCTTGACATACGCACGGTCGCGGATCTGTTCTATCACCTGCCGCGCGGGTATCAGGACCGCTCGCAGATCGTTCCCATCGAGAAGGTGAAGATTGACGCATTTCACACCGTTCGCGGGAAGGTCAAACTCACCCGGCAGTATAAGACGCGCCGCCGCGTGCCTGTCTTCGAGGCGATCATCAGCGATGGGACCGGTGAGCTGCTCCTGAAGTTCTTCGGCCATCGCACCGGCATCGAGGAGCAATTCAAGGAGGGGACCGAGATCATCGCCTCGGGCAAGGTGACGCTTTACCGCCGCGCGCAGATGGTCTCGCCACACTACGAACGGCCCGAGGAGATGGAGGGGGAGGACGAGCACATTCACACGAACCGGATCGTCCCGATCTACCCGCTGACGCAGGGAATCGGCGAGGCGCGAATCCGCCGGATCATCAAAGAGGCCGTGGACGAGTATGTGGATGCCGTAGAGGATTTCTACGACGAATCCTTCCAGACGGAGCGGCGGCTGATGTCGCTGAAGCACGCCCTCCGCGCCGTGCACTACCCGGAGACCCAGGAGGAGGCGCTGTCGGCCCAGAGGCGGCTGAAGTACGACGAGTTCTTCCTGTTCGAAGTCGGCATGGCGCTGCGGCGGCGCGGGATCAAGGAAGACCAGCAGGGCATCGCGTTCGAGATCACACCGAAGATTGACGAGCACATCCGCGCGCGGTTTCCCTTCCAACTGACGAAGGGCCAGGAGCAGGCGATCCAGGAGATTCGGGCGGACATGGAGAGCCCCAGCCCGATGAACCGCCTCTTGCAGGGCGACGTCGGATCGGGGAAGACCGTAGTGGCCCTCTATGCCATGCTCGTCGCCATTGCGAATAAGAAGCAAGCCGCAATCATGGCCCCCACGGAAATCCTGGCCGAGCAGCACTACCAGACCGTCATGCGCTACCTGCGGAACTCCCGCGTTCGCATCGCCCTCTTGGCCGGCGGCCTGACGCAGAAGGAGCGGCGGGAGACGCTGGATGGCATCGCCGCGGGCAAGGTCGACCTCGTCGTCGGGACGCACGCCCTGATCGAAGGGGACGTCGAGTTCAAGGACCTGGGGCTGGTGGTGGTGGACGAGCAACACAAATTCGGCGTCATCCAGCGCCAGAAACTCCGGCGCAAGGGGCTGTCGCCCGACGTGCTGGTGATGACCGCCACGCCGATCCCCCGAACGCTGTCGCTCACGGTGTTCGGCGACCTCGACGTTTCGACCATCGAGGAGCTGCCGCCCGGCCGGCAGCCGGTGGCGACGCGGTGGGTGAACAAGACACACCTTCAGGATGCCTACAAGTTTATCCGAGAAAAACTCCGCGAGGGCCGGCAGGCGTTCATCGTCTATCCCCTCGTCGAGGAATCCGAGAAGCTCGACCTCAAGGCCGCCACGGAAGGGGCGCGATTCCTGCAGAAAAAAATTTTCCCGGACTTTCGCGTGGGACTGCTGCACGGCCGGATGAAGTCGGACGAGAAGGACCAGGTCATGCGGCGCTTCCGCGACGGCGGCTACCACATCCTCGTCTCGACGATCGTGATCGAGGTGGGCATCGACATCCCGAACGCCTCGATCATGGTGGTCGAGCACGCCGAGCGCTTCGGTCTTGCCCAGCTCCACCAGCTCCGCGGGCGGATCGGCCGCGGAGCGCACAAGTCCTATTGCCTCCTCTTCGGCGAGCCGAAAAGCGAGACCGCCGAGCGGCGGCTGATGATCATGTCGCGGACATCGAACGGGTTCAAGATTGCCGAGGAGGACCTGCGCATCCGCGGCCCCGGCGAGTTCTTCGGCACGCGGCAGCACGGCCTGCCGGAGTTCAAGGTGGGCGACATCATCGAGGACTTCGACCTGCTCCAGTTCGCCCGTAAGGACGCCTTCGCCCTTGTTGACAGCGACCCTACCCTCTCTGCACCGGGACACCAAGCGATCCTGCAACAGGTGCGGATCAAATTCCGGGACCGGCTGGACTTGATCAACGTGGGATGAAAGGCGCTCGGAGGCAGTCGAGGCTCAGACGATGTGGATGATTTCGACGCCGCCCCATTTCTCGCTCAGGTATTCCGCGAGAAGGCGGCGGTGGCAGTGATCCGGCTCGTCTTCGCTGCACAGCAGACACGCCCCGTCCAGCAGTTCCCTTGAGATCGTCTCGTCAATTTTTCGCTCGGAGATCAATTCGAGGAATTGCCGCTCATATTCGGACCACTCGCCCTTCTGTTTCTTGTACTGGTCAACCATCTCCGCCGTCGGGGCGAGGTCGGGCATCTCCACATAGTCCATATTGCATACAGCCCGGAGAAAGTAGCGCAGATCGTCCCTCTTGGCGAACCCGGCAAGGTGCGACGTGTTCTTCAGCCGCGCGTCAATGACACGCTTCACTCCCGCGGTGCAAAGCTTTGTGAAGAATTCTTCAGCGGATTTTTTGGTGAACCCGATGGTAAAGATTCGCATCTTGCTCATCGCCTTCCGTTCATGGCTCAAGCGCTCTGTCCGCATCTTCACTGGCCGCCATTTTTTGGCCTTGACGATCGTAGGCGCGTTGAATCAGATCGTCAAGGCTCTCAAACAGGTTCTCTTCCGGTATCTTCAACAATCGGAGCAATCGCTTTTCCGTATCACGATGTTTCTCGATCTCGCCGTTTTCCAGGATGTGCCGTATCTCGACGTTATCCGATCGAAGATAGCGACAGATCAGAATCATCCGATGACATGCGAGCGGGTCCTTCTCCGCGCACATCAGGGCCGCGCGGCAGGCGGCCATCTGCTCGCGCAGCCGCGCGATGCCGCGCTGAAATATATCCGTCTTCGCAAGGCGATCGAACAAAAGCTTTCCCTGGACGTAGCAGCCGGGATCGTCGCTCCTTGCGCCGAGTTGGTCTCCGAGGAATATGTACGCGATGCCATGCCTGGCCAACTGGTTCTCGATGACTTCGCGATTGAACTGAGGGGTGTGCTGGCTGTACGGTTGGGACCGGACGTCGCAGACTGCACCCACTTCATGCCGACGAAGCAATCCGATAAACTCCTCAATGGAATGCGTCGAATGGCCGATGGTATAGAGCTCCGCCTTCACACACGCTTCCTGTCAAATCACAAGAGACCGATGACGGCCGCGACGAGCTTGTAACAGTATTGCTGGTAGGGCGCGCCCAGGCTGACACAAAGGTAAACATCGTCCTTCTGTACGGGATAAAGACCATCCTTGCGCATGACGTATTGGTCTTCCACTTCGGGATGGGTTACCTTCAGCCGGTAGTGGTCGCCGTGAAACCCGAACTCCGCGCGAACCTCGCGCTTGCTCTTAATTTGCTGCACACGGAACCCCAACAGTTGCGGCTTGATCAGAACCAGGGAGTGAGCCGCCTCTTTCTCCGCCGCCGCCTGCGGAACTCGGTCGTTCTGGCCGTTGTAGCTGTGGCACCCGTTGATCCACAACGACGCGACCGGGTCGCACAGATTCGCCAGCGGCGAGGCGTCGAGCCTGCCGGACTTCCGCCACTGCCGGGCATGATCAACAAGGTAGTTTTCGGTCTGAAACAAGTGGGGAGCATGGTCCCGCAACGGCACGGCGATGATGTCCAGGAGTTGGGGTATGCCGCCTTTCTCGAAGCACATATCTCCCAGGGAAAGCTCGCCGTACCCGCGCCGACTCACCGGTCGGATCCACCGGCCAAGTGCGTCATGCGCGAGATCTTTTCCCGCCACGCAACGGCCGGACCATTTCCGGGAATTGGCCAGGCATACAATCTCTTTCCAAAAAGGCATGTCCTTCCCCCTATCTGCAGGCCGCATCGAAGCATCGCGCAGGAGGCGCAATCCCGATCCGCTACTTCCTCTTCTTCGACTCCAGCGACTCCTTGACCGCCGCCTCGATGTCAATCCTATTTCGTTTGGCCGTGACGGATTTTTTCGTCTTTATCTTGGTCCCCTTGCCCTCGGCCTTCTCCGTCGCCGCGGCGCCGCGCTTATCCACGAGCGACTCCACCTCATGTCGCCGAAAGCGAATCCTCTGCTGACCGTAGCCGATGCGGAAGCATTTGATTTTTTTGCGATGCACCCACTGGTACAGGGTCATCAGCTTTACACCGAGCATCTCCGCCGCTTCCTCCGGCGTGAAGATGTCGTCCTCCATATTACGCGCCATAGGCCCTCCTTTGTCCCCTGCGGGTCAATCCCCTTCGCGCCGCTCCTCCCGGAAAGTCCTCGGAGCAACGCGAAAACCATTTGATACCATAATACAATACGAAGTGTGAAAGGCCGTAGCATAGCACACGGCCCGCTCAAACGCAACTACCTATTGACGAAAAATCCACGCCCCATCGTAACTGACGGCGGTCTTATTGCTCCCAGGCCGCCAGCGGCATGCCCAGTTCCCTCTGAAGCGTGCGCACGTCAACCGCCCCCACTGTTATTCCTTCCTTCGCCGCCGTCGCAGCCGCCAGGCCCGCCGCGTGCCCCAGAGCTATTATGGTTCGCGATAAGCGACAGCTCGATGCCGCAATGTGGCTGAAGCTTGCGCCCCGGCAGGCCGCAAGCAGGTTCGTCCATCCCATCGGGATCAGGCAGCGATAGGGGATACCATAAGGCGCCTTCAGCTCCCCATGCACCCGCCGACCGCCCTCCCCGTGCACGTCCATGGCGTGATCGGCGACGGCGATGACGTCCCGGTGGGTCTGCTTCGGCAGGCCCGCCAGGAGGTCGTGCTGCGTCAGCACATATTCTCCCACGACCCGGTGACTCTCACGAATCCCCAGCGTCGGGGCGAAGCTGTCGAACTCGTACCCAGAAAATGCATCATGGCCCTGGAGCCAGCGCCAATGCGCTTGGGCGCGGCGTTTGGCCTCGTCCATCGCCTTCTCATATCCCATGTCGAAGACCGTCCATCCTGGCAGCAGCGCCAGCGTGTTCACTATACGATCTCCGTTCGGCAGGCCGGAGACGTGCGCGGAGCGGGGCCATGTCTCCACTGGCGGGTTCGGCTCGATGGCCTGCTTTGGATTCTCGCTCTCGCGGATTCGATAGCAAAGAGAAATCGCGTTCAGCGTTTTATCCGGCTGCTCGGGGGCCGATGGTTCGTTGAACTTGCTCGCCGGCTCAGGACCAAGCATGGTCTCGCACCCGATGTCGCGACAGAGATGCACGCCCCCGGTGCAGTCAATAAAGACCTTGGCATGGATATCATACTCCGTTCCATCATCCGGCCGCGCCTTGATCGAAAGGACCCGGTTCCCTTCGGCGTGCGCCTCCTGATACGTCGTATTCAGAAGCACACGGCACTTCCCTGTCTCCTCCAGCAGTTCAAGTGCAACCCTGGCCAAGGCGTTAGGGTCAAAGACAATGGCGCGCCAATCCGTCCGCGGGCGTCCCCATCGGCGCAGGGTGTCCTCATACCTCGCCCCCGCCGTGGGAAGCCACAGACCGAAACGGCCTTTGCTCCGGTCGGGATTGTGGTCGCTCACAATTGTGACGGCGTTCATCTGCTGCAGCCGGTCGTACATTTCCCGGGCGAAGGCATCCCCCGGTCCCGGTTCCCAGTTGCAGACATAGGCATTGGTGCTGGTCCCGCCGAGGCGGCCCATGCGCTCGACCAGGACCACACTCGCGCCGTACCGCGAGGCGGCCAGCGCGGCGCCGATCCCGCCGCTGCCCCCTCCCAACACACAGACGTCCGTATGCAAATCGTTCGCCGCCAATTCGAGATGCTTCCATAATGAAATCGCATGGAGCACTGCAACAACTACCGCGAAAAACCAGGACTTCATGCAGGTTCCTCTCCATGTCCCCCGGACACAGAATAGGATACTAAGACATTCTCGATGCCTTGTCAACGCCCTGCAGTTTACGCTATGAAAGGTGATCCATTTTTGTCTTGAAAGAAAACGCGGGGGGGCTTATGATGCTTTGTCTGCATCGCTTTTAGCGGGCAACGGACTCCCGAACAGCAACGTGTCAGGTTGAGATATGCCCAAGGAAATTGTTGTCAAGACCGAAAAACTGACAAAGGTATTCGACCTCGGATTATTCCGGCGGCAGCGCGTGGTCGCCGTGGACAAATTGGACCTCGAGATCTACCAGGGGGAGGTGTTCGGGCTTCTCGGGCCTAACGGATCGGGCAAGTCCACCACGATGAAGCTGCTCCTGGGCCTGCTGTTTCCCACCTCCGGCGCGATTGAGGTCCTGGGCGCGCCGCCGAACGATGTCTCGGCCAAGATGCAGATCGGTTTTCTGCCCGAGGAGTCGTATTTCTACCGATTCCTCAATGCGGAAGAGACCCTTCGCTTCTACGGCAGGCTATTTGAGATACCGCGTGAAACCATTGCTAAGCGAAGCGATGAGCTGATCTGCATGGTGGGCCTGCACGAGGCCCGAAAGCGCCCCCTGCGCGGCTACTCGAAAGGCATGTCGCGGCGCATCGGCCTGGCCCAGGCCCTCATCAACGACCCAAAGCTGATCCTCCTGGACGAACCCACCAGCGGTCTCGACCCCATCGGCAACCGGGAGATGAAGGACCTGGTCCTCAAGCTCAAGAACGAAGGCAAGACGGTCGTGCTCTGCTCGCACCTACTGGCCGATGTGCAAGACGTGTGCGACCGCATCGCCATCCTCGACGGGGGCGTCCTCCAGGTGGTGGGGCCGATGAAGGAACTGCTGACCGTTCAGGACACCGTCGAGATCCTGGCGAAAAACCTGCCCAAGGATTCCTGGGGCAGGGTCGAGGACGCGATCAGGCAGAGCAACGCGGAGATCATCTCCATGGGACATCCCACCACGACGCTCGAAGACCTCTTCCTCCATACGGTGGGCAGGAAAAAGAAAGATGCCTGATGCGGCGGTGTTGAAATATGGCCTTGGGGCATGCGTCGCGGCCTTTTACGTCTGGTTTCTCGTCGCCCTCTTTAGCGACCGCCGTCGCGTGGTCGCTTTGGCCCGGCACACCTTCATCGAGTCCCTGCGTCAGCGCATCCTCCTTGTGCCCCTCCTGTTCATGATCGTCGTCGTCTGCACGTCGCTCTTCTCAACCGTGTTTCGTGAGACAGGCCGCGTCCGGATCGTAAGCCAGTCGTGCCTGTGGGCGTTGACCGTTTTCGGAATGGTGGTGGCCATCCTCCTCGGTGCGCGCGGCATTCCGGAGGACCTTGCCGAGAGGACGATCTACTCGGTGATGACCAAGCCGGTCCGCCGTTCCTCCTATCTCGCAGGGAAAATCCTCGGCTTCTCGATGGTCTGTCTGACGATCCTCTTGCTCATGGGGGTCTTTAGTCTCATGCTCATCCGGTGGGTGGGGCGGGATACCGTCCTCGAGGCGCGGCGGACCATCTCCAAAGGGACGCTCGAGGTCTATGGCGCCGGCGTGGAAAAGCGCGATGACGGGACCTGGATTGTGCATGAGCCCGGCAGCACGTTGAAATGGACCTTCGGCGGCTTGCCCGAATTGACCCGAGAAGAGCGGGCTATCGTCAAGATGCGGTTCAAGTGCAAGGCGGCGGATGGCGCACGGCCCATACGGGTGGACGTCGAGTTCCGCAATGCGGACGGCAATTCGGTCTATTACACGATTGACGACAGCCGTGCGAACCAGGAAGTCGTCACCGACCTGGCCGGGGGATTTGTGGTCAAGGGCCAACTCGAAGCCATTGCCGCCCCATTCAACGGTCGGGATTTCATCGAGGCCGACCCCGCCTCGATTACCGTGACCGCCGCGAAGACGGACTACAAGCCTCAACACGTGGAGCGCCGGACGAATAGCTGGGCCACGTGGCGTTTCGCCGATCTTCCCCTCCTGGACCCGAAGGAAAAGGCGGCCATTCGGCTTCGGCTCCACGTCGCGCCGGGCGCCGGCAGAAAGGCCATGGCAGCCTGTGTCCGCGTCAGTGTGCGAGAGGGGGTGGGGCCGAGGCATGACGTTGCGGTTGAGGACGGCAAGCCGATTGACATCCCCATCGTTGATCCCTTTGCCGCCGCCCGTGCAAAACATGACTTCAGCGGCCTCCTCGATGTATCGGTCCTGCCGGAGGAGATCGGGGATTCCTACCGGATCGCCAAAGATGGGGTCAAGCTGGTGATCTGGGGCGAGGATGTGGAGGCAGACCGCGTCCTTCCCGAAGGGTACGGCCTGACGGCGACGAGGGACTCCTACTGGATTTCGCGCGCCCTGGAACGGACGGCGATATGGCGATTTGATGACCTCCCACTCGCCTCCCTTCCGAAGGACCGGGCAAGTGCGGAGGGACGCTTCAAGATCGGACGAGATCGCGAAATTGATGTGCACCTGCGGCTTGAGAACCCCTCATCGCCCGATGTGGCCGAGGAGAAGGAGATGCATGCCGTTCGCGCGGACCGCTACTTAGTGCCCGCAAAGCCGGTGGAGATCGGATTTGATCGAGGGCTGATTGATGCGCGCGGCCGACTCGACATTCACATTTTGCGCAAGGAACACCATTCCGTTCTCGGAATACCGTTCGAGAACTGTTTTGTGTTATATGCACAACCCGGAAGCTACGATCTCAACTTCTTCACTGCCCTGGGGGTTATCTTCTTTCAGTTGGTCCTCATCACCGCCATCGCCGTCGCCGGGTCCACCTCGCTGTCGTGGCCCGTGAGCACGCTCCTCTCGTTCTTCATTTTCTTCTGCGGACATATCATTGACATTATGCGCGACGCGGCGTATATCTTAACCCCGGTGGAACACCATGGCGCCGACTATATTCACAAGATTCCGTGGATCGAAAGGGCGTTTAATACCGTCGTTCAGGTGGTGTTGGGGTTCCTGAGTTACATCCTTCCGGACTTTCGAAGGTTTGATGTGGCGCAGGAGGTGATTGACAACCGCGCCATCCGCGGCATTACGGTCCTCGGGGCAATACAGTATTCGGCGGCGTACGTGGCCATTGCCTTTGTCATCGCTTATCTCCTTTTCCGACGGAGGGAAATGGAGTAAGATGACCGGATCGAGAAAACGAGTGGCGTTGGCTGTGGCGTTCGTGGTTCTGCTGGCGGCGTTGTACGGCGCGCAGGCGGCGCTAACCGCCCTGCAGGAAGCCGGCCCGAGCGGGGCGCCGCCCCTCCCCACCATGGAGAGCGCCGCCCAACTTATGCTCGTGGGATTTCGCGCCATGGTGGTGGATGTGTTCTGGATGCAGGCCAGCAACCTGCAGGAGAAAGGCCGCCTCGACGAAGCTGTGGCCAAGTACGGCCAGATCACGCGGCTGCAGCCGGACCTGGCCGATGTTTGGCATTATCTTATTTGGAATATCATGTATAATCTGCCTTACGAAGTGGAGGCCGTCGAGGACAAATGGAACTTGATTAAACTTGGGGTGGAATACACCGAAGTCGCGGCGAAGCGCGTCCCGGACAACGGATACTTCGACAAAGACATCGGGTTCATGCTCTGGCACCGCTTCGACGACAGGACATTCGGCGAGGCCGAGTACCTTCGGCGGAAGTTTCTGGAGACGAAGGGCAGGACCAACTTTGACGCGGCCATCGAGTGGCTCGAAAAGGCAGTGGTCAGCAAGGAGTTTGAGGAACTCGGCGAGGGGGCGAAGGACATCTGGCGGCGGCAGATCACCCATACGCTCGACCGATGGACGACGCAGGCCTTCGTGGATGGCGACCTGCCCACGGCGCGGTCCGTGGCCGGCCGCGCCATCGAAAAATGGCAGTGGGCTGCGCAGTTCAACCCAAGCCACGATCCGAAGCTGGACATAAATCTGGACCGCATGAAAGAAGCCAGGAAGCGACTCCAGGCCGTCGAGCGGTTCATTGAATCCAAGGAGGCGTCCGACGCGGGAAGGGTTGACGATGCAATTCGCCAGGCCGAAGAAAGCGTGGACGCCTGGCAATGGCTGGTTGATGCCTGGCCCAGCGGCCCCGACCTGCCGGGCCTTCAAAAGGCGGCGGCCTGGCTGGAGAGACTTCGGGTGGACAAAAAAGCAAAGGACGAGAAAAAACCGTAGAGATCATTGGTGGTTGGTATAAATCAGGAAAGGACAAGATGGTGTGGAGTAGGAAGCTAAGCAAGGTGTCGTTAGGGGCAATGGCTGCCGTCGCATTGACGGCGGAGGCGGTGGTTGCGCAGGGGCAGGGCGCGGCGGGGCAGGCATCGGGTGGGGTTCCCTGGCTCTGGTGGGTGGCGCCGCTGGGGTCCATATGCGCCCTGGTGTTTGCCTATAGATTCTACAAGGGCATGATGGCCAGCGATCCCGGCAGCGAGGACATGCAGCGCATCGCCGGCTACGTCCAGAAGGGCGCATGGGCCTACCTCTTCCAGCAGTATAAGGTCGTCGGCATTTTCTTTGTGGTGGTGAGCATTATTCTGGCGATCATGGCCTTTGTCTTTCACGCGCAGCACTGGCTCGTCCCGTTTGCCTTCCTGACCGGCGGGTTCTTCTCCGGCCTGTCCGGCTACTTTGGGATGCGGACGGCCACCTACGCCAGCAATCGCACCGCCCAGGGCGCGAAGGAATCGTTAAACAAGGGCCTGCAGGTCGCCTTTCGCAGCGGCGCGGTGATGGGACTGGTGGTGGTGGGGCTGGGCCTGCTCGACATCTGCATCTGGTTTCTCCTCTGCAATTACGTCTTCCAGATGCCGTTGAAGGAGACCACCGTCGTCATGCTCTGCTTCGGCATGGGCGCCAGTTCCCAAGCGCTCTTCGCCCGCGTGGGCGGTGGCATCTTCACCAAGGCCGCCGACGTGGGGGCCGACCTCGTAGGCAAGGTGGAGGCGGGCATCCCCGAGGACGACCCGCGCAACCCGGCCACCATCGCCGACAACGTGGGCGACAACGTAGGCGACGTGGCCGGCATGGGGGCCGACCTCTACGAGTCCTACTGCGGCTCGATCCTCGCCTCGGCGGCCCTCGGCTGCGCGGCCCTGCAGTACGCAAACCTCGGCATGCAGGCCGTCTTGCTGCCCATGGTGATCGCCGGCATCGGCACGGTCCTCTCCATCGTCGGCATCTATGTGGTGCGCACCGGCGAGGAAGCCACCCAGCACGAGTTGATGAAGGCGTTGTTTCGCGGGATCAACCTCAGCTCGTTCCTGATCCTCGTCGTATCGGCGGGATTGGTCTATCTGCTCCTGCCCGGCTACATGGGTCTCTGGGGGTCCATTGTGTCGGGGTTGGTTGCCGGGGTTATCATCGGGAAGCTGACGGAATACTATACGTCCGACACATATTCGCCCACGCAAGGCATCGCCTACCAAGCGGGTACCGGACCCGCGACGGTCATCATTGACGGCTTTTCCGTCGGGATGGCCTCCACCGGCCTGCCCGTTCTCACCGTCTGTGTAGGCACGTTCCTGGCGTTTGCATTCGCCGGCGGGTTCTCGAACCCCGAAATCGGTCTCTACGGCATCGGCCTGGCGGCGGTCGGGATGCTCTCCACACTGGGGATCACCCTCGCCACCGACGCCTACGGCCCGATCGCGGACAACGCGGGCGGCAACGCCGAGATGACCCACCAGGAGCCCTACGTGCGCGAGCGCACCGACGCCCTCGACGCCCTGGGCAATACCACCGCCGCCACTGGCAAGGGCTTTGCCATCGGCTCGGCGGCGCTCACGGCCCTTACCCTTCTGGCGGCCTACATCGAGGAAATCCGGATCGGCCTGGAGCGGGCCGGGCAGCAGACGATGGAGATCGCTGGAAGGACGGTGCCCGTGGCCGAGGCGAAGCTTGCCGATTTCATGGCCTACTATGACGTCACCCTGATGAACCCGCGCGTCCTGATCGGCATGTTCATCGGCGGGGCGCTGACCTTTGTATTCTGCTCCATGACCATGAAGGCGGTCGGCCGTGCGGCGGGGCGCATGGTCCGCGAGGTGCGGCGGCAGTTCCGCGAGATCGCGGGCATCATGGACGGCAAGGCCGAACCCGACTATACGGCCTGCGTGGCCATCAGCACCCGCGGCGCGCAGCGCGAGATGGTCATCCCATCGCTGCTGGCGCTCATCGCCCCCGTGGCGACGGGTCTCCTGCTCGGCGTGCCGGCTGTGATGGGACTCCTGGCGGGCGGGACGGTGACGGGCTTCGCCGTCGCGGTCATGATGGCGAACGCCGGCGGGGCGTGGGACAACGCCAAGAAGTACATCGAGAAGGCGGCCCTCGTGGAGACCTTCTACGCCCCGACCGATCTCGTGGAAAAGGCAAAGAAGGCCGAGGGCGCAGTCGTCAATGACGGCGTCCTTGTCATCACGGACAAGGGCCAGGATATGGAGATCATGCACAGCCTCTTTGACAGCGCCGGCGAAGGCCGGGAGATCGTCAAGGTGCGACGCGCCAAGCGATCAAACCACCACAAGGCCGCCGTCGTGGGCGATACGGTGGGCGACCCGTTCAAGGACACGTCAGGCCCGTCGCTAAACATACTGATCAAGTTGATGTCCATGGTGGCGGTTGTGTTTGCCGGGCTGGTGGTCAAGTACGCGTTGTTTCATTGAGAGGCGGATGGCTTCGCTTGCAATAAACCCCTAAGGAGGAAGGAGGCGAGGAGGAATGGCCGAAGAGCACAACTCCCCCATTGGTGAACGAAAGACCTGTCCCAACCCGGATTGCCAATTTGACAAGAGCATGCCCCGCGCAAATTTCTGCATACTTTGTGGCACACTGCTCTATGCGCGCTGCGAGGATTGCCTCGCGGATAATCCGATGTATGCGAATTTCTGCCACTATTGCGGTGCAAATTTACAGGAACTCCGGGAGGAGCGCGGTCACTCGCCGGCGCCGACGTCCGGGCCTGGAGGATTGGGCGAGCTCGAGAAACCCGATGCGTCCGAAGATGACGCGAAGGAGGAAAAGAAAAATAAAGGAAACGTCTTCGATATCAGCTAAGGAGATTGCGCTCCACTGCGTCGCCATCGCCGACGATAAGAAGGCCGAAGATATTCTGGTGCTCGACATCCGGAAGATCACGTTCCTGGCCGACTATTTCGTCATCTGCACAGGGTTTAACTCGCGCCAATTGCAGACGATCGCGGATGAAATATCAAAAACCATGAAGGACGCGGGCGTACATCCCGTGGGCGCCGCCGGCTACAACGAGGCCATGTGGATACTCCTCGACTATGGCGAGGTGGTTGTGCATCTGTTCGACGCTGAGGCCCGGGCGATGTACAAGTTGGAGGATCTTTGGAGCAGCGCAAAACGGGTGCGCTGGCGCGCCGTCCTGGCCAAGCGAAAGCAGGCCTCCGGGCCCCCTTCCGGGACTGATAATGAGAGCGCTTGTCTATAAGGACGGTCAGATAGCGTTTCGTTCGGACTACCCCAAACCCGCGCGGCCGTCGGGCGAGGCCCTCGTTCGGGTACTCCTGGCCGGGATATGCAATACCGACCTCGAGATCACCGAGGGGTATATGGGATTTGAGGGCGTGCTTGGCCATGAGTTCGTCGGGGTCGTCGAGGAGGCCGACGGAAAGGACCTCGTCGGACGGCGGGTCGTCGGCGAGATCAACTGCGCCTGCGGCGCCTGCGACCTCTGCCGAAAGGGTCTGCCTCGCCACTGCCCCAATCGGACCGTGCTGGGCGTCCAGGGCCGCGACGGCGCCTTCGCCGATTACCTCGTTCTGCCGGTGGAGAATCTGCATCCCGTCCCGGACGATCTGGCAGACGACGAGGCCGTATTCGTCGAACCGCTGGCTGCAGCCTTCGAGGTGCTGGAACAGGTGTCCGTCGCACGGTTGGACCGCGTTGCCGTCCTGGGCGACGGAAAGCTGGGGCAGCTCGTGGTGCAGGTCATGGCGCGCGCCGGCTGCGACCCCCTCCTCCTGGGCAGGCATGTGTCCAAGCTGAGGATTGCCTATGATCTTGGTTTGCGGACGACGATCGCGGAATGCAACACCGAGTCCGACTTTGACCTGGTGGTGGAGTGCACCGGCTCGGCCGCCGGATTCAACCTGGCCTGCCACCTCGCGCGGCCTCGCGGGACCGTCGTGCTCAAGAGCACCGTCGCCGGGGACGCGCCGCTCAATCTGGCGAGGATGGTCGTTGACGAACTCACCGTGGTGGGTTCGCGCTGTGGGCCGTTTCCCCCGGCAATTGACGCGCTGCGACAGAGGCGGATCATAGTCAAACCGATGATTACAGCGCGCTATCCTCTGCCTGACGCCCTTTATGCCTTCGAACGGGCCTCAGAGCGAAGCTCGCTGAAAATTCTTTTGGATATGACCTGATAGACGTGACATTTTGAAAGGATGGACTATGGCCGGAAAACTGCGTATCGGAATGATCGGATGCGGGGGAAATGCTCGAGGACACGGCGGCCGCTTGACGAAGATACCCGAAGTGCAGATCGCAGCGATCACCGACGTTAGCGAGGACGCGCTTGGCGCATTCCGCAAGACGGTCCCCGGGGCGGAGAATCTGCCCGCATACAGCGACTACACAAAGATGCTCAAGGAAATCGAGTTGGACGCGGTGGAGATCAGCACGCCGCACACGCTCCACTTCGAGCAGATCATGGCCTGCCTGGAAAAGGGCCTTCACGTCCTCTGCGAGAAGCCCCTTGTCTGCACGGTGGATCACGCGAAGAAGGTCTGCGAGAAGGCGAAATCGTCGAAGAAACACCTCATGATCTCCTACCAGCGCCACTTCATGGGACCCTACGTCTATGCCCAGCGCGCTGTCGCCAGCGGCCAATTGGGCGAGCCGACGTTCCTGACAACCTGGCAGAGCCAGAACTGGATGGAAGCCACGAAGAGATGGCGCGGCGACCCGAAGCTGAGCGGCGGCGGGCAGCTCAACGACAGCGGCTCCCACATGATTGACGTCCTCCTCTGGATCAGCGGCCTCCAGCCCAAGGATGTGTTCGCCTTCGTGGACAATCGCGGGGCGAATGTGGACGCCGTGAGCGCGATCTCCGTCCAGTTCACCAACGGCGCATCGGGCAACATCTCCATCATCGGCGATTGCGTCGGCCCGCGGTTCAAGGTGTACGAAGAGATTCTCCTCTGGTGCAAGAACGGCCAGTTGGTGATTCGGGACAACCAGCTCTTCCGCCGCGACGGCGACGCGGAGCTGTTCCAGGTGCCCCCCGAGGGGCTGCCGAGGGACAACAACCCCGACCAGGCCTTTGTGGATCTGATCTACGGTCGCGCGCCGAATGTCGTCCCGCCGGAGTGCGGCCTGCGCGTCATTCAGCTGACGGAGGGCGCATGGAAATCCGCTGAAACGGGAAAGCCGGTCAAGGTCAAGACATGACGCCGCCGACGGCGTGCGAGGATATATATGGCGGCCTCCATCGTCGCCTTCAACCATGATCCCGACCTGCGCGCGGAAGCCAACCGAGCGGGGCGAAACTACTGGCATGAGTACGTCAAGGAAGTCTGCGACCGCCTGGGCGCGACGGCGACCGCGATCCCCCGTCGGGACCTGACGCGGGACGGCCTTTCGCCATTCAAGGTCTTGATGCTCGGGAGCTTGGGAAAGGAGGACCTGCCTGCCGATGCCGCGTTGGATGCGTGGGTATCCGCCGGAGGCGTGCTGATCGCTTTCGGCATGGAAGGGCTGGACGATCTATTCGGCAACGAATGTGCGTCTGTCACGCCGCAACCGGAAGATGATTTCACGCTCTCGGCGCGATTCGCCCTGCAAGACGATCCCCTGACGGCGGGCATCCATTCCTATCTCCATCCCGACCAAAAGCTCCTCATCTTCTCGGATGTGCGAAACGTCCTCCCCAGGGAGTCGCATGAACTGGCCCGGCTCTTCGATCTGCATGACCGCGATACCGGCTTCGCCGCCGTGACCCATCGGCGATGGGGCGACGGTCATGCCTTCTACTTCGCCTTCGATGTCCCCAAGACGCTGTGGGTCCTCCAGCAGGGCCGGCCGGTGGATCGGGACTATGACGGCGACGGCTACCTCCGCCTGAGCGACGCCGTCGTTACTCGCGGCAATAAACTCGAGGTGATGTACGCCGATGAAATCGTGTTCCTCTTGCAGAACATGATCGCCGAGGCGGGAATTCCTCTCATCCATCAACTCCCGCCGATGGACGGTCGCGTCCCCGACGCCCTCCTCTACTGGGGCGGCGACGACGAGGGCGTGGCCGGGGCGCAGGTCGCCTCGTCGCGATTCATGCGCGAAATGGGCCTGCCCTACCATCTCAACATCATGCCGCGCAACGGCGTCTTTGCCCTCACGGACGATGAGGCAAGGGAGATCGAGGCGAACGGCCACGAGCTGGCGCTCCACCTCAATTTCATTGACGGTCATACGCATCCACTCCGCTTGACGCGCGATGACATCCATAAACAAATGGACTGGTTCACGCGGCGCTTTGGGCGACCGTCGGTCTGCTCGGTGTTTCACTGGTGTCTCTGGACGGGCTGGGCGGAGCCGGCCCTGTGGATGGGGGAGTGCGGCGGCAGGGCGGACAATTCCCGAATCCATGCCCCCTCGCCGCCGCTCAATCCCGTGAACATGATCGGCTTCTCGTTTGGCACGGCGTTTCCCTTTCACATCTATTGCGACCACACACGCGGGAACGAACGATTGGATTTTTTGAGCGAGCCGATCGCGGCCTACGAGGTCGGATACTCCTACACGGAACCGGACAGGACCGACTTCGATCTGATTCACAAGTGCGTGGACCTCGCCTGCGCCTATCACCTGACCCTGAATATGTTCTACCATCCGCCAAATGTGGCGAAGCGGGAGAACTGCCGCCGTGCGATCCGCGAGGTACTGCGTTACATCCAGGAGAAAAAAGCCGTAGTTGTTCACATGGGCAACGACGAACTCTGCCACTGGTGGAATTCCCGCAGCAGGTCCACAATTGGCGATGTGGCGATCTCCGATGCCGGTATGCGATGCGTCGCCACGGCCGCCCACCCGCGCGGGATGGTGGTGAAGATTCCATTGCGTAACGACGATGTGCGAGTGTTGTGCGACGGTTCAGCGGCCCGCATGACGGTGGAGCGGACCTTCGGGCGGAAGTGGGCGTACGTCGTCGTCCCGCAAGGGCGGCATGAACTCGAAATCATTGTTTTTCAGGAGTCTTGATTTTGGAAACGTGGAAGGAAACCACGCGGCAAGCGCGCAACATGAATATCTTCCGCGAGGAGATAGACGATTTTCTCCCAACGAAGATTTTGGATTTTCACGTCCACGTATTCCCTGAAGCGATCATGTCCCCGGACCATGAGGGCTGGTCCGCAGGCGGCCACCGTATCCGGCGCTATACGCTCGACGAGCTTCGCGGGGACCTTGCCGATCTATACCCCGGCAGGGACTGCTACGCCGTCTGCTTCGGGACGCCGCACCGCGACATGGATTCGGTCATCAACAACGACTATGTGGCGCGGGAGTGCGACCACAAGCGGTTCTTCCCCTTCCGGTTGATCCGTCCCGAGGAGGACCCCGACGCGGTGCGGCGCGACATCATCGAACGACGGTTCCTCGGTCTAAAACCCTATCTACGATACGTGGACACGCCTGACCCAAATGACGTCGAGATCATTGACATGCTGCCCGATCCGCTCATGGCCGTAGCCGACGAACTCGGCCTGCTCGTGATGCTCCACGTCCCGCGCAAGGAGCGCCTCGCCGATGCGAAGAACCAGGAGCAGGTGGTGGAAATGGCGAATCGGTTCCCCAACGCAACCATCATCCTCGCCCACATCGGACGGGCGTATTACCTGAAAAATATCGTCGGTCATCTGGACCGCATCGCGCCGCTGCCGAACGTCTATTTCGACGTCGCCATGTTGAACCACTGGGAAGTCCTGGAATACTTCTTTGCGAACGTTGAGCCGCACAAAGTGCTCTACGGCACGGACCTCCCGATCGCCGTCGCGCCGGGCAAGTCCATCGAAATCAACCACCAATACACCTACGTGACCCCCGTGCCGTGGGAGCTTTCGATCACTGACGATCACGGCAAACTGGTCTTCACGTCGTTCGCCTATGAGGAGCTCCGCGCCATCCGCAAGGCCGTCGAGCGGCTTGGGCTATCCCGGAAATTCGTCGAGGATATGTTCTTCCGCAACGGCATGAAGTTGATCCGGGCCGTTGAAAAACGAATGAAGGGAACGCAGTAATGTCCGAGCAGAAAAAACGCCCCCAACTCCTCATGCGCCGCGCAACGTTGAACGATCTGCCGCCGATCCAAGTCCCGGCGGGATATGAGGTTAGGACTTATCTCCCCGGCGACGAGGCGGCCTGGGCCGATGTGGTAAACCGGTCCTTCGGGGGCAAGGAAAGAACCGCCGAGACCGCGCGCGAGGCCATCACGGGACAGCCGTTGTTTGAGCCGGACCGACTGTTCTTCGTCACCCAGGACGGTCGGGCCGTCGGCACCGCCTGCGCCTGGGAGCGCGAGGGTTTCCCCCAGGGGACGGGCTACCTGCACATGGTCGCCGTCGCGCCGGAACACCAGGGCCACGGCCTTGGGCGGCTGCTTGTCAACCTTGTCCTCCATTGCTTCCGCGAGAAGGGCTACCGCGAGGTAATGCTGCATACCGATGACTTTCGCATTCCAGCGATCAAATCTTACCTTCGCGCCGGCTTCGATCCGGTGATTCGGGACGAGGACGACCGGCAACGATGGAATGTGATAAGAGAGAAAATCGAAAAAGCGTGAGCAGGAGCAACGAGACAGAGCGATGGGTATGACATGTCGAGAACGGATGCGCGCGGCGGTCGAGTTCAAAGGACCGGACCGCGTCCCGACGGATCATTACATCTTTCCCGGCGCCTTCTGGCGCCACGGGCAAAAACTGATAGACCTCGTGACGGAACACGAAGACGACTCAGGCAACGAGGCCGTGAGGGCGAACATGGCGGTAAAGCCATCTGACCCGAATGAGGTCATCGAATGGCGCGATGGATGGGGCATCCTCTGGTATCGCCTCGGCGGGTACACGTCGGGCGAGATCAAGGAGCCGGCCTTGCCCACGTGGGACAAGTGGGGCGACTATCGCTTCCCCTCGCCGATGAGCGACGAGGCCGCCGCCCGGACGCGCCGGCACATCGAGGCCCGGCATCCAAAATACTTTGTGAAGGGCGGAGGCGGTTCGATCTTTCAGCATGCCCAGCACATGCGCGGCCCGGCGAACTTCCTCATGGACCTCGCGGAGGATCGGCGGGAGGCGCACGATCTTGTGGACCGGCTGGTAGATCACCATATTGCGAACATCAAGAAGATACTTCCGGCCAGGCCAGACGCGATCACTTTCGGCGACGACCTTGGGGCGCAGAACGCCCTCCTGATGAGTCCGGCCATGTGGCGGCGGTTCTACAAACCCCGCTACAAGCGGATGTTCGACGTGGTCCGCGACGGAGGGGCCTACGTCTGGTTCCACACCGACGGCTGGATCTACGAGATCATGGAGGACCTGATCGAGATCGGGGTGCAGGTTCTCAACCCGCAGCATACGATCATGGGCAACAAGCGCGTGGCAGACCTGATCGGCGGCAAGGTCTGCATCCGCACAGACATTGACCGCCAGTACCTTATCCCTCGCGGCACGAAGGAGGAAATCACGGAGGCCGTCAAGGAAGTCATCGCCCTGTTCGGGAACTTCAACGGCGGCATCATCCTGCACGGGGAGGTTGGCCCTGATGTCCCCTTCGAAAATGTCAAGGCCCTGTACGAGGCGTTCCGCGATTGGGGGAAATATCCACTGAATTGGGTTTGATCGCAAACAGGAAGGGAGATTTCTGATTTTGGGAATCGCCTTGCTTTCCGGCGATGACTCCCGTATCATGTTGACCTGATTCGGGTGAATTGCTTTTTCTCAATTCACTATTCTCCATTCTCAATTCTGAAGAAACAGGAGGTACTGCTGTGGAAAAATGGCCGCTTGGGATTTTTACGTCGGTCGGCGCGGGTCTTGGCGCGGGCCTGGATGCGGTGAAGGAACTGGGCGTGCCGACCGTGCAACTCCACGCCCCGCACAAGGACATGGCGACTGCGGAGAAGGCCGCCGAGTTCAAGAAACAGTTCGACGACGCGGGCGTCAAAGTAACCGTCGTCTTCAGCGGCTTCGAGGGCGAAAGCTATGCCGACATCCCGACGGTGAAAAAGACCGTCGGCCTCGTCCCGCCGGAGACGAGGACAGCGCGGCTGAAGATCGCCAAGCGTAACGCCGACTTCGCCAAGGGACTCGGCTGCGACGCCCTGGGCATGCACCTGGGCTTCATCCCGGAGGACAAGTCCGACCCGAATCGGGCCGCCGTCATCAAGGCGACGCGCCAGTTGTGCGACCACTGCGCAAAGAACGGCCAGCGCCTGCATCTCGAGACGGGCCAGGAAACGGCGGACGGCCTGTTGGGCTTCATAGCCGATGTCGGGAAGGACAATCTGGCCGTCAACTTCGACCCTGCCAACATGATCCTCTACGGATCGGGTGAACCCATCGCGGCCCTGCGAAAGGTCGGCAAGCGCGTCCGGAGCTGCCATTGCAAGGACGCCGTCTGGTCCGACAAGCCCGGCGAGACCTGGGGCAAGGAGGTGCCCCTCGGCCAGGGCGCGGTGGGGATGGAGAATTTCCTCCGCACGCTAAAAGAAATCGGCTACGACGGGGCGCTGACCATCGAGCGCGAGATCCACGGTCCGGAGCAGAAGCGCGACATCGCCAACGCGATCAAGCTGTTGACGGACCTCCGCGCCAAAATTTTGAGCCAGTAAGCCCATCTATAGACAGCGGTCGCTTCCATTTTGAGGCGACCGCTGTTTTCATAATCGAAAAGGATGTGTCAAATGTTTCAACCACGACTCGGCGTCTCGTTGCACACGATCGCCACCGAGTTAACCGAACCGGCAATCTCCGCCGTTGCCCGGTCTCGTATCCGCACACTTGAACTCTTCCCGCGCATCTTCGAAGGGGACGATGCTCCGCGAAAGGTGGACATGGTCAAGGTAATGTGCAGGGAGCGAGGCATCGAAGCCGCCAGCGTGCATGTGCCGTTCGGCGGGCCGCACGATATTTCCGTGCTGGATGAGGCGGCGCGAGGTCGGGCGCTGAAAACATTCGAGGAAGCCGTCCCTCTTGCAATCCAATTTGACGCCCCTCTATTCGTGGTTCATGCCAGCGCGGAGCCGATCGAGGCGGACCATCGGAGCCGGCGATTGGACCAGGCCCGGAAATCCCTTGCCCAGATCGTCGCCCGATGCGCTGCGCTGAAGAAAAGGGTCGCCGTCGAATTGCTGCCGCGAACCTGCCTGGGCAATTCGGTGGAAGAACTGCTGCTCCTGCTGGATGGACTGGACCCACAGATCGCCGGCGTGTGTCTGGATACAAACCACTTTATGGACCGATATGCTACCCTCCCCGGCGCCGTTCGCTCCCTTGGCGATCGGCTGTTTGCATTGCACCTTTCGGATTACGACGGTGTGGACGAAAAACACCAGACCCCCGGCACAGGGGTTATTGACTGGAAGGCATTTCTGCGCGCGCTCCGGGACATCGCTTACGCCGGCCCATTCGACTACGAATGCAAGTTGGAGGGCGATACAGTCGAGGAACGAATCAATCGGCTGGAAACGAACTTCGACTGGTTGTGCAGCCTTTTATGAGTCGCGGCGCGGCCGAAGGAGGGGGGCAGCTCTTGGCATACTTGAAAATGCCGAAATTTTTTGATATAATAAAAAACTATGGACGTATGTACTGTGCAGGCATTTCTCGCTTGTCAAAGAGGCGATATTGCCACAATCGTTGTTCCGAATACCTTGCCACACTTTTGTGAAACCGCCTTCTACGTTAGGTCCCGTTTCTTTCGTGCTGCGTGACATCACAAAGACATTATGTCCACTTAGGGGGATATGATGCGGGCGGTTGTGCAGCGTGTTTTCGAAGGAGCGGTTCGGGTGGGTGGGCGTGCGGTAGGGGAGATCGGCCGCGGATTGGTCGTTTTCCTCGGGGTGGGGGAGGGCGACAGTGAGAAGGACGCCGAATACCTGGCGGAGAAAATCGTCGGGCTGCGGATTTTCCCCGACGCCGAAGGCAAGATGAACGTCAGCGTCAAAGACGTCGAGGGCGGCGTCCTCCTCGTCTCGCAGTTCACGCTCTACGGCGACTGTCGGAAGGGAAAGCGGCCATCCTTTGTGGAGGCGGCCGAGCCGAGCAAGGCCAACCGCCTCTATGAGTATTGCGTGGATCGGGTCCGGGCGCTCGGGGTCAAGACGGCGACGGGCGAGTTTCAGGCCATGATGGAGGTCAACGTACGGAACGATGGGCCGGTCACCATCCTCCTCGACAGCAGGAAGCAGTTCTGAGAACCGAAGCGATACGCGCCTGCTCATCACCCTGCTTGGCGGCGCGGTGCTGGTTGCTTGCATCATCAACATCCTTTATGGACGTTACACGATGACGGCGGACGACCGCCTGCGCGAGAGGTATGAGATTCACCCCGACGCGGTGATCCGACCCTGGCGGACGATAGTTGTTCATCACAGCGCGACCGAATCGGGAAATGCGGCGCTTTTCGACAAATACCATCGCGAACAGAAACACATGGAAAATGGTCTGGCTTATCATTTCGTGATCGGCAACGGCCAGGGTTCGGGCGATGGCGAGATCGAGGTGTCGCCGCGTTGGACGCAGCAGTTGCAGGGGGGGCATGTGGACCGCGAGGAAGTGAATGAGCTGGGCATTGGCATCGGGCTGGTGGGCGACTTCATGAAGTCCCCACCCACTCCCGCCCAGACGAAGTCGCTGCTGCGGCTCCTTCGGGATCTGCAAAACGATTTTGATATCCCCGTGGAACGGATTGTGGGGCATGGCGAAGTAAATTCAAAACCGACCGTTTGTCCCGGGGCAAGAATGCCGATGGACGATATTCGCGCGAAATTGCGCGAAGGAGCGGCCCTGGCAGCGACGCGAAAATACAGATGATTTACGGGCGCTTTACAATGCGAGATGGATTGGATATAATAAGGTTCCGCGCAAGGACCCGCAAGGACGGCCCGTGCTGGAGCAGGATATGAAACGGTCTCTTCAAATCATCTTTTTCTGTGCGCCTATCCTATTCGCGATCTGTTCCGCGGCTGCGGAATCGTTTATCACCGTGGAAGAGCTTGCCAATCGTTTGGGCATGACGTGCCAGAACGATGTGACCACGTCCCGGCAAACGCTTACCGATGGCGCAAGCCAGATTGTCATCTGCCCTGGGATGTATGATGTCCTTGTGAACGACACACTGGTGACGCTGCCGGCCCGCGCGACGCTGCGCTATGGGGAGGTTGTCGTGCCAGGCAGTTCGTTCGGTCTGCTGCGCGGACACCTCGGGGGGCAGTCGGCGCCCCCTGTGCGGCCCACCCTCACGCCCACGGCTTTCAAAGTGGTCATTGACCCGGGACATGGCGGGAAGGACCCCGGCGCGGAAGGCTGCTACGGGGTGAGGGAAAAGGACGTCACGCTGGCCATCGGCCTGGAGCTGAAACGTATTCTCACGGCCAAGCAGATAGATGTGGTGATGACCCGCGAGGATGACACATTTATCTCGCTCGACGATCGTCCCATGATCGCCAATCGGGAACGGGCCGACCTATTTGTCAGCATCCATGCCAACGCCGCGCGGGCCAGCAACGCGAAGGGGTTCGAGATATTTTATGTTGAGGATCAGGGCCCATGGTCCGCTATCGCGCGGGGACTGATGGCCGCGCGAATTGCCGACCCGCCGCCCAAGGCAATCGGTTGCGAGGCCGTGCTGAACAGTGTGGCCAAGGCCATAATCTTCTGCGCCTTGATGGAAGAGTACCGCATCGAAAGTTACGAACTCTCCCGTTCTATCCAGTCCTCCCTTAGCGGAAGGCTGAGCGACGACGACCGTGGGACCAAGACGGACCACCCCCTGCGCGTCCTGCGGAAAGGCCACTGTCCCGGAGTGCTCATCGAGATCGGCTTTGTGACCAATCCCTCCACGGCCCGCCGATTGCAGGATCCCGCTCACCTTCGGGAGATCGCCGCTGCAATTGCAGACGGTGTTATGAAGTTTGTTGAAAAATCCACTGTAACGAGGCGATTTACACAATGACGAGACGCCGAAATCATGCCATTATGATGTTGCTCGCGACGGCGACGATCTTGATCGGCTGCAAGCAGTTATTCCACCAGCCGACTATGGGCGAACGCATCGAGGGGCTGAAGTCGAACCACCCGGCCCATGTTCGCCGCGAGAGCGTGCAGTGGATTATGGAACACCCGAGGAAGGTGCCCAAAGATCGGCGGAAGGAAGTAATGGAACTTCTTTGTCTCCTTTTGGCGGGGGACCAGGACCGCCTCGTTCGGGGATATGCCGCCGTTGCGCTCGGACGATTTCATGACCCCGACGGGATCAGCGCTCTCTTGCAGGCTGCGGGAAGAGACAGGGATGCGCTGGTCCGCTGCGACGCGATTAAATCCCTTGCAAAGTATGACGATTCATCGCTGATCCCGGAATTGGCCAAGGTCGCGCAGAGGGACCGGGAGGCCCACGTCCGCCAGACGGCCGTGATTGCCATCGCCGACCTGGGAGGGAAGGAGGCTGTCCCGGCTCTCATAGATTTGCTCGCCGACAGAGATCCGAGTGTTGCCTTTACGGCGTCGGAGCGTCTGTGCGCTCTCACTGGGCAGCCGCTGGGCCAAAATCAGGAGGCGTGGCGGCAGTGGTGGCGCGAGAGCTCTGAAAAACCGGCGAAGGCGGGTGCGCCGGAAAAAAAGGACAAGGCAAAAAAAGATGTTAAGGCCGAGGCCAAACCCGCGGCGGACGTGAAGGCCGCCCCCGAGACAGGAACCGAGAAGAAAGACGAGCCTGCGAACAAGGAAGAAGGCCAGGAGCCGCCGAAGAAGAAAAAGAAATTCCTCTTCTTCTGATCCCTCAGCCGGCGCTCCCCGGTTCCGCCGCAACGGTCTGCTTGTCCATGCCCGACTGTCCCTCCAGATTCCCGTCGAAGTGGAAGATCACGGCGGTCTTGTCGTCGGGTTCGGGCCGCTTCATCGGCGAGAAATCGGCCTGGTAACGCGGCTCGATGGAGATGCGCAGTTCATCCATGGCTGCGTCCGCCGGACACACCCCCGTATTCATCGCCCCGATCTGGATCGGCAGCATCTCGTCGGCCTTGCGGAACTCGGGGTATTTGCCGACCTGGACTTTGTCCAAGACCTTCTTACCGTCAACGTAGATGGCCATATCGCAGTCGCCCTTGTCGCCGATCTGCCATTGCGCCGCCACATGATGCCATTCCCCTGCTTTCCAGTCCGCGATGGATGCGCTCACCGACCGACTATCGTATCGTTCATTCGTCATCGTGAAGTGTAGAGAACCGTGGCCGGTGTCGTAGAGCGCAATGCTTCGCGTATTCGTCAAGTAGGGATGGTCGTATCGTATCGGCCCGACATCCGCGAAGACGTGCGCCATGTGCCGTCGGCCGCCGAGGCTGCGCTCCCCGTTCCAGTTGGGCCTCACCCAGAACTCGATGGTCCCGGAATTGGAGCGGATGTGCTGGATGGGTTGACCGTTGCGCAGATGAGACGCCCCGAGAAAGGCCGGCGATGCCAGGGCCTGTCCGTCAACGCCGGGCGCGAATGTCGGCGCGGCCCCTTTGCGGCGCGGCGGCTGACCGAAGACATAACGCGAGATCCATTGGCCCTCATCGGCCTTGAGTGTGAAGATCATCTCCACGCCGGGCGGCATCTCGTCCAAGTGCACGACGATGGGTTTGCGATTGCGCCAGATAAGTTCGATGCGCGGTTCCTTGAGGATATCAAGTCCCCCGAGACGCTTGTCGCCAACCCACATTTCTGCCGACATGGCGGCGTTGTGAATCGTGATGTCTGGTTCGATTACGAGATCAAGGGCCAGCCGCGTCCCCGCGCCGGTGCCCGTGGTCTCGTAGACCATCTTCGGCCCGGAAATCTTCCATACGACATCCGCCGGGGGGCAGGGGGGGGCGCTCTCGACAAACGAGAGCGTGGGATATGCCTCGACAGCGTGGAATCCCTTGCCGTCCATGTATCCCGCCGCGACAGGTTCCTCCTTGCTTTGTTCGAGGCCGGTGCAGATGTTGCGGCAGACGTTCGCTCCCCAGATCGTTCCGGTCTTGGGCGTTACACCGAGGTCGGAGAAGGGGATGGCGATCTCCGCCGTCCATCGGTCCGGCAGGACCTGCACGGCGAGGCGCGCGGTCCCGTTGAACGCGGGGGAGTAGGTTGGCGGCCCGCCGTCCTTCGCAAGCCGAGCCGCGTCGAAGAGATTGCCGGCGGCGTCAACGATCCAGTGATGGAAGGTTGTTTTGGTCTGGTTTGGGTCGAGGAGGACTTCGACGCTTTCGCAGACCGCGTGCTGGTCCCGGTCGCGTTTGGGAATTTTGATATTCTTCGCCTGGGGATCGAAGCACTCAAAGGCGAAGTAGATGTTTTTCGCGTCATACAAAATGCGGCAGATGGTCTCTCGACAGGCCAGGCGGAGCGACTTGTAATACACGAAGTGCTCCACGGGCGCGGCCTTCTTCCACGCGCCTTCGTCCAACTTACCGTCAATGGCGATCGGCTCGCTGGTCAGGACGGCGTAAAGTGTGCGTTTCTGCGCCTCGTCCTTGAACCACTTGGGGATGTTGTAGGCAGTGAACAGTTGCTCTCGGCCTGCGTCGAACTTGTCGAGCTCCGCGCGGAGTTCCTTCACATCAAGGCAGACGAAGGCGCCGTAGGTGGACTTCTTCTGCCAGTTTCGCATCGTGCAGGGCTCGTCCTTCATCTCTGCGCGCAACGCGGCGAGATCCTGTTCGTCCTTCTGGAGCGTGTCGCGAAGAAGCGCGACGAGCTGGTCGGCGCCGTCGCGATCCCCTGCGATGACGGCTCCTTGCGCGGCCATCATGCGGCATTTGAACCCGGCCAGCACCCTCGCGCCAAGCATGAGTTTGTAATAGTCCGGGATGCAGCGTTGAGCGTAGGGCGTCATCAGCGAGCGCTTCTGCTTCCTTGCCTCCTTGATCTTGGTCCAAAGTTGGGCGAGGGATTTCGTCGCCGATGCGGCCGCCTCGTGCTGCTGTTTCATCAAGTCGGGGATGTCGGTCAGGTTGCACTTCTCGGCCACCGACTCGGGGTCCTCGATGAAGTAGAAGCTGATGTTCCCCATGAAGACTGGGACGAGGAGCGGCCCGGCGACGTCGCCCCATAGGTCGCGGCAGGCGATTTCCGCGAAGGCCCGGGCGGTGTCGCGAGGGACGAGGCACTGTTGCGGGTCCATCCACGCCTGTTTGCTGGGGAAGAACCACCGGCCGGGACCGTCCGTGTTCCACGCGCACTCCACGCCGTACATCTGCGTCAAGGGATTCAGGCCGCAGCTCGAGTTGTTTCCGAAGATGATATCCTCATAACCGCCGTAGAGGAATGTCTTTGTCCATCGCGGGGTCGTGAGGAACAAAGGACGCCAGCCCTTCCAGTAAGCATACTCATAATAGAGATGGAAGTTCCGTTTGCCGTACGCCTCGCGCATGAGGTCAATGCGCTTTTGCGTATCCTCCCGAACGCAGACGTAGATGTCCTTTGGGAGGAGGGTGTTGATCCGTTCCAGGAATTGCCGATGTTTTCCACTGGTCTCCTGGGCGAGGTCCTTTGCGTTTGGAAGGTTCCCGCTTTCCCCGCGAATCTGCTCCTCGATGTAGGCCGGATCGAGATAGCAGGGACTATAAGGATACACGACGGCGACGAACTTGACGCGAGGCGCAAGCTTCCGGATCGTATCGTAATAGAGGCCGAACACGACCGCGTCGGCCTTCGCGTGATCGTCGCCGTAGTTCTTCTTGCACCTTTCGCAGCGATCGTTCCACAGGGCCGGGTTCCTCCAGCCGCCGCCGTCTGCGGCATGGAGGTAGAACGCATCGTAGTCGCAGTCGCGCAGGTACTCGGCAAAGGCCCTCGCCTTCTTCTTGTGGTAATCCAGTTTTGACCAACAGAAGAAACGATGGTGGGACGGATGATAGACGCACCCCTTCACATCGGGGTTGTCACCATCCTGATCCGTCCAGATGCACGAGGATGCGAAGACCATCGCCCCGACGCCGCGGGCCTTGGCGTAGGCGTTGATCTTCCGACAGACTTGGCGCAGGAAGGGAGTCTCGCCCTCCGGCGTGTGCCGCCAGAATTGACATATCTGCGTCATGGAGTTGATCTTGTGGCGCAGGAGCCAGTCAATGTATTCCTTCTGCGAGGCGAGCAGTTCTTTTTCATACTCCTCGGCCTTTGCCATGTCCCCCTTTTCCGCGGCGGCCTTCATCTCGTAGTATGGATAGCGCCTCGTCACGGCCCAGGGCGTGCCGATCTGACGAATCTTGAAGTCGGGCCGGTCGGCGACGTTTGCCGCCGACGCCGCGAAGTGATCGGCCCCTTTCGAGATCATGTGCCGGAGCGTCACGGCGGCGTAGAGCGTGCCCTGCGGATCACTGCCGGCGAGAACGATCAGATCGAGGTCCCCTTCCCGCAGGAATCGGATGATGTATCCTTCCTTCCCCGGATCGGTGGGCGAGACCGGGAGCTTGTGCTTGCGAATGAGGAGATTCGCGTTCATATCGCCGGCGCTGAGCAGGAGGATGGCTGCGCCGCGATCCGGCAGGGTTCGCGGCGAGTACTCGCTTGTCTCCAGGGCGACCCCGCCTTCGGACGTAATTCGATCGTTGATCTCCTCCGCCGCGATGCGCAACTTCTCGTCATTCCCGACGAGGAGTATCTTGGCCCGGCTGACTGGGATGTGCTTCTTGAGAATCTCAACCTTCTTCGGACGCGGGATGAGCGTATCGAGCGGCGGCGGAAGCGGCGGCTGCGATTCGTCGGACGGCTTCTTCTCCGATGACGGACCCTTGACCTCCTCTTTTACCGGCTTCTGCTTCTCCTCTTCACAGGACACGAAGCAGATGAGAGACACGGCAACCATCGCAGCGACGCAGCGATAGCGACGAAACCACATGATCCTTCTCCTGCAACATGCGTTGGAATTCTGTTGTAACTTATTTCCATAGTGTTACCAAACGCGCAAAGAAGTCAACGAAAAAATCCCGCGGGGTGTTGTGGCTTTACCCGGCTCTGCTTTCGTGGTATCATCCGGGAGGCTTCGGGGAAGACTCGATGGCGTAACATGCACGATCAAAGGGAGGGATACAATGAAAGGCATTTCCGTTGCTCTCATGATCGGCCTGGCCTTTGTAGTCGGCTGTGAACCGCGTGCGCAGGAGGCGACCGTCCAGGAGCAGGTCCCGGCGGCGAAACCGGTTCCGCTTCCCCCTGTTCCATCGGGTTATGTCCGCAGGCCCGTCCTTGGCTGCACGCTCACCCGGCTGGCCGATGGAAGAGTGAGCGTGGATAAGGTGCGCGAGGACACGGGCGCCGCAAAGGCCGGCCTCAGATCAGGCGATGTCATCGTCGAGATTGACGGCCGGCGGATCGAAAACAGGTGTGACGTCCTTGACGCCCTTTGGAAGAAGCAGCACGGAGAGCGCGTGCACGTGACGATCCAGAGGGACGGATCGAACATGGGCCTTGACGCCGAACTGGGCTGCGCCGACCGGCGGGAAGACACCGTTCCCATCCTGCGGGCGCTGTGGCAGGAGAAAAAGGTAAGGCTGGCCATCCTCGTTGGCGAGATCACCAACGTGGGCCTCACCGACCGGATGCAGTTGGAGCAGTGGACCAAGGCGATTCGCGGGAATCTGCTGACAGAAAATGAGAGTTCCTATCTGGAAGGATTCCAGCCGGAACCAGGCTTCTCGCTTGTAGATCGCAGGGGAGTCGAAGACGTCCTCAAGGAGCTGGACTTCGCACAGACTGGCGCGGTCTCTAATGAACTCCGAGCCAAGCTGGGCGGGATTCTCGGCGCGACTCACCTGCTGGTCATTGAATACTCCCGCTTTACGAAATTGCAGGGGGCAAACGAGGACATGGAGCGGCGGCGGCTCATCGAGATCGAAACAGGCCGCGTGCTCTGCAGCGTTATGGTGCACAGGTGACAGCAGAGCGGGAGAATTGAGATACGGACATGGTGATGGAACAATTCGACACAGAAGGGAGAACAGGATGGTAAGGAAATCTCTGAAGAAGGCAGAAACCCATCTTGCGCCGAATTTTTTGATCGTCCTCCTCGACACGGCCACGGCGGACCTGCTGTCGTGCTACGGGCGATACAAGAACACCACCCCGCGCTTCGACCGCCTCGCGGAGGAAGGGACGAGATTCGCAAACGCCTATACCAGCGGGCCGTGGACGCCGCCGTCGCACGCGGCGCTCTTCAGCGGCCAACCATCCATCTACAACGGCATCACCCACGATGCGATCAACATCGAGAACCACCTGATGTTCGAGAAATGCAAGTGGTCGGGCAAGTTTCCCACGCTCGCAAGCACTTTGTCTCAAAACGGTTACGACACCGTCGGCGTCTGCGCCAACAGTTGGGTCGGCTCGAAGTCGAACATCTGCTGGGGCTTCGATTACTGGATCGAGAACATCGGCGCCGGCGCGCAGGCGATCCTGAAAAAGACGGGCCAGGAGCCGAACCGACACGCAAGCACGACGAACCTCCTGTATTGGATGGATGAGAAGCGCAGCGAGAAGAAGCCGTGGTTCTGCTTCGTCAACTACGCCACGCCGCACCTGAAGCGCTGCCCCAAGCCGGAGTTTCAAAAGAAATTCGTGAAAGGAAGGGTCCCGCAGTACCTCCATGAGATTAACAGCGGCAATTGCTTCGAATACCTCTGGAACGGCATCCTGAAGAAGAAGGACATGCACACGTTCATCATGCTCTACGTCGCCCTCGCCGCGCAGGTGGACTGGGAGATCGAGGAGATGCTGACGGGCATGGAGCAGCGCGGCCTGCTCGACAACACCGTCGTCTTCCTCGTCTCCGACCACGGCGACGAAAACGCCGAGCACAACCTGCTCGACCACCAGATGTGCGTCTATAACACGCTGATCCACATCCCCATGATCGCATGGGGGCCGGGCCGCATCCCCGAAGGGATGGTGGTGGAAAACAACGCGCAGATGCTGGACATATTTCCGACGATCCTCGACCTCGCCGGCCTGCACCCCGTCCGCGAGAAACTCAACCTCCCCGGCATGAACCTGATGACCGAAGCGCCGCACCGGAAAGAGGAGCGTCTCATCGTCTCCGAGCACGGCGTGCCGAAGATCATCGCCGATAACGCAGGCAGGGGGGTGGACCCCAAACTCTTCGCCCCATACATGCGGCAGTTGAAGTGCGCCATCGAGGGCGACTGGAAATACATCTGGGGCAGCGACGGCCGCGACGAACTCTACAACATGCGCAAGGACCCCGTTGAGCAGGACAATCTCATCAACCGGAATCGCGCCACGGCCCAGGCGCTGAAACGCAAGCTCGCCGCCTGGTGCAAGTCCTACGGCAAGCCGCTCAAGCTCGACGGCATGTCCGACAAGAAGCGCCTCCAACTCGCCGAGTGGCTCTGGCGGCATGAATACGACAAGCCCGCCACCATCGCCTACATGCGCGCCTGGGCCGCCAAGCGGGCGGGGCAGTGGCCATAGGCGATCTTCTCACCGCCGAGACGCAGAGAACGCAAAGAGGGGCAATAGGCTAACGGGGGAACAATGCATTTGTGCCACGCTCAAGCTTGCTTGAGCGTGTCTTCGGAAGGGGAGGCGCGCCGATCAACAGGCGAACGCGGAGATGAAACGAGTCATCCGAACGGCCCTAATCCTGATTCCCGTCGCCATTCTCATCTACGATGTGGCAAGCGGAAGGTTCAGCACCTTTCGGGATGCCTACAACGTGGATGACCTGAACAAGGCGCTGCTGGATGCCGCCGTGGAGTACGACGTTGAGGCAGTGAATGCCCTCCTGACGAGGGGGGCGGAAATCAACAGCAAAGGCGACGATGGGCTGACGGCTCTGGACTGGATAGCGTTCGGAGCCGATGAGGATGCGGTTGCGTTCCTCGTCTCAAAAGGCGCCGATGTGAACGCCGGTTTTCCTCTCCATATGGCCAGCCGCGGCAGAACAAGCATGATTCGAGTTCTGCTCGACAGGGGAGCGGATGTGAAAACTACCGACGGCCTTGGGCAGACGCCCCTTCACTATGCCGCCAGTGACGGCAACGACGATGTGGCCGACCTATTGATCGCTGCTGGGGCGGACCTAAATGGGCGAGACAGGACGGGACGCACCCCGTTGCACGTAGCGGTGATGCAGCAACGCGAAGGGATGGTTCGGTTGTTGATCCAGAAGGGGGCGGAGGTCAACTGTGTGGACGACCAGGGGCGAACGCCCTTGGACTTGGCTGTGGAGAAACGCAAGTCCGCGGACATTGCCGACCTCCTCCGCGAACATGGTGCGAAGCCGGGGAACAAGGACGCGCCGTAAAACGGATATGAGGAAGTTCAGATGTGCCCTATCCCGTGGGTGAAGGCTTAGCTCTTCCCACAAACCAGCACCACCCGCACATCCATCACATTCGTGTGCGTCAGGCCGGTTTTGATGAGGGCGTTGAGTCGGTCGAAGAAGTCGTAGGACCGGCTGGAGGCGAGATAGTCCTGCGGGGCAAGCCGCTTCTCAAGCATCTCATGGAGCACCGCTTCATCGGCAAACGCCCCGGCCGCGTCGGTCGGCCCGTCTTCGCCGTCCGTCCCGCCGGAGAGGATACATAAATGGCATAAATGGGGACAGAGGGGTTGTTGAAAAACCCCCGCAAGGCCATCGTCAACTGTAGCCGCACCCTTTATGGGTGCGGTTTGGCCCATCAACGGCCCCGCAGGCTGAAGCCTGCGGCTACAGGAATAGGCTTTTTCAACAACCCCACAGACGGTAGTTTTGTGGATGTGGCTTAGGGCGGCCAGGACGAACTCCTGATTCCGCCCCCCCTTGCCGCCAGTGGCGACGTGCGACACCGTCGTCTCGCCGCCCGAGAGGATGCAGGCGGGGGGCGATAGGGGGGTGGCGTCCTTCCGGATGCTCAGTGCGAGTGACGCATGGACAATGCCGACGTCTTTCGTCTCGCCCTCGATGTGGCTGCCCAGGTTCAGCACGTTGTACCCCAACTCCCTCGCCTTTTCCTCCCCGGCTCGGAGGGCGATGCGATTGTCGCCGATGATGACGTTTGTCACCGAGTCGGGCAGGGTCTTCATCGTCTCCGGGAACTCGCCGGCCGCGCCGCGCTCAAGATGCTTGACGACACTCGCAGGAACCTGCTCCCTCACTCCGAGGCGGTCGAAGACCGCCAGGGCATCGGCGAAGGTCGTCGGGTCCGGCGCGGTCGGACCGGATGCGATGGCGTCGAGCGGATTGCCGACCACATCGCTGATAATGAGGCTGATCGTCTCGCCCGCGCAGCTTGCCGCGGCAAGGCGTCCGCCCTTGACCTTGGACAGGTGCTTGCGCACGGCGTTCAGTTCGTTGATCGTCGCGCCGTTCTTGCTCAATAGATCAGTTACGGCCTGCTTGTCTTCAAGGGAAATTGGAGCGACGGGCGCGGGCATGAGCGCCGACCCGCCGCCGCTGATGAGGCAGATGGCAAGGTCGGTGGGGCAGAGCGCGTTCAAAATATTCAGCATTTCCTCCGTGCCCCGGACTCCGGCGTCTGTGGGGCTGTTGTGGCCGGGCGGCCGGCTGCCGTGTAGGGTGATGCGCGAGAGTTTTCCCGTACGGTCGTCGGGCACGTTTACCCACCCCACGAGTTGCTTCGCCTCCATCAACTCGGGGCCGAGTGCGTCCTCAATGGCGCGGGCCATGACGGACCCCGCCTTCCCGCAGCCGACGACGGCGATGCGCCTAAGTTTCGCAATTGCGAATCTTCGCGGACCGATCACCAAGGTATCTCCGTCAACGCGGACGGCATCCTTGATGAGCTTGTCCGGATTCACCGCGGCGACGGCGGCGTCCCAAATGGCGCGTGCGTCTTGGCGTAACATGTTATACTTCAAAATGTTATAAGCCCTTTTGTAGGCAAAATCAGTGCGGGCTACGCCTGCAACCCGAGGACAAAATTCACATTGGACATATTTTTTCCCGCGAGGACGGAAGTTATCCCGCAGATGCGGGGCTATATCGCTTCGCACAATTCCTTTCTACGTATACCACACTTCCTGAAGACAGGAAGTGTGGTATTATGTGTCCAATGTGAATTTTGTCCTAAAAACGTGTACGCAAAATGGCATCATATTACGGCATAGGGTTCTAATGTTTCACGGGAAGTTCTCGGCGATCCTTCCCCGCGCGCATGTCTTCCCGCCCGCCGTACTTGTAGGGGATGCGGCCCTCAACGTCGGGCAGCTTCGGGAACGACTTGTGCGGCTCGGCCTGATACCAGTAGGCCACGCTCGTCCAGTCGCCGCTGCGGTCGTTGGCATGGCCGTGCTCGATGGTGACGCGGATTGACTTCTGGAAATAGACCGGGTCCTCGATGTGGTAGCGGTACTGCGAGTGCTTGCCCGTGTAGTCCTCGTTGCCCTTGAAGTGATAGCCGTAGTACGGCGTGCAAAAGGTTTGATGGAGCCTGTTGTAGTTCCACGCGCCGGCGAAGTAGTCCTCCATGCCCGTGCCGTGGAGGTTCGGCGGCCATTTCTCGCCGTCCACAAAGATCATATCGTCGCCCTCTCCCCACCAGCCCGGCTCGTTGGTATCCAGGTCAATGTGGCAGCCGACGTAGTGCCCCTTGCCCTTCGCGTCGAGGATGAGATAGTTGTCCTTGCCCGTGGTGTTGAGGCGAGAGTCGCGGCCGCGGGCGTCGGGACCGATGGCCTCCTCTTTCTGCTCGACGAGCTGCCGACGCCAATGCGCGTGGAAGCGGCCCATGTCCTCCTGTGGTCCATCGTATTCCTGATAGTCCACGTAAAAATAAACAATGGCATTTTTCGCGCCATCATTGGTGATGTCAATCCGCGCACCGTCGGAATAGGGCATGGGGAACCAGCAGTTGAATGCGCGGTCGAACATCTGGAGCGGCGCGGACTGGAAGTATGTGACCGTGCCATGACCCAGGCCGAAGAAATCGCCGATGGGCGACTCGACGCTTGGATTCTTCTCACCATCCCAATACATGCGGAGGACAAGTTTGCGCAGATGGAAATCCTCCTGCCCGGCGATGGTCACCCAGATATGCCGAACGCAACCGGGGCCTTTCATCTCGGCAATGGTTCGCGTCTGGCCCGGCTCGAAGATCCAGTTGTCGGCGTTGCCGCCGGTGGTGTCGTAACTTGAGAATCTACGAGACCTTACGTTTCTCAACCTCGGCAGGTCAGCCAATGGTCCGTTCATTTAGCCCTCCTTTGTGCAATGCGACAGCGCGAGAGGCGATGGTCGGAGACAATAGATCGGCCCTGATACTGCGCCGCTACTTTCTCGGCTTGTTTCTCTCGCCCGTATAGAGCTTCTTGTCCGGCGGGGCCTGGCACGAGACGCAGGTGAGACCGTTGGGGCCGGCGACCGTGCCGTGAAACTCACCGGCCGAGACATGGATCACATCCCATTTCTTGATGGGGAACTCCTTGTCGTCCAACTTGATGACCCCGTCGCCGTCGAGGACGAGGATGAGGTCCTCAGATTTGTCGTGCACGTGCTGGGTGAAGGCGACGCCGGGGTCGAATTTTGCGTAATTGAATGTGATGTTCTTCGCCCCGTTGAATGGGCCGATCACGCGGCGCGTGTCGCCGAGGCCCATGTCGAATTTCTCGCCGTCCATCATGTTCTTGATAATCATGTCATGCACTCCTTTGTCTATTCCTGTGTGACCTTGATATTGTCCCACCAGAGATACGTCTGGTAGGTGCGTAGTCCGATGAGGCCGCCCGTCAATGGATTGTCGTCGCGTCCCCTCATATACACCTTGCCGTCCACGGCGAATGTGATGTCCCCGCCTTTTTTCGTAATCGTGATGTGATAGGTCTGACCCTTCTTGCAGTGGTAGCCGAAGGCCTCCGTCATGAGATTGAAGCCGGGACACCGCCTCATGCGGAAGCGGGCCTTCGTGGAGCCGTCGGGATACGCGCTGCCTTCCTTTTTGGAATCGTTCAGAAATGTGAAGATGTATCCGGTGAGGTCGTGGTACTTCTTATAGGCGGCATCCGCGCGACTCTCGCGGGTATCATACAACGACTTTCCGGATGGATCGGAATAACACATAAAGAAATTGATGTTGTTCGCGTCAATGCGCGACTCGATCACGTGCGCGTCGAACTCGACCGTGATGTCGCCGGGGAATTGTTTTTTGCACCAGACCGTGCAGACGTGTCCGCCTTGGGGATGAGTCTCCTGCGGACCATCGGCCTTCATGTGCAGTCGCCCGTCCTGGATCCAGACCTTCTCCCCCCCCTCGGCCCACCAGTTGTCCATCTTTTGGGAAAAATCCTCGTAGAACAGGAGTTTATCGCTCATGTTGGCCTCCTTTTGGCCGACGGCGGGCGTGCAAAGACAGGCAGCAGCGATCAGCGTCACGCAAAGCACTCGCGCCATGCGAATTCCTCCTTGCAGCTTGCTGGCTATTGTTGATTGTGCGGGCATGATTATAGTCGAAGATTTAGCAGGGAACAATAGGGAATTTCATCGGAGCAATGAATTCACAAGAAAATTTTTCTGTTGACAAGAAAGACGCTATGTCGCACAATATGCGACCCCTGGTGTGGCGACAGGCAGTCAGCACGGATGCCTTATCACCAAGGGCGTCGCCGGGAGACAGCGCTATTCCCCCACGCGCGCGGCCGCAGAGCGCTCGACGGTGCCGCCGACGCCTTTGGTCTTTTTCATTCCCCTTTGCTCCCGCCTACGCATGTGTGCTATCATGGCCCCAAAGCAGGCCTCGTCGGAAGTCTGGCGACTTCCGCTACGGGAGTAGCTGAACTCGCCAGAGTTCAGATCGAGGCAGATGGAAGGCAGTCGACTGATGGGACTGGCACTCGAGGTCGGCATCCTGGCCGATCTCAAATCAAACGACAACGAAGGATACGAATACTACCGCGGCCAGTTTGAGGCCATCAATCACGCCCTGACTGCCGCAGGTCTGCCCCTCCATCGTGAACCGGAGGGTAATCCGGCCGGCGTGTGGGGGTGCGATTTGCCCCGCGCGGCGTTGCACTGCCTGAGGCGAATCGCCGCGTACGAGGCGCTCGCCTATGGCATTCCGGCGCCAAGCCATGACGATGGGTCTCGCGATCCGGTCGTGGTCGATTACTACCGCGAGATCGAGACGACGCCCCTCGTCCGGCTCCGGCGCCTCATCTTCGGGACGAGCCGCGGCAAGTTGCGGTTCCAGCATCTCATGGTCCACAGCGACGGTGAGGGATACTACCTGCCGGTGAAGTTCGCGGAGGTCATCCGTTCCGATCCCGCTTTGGATATCGAAGGCGGGAGACTGGGGTCGAGCCCCGTCTTGCTGGAAGAGTGTGCGGAGCTGGCCGACCTGCTCGATGTCCCGCACGACCTCGCCCCCGACTCGGAGGATCTCTGGCAGGCGGTCGAGCATCCCCATAACGATCAAAGCGCTCCTCGATGGCTGCAGTATGCATTGGAATCGCTTGCGTGCGTTTGCCTGATGGAGGCGTGCCGCGTCTCCATCGCAAACGGTGCGGCCATCGTGTTTACTTGAGGCATGACGAGAGGGCAAAGAAGGAGGTCGCATGAACGCGAAAATCAGAATCACGGTGGTGAAGCGCCTGTTCCACAAAGACCTGGCAGACGAGCATTGCACGCATGAGTGGAAGCCGTGCAACCGGCTGAGTGACGGACAGGAATTCGTATCGGAAGGCGCAAACATGCCGGAGGGATTCTGCAGTTGGGCATGGGCCGACATCCAAAAATACGTCCTCACCCTTGCCCGCGGCGGCAACCTTCTGGGGGTGAAAGAGGGACGCTTCGTCACCTGCTGCACCGACGGCTTTCGGCCGGTCGTCTTCACGCTGGAACGCATTGAATCCCCAAGCGCCGACTGAGGAATCAAGAGATGCCGATTGATCTGATCGAGATAAAAGGCGCGCCCCGCGAGATGGGGCGGCAGCACGGAGAGATGTTCCGCAGTCAAATCCGCGAGTTCGTGGACATCCGACTGAGCAGGCTCCTCAAGGCGATGAGGGAAGGCCATATCGCGGCGGACCGCGATGCGGTGCTCCGCCTCGCCGCCGAGCACTTGCCCTTCCACGAGCGATACTCGCGGCCGGTGGTCGAGGAATTCATGGGCATCGCCGAGGCGTCGGGCGTTCCGTCCGAGGAGCTGATGATCGGCAACGGCCTCACCGATCTGAAGGATGTTGCCCTGCAGAACATGGGGAAAGGGGGATGCACCGCGTTCATCGCCAACCGGAACGGAACGAAAGACAGGCAGGTCTGGTTCGGCCAGAACTGGGACATGCACGCCGACGCCGAGCCGTACGTCGTCGCCTTCCTCCGCCGGCCCGATGATGCACCCATGACCCTGACGGTCACGACCACGGGATGCCTCTCGCTTGTCGGGATCAATGAGGAAGGCATCGGCGTCGGGAACAACAACCTCGTGCCCAGGGACGCGCGCCCTGGTGTGATGTACCTGGCCATGCTCCACCACGCCCTGGCGCAGCGGACGTTCAACGACGCCGTCGGGGCCATCACCACCGCGCACAGGGCGTCGGGGCACAACTACTTCGTTGTCTCGGCGGAAGGGCGAATCTGTTTCATCGAGACCACCGCCACGGACTACGAGATCATTGACCAGGACAAGCCCGTCGCCGTCCACGCCAATCACTACCGCGCCCCGCGGCTCGTGGACAAGGGGGTGAGTCAGGAAAGGCCCGGGGCATCGTCGCTCAACCGCGAGAAGCGCCTCGCGGAGATTCTGGGGGAAAAGATCAACATGGACCTCGTGATCGCCGGCCTCTCCGACCGCGAGCCGAACCTCCAGACCTGCATTTGCCGGATGGGCGGGGACGCTACCACCTGCGCGGCGATCGTCTGCAAGCCGGCCACGGGCGAGGTCTGGGCCACGCGCGGAAACCTGCGCGAGAACGAATTAGTCCGCCTGCACCTGTGATCCCGCCTCCACGAGTTATCGCTCCTCAAGCGAACGCATGTGCCACGCTCAAACTCGTTTGAGCGTGTCTTGTCGGTCATTCTTGTTTCATCATTTTCCCGCCCACCGCGCCTTTGCGTGAGATTTTCCTTCGCATTGTCGGAGACGTGGGGTATAATATATTCGCTCGGAGTGGAGCATTCAGCGTCTCCCAACAGTCGACACTCGGCTGCAAGTTGTCCATTGTCCAATGCTGTAACGATGGACGGAGGGGACATATCGCTGCCGCGCGTCCGTCGTCGGACGGACGTCCGCGTCGACGGACGTCTGTTCAGACATCTGAATGTCATCATTCAGCCTTTCTTAAACACCACCCGGTCCCCCTTCATATCCACACGGATCGTGGACTTGGGCGGGAAGTGGCCGTCGAGGATCTGGAGCGAGAGCGGGTTCTCGATCTCCTGCTGAATGAGACGGCGGAGCGGCCGCGCGCCGAACGTCGGGTCGTAGCCGCGCTCGGCGAGCATCGTCTTGACGGACTCGGAGACATCGAGAAGATAGTTCTCCGCCTCCAGCCGTTTCTTGAGGTCCTTGAGCTGGATGTCCACGATCTGCTTCAGGTGCTCGCGGGTGAGGTTGTGGAAGACGATGGTCTCGTCCACGCGGTTCAGGAACTCGGGCCGGAAGCTGGCGCGCAGCGCCTCCCTCACGACCTCCTCCAACTTGGCTTGATCGCCGCGGGCGGCGAACTCCTGGATCGCCTGGCTGGCGATGTTCGAGGTCATGATGACGACGGTGTTCTTGAAATTCACCGTCCGGCCGTGGCCGTCGGTGAGTCGGCCCTCATCCAGGACTTGCAGGAGGATGTTGAAGACGTCCGGGTGCGCCTTCTCGATCTCGTCGAGCAGGACCACGGCGTACGGTCGGCGGCGGATCGCCTCGGTGAGACGACCGCCCTCCTCGTAGCCGATGTAGCCCGGCGGCGCGCCGATGAGTCGGGCGACGGAGTGGCGCTCCATGAACTCGGACATGTCAATGCGGACCATCGCGTTTTCGTCGTCGAAGAGGAACTCGGCCAGGGCCTTGCACAGCTCCGTCTTGCCCACGCCGGTGGGTCCCATGAAGATGAACGTGCCGATGGGCTTGCGCGGGTCCTGCAGGCCGGCCCGGGCTCGGCGGACGGCGTTGGCCACTGCTTCGAGCGCCTCGTCCTGGCCGACGACGCGCTGCCTCATGCGCTCCTCCATCTTGAGGAGTTTTTCCTTCTCGCCCTCCAAGAGGCGCGAGACGGGGATGCCGGTCCATGTGCCGACGACCGCCGCCACGTCCTCGGGGGCAACCTCCTCCTTGAGCAGGGAGCGGTCCTTCTGGATTTCGGCGAGATCGGCCTGCTTCTGCGCGAGGGACTTCTCGGCCTCGCGGATCGTGCCGTATCGCAGTTCGGCGGCCTTCTGCAGGTCGCCCTCGCGCTCGGCCTTTTGCGAGCGGACCTGCGCCTCGTCGATCATCTCCTTGATCTCTTGAATCTCCTTGATGACGCGCTTCTCGTTTTCCCACTGCGTCCTCATGCCGGCGGACTGCTCCTTGAGGTCGGAGATCTGCCTCTCGATCTGCGTTAGGCGTTCCTTCGACGCGGCGTCCTTCTCCTTTTTCAGTGCCGCCTGCTCGATCTCGAGTTGGACGACCTTCCGGTCCACGGTATCCAGCTCGGCAGGCTTGCTGTCAATCTCGATCCGCAGACGCGACGCGGCCTCGTCAATCAAATCAATGGCCTTGTCGGGTAGGAAGCGGTCGGCGATGTAGCGGTTGCTCAGCACGGCCGCCTGCACGAGCGCGGCGTCCTGGATGCGGACGCCGTGGTGGACCTCATAGCGCTCCTTGAGTCCGCGCAGGATGGCGATGGTCTCCTCGACGGATGGCTGGTCCACATAGACCGGCTGGAACCGCCGTTCGAGGGCGGCGTCCTTCTCCACGTGCTCTCGGTATTCATCGAGCGTGGTCGCGCCGACGCAGCGCAGCTCGCCCCGGGCCAGCATGGGCTTGAGCAGGTTCGCGGCGTCCACCGCGCCCTCAGCGGCCCCTGCGCCGACGACGGTGTGCAGCTCGTCAATGAAGAGGATGATCCGCCCCTCGGCGCGTTTGATCTCGTTGAGCACGGCCTTGAGGCGGTCCTCGAACTCGCCGCGATATTTCGTTCCGGCGATGAGCGCGCCCATGTCGAGGGCGACGACGCGCTTCTCCTTCAGTCCCTCCGGCACGTCGCCGTCAATGATGCGCTGGGCAAGTCCCTCGACGATGGCCGTCTTGCCCGTACCCGGCTCGCCGATGAGGACGGGGTTGTTCTTGGTGCGCCGGGAGAGGACCTGGATGACGCGGCGGATTTCGTCGTCGCGGCCGATGACGGGGTCGAGCTTGCCCTTCTGCGCGGCCTCGGTCAGGTCGCGGCTGTATCGGGCGAGGGCCTGGTATTTTTGCTCCGGGGCCTGGTCGGTGACGCGCTGTCCGCCGCGGACGTCCTGAAGGGCCTTGTAGATGTCGTCCTTTTTCACGCCTGCGCCGGCGAGGATGCGGCCGGCGATCGTGGCGGTCCCGTCGGCAAGGCCGAGGAGGATGTGCTCGGTGCTGACGAACTCGTCGTGAAGCCGTTCAGCCTCCGCGAAGGCCGTGTCGAAGACGCCCTTCAGGTCGGGGGCCATGTAAACCTGGTCGGATGCGCCACTGACCTTGGGGAGGCGTTCAATCTCGCGTTCGGTCTCCGCGCCGATTCGTCGTGGGTCCGCGCCGAGCCTCTGGAGCATGGGCACGATGACGCCGTCGGTATCCTGGAGGAGCGCGGCAAGGACATGCGGCGTGTCCACCGCCTGGTTGCGGCGCTCCTCGGCCAGACGCTGCGCGGCCTGGACGGCCTCCTGTGCCTTGATTGTGAATTTGTCGAATCGGACCATGTGTTTCTATCCCTTCCAACCTCCCGGAGGTTCGGACCTCCGGGAGGTGCGTAGTTTCAGCGTGGCACACGAGGAGCGCGGGAGCAAGGCGCTTACTTGTTGTCCTTCACCTCGAAGTCCGCGTCAATGACGTCATCGTCGCGTTTCGACTCCTGCTGCCCCTCCTCGGGTGGAGGCTGCGGACCCGGCCCGCCGGCGGCCTGCCGCCCGGCCCCGGCCTGGCGGTACATCTCCTCGGCCAGCTTGTGGGAGGCCTGCATGAGGGCGTCCATATCGGACTTGATCGTGTTGATGTCGTCGCCATCCTTCGACTTCTTCAGCCGCTCGACGGCGCGGTTGATCGCCTGCCGGTCAGACTCCCCGATCTTGCCGCCATGCTCGCGGAGCGTTCGCTCCGTGGAGTAGATCAACTGATCGGCCTGGTTCTTCGCATCCACCAGCTCGCGCTTCTTCTTGTCCTCTTCCGCATGGGCCTCGGCGTCCTTGGTCATCCGATGGATGTCGGCATCGGACAGGCCGGAGGAGGACTTGATCACGATGGACTGCTCCTTGCCGGTGGCCAGGTCCTTGGCCGAGACGTTGAGGATGCCGTTGGCGTCAATGTCGAAGGCGACCTCGACCTGCGGCACGCCGCGCGGCGCAGTGGGGATGCCCGTGAGCTGGAACCGGCCGAGCGTCCGGTTGTCCCGCGCGAACTCGCGCTCGCCCTGGAGGACGTGGATGTCCACGGCGGGCTGGTTGTCGGCGGCGGTTGAGAAGATTTCCTTCTTCGACGTCGGGATCGTGGTGTTGCGCTCGATCAGCTTGGTCATCACGCCGCCGAGCGTCTCCACGCCGAGCGACAACGGCGTCACATCGAGCAGGAGCACGTCGTGAACGTCGCCGGCGAGGACGCCCGCCTGGATGGCCGCGCCGAGGGCGACGACCTCGTCCGGGTTCACGCCCTTCGTCGGGTCCTTGCCGAAGATCTGCTTGACGGTCTCCTGGACCATGGGGATTCGGATGGATCCGCCGACGAGGACGACCTCGTCAACATCTTTGGGTTTGAGCTCGGCATCCTTGAGCGCCTGCTCGCAGGGGCCGATCGTTTTCTCCACGAGCGGGCGGATCAGGTTTTCGAGCGTCGCCCGCGTGAGGGTCATGGTCAGGTGCTTCGGCCCGGTCTGGTCGGCGGTGATAAAAGGCAGGTTGATGTCCGTGCTCGTGGAGGTGGACAGTTCGCACTTCGCCTTCTCGGCCGCCTCCTTGAGCCGCTGGAGGGCCATCTGGTCCTTGCGCAGGTCAATGCCCTGGTCCTTCTTGAACTGGTCGGCGATGTAGTTGATTAGCTCCTCGTCGAAGTCGTCGCCTCCGAGGTGGGTGTTGCCGTTGGTGGACAGCACCTCGAAGACCCCGTCGCCCACCTCGAGGATCGAGATGTCGAACGTGCCGCCGCCCAAATCGAAGACGGCGATCTTGCCCGCCTTTTTCTTGTCCAGGCCATAGGCCAGGGCCGCGGCCGTCGGTTCGTTGATGATCCGCTCCACCTCAAGCCCGGCGATCTGGCCGGCGTCCTTGGTGGCCTGGCGCTGCGAGTCGTTGAAGTAGGCGGGCACGGTGATGACTGCCTTCTTGACCTCGGCCCCGAGGTAGTCCTCCGCCGTCTTCTTCAGGCTTTGCAGGATGCGGGCGGAGATCTCGGGTGGAGTGTAGTCCTTGCCGCCGGCCCTGACCTTGACCAGTTCGTTCGGGCCGCCGACGATCTGATAGGGCACCATCTTCTCCTCCTGGGCGACCTCGTTGTGGCGGCGGCCCATGAATCGCTTGATGGAGAAGACGGTGTTCCGCGGGTTCGTCACGGCCTGGCGTTTGGCCTGCTGGCCGACCAACTGGTCGCCCTTGTCGGTGAAGGCCACGACCGAGGGGGTCAGTCGGCCGCCTTCGGCGTTGATGATTACAGTGGGGTCATTGCCTTCCATCACGGCGACGACCGAATTGGTGGTTCCCAAATCTATGCCAATCGTCTTGGACATGGCAGGTCTCTCCCTTCTTCTTTCCCATTTTTTGACAGTTTTTCCTTCCCGTGGTTCATGTGAGCAAAGCCTATGCCAAGAATCCCACCCTCTATTGTTGTCATAACTGGCTGAATAACACAGGTTACGCACCGCGATCATGCGTGGGCAGAATCGGGCAGACTGCCATATTGGCAGGCTTGCCTTTTTCGATTGCTTCTGGTTCCGGGCTTGGAATCGGCGCATCAATTATGTAGAGTATTGACCGATTCTTGTTCCGTAGGAGGATTGGTCCAATGAAACGATACGTGACGGGCTTGAAGTTGCTTTGTCTCTTGGCTTTGCTCCAGGTCGCCGCTTGCGAGGACGCGACCCGAACAAATTTCTGCAAGAACGGCGGCTTCGAATCGGGCAAGGGGCAGTGGACCGGCGAGTGTGCGATTGATAAAGACATAAAACACTCCGGCCAGGCCAGCGTCCGGTTTGCCAACAAGGAGGAAAGCGACGAGAGCATCATCAGCCAGACCGTCGTTCTGAACCAGACCGCCGCTATCCCCATCGTCATCTCCGGATGGAGCAAGGCGGAGAACGCCACAGGCCGACCGAACCCCAACTACTCCCTCTGGTGCGATGTCGAATACGTCAACGACATCCGTCCCGGGAAGGTGGACGACTGGCACCGCGCCACCTTCGATACCGGCACACATGACTGGCAGTATGTCGAGTCCATCTTCAATCCCCAGCACCCCATCAAGCAGATTGGATTCCACGCCGTCTTCCGCCGCACCCATGCGGGAACGGTGTGGTTCGACGACCTCGCCCTCAAGCCCCTGAGCGACGGGCCGCTCGCCGGAACCGCCGCCGACGCGCCGAAAGCAAAGGGCGACGATCCGACCGTTGCCATGCTCCGCGAGCGTCTGCCCGCCGCCGCACCCGATGAGGTGCTCGTGTCGATCCAGGCCGTGCCGCCAGACAACGAGGAACCCCGCGACACCATCCGATGCTTCCTCGGCGACGAGCCGATGGCGGAACTTCCAAAGTCCGGTGCAAAAGGTGTGCTCTGGAACTTCCCCATCAAGTATCCGCCAAGTCTTTCGCGCATCAACCCGCCTGCGCCGTTCGCCTGGCTGCGCCTCGTCCGCACCTGGGACCGGCGGCAGTTGATCGTCGAGACCGCCGGCAAGGAGGGCGGACGCGTTGCGTGGAGCATCCTCCTGCCGAAGGATACCGCCGTGGCGGGCATGACGCTGGAGGAGTGGGAGGCGCACAGCGACGTCGTCTCGCTGCGCTCCCTCGACGATCATCTGTTGCTTACCCTCGTGACGGACGTGAAGGGCGACGCTGACCGGTGCGTCGTCTCGCTCCGTTCTATGACAGAGGAAAGGGTTGCCGCCGCACCGCGCACCGCGCCCAAACTCCGTCCGCTCGCCACAAAGGACGGCCTGAACCTGGGCCTTGGCGACGACGGCGGCGTCTGGTCGGTGTCGCTCGGCGATGCCGACGTGACCTCGCCCGATGTCAAGAAGCGTCCCTTCGGACTCCTCGTGGGCGACATGTTCCAGGGCCGATTCAGCCAGGGCAAGGCGGCAGTAAAGCAGGACGGCGACCGCACGACGGTGACGACGGACTATGGCGACCTAAGCCTCCGTTCGACCGTGGCTTATGACGTTAGGCCGAACCACGTCGCCGTCGCAGGGACGGTCGAGGACACCACCGGCAGCGACCGCGCTGTCGATCTGCTCCTCCGCCTGCCCGTGGGCGGGCCGGGATGGACGTGGTGGGACGAGCTGGCAACCCAGAGGGCCATCGCCGCCGACGGGCGATACGAAACGGACGAATTCATCTTCGCCTGCCTCACGGACAAAGAGGGCCGGAAGGGGATCGGTCTCGCGCTGTCGCCGGAAATACCCTGCCGGTTCAAGCTGGCCTTCGACCCGGCCGAGTCGCTCCTGCACGTGCGGTGCAAGTATGGCCTGACGGCGAACACCAAACTCAAGCAGAAGGCGAGTTTCGCATTTGCGATCTTTCGCGTTGACGGACAATGGGCCATGCGCGACGCCGCGCGGCGGTACTATGCCATGTATCCTGCCGCGTTCAAGCGCCGCGCCATGAAGGAGGGCGCGTGGCTCTTCGCCATCAGCCCGAAGAACGTGCCTAACTTGGAGGACTACGGTTACTACGAGGGCGGCGCGGCCATGGCGGACTTCTGCCTGGAAAAGGGCTGCTGGACGTTCCCCTACATCATCCCCGGCCAGCGGTCCATCCAGCCCCTGCCGGAGATGCCGAAGGACTACGGCGCCGCCATGCGGGCATTCGCCGACTTCCAGGAAAAACCGAATGACCACTGGGGCGGGCGCCTGAAGCGAATGATCGAGAACTGCCGCCCTGTCCAGGCCGACGGCACACACCACATCGTCATCCGCGATGATTTCGGTGCGGACATCAAGCCGAAGAACCCGGTGAACATGGTGGTCTTTTCGGTCAACTGCGACCCCGACCTCTTCGCCGACAAGCCGGACGAGCCGACCGTGGCCAGATTCGAATTCGAAAAGGTAAAGAAACTGACGGAGGAGAATCCGAAGATCAAAGGCATCTACGTGGACTCCACTTGCGGCTGGGTCGCCCGCACGATGAACTTCCGCCGCGACCACTTCGCCTACACCGACTATCCCCTCACCTATGACGGCGCCACCGGCCGCCCGTGCATTGACGGCGTCGTGTCCATGCACGAGTTCCTTGAGGAGTTGGGGAGGCGGCTCCACGCCGGCGACCGATATGTCTTCCCCAACCTCGGGACGTGGAACAAAATCTGCTGGCACTACTTCGTCACCGACGTCGTCGGTCTTGAGGGGCGGACCATCGAGTTCCCGCGCCTGCGCTATGCCCGAACGCTGGCCTACCAGAAGCCGACGCTGCGGCTCGACTACATGATCCTCGGCACGAAGGAAACCGACCTGGCCACGCACGACGGGCTGGAGCTTTTCTTCAAGCGGTGCGCCGTCTACGCCATCCATCCGAGCGTCGGACGGTACTGCGACAAGGTCTATGAGAAGTGTTCCGACCTTTACAAGAAGTACCTGCCCGTCATCCGCACGCTCGGCGCGGCGGGATGGGAACCAGTGACGCACGCGACGAGCGGCGAGGGCATTGTCGTCGAGCGCTTCGGCCCGAAGGACGGGGCCGTCTTTTTTGCGGTATATAACGAAGGGAAGGAGCAGACGCGCGCGGCGCTGGTCATTGATCTATCCGCCATCGGCCTGAAGCGGATCGCCTCTGCGAAGGAACTGCTGACCGACGCGACGCTCGATCCTGCCAACATCACCCTCGCGCTCCCGCCCGATGGGCTCGGCGTGATTGAGCTCAAGGTGGAGTAGGAAAACGGGTCACGCCTCCGTCCACGCATGATAGACCAGTGCCGCCGCGCCGAGAGCGCCCACGCGGCCGTTCAGCTCGCCCTGTCCGATCTCGCCCTCGGGCAACAGGATGTTCCGACGGAAGCTCTCCCGGATCGGGTCGAAGGTCAGGTCGGTGGACGTCACGAGCCTGCCGGTCACGCAGATGGGCAGGTTGAGGAAGTCGAAGATGTTCGCCAACGTTGCGCCGACCAGTTGGCCAGCGGAGCGGAGCACGTCAATGGCGACCCGATCCCCCTCACGCGAGGCGGTTGCCACATCATCGAAGTGTTTAGCGCGCTGCGCGCCGATGCGGCGGTTGTAGTGGACCGCGATCCGGTGCAGCCCCACCGCCTCCTCAAGGCGCTTGCCCTCTGCGCCCATCTGCGCGGCTGCATCGGCGGGGACCTTGAGCCGGCCGATCTCGCCGCTGTGTCCGGACACGCCGCGGAACAACCTACCGTTGATGACGATGCCCGATCCGACGCCGGTGTCGAGGTCCACGAGGAGGAAGCTTTCGTGGCAGCGCGCCCACCCCCACAGCCGCTCGCCGAGGGCCTTGGCCGCAGAGTCGTCTTCGAGGATCGTGGGCAGGCCCGTCGCCTGCTCGACCCATCGGCCCGGCGCCTCGCCGACCAGATCGGGCAGTTGGCTGCTGACGACCCACGCTGTGCGCTCTGGGTTCAGCAGGCCCGGCGCGCACAGTCCCGCGCCGAGGAAGTGGGCCGGGCGGAACAACTTGACGGACCGCAGTTGATGTCCAACGTCCTCGACGGCCGACCGGATGGCGTCCTTCGTCGTTTCGCTTCCGATGCGGTCGCTCTGCCAGAGCGTCTCGCCATAGGGATTCACGACCAGCGCAAGGATGCGGTCGGGCGCGATATGGATGCCGAGGACAAGATTCCTGTCGCGGCGCAGTTCGAAGAGATCAACGCTCCGCCCGCCGAACGATTTTTTTCGCCCGGCCACGGCGACGACCTCGCGGGCGCGCAGGTCGCGGATGATGTTGGTGATGGACTTCGAGTCCAGGCCCGTCTGCGCGGCCAAGTCCCGTCGGCTCAATGGGCCGCGGCGGAGCAGAAGCCGTCGGACGCGGCGCTCGTTGATGGCGCGAAGCTGGCGATGGTCAACGCCTTGTTTGCCTGGGGTCACCCCGATCTTTCCTTAGAAGTTTTCCATAAATCGTGCAGTTCTGCGGTTACGCCCACAGACTCATCCATCCGTCGAACACGGAGGGCATTATACCGGCCCGGACAGGGCCTGTCCAGCATTTTCTTTGTTTCAGGCCATAATTCAGCCTACGAAGCCATTTTTATCATGTCGAGATTTTTTCGGTTTTTTCCGAAAAAGTGCTTGACAAGCGCTATGAGGGCCGGGAAAATATGGTATTGTGGAAGTATTCCATTTAGTCCCATTGCCGATCACGTTCCAGATGAGGAAGGAGAAGGGAAGATGGCAGAGAAACTGGCAATCGACGGCGGACCGAAGGTATGGAACAAGCCGGCGCCCCAGTGGCCGGCCTTCGACATGAAGGTGATGAAAGACATCGAGGACATTCTCAAGACGGGCCGCGTGAACTACTGGACCGGCCCGCGCGGGATGGAGTTTGAGAAGAAGTTCGCCAAGTGGAACGGCGCGGCCCACGCCATCAGCACCAGCAACGGCACGACGGCCCTGCACACGGCCGTCGCCGCGCTGGGCATCGGCCCGGGCGACGAGGTGATCGTCACGTCGTACTCCTTCATCGCCTCGTCCTTCTGCGTCCTGCAGGCGGGGGCTATTCCGGTCTTCGCGGATGTGAACAAAGAGGACCACATGATCAGCCCCAAGTCAATTGAAAGCAAGATCACCAAACGGACGAAGGCGATAATCGTGGTCCACCTCTACGGCATCGTGGCGGACATGGACCCGATTTTGAAAATTGCAAAAAAGCACAATCTATTCGTCATCGAGGACTGCGCCCAGGCGCACGGCGGCGTGTATAAGGGCAAGAAGACCGCCACCGTCGGCGACGTCGGCTGCTACAGCTTCTGCCAGAGCAAGCACTTCACCACCGGCGGCGAGGGCGGCATGGTGGTCACCGACGACGAGGACCTCGCGTGGGAGTGCCGGTCGTTCCGCGATCACGGCTACGACGTGAAGGAGCGCCTGAACCTGCTCGAGATGGAAGCCAAGCTCATGTACATCCACAAGCGAGTCGGCTTCAACTACCGCATGACCGAGATCCAGTCGGCCATCGGCCTGAGGGAGCTGGCGCGGTTTGATCGCTGGAACATGCCGGCACGCCGCCGCAACGGCAAGATGCTCCAGGAAGGACTGAAGGGCGTGCCGGGCATCCTCTATCTGCCCCCGGACACGAAGGCGCGGCAGAACGCCTACTGGTGGTTCCCCATCGTGCTCGACATTGACAAGCTGACCGTTGATGCGGTGAAGGTGCAGAAGGCGCTGGCCGCCGAGGGGCTGCCGTGCTACACCATCCAGTGGCCGGAGATGTATCAGGAGAGGGCCTACCGCGAGCACCACGGCTTTGGGCCGAACAAGTTCCCCTTCCGGTCCAAGGAATACACCGATCCAAAGCAGGTGGATTACAGCAAGGTGAACTGCGAGAACGCGCGTTGGCTGCGGCCGCGCACGCTCAGCTTCTTCACCCATCCGACTTACGGCAAGGACCTGATGAGGGCCTGCGTCAAGGGCATGAAGAAGGTTTTGGCTGCATACGCAAGGTAGTAACGAAGTAGCATTAGCATTGGAGAGAACTCGATGAGCAAGGAACGATTGGGCGCAGCTGTCATCGGTATGCGCATGGGGCGCGGCCACGCAACGGGTTATGTCAACCACCCGAAGACGGACCTTGTGGCCATTTGTGACAAGGATGCGGCGCTGCTCGAAGAAAGAAAAAAAGAGTTCAACGTCGCTCGCGCCGTGACGGACTACAAAGAACTGCTCGATGCGAAGGACATTGATGTGGTTTCTGTCGCCACGCCCGACTACTTCCACGCCGAGCAGTCCATCGCCTTCATGAAGGCGGGCAAGGATGTCATCTGCGAGAAGCCGCTGACCCTCGACGTGAAAGAGGCCAAGAAGATCATCAAGGCAGTCCGCGAGACCGGTCGGAAGTTCATGGTCGGCCAGGTATGCCGCTACGCGCCGGGCTTTGTCATGGCCAAGCAGATGGTCGAGCGCGGCGAGATCGGCGAACTATTCCTGGCCGAGAGCGAGTACGCCCACACCTACCGCCACGCCCGCGGCGTGGGCGACTGGCGCGTTGATCCCCGGCGCGAACCGGTCATCGGCGGCGGGTGCCATGCCGTGGATCTGCTCCGGTGGATCGCGGGCGACGTGGAGGAGGTCTCCGCCTATGCCAACCACAAATGTCTGGCGGATTGGCCGCTGAACGACTGCACGATCGCGGCGCTGAAGTTTGGCAAGGGCGTCATTGGAAAGGTGATGGTCTCCATCGGCTGCGTGCGGCCCTACACGATGCGCAGCGTTTTCTACGGCACGGAGGGAACCATCGTCTGCGACAACACGAGTCCGCAGATTCAGCTCTGTTCGCAGAAGAGCGTCGGCACAGGCCGACCGGAGTTCACGAGCCACCCCGTAAACATCGCCAGCCACAACGTCTCGGCCGAGATCGCCGAATTCGTTGATTGCATCCTGGGCGACAAGCCCGTCCTCACCAACGAGATCGAAGGGGCGAAGACCGTCGCCACGTGCGTGGCAATCGTCGAGTCGGCCAAACGCGGGAAGCCGGTCAAGGTGGCAAAGCTGCTGGGCGACGTGGTGTAAAAACGATTACGATATGTGCCACGCTCAACCCCGCGTCTGCGCGGGGTTGAGCGTGTCTTCCAAAGCGTATGGCGCTGTGCGGGCCGATCACCTGCGATACGGGATCGGCTCGCACAGGGCCTTCAGGTTCTCCGCGGGCGCGCAGGAGGGAATCTCGCACCCGGCGTTGACCATATATGGATTGCCCACCTTCTCGTAGATCTCTCGCATCGTTTTTCGGATCGCGCCCGGCATCCCCCTCCGCACGCCCGATACGGGGTCAATGTTTCCCGTGATGGCCACCCGACTCCCCACCGCCTTGCGCACAGCCGCGATGTCCACCATGTGATCCACATCAATCATGTCTATGTCCAGTTGGGCAATGCCGGGCAGGAGGTGGGTGATATTTCCACAGATATGCAGCTTGATGAAAGCACCCATTTCCTTGATCGCCCTGAAGAGGCGTTGCTCGCGGGGCAGGATCATCTCCTCATAGATAGCCGGCGACATCTGACTTGCAATCGCGTCGCCGACGCCGATGGTATCGGCCCCGGCCTCGACCTGCGCGCGGGCGAACTCGATGCCCACGTCAACGCACCGGTCCATCAGGTCGCACGCAAAGTCACGGTTCAACGCTACGTCCATGAGGAAGTTCGACACCTCCCGCAGGTCCGCCGCCTCCGCGGCGGGGCCTTCGATCCAGCCGAGGATCGAGTAACGTCCGCCGCAACGTTTTTTGTAGGCCCGAATGGCGTTTACCCGATCGAGCATCCGCTCGGACTTGTGGGGGGCGGGCCTCTGGAGCACGGAGAGGTCGGTGGTGTCCTTCATCGGGGCTGTGCAGCGCGGCACGCCGTCGCGCACGTAGGTCACCTGCCCGCCGAAGCCCTGCGTCTCGCGGTAGGGGTCGGAGATGGCGCTAACCTGGTCGAAGCCGAAGTCCTCCGCGCAGCGGAGATTGGCCTCGACCAGAACCTTATGGTCCGATGCGAACGATCCGTAATTCGAGCCGATGTACTCGGCGGCATACTGCATCAGGATCGGCACGCGCGGCAGATGGTCCACTGCCTCGCCTCTCAACACGCCAAGATATCGTTCCAGGCTGTTCACGCCTTTTCCTCCGGTGTGTCTGAGTAGCCATTCTCCCACCTGCCTCCTGCCCGCCAAATGCTTATACAGGGACAGTGTGCAGCTGTCAAGCAAAGATCAAACGGTGTTGCAGAGGGGTACACAACCCGCCAGTAGCACCGTCTCATTTAGCCACACAAACCTAATGACAGTGCTTCATTTTGGGACAAATTATCTGAGGCGATTGGCATTACCGATAGGATCATGTTGTCTTAACATCTGTTGTACAAATATGTTATATAATTATATTTCATCGGGAAGTCGGCGGCATAACGCTTGCTACAATGATTAGCGCACATGTGCGCAAACCGCCCCTGTGCGTGGACACCTCGGTTCTCTTGCGCACGATCTTGGCTCGATTCTTTGCGAGGTTCAGCGATGTGTTTTGCCCTTGCCAGAGTTGAAGGCCCGTTCAGACCAGACCACTTTGTGCGCTCAGTCCTCGTGCTGCTTGCCGTGGCGCTGGTCGCCCATACGGTAATTGGTCTGCTGTAGGCCTGGTCCTGGCATCCGCAAGACATCAAGTTGTGTTCAAGAGATGGAGACAGCGCGATGGTGTTTGCATTATGCTTATTCGTGGTCATCGTCGGGTTCGTCGTCTCCACGTATTTCATCCTAGATAGCGTCGGGCCCGGCGCCTGGGAGCAGCTGAGGCTGACCCTGGACCGCGTCGCTCAACACTTCAACCCACCCTATCTTACCCCGGAGCAGGAGGACTGGGTGCGGGAGTGCGGCACGCGGAGCATGCTCGCCTATGAGGCCTATAGCCGCGGCAAGATGGCCGGCACGCCAAAGCAGGAGGTCGCGTGTTACACAGAGGCCCTGATGCACGATCCATTGTACGCCTGGGCCTATCGCGCCCGCGCCGCGGCGTATCAGCGGATGGAAGACGTGGATCATGCGATCAGCGATTACACGAAGGCCCTGGAGATTGACCCGCGCTTCTCACTGGCCTATAACGGCCTCGCGCTTGCGCTCTGGGAGAAGCACGACTTCACCGGCATCCGCAATCTCACGCGATTTGCCAGCATGAACGGCGTTCAGAATGCGATCCCCGACAGATTGATTGACATGGTTCATCGAGTGCCGGTGAACTGGATTGACGGCGGCCAGCCAGCCCACGCATAAGATGAACCGGGGCGACGAAATGACATCGGCCAGGCAGCTGTGGTCCTGGACGAAGACTGCATCAGTTCCGGCAGAATTCAACATCCCCCCAACCGGCTCAAGAGATCAGGCCCTCGATATCCGACCACTTTTTGGCCTTCTTGTGGACGAGGTAGGAGGGCGTGAAGCGGTCGCGCTCGGCCTTCTTCGCGTCCATGTCATAGTCGCTCTTGAGGGAATACTGGTTAATCTGGTCGAAGAGCATCTCCATCAGATCCATGCGCACTCCGCGCATGGCCGGGTCGTTCCACAGGTCCTTCGTCTCGCCGGGGTCGGTCTCGTGATCGTATAGCTCGCCGCCAATCTCGTGGTCGTAATAGACCAGGCGATAGCGCCGCGTGCGGATGGCGTTCACCCGGCTCTGCGGCCGTGGGAAGTTCCACTCGCAGATGGCTAAATCGCGTCCCGACGCCTCGCCCGCCGCGATGGGCAGGATGGATCGCCCCTCGACGCACTCCGGGGTGGGCGCATCGGCCAGGTCGCACAATGTCCGGTAGAGGTCAACCGACTCGATGATCTCATCGCACGTCCGGCCTCTCGGCCCGTCGGGGTACTTCAGGATAAACGGGATGCGATGGATGGATTCAAAGATGCCCAGGTTCTTGTCATAGATTCCGTGGTCGCCGGCGAAGTCGCCGTGGTCGGCGGTATAGACGATGACCGTGTTCTCATATTCCCTGTGCGCGCGCAGCCAGTCGAGCACGCGGCCGATCTCCATGTCAATCACCGTGACGAGGGCGAAATGGTGGGCAAGGATCTTCTTCAGCTCAGCCTCGCTCCTGGCGCGGTGTCGCGCCCGCGTACGGATCAGTTCGCAATGGCCGCTGAACTGGTTCTCGAACCAGTCGAAAGCGTTGTCGGGAAGGATCAGGTCGTCCGGGTTGTAGAGATTCACATGCTCCGCCGACGGCATCCAGTTCGGGTGCGGCCGCTCGAAGCTCATGTGGATGAAGAACGGCCGGCGCGTGTCGCGCTGTTCGAGGAACAGGATCGTCTCTGAGCCGGTCCAGTGCTCCAGCGAGTGTTCGTAGGGGAGCTGGGCCGTGGCGTAGCGCTGCTTGTGGTAGGGGTGGTCCTTCGGCAGGGCGCCGTCCTCGTACAGGTCGCCGAGGCCGTTGTCCACGAGGTGCTTGTAGTAGTGGTTGCTCAGGGGGTTGACGCGCTCGGTATCGGCGAGGTCGCAGTAGCGGATGTGCTCGAAGGCATCATCGTCCCACTTCTTGATCATATGCGCCTTGCCGATGAGGGCTGTCTGGTAGCCGTGGCGCCGGAGCTGCGCGCCGAGGGTGTGTGGGTTTGTATCGTCGTTCTCGAAGTTGTTGTTGCCGAGGATGCGGTGGGTGTGGCAGTACTGGCCGGTCATGAAGCAGATTCGCGACGGCGAACAAATGGGATTGTTTGCGAAGGCGCTCGTGAAGAGCACGCCCTCCTGCGCCACCTTGTCCAGGCTCGGCGTTCGGACGTTTGGGTGCCCCATCGCGCCCATGCACGAGGCGTTGTGCTGATCGCTCATGAGGAAAAGGATGTTCGGTCGCTGCTTCATGGTACGCATCTCCTGTTCAGTGAAAAAACATGGGCGGCTGTTTTCGGCCGCCCGCCGGGGTTCTATTTTCATCAAAACACGCCGGAAAATCAACCTCCCCACAGGAAATATGCTACAATGAATGCGGTGTGAATCCGAGGAGGACACCGCAGCATGTCAGAAGGAAACGTCTTTCATCTGTGGGCGTCGGGCTGCCCGCATGTCGGTACGGACCTGCGGGCCGCCGGTCGAGAAAGCCTGGCCGATGCCATTCGCCAGAGCGAGTCGGGAGCGTTCGAGTGGGACATCGCCGTCTGCCTGGGCGATTTCTCCGGCACGCAGACCCCGCCGGATGACGAGGAGGGGCGGCTTGTCGTCAAACAGTTCGGCGCGCTCAGGAAGCACACCCGCGAGCAGTTCTACTGCCTCGTGGGCAACCACGACGCGAGCGGCCCGGACGAGCCGTGCCAATGGTGGTTCCGCAAGTGGATTGACCCGACCGGCGAGCACACGGAGCACTCGGGCGTCAACGCTGCCCGGCGGCCCTACCCCATCGAGGGCACGTGGGAGCGCTACTCGTTCCGCGTGGGCAACATCCTCTTCCTGATGATGGGCGATCGCAACGACGGCGGCCCGCCCGTCGGACGAGGGGCGAGGGGCGGCTATCCCGCAGGCGCGGTGACCAGCGAGACGTTTGAGTGGTGGAAGGGGATGGTCGAGGCGAACCGCGACTGCATCATCATCTCGTGCCACCACCACATGCTCAAGGAGACGACCGTCGCCTCCGGGCCGTGGGAGGGATTCGTCAAGGACAAGAAGGGTCACTGGAAAGGCAACTACCACGGCTACTTCCCCGACGGCGGGCCGGAGGGTGCATCGTATCTCTACTTCGTGGACGGCCGGCCCGACGCGCAGGCCTTCGAGGGCTATCTCGCCGGGCATCCCGGCGCGATTGACATCTGGCTCGGCGCGCACACCCATGCAAACCCCGACGACCGCGCGGGCGGGCGGGCGCACATCGAGCGCAAGTGGGGCGTCACGTTCGTCAATGTCGCGGCCCTTTCGCGCCACCACGGCCACAAGGAGCACATGGTCCCCATGAGCCGCCTGCTCACCTTCACCGACGGCAGCGCGGACGTCCGCATCCAGTGCCGGCTTCACACCTCGGAGTACGCCCCTCAGGGATGGTATGCCGCGGCGGAGCGGACGATGCGGGTGGGAAAGACGTTTCGGGCGCTCTGTCGCTGTCTTACTCCGACAGATTCGTCTCCCACAGGCGCTTGATGAACAAGCCGACGGCTTCGGCCCAGATGTCCCACATCTTCTGGCCGAATTCGGCGGTGGCTATCGAAGGGTCGCCGAACGCGCCCGTCTCGGACAACTCATCGGTTCTCCACCACCACTCCGGCACAGTCTTGAGCTTCAACTGCGGTTTCACCATCCGATCGCGGCGGACGAGGTGCGGCCTGTCCGCCAGGGTGCACGCCGTCTCCGACCGAGCGGCGTGGATGCCCATTTGGCCCTCCGAGGGGGCGTCCTTGAACGCCTCCTGCCGACGTCGCGCAAACTCCGGCTCGTTCCACCCGGGATACTGGGCGATGCGGAGCGGCTTGGGCGAATGATACACCACCTTCTCGATCCCCAGCTTCAGCCCCGGATCGTTGCCGCCGTGACCGGAGATGACGGCGATCTTTCGGAAGCCGTGCTTCACCACGGACTCCAGAATCTCCGCGACGACTTTCACGTAGGTCTCCGGCTGAAACGATAGCGTCCCCGCAAACCGCATGTGGTGCAGCGCCAGGCCCACGGGCATTGTCGGGAGCACGAGAACCGGCACGTCGTGTTTTCGCGCCGCGACTGCGGCCCCTTCGGCGGCCACCTTTTCGGCGATGCGAATGTCCGTCTCCACGGGCAGCATCGGCCCGTGCTGCTCCGTCGAGCCGAACGGGGCCACGACCACAGCCCCGGCCTTGGCGATCTGCGCGAGTTCCTCCCAGGGATGATCCGCCCAGAGAATGCTTTTCGGTTTCATGGTTGAATCCTTACCTCCCTCGGTAAAGCGACCCTCCCGTAGGTTCCAAACCTCCGGGAGAGTACAGTTGGTTTGTTGTCAAACGAAATACTTCTCCGCCGCCTCGCGGATGAAGTTCCGACCGAGCAACTTGTATCCCTCCGCGTTTGGGTGGCAGTCGTCCGGCTGTAGGTGGGCATGGTCGGGACCGAGGAGCGTCAGGCCGTCCACGTAGTGGATGTTCTTATCGCCGCGGGCCTTGAAGATCTCCACGGCCTCCCGGATGTATCGCCGCATCTTCGTCAGATTCAGCCCTGCCGGGTTGTCCTTCTCCTCCCTCGGTTTGGATAGGATGGGCGAGCACAGGATCAACGGCGCGTCGGGATGTCCCTCGCGGACGATGAGGACAAAGCCGATGACCGCCGACAGGAACGTCCTCGGTCCGAGGCTTGCCCCGCCCATGATGTTGATGCCGACCTTCAGAGAGATGTAGTCGGCGGGCAGATCGCGGATCAGGCGGGCGAGGTTCGGTTCCAAGTGGCAGTTGCCGCCGAAGCCGAGGCACGTCAGGTTCAGCCTGCACTCCCGGGCGACGATGCCCGGCCAGGTGTAGGCGGGGCTTTCCGCGCCGCCGCAGTGGGTGATGGAACTGCCATAGGTGATCCACTTCGGCCGCGTGTCCTCGATCTTCTCCAGAGATGCGCCGGCGCTGATCTCGACCGATGCAAGTTGAACGGGCACAGTCATCGGGAGCCAGAGTTCGATCTCCTTCCGGCCCTTCGGCAGCGTCCCCGCGGAAATCGCCGTTGCGCCCTGGGCGAAGGGAATGGTCTCGACCAAATCCCCATTGCACACCACATCTAACTTTCCCGCCGCGGGCATGGGGGTCGCGTTGAGGCGCAGGGCGGTGGAGTCCGTCGCAAAGCGGAGCCGCACGCCTGCGGGCATGCCCGCCCGTTCGATCAGGGCGGCAGGGGGGAAGAGTTCCTTGTCCCCATGCGGGATGCGCCAGGGGCGCACCCAGTCTTTCGTCGTCTCCAACGATACCGCCCCGTCCCACGTCAACCGCTCGTCCTGAGCGGGTACTACTTGCATTGCCTCCGACATGATGCGATTTCCTTTCTTTCAGTCCACAATCTGGGCGATGATGCCGTCCTCAAGCGCCATTGGGTGTCCATTCCAGGCGATGGTCCCGTCGGCGGCGATGAGGAAGGCGTGAGGGATGCCGGTCACGCGATAGGCGTTCCCCGTCCGGCCGCCTCCATCATAACCGACGATATACGTCATGCCCATCTTTTCAATGAACGGCTCGACGGCGCTCGGAGCTTCATTGGTGATGCCGATGACGACCAGCCCGCGGTCCTTGTGCTTTTCGTGGATTTCGATCAGGTGCGGGATAGACTCCCGGCATGGCGGGCACCACGTGGCCCAGAACTCGAGCAGCACCGGCTTGCCGCGAAGATTGGCCAGCGTGGGAACTTCCTCCGCATTGGCCACACCAGTGAGCGATATCTCAGGCGCTGCCTTTCCGCCACCCACGCGGCCGCCGGATCGCCGCATCGCGAAAACGGCGGCGATGAGCACCACGAGAGCAATAACTGCTACTGTCCTCTTGTCCATGATGATTCCTCCTGGGTTACGGCGCGTGCTGGATGCACTTCTGCACGGCCTCGTCCGGCGCATTGATCTCGAAGAGGAAATGCTCGAAGGCCCTGTGCATCGTCCGCGCGCGGGCGAGGTTCTGTTTGATGATGTTCCTTTTCTGTTCGGGGTCCTTCGCCGTGTGATAGAGTTCCGGCGGGTCCTCGGGATGGCCGAAGATCAGCGTCCAGCCGTCGGCGCCCGTAACGGTGATCGGCGTGTGCAGGATGCCCGGCTTGCCGGTCATCTGCCCGCCGGAAAATGCGTATTTGCGAATCTGCGTCCTCTTGCCGTTCAGCAGCGGCATGAGCGACTTGCCGTGCATGCCCGCCGGGCCCCTTGCGCCGAAGATGTCCAGCAGCGTCGGCATCATGTCCGGCGGCTGGACGAGGCTGTTGATCCGTTTTGCCCGCGTTATTCCGGGGACCTTGATGATCCACGGGATCTTCGCCACGGTGTCGTAGAGCGGCCAGGGGTCCTCGGGGTGGACCACCGTGTGCTTGCCGATGCGCCCGTGCTCGCCGAGATACATGCCGTGGTCGGAGGTCAGCATGATGATCGTTTCCCCGTCAATGCCCAGGTCCTCCACCTTCTGGATCACATTGCCGACCCATCGGTCGGTGAGCGTCACCTCGCCGGCGTATCGGGCGATAGCCTGCCTTAGCTCGGGCTTCGTCAGGTAGTCGCAGTAGTCGTAGCGCGGGTGGATGTTCACCTCGCCCTTGAAGTCGGGATCATAGCGATCAATGTACCACTGCGGCGGGTCCCACGGCTCGTGAATCTGGAACGTGTCAATCCAGAGAAAGAAGTCCTTCGCCTTGTAGTTGCGCTCCAGCCAGGTGCAGCACTCGGTCGCCGTCTGCGCCACGAACCAGTCCGACTCCGTGGTCCAGTGGTGGCGGTTGCGGAGGTACTGTTTTGCTGCGTGGCCGTCGCCGCGATGCTTCTCGTCCGGGGCCTGGAGTTTGATCTCGACGTTGGCCAACGTCTCGAAAAGGTCGGATTCCCCGCCTCGGATGGCCTTCCAGCCCCGGAAGCCGCGGGCGAAGAAGTTGCCGTTGTTCAACATGTGCATCGTGTCGTGGATGAACTGGGTCACCACGCCCGCCCCGGTGAGCGCCGCCGCGACGGGCGTCTCCTTCCGGTCGAGCGCCTGCCAGCCGTAGAAGGGGAAGGTGTATTTGCCGAGGAACAGGTCGGTCCGGTTCGGGATCGTCGGAAAGGCCGAGATGTAGGCGTTGTCGAAAATGTATGCCTTCTCAGCCAGCTTGTCGAAGAACGGGGTATGGATCCACTGGTTCCCATAGCACCCCATATAGTCCCGCCTTAGGGTGTCGCACATGATGACGACGACTTTGGCCATGTTTCACTCCTTGCTACTTTACCTCAAATCCGTCTCGCACTTCGTCCGCCTTCATCCCCGCTCCGATGACATACATGGGGTATTCCGTCAGTTCGACTTGCCGCTCGGCGATGGGGTTGCCCTGGATGTCCAAGAGTTTCAGGCGGTCGTCTTTCAAGGTCAATGCGCCCTTTGCTTTCGCTGTGCACCAGACCATGGCGAACGCACCGCGTGGGTTCTCGAAAAGATATGCCCAGACGCCTTCAGGGGTTTCAAGTTTGCCTCGCGTTTTCGTGTCCGCTCCAAAGATATTCGACATCGCGGAGATCGCGGGATAGACCTTGAACACGCCGTCGAAATCGTAGAGGAAGCCCGACGGGCTAAGCGAGTTTGCCCTACCGCACGTGCCTGCGTGGAAGACGAGCTTCTCGTGTCCGTCGCCCATCATGATCGCACTGAGGCGTATGAAGTAGGCCGCGCAGAGCATCTCCGCCTTGACGAAGGGCAATTCGAAGATCATCGGCCGGGCGGGCATGTCGTCGTCCGCGTAGTAGGCGTACTCCGTGCACCACATGGGCAGGCGCTTGCCCTTCGCGTCCATCATCTCGTTCAGGTGGACGAGCTGGTCGTGCGTCCGTTCGGGCATGGTCATGCCGGGGTAGGTGTGGGTGTTGATGTAGTCCATGTAGTCGAGCGCACCGAGGTCAATGATGGCCTTGGAGAAGTGCTCCGAGCCAAGACCGGCGATCCCGCCGATCACCTTGGCTTCGGGGTCCACGCGCCGGATCGTCTGGAAGGCGTGCTTCAGTATCTCGACGTAGTCCTCCGGCTTGTGGCCGAAGCGCTCCGGCACAGCATAGGTTGTGTAGAGCGGTTCGTTCATAATCTCCCAGTACTTGATCCGGTCCTTGTAGTGCTCGACCGTTTTGGCGACGTAGTTCTCGAACTCGCCCATGTCGCGCGGCTTGTAGGCGACGCGCTCGCGCTCCTGCAAGTAGGCGTTGTCGGCCTTGAAGTCCGCCGGGGCGGTGGAGGACCAGTCGCTCGACGGGAAGGGCAGCAGACCGAGCACCTGGTCGCCGAGCTTGATCGGGCGGTTGATCTGGTGGTCGGTCTCGGTGAAATCGAATCGCCCCTTCTCCGGCTCTACGTCGCGCCATTTGATTGACCAGTCGCGCGTCCACATGGTCCCGCCAAGCTGCTTCACCTTCATCAGTTCGTCCCACGGATAGGCGTGGTTTACGGCAAAGATGGAATCCTTCGCGCCATACGACTCGACCACAGCGATACGCATGACATGCGTTCGCTTGGCCCCACCTGCTTCGATGGCGGTCGTCACGCGACAGAAGCCTTTCTTTTCGACGGGAAGAGCGATGGTCTTGGTGACTTGCAATTTCGGTGGCACAGCGATCTCGGTGGTCGTTTCACCGGCTGGCTCGTCGAAGAAGTCCTGCAGCTTGACGGACACAACGACCTTTGCCTCCGCCTCGCCGGCGTTGCAGACCGTCGTCTCCAGCGCCACCGGCTCGCCGACGGCAAAGACATTCATGGGTTTGCCCGTCGCCAACTGCACCTCGATGGGGGCGTAGGGCTGGAAGTCGCTGGCCGTGTCGGATTTTTCCAACTGCACGGCGTCAATCCAGATCGTCGCCTGCTCCAGGTTCTGGCCGGGCAGGTCGAGTTCGATGGCGACGAAGCAGTATTCTCGCAGGGCCTTTCGCGTCATGGAGTATCGCTGCCAGTCCGTCGTCAGCGCGATGTCCTGGTATCCTCCATTCTCCATAGCCATCTTTACCTTCACGCCCGGCGTCGCGGACTTCATCGCAGCGGATAGCGTATAGTTGCCGTCCTTCTCGACCTTGAGCCAGCCGAGATTCACGGTGCGGATGCTCTTGATCGGTTCGCGATACATATGGAAATAGTCGAAGTAGAAGACGGGGAAGTTGTCCGGGCCGAGCTGGACCTTCAGGCTCCGCTTGCCGTCGGCCGCGGTCATCTCGTCAATCGCGCCGAAGGGGTGAAGCAGGTTGCCGCCCCACGTGGAGATTTTGGCAATGCTCCCCCATCCACCAGGCCCGCACTCGAAGGACGCATTCGGAATCATGTTTTTCCCGGGCGGCGCCTCGACGACGTCGCGCGGCGTCTGGACAAGGCCGGGAATCTGATCGAGTGTCATATCGTCCACCCACAGCGTTCCGACGCTGTGATGCCACATCTGGAACCGACTCGCCTCGGCGGGCACATCGCGCACAGCGCGGAACTGGAACTCGTATTCCTTCCACTCGTCGGTGGGTTGGAACGCTCCGGCGTTTCTCGCGCCGCCGACCCACGGCTTCGTCTGGTTGACGGCGATCTGGACCGATTCACCCTCCATTCCCTCCTGCTTTGCCCAGAAGCGTAGGCGATACCACTTCCCGTTCTGGAGCGCCACCGTGTTGTTCTGCGCCAACATCACATGCGTGGCCGGCGTCGTGCCGGTAATCTCCGTGCACGCGAGCTTCGCACTGTGGCCGCCTTCACGGCCGACGTCGGAGGCGAGCGTCTGCTTCACCGTCGCCGCTCCCGCCGTCTGCCAGCCGTCGGGTTTTCCGTCAACGACCTTCTCGAAGTCGCCGTTCTTGAGCAGGTTCATTCCTCCCTCCGCAGAAACTACGCCACAGCCTGCGATGACGAACAGCACGCTCAAAATAATACGTGGTATTCCTGCGCATTTCATTGCCGTTCTCCTCCTGAAACCATCGCACGTGACTGCTTGCGTCTTCATTGTTGTTTCACCAGATAAATTGGCGTTTCGGTCAGCGTGACGGTTGGCCCGGATATGGGATTGCCCATGATGTCCAGCGACTGAACGTTGGCAGGCAGTTCAATCTTGCAAGGTTCTCCATCCGCCGACCACGCGACGCCGATCTGCTGCGCCGGCGTGTGGAACCAATAGACAGTGACGTTCTCGCCCAGGTCGCCGGATCGGTCAAACGTTGCTTCCGGTGGGAGCAGGTTGGCCATCGTTGACACGGCGGCATAGATTTTTCGGGGCGTTCCGCCGTACTTGAAGAAGACGCCGCCCGCGTCCATGCCGTTGATCTCGCCGCAGGTCCCTGCATGAAGGAATATCTTCCCGCCCCCGTTGGCGAAGAAGATTGTCGCAAATTTGACGAGCCATTCGGCGGCCTCGCGCTCGTTGCGGCGGAGCGCATTGCGCATCGCCTCGTCGCCGAAATTGGGGGGGAAGGGCGTGATCGGTGGGTCATCCTCGCCGTAGCAGCCCAATTCCGTCACCCAGATCGGCTTCGCCTCTCCCTTCTCCTTCATTCGCTGCCACAACTTCGCCAGCGATTCGCCGAAGACCTCTGGACGCCCCTTCGGGTAGAGATGCAGGTCGAGCACATCGGCGAATTGCAGGCCGCCGGCCTCGACAAAATCCTTTGTCCATTTGTTGTCCGCCCATATCCCAAGGCCGCCGACCACTATTGCGTCCGGCTGCTCCGCCTTAATTGCCTGATAGGCAATCCGCAACAGCCGCATGTAGTCGTCCAACGTGTGTCCCCCGCGCGCGGGCAGGGCATAGTTTGTGTAGAGCGACTCATTGAAGATCTGATATACCTGAATGCGGTCCTTGTAGTGTCGGACTGTCTCTGTGATATATCGGGTGAAGGCATCCTCGTCTTTGGGCTTGAAGGCCCAGGGAAGGCGCGCGCGCTGATACTCCTTTGTCAGTATCTTCTCGATGGTCGCGGGATCGGACGTGCTCACCCACGAGGACGACGGATAGGGGAACATCAACAGGACCTTTCCGCCTTCCCTGCTCACCCGGTCAATCTGCGGATCCGTCTCTCGGAAGTCGAACGGCGCGTTGGCCTCCGGCTGAACGGTCTGCCATTGCACCGTCCAATCGCGCCACCACAGGATCCCTGCCTGATGTGAAAGGTGCAGCAGAAAAGCCCAGGGATAAGCATGATTCATGGCGAAACGGGAATCCCGCTGCGCGCCATAGGGCTTTATCACCGCACATCGCAACGCGAGATAGGCGGCGTCGCCCAGCGTCGTCTTGACCCGGTAGAACCCGCGCTTGCCGATGGGCAGGCTCACGGACTTCGTCACACCACTCTTCGCCGGCGCGGAGAGCGGAACGGTCTGCCGCAGGACTTCGGCGTCGAAAAAGTCAGTCACAGAGACCTCAGCGTTCACGTCCTTCGGCGCATCACTGTCATTGAAGACATGCAACTGCAGCGCGATGTTTGGACGTTCGTCCGCCGTAACAAAGACATTGCCGACAGCCTCGGTCTTTACCATCACCTCGACAGAAGCGCGCGGTTGATAGGGCGTGGCTTGCGTTCCGCGTTCCAACTGCACCGCATCTATCCACACTGTCGCCGAGTCCATTTTGGACGCATCCAAATCCAGCCCTACGGCGGCCCAGGCCGAATCGGCCTCCGCTGTGAACGTGAACACACAGCGCTGCCAGTCCGTCGTCAGGGGAAAATCCTTGCGAAACGTCCGCCCTCCCGCCTGGCGAACCAGCAGCACGCCGACCGCACTGGCTTGGTCGCTCTTGAGGGACGCCGATAAGGTGTAGGACTGCTTTCGCTCCATCGGCGCCCACCCATGATGCGCGGCCAGGACACAGCGCGGCTGCTGCCGGATGGTCTGGTAGCCGAAGAAATACGTCGGCGGATTCTGCGGCGAAAGGCGAATGCGCAAGCTGTGTTTGCCGTGTACCGCAGTCGTGTCGTCCAAGTCGCCGATCAATTGATAGATGTTTCCGGTCCATGTCTTCAGGTCCGGTGCGTAACTCCCCCATCCCGCTGTGTCGCACTCGAAGCTGCTGTTGGGAATAAAGTTCGTAAGCCCTTCCAGCGTCAATTGCGGATGCCGCTCTGTCTTGATCTCCGTCTCAACAAGTTCCACATCGTCCAGCCAGAGAGTTCCCGTGCTGTTGAACGAAATTTGGAATCGGCTGTTCTCGGGAGGCAGGTCCTCCACGGCTTGAAACACGGTCTCGAAGCGCTGCCACTTCCGCTTGAGGTCGAGCCCCTCCCTAAGCCCGGCGCTGCTCCAGGACTTCGTGTTGGAAAGTCCGACATGGACCATGTCGCCGCGAATCCCTTCGCCCTTCGCCCACAGCGTGAGCCGATACCATTTGCCTTTTTTTACGCCGACCGTACCAACCTGACAAATCATCGCATGGCTGGCCGGCGTGCCATTGCCAAACTCTGTACAGGACAACTTCGCCGAGGCGCCCTTACCTTCGCGCCCGATGTCGCTCGTGAGCTGCTGCTTCACATGCGCCGCCCCGGCAGGTCCCCAGGCTTCCGGTTTTCCCTCAGCGACCGTCTCGAAATCGCCGTTCTTGAGCAGGTTCTTCGGCCCCTCGGCTTCGAGCGCTCCGATTGACGCAACGACAAACGTGACAACGGCGATGAACAGAGTCTCCTTCATGGCCTTGTCTCCTTAATGGTTGTGTTCCTGTGACGGCGCATTGCGAACAATATACGGGGGGCGCAACGCGAAATCAACACTCAAAGATAGACTCCTGGCGCATCCATAACGCTGCCTTGATAATTCCGGCTCGGCCATGCTATAATTTGTCTGAGTGAAATCGTCGCATCGAAAACCTCTTGCGCGGTTCGCAGACATTGGAGACGCACATGATGAATGCTATACGCATTGTGTTGCGAAAAATGCGTACGGCAATAACGAAGCCCTCGTCCATTGCGCGATTTCTGAGGTATGCGCACCATATCCATATTGCTGTAGAAACAAAGGACCCGGAGGTTTTCCGGATCAGCCGATGGACATATGGCGACCTTAACAGAGTTCCCGTAACCGAATTGTTTGATGGGATTGAAGATGTTGATGTAACGTTGATCCGGGCCTACGATCGAGAATTGGGGACCTCGGTTGATCTGCAGGAGATTCTTGTGCTTTCCGCGATCGTACGCGTCACGAATCCGAAGCGCATCCTGGAAATCGGGACATACGATGGAAATACGGCATTGAATCTTGCCGCAAATTCTCCGGCTGACGCCTTAATTACCACGGTGGACCTGCCGCCCGATTGGGATGGCAACCTCGGACTTGCGGTCCCCGATCCACTGGTGAATGTAACAGACAGAACCAAGACCGGTTCCCAGTTCAGGAATACCGTCCACGCGAACAAGATAACGCAGGTCTTTTGTGATTCGGCCAAGATGGACTGGAGCAAATTGCCTGTTCCTTTCGACATGGTGTTAATTGATGGATGTCACTACTATGATTATGTCAAGACGGATACACAGAACGCGATGAAGCATCTGAAAGAGGACGGTATCCTGATCTGGCATGACTATGGCATGATGGAAGACGTTAGCAGGGCGGTTGATGAAACGGCAAGAGAGATAGAAGTAAAACCAATCCAGGGCACCAGGCTTGCAGTAGGATTCATGGGTCGGGCCCCAATCTCAAGGGGCGGATGAATCTGGCCCCATTCGCTTTGCTTTTGTTTTAAGGGAAACATTTCACTGTGAAGCACACTCTCAGGCGTATCATCTATCCCATTCGTAAGCTTGCCGCGAAATTCGTCAATGTCAATTCCATTGCTTACGGGAACAGCATAATCCACAAGGCCGCAACGCTTGTCGCATCCGAAGGAATTGAAGGCGATTACCTGGAGTTTGGCGTCTGCGCCGGCGGCACGTTCATCAATTCCTATCAGGTGATCAAGGCGGTGTTCAAACACCATGAAAAATTCTACGCGCAGCAGACAAAGGAGAATGCGGCAAAGACAAGACGCATTGGGGAAAACATGCGGTTCTTTGCCTTTGACTCGTTCCAGGGACTGCCGGAATTGGACAGGATTGACAGCGAAACAAGCAACTTTGTTCCGGGAAAATATGCCTGCGAAGAAAGCAGATTCCGGGAGAACCTCGTCAATGCAGACGTGCCTTTGGATAGGGTGGTGACGGTAGCCGGATGGTTTAAAGACACATGCACAGAGGAAACGAGACGAAAACATGCCATGGAGAAGGCTGCCATCATTTATGTGGATTGCGATCTGTATGCGTCCGCAAGAACGGTTTTGGATTTCGTAAGGCCCCTGCTGACTGATGGAACGATCATCATTTTCGATGACTGGTATTGCTTCCGGGGAAATCCCAACCGGGGAGAGCAGAGGGCGTTCAACGAGTGGAAAGCGACGATGACGGACTGGACGTTCACCGAGTATCAGAAGGAAGGTCCCTGGCGCAACAGTTTCATTGCCAACAAGTGCAATTCGGACTGATTGCCCCTCAATCTTGATGCCCCTACCACACGTAAGGTCCTCTCTTGTCCCACGGCAATTTTGGTCTTTTCAAGAGCCCGTCAATCACTGTCAGTCGGCCGGCTTGATTGAATGTGTGGACGCCGATGATGTTCTTGTCCCACTTTGGCTCGATGGAGTCAACCTCCTTTTCCTGATAGTCCGTCTCGCTCAACACAAGAATCTGATTGATCTTCAGGCCATAGCCATATCGCGTGGAGCAGTTCTGAGAGGGGCGATAGAGACTTCCATTCCGCTCGAAAATTTTCCCCGCGGGTCGCGATCGTCTGACATCCGAGACAACCGGATTCTTCGGGTGATGCCGCCAGCTATCCGCCAAGGGATTGTCCGCATAGAATAAAAATAGTTCATCAGAGCCCGAGGCGCCATCGTTCTCTCGGATGTTTACGAAGAGCCACCACTTCCCACGGTGCTGCAACAGCGTCCCATCAAAGGCGGCGACATCCTTCATCAGTGTCTTGTGAAACTCCCATTTTTGCGGGAACTCTGTGCAGCGATATACATCGAGCGTCCTGTTCCCTGCCGACTCGGGAATCATATACATACTGCCATCCCACTCGAATACAAAAGGATACGACAAATGGTAGGGCCGCTCCAGAATCTTTACCGGCTGCGTATGATTCCCGTTTTTATCAATCGTGAGCACCGAGATGTGCCCCTTCTCCTTAGCGTAGTCGAACTCCTCCATGAAGACGTAATACAAACCCGACTTCTGAACAACAAAGGGATCTGCCCAGAACCGATCCCGTGGAGGGACAAGCCTCTTGAACATTCGGAAGCAAGTCGAAACACCGTCACCCAGGCCAAACAAGAGGATCCACTGGCAGGAATGAAACACGCTGATAAATCTGGTCTTGACGCGCCAGACCGCATACCGGAGCAAGGGCGCCCACAACTCGCGGTCCCTCGGCATGGCACATAGGTTGCTCGCGCAGGAGCCGATGCGTCCGTTTTCTTTCCTTGCCCTGCTGAAAAACCGTTCCCCCCCTATCCTATGCAATTCCGCCAGTTTCCGCGGCGCGAACGACAGGCTCTTACAGAGGCAATTGTTGCGGTTCAACTCAACAGAGAGGCGGTTGGTCGCCGAATACGATCTGCACAACACGGTTCCGTTGTCCGAGCCTTCGCTCAGGAGATACAGGATTGATTCCGTAGTGGGATGATATTTGAAGACCTCCCAGAAGCCAGGCGGGCCATGGCGATTCACAACGTCGCCGCTATAGTGATAGGACCACACACCATATCGCGGGACCTGCAGGATTCGCCCGCCGGGTATATGCGATCCGAGATGGATGAAAACATCAATATCATATGCCTCCATCCTCCGGATGTTTTCGTCCTCCCAATCGTCGCCCTGAGTGGTTTTTCGGGAAACCACCTTTAATGTGGGCACATCGGCCAGTAGACAAGCTGCGTCTCTGATCTCAAGTGCATCGGGTTGCGGCTTGTATCGCGCCCGGTCAAACGCGGTGTAAAGTCTGTAAAGCCATGTGTCCCATCGGCTTCCGGACCCGCGCTGTCGTCTTGTTTGCCCCGGAGGCCGGTCGTTGAGGACGACCAGCACAATCTGTGCATAGTCGGACCTTTTTATCCTGTCCAACATCACGTGCGCCCAGGCAGGAATATCGAAGGAACACATGAGAATTCCGACGCGCAGTTTTTGGGTCAAATGTTCCATAACCAGGCTCCTGTTCATCCCTTAAGACGGTATCGAAACGATCCGTGTAAGGCAAGAAGAAAAGAGATTGACTCGCCTGGGTTTGTGCCCGCTTGACACCATTTTCTCTTACTGGTAGAATCAGTAGTAGATAGGGGCCAGCCTCCGGCCCCGGAGAGTTCGCCAAAGCAGTCTTTCGCATGAGATAATCTTCGCGTGCTTTTCAACTCTATCACCTTCATCATCTTCTTTATCGTAGTCTTATTCTTGCACAATCTTCCTCTCTCATGGAGAGTGAAGAAGTTCAATCTTCTCGTTGCAAGCTACCTCTTCTACGCGGCCTGGAGGCCCCCCTTTGTTGTCATACTCTGGATCTCGACGCTTGTGGATTGGTTCGCCGGGAAAGGCATAGGGGCGAGCCAGCGGCAAGCCGCTCGAAGGGCGTGGCTCCTGCTGAGTCTTGGGGCCAATTTCGGTCTGCTGGGCTTTTTCAAATATGGAAAGTTTCTGGACGAGAGCTTCGTCGCCGCTTTGGGTTTTTTCGGCGTCCGGTTCCAGCCAGTGCTGCCTGACATCATACTTCCTGTGGGCATTTCCTTCTACACATTTCAGACGCTCTCCTATACGATTGACATCTACCGGGGCAAAGCGCAGCCGTGGCACTCATTCCTGGATTATGCCCTGTATGTGACTTTTTTTCCGCAACTGGTGGCAGGGCCCATTGTTCGCGCGACCCAGTTCCTTCCCCAATGCGAGCAGCCGAAAAGGGCTTCCGCGCGACAGATGTCGTGGGGACTCAGCCTCATGCTCCTGGGGCTCTTCGAGAAGATCGTCATTGCCGACGGAATCCTGGCGCGCATAACCGAAAGGGTATACGACCAGACGCTCCGCCCCTGTTTCACCGACGCATGGTGCGGCACGATGTCCTTCGCCGCGCAGATCTTTTGCGACTTTGCCGGCTACTCGACGTGCGCAATCGGCGTCGGCTTGTGTTTTGGGTTTGCGCTGCCCGATAACTTTCACTTCCCGTACGCCTCCATCGGTTTATCCGATTTCTGGCGCAGGTGGCATATCTCATTGTCCACGTGGCTCCGGGACTACCTGTATATCCCTCTTGGCGGGAGCCGCGACGGCGCGATACGGACGCTGCGCAACCTGACGGTGACAATGCTTCTGGGCGGCTTGTGGCATGGCGCATCCTGGACGTTCGTGTTCTGGGGCGGTCTGCATGGCATGTTCCTGGTTGTGGAGTACGTAGTCACGACGATCGTGCGGGAAAGCGACTTCTGGCTCAAACTTCCTGTCAGGATAGCCCTGGCCTTTGTCACGTACCTTCTATGCTGCGTCGCCTGGGTCTTTTTCAGGGCTCACAGTTTCGGCCAGGCATTCACTTTGTTGGGAAGCATGTTGCACGTACTGCCCACCGAAGGTCCGGGGGTGTTGGACCGGGCAAGGATCGCCGCCGTGCTCGGCATCACTATCGCCATGTTGGGTATACACTGGGTGATGCGCGACTCATCCCTGGAGGAGATAGCCAACCGCTGCCCCTGGTGGCTCAAGGGGCTGATTTTGGCGGGTTTAATGATTGCCATTATGACCGTGTCTGGAGAGGATCGTGCCTTCATCTATTTCCAATTCTAACGACCGGCTCCCCGAGGGGCCGTATCTGAAGATGTGGGCGCTGGCGACGTCTGTAGCCGGTGCGTTCCTGATCGCACTGGAGATCCTCTGGCGAGTTCATGGCTATACGCCTTCCGTGACCGATGACAAAGACCTTTGGTGTCTGTGCCGCGAGGCCGCATCCGGCGCAGACACAAACACCATCGTCGTGTTGGGTGCGTCGCGCATCCAGCTCGGATTTGACCACGCGGCGTTCCTTGAAAGGTGTCCCGGCTATCGTCTGATAAATCTTGCCATTGTTGACACTTCGTTTGTGCCCGTCCTTCGGGACCTTGCCGAGGACGAGACGTTTCGGGGAATTGCATTGTGCGAGATGATGGCCCGATGGCTCTCGCCAGAATATAATACCCGAGAAGCGCAAGAGTATGTCCATTACTATCACTCCGTATGGAGCTTGTCCCGAAAGATCGAGCGCATCCTGGCCACGTTTGTCCAACAGCATCTGGTCATTGCCCAGCCCAGCCTCGCCCCCCAAAAGGTCCTTCCGCAGATATTGAAGGGCAAGTGGCCCAAGCCGTACTACATCCTGACCAGACCCGACCGTTCGCGCGCCGCAGACTACACGAAAACAGACGTGGAGGCCATCAAGCGGGAAACGCACGAGGCCCGTCTTCGGCTTGGCAAAGGCAAGCCGCCTTGGGCGGTGAGCCTCGATATGCTGCCCAGAGGGACCGCCGAGCTCGAAAAGCTCGTTGAGCGCATCCAGCAGAGGGGCGGCCGTGTCGTTCTCGTTCGCATGGTCAGCGGCGGAGAGTCGCGCGAGATGGAGGAGGAGGTACATCCCCGATCAAAATACTGGGACGCCTTCGCGCATACGACGAGCGCGGTTGCTATTCACTTCGAGGATGTGCCGGCCATGAGGCAATTCACGTGTCCCGATGATGTCCACCTCGATTATCGGGACGCCCCAGAATACACCAAGGCCCTGGCCGACGAACTCATCCGACGCGGAGTCGTTCGGGGAACGAAAGACGGCGGAGCAACAAGCCGCCCCGATCCGGCCCCGAAACCATAGGCGCAGGAGGAATACTTCATGCATGCACTCATAACCGGCGGCGCGGGATTCATCGGGAGCCATCTCGCCGAACTTCTCCTGTCGAAGAATCAGGCGGTGACGATCATTGATAATCTGTCAACCGGATCCATGGACAACATTGCTCACCTCACAAGCAATCCAAACTTTCACTTCGCGATAGAGACGATTACAAACGAAGTGGTCATGGACCGTCTCGTCAGCGAATGCGATACCGTTTATCACCTCGCCGCGGCCGTCGGCGTCGAGTTGGTTGTGCGCCGACCGGTGCATGTGCTCGAAACAAACATCCTCGGTTCTGAGACCGTGGTGCGGGCGGCCAATCGCTATCGAAAACAGGTTGTCCTCGCATCCACATCCGAAATCTACGGCAAGAGCGAGAAGACGCCATTCCGGGAGGAAGACGATCGGCTTCTCGGACCCACCACGCGGAGTCGCTGGAGTTACTCCTGCTCCAAGGCCGTGGACGAGTTTCTCGCCCTCGCTTATCACAAGGAAAAGGGCCTGCCGATTGTCATCGTCAGATTCTTCAACGTCGTTGGTCCCAGGCAGACGGGGCGCTATGGGATGGTCGTCCCACGCTTCGTTCAACAGGCGCTGGCCGACAAGACGATCACCGTTTACGGCGACGGCAGGCAATCCCGATGCTTCTGCCACGTACGTGACGCTGTGCGCGGCGTCGCGATGTTGGCCGACTGCGCCGAAGCGGAAGGCGGGGTCTTCAACCTCGGCAGCGACGAAGAAATCACCATCCTCGACCTGGCGAAGAAGGTCATCGAGATGACGGGGAGCAAATCCGAGATCAATCTCATCCCATACAACGAGGCCTACGAAGAGGGTTTCGAGGACATGCACCGAAGGGTCCCCGACATAAGCAAGATACGCAGGACGGTCGGCTACGAGCCGGAGTTCTCCTTCGAGGCAACGCTACAATCCGTGATTGACTACTTCAAGTCGCGCCGCGCGTAAGTTAAGGAGAGTTTTGTAGTGGCGGGAACTTTTTCATGCTAATCACGTTTTCTCATCCGACGAGGAGCTTTTCTCGCTTCCGTAGGCCGACTGTAGCACACTGTCACGGAGAGGATCAATAGCATGTCAAACGGCACAGAGCGTCCGGGCACGAACAGCGAACCGGCGCAGGAGCCAAAAAGGGCGAGCAGCAGGGCCTGCGCCAAACATTCTCGTTCGCCGAGGACTCCCGCCCTGTCTCCCGAACGCACAATGCGAAAGAGGGCCCAAAGCGTGTAGAAGTGCAATGCCAGTATGCTCACAATGCCGGGCAAGCCCATCTCCGCCAGTACGGTAAAATACAGGTTGTGGCAATGCATCCACGCGGCTCCCCAGGGAGATGCTTTCTCATAGCTCTTCGGACGATAATCAAAGAATGCCCTCGGAAAACAACCCACCCCGACCCCCGTAAGCGGATAGTCACAGAACATCTTAACGGCGCCCGTCATGAGGTCGAGTCTGTATTGCCCCGCCTCCTGGCCCTCCCGGTCGAGGATGGTCGCCTGCCTCGATAGCCGCCCCGTCGGCAGGAGCAGCACCAGGGCAACGGCGGTGGCGGCCATAAGGCCAAGCGCTCTCCGCGCGAAAAGCCGTCTGGAGAGGAAGGTCCAGAGGACAACCATCGCAATGAATCCCAGAAAAGTGCCGCGTGATCCCGTCCGAACCACGCCAAAACTGCAAACGACGATCGCCCCGCAAAGAATCAACTTGGCCGAGTGTTTTCGGCAACGGGATAGCAACCCCATGGCGATTCCGACGGTCATCGTCAGCACAATACCGAGATCGCTGGACCCGGCGATATCGGAGACAATTCCTCCTATTCGCGCCCGATCTCCCTGTGCGGCCAGGGCCCAACCACAGGATACGGTATAGGATGCCAGGCATATCCATAGGGAGTGACGAACCAGTTTCAGCGAACGAACACTGTTTATGCCCACCAGAAAGAAGACGGCCATCAGGAACTCTTGAAAGAACAGCCTCAGAGAGAGAACCGGATAATAGGAAAACGGCACGGACAGCGCCGCCGCCGCCGCCATAGCGACACGAGCATATAATTGCGGCATTCGGTATCGCCATCGCAAGCCCGAAATAACGAGCCCTCCCAACAGGGCCATCTTGCTCATCATGGCCGGGCGCATGACGCCCAGGGGCAACCACAGTTCCTGCGGGCGGAATGTCAAAACAAACACGTAAAACAACCACAAAGCACCCATGAAGAAAGTTTCTTGAAGTGCCGCTGGTGGGCGCCGGGCAGTTGGATACACACCGAGCGCATCGAGACTTTGCGAGACGCCTCGATGGGCTTGTACTGTTTCTTGCACCAAAGTCATTGCCCTTGCTCAACTGTCACACGTGGATATGCCTTTCGATCCTCTGGAAGGGAGAGAGTGCCTGTGGAATCAATACGCACGAGAAACCAACTCAAACGCGAACGACAAAGTCCTCACACGGGGGAAGCGCAACAGGCTGGAACCCATAGCGAAGGCGACAGAATCCCCCCTCTACAGGTAAACGGCAACACCCAATGCACCTCCGCTGCCTGCCGGACCTACAATTGCAGGCAGCAGTGGTGCGGAAGGCGGCTCAACTCTCATACGCCCCCATGTCAACCGTGCCGCCGTTAATGCGCGCCACGCCGACAATATCGAATGGGATCGGCTCGATGGTGTTGAGGTCGCCATCCAGGTCAAGGATGTCCGAGGGCAAGGCGGAATTGTTACCCGAATTGACGCTCGGCGATCCGCCCTGGAGGACGAGCCCGTCGTCGGCGGTGCCAAGCAGGCCGTCGGCCCCGTCAGGATCGGAGGCGTTGACGAACAACGGATCGGAATCAATGTTTCCGCCGCCGTCAATGCCGAGCGACGTGTCCCAACCGACGCCGCTCCCACCGCAGCCCTGGATGTCGGAGTAGCTGATGGTCGGCATGCTTCCGCCCGTGTTCCGAATCTCGTTCCCCAACAGGCTCGCTATGTTGCCCCACAGGATGCTGTTCACGATCGTGGGATTGGACGTGGAGGCGTTGTACATCGCTCCCCCGTAGAAGCCGGCCGTATTCCCGGAGAATGTGCAATTGGTAAGCGTCGGCGAAGAGAGCGAGTTATATATGGCCCCGCCGTTCCAGGTGCTCGTGTTCTGGGTAAACACGCAATTCGTGAACGTGGGATTCGATGTCGAGTTATACACGGCCGCTCCGTTGGCTGCCGTGTTCTGGCTGAACGCCGCATTGATGACCGTGATAGAGCTGGTCTTGTTCGACATCCCTCCGCCGGACCCGTCCGTCCTGTTCTGGATGAAAATACTGTCCACCACCGACGAGGACGCGGAAATGCCCTGGTTGTGCATCCCGCCCCCGGCCACCTTGGCGCTGTTCCAGGTAAACGTGTTGTTCGCCACCATTATCACGGCCGAATTGTTACTATACATGCCGCCGCCCAGGTCGGCGGCAAATCCTCCATTCGCGTTCCCGCCGGAGATGGTGAACCCGTCGAGAGTCACCGTGACACCGCTGGCTTTCACCACGTGATAGCTGTTCTCGGTGTTGTTCGTGAATCCCACGTCATCGCCGTTCAGGTCCCCGCTCAGGATCGTCACGTTCGTCACCCAGTTGCGCTGGCTCCGCAACGTTTCCGTGCCGGCAAACCCGCCGTACACTGCCACCCCGCCGGGCAACTGGAACGAGAGCGTCCGACTCCCCGGCGACGCGCCGTCCGGCGTGTATGTCCCGTCGGCCACCCAAATCTCATCCCCGGCGATGGAGTTGGTGAGGGCCGTCTGCAAGTCGGTGTAGGCGTTGGCCCATGACGCGCCGTTGTTGGACCCTGTGGCCGTGATGTCAACGTATATCCTTGCGCCCAGGCATTCATAGGCCCCCATATCATATCCGCCGTTCAGAGGACGGGGACCGCCGGTGATGTCGCTTGACGGCGCGCCGGCGGCGGTGCCGTTATCTATCGGCGCACTTGCCGTGTTCAGGCGCAGACCGTCGTCGCTTGTCGCAAATCGGTTATCCGGGCCCTCCGGATCGGCCGCGTTGATGAACATGGGATTCACATCAATGTTACCGCCCCCGTCGGTTCCCAGAGATGTATTCCAACCCGGACCGCTTCCCCCGCAGCCCTCGATGTCGGAATAACTGATGTACGCCGTGCTCCCGGTGGCGTTCCGGATTTCGTTTCCGCCGATTACCGCCGTATCGTCCCACAGGATGCAGTTAGTAATCGTTGGGCTGGAAGATGAGGAGTTGTACATCGCTCCGCCGTAGGCCCCGGCCGAATTCCCGTAGAACGTACAGTTCATATACGTCGGGGCGGACAACGAGTTGAATGTCGCCCCGCCGCTTCCGCTGCTCGTGTTATTGCTGAACAGGCAGTTTGTGGCTACGACGTTGGAGCTCGAGTTGTAAAGGCCCGAGCCGTTCACGCCGGTGTTCTCGCTAAACACGCAATCCGTGACCGATATAGAACTGCTCTTGTTCGTCAGCCCGGCGCCGTCTCGATCGCTCCGGTTGTGCGTAAACAGGCAGTTCATGATGGACGATGATGCTTGTATGGCGTTATTATGCATTCCGCCTCCGGCCACCTTGGCGCTGTTCCAGCTGAATGTGCAGTTTGATATCGTTACCTCAGCGCCATAGTAGTTGTACATTCCCCCCCCGAGGTCCAAAAAGAACCCGCCATTTGCATTTCCGCCGGAGATGGTAAAACCATCGAGAACGATTTGGGTGCCGTTTGCCGTTACCACATGGTAGCTGTTCTCGGTATTGTTCGTGAAGCCCACATCGTTGCCGCTCAGGTCTCCGCTCAGGATCGTTACGTATGTCGTCCAGTCGCGCTGGCCCAGCGACGTCTCCGTGCCGGCAAAGCCGCCATATACCGCCACGTCGTCGGTTATTTTGAAGGAAAGCGCTCGATTTCCTGGCGATGCGCTGTCTGGCGTGTACGTCCCGTCGGCCACCCAGATGATATCCCCTGCAACCGCCCCGACAAGGGCGCTTTGCAGGTCCGTGTAGGCGTCGGCCCATGACGTGCCGTTGTTCGCTCCGGTGGCGCTCCAGTCCACAAAGATCGGGGGCGCCAGAATAATGAGGCATTCGTAGGCCCCCATGTCATATCCGGAGTCCTGGGGGCGCGCTGTTCCCGTAATGTCGGTACTCGGCGCGCCGGCAGCCGTGCCTGCATCGAGCAGAGGGCTCATCTTGCTCAGCCGCAGGCCGTCGTCGTTCGTCCCGAAGCGGTTATCCACCCCATCCGGATCCAGGGGACTGATGTACGATGGATTCGCGTCAATGTTGCCCCCGCCATCGGTACCCAGGGATGCATCCCAACCGGCGCCGCTCCCGCCGCAGCCCTGGATGTCGCAATAGCTGATCACCGGTATGCTGCCGGTGTAGTTCCGGATTTCGCCTCCCGATGTGCCGGCCGTATCGCCCCACATGACGCAGTTTGTCAGCGTCGGACTGGACGTGACCGAATTGTACATCGCACCTCCAAAGACGCCGGCGGCATTTTCAGAGAATGAGCAGTTCATAAAGGTCGGCGAGGAAAGCGAGTTGAACACAGCGGCGCCGCTCGTGGTGCACGTGTTCCGTGTGAAGACACAGTTTGTGACCGTCGCGGAGGATGACGTGTTATACAGGCCTGCGCCGTTGACGCTCGTGTTCTGGTCGAAGGCGCAATTCGTAACCGATATGGCGCTGCTCTTGTTCGTCAGTCCGGCGCCGTCGCGGTCGCTTCGGTTCTGGGTGAACACGCTATTCGTAATGAGCGATGAGGCCGAAATGATGTGATTGTAAATCCCGCCACCGGCCACGGCCGCGCTGTTCCAGCTGAAAGCGCAATTTGCCACCGTCATCACAGCCGAGTAGGAATTGTACATCCCGCCACCATAGCTGGCAGCGAACCCGCCATTGGCATTTCCGCCCGATATGGTGAATCCATCGAGCGTGGCGGTAACGGTCTTGGCCGTCACCACATGGTAACTGTTCTCCCCGTTATTCGTGAAGCCCGAGTCGTTGCCGCTCAGGTCCCCGCTCAAGATCGTCACGTTCGTCACCCAGTTGCGCTGGCTCCGCAGCGTCTCCGTGCCGCCGAAGCCGCCATACAACGCCACACCGCTTTTCAGGTTGAACGAAAGCACTCGATTCCCGGGGGATGCGCCATCCGGGTTATATGTCCCGTCGGCGACCCAAATCTCATCCCCCGATATGGCCGAACCAAGCGCAGACTGTAGATCCGTGTACGCATTCGCCCAGGACGTACCGTTGTTCGAGCCGCTCGCAGACCAGTTCACAAAGACCGTTGCGGGAGCAACCCTCGGCTCAAGTTCCTCAACCACCAGCGTCCGATGCAAACGAATTCCTTTTCTCATGGCCGCGCCTCCTAATTGCAAAAATGCCCTCCGCCGGTAGAGAAATGCCCCATATGATACATGGGTAAACAAAAAAGCGCAATGCCTCCCTTATTGCGCAATAGGATACTCAAGCCACATCCATGTGCCATGTAACGTCTCTCAGATGCGCTGCACAACCAATCTGCCGGGGTCGCAACAACACCCATACCCCCTTACATACAACTTAGAGCGCAGTATACACAAGAAATCGCTCTATGTCAAGAAAATATGAGATTTTTTTAATTTTTTGGAGTCGAGGCGAATCGTGGGTTTAGAGCCATTGCTGGAGGGTGGCACACTATTAACAACATCTGCCCCATAGACCGCGTAGCCTGCTACCCGTTCTCATGTTCGTCGCTTAGCCCGGAATCTCTCATATTTCACCATTCCTAACAACAAATGAATATGTTATTATATTGCCTTGCGTGCTTTGGAGGAAATTTTTCCAAAACAGAAGGCATCATTGTGATCGAACTTAGAGCCGATCTCCACTGCCATACGACATTCTCGCATGGATGGGCAACTCCGGAGGAGTGCATCGCCAAGGCAACTGCGTTAGGCATTGACATCCTGGCGATCACGGACCACAAAACAGCCGAGGGGGTGTTGAGGTATTGGAAGGAACCGCCCTCTAACGGCCTGATCGTGGTTCCGGGGGAGGAGATTGGAACGGAAGCGGGGCATCTGCTTGCCTACTTCACCAGGGAGACTATAGGAAACTGCTCCTTTAATGAGGCCGTGGCAAAGGCGAGGGAGCAGCACGCCCTGCTCTACGCGGCCCATCCGTACCATCTCTCATTTAAAAGGTCCTCCCTGGGCGAGCCGATTCCGATGTTTTCCGATGGCGAACTTGCCCTGTTGGACGGCATCGAGTCTTGCAACGGCCAGGCAGCCACGCGCTGCAACCGAGAGGCCCATGCCCTGGCGCGGCGTCATCCCCGGATGGGCGTCGTGGGCGGAAGCGATGCCCACTTCCCCTGGGAGATAGGAAGCGTCTGCACACTGATTCAGGCAAAGAGCCGGACGATTGAGGGCGTCAGGGAAGCCATGCTACATGGCAGCACAAGAGCCGTCGGACCCACACTCGCAAACCGTCTCCTTCTCCGATGGATTTACTACGGTCGGTGCTACTATCGCAGGATCAGACGGTTGCGGCGACGAACGCACGGGCCAAAGGGGCATACCGAGCCACATGGGAATTACCCCCATTCCATCCTGTCGAAGGAAGAATAGCGCTCATGTCATCCCGCTCGGAAAATCCGAGGTGGGTGCAGACTGCGGGACGCACCCTCGACGCACTGATGTTCGTCGGTCTGGGTTTTCTAATTCTATTTAACAGCCTCGCCTTTGGCGGAGTTCACGATGTTACCATAGCTATCACCACCACAACCATCCTCGTCCTCTTTGCCCTCTTGTCGGTCCGACGTTGTCTTGCACCTTCCATTCCGACCGTCGAGAGGCATGGTTTCCGGCGGTGTCTCCTTCCGTTCCTGGCAATTCTCCTGTTGGCCGTTTCGGCGCTGTCGTTCCTCCCCCTCCCCGAATCGGCGCTTAACCTATTGTCCCCCAAGACCTTGGAGTTGACACGCGGGGCGCTTCACGACATATCCGACAGCGAAGCGACGCGCTGGGCAACGATCAGCGTAACGCCGTTGAAGTCACTCTGGGAATGGACACGACTTCTGAGCTACGTCCTGTTTTTTGTCGTGTTGTCGGCGGCGATTCCCACACAGAGGCGCGCGCGGAAATTTGCCTGGGTGCTTGTGGTGTTTGGGTCGCTACTGGTTGCCGTCGCCTCCTCCACCTTGTTTCCGGGTATTGCAGGGAGGATTTATGGCGTCTCAAGCGCGCGATACGCCGGGTCGGTGCACAGTGTATTCGTCAACCGAAACACATTCTCGGCGCACATAGGAATGTTCATCCCCCTTGCTCTGGGGCTTGCGTTTTCGATGGCTGTCATAGCCGAGGATCGCCGTCGCGCCCGGACCTACACGGCCACGCTGGGGCAGTTCCTCACTCATCTTCGCCCGTCCCAGATGTTCCTGTTGGGATTCGCCCTCTTGACAACATGCGTGATCTTTTGCCTGGGATCGCGCGGCGCCGTAGTGGCCATGGCGGGGACGCTGGCGGTATCGGCTGTGCTCGTCGGGGTCTTCATGCGGTCCAGGCGATCGGTTTGCTTCATTGTCGGCCTTGGCGTGTTGCTGTTGCTTCTTGGCTTATGGCTGCGCGGGGAGCAGTACGGCCAGCGGTTTGCAGAACTTTCGTCGAAACCCATCGAACGGCTCTGGTGGTGGCGTGATACGGCAAAGATCATCCGCGACTTCCCCCTGTTCGGCGGGGGACTGGGATCGTTCCCGACGCTGTTCAGAATCTACAAAACCGAACCCACTACATGGCTCTTCCTCATTCATCCTCACAGTGACTATTTCAATGCGGCCGCCGAGATGGGCATTGTCGGCCTTGCCCTGATCGGCGTCGTGCTTGCCATCCTTGCCGCCCGCAGCATGAAGATGGTTCGCGAAAGCTCATCGCCGACTCGGTATCTGAACGTCGCCTGTTTGATCGCGGCGGCCTTTCCTCTGATCTCCGGCGCACTCACCGTGAATTTCGAGATGCCGGCGAATGTGTTCCTATTCCTTTCGCTGCTTGCAATCTCACAGGTATCCCCCGAGTCGAAGATGGGCATTGGAAATTCTCGCCAGGAGGCGATTTCGGAAGGCCGTTTTATTCGATGGATGCAGGTCCCCGGCGTGATTGCAATCCTTGTCGCGGGCCTTTTCCTGACTCACTTCATCTGGCGTGAATATCGGGCGCGCCGGATCGTCTTTCGCGACTGGATTATACCGGAATCCCAAATGCCGCCCGAAGACCGGATCGTCCTGCTCCGCAAGGCGGTGACGATCGAGCCGAGGCTTGCCGAGGCGCATGGGAATATCGGGAGGCGGATTGAAGACGTTGCGGCAAAGTCAAACGAGTACTCCTATACCGAAGCTTGCGCCCATTACCTGGCCGCCATACGCGCCGAGCCGCTCGACGCCCATTACCACTTCTATCTCGGTTCCATTTACGCGCACAGGGGTAAAGAGGCCCTCGGCCAGAAGAAGGATCGCGCAGAGGCGGAACTCAGGAAGGCCCACTGGCTTTCGCCCACCGAGGACCTCTTCGCCTTTTCGCTTGGGAAATACCACCAGCGCGAGGGAGATCTCGAGAAGGCCCTTGAGATCTACCGCGATTCGCTCCGCTTGCGCTCCTTCTACCTGCCCCAGGTGTTCAAGGCAGTCTGGGACAAAACAAAATCCCTGAAGATGCTGCAAAAGGCGATCCCGCCGAGGGCGGAGGCTCAGCTTTCGATTGTACCCCTTCTCATGGAGCGAAAAGAGAACAAGGCCGCCCTGACGCAGATTGACTACGTCATGTCACTCAAGGACTGCGACAAAGCCTCTCTCTATCCCCAGATCGCTCGCCATTTAATGGACCTCGGCGCATGGGATAGGGCCGAGACATGCCTGCGCGACTCTGTGCAACGCATGCCCGAGAATGCCCGCCTGAAATTGGACCTTGTCAACGCGTTGACTTCGCAGGAAAAGCTTGCGGAGGCGCTTGCAGTAATTCTGGACCTCGTCGCGCAACACCCTAACAACGCCCAGTACCTTGCTCATGTCGGCGCGATATGTTCCAAGCTCGGACGACATCGAGAAGCCGAGAAGTACTACGCCGCCGCAATTCAACTTGACCCTCACTATTCTCCATACCTCGGCGCATGCTACACGCAGCAGGGAAAACTCCCCGATGTGGTCCGTCTTTACCATGAATGGGTTGCACGGCGCCCATCGGACGCGACATCCCATCTCTACCTTGCGCACATTCTGGAAAGAACGGGGAATCTCGCCGCGGCGTTGGAGGAATTTCAGAAGGCGGCAGACCTCGATTCAAAGAGCAATTGTGAGAAGGACATCCGGCGTGTGAAAGAGAAGTTGGACAAAAATACTGATTTGCGGAGAGATGGGCGCTAATCTTCTCGGCAATCGCCGGGGAGGCTCCCCCGAACGTTTTTCTTGACTTGCGCGCATCCGGCCCGTAAAATCCAATACTCACCCGTTGTAGGAGATACGTTGTGACGGAGTTGATCCTGCCCGAACGACTCAACGCGGCGCAGGTCTTTGTGGACCTCCATATCGCCGAGGGCCGGGCCGACAAGCCTGCCCTCCTCTGCGAGGGCGAGACCGTCACCTACCGCGAACTTTCCGAGGGCGTCAATCGCTTCGGCAACGCCATCCGCAACCTCGGCATCCGCATGGAGGAGCGCGTCGCCATCCTCTTGCCCGACACACCAGAATTCGTCTATGCCTTCTTCGGCGCCATGAAGACCGGCGCTGTCGCCATCCCGATGAACACACTCCTCAAACCGAAGGACTACGAATACCTTTTGAACGACAGCCGCGCCCGGGCGCTGGTCGTCCATTCTTCGCTTTTGCGAAACATCGAATCCATCCGGGGCGACCTGAAATACCTGGAGCACATCATCGTCTCCGACGCTGAGATGGACGGATATCTTTCCCTCAAGCGCCTCATGGCCGACGCCTCCCCCGAACTCGACCCCGCCGACACGAACAAGGACGACGCGGCCTTCTGGCTCTATAGCTCCGGCACGACCGGTTTCCCCAAGGGCGCGGTCCACCTCCACCACGATATGATCGTCGCGGCGGACCTCTACGCGCGCGATGTCCTCGGCATACGGGAATCCGACGTCTGCTTCTCCGTGGCCAAACTCTTCTTCGCCTACGGTCTCGGCAACGGCCTCTACTTCGCCCTCCGCGTCGGCGGGACGAACGTCCTCCTGCCTGGCCGGCCGGCGCCGGATGTGTGCTTCCAGATCATTAACCAGTATGAACCGACGATCTTCTACAGCGTGCCCACAAGCTACGCCGCCCTCCTCCATGAGGCGGAGAAGTCCGGACGGACGAGCCTGGGCAAGGTCCGCATGTGCGTCTCGGCGGGGGAGCCTCTCCCCAAGCCGATCTTCGAGGCGTGGAAGAAGCGCTTCGGCGTGGAGATCCTCGACGGCATCGGCTCGACGGAAATCCTCCACATATTCATTTCCAACCGCCCCGGCCATGCGCGGCCCGGCAGCACGGGGCAGATCGTCCCCGGCTATGAGGCAAAAATCGTGGATGACGACGACAACGAGATCTCCGACGGCCAGGTCGGCACGCTCTGGATCAAGGGCGACAGCATCGCGTCCGGCTACTGGAACAAGCACGAGCAGACGAAGCAGGCCTTCCACGGCGACTGGATCAACACGCACGACAAGTTCAGCGTGGACGACGACGGCTTCTTCTGGTATCAGGGCCGCACGGACGACATGATGAAGGTGAGCGGCTATGCCGTCTGGCCTACGGAGGTCGAGGCCGTCCTCAAGGAGCATCCGGCGGTCCTCGAAAGCGGCGTGGCCGGCGTGCCGGACGAGGAGGGTCTCATCAAGCCCCGCGCCTACGTCGTTCTCAAGGATGGCCGCGCCCCCTCGCCCGAGCTGGCGAAGGAACTGCAAGACTTCGTCAAGCGGGCCACCGCCCCCTACAAGTATCCTCGTTCCATCCTCTTTGTGCCCGATCTCCCCAAGACTGCCACCGGCAAGATCCAGCGGTTCAGGCTGCGGGAGATGGCGATGGAGGAGCAGCGGAGCAGATAGGGAGGACTATCGGCAACGCGACTCCGCTGGCAAGACACGCTCAGAGCAGCCCGAGCATGGCATCCGCATAGTTCGGGACCAAATGACAGAGAGCAAAGCCAACTGTCAAATCTACGGACTCGGGCACCGCACCTGAATCTGTGACTCCAATCGGCTATGGTATTTTCCAAGAACGTCCGCAATGGATGACTTCAACTGCCCAATGAAGTTTAGGGCGTCTTCCTCGTAGCAGATCTGCCCATCCTCTTCTGCTATTCTGATTGTGATCGAGATGCATTCCCCCTCGAATGGCGTAGTACACGTGTCGTGCATTTCACACTCGACAACTTCGCCATCCGGTTGCTCGTAATTGTAACAAGGCTCGTGGAAGTGGACAGCGTTGCCGCGAGCACGGAGTATGTCTTCGAGTGTTTTACTCACTGATGGGTAGACTTTCACAGAATGGCATTTGTTCACCTGTGTCGAGAGATGCTCGAGACGTTTCGTGAATTGATACGCCAAGCTGAGAATCTCCACGTACAGTTCCTGTTGCTCGCGATTTGACTCTTCTGAGATGAATGCGTCGTCGTAGCACTGCTCAAGCAGCCTCTCGGTCTGGTCAAGGCGAGAAGCAATACGCACTACACATGGGTGGACGTGCTTCTCGTATTCGCCCTGGTACTCCTGCCCGAAAAGCTTGCCCAACTTACTGGCGATAGCTTCGGAGATTCTAATCATCGGCAACCTGCCTTCAGTCGCACAGAAAGGAATGTCCCTCGGTAGAAAAGTATTATATCACGAAAATGCCAATGCAGCAAAGAGAATTGGTGAGTCCCTGCGGATGCCACGGGTTGCCTGCGACCTGTGTGACGGGCCGAACAACCACGGCTTGGCAAGCAAGCCGTGCCACACGTGGCGTCGTAACAGAACGGGCCTCACCCTCGTTCTGCCTTCCCTTCGCGTTTTTCGTGAGCTTCGTGGTTTCGCTGTTGCGTTACCCGGCATCGTGGATTCCCGCTCCCCGCTTACGGCCTGCGGGGACAAGCTTGCGCGGGAATGACGGTCATCATCTCCGCACCTACCACCTGATTCTTCGCCGCGTCTCGGCCGTGGATCACTTTTTCAATAGGCGGCTTACCTTGTTGATCCCTTCAGCCATGTCGCGGATGTCGGACTCGCTGAGGAACTGGCTGACGGAGGCGGTCACCATGCGGTCGAGCACCTTCTGCGTGATGGGGCAGGTGGCCTCGTCATAGGCGATGCCCTTGCGCGTGTTCGGGTGGTCGAAGGGGAATTTCGAGTCGCCGAAAATCGTCTGCGTCCGCAGCGCCTCGTGGCAGAGGAAGATCGGCTTGCCGATGTAGCCCTGCCCGCACCCGATGCCCTCCGCCTTGAGCGCCTTGGCGAAGTCCGCCGGCGTGAAGGGCGCATCGTCGAGGACGCGCAGGCCGTACTGCCAATAGGTGTGCTTGCACCCATCCAAGAGCTTCTGCGGCTGGACGTGGGGATTGTCGGCGATCAGCTCGCTGAGCAGGTCGCCCCGCGCCCGGCGGAGCGCCACGACGTTCTTCATCTTCCGCACCTGCGCCAGGGCGACGGCGCCCGTCAGCTCGTTCATGCGGTAGTTGATGCCGAAGACGGTATATTTCCTCGCCCCTGGCTCGCCGCGATGCCACCCCTTGTCCATGAAGAGCGCTCCGCGCGCCCCGAGATCGTCGTCGTTCGTGATCGTGATCCCGCCGTCGCCGGCGGTGATGTGCTTGGATTGCTGCAGGCTGAAGCAGCCGATGTGGCCCATGGTCCCGACGAACTTGCCCTTGTACTCGCTCATGTGCGCTTGCGAGCAGTCCTCGATGACGAGCAGCTTGTGCTTCTTCGCGATCTTCATGATCGGGTCCATGTCGCACGGATTGCCGAAGAGGTGGATCGCCATGATGGCCTTGGTTTTGTCGGTGATCTTGCGCTCGATGTCCTTAGGGTCCATGTTGAAGGTGTCGGGCCGGACCTCGCAGAAGACGGGGATGGCCGTCTGGAAGACGATGCCGATGATGCTGCCGATGTCGGTGATGGGGCCGACGATGATCTCATCGCCCGGCGACGGATTGACCATGGCGATGGCGACATGCAGGGCCGCGGTGCCCGACGTGCTGGTGACGGCGTGCTTCGCGCCGTGGATCGCGGCGAACTCCTGCGCGAAGCCCTTCACCTTCGTGCCGCTCGCGTAGAACATATTGCCGCAGTCAATGACGTCAATCAGTTCCTTCAATTCTTCCTTGCCGACCTTGTTCCCCGATGGGAACCCGCCCTTTCGGACCGGTTCGCCGCCGTTGATCGCCAGTTTTTCCTTTGCCATTCGATTCTCCTTTCGCTTAGCGGGAATGGGTACGGGTTAGATTTTACCTGTCCTCATCGGGCATAGTCAATGGTGAAGGTTGACTTCCCATCGGTCCTCTGCTATCTTCAACTTTGCGGAAAGGCATAATTGGGGTCATCACAAGACAGGAGGAGGAAGCGATGGAAACCACCACACTCGGACGGGCCGGGATCAAGGTCTCGCGATTGTGCATCGGCTGCTGGCAGGCCGCGGGATGGGCGTCGTCGGACGACGAGCGATTCGTGAGGACGGTGCAATACGCCATTGACCAGGGCCTGAACTTCCTCGACACGGCCGAGGGCTACGGACGCGGCCACTCCGAGGACCTCGTCGGCAAGGCCATCGCCGGCCGGCGCGACAAGGTCGTCCTGGCGACCAAGTTCTCGCCCAACGCCAGCCGCCCCGCGGATGTGCGGAAGCACCTCGAGACCTCCCTGCAACGGCTGGGCACGGACTACATGGACCTCTTTCAGCAGCACTGGCCCCCGCCGGATATCCCCCTGGTCGACACGATCGGCGAGATGGAGCGCCTGAAGGAGGAGGGCAAGATCCGCGTCATCGGCGTGTCGAACTGGATGGAGCCGGAGTGGGAGGAGATCAACGATCCGTCGCGGATTGACTGCCTCCAGCCGTGCTACAACCTGCTCTGGCGGTCCGTCGAGAAGAACGTGCTGCCGCTCTGCATCAAGCACAACATCGCCGTCATCACCTACTCCTCCATCTGCCAGGGCGTGCTGGCGGGGCGGTTCAAGAAGTTGGAGGACGTGCCGAACGACCCGCGCGGGAAGAACCGCCGCCTGCAGCCGGAGCACTTCGCGGAGACGATGAAGGTGGTAAACGCGGTGGAGAAGGTGGCGGCGAAGTATAACAAGACCGCGGCGCAGACGGCGCTGCGGTGGTTGCTGGATCAGAAGGGCGTCACCGCCCCAATCATTGGTGCGTCCCGCCCCGAGCAGGTGGACGACAACCTCGGCGCGCTGGACTGGAAGCTGGACCCCGAGGACTGGAAGCGCCTGTCCGACATCAGCGCCCCGCTTTCCGAGGGGCTGGGGCCGTTGGACACGATGTGGAACTGGCACCCGAAGGCGCCGAAGAAGTAGGAGAGAAATCTCACGGTGAAGGCAAATTTCACAGGAGCAGTGCCGATGAAGATGCGATCATCCTTGTGTGCTCTCGCCGTTTGCTCGTCGGGCATTCTGCTGTTGAGCGCAGGCTGCGAGATGCTTGGGGAGGGAACGATGGCGGAGAAGTCGCCTTGCCCGTGGATATACGACGTGGTTGTCCCGGTGGTCGGCCCCGGCCCGAAGACGCCGCTCCCGCCGGGGAAGACGCTCCGCGACCTCTTGGACGATCTCCAGCCCGACGTCGCCGAGTGGAGCATATTGCCCGGGAAGGAGGAGTTGAAGGATCATCCCTTCCGCCCGAAGAACATCTCAGGCGCGATCGAGTATCCTGAGTATCAGGCAAAGTGGCAGGCGTGGGAGAGGCGATACAAGGAGCCGTACGTCCCCGACGACGAACACGGCGTTGCCGTGGATGTCGAGGGGAAGCAGGTGCTGTTCCTCTCGTGGGGCGGGGAAAAGGGGAATGCGTGGGTCGTCTGCAACAATGCCCCCCGCTGGCATGAGTTCCACAAGCAGGACCTCCTCGACGCCGTGAAGCGAAAGACCACCGACCTGATGAGGCAGGACAATATCGGCATGGTGCCGGGCATCGTCCGCGACGGCGGTTTCTGCAAGGGGTGTCGCGCCGCCTTCGTCAAGTACATGGAGGAGCGATGGGCCGCGGGCGAGGCAAAGGATTGCAGGATTGAGGATATAGAGAAGTTCGATCTCGCAAAATACTTTCGGGACAAGAAGTACGTCGGCCACCCGGCGGTCGCCCTTGATGATCCCATCGTGTGCGAGTATGTCCGCTTCCTGAACCTTTCCAACCTGCGGATGTGGGACGACACCGTTCGTGCAGCGAAGCAGATCAGGCCGGAGATTCCCGTCTGCGGCAACCAGGGGTGTGCGGCGATGAACTGCTACAGCACCGTGCTGCTGTCGCAGCCGAACGACCTGATCTTTCTTGAGGAGTGGAGGTCGCGCCAGTATCCGGCGCGGCGACTTATCGCCGACTACAAGATTTCCGCCGCCGCGGGCAGGCACCAGAAGGCGATCTGGGTCTGGGGTTTTGCGACCGAGCAGTGCATGAAGGAGTACGGGCCGTCGCAGATTTTTCTGGCGGAGTGCTACGCCAACTGCGCCGTGCCGTACTATCTCCTCAAGAACGCGCATTGGTCGGCGGAGACGGGAAGCGTCGAGATCATTCCAGCGCCGAAGGTTTACGATCTGCTGAGCCGCTATGCAAAGTTTGCGCAGAAACACAAGGATCTGTTGACGCGGGTACACAGGAGCTACGCGAACGTGGCGGTCGTCTATTCGGTCCCGTCCTTCATGTATCATGTCTGCCGGGCGCTCGGATTCTCCTCGCGGAGTCCGGCCGGCGAGAGGCAGCTCAGCCATTTCTTCGGCCACTGCAATACTCTTGACGCGGAGCACATTCCCTATGACGTGATCGCGCTCGGGGATGGAACGGCGCTCTGGCCGGATGACGATCTGGAGAAGACGCTGAGCCGCTACGATCTTGTGATTCTGCCGAATGTGGAGGCAATGAGCGCGAAGCAGGCGATCCTCCTGGAGGAGTTCGCTGCGCGCGGAGGCAAGATCATCGCATCGGGGGACATGGCGACGCGTGACGAGTTCTATCGAAAACTGCACGGGGGCGGATTCCCTGTGGCAACCACGACCCTATCGGGCCGCCGTGCCCACTCGACCATTCGGATTTTCCCCACAGAGCTGGGCAGGCATAGCATCGGCAAAGGCTGCATCCACCGCTTCGGGGACGAAATCCTGAAGGTGAGGGAATCCCTCGGGACCCGGATACAGTGCGGCGCGGTCCAGTGCCTGACGCTCGATCAGAAGGAGCCGAAGCCGCTCATCCTCCGCGGCTGGAGCAAGGCGAAGGAGGTAAGCGGAAGCCTGAACAACGACTATGCGCTCCACGCGGATATTCAATACCAGGACGGCACGCCCCTCTGGGGCCAGTGTGCTCCCTTCCGTCCCGGGACGCACGACTGGGAGATGTCCGAGAAGGAGATCGTGCCTGCCAAGCCGATCAAGTCGCTCTCGCTCCATGCGCTATTTCGTTCCCACTGGGGCGAGGCATGGTTCGACGATATTTTTCTCGGCGAGAAGGGAAGCGACAAGAATCTGCTCGCGAATCCCTCTTTCGAGGACGGCGACTCGGCGCCCGTGCCGGGATGGAACGGCTTCGGGGAGCAGGGATATGCGATTGATTCGACTGTCGGGCACTCCGGTAAAAGAAGCGCCGTCTGTTGCGTGATTCGCCCGAAGGAAAAGCCCAAAGAGTACGTCGCTATGGTGGAAGCGATCAAGTCCTTGTTGGGCGAGGAGGGAAGCCTCGTTGCCACCGATGCGCAGGAGCTTGTAGCGATCAATCCGGTTCAAAAGGGGAAGATGCTCATCGTCCATCTTGTGAACTACGATTATAACGCCGCAACGGACGCCGTGGCGCCCAGGAAGAACATTGCCGTATCGGTCCGGCTGCCGGATGGGAAGCAACTGGCCTCAGATGTTGTCAATCTCTATTCTCCGGATATTCCGGATGCGACGGCAAGCGTCAAGATGAAGGACGGCCGCGCGGAGTTCACCGTACCCAATCTGGACGTCTGGGTGATCGCTCTGTTGCCGCTGAAATAGCGAAAATGGCGGGCCGGAGGCCCACCCTATGTTTTCGATGCGAACCTCCCGGAGGTTTCAAACCTCCGGGAGGTTCTCTATGGGAGAAGATCAGATGAGAGCCGGTTTCTTTGAGCGTGATGTCACCCCACCCGTCGGATGCTTCCTCGCCGGCTATCCCGGTCGGAAGGGAGGAAGCACGGGCGTGTGCGACCCGTTGTATCTGCGGATCGTCGCGCTGGAGGACGATGCGGGGGCGCGGATCGTCCTGGTGACGATGGACCTGCTGAAGCTGCCGAAGGACCTGACGTGGCGGACGAAGGCATGGGCAGAGAAGAACCTGGGGCTGAAGAGCGCCGCCATCATCCTCAACACCTCGCACACCCACTGCGCCCCGGGGCTGTTCCACCAGGAGTGTTATCCGCAGTGGCCGTTGGATGTCGAATATGTCAGGAAGTTGGAACAGTGGTTCCGCGAAGGGATCCGAGCCGCGCTGGCCGACCTGAAGCCGATGCGCATAACCTTTGGCGTGGGCGAGGCGCGCTTTGGCGTCTGCCGCCGCCAGCCCGATCCGGAGCTCGGGGGCAAGATGCGCCTCGGCGTGAACGAGGCCGGCTACTACGACCCCGACCTGCCGGTGATGACCTTCTACGATGAGGGAGCCGAGCAACCGAAGGCGGTGCTCTACAGTTACGCCTGCCACTCCACGTCGCGCAGCGGCCAGCTCATCAGCGCGGACTGGCCGGGCGTCGTCTCGCGCGGGATCAAGCAGGTGCTGGGCGATGATGTCATGACGCTCTTCGTCCAGGGCGCGGGCGGCAGCGTAATGACAAGGAAGCGCGAGGGCGGCTCGAAACCCGAGGAATTCGACGCCTACTGGCTAACGGAGGGGAAGAAAATCGCGGAATTTGCCACGTCGGACCGGATGAGGGACATCAAGCTGAGGCTGATCGCCGTCGAGAAGGAGTTCGATATCCCCTATGACATGGCCAAGCTGCCGTCGCAGCAGGAACTGCTGGATCTCTGCGACCCAACCCGCGAGACGATCCCGAAGGAACTCCGCCCTGCGAACCCGTCCATCGTCCGGCTGTGGGCGCAGGGGATTTACGAAAAGGTGCGCACGGGCGCGCTGCCCAAGGCGTTCCGCATGCACCTCGCGAAGATCGGCCTGACCGACTCGATCCGGATCATCGCCATGTCCGGCGAGGTGACTGCCGACGTGGGGCGGATGGTGAAGGACCTCTTCCCGGACAGGCAGACGATCTTCTTCGGCTACTGCTCCTACACCGACGCCTACATCCCGACAGCGGCGATGATAGACGAATGGGGGCACGAGGCGCTGGCGTCAATCTACTTCCACATGCGGCCTGCGCCGTTTGCGAAGGAGATTGACGAGATCATCAAGCGGGAGGTCCGGTCGCTCTGAAAAAAAACGGGACGAGGCCGGATGGCCTCGTCCCGATAGGTCGTGCGGAATGCCGCTCGATGCGCTATATGACAACCGGCTCGTAGCCGATGTATCTGTGGAACGCCTGCGGGTACGGATCCACGACCCCGGTGGCAACCGGCCCCTTCACGAGGAGCGTGTTGCCTACGCCGACATCTTCCGCGTCGATCAGGCCCGTGAAGTTGCCGAGGATCGAGACGTCGCCGAAGGCGGAGGCGGTCAGCTCGTTGCTCAGGTCGCCCCTGATCGTGATCGGCGCGTAGCGCGACCCGCCACTGATGTTGACGATGCCCAACACATTGCCCTGCAGCAGCATGCTGTTAATCAGGCGGCCTCCGATATATAGAGCCGGCCCCTGCGCTTCCTCGATGTTGCCGATGATTTGGACGATGCCCGCGCTGCCCTGCATCTCCACCCGCGAACCACCCAGAATCCCGCCGATGATCCGCAGGTACTCGGTGTGGTTCCCGATGCCCACGAAGGATGTATTGATCAGGGCCCCGGTGATCGCCAGATTCGCCGCGTTCCCTCCCACCGTCACGCGGCTCTCATCCAAGGCGACTTTTCGCCCGCCCTCGTCCAGGTCGCCGTTGATGCTGCCCTGGCCCAGGTTGCCGCCGATGTTGATCTCCGTTTCGTCGAGGGTGCCGTTTATGATCATTCGGCCCACATTGCCCTGAACGGCGAAATCACAGTCAAAGAGGAACTCGTTGAAGAGGATGCTGCCGACGCCGCCGCCGATCTCTGCGCCCGTGATGAACTGCGGGCCGGAGACCTGATACTGGCCCACGTTGCCGCCGACCGCGAGCGGGGCTAAGGCCACAAGGCTCCGGAATTGCAGCATTCCAAGATCGCCCTGAACGAAAATTTCCGAAAATACCACGCTTCCCTGGATGGTGAGTCGGCCCAGATTGCCCGTGGGCGCCGGCGGCCCCAGAGATGTGTCCACGAAGAACGCGCCCTTGAGGGGTAGTGGCTGAGCCTCGCTGCCGACGATGATCGCTCCGCCAAGCATCTCGCCGCCGATAAGAATTGAGCCGATATTTTCGCCCGCCGCGATCTGTGCGTCAAACAAATCGCCCTGGATGATGACGCTGCCCAGATTGACGCCCACGCTGATCCCATTGTCAATCTCGGGCGGTTCGCCGAACGCGCCAACCGGCTCGTCGCCCACCAAGCTGCCTCCGATGAAGACTCGGTCAATGCTGCCGTTGGCGATGACCCGGCTCGCCAGCATATCCCCGCCGACCCGGAGGGAGGAGGAGTTGCCGCCGATGCCGATGAAGCTGTTGGCAAGGTTGCCGCCGATGACGACTTGACCGAAGTTACTGCCGGCAAGGGGAGTGGCAAAGTAGCACTCATCGGCGTCGCCCGTGACGCTGAGCGAGCCGATATCCCCCGCTTCCACCATAGTTTCCGAAGCGTTGCCGAGGATGCTGGCCTGCGACAGACCGCCGTTCACATTGACAGCCACGTTCGCCGTACTCCCGATAACCAAAAACCTGCCCAGGTTCTCGCCAATCTCAATATGGGTGTCAATTAGCCTGCCAGTTGGGGCAATGAACTGGAGGGCGCCGAGTGATTCGCCCACGGCGGTCTGAATGGTTTCCGCGCCCGCCGTCAGTGTGTTGTCGCCGGCCTTGGGGTTGAGGTCCCTCATCAGGAAGTTCGTCTGTCCCGTTGTCCCGCTGAAGTAGATTCCGGTGATGTTTGTGCCATTTATTCCGCCAGCGACCTCGGCCTGGCCCGGCCCGCTGAACCTTAGCATGATGTAGTCGCCGTCGGCGTCGGTGAAACGATAGATGGGGTTTTGCGCGTTCAAAATGGTCCCGATGGGTACCGGGGTGACGCGCAACTCGAGCTCCTCAATCGCCAATTCACGATGAACCCTATAATCCCTCATGGCCGGTTCTCCTCTAACAGTGTGTGTGCCGCATCTTCTCGGCATGACCTCAAAAAGAAAAACCGATCCCCCGTCACATGGCGAAGGATCGGACATAATCCCAGGCTGCCACATTCGAAAAAAGCCGATGCCCCGTTCGAGAATACGGTTTCACGGCGCTGCTCCAAGCCATCCCCTTCTTGAATGTCGTACAGACCAACCATCCACATTGCGTACATTACGTATATGATAACCACGCCCGAACAGGAACGTCAACATAAAAACAAGATTTTCTGTAAAAAATTGAAAATGGTACAAGATTCGGGTCGTCTTCCTATTCACGATTCCAGGCTTGACTTTCCCGGCGCGGCAGGGGATAATTAGTTGGTTAGTAGATTTTCCTCGAGATGTGGAGAATGAACATGAAAAGCATGTGCGTCGCGACTTTCGCAGTCCTGATCCTGACGGCCCAGCCCGCATTATGCTACGAAACTAAGTCCACCGAGGGAAAGGACGACATCGAAATTTTTGCGACGGTCTTTCGCATCGCTGTCTTTCCCATTGACTTCTTCGGCAGCCCCGGCGTCAGCGGCTGGGGCGAGGCATGGACCCTTCCGTTCCGCGGGGCGGACCTGATCGAATATCAGGACAAGTTTTACTACGATTATGGGACGAAGATGTGGCGCGAGAACCACGACCCTCGGCGAACAGGCGGCTCGCCCTTCACCGAATTCAAGTCACCTGATCGCCGGCCGCGAGAGACACCGACTATCCTCTACCTTCCCCCTGCCAGGCGTTGAGTATCGCAATGGGTGTGTCAATGCGCGCTTTTCGCCGATGGATCATGACCGCGTGCATCATGGCCCTCTGTTCCTGCTCCGCCTCCGATGCGCCGAAGCCCTCGGCGCCCACGGCTCTGCACACGATCAAGGTGGCGGGAAAGGATCTAAAGGTCGAGGTGGTGAGCACGCGGGAGAAGCGGCAGGCCGGCCTGTCCAACCGAAAGACCATCCCGCCCGATCAGGGCATGTTGTTTGTCTATCCCGAGGACGAGTATCAATCGTTCTGGATGAAGAATACCTTTGTGCCGTTGAGCATCGCGTTCATCCGGTCGGACGGCTGGATCGCGCAAATGGAGGACATGGAACCGGAGACGCTGCTATCGCACCCATCCAAGGTTCGCGTCAAGTTCGTCCTCGAGGTCCCGCAGGGCTGGTTCCAGCGCAACGGCGTGAAGGTGGGCGACACGGCGGAGATACCGAAGGCGCTGCATGAGGCGGAGGAGTGAGGGGATTTTCGATTGCTGATTTTGGATTGAGGGGGAGGGGGGCAGGGCCATGAGGCTGCATCTTCCCTCTTACTTCATTATTCAGCATTCCATGTCCAATATTCATCATTCCTCATTTCCCCCCGCCGAATTTTTTCTTGACACTTCCCCCATGTGATTGCTATTATTGTAATTTGTCCCCCAAGGGACTGGGGCAGGGGTCCTTAGCTCAATTAGGTAGAGCACCTGACTCTTAATCAGATGGTTGTAGGTTCGATTCCTACAGGGCCCACCAGGACATAATCCCGTGCGGTTGCGGCGAGAGTGGCGGAATTGGCAGACGCGCCAGACTTAGGATCTGGTTCGCCGCAGGGCGACTGGGGGTTCGAGTCCCCCCTCTCGCACCAGCCCCTTTCCGCGGCGGCGCGGGCCGAGATATGCGTTGGTAGAGCGGGTGTAGCTCAGCTGGTAGAGCACTAGGTTGCCAATCTGGTTGTCGTGGGTTCGAATCCCATCACCCGCTCCATTTTTTTGTCTTTGGTTTCTTATCCCTTCATTTGCGCAGTGAGGCAATCGAATGGCCGTTGAGGTCCAGGACACAAGCCCCCAGGAAAAACTCCTTAAGTTCCAAATCCCCCAGGCCGACGTGCAGAAGCTCCTCGACGAGCGCTTCCACACCGAGATGTCCCGCACCCGCGCCAGAAAGGGCGCGACGGAGGATGATCTCAAGGCCGAGGTCGAGAAGAAAAAAGGCGACCAGATTCGCGAAAGCGTAAAACTGGAGATGATGGACGAGGCATATGAAGACGCCGTCCTCGAACAGAAAATCTCCGCCGCCCTGAAACCCGAGTTCACCAACATCGTTTTCGACCCCGCCAAGGATCCAGCCATCACCTTCGAGGCCCCCGTCAAGGTCTGGCCCGCCTACGAAATCACAGAGACGGGTCCCTGCAAGAAACATCTGAAAGTGACCATCTGCACCGAAAAAATCGCCGCGGCGATCCAGGAAAGCCTGGAGGACATCCAGGAAAACGCGGCCGTAAAGGGCTTTCGACGCGGCAAGGCCCCCTTCCGCCTGGTCGAGCGACAGTTCGGCAAGGACATCCGAGCCGAACTGAAGAACCGGCTGATCGCCGAGGCCTTCGATATCGTGACGAAGCGCGAAGACCTCTCCCCCATCGGCGACCCGGACTTCAAGATCAAGGGCGAGGAGGAGGAGAAAGAGGGCGAGAAGAAGCCCGAGGAGAAACCCGAAGAAGCCAAGGCCGAGGAGCCAAAGGCAAATCTCGAAGACGAACCTATCGAGTTCGAAGTGACCCTCGAGGTCGAGCCGCGCTTCGAGGTGGAAGGATACAAGGGACTGAAACTGCAAGAGCAGTCCAAGGAGCCGACCGACGAGGAAATGCAGGCGGCCATCGAGAACCTCCGGCTCCGCGCCGCCGAGTTGGTGAAGGTGGAGGAACCGGCTAAAGAAGGCGACGCTGTCCTCTGCAATTACACGGTGACCGTGGACGGCAAGATGGTCTCCGAGGCCGCCGACGCCGAGCTGGCCGCCACAGGCGCGAACATTACCGGCCTGCCCGCCCACGAGGCGGGGAAGCTCCTGATCGGCTCGAAAGCCGGCGACGAAAAGACCGGCAAGTTCAAGCTCACCGACGCCTTCCCCCAGGCAGAACTCCGCAACAAGGAGGCCGAGGCGACCTTCACCATCAAGGAGGTCCGCCGTCTGAACAAGCCCGAGGCAAACGACAAGTTCGCCAAGGACCTCGGCTACGAGTCCCTGGACGAGCTGAAGAAGGACCTTATGGAGCGCCTCCGCCGGAACAAGGAGCAGGCCGTCCGGCAGGACCTCGATCGCCAGGTTTCCGAGCAACTCCTCGAGAAGTTCAAGTTTGACCTGCCGGAAGAACTGGTCAAGCGCCAGGCCGGCATGAACGCCCAGCGCCAGCAGATCATGCTCCTGAGCCGGGGCGTGCCAAGAGAGGACGTGAGCAAGCACGCCCAGGAGATTCGAGACGCCAGCCAGTCCTCCACCGAACGGGAGTTCCGGCTCTACTTCATCCTCGAAAAGATCGCCGACAAGGAGCGCATCTATGCCACCGAGCAGGATGTGGAGGAACGTATCTCCGCCATGGCTATGCTTCGGGGCGTCTCGCCGAGCAAGCTGAACCAGCAACTGGATCGCAGCGGGGCGATCTCCACCCTGCGCCGCCAGATGCGCGAAGAGAAGACGATGAACCTCCTGATCGAAGAAGCCGAAGTCACCCCCGCCCCGGCGGCAAAAAAGGACGAGCAGAAGACGGAGGAAACGGGGAAAGCAAAGGAATGAACGAGCGCGAATTCGAACGGATCTACAAGGCCATCGAACGCGGCGACCCGCCCCACGCAGCTGTCCTGCCCACCGTTTACGAGCGAACCGGACGGGCGGAATACCGTCACGACATCTTCTCCCGCCTGCTGGCTGACGGCATCGTCTTTTTGGGCGACCCCATTGACGATTTCATAGGCAACATTATCGTCGCCCAGATGCTGTTCCTCCAGAACGAGCGGAAGAAGCAGGACATCAACCTCTATATCAATTCCCCCGGGGGCTATGTGAACGCCGGCCTGGCCATCTATGATACCATGCAGTTCGTGAGCTGCGACGTGGCCACATTCTGCATCGGCCAGGCCAGCAGCATCGCGGCCCTGCTGCTGGCGGCCGGGACGAAGGGAAAGCGCCATGCGCTGCCAAACTCCCGCATGCTCCTGCACCAGCCTGCGGGAAGCAGCTACGGCACGGCCGCCGATATCGGGATCATGGCCGAAGAAATCGTCGAGCTCCGGGAGCGGATCAACATGATCCTCTCGCATCATACCGGCCAGCCCATCGAGAAGATTCGGGACGACACCGACAGGGACTTCTATCTGTCTGCCGAGGAGGCCAAGGACTATGGCATTGTTGACGAGGTTCTCGGCTCCCTGAAAGACTTGCACCAGGCGGCGGCGACGAAATAGCCCCGTAGCGGAAGTCGCCGGACTTCCGAGTCCGGGCGAAGCGCCGCCCTCAGACAACCTGAAATGCGAAGGCGAGGACATGACCAACAGGCCCAAGGGACCGAAGCCGAGCGCGAGACGACATCAACGCTGTTCCTTCTGCGGCAAACAGGGAAGTCAGGTTCGCGGACTTATCGCCGTCCCGCCCAATCTCCTCATCTGCAACGAATGTGTTGATCTCTGCTACGCCGTCATGCAGCACGAGATCAAGGGCACAGCCGCCGCGAAACTGCCCTCCAAGCGGTCCATCCCCGCCCCCGCAGAAATCAAGGCCGGCCTCGATGAATACGTCATCGGCCAGGAGCGGGCAAAGAAAATTCTCTCCGTCGCCGTCCACAACCATTACAAACGCCTCATCGCTGATCTCGCCGACGACGTGGAACTGGACAAGAGCAACGTCCTCCTCATCGGCCCCACCGGATCGGGCAAGACCCTCCTTGCCCGGGTCCTGGCCCAGATGTTGGACGTGCCGTTCGCCATCGGCGACGCGACCACGCTCACCGAGGCTGGCTATGTCGGCGAGGACGTGGAGAACCTCCTCCTCAAGCTCATCCAGGCCGCCGACTTCGACGTCCAGAAGGCCGAACAGGGCATCCTCTACATAGACGAGATTGACAAGATCGGAAAGACCTCGCAGAACGTCTCCATCACCCGCGACGTCTCCGGCGAAGGCGTCCAGCAGGCCCTGCTCAAGATGCTGGAGGGAACCATCGCCAACGTGCCCCCCCAGGGCGGCCGCAAGCACCCCGAGCAGCAGTTCATCCAGATCAACACGTCGCACATCCTTTTCATCTGCGGCGGGACGTTCAACGGAATAGACCGCATTATCAGCCGCCGCGTCGGCCATCAGATGATCGGCTTCGGCGTCGAGCAGGAGGACGATACGGAGTCCCTGGGCATTCTCCTGAATCAGGTGGAACCCGACGACCTCATCGAGTTCGGCATGATCCCCGAGCTCGTCGGCCGCCTGCCCGTCCTGGCGGCGCTCAGCCCTCTCGGGGAGGCCGATCTGGTGCGCATCCTCACCGAGCCACGCAACGCCCTCGTCAAACAATACAAGAAACTCTTCGCCATGGAGAACGCGGAGCTCGAATTCACTGGCGACGCCCTCGTCGAGATCAGCCGACGCGCCATGGAGCGCGACACCGGCGCCCGCGCCCTGCGGGCCATTGTCGAGGACATCATGCTCGACATCATGTACGCCCTCCCCTCCATGCCGCAAGGGGGGCGATACGTCCTGACCCCCGAGGTTGTGCGGGGCGAGCAGCCCCTCTTCGAGTCCACGCCCCCCGAGGCAGAAAAAAAACGTGACATCGCCTGATTCGCAGAGGAATAGCCCACCTTCCTGATCCCAGTATGGGTCCGCAAATGCAAAAGACCGTCGCAGCAAAGGAATCCGTCTCCCATCTCCTCGACACCATCGGCAACACGCCGTTGCTCAAACTGGCCAAACTCGGCCCGGCCCCCGTATTCGGAAAGGCGGAGTTCCTGAACCCCGGAGGCAGCATCAAGGACCGCGTCGCCAAGTACCTCATCGAGGAAGCCGAGCGCGAGGGCAAACTCAAGAAGGGGATGCGCATCGCCGAGGCCACGTCCGGCAATACCGGCATCGGCGTCGCGCTCGTGGGCAGGCTCAAGGGCTATCCCGTCACTATCGTCATGCCCGAGGACATGAGCGAGGAGCGCAAGAAGATCATCAGCGCCCTCGGCGCCGACCTGGTCCTCACGTCGGCCAGGAAAAGCATCAAGGGATCCCTTGAACGCCTCAAGCAGATGACTGACGAAGATGCGTCCATCTGGATCCCCGCGCAGTTCGACAACCCCAAGAACCCGGAGATCCACTATCTGTCCACCGCCGCCGAGATAGACCGCCAGATGGGCGGGCGGGTGGACGCATTCGTGGCCGGGGTCGGCTCCGGCGGCACGCTGGGCGGCGTGGGGCGTTACTTCAAGGAGAAAGACAGCTCCGTCCACATCGTCGCCGTCGAACCGGCCAACGCCGCCGCCCTGCTCGGCCACGAGCCGGGCCTGCACGCCATTCAGGGCATCGGCGACGGCTTCGTCCCGGCCGTGCTCGATGTCTCGCTGATTGACGAGATCGTCACCGTCACCGACGATGACGCGATTGCGATGACCCGACGCCTGGCCTCCGTCGAGGGCGCCCTCTGCGGCACATCGTCCGGGGCCAACGTCTGGGCCGCGCTGAAAATTGCGGACAAGCTCGGCCCCCGCGCCCGCGTCGTCACCGTCCTCCCCGACCGCGCGGAGCGATACTTCAGCACGGCATTGATCTAACTCGCACGGCGGGTCAAGTCGAACCGGAGGGAGATTCTATGTGCCACGCTCAAACTCGTTTGAGCGTGTCTTCCAACCAGCATCGGGTGGCACGGCTTGCTTGCAGGCCGTGTCGTAGCATGGAGGTCCTGTGAAAAAACTCAAAACCGCCGTCCTAAAGGCCGCTTCCGCCCTCGCCCCCGAGGCCATCGCCCTCTCCGACGCCATCTGGGACTATGCCGAGGAGCCGTTCAAGGAATTCCGGTCCGCCGCCCTTCTGAGATCCGTCCTGGAGCGACATGGATTCGCAATTGAGAAAAAGTTCAAGGCCATCCCCACCGCCTTCGTCATGACCTGGGGCAGGGGCCGCCCGCGCATCGGCATCCTCGCCGAGTACGACGCCCTACCCGACTGCGGACTGAAGAAGGGAACCTGGGGCCACGGCTGCGGACACAACCTCCTCGGCGCAGGCAGCGCCCTCGCCGCCCTGATTGTGAAACGTGTGATGGAGCATTCGGGCAAACTCCACGGCAGCATCTCGCTCCTGGGCTGCCCGGCGGAGGAGACCCTTGCCGGCAAGGCCTACATGGCCCGCGATGGGGCGTTCAAGGGCTTCGACGCCATCCTCGCCTGGCACCCGTCCGGCGGTAACAGCGTCAGCCGCCTCGGCGGGTCGGCGATGGACAGCATGGCTTTCGAGTTCTTCGGCCGCACCGCCCATGGCGCGTCGGCCCACATGGGCCGCAGCGCCCTCGATGCGCAGGAACTGATGGACCACGCCGTCAATATCCTCCGCGAGCACATCCCCGAAAACGTCCGCATCCACTCCATCATCAGCGCGGGCGGCATGGCGCCGAACGTCGTCCCCGAGTACGCACGGTCGTGGTACTACATCCGCGCCACCGACCGCAAGCAGGTGGACGAGATCGCGGCGCGCGTGGTCAAGTGCGCACAGGGCGCAGCCCGGGCGACGGAGACCCGAATGAAAAAGACGCTCCTCGCCGGCATCTACAACCGTCTCCCGAATGATGCCCTGGTGGAGCACATGCAGACCTGCTTCAAACTCATCGGTCCGCCTCGGTTCACAAAGAAGGACAATCAGGCCGCAAAGAAGCTCGGTTTCAAACCGGAGTTCAACACGAAGATCGGCGAGATCGGCAAGGTCGCCGGGCGCGCCTCCTCGGACGAGGACACCGTCTCCTGGGTCGCCCCCCTCGGCCGCATCAACGTGGCCTGCTCGGCGAAAGACGTGACAGGCCACCACCGCGACTACACAAGCCAGGGCAAGACCGCCTACGCCCACAAGGGCCTGGTCCAGGCCGGGAAGATTCTCGCCCTCGGCGCGCTGGGGCTGATGGCCGGCGGAAAGACGCTTGCGAAGGTGAAGCGCGAGTTCAAGAAGCGGACGAAGGACTTCAAGTTCGACCCCATCGTCCCCAGGAACCAACTTCCTCCCATCCGCGACCGCATCCCCCCCGCGCCGCCGCAACCGGAGCAAGAGTCCCGCATTCAGCAGGCTTGACACAACTCGCATGACGTAGTATGCTGGGTGCGTGATGCGATAGGCGCGCGGCGCTTGCCGATTCCATAAGCCACAGCGGACTGCGATGCGAACCCACCACAAAATCGTGATCGGCGATTCTCGGAGAATGACGGAGACGGCAGATGCGTCTGTGCATCTCATCGTCACATCGCCCCCCTACTGGCAACTAAAGGACTATGGGAAGAGCGACCAGATCGGCTTCGATGACACGTATGAGGAATACGTCAACAATCTGAACCTGGTTTGGAGCGAGTGCCACAGGGTTCTCCACAAAGGGTGTCGACTCTGTGTCAATATCGGCGATCAATTCGCGCGTTCCGTTTACTACGGACGATACAAGGTGATACCCATTCGCACGGAGATTATCAAGTTCTGCGAAACGGTTGGTTTTGACTATATGGGGGCCGTCATCTGGCAGAAGGTCACCACGTGCAACACGACGGGGGGCGCCACGATCATGGGATCGTTCCCCCATCCTCGGAACGGCATACTGAAGATAGACTACGAGTTCATTCTCGTCTTCAAGAAGCTCGGGATCCCGCCCAAGGTGTCGAAGACAGCTAAAGAGCAATCTCGCATGACAACGGAAGAATGGAATCAGTATTTTGCCGGACACTGGAACTTCCCCGGCGAAAGGCAAGACGGGCACCTTGCGATGTTTCCGGAGGAGCTGCCGAGGCGCCTGATCAAAATGTTTTCTTTCGTCGGCGATACTGTTCTTGATCCGTTCCTGGGCAGCGGAACAACGTGCCTGGCGGCCAGGAACCGCGGCCGCAATTCAGTCGGCTACGAGATCAATGATGAGTTCGTGCCGATCATCGAGCAGAAACTGGGATTAGGGGAAAGGACGATCTTCGATGAAGCCGAAATTGAGATTGTGAGACAGCCGGCGCAGCGCGCCGAGTGGGGCCAAGCGATCAGGGACTTGCCGTACGTCTTTCGTGACCCAATCCAGTTTGACAAGAAAGTAGACCCACGCAAACTCCGCTTCGGCTCAAGGGTTGATAATTCCGCAGCCGGCCACCAAGAGTACCACACCGTTAAGGAGGTCCTCAGTCCAACGATGCTCGTCTTGGATTCAGGACTCAAGATTCGCCTTCTCGGCATAAAGGAGCGCGCCGCCGAGAATGGCGACGCAATGCGGTTCCTCGATGAGGTTGCGAAGGGCCAGAAGGTGTTCCTCAGGTTCGATTCCACAAAACACGATGCCGATAATAATCTGCTGTGCTATCTATATCTGAAGAACAAGACTTTCGTCAATGCCCATCTGATCAGGAGGGGGCTCTGCGACGTCGACACGTCCATGGAGTACAAGCACAGAACGAGATTTGAATCATACCGCAGGAACACATAGATGGCAAAAGAGTGGATTCTCAATCAGGCGATGAATCGCTGGGGCCTCAACAAAAAACGGTCTGTGGGACCGGTCTCCGACCTGATCCGAACGTGCGCCCCCAAAGCCATCGAGGACTGGAGAGAATACTACTTCAGTAACGTGTACCCGGAGCGACACCTTGCGGAGCTTGGCAGGAAGCTGTACGTAAAAATCAGCGAAGTCATCCAATATGAGGTGGCCGAGGTCACGGAGCAGGACTGTATAGACTACATCAAAGATGTTGTAATCCGCAGGACATTCGAAGGCTACCAAACCGAGATACAGACCATCTATGGCCAACTACAGAACATGCTTGGCGTACGCATAGAACCTGCCCCCGACGAGTGGGATAGGCTCTACAACGTTGATTTTTTCATCAAGGTCGGCGATAAACACATCGGATTGCAGATCAAACCCGTCACTTTCGCTCATACCTTCGAAGATCACAAGTGGAAGGAGATGCAGCAGCGGACACACGCCAAGTTCACATCCGACCACGGAGGCGAGGTCTTCACGGTCTTCTCCGTCAAGCAGGGGAACAAGAAGGTCATCCATAATGCCGAAGTGGTGGACGCGATACGGGCCGAAATCGAAAGACTCAAGCCGTAGTTCGCGGTCTCCGGCATGGTGGGCAAGATACCGTAAGGCCGACAACTCCCCTTGCATCCACCGGCCGGATGTGGTACGCTCATGCGCGTTGCTTACTGTCCCATCATGTTTCTGCAAGGAGACGTCCATGAGAGTACTGGAAGCGCTGGCAATTTTCGCCGTTCTGTGTCTGACGCTCCACACCTCCTATAGCCAGGACAAAGACCAGAAAAAAAAGAAGGCCCCAAAGCCCCATCCATCCCTCGCGCCGATCGAGGACGAGCCCGGCCTGCCGAGGGTGCTTCTCATCGGCGACTCCATCTCCATGGGCTACACGATCCCCACCCGCGAGCTGCTCAAGGGCAAGGCGAACATCCACCGCATCCCCGTCAACGGCGGCCCCACCACGCGCGGCGTGGAGGAGATTGACAAGTGGCTCGGCGACAAGAAGTGGGACGTCATCCACTTCAACTGGGGCCTGCACGACCTGAAGTCCATGGACGACGGCAAACTGCAGGTCCCGCTTGCCGATTACGAGAAGAACCTGACCCAACTCGTCGAGCGTCTGAAGAAAACCGGCGCGAAACTAATCTGGTGCGCCACCACCCCCGTGCCCGAAGGCGAGATGAAGCCGAAGCGGCTGAACAGCGACGTGATCGCCTACAACGAGGCGGCCAAGAAGATCATGGACGCTAACGGCATCGCCATTGACGATCTCTACGCCTTCGCCCTGCCGAAGTTGAAAGAGACCCAGATGCCGGTCAACGTCCACTTCACGCCCGATGGCTCGAATGTCCTCGCAAAGCAGGTGGCCGACTGCATCCTGAAGGCGCTGGGCAAAGAGCCGCTCAAACAGTAAAGGATCGAATCATGGAAAAGGCGCAAATCGGCCTGATGGGATTTCTCGTCATCACATGCGCCTCGGCCCTCGCCGCCGAGACGCCGGTCGCGGTCTCGAAGGAGGAGCAGACCAAGTGGCTCCGCTGGCTGATCCCCCTGCCGAAGCAGATCGCCATCGAGAAGAAGATTACGATGCCGTCATGCGAGGTGCAGATCGTCCTGCGCGAGGGCGCGGGCGAGGTGGAGCAGTGCGCCGCCGAGGAGATACGGTCCCTCTTCATGGACCGGGCGAACGAGCGGTGCGACCGCGGGCGCTTCGAGATCGTCGTCGGTGTCTGCGACGAAAAGGGGAACGTCGGCAAGGTCGCCGTCCCCGACACGGCCCAGTTGGCCAAACTGCCCAACGCCGACCAGGCCTACCTCATCGCCCCGCACGGCGACGACCGCCTCGTCCTCACCGCGCTGAACGAAAAGGGGGTGTTCTATGCGTCGCAGACCCTTCGCCAACTCCTGGAGCCGACCTTCACCTACGACCATGTGACGATCCCGCTGGCGAAGGTCATGGACTGGCCCGACCTGGAGGAGCGTGGCGAGTGGGGCGGCAACTCCACCCAGGACATACTCTGGATGACGCGGCACAAGATGAATGTCGTCGAGGCCCATGTCCAACTCAGCATGACGGCGGACGGCCGCGGCGAGGCCCGGGCCGATGAGGAGAAGATCGCCTTTGCCCGGCGACGGGCCTTCAACTACGTCCCCATCATCACCCACCTGAACGGGATCGGGCGGACGGGCATCTACAATGCCTACCCCGATCTCATGGGTCAGGGCGAACGCGCCCGGCATCGGACGTACCCCGACCTCGTCGCGCCGTGCTGCTCCCATCCGAAGCTCACCGAGGTCTTCGCCGATTGGATGTGCTCCCTTGCCTCGCAGAAGGGCGTCACCCACATCTGTGCATGGCTGAGCGAGTTGGAGAACCAGTTCTGCTCCTGCGAGAAGTGCAAGGCGTCCGAGCTCGGGCAGTACGCCATGGAGACGCGCTGCCTCGTGGAGGCATGGCGCCTGGCCCGGAAGAAGTTCCCCAACCTCCAACTCCGCATCCTCCTCACCCAGGGCAGCTACGACACGAACGACAAGGTGCTGGCGCAGGTCCCGAAGGAGGTCGGAATCACATATTACGACGGGGGCCGGACTTATGACTCATCGCGCGACCCGATGATCTATCCCCTTCTGGAGAAGTACGTCGCCGAGGGCGGGTGGCTGGGGTGCTATCCGCAGCTCACAGCGTCGTGGCGGATCGTCTGCCCGTGGAGCGGACCGCAGTTCATCAAGTATCGCATGAACGAATTTGTGGACAAGAAACTCAAGTGCCTCTGCGGCTACGCTACGCCGCACAACCGGCTCTACGATTTCAACGTCGTCGCCTCCGCAGAGTGGTCATGGAATGCCAAGGGCCGCACCGAGCAGGAGTTCGCCGCCGCCTGGGCGACGCGCCGGGGCATGAAGGACCCCGACGCCGTGGCCGACTGGGCGGTGATGATCGGGCCGGTGGGGTGGGATGTCTATGGCTCGCGTGTGCCTTTCTATTTCGTCTCCCGCCGGCCACAGCACATGGTGAAGCAACGCACCAAGCCGGCGCTGGGGGAGGGCATCTTCCGCTACTTCCCGACGGTGGAGCACATGGAGCAGGACCTCGCCACATGCGAAAAGGCGATGGCCATCGCCAAGCGCCTGAACGAACCGCTCCTGATTTTTGAGACGGAAGCGATCCAGGGCTACGTAGAGATGATCAAACATATTTTCACTATTGCGAATCGCATCTCCGAGAGCAAGACCCTGACTTATCCCGAACGCGTCGAGATGCAGAACGCCATGAAGCGCCTCTCCCTCGCGGGCATGAACGTGTCGAAGGCGCTGACGGAATGGGAGGGAGTGGTGGGCCAGAACCTGAGCGGCTCGCGCCTTGTGGACACCGTCCAGGAGACCGAGCGGACGGTCGTGGACATCGGCGATTGCCTCGTCCCCCTCGGCATCCGCAGCCCGCTAAGCGCCTATCTGCCCCACGAGATTGGCGCCTGGACGGACACGGATTTCGACCAACAAGCCAAGATCACCAAGCGCATTGACGTGACGCGCTACATGGAAACGCCCGGCGAGTACCAGGTCGGCTTTACATACACCACCGGCTGGCACGGCCTCGGCATCTCCCGCGTCGCCCTCGCCTCGGCGCCGAAGGATGACCCGGAGAAGGTGACCGAGCTGAGCGTGGACGAACACTCCGGCAGCGCAGCCGCGCGAAACCGGGACAACATTTATGCGGTCACCCTTAAGGAGATGGACCCGAACTGTTGCTACTTCATCCTCGCGGATATCCGGGGCACGTCGTCCGTCGGCAAGCCGGTGTCGCGCCAGGGATGTAATGGCACTATCTCGATGAAGGCCGTCCTGCCCGCCGACTGGCAGACGAGGATCGAGCAGGCGCAACCCCTGACCGACGAGGAGATGTTCCAGCGCGACCGGCCCAAGTTCCAGGGCAAGGGCCTGCGCACCGGCGTCCTGACGGGCGGCTACGGCTCGACCACGATCCTGGCGCAGCTTCGGAAGGCCGCAGGAATTGATGCGCAGCCGATCGGGCTGATCCACCCGGAAACGATGAAGGACTGCCAGGTGATCGTCCTGCCCCAACCGAGGGTGGCGACGACCTTGACCAAGGAAGCCGTCGCCGCGCTGGAGGCATTCGTCCGCAACGGCGGCGGGTTGATTGTAACGCACAACGCCGTCGGCTATCGCGACCATCCTCTGCTCCTGACGGAGGTCTGCGCGAAGGGACTGGAGCACGTGAAGGACCCGACGTGGGTCGTTGTGGCCGAGCACCCCGTGACGAAGGGTATCGCTCCGAACTCGCCGCAGCCCCATGCCTACATGGATCACGTTGAGGTCGAGTGCGGCCCGAAGGGGACTGTCCTCGCCCAAGCATCGCAGAGCAAACGGCCGGTGGTGGTGTGCGGGGAGGTGGGCAAGGGCCGCTATGTCGCGTGCGGTCTGGCTATCGGGCTGAAGACCGACAACCAGGACGCCCCGCCCGCGGACGCGGAGAAGACCCTCCTCCTCAACGTGGTGCAGTGGTGCGGGCGGCAATAGGACGCGCACGCCGTTCGCCCCGTAGATTCTGAAGTCGAGCGACTTCAATCCCCTTGGAGTCGCTGCTCGGCCTAATTCCTCGCCAAGACTGGGCTTGTACCTGCTCCCACCACGGCCGGTTGGCCAGGGCTTGACGCCTGCTGTGCGGCTTGTGCCTGCGCGGTGCCGGACAGTTGATCCTGGAAGTGGTAAACACAAGCGAGGAAGGACGGCAGCTTCTTCGATGCGACCCCGCCAGGAAAGAGCATGTAGATTTGATACGTCATGATCGGTATGAAAATGTTGCGGACGTTTGTCCAGTCATGGGGGTCCCATCTATAGGGTCCCCCCTCTTCCCGTGGGTTCAGGATTCCCGTCCCGTTTTGGGAGGGTTTGCCGGTGGGGCCGTCTTTATACCAGAGTTGACCGCCGAGGAACTGAAAATAGCCTTGCGTATCTGAATCCACAAGCATGCTGGACAGGTCAATATGGCTCCCATGTTGAGCGATCGTGATTCGATCAACGCGATGCTCCGCAAGCTGTTTCGAGTAAGCCGTCAGATCAACGGCCTCGGGGACTGACACGGCAAGGCACTCGGACGAGAAATGAGGCGGCAGCATCTCCTTGCAATTCCCCTCCGGGCTCTCCACCTCTGCGCGGGCAATGAATCGTATAGCCCAAGCCATTCGTAACCCCTGTCCTCGATTGCCGTTATTACAAGCCGCAAAAAACTTTATTATAACAACAAACTAAGCGGATTTCAACCACCTTTTGGGCGCAAGAACGATTGCCTGCCGACCGATCCGCGGGCCGTTTCGTGGGGCAAAACACATGCAGCGCCGCCTCAGGGCGCTCGCTCCCCCCAGATTTCGACCTCGGACAAGGTGGTGTAGGTCGCGCCCTCTCTCGTGACGAGGACGAGGGTCAGGTGCTGCGCCATGAGGTCCAATCCGTCGAAGCGGTTCCATCCGTCCACCGCCGGTTCGATGGCCCCGAGCAGCTTCCCGTCCGCGCCGCCCTCGTGCAGCTCGATGCGCCGCGTGCCGTGCCCCTTCGTCCCGCCCTGCGTGACGTTCACGTGAACCTGCCGGATCCGATACGGCCGGCCGAGGTCGAAGGCGATGCTCCCCTTCGGCCGCTTCGCCCAGTAGGCGTAGGAGCCGAGCGGCTTCTGCCGGTAGTCGTATCGGCTCACCCCGTCGGTCAGGCAGCCCTGCGTGAAGGGGATCGGCTTGCCCTCTGTTTTCAAGTCGCCTGCCATCGGCTCGTCGGCCTGGTAGGTCCCGCCGGTCTCGACGTTCAGTCCGGGATAGGCCGGCTTGCGCCAGTCGCGCCCGCCGCCGTTGTCGCTCAGCAGGGAGTACGCCGGGCCGATCTCCGTGAGGACGACATCGTCGAACCAGACATCTCCCTTGCCGCCCTGGCTCAGCGCCACCGTAGCGACGGTCCGCGTCACGGTCGTGAACTCGGCGGCGATCTTCTGCCAGCCGTCGGCCGGTTCGCCCTCCGGGTGGAAGGCGACGCCGCTTCCGCGGTCCTCGTCGTACTCCCGAAGCGACAAAGATGCGACCGGCTGTGCCCCCTCGCCCGCCCTCATCCACAGGTCAATCCGCCACCGGGTCATCGGCTTCAGCGCCACGCGCTGGTCCACCTTCGCTGTTCGGCCGGGGTTGTCGGAGCGCAGGCGCAGGGACCGAGCGCCCGAGTGTTTCACCTGCTCATCGAGCGCATGACCCACGCGGATGAGTTTGTCGTAGAATTCGTTTTGCCCCGGGGCCTTCTTCGCGTCCCACCCCTTGAAGCTGTCCTCCTCGAAGCCGCCGTTGACGACGGTCGTGGGCCACTGCTCGAAGCTGAAGTCCCTCGCTCGATGAAACGCCGCGGCCTCCTCCTTCGCGCCGACGCCCGCCCGCTTGGCATAGTGGAGGAACACGGTGGCGTAGGACGTGGCCGAGGCGTCGCTCCCGCTGCGCAGGTTGAGCATGTAGTGCGCGAGTATCTTCATGCCGAGGTCCAGATAGCGCCGCTCGCCGGTGGCGTCGGCCAGATACCCCAGCGGCGGGAAGAGGGTGCTCCCCCGGCCGAGGGCGAAGGGGTTGGCCAGGACTTCCGCCTGCCGGTCCTCGCCGATCTTCTCGCCCGGCAGGATAGCGTTGCATCGGAGCGATTTGGTCTGCACGTCGAGGGACAGATCAATTTCGCGTTTGAGAATGTTCAGGACCTCATCGTCGCCCGTCTCTAAGTGCAGCTTCGCCATCGCCTGGCAGCCGTACCAGGTGAAGGCGCAGCCGGCGGGGTAGCGGTCCTCGTACCACGATGTCCGCTCCGCCCCGCAGACGGCGTGCTCCGGGAGCTGGCGTCGGCCAAGCTCGGTGATGTGGCGCTTGGCGCAGTCGAGGAATCGCTTGTCGCCCGTCGCGCCGGCGATGTCCACCAGATCGTCAATGGGCCGGGTCCAGTCGCGGCCGGAGGTCCAGCCGACCTCCTTCGTGAGCAGTCGCTCGCCGACCTCTTGCAGGACCTCCAGTGCGCGGAGGTCGCCGAGGAGGAAGTAGAGGTCGCGCACACCCTGCACCCATGCGTGCGACCAACCCTCGCCGGAGCCGACGTGGTTGTTGCAGTGGGTGTGGCAGAAGCCAGCGCCGTGGTGGATGTCCATGTCGCGGTAGTGCTCGGCGGCGAGGCGGGCCATGTCGAAGTGCTCCCGCGAGCGCGTGCGCATCCAGTGGAGGAACAGCTCGTGGTCGGCCATGGACTCCAGGTTCGACCAGCCGCCGTCGCCGGGCGCGTCGCCGTAGTTGAACAGGCCGAAGAGGTTGCGCGCCTCCTTCTGCTCCCAGGCGAAGCCGCCGAGGGTGGGGATGCTCCCGACGCGTTTTTCGAAGACGGGGAACGCCTCCGGGTCCGGCGGCAGAAGGAACTCGAACACACCCGACGCGCACATCCACTCCGGATCCGCGCTCAGGATCGGCATCGCCGTCGTCTGGAACGACTTCGTCAGAGGCTCTTCTTTGTTGGAAATCAGGAACTCCCACTGCCGCGCGAAGCCCTGCGGGATCAGGACGCCCCTCACCGTCTCCGGCCAGAGCCAAATGCGGTAGCCGTCCTTCGTGGTCTCGACAGCGCATGGATGGTTCTGCCAGAAGTCGCGGATAGCGAGACGACCATCAAACAGGCCGTCATGCCGCGTTGGTTCGGCGGCCTCGCCCGTTGGCGGGCGGACGACATCGTCCTTCGGCACGACGAAGCGCCCGTCGTACGCGACCTGCGTCGTGCGCTCGGCGGCGGGCAACGGGCGTCGGTAACCGATGTCACACCACGCCGACTGGATCGGGATCGAACCTCCACCCTCGTCGTTGATCCAACAGTGCGACACGAGGGCCCGGCGGCTCCCGCGCCACAACTGCATCCGACGCACCCAGCGTCCGAGGCGTTTGCCGTCCGGCAACGCATACTCCCCTTCCTCCGTGACAATGGCGGTGAGTGGTCCGAAGCGGTCAACTGTCCTCCTCCAAGAGAATTGGCCGGTGGGTTGGCCGTCGCCGCTAGCAAGTGCGGGAGTGCTCGGTACTGGGCTATTTGCGACAGGAATACCGGTTCTAGCAATGCCCCAGTGACCGGAAATCGCCATGTGCTTGACCGCCGGGCCGAATTCCAACGTGAAGTCCGCGCTCATCCCTGGCCTCGGCACGGTGACGAGGAGGACCTTGATGGATTGATCGGCCCGCCACCGGGCCAGGACGTTGACCTGCATCGGGACCTCGACGCCTGCCGCATCGAGGACGCGAACACACTCGGCGCGGAACAGCCGCCCGCGCGGGAAGGGAACTCCGCCGGAGACATACGGCAACTCGACGCAATCGGCGGGGATATTGACATGAAGCGCGACCTTGCCGCTCGCATCTTGCCCTTTGCCGTCATACGTCTCGATCCGGTTGAGGTCGAGGGGCTTTGGGCGGATGATCTTCATATCGCCGAGCTGGTCCGAAAGCGGCTTGGCGGCGATGCGGAAGTCATCGGCCCAGAGGCGGACGCCGGCTTCGATACTGGCCACGGCCAGTTCCATCGGCCCGCCGTCGGACTTGGCTTCCAGTTCAAAGCGCGCCCACTCGGGACCGACCGTTACCTCCCTGGTCTCATCGCTTCTGTTGAGGCGATTCCACCCGCTCAGGCGGATGCGCGCCTTGGTCCCCGCCTTCGCGGCCTTCAGGGACACGGACCCCGCGACGGGTCCGCTTCCCCCCTCGCCGCACATGACGAGCTCGCGGGTGGTGGTCGTCGTCGCGGACCACTTGCCCGACGCGGCGGTTTCATCCGTAATCTCCCAGTCGGGGTAGGCGGAGAGGTAGTCGCCGCCGCCGCGGTGCCAGAACTGCGGCGGCCGCTTCCCCCGCGCCCCGGATTCCAGGTCGCCGAAGGGAATGACATTCGTTTGCGCGAAACTCGTGGCTGCCGATATACACCAAAGCGCGAGCCATATCCACAAACCCATGCCGCACCACACGGTGGACCTGACCATCGCCGCACCTCCCTTTTCTTAGAACTTATCTGTGAATTGGTAGCCTGCGATTCGTCGCACCCATACACACCCATAAAGGGTGCGGCTACAGATGCCGCTATCTACGGATAGGTTCTTGGTTCCGAATCCGCATTCACTATACGAACGGCATCGGCGCGTTTCAAGCGTGGAACGCTTGAAAACCTACTTGCCATCCTGTACACTCGGAAGATGTGAAAAAATTGTAGGCGCACCCTTTACGGGTGCGCGAGAACGCCACAAATCGGCCCGCAGGCTGAAGCCTGCGGCTACAGATTCGACGGGGAGGGTGGCCATGTGCGACCGACGACACGCGCTGATGGGACTGGGGATTGTTTGCGTCCTGGCAATGGTGAACTGCGAGGAGGACAAGCGGATGCCTGCGGCGACTGACCGGCTTGAGATCGTCCTGCCTGATTACGGGAAGGACCTGCGCGAGTTCAACGCGCCGATCAAGGAGCCGGTCCACTGGACCCAGTTCGTCGTCAACGCCGGCTGGGGCGGAGGCGGGGGCGGGACCGAGCGCAAGGACGGGTGGATCGCCCAACACTTCCCCCTGATTGACTACGTGGACCGCTCGGCCGACTACACCAGCCACCAGTGGCTCGAACACCACGGCATCTGGCACGAAGAATACGGCAGCAACGAGTACCAGGAGACGATCCACTTTCACGAGGAGGGCGCGAAGAAGCTCTTCTGGGACAACGGCATCGCCCGCGACATGAACGGCGAGCGCGTCCTGAGCGAACAATACAACACGAGCGTGCAGTGGTGGAAGGAAAAGATTGGCTGGGACGCCTTCATCGTCTGCAACAACGCGCCGCGGTGGTGGTCGGTGATCAACTACGACCTGCTCACCAGCCCCCTCTTCGCCGACTCGATGAGCCAGGACAACATCGGCGGGCCGACCTGCCGCATCGGCGCGGGATCGCATGGCCGGTACTGCGACTACTGCAACCGGAAGTTCTTTCACTATCTCGAAACGACGAACCGCCTGCCGGAGTTTCGCAAGAAATACAAACACATCCGCGACTACGTCCAAGCGAATCTCATGGACCAGTTCCGCCAGCTCCCGCCCTACAACCTGAAGGAACGTTGGTCCGCCGCTGAGGCGGAACGCCTCGCCCGCCTCTGCGACGATCCGGTCATGGCCGAATACACGAAGTTCCTCTACCTCTCCCACATCCACAACCTGATGCGCTACTACCGGGACCAGAAGGTCGTCGCCGGGCGGCTCGGCAAGCAATACAGCGTCCACGGCAACCAGGGCGGCGGTTTCATGGGGACGGACGCCTACCAGATCGCGCTCTCCGATTTCGTGGACACGGTCTGGTTCGAGTCGGCGGGGCAGTCCGCCTATGACATGTTCAAGTGCGGCTGGAACAACTGCTGGGGCGCGTTCCGCTTCGAGATCGGTTGGGCCATGCTCCGCGGGCGGAAGCCGTTGATGTGCATGACGGCGTTTCACAAGAACGCCCCCGATCTCGTGGAGCACGAGCTGGCCGAGCCGTGCGCCGGCGGCGGGGTGCTGTTCGTCAATCAATTCACATTTGCGAAAGAGCCGGAGCTTCTGAAACTGCTCCAGGACTATTTCCAACTGCGGCATGACCACCGCGCCCTCTTCGCCAACCACGGCAAGCGCCGCCTCTGCCAGGCAGCCCTTGTCCATTCGATCCCGACATTTATGTATCGCAACTACCAGGCCGCCGTCGCCGCGCCGCCGATGAACGCCCTCTCCGGCATGGCGCGGGCCATGGAGGAGGGGCACATCCCCTTCGATGTGGCCATCCTGAACCATCCGGAGATCCATGACGACTACGCCTCGCTCGACGACCTGAAGCGCTACCGGCTCATCATCCTCCCCGAGGTCGAGTGCCTGTCCGACGCGCAGGTCGAGAAGATCGGCCAGGCCCTCGACGCCGGCGTGACGGTCGGCATCGTCGGCCGCGTCGGCATCCGCGACGAGAACGACAAGCCTCGCGCGACGGATGTGACCGCCGCATGGAAGGGGCGTGGCAAGGTGGTTGACCTGACCCCCGACCCGAACTTCACCGCGAGCCGGACGAAGGAGAACGAGCAAACCCGCGCCACGACCGCCTCGGCCATTTCGCTCCTGCGAAAGGCGCTCGGCGACCCGCCGCTTATCGAGGGCGACCTGCCCCACCTCCTCTGGGTGAAGCCGTGGGTCTACGACTGCGGCGTCGCGTCGCTGCACTTCGTCAACTACGACATCAACTTCGAGACCGGCAAGGCCGCGCCGACGAAGCCGGTGAAACTCACCGTGCGCCTGCCGAAGGACATCCGTCCCGAGGAGATGCAGTTTCTCATTCCGGGGCAGGGGGCCAAACCGATGACGTTCGAGCGGAAGGACGATGCGGTTAAATTTGATCTGCCCTCGATCCGGGTCTATGGGATCGTCCTCGTCGGCAAGAAGGGGCTTGACGTGGTCGAGAGCGCCATCGCCCTCGGCGACACGTTGATGGAGCGGGCGAAATATGCGGGTGCACAGGGGGGAGCGGCTGCCCCCCGTCCAAAGGAAACGGGCGACCTCGCCGCCGCGCAGGCATACACAAAGGCCGCCGAGAGGCTGCTCACCGATGTCGCCATCGCGCAGGAAGCAAAGGTGGTCGCCGAGGTCCAGGCCATGGCCGACATCCAGGGCGCGACGCTTGCCCTCGACTTCGGGCCGAAGAACCCTACCGAAGGATGGAAGGTCGTGCGGGCCGACACGGCCTACTCGCACGAGGCCGGCTACGGCTGGCTGCCCGGCGAGGACGCATCGGAACCGACCCCGGAGGAGCTTCACTATGCTGGGGCCCAGAAGTACGGCAAGGGCGAACCGCGCGAGATCACGGAGGGCTACGCCATCTTCTGGCCCTACAAGACGCCGATCCCCGATCCGATCAACCGCGGCCTCTTCTGCGGCGCGCCGAAGCACTTCCGCGTAAAGCTCGACAACGGGAAGTACGACGTCCGGGTCGTGACGCTGAACCCGTCGTGGACGCTGCGCAACTACCTTGTCTCCGGCATGGTGACGGCCAACGGCGCGCCGGTGCTCCTGGACGCGCCGCACTACAAGGGATCGGTCCACTCGCGGACGTTCACCATCGAAATCAGCGATGGCAAGCTCGACCTGACCTTCGGTGGCCCGACGGGCTGGGGCGTGTCGGCCCTGGTCATCCGACCGACGAAGGAAATGAAACCCGATCCGCTCATGGCAGGTTCGGTTAGGGAATGGAACATCAGCCCGCGCTATGCGAACCCCGACTGGTATCCTATCCTTCAGGTGCGCGCCGCGCCCGACCGCGATCCGGCCAAGCCGAACACGGACGGATGGGCCACAAAACACGCCGCATCGAAGGGCATCGGCCTCGTCCATCTCGGTTCGAACACGGAGACGAGCATCGGCGACGTGGTTTATGCCGCGGCGACGATCGAGTCGGACAAGGCCAAGACCATGCGCCTGAGCATCGGCGCGTCCAGCGCGGCGCAGGCCTGGCTGAACGGCGAGCAGATCGCCTACCTGCCGAACCAGAAGGGCGTGATGCAGGACGAGTTTGTCGCCGATGTGAAGCTGAAGCCCGGGCGGAATGTGTTGCTGGTGAAGCTCTGCCGGTATTGGGAGCGGCACTGGCTATTTTATGCAAGCGCGATGGACAAGTAGGTTTCTGCGCGTCGCCATTGTTTGTGCATGAAAGGAGATGTTCATGTCCGGTTTCGACCCGAAGAAGTATGAGAAGAAGATCGCCGCATCACGAGAACGCCTCGCCATCGCCCATCGCTTCCAGGAGCCCGACCGTGTGCCGATCCTCATCAGCACGGCGGGCAGCTACTACTCCCGACTCTTCGGCTACAACATCCGCGACTACTACACCGATTCCGAGGTGAAGATCGAGGTCCAGATCAAGGGCCTCGAGTGGGCCTTCGATATCCTCGACGACGACCGGACGTCCTATGGCATCACCTACGACATCGGCCCGCTGGGCGAGGCGCTGTACTGGGACATGCCCATCGAGTACCCAGACGACACATCACCGCGCGCGGTGGAAATCCTGGACGATCCCGCCGACATCGAGGAACTCCCCGTCCCCGACCCCGAAATCCATCCGGCGGTCAAAAAACTCGACGAGGAGTTCGCGGCCTTCAAAGAGATGGTGACGAAGCGCGGCATCATCCTGCCCGTCGGCGGAGGGCAAATCGGCATCCACCCGCCGATCTCCTGCGCCTGCGCCCTCATAGGGGCGGACAAGGTTTACGAGCTGATGGCCGTGGACAAGGCCATGGCCGCGAAGCTCTTCGACAAGTGCTTCGAGGCATTCTGCATGCTCCGCGACTTCTACGACAAGCGCGCCGGGCGCAAGACTACATCCCTCGGCCTCGCCGACGACAACTCGGCCTTCATCTCCAACGCCATGTACCGCGACCAGATCTTCAAATACAACAAGGCCCTCTATGACAAGTACGGCCAGAACGGCCGCTACCTCCACGCCGACGGGCCGAACGACCACCACTTCGAGATGTACGCCAACGACATGAAGCTGACCAGCATGGACATGGGCGGCTTCAGCCGGATCGAGAATGCAAAGAAGCATCTCGGCGGCAAGGTCTTCTTCAGCGGCGGGCTGAACTGCAAGGACCTCTACTACGACCTCGATACCGCCAAGCCCGCAATCGAGCGGGCGATCCGCATCGGCGCGCCTGGCGGCGGCTACGCCCTGGCCATCGGCGGAGAGACATATCCGGGCGTCAATCCCGACACCCTCGTCCCGGCTGTGGCCTACGCGAAGGAGATCGGGCGATACCCCATTTCCCTGCCGAGCAGGTGATTCGGACCGAAGTTTGAGAAGAAAGATACACGGAGGAGAAAAACGCATGACGCCGCGTGACATGATTCTAAGTCAGATCCATCACAAGGAGACAAAGCCGGTCCCCTACACGCTCCCCATGGAGAAGGACGTAGGCGACCGCCTTGACGCGCACTACGGCGGCCCGGACTGGCGCAAGCGGCTGGCGACGTACATCGTCCGCGTACAAGCGGTCCAGACCAACGAGCGGACGCCGATAGACGCTACGTACTCGCGCGATCCATACGACGCGATCTGGCGGATGGACCGCCGGCCGCATCACCTCGAAAAGCCGCCATTGGAGCGGGCGTCGTTCGAGGGCTATGCGTTCCCCGCCGCCGAATCCTTCTTCCGGCCCGACCAAAAGGAGAAGGCAAAGGAGACGTGCAGGCAGCACAAGGATAAGTTCATCATCGCGGGACTGGGCTGGGGATTGTTCGAGATCAGTTGGAACCTGCGCGGCTTCCAGAACGTCCTCATGGACTGCATTGACCATCCGGACTTCTACGGGGAGATGCTGGACAAGCTGATGAATCTCTACCTCGCCTTCGTGGAGTACACGGCGGACCTGCCGGTTGATGCCGTCATGTTCGGCGACGACTGGGGCGATCAGCGCGGCGTGATCCTGGGGCCGGAGCGCTGGCGGCGCTTCATCAAGCCGAGATGGGCGAAGATATACGAGGCGGTCCATGCGCGCGGCAAACTCGTCATCACCCACTGCTGCGGCTCGGTGGCCGACATCATGCCGGACATCATCGAGATCGGGCTGGATGTGTTGGAGAGCGTGCAGCCGGAGGCGCGGGGAATGAATCCATACGAGTTGAAAAAAAAGTGGGGCGACCGGATCACGTTCTGGGGCGGCCTGGGCAGTCAGAGTGTGATTCCCTTCGGCGCGCCCGATGAGATTCGGAAGGAGGTCCGGCGCCTCTGCGCCGAGATGGGGCGGGCCGGCGGATACATCCTGGCTCCGGCGAAGCCGTTGCAGCCGGAGACGCCCACGGAGAACGCCGTGGCCGCGGTCGAGGCCTTCACAAATCAGGAATCATAAGTCCGCATTTGACAACGACGGGATACGGTATATACTGAATGCAGGGCCGACACATTCTCTGCCGCCGCAGCGCCCCAGAGTGGCGCCGGAATTGCGCAAGGGAAAAACAGTGTTATGTCCCCGGAATATCCCTTGACCCCGGGGAATATGAGTGACCCCGGGGAATATGAGTGACCCCAAATATGGGAGGCCGACATGACCGCCATCAACCTCAAGGCAAACCACAAGGTTGTCAAGAACTACTACGCTGAACTGAACAGCCTCTCCCAGCTCGACCTATTCTACGAGGGCGCCGTATCGCCGGCCTTCGCGGCGCTCCTCCGTTCCTGTGCCCGGCAGTTTCATTGGACCCTGGCCGAACAGTACAGAATCAGTCGGGGCGCACACTCTATAGTCGTGGATGGCGCACTGCTCGACGCCTTCAAACTGTTGTACGGCGTCTGGGAAGCGAAGGACACCGAGGACGACCTCGACACGGAAGTGAAAAAGAAGTTCGACCTCGGCTACCCGAAAGACAACATCCTTTTCCAGGCCCCGGATCGCGTGATTGTCTATCAGAACGCCGCCGAGATATTTGACGAGCCGGTGAGCAAGCCCGACTTCCTCGTCGAAGCGCTCAAAGTCTTCTTCGACTACCAGCCTCCGGCCTTCGAGCAGTGGCAGAAGGCGGTCGAGGAGTTCAAGATCAAGGTTCCCGAACTCGCGGCGGCATTGCTTGACCGCATAGAGAAAGAGCGGCCCGCCAACCGGAAGTTCGTCAAGGCATTTGATGAGTTCAGCGCCCTCTGCCATGCGACGATCAACCCGAATCTGTCGGTTCAAGCCGTCGAAGAGATGCTCATACAGCACATCCTGACGGAGCGGATCTTCCGCAAGGTATTCGATAACCCGGATTTTGCGGATCGAAACATCATCGCGCGCGAGATCGAGAAGGTCGTGCGGGTGCTCACGTCGGAGTATTTCGACCGGCACGAATTCATGAAACCCCTGGACCGCTTCTACGGCGCAATCGAAACTACGGCTGCAATGCTGGACGACTTCAGCGAAAAGCAGCACTTCCTCAACACTGTGTATGAAAAATTCTTCCAGGGGTTTTCCGTCAAGGTGGCCGATACCCACGGCATCGTCTATACCCCCCAGCCCATCGTGGACTTCATGGTCCGGTCCGTTGAGGACATCCTGGCGAAGGAGTTCGGGCGGTCCCTCTCGGACGAGGGCGTCCACATCATTGACCCGTTCGTCGGCACGGGCAACTTTATCGTCCGCATCATGCGCGAGATCAAGCGCACCGCCCTGCCCCACAAATACGCCAACGATCTCCACTGCAACGAGGTCATGCTCCTGCCCTACTACATCGCCTCTCTGAACATCGAGCACGCCTACTACGAGCTGACCCGCGAATACCGCCCATTCGATGGCATCTGCCTCGTGGACACATTCGAGTTGGCCGAGGAAAAAGGCAAAACGAAACTCATTTTCACCGAAGCCAACACCGAGCGCATCATCCGCCAGCAAAAGACCCCCATCTTCGTCATCATCGGCAATCCGCCCTACAACGCGGGCCAGGTGAACGAAAACGACAACAACAAAAACCGCAAATACCCCGTCATGGACAAGCGCGTAGCGGAGACGTACGCCAAAGACTCCAAGGCCACGAACAAAAACGCCCTGTCCGACCCCTACGTGAAGGCGATTCGCTGGGCTTGCGACCGGATCGGACAAACGGGGGAAGGCATCGTCGCCTTTGTCTCGAACAACAGCTTCCTCAACAACATCGCATTTGATGGAATGCGGAAGCACCTTGCAGAAGAAAACGATGCCATTTATGTCATGGACCTGACCGGCAACGTGCGGAAGAACCCAAAGCTCTCGGGCACAACGCATAACGTATTCGGCATCCAGGTCGGTGTGAGCATCAACCTCTTTGTGAAGAAGAAAGGCACGAGACAAACCCCCGCCAAGGTCTTCTACGCGCGAACGGAAGAGAACTGGCGCAAGGAGCAGAAGTATGATTTTCTCGACGAAAAGCGCGACCGCGCCGGTATCGAGTGGGAGGAGATCACCCCCGACAGACACCACACTTGGCTCACCGAGGGCCTCCAAGCCGATTTTGAGACCTTCCTGCCCCTGGGGGTGAAGGAGGACAAGGGCGAGGCCAATATAGAGGCCATCTTTACAATGTACAGCAATGGCGTCAAGACGAATCGCGACCCCTGGGCCTACAACTTCGACCGCGGCGAAGTGGCCAAGAACATGGAGCGGATGATCGAGACCTACAACGATCAGGTCCGCAAATGGCGGGGCATGGCAAAGAAGCCTCCGCTGGATGATTTTGTCCTGGCCGACGACACAAGAATAAGCTGGTCAGAGGGTCTGAAAAACTGTCTGAAGCGCGGACTCGAATTCACGTTTGAGGAAGCACACATCCGCGAGACAATATACCGCCCGTTTACAAGGATGAGTCTGTACTTTGCGGAACACGTAAATGAACGCCGTTACCAGATGCCCTACATCTTACCGTCCGTTGAGACAGAGAAGGATAATCGGGTTATCTGGCTCAAGGTCGGGGGGGATTGGCCGGTGTTCGGCTTGATGGTGAATGCGATCCCTGATCTGCTTCCACAGAGCGGCTCACAATGCTTTCCGTTCTATACCTACAATGAGGACGGGACGGGACAGCGGGAAAATGTGACGGATTGGGCTATGGCGGAATTCCGAAGTCGCTACAAGGATAAGACGATCTCCAAGTGGGACATCTTCCACTACGTTTACGCCGTGCTCCACCACCCCGACTACCGCAAGAAATACGCCGAAAACCTGAAACGCGAGCTGCCGCGCATCCCCCTCGCCCCCGACTTCCGCGCCTTCGCCGACGCCGGGGCCAGGCTGGCAGAGATTCACGTCCGCTACGAGGACCAGGCGGAATACCCCCTGCAACAGATGGAAAACAAAGACGTGGCTCTCAACTGGCGGGTGGAGAAGATGAAGCTCTCCAAGGACAAGACGCAGATTGTCTACAACGACTTCCTCACCCTCGGCGGGATTCCCCCGGCGACCTTCGGATACCGCCTGGGCAATCGGTCGGCCCCTGAGTGGGTGATTGACCAGTATCGCGTCAAGAGCGATAAACGCAGCGGCATCCCAAGCGACCCTAACCGAAAGGACGATCCCCGGTATATCGTGAGCCTGATCGGAAAGGTCGTCACCGTAAGCCTTGAAACCATGAAGGTTGTGAAAGCCCTACCGGAATTGGCATCGTGACCATTCCGCGATAGGGGAAAAATGTACGCAGTACATTTTTCTGTCCGGAAGGTTTGACTTCCCGGACTGTCCACGACGTGGACACCCCCACCTGTCAACTTCGTGGACACCCAGGCCCCCAAGCCCGCCCACACTGATATGACCACTTTAGCCGATGAGAACTGTCAACTTCGTGGACACTTGGGGCGTAAGTCCCGATCTAATAACGAGATATGGAATCAGGCAGAGCGGAGGTTGGTTGGAATGGTGGAGTATTGGAGTGATGGGGGGATGGGGGAATGGAGTGATGGAGTAACGAAGAATGAAAAGACACCCAATACCCCAATACCCCAATACTCCAACATTCCAATCTTCCACCCCTCCAACACTCCATTTGGCCGTTTCGTGGCCGTTAAAGCGATTTACCTCGTTAACCGCATGGCGAAATGCGTCCAGACGGCTTCTGGG
>JBFMAD010000002.1:0-307704 GCA_040755855.1 Planctomycetota bacterium | reverse complement strand
CCGCCTCCGCCGCCGGACTTGTTTTGCTGCTGGTCCTGCTGCTGGTTCTGTTTTTCCTGGTCCAGTTTTTGTTTCACAAATTCGTAGTTTGCGCGGGCGTTGCCCAAAGCCTGGCCGGCATTGCCGTCCAGGGAATTTTCCTCCCTGGCCAGGAGTTCGATGGAGGACTTGTAGGCGTTCAACGCCTGCTCCCACTTCGCCATGCGGTCCGCATCCGCTTTCTCTTCTTGGGCAGGCGCCTTCTCGCCCGGAGGCGTCTTATCCGCCTTGCCCGTTTCCCCCTCCCGATACCGGCCGTTTCCGATGTTGTAATGGCTCTCTGCAGACAGGAGGACGTTCTCGGAACCCGAGGCGATCTTGTGGGCATCGGCGGCCTTTGCGTACTCCTTCTGTCGATAATACGCATCGCCCATGTTGAAGTCAATGGCGAGGCGATTCGGCTGCAGTTTCTTTGCCTCCTCGTACTGCTTGAGGGCGCCGGCAAAGTCGCCCTTTTTGTAAAGGGCATTCCCTTCATGTGCCTTGTCGTCGGCGGTCTCCTGGCCGAGGCAGATCGCCGTCGAAAGGAGAACCAGAATTATCAACCTATCTTTTGCCATCGTTCCCTTCGCCTCGATCTATTCTCCCGTCTGCCGTCGCTCATCACGGCCTCCAGCGTCAGCAACACCACCGCCGCCAGCAGTGGCCATTGATACCGGTTGATGTATTTCTTCACCCATCGCGGTCCGAACTTCCGCTTCTCCATCGCGCTGATGGATGTTTCGTAAACCTTCTCCAGACTCCACTGCGGGTCATATGCAGGGATATAGTATCCCTTGATGTCGCGGTCCGCCCCCGACTCCTTGCCCGACTTTTCCGCCCGGGCGTTCGCTGTCTCGCAAATCTTGCCGAGGAGCGTCTCATTGAGCTGCGACTTCACGTACTCCCCCTTCTCATCGGTGAGCAGCATACGCTCTCCGTTCTCCACGACCTGGATATGCGTCCCCTCTTTCGTGCCGATGCCGACGGTGAAGATGGCGACGCCGAGCCGCGCGGCTTCCACGGCGGCCGCGGTCGGATCGTAGCCGTGGTCCTCGCCGTCTGTGATCAGGATGAGGACCTTGTGCTTCCGCTCCTTGTCATGAAACGCCTGCATGGAGCGCCGGACCGCATGGCCGATGTTCGTGCTGCCCTGGGGGATGACGCCAACGTCTATGCCTTTCAGGAGCACCTCGACCGTCTCGTAGTCCTCGGTGAGGGGGCATTTCATATAGGCCTCGCCCGCGAAGGCCACAAGCGCGACACGGTCGCCGTCGAGGGCGCGGAGCAGGTCAATCACCTCGAGCTTCGCCCGCTCCATGCGCGACGGCTTCACGTCCATCGCCAACATGCTGCGCGAGGTGTCAACGGCGACGACGATGTCCACGCCCTGCCGCTGGACCTTCTCATGGCGGAAGCCCCACATCGGCTCGAAGTGGGCCAGCACCATGAGGAGCGCCGCGCCCACGATCATGCCCGCCTTGGCCTGCTGCTTCCGCCGGCTCACACCCGAGATGAGGGATTGCACGAGAGGATGCGACGCGAAGCGCTCCGCGGCCTGGCGCTTGCGCCGAAAGACGAAGACATAGAACCCAACCAGCGCGACCGGCAGAAGGAGGAGCCAGAGGTTGTAGGGGTTGTCGAATTGCATGACCTATGGGATCCTCCTGAATCGCGTCCCGGCCAGGGCGACCTCCAGGAGCAGCAGTCCCATGGCGGGGAGCAGGAACCAGTGGAAGAGGTCGCGGTAGTCCACGTAGTGGCGCACCTCGACCAACGTCTTTTCCATCCGGTCAATGTCGGCGTAAATCTTCTTCAGCGAGCCGGGATCGGTGGCGCGGAAGTACCGGCCGCCGGTGGCCTTGGCGATCTCTTTCAGCGTTGGTTCGTCGAGGAGGAAGTCGGAGCGGTTGATGCGCTGGATGACCTCCCTGCCGAATGGATCGGGCAGGATGATGTGCGGCGTCTCGCTGCCGACGCCGATGGTGTAGATTTTGATGCCGAAGGGGACGGCCGCGGGCGCCACAGCCATCGGTTTCATGCCGTAGGTGTTCCGACCGTCGGTAAGCAGGATGATGATCTTGCTCTTGGCCTTGCTGTTCTTGAGGAGGTTGATTGACTCGCCGATGGCGAGGCCGAGGGCCGTCGCGCCCTCCTCGCGGGGGGCGAAGTCGAGGTTCTTGACGAACTCCTGGAGGACCGTGTAGTCCAGGGTGAGCGGGCATTGCGTCGCCGGATACATGGCGAAGGCGAGCATGGCGATGCGGTCGTACTGTTCCTTGCGCGCCTCAACGAATTCCTTGACGGCCTCCCGGGCCGCCTGGAGGCGGTCCACCTTTTTCGTCTCGATGTTGTCAATGGCGCGCATGCTGCCGGAGGTGTCAATGGCGAGGACGATGTCAATGCCCTCGGTGGTGGCGCGGATTTCCTCCATGCCCCTGCGCGGGCGCGCCAGGGCGATGGCGAGGAGGACGATGCACACCGCCCGCAGGACGGGGAGGATGTATCGGGCCGCGAGCATGATGGAGGGCCTGATGCGGTGAAATGCCGCTGTGGTGGATATGCCGATGCTGCCGCTTGCCCGGAAGTATGTCAGGAGCACCAGGGGAACCGCGAGCAGGAAGAGGAGGAACCAGGGGTCGTTGAGGATCATGCGGCCTTTCCTCCCTGCACGGCGGGCTGCGGCTTGGTGAGATGCACAAACTCCACAGCGCCGTCGAGCGCCGTCGAGGATCGCAACGGATCGGGACGATGCTTTGCAAACTTTGCCAGGTCGCACTGGCGGAGCAGGTCTTCGAGCAACGCCTTTTCCGATGCGCGCAGCAGGTTCGTCTTTGCCAGCTCCTGCAGAAACTCCTCGGTGGTCCGATCCGGGGCGCGCAAACCGAAGCGCGACTCGACATAGCGGCGGGCGATGAGGGAAAGACGATAGTGGAACTCCTTGATCTTCCCCTTGGCGATGAGGTCGGAATTCCGCAGCCTTTCGATCTCGGCCAGGGCGAACTCATGGGGGAGAAGGAGACGCGCTTGATCTGTGCGCCTCCAGCTAAGATAAGCGCCGAGGGTCAACGCGGCAATCAGGAGAATAACGAGGGCAAGAAGAATGATGAGAAGCGCGCTCGCCTCGCGCGGCTGCTCCCTGGGCGAGGGGGAGAAGTCGTAGATGCCGCGGATGTCGCGGATGTCCTTCATCTTCTCGCCGGGCGGGAGGGCGCTCACCACGTCAACGACGACGGCCTCGGTTGTCGTGACGCCGCGGGAGCCGTCTTTGAGATCATATTTCACATCTGTCGCCGGGATGACCGGCTTGCCGAGTTCGTAGGTGGTCAGGATGCACACAACCTTTGCCGTGGTCTTGCCGTTTGCATCAATGACCGGTGTCTCGCGCTTGACATCGAGGACGGCGAACGGGCCGAGGTCCTTCGGGATTTCGGGAAGGACAGTGGTGATTCCCTCGTCCGCGGTGATGGTGATCGTGTAGATAAATCGCTCGCCGATCTTGATGGCCGTCTTGTCGGCGGCGGCCTCGGCCCTGACGCGGATCGGGTCCTTGCTCTTGTCGTCGTCGGCCCGCCCCAGGGGCGCCAGAGCGATTGATGGGATCACGATGAGAGCGAGCGCTCTCAGAAGGTGTGAAAAAATCGGAATGCAGTGGGTGCCACGGGTTGCTTGCAACCCGTGCGAGGCCGTATCCCGCGCGGCGCGGGACTTGCAAGCAAGCCGTGGCACGCGAGCAAAGGGGGCGCAGGCAATTTTTTCACACATCCTCATCGGAACCTCTTCTCCCGCATTCGGAAGAACCGGAGCAGCGGTTCGACATAGGACTCGTCTGTTCGGACGCCGATCTGGTCCACGCCCATGGCGCGGAAGCGCGCGGTCAGGGCGCGGGTGGACTCCGCGCCGATCTGGCTGTAGCTCGCTCGCAGGTTGCGGTCGGCGGCGTCCACCAGAAGCGTCTCCCCCGTCTCCGCATCGCGGAGGGAGATCATGCCCACGTCTGGCATGGTGAGCTCGCGGGGGTCGCGGACCGTGACGGCGATGACATCGTGGCGCTTGCTTGCGATCTTGAGCGGCTTCTCATAACCTGCAGCGAGAAAGTCGGAGACGAGGAATGTCACGGCGCGGCGCGTCGTCACCTTGTTCATGAAGTCAAGGGCCGCGGCGATATCCGTTCCAGCGCCTTCGGGTTCGTAGTAGAGCAGCTCGCGGATGACGCGCAGGACGTGCTTCCTGCCTTTTTTCGGTTTCACGAATTTTTCGACCCGGTCGGTGAAGAGGATCAGGCCGACGCGGTCGTTGTTCTTGATGGCCGAGAAGGCCAGGACGGCGCATAGCTCCGCGGCGATTTCGTTCTTGAACTGCCGGCGCGAGCCGAAGTCGCCCGACGCGCTCACGTCAACGACGAGCATGATCGTCAGCTCGCGCTCCTCGACGAACTGCTTGACAAAAGGCAGTCCCATGCGGGCGGTGACGTTCCAGTCAATGGACCGCACCTCGTCGCCGGGGACGTACTCGCGGACGGTATCGAACTCCATCCCCCGCCCGCGGAAGACGCTGACATACTCCCCGGACAGGACGGTATTGACCACCCGATTCGTCCGAATCTGGATGCGCCGGATTTTTCTGAGAATCTCTCTTGGAAGCACGGTTACGGGACTTCGACATTGTCAAAAATCTGTTGGACGATGTCCTCGGAGGTCAGGTCCTCCGCCTCGGCCTCATAGCTGACGATGACGCGGTGGCGCAGCACGTCCATGCCGATGGATTTCACATCGTGCGGGGTCACATAACCCCGGGCGTTCAGAAAGGCATGGGCCTTCGCGGCGAGGGTGAGGTAGATGCTTGCCCTCGGCGACGCGCCGTACTCGATGTACTGATCCAGGTCCAGGCCGAACTTCGACGGCTGCCGCGTGGCGAAGACGATGTCCACGATGTAGTCCTTGAGCTTGTCGTCAATGTAGACCGAGTCCACCACCTTGCGCGCCCGGAGCACGTCGTCCGGCCCGATGATCGGCTTGACGTCGAAGCGCTTGTCGGTCACGCCCATGCGGTCCACGATCGCCCGTTCCTCCGCCTTGTCGGGATAGGTGATCTTGAGCTTGAGCATGAAGCGGTCCACCTGCGCCTCGGGGAGGGGGTAGGTGCCTTCCTGCTCGATAGGGTTTTGAGTGGCGAGGACGAGGAAGGGCTCGTCCAGCTTGAAGGTTTCCGCGCCGATGGTGACCTGCTTCTCCTGCATGGCCTCCAGGAGGGCGCTCTGCACCTTGGCCGGGGCGCGGTTGATCTCGTCGGCGAGGATGATGTTTGCGAAAAGCGGCCCCTTCTTCGTGGTGAAGTCCCCGCTGCGGGGATTATAGACCATCGTGCCCACGAGGTCGGCCGGCAGGAGGTCGGGCGTGAACTGGATGCGCTGGAATTTTGCCTTGAGCGCGCCGGCGAGGGTGCGGACGGAGAGGGTCTTGGCCAGGCCGGGCACGCCCTCCAGCAGGATATGGCCGTTGGCCAGGAGTCCCACGAGCAGTCGCTCGATGAGGTACTTCTGGCCGACGATAACCTGCCCAATTTCTCTCGTCAGCATCTCCAAAAAGGCGCCTTCCTCACGAATTTTGTCGGTAATTGCCTTGATGTCTTGGTCCATGGCTCCTCAACGCGCCCGCATTTGGGCATTCATAAGGTATGGGCCGCGGACGACCCAGATATCCACCGTCTCGCCGGAGCGGATATTATCCAGGACGACGCCCAGCTCTTCCAGATTATTCACCCGCTGGCCGCGGGCCTGAACGATGACGTCGCCGGACTGCATGTTGATCCGAGCCGCGGGGCTGTCCGGCTCCAGGCCGAAGACCAGCACGCCCGAGCCGACCCGCAGGCGGAGCTCGCGGACCAGATCGGCTGTGAGGTCCTGCACCCTAAGCCCAAAGAGCTGTAGCGCGAGTTTCTGTGCAGAAGGCTTCGGCGCTTGTTCAATCGTGATGCGGGTGGCAACGGTCCGCGTCCCTCTCTTGATCTGGAACGTAATTGCGTCGCCCACATGCTTTCCAACCATGTGTTTGGTAAATGTCAGAACGCTGTCGAGGGGCAGGCCGTCAACGGAGACGAGGACGTCGCCGGGCAGTACGCCGGCCTTCCTGGCCGGGCCGGTCTCGGCCACCGAGTCCACCTTGACGCCATCCTTCGAGTCCACGACCTTCATGCCAATCCATGCGTTGATCAGTTTTCGGAAGTTGAGGAGATCGTTGAGGATCTTCCGCACCTGGCTGACGGGGATGGCGAAACCGATGCCCTGAGCGGCGTCCACGATGGCGGTGTTGATGCCGATGAGCTCGCCGTCTAAGTTGATGAGCGGCCCGCCGCTGTTGCCGGGGTTGATGGCGGCGTCGGTCTGGATGAGGCCCTTGTAGGTGATTTCTCCTTCGTCGCCGCGGAGGGTCAGCTCGCGGTTGAGGGCGCTGATGACGCCGGTGGTGACGCTGTTCTCCAACCCGATGGGATTGCCCAGGGCGATGACCGTCTCGCCGAGCATCAGGTCGTCGCCCTTGCCGAGATTGATCTCGTGAAGAGGCTTCTTCGATTCGATCTTGATGACGGCCAGGTCGTTGGCGGGATCGGAGCTGACGAGCGTTCCTTCATACTGCGACTTGTCGGAGAGCGTGATCTTGAGGCCCGACGCCTTGCTCACGACGTGGTCATTGGTGAGGATATAGCCGCTCTTGTCTATGATGACGCCGGAGCCGATGGGGGACTCGACCTTGTACTGGCGGTCGGTGTAGCGGCCAAAGTAATCGTCGAAGTACCGGTTGAGGAAACGGTCGCGGAAGCTGAAGGGGGAGTCATAGTATCGAATGACGCGAATCCGCTCGGTGCTGAGATTCGCCACGGTGTCCGCCGTCTGCTGGACGGCCTCAACGACGGGCGTGCGGCGGCGGCTGCGGGCCTCCTGGGCCCACATTGCGCTCGCCAGGACGAGCACAGCGACAAGCGCGGGAGTGAGGCGAATTCCATGGCAAGGACTGCATGTCATAGTGAATTTCCGGCAGAAAACGGATTATCTTCCCCAATAAAATTATTATAGCATAGCACAGGGAGAGAGCAATATCCCTGTCGAAATCATTTCGATTGCGGAAAGCGAACGGCAAACCTCCCGGAGGTTTGGAACCTCCGGGAGGTTGCTCGGTAGCGCTATTTGGGGGTTGCCGCCGGCGCGGGGGCGGGTTTCTTCCCGGCTGCGGGCTTGGGCTTCGGCGGAGCGGGCTTGGCCTCTGTTTTTGGTTTAACCGGGGTCGGCTCCGCTTTTGGTTCTTCCTTCTTCGGCAGCTCCGGGTCTTCCTTCCTCAGCCGCTTGACGTCAGCCTCGTCAACGAGGAAGACAAAGTCCGACGGCTGGCACCGAACGAAATACTGCTCCTTGTCCTTCTTCCTGCCGCCGATGATAATCACTTTCTCCGCCTCGCCGCGGAGGGTGACGGTGATCTTCAGCGACGGCTTGGACAAGCCGTACTTCGCCAGGTCCTTGGCGGCATATGTCTCAATGCCGGCCGCGCTGAACTCGTCCAAGTCGCTCAGGACGTCGTCCACGTCGGACTGCGTGGCCTTCTTCTCGATGGGCTTGACCATCCACCACTTGTTGTCCTGGTCGGCCTTCTTCTCGTAAACGACCTCCTTCGATGGATAGTTCAGGACGAGTTTGGTGGCGATCTCCTTGTCGAACTTGCAGACTTCCTTCGAGGCCAGTTCCTCCTCGAGATGCTCGATGTTGGAACTGCGGATGGTGAATACGAACTTGCCGTCTTTCATCATCGCATAATAGTCGCCGCTCTCGTCCTTCTTGCCGATAAGGAGCGTCGCCGTCTCGATCTTCTTCTCCGGCTTCTTGTCCTCTTTATTTTCGTCCTTGGGCTTGTCCTTGGTCTCGTCCTTCTTCTCGGCCTTGTCGTCGCCTTTCTTCTCATCTTTCTTTTCTTCCTTGACCTCGACCTGATACTCGACCGCGGCCGTGATGTCCGGCTTGTCGAGGCCGTAGGGCTTCAGGTCCTTCGGGTCCTCTGCGACGAACTGGTTGGCCTTCAGATAGGACAGGTCCCATAGGATGCTATCAATGCTCCCCTTGTCGCCCTTCGCCTTGATCGGCGCATCGAGGTTCCAGTCGCCCTTGTCGTCCGCTACGCAGACGAAGGTCTTGTCCTTCCGCGTCACGGTCAGCTTCTTGGCGTCGGACCGGGTGAATTCAAGGACCTTCTTCTCGCGGAAGGCGAGGCGCCCGCTCTTGAGGTGCTTGTCATAGACGCTCGCGTTCACGACGAGGATCACGTCGTTCGCCCCGCGCTTCGCGTAGAGTTTCTCGCCTTTCGCGTCCTTGCTCCCGGCGAGAAACGTGAGGGGCTCGTTGTCCTTGTCTTTGAAGGAAAGGGTCACAGCGACTGGCTTGTCCAGGCCATACTTCTTCAGATCGTCGGCCTTCTCGGCGGCCCACTCCTCGACCTTGAGGTCCTTCACCGCATCGAGGAACTCGTCCACGCTGCCGCTGTCGGCCTTCTCCTCCGTCGGCTTGACGACCGTCCACTTGTCATCTTTTTTCTCGACGACGATTGCCTCGTCGCCGCGCTTGATCTCGATCTTGTTGACGTCGCTTGTGGAGACGAGGTTCACCACCTTCTTGCTGCGCAGGTCCTTCGGCTCCTTCTTCAGGTCGTCCAGGATGTCCTTCTTCACGGCCAGGATCGAGGCCTCGGCCTTGCCTTTAGCGTAGACCTTGTCGGCCTTGCCCTCGACGCCCTTGCCGATGAGGAGCGTCTTTGCCGCGCCTTTCTGGTAAACCGTCGCCGTCGCCCGGGGCTTGTCAAGGCCGTACTTCTTGAGGTCCGACTCGTCCTCGCTGAGGAAATCGTCCTTCTCCACCTTCAGGTCGCGGAGTTTGTTGATGATTTTCTCGATCTCGTCCTTGTCGCCCAGGTCGTTGATCGGCTGCGCGACGAGCCAGCCTTCCTTGTCCTTCTTGGCGCACTCGATCGGCTTGGCGTCGGCCAGGGCGACCTCGATCTTCTCCACGTCCGAGGTCTCGATCTCGATGACCGTCTTGTCGCGGAAGTCGTTCACGTCCTTGTTCGCCTTCTCGAGGATCGCGTCTTCGACGACGTAGATCGGGTCCTTGCCCTCCACCTGGACATAGATGTTCTTGCCGCCCGGGGTCGCGCCGCCCACGAGCAATGTGCGCTTTGTCTCCTCTTTCGCGTCCTTCGGCTTGGCCCAGAAGACGACGGTCGCCTGCGGGGTCTTCAGGCCGTACTTCGCCGGGTCCATTGCCTCGCCCTTCTTGGACTCGACGGTCCGAACCTTCTCCATGCTCTCGCAGGCGTCAAGGACGCCCATGACGTTGCTCTTGTCGGCGCGCACCTTGAGGGGGCCGCTCATGTGCCACTTGTCGTCCTTCTTCTCGAAGGCGAGCGTCTTGTCCTTCGCCTTGATCTCGAGCTTCACGGCGTCCGCGGAATCGTAGTCCTGGAATATCTTCTTCTCCAGTTCCTTGGCCTTTTCCGTCGGGGGGACTTTGAAGTGGAGAATCAGCGCGGCCGCACCGGCCACAATGACAAGACCCAGCAGCACCAACGTCGTTCTGAAATTCATTGTTCAACGCCTCCGTTGCCGACCGAATCGGATTTGCGATTTACGATTGCCGATTTTCGATTGATGCGAGACAGATATGCCCGTGCGTTTATCATCCCAAAATCGAAAATTGAAAATACCCCTTGGCTATTTTCTTCTGAGGACCCAGACAATCGCGCCCAGCACGACCCCGACCATCGTCGGGGCGACCACGACAAACACCACGATCCAGAACCCCCTCCACGGTCCCGTGACCGCGTCGAGGTCCAGCCGCCTCGTGTCAATGTCCTTCGGCGGGATGCCCAGCTTGCCCTTCTTCGCCGCGAGCCACGCCACGCAGTTCGAGAAGAGCGCCACGTGCGACGTCCGGTCCTTGGCGAACCGGTTCGATGCGAAGTCCGAATCCCCTATGACCACGATTCGCGGGCCGGGGGGCGTCTCGCCCGGGGGCGGGGCGGGCATGTAGGGGCTTGGCGGTTTCGGCGCGGCCGGCTCGACGACGACGCCGACGGTCAGCGGCGGAGCGATGTCGCCCTTGTCGGCGTCGAACCGGAGGTTCTCGCCCTCCTTGAGGTTTGTCTCGCCCCATGCGCCCTTGATGTCCTGGCCGGCCCCTTCGATCTTCATCTGCTCGGCGATCTTAAGTATGGGGGTCGCCTTGAGTTCGCTGCTCGGCGGCTCGCCCGGCGTCGCCGGCTTGGTCTCCAGGCAGCATGCCTGGAGGAACAGGAAGGCATAGTCGCGCAGTTTGGCCACGATCTCGTTGTCCGCCGCCGCTTCATCGCAGTAGGCCTGGGCCTGCGTGGTGAGCATTGCCTGCAACATGCGATTGAGCCCCAGGGTCACGACGGTCGCGTCCTGCCGAAGGGTTACGTCATAGTCCCGGAGGATTTCCGCCAAGCCGCATTCGGCCCCCGTCTCGGACACCGGATCAACCAGGAGCAGGACCCGCCCCAGATCGTCCTTGATGAAGTTGCGAACGGCCTCAACTTCAACATCCTGGAATTTCACCTTCTGCGGGCCGGCTATAATGAGGACACAGCCTTCGGGAGCGGATTCCTTGGTCAGGTCAATCGTCCGAATCTTGTAATTGGCCTTTTCCAGTTGCTTTCGGATGTCGGATAGGCCCTCCGGCTCGTAGTTTTCCGGGTTCTTCTCCCCATGGCCGGTCGTAAAGCAGAGATCCGTGGGTTTTTCATCGGTCAGCTTCATGATCGCGCTGGTGACGGCATCTTCCACCTTCAGCTTGCGCTGGACGGCGCCGGGCTCGGGGGAATAGGGGTTCCCGACCGCCTCCGCAATGGAGTCCAGAGGAACCGCCTCGTGTCTGTCGCCGCATTGGACGATCAGGGCCGGCCGCTCCTTGATATCGAGTTTCTTGAACAGTTCGGCTATCTTCTCGACGTCCTCGTCAATGTCCAGAGGAACGACCTCGACCTTGCCCGAGTATGCCTGGTATTCCTTGAGTATCTGCCGCAGGTAGGTATAGCCGTCCATCCCCAGGGGCACCTGCTGGTATCGGGGGGGGATGGGGTCGTAAGGATGGGCCAGGACGGTGATGGTCAGGGGCTTGTCCAGGCCCTTTTTGAGCAGCTCGATGGTCTGGTCGGAGAGGCCGTACTTGCCGACCTCCGTCCAGTCCTCGCGGTAGTAGTAACGGGTGTTTACGACGCTGACGATGGCCAGCAGGATGGCGCACAGGATGACCATCAGTTCCACGTTGACGGCGACGACGCCCTTCTTCCAGCCCAGGACGGCCAACATGAACCCGGCAGGGGCGAGGAGAAGGGCCGCCACGACGAGGCCGAACTTGATGGATCCCCACTGGATGGGCAGCCCCTTCACCCAATCGAAGGCGCCGACCTTCCTCCAGATCGGGATGAGCGCCCCCAGCAGGCCGAGGGCGACGAGGATGAGGATCAGGCCCAGCAACATCGCCAGGCGGTCGCGGGATTGCTCTGTGCTCTTTCCCATCACAACCTCCACTTGCGGCTTTCGACGGATCGGACGGTCAGGAACAGGAAAAATACGGACATGGAGACGAAGAAGATGAGGTCGCGCGTGTCCATAACCCCCATCTGCAGATTCTCCAGATGTCCGAAGATTGACAGATAGCGCAGCGTGTGGTGCACCCAATGCGTGCCGGTCGGAACGAAGTTGCCGGCGATGCAGAGGAGGAACAGGAAGATGATCCCCGCCACCGCCGCCACGATCTGGTTGCTGGTTAGCGACGAGATGAGTATCCCCACCGACAGGAACACGGCGCCGACCAGCAGCGCCCCTACGTAAGCCGCGAACACCGCCCCTTCGTCCGGCGCCCCCAGCCAACAGAGGACGGCCGGGTAGGCCAGCGAGGGCAGGAACAAAAAGGCGTAGAAAAACAGCGCCGCGAAGTACTTCGCCACCACCACCTGGACGTCCGTGATGGGGGCGGTCATCAGTACCTCGATCGTCCCCGACCGCGACTCCTCCGCAAAGAGGCGCATGGTCAACACGGGGGAGATGAAGATCATCATGATGCACATGAAGTTGATGACGGGCGAGACTTCATTGATCCTTCCCCGCAGGACCATCATGTTGAACACGATGCTGGCGATCAGCACGAAGACCGTCAGTACCACATAGGCAATCGGCGACAGGAAATAGGCGCTCAACTCCCTTCGGAAAAGCGCCCGAACCGCCGACGAGCGAAACGCGCCGACGCATGCCGCCAGCACGGCGGCCAGGATGCACCAGAATAGAATGCGATCTGTGGCGAAGGGAAACCCGCCGAACTTTTTCAGTTCGGAAAAGAACCCCGCCGCCAACTGGCAAAGAACAGCGCTGCTCATGGCTATTTCTTTTCCTCCTTTTCGGGGCTTTCCTCTTCTACGGCTTTCTTCGCGGAGGCCGGCGGGCGGTCTTTCTCCGTCATCTGCGCGAATACCTCCTCGAGCCGCAGGTGCTCCTGATGCAGCTCCCGGAGCGTCCACCCGTTTTTCGCAACGCACTGGAAGATGCTCTCGCGGACGTCCTCCTTGGCCTCGATGCTGAACTCGGCAATCTCTCCCGCGTCATGGCGCTGGATGCGCGCAATGTGGGGAAGCGTCGCCAGGGCCTTGTTGATCTGTTCGCCCGGCCCACGGACCTCGATCTTCACAGTGAACGCGCCAGCCAGGCGCTGCCGCAGGTTATCGGGCGTATCCGATGCAATGATCTTGCCCTTGTGGATGATGATCACGCGCCCGCAGATCGCCTCCACGTCCTCTAAGCGATGGGTAGAGAGCATGATCGTATAGGCCTTACCGAGGCCCTTGATGAGCTGGCGGGCCTCGCGGATCTGGTTCGGGTCCAGCCCGACTGTCGGCTCGTCGAGGATGAGGATCTTGGGCGAGTGGATGAGCGCCTCCGCCAGGCCCACGCGCTGGCGGTAGCCCTTCGACAGGTGGCCGATGAGGCGGCCCTTCACGTCATCAATGCCGCACTGCTCCATGCGTTCCTCGATCCGCGCCTTGCGTTCCTTGCGGGGCACGCCCTTGATGCGGGCGCGGAAGTTCAGATATTCGCGCACGCGCATCTCGGGGTAGAGCGGATTGTTCTCGGGTAGGTAGCCGACGTTCTGCCGGACCTGAAGAGACTGGCTGAAGATGTCGTACCCCGCCACGGTCGCCGTCCCCGATGTGGCGGGCATGAAGCAGGTGAGCATGCGCATCGTCGTCGTCTTCCCCGCCCCGTTGGGGCCGAGGAAACCGACGATCTCGCCCTCCTCCACGTTGAACGTAACCGCGTCCACCGCAACGGTTTCCGCATAGCGTTTCGTCAGGCTATCAACCTCGATCAAGGCGACCTCCTTCCATTGCGGAAACGAGCCTTCCCAAAACGACGAGCACAAAATTATAATGAATTGCGCGCTGATTGCAAGGAAAAATTTTGGCCGAACGGCATTAAACGAACCACTCCGGTCCGGCCACGACAATAGCAGTGTCTTAAAGACGATAAAGGAACGGCAGGCGTTTGAAAAAAACAGAAAAATCTCTAACCCGAATTATTCGCAAACTTATTCCTCTCTCCATTTCATGGAGAGGGGAAAAAGATTAGCGATAAAAGTTGCATACATCCGAGATGGACAAATGGCTTGACACGGTTCACGGCAGGACATATCATGCCGTTCCGTGTTTCACCGATCATGCAGGCCATCATTTGCCGAAAGGAATTCGCCTTGGCTGACAAGATCAAGATCGTCATCACCGACCACCTCGAACCCGACTTCGAGTGGGAGAAGGAACGCCTGCCCCTCGACAAGATCGTTTTCGAGACCTATCAACTCAAGCACTCGTCCGAGGACGAACTCATCGAGAAGATCAAGGACGCCGACTGCGTGGTCGTAAACATGGCTCCCATGACGGCGCGCGTCATCAATTCGTTGAAGAAGTGCAAGACGATCATCCGCCACGGCATCGGGTACGACAACGTGGACCTCAAGGCCGCGACGAAGAAGAGCATCCGCGTCGGCAACGTGCCCGACTACTGCCCCAACGAGGTGGCCGAGCATGCTATCGAGCTGATCTTCGCGGCCACGCGGAAGGTATTTCTCATGCGCAAGGTCCTGGAGGATTCCAGCCGGAAGGGCCAGTGGGATTTTGCGCCGATCTACCCGATCTACAGCCTGAAGGGCAAGACGCTCGGCATCGTCGGCTGCGGCAGGATCGGAAGCTGCGTGCTGACCAAGGGGCGCGGCCTGGAGATGAACGTCCTCGTATGCGACCCCTATCTTTCGCAAAAACGAAAGAAGGAACTCGGCATCTCGGTCGTGCCGTTCGAGAAGGTTCTCAAGGAGGCGGACGTTGTCACGATGCACACGCCGCTTACCGACGAGACGCGCGGCATGATCGGCGAGGCGCAGCTCAAACAGATGAAAAGGACCGCCTTCCTCATCAACACATCTCGCGGGCCGGTGGTGGACCTCGTCGCCCTCGCCAAGGCGCTGAAGGAGGGCTGGATCGCCGGGGCGGGGATTGACGTCTATGATAAGGAACCGCCGCCGCCCGACATGGAACTGTTCAAACTCCCCAACGCCGTCCTCACGCCGCACCTCGGGTGGTACTCGGAGGAGTCCAACTGGAGCATCCGCGAGAAGATATTGGAAGACATGCTCCGCTTCGTCGCCGGCCAGCCGCCGAGATTTGTGGTGAACAAGGATGTCAAGCCATGAGAGCAAATGTGCAGCAGGGACCGTTCGCACAATGGATTTGGATTAGGGTTGTCTTGATTGCGCTCTTTGCCGCGGCGGCCTTCTGCCCGGCCGAGGAGGGGACCGCCCCGCGCCGCCGCGTGGCCGTGCTGGGGTTTAAGAACCTGCGCAACGATGAAAACTCCGATTGGATCGGCGCGGTGACGGCGGAGACGCTTGCCACCAAGCTGGCCGGGCTGAGGGCGCTGAGCGTCATCGAGCGCGAGCAGATCCAGAAGGTTATCGAGGAACAGAACCTCCAGGCGACTGTCCTGGTGGATTCCAACGCGGCGGTGAAGACGGGGCGCCTTCTCGGCGCGCAGTCGGTGGTGGTGGGGTCGTTCGTGGTGGCGGAGGGGCAGGTGCGGTTCAACGTGCGTATCGTGGAGGTGGAGAGCGGGGAGGTGCTCGACGCGATGACGCAGGGCGGGGCGCAGGCGGATGTGATGAACCTGCCGGTGGTTCTGGCGGAGAGAGTAGTGAGATCGCTCTCGCTGAAGGTGCTTGTGCAGGGCGGCGAGAAGCGGGTGGCGGAGACGGGATCTGCGGTTACGATGGGGGAGGAGGAGACACGAAAGCTGGCCGAGAAGCCGACGGCGAGCGCGGAGGCCTACGAAGCCTATGGGCGCGGCGTAGATTTGGGCAATAAGAACAGATGGCGCGAGGCCCAAGTGGAGTTCGAGAAGGCCACACGCATAGACCCTTCCTTCGGGTTGGCGTGGATGGAGCTCGGCGTCATGCACTTCAACCAGGGCAGTTGGCCCACGGCCATAGAATGCCACGAGAAGGCGGAGGAGCTTTTCCGCGCTGGGGCGAACGAGAAAGACCTGGCCGTAGCGCTGAAGAATATAGGCAACGTGCATCGGAGCCAGGGCCATTACGACGAGGCGATGAAGCTGTACGAGCAGGCGTTGGCGATGAGTCGCCGCCTGGGCGAAGATGCGGACGCGGCGAAGGTCCTGAACAACATAGGCATGGCGCGCGAGAGGCAAGGCCGCTATGAGGAGGCGATAAAAGCGTACGGGGAGTCGCTGGCGATCAAGCGGCGCATAGGGGACGAGCCGGGCGTAGGGAGGACGCTGAACAACATGGCCAGCGCGCATTACAGACAACGCCGTTACGATGAGGCCGAAAAGGGGTTTGAGGAGGCGTTGGCGATACGACGCCGCCTGGGCGACGAGCTGGGCGTGGCAGGATCCCTCGCCGGCATTGCCATGATCTGCTCAAACCGGAAGGCCTATGAAGAAAGCATGAAGCGCTACGACGAGGCGCTTGCGATCTACCGTCGCTTGGGGGACGAGCCGAGCGCGGCGCAGGTGCTGAACAATATGGGTGCCGTGCACAGGAATCAAGGCCATTACGATGACGCGATGAGACTTTATGAAGAGTCCCTGGCCATGAGACGCCGGCTGGGCGATGAGCCGGGCGTGGCGCAGACGCTGTATAATATGGCGCGCGTGCATCAGGCGCGCGCGGAGTACGTGAAGGCCCTGCCTCCGGCCCGAGAGGCGAAGGCGATCGCGCATCGCCTGGGAATCCCCTTGGCGTCGAATTGCGACAAGCTCGTGGCCGAGCTGGAGCAGAAAGCGGGAAGGTGAAGCGTTTCCTCGCCGGCAAGCCGACGCGATTTGTTGCGAACAAGGATATGGAAGAGTTCCTGAAGAGGACACCATTATAGGCAGTGTGTGCGGGGTTTCACCCGGCAAGGCAACGCATTGAAAGGGACACAATCGTAGCTCAAGGCTATTGCATATGCTGGGGACAGAGAAACCTGACGTTGACACCGTGCCGGTTTAGAATTGCTTTGTATTCCCACCAATCAGGATCCACCGCGTTCAAGATCGTCGGATTGTTCGCACTGGCGATGGCCACGGCAACGTACTTCCGATCCGATCGGTCAAAGCCCTTCAATGCCTGATCGTTGGGAAACGTCTCATAGTCTTCATGCCTGTTGGTTTTGCACTTCAGGGCGACTCGCTCGCAACGAGCGCCAACGGCCTGGTTCTCCCACACCCATTTCATGAAGGCATCACCAACACCCGGTTCGCCTGCCATGCTCAGATGGTTCATGTACTCTCTAAGTATGCGGAGACCATCATCAAGCACGATCATCCTGTTCTGCACGATGTCTTCAAGCGCGTCCACGCAGGCGATAATACACTCGGAGTCAGCCTGTGGGCTCCGGCCGTTTGCCACGATCGCCACATTGACATCAACAACGAACGCCCTCACGGTTATTGTGCCTTCTTCCGTTCCATCGCAGCTTTCGTCATGGCTGCCATTTCACCGAATTGATCTCCGAAGAAATCCTTGGGCCAGTTGCAGATGTTCCCGAAGAGGTCCACGTCCAGCTTCGTCAGTTTGGACCGTTCGTTCTCTGTTTCACAAAAGTATAGGGCGGTCATATCCGGGCCGATATCCTTTTCCGCAATGCGACGCTGAAGGCGCTTCAACAGGTGCTCGCTGTGGCTCTCAAACACGATTTGTACCTTGCGCGTCCTAACTGCATCAATGAACACATCGGCCAACCCGGCTTGGACAGCCGGATGGAGATGAATCTCCGGCTGTTCAAGAATGATGATAGAGCCTTGCGGTGCGTAATAGCACAGGACGATGGCCGGAAGAATCTGGGATACCCCGAATCCCACATCGGTAATCAGAACTTCCGGAGAATTCGGATTGCGACGCACTTTGACGCGGTAGATGTTGCCCCCCTCTTTTGCGACAGGCTCCACCTTAAAGGAGTGAATCAGGTTGAGTTCCTTCAGCCATGCTGCGGCTCGCTGTTCGAGCGTTTCCCGGTCGTAGCCCTTGCCCCTAGAAAGAAGCTGGTTACTCTCACGGGCCGCGAGAATGGCCTCGACAACACGTTCGCCGCGCTGCCCCATATCCACGGGTTCTGTGCCGGACCACGGATACTGCCGCTTGGGATAGTCGCGAAGCGGACCTAAGTACTTTGTGCCAGTGAAAAGCCGTTCGAACTCGAGTTGGAGATCCGAAAGAAATGCCGCATTCTGAAATCGAGCATTTACGTCATTCGGAAAGCCGTAGCACTTGACCGGTGCAGGCAGGTCCCAGACTCGCCCGGGAGTTCGGATAAACTGGAAGCCATCGGCCGTCAACTTATAATTGTACTTGCCAGCCGCTTTCCGCTGCATCATGAATTGCCGACCCGCATACGAATACTGAATTTGGTTTACCACCAGTCGCTTCTTGTCGCTCTCCGTGATCTCGACATGAAAACCGATCTCATCGCTATCGAACAGGTACGTCTTCTTGTCTTGTGGGTTCGGTACGCGGAGTGGCTGAGGAAGCTTCCATCGGATGGTCCAGTCTAATCTTCCTGGTGCATCATATGCGAAAACCACATCGCGAAAACTGCCAAGGTTGGCGGGGCTCTTTTCGTCGCCAAAGTGCAGAACCTGCAGTCGATCGGTGGATTCAACGGTCTGTTTGATCATCAACAAGAGCTGAAGAACGCTTGTCTTCCCGGAGCTGTTGGCCCCGAACAGTCCAGTAATTGGGGCAAATCGCATCTTCTCGATTTGCCTCCACGATTTGAAGTTGTGGAAAGAGAGTTCCGTGATCATGATTCTTCCTCCTCTTTTTCGTCCACGCCCATGTGTAAGAGGATACCACCGCCCACCAGATAGAGCAAGTGGTTTTTGGGGTGTGACGACGAGCCGCATTCTGTAACTGCTTGTGATGCGCCTCCATCGCTGGGAGCGGCGGTGTTAGGGTTTGGTTAATTCTTTTCGACGGATCAAGCCTGTTGTGTCCCTGAAGCGTCTTTGAGACAACAAACCGCTTGAAGTCCGCGAACAAAAGAGGCACAATACAATCGCTCGTGATCATTGGCGGTTGAACGCAAGTCTCCGATCTTTCTCGCTGGAAAGGTATTGCAATGTTCAAAGGCAAATACAAAATCCCCGGACCGAAGTCCAAAAAACTGCTCAAGATCTCCGAGAAGTACGAGGCCCGCTGCATGAACCAGCAGGCGCCGATCGTCTGGGACTACGCCAACGGCGTCACCGTCACCGACGTCGACGGCAACACCTACATCGACCTGACCTCCGGCGTCCTCGTCACCAACGTCGGCCACAGCCACCCGGAGCACGTCGCCCGCATCCAGAGGCAGGCCGCCCGGCTTATGAACTGCTACGACTTCCCCACGCCCGAGCGCGTCATGGCCGCGAAGGGCATCGCGCAGCTCATGCCGAAGAACCTCGACCGCGTCTTCATGCTCACCACCGGCAGCGAGGCGACCGAGAGCGCCATGCGCGTCGCCAAGCGCTACACCGGACGCCACGAGATCATCTCCTTCTACGGCGGCTTCCACGGCCGCACCGGCATGGCCATGAGCGCCGCAGGCAAGACCGGCACGAAGAAGCGCTTCGGCCCCCTCGTCCCCGGCCACATCTACGCGCCATACCCCTACTGCTTCCGATGCCCGTTCCACAAGAAGCCGCAGGAATGCGGCCTGTTCTGCTTAGAGTTCCTGGACACGGTCGTCGGCGCGGCGTCAACGGGCGATGTGGCCGCCCTCATCATCGAGCCATACCAGGGCGCGGCGGGCTTCGTCTTCCCGCCGGACGGCTACTTAAAGAAACTGGAGAAGTGGGCGAAGGAACGCGACATCATCTTCATCCTCGACGAGGTCCAGGCATCCTTCGGGCGGACGGGCAAGATGTTCGCGTTGGAGTGGGACGGGCTTCGGCCCAACATGCTCTGCCTGGGAAAAGGCATCGGCAGCGGCGTGCCGTGCGCGGCGCTGGTGGCCGAGTCGCGGATCATTGACTGCCTCGCGCCGGGCGAGATGAGCAGCACCACCGGCGGCAACCCGCTCTCCTGCTCGGCGACGCTCGCCGTGCTGGACATCATGAAGAAGGAAAGGCTGCCCGAGAACGCCCTGAAGATCGGCAAGTACATGCTCGGCCGGTTCAAGAAGTTCCAGAGGAAATACAAGGTGCTCGGCGAGGCGCGCGGCCGCGGGCTGGTCATGGGGCTGGAGTTTGTGAAGGACAAAAAGACGATGGCGCCCGCCCCGGACATCACCCGCGAGTTCATCACCCGCGCCTGCAAGTCGGGCCTGCTCGTCGGGTCGGTGGGTGTCTATGGCAACGTCATCCGCATCGCCCCGCCGCTCGTCATCACAAGAAGCGAAGCGGAGCAGGCGTGCGACATCATCGAGACGATCCTGAAGAGTTTCAGGTAGGGGTCAGAGTTTCAAGTAGGGGTCAGGTCTTAAGGGCCTGTTGCCCAAATCCCGAACTGGCAAAAATGATCTGTAGCCGCAGGCTTTAGCCTGCGCCGTTTGGCCGTGCGACCCCGAATCGCGCAGGCTAAAGCCTGCGACTACATTTGGGCAACGCGCCCTTAACTTTCTACTTTTTTCATGGCTTCCGGCTCTGGATAGAAACGGTCGGGCCGGAAGATCGGAAGTCTGGCGACTTCCGCTACAGGTAAAACATGGACATAAGAGAATATCTCGAAACCAAACGCGAAGACCTGGCGCTGCTGCTCTGCGACCTGATCCGCATGCCCTCCGTCCGCGGCCAGGAGGGGCAGGTCAACCGATACCTGAAGGAATGGTTCAAGGGCATGGCCGACGAGGTGGAACTGGTCGAGATACCCGACTCAATCCAGGACGACCCCGACTACTCCTTCCGCCTCGACAACTTCACTTACGCCGACACGCCGAACCTGCTCGTGCGCAAGACCGGCACGGGCGGCGGCAAGTCGCTGGTATTCAACACGCACGTCGACGTCGTCCCACCGTCGAAGAACCATGAGAAGCCCTTCAACCCGCGCGTGAAGGACGGTATGGTCATCGGCCGCGGGGCATGCGACGCGAAGGGCCAGGTGGCCGTGCTGTGCCTCCTGGTCCAGGCGCTGACGGACCTCGACATTCAGCTCCCCGGCGACCTGGAGTTCCACTTCGTCGTCGAGGAAGAGTGCGGCGGCAACGGCACGCTGGCCTTCGCCCGGCGCGGGTGCTCGGCCGATGGGGCCATCGTCCTGGAGCCAACCGACACGGCGCTGCTGCCGTCGGTGCGCGGGGCGGTGTGGTTCACCATCACGTGCCACGGCAGGGCCGGGCACAGCGGCAGCGCGGGGACGGTGGTCAGCGCGCTCAAGGAGGCGATCAAAGTCGTCGGCATCCTGGAGCGCTACCACGCGAAGCTCCTCGCCGAGTCGAAGGGCCTGCCGCTCTTTGATAAATTCGAGAATCCCATGCCCCTCACCATCGGCATGTTGGAGGCGGGCAACTGGCCCGCCAGCGTGCCGGACAAGGCGACGCTCAAGGGCGTTCTCGGCTTCCTCCCCAACAAGACCCGCGAGCAGGTAATGGCCGAGGTCCGCGCCGCCATCGAGACGCAGGGCGGCGACTGGCTGCGGGAGAACTACGAGATCGAATTCATGTATCGCCACGACGGCAACGTCCTCCCGCCCGACCATCCGCTGGTCACCACGCTGCAAGCCGCCTGCCGCGAGGTCGGGGCGAGGGACGAGGTCTCGGCCATGACGGCCTCGTGCGATGCATGGATGTATAACAACCAGCTCGAGATACCGACGGTCGTTTACGGTCCGGGCAAGCTGTCCGACGCGCACTCGAACCACGAGCAGATCGCGCTGGACGACATCATTAAGAGTATCGAAGTGCTCATCCACTTCCTGAAAACATGGAGATGAACAGCATGCTTGCGCTCGTCAAAACGAAAAAAGGGCCGGGCAACCTGGAGTTGCGCGAAGTCCCCATGCCGGTCTATGACGCGGACGAGGTCCTCATCGAGGTCAAGGCCGCGGGCATCTGCGGCACGGACCTCCACGTGAAGGAGGACCGCTTCCCCTACTGGCCGCCGGTGATCCTCGGCCACGAGTTCGCCGGCGTCATCGCCGAGGTCGGCAAGGACGTGAAGAATTTCAAGGTCGGCGACCGCGTCGTCGGCGAGCCGCACACCCGCGCCTGCGGCAAGTGCTACCTCTGCCGCACGGGCAATATCCAGATATGCCCGGACAAGCGCTCACCCGGCTGGGGCATTGACGGGGCCTTTGCGAAATACCTCAAGATGCCGGAGAAACTCCTCCACCGCCTGCCCGATCACGTCTCATTCGAGGAGGGGGCCGTCGTCGAGCCGACGTGCAACGTGGTCCATGACGTCCTCGAACGCGGCCGCGTCGAGCCGAACGACTTCGTCGTCGTCCTCGGTCCGGGACCCATCGGCCTGCTGGCGGCGATGGCGGCGAAGGCGGGGGGCGCGCGGGCGGTGATGATCATCGGCACCCCGGCGGACGAGGAGCTGCGCCTCGCCAAGGCGCGGGAGATCGGCGTGGATCACGTGGTGAACCTTGCCGAGACCAATCCGATGGAGAAGTGCATGGAGCTGACCCACGGCGTCGGCGCGGACCTGGTGGTCGAGGCGAGCGGGGCCGAGCCGGCGATCAACAGCGCGGTCGAGCTTGTGCGCAAGAAGGGTCGGATCACGGCCATCGGCATCCCGGCCACGGACCGGACCAGCTTCGCCTGGCGGGGTGCTATGTTCAAGGTCTGCGACATCATCTTCAACCTCTCCACCAGCTACACCAGTTGGGACAAGGCCATCGGCCTCATCGCGTCGGGGCGCATCAACGCCGCATCCCTCATCACCCACAAGGAACCGCTCACGAACTGGGAACGGGTCTTCGCCGACTTGGAGAATTTGCGGGGGCTGAAGGGCATCCTGATTCCGTAGATGCTTTGGTTCGCCCCTGGAGGGAATCGAAGAAGGCGTGTGTCAATGGCCCTTTTCGCGCCTGAGATTCACGGCCGTTTAGCTCTGCCCGGATGATATGGCATCTTGAAGCATCTTTTGGTCAACTAATGCTTGGTGGACCTTCTTGCCATATTTCTTGGAGAGCTCGTAAGCATCTCGTTGAATCCTGTCATAAATGGCCTCAGGTCTAATGACAGCTCCGCTTTTCTGCACTTTCATTTGGGCTATCTCATAGAAGCATCTTTCGGCCACCAGGTCCGCGATCAAAATTTGAGCCGGGAGTGTCTTCCGATATTGACACTCTTCGCCGAGATAGTGCTGGACGGATGGAAAGTTGACATAGATGATGACCTTGCCTGTCTCGGCACTATACTGTGACCGTTGATGTGGCTCAAGATCATAGTTGAAATCGGGTTCCTTGAACATCCCCTGTCGGCCTTTTTGCTCCTGTTCATCCTTGGATCTGACACGGACCTGCAAGAGCGCCATACAGTTCTCAAATTCCGCCGTGACGACGGCATCCTGGTCGGTGCCTTCGCCCCAAACCTCGAGTTGGTACTTAGCTACATGCCTTGTTGCATCAGCCTCATTTACGGTGATTTCAGTGTCCGAGATATGGATCGATTCGTTGTCCGAGGATATAGAGATCGTGCTACCGTCGAATATGCGCTTAACATACACAAGCAATGATACCCTTCGAGGCTGATTTGGTCGCAGTGTTAACGTCTCCGGCTGAAACACCATTCCCTCCTCCAGCAAGAGTTCTTTTTCCGGAACTACATATACTTTCGCTTCGGCGATATTACTACCTGCGGTAGCACGAATAGTTCCCTCGATATTGGGCTCAGTTCCTTTGACGGTAATGTATTTGCGGAGAATGCCCGTGCCGTTATCAGTCGAGATTTTGACTTCGCGGTTTATGATCTGGATTTTCGGATGGGTACACGATACCTTCACAATGGACCCGTGTCGGACCACCTCTGTATCCACACACAGTTGGAAGGCATAGCGTTTTCCTACCGTGATCTGGGCTGAGGAAGGGCAAATAGCAAAGCCGTTCGGAAGTTCCAGTTGGCCCGTCAACCGATCAGCCAAGTTTGTAACAGGTTCTGCTTCGAGTTCTGCTATCTCATTGAGGAGGCTGAAAGCTCTTCTGTATCGGGAGTTCTCTTCTTGATCAATCTTGCTCCGGGCTTCTTTTTGCCTACGCGCCCTTTCCTCCTTTATTTTCTCTTCGATGCGTTTTTCTACCACGGGAATCAATAATTGGCAAAAGGGATGTCGAGGAATGAGACCGTCTCGCTCTTCGCTAAGGACGGCTTCTTCCGCCTTGAGGAGTTCTCGGAATCTCCCTATCCTTACCTCTCCATAGAAGTTTGCTGCAAGTGGCTCATTGTCGTACCTAAAGAGCGTTATCCCCAACGGAACATCCTCATCATCCACGAGCAGGAGTCCTCCGGTACGGTCGTCTCCCCTTTGGGTGAGTTCTTTGGGAGCACGCCAGATAGAAACATGGATGGGAAAATCTCCATACTGGCCATACGAAACCGTGAAATCCTCACTGAGAATTTCGTCCCCTTCCGGCATTTGATAACGCAATCGTCGTTCTTTGCCTCTATCTCCATCATGAAGAACCACTTTCCTGCGACGATTTGTCACGATCTTGCGCAGAAGGTAATTATTCGCCAGTTCCTCATGGACTGTGTTGAATTGGGGAACTGTCCCTGTCTTTTGTGGATCTGCAGTAAAGTATGCAATAGTTCCATTTCCCTTGATCCCACACATTTCCCGCAACCCTGAGGCGGCGGGGCCATGTTGCTCGATCTCACCACAGGGCTTTCCATTCTCTATGAAAAGTCTAAGCTCGACATATTCATTATCTTTGAAGGTGCAGATTTTGCCTTCCATCATGCCTGCCAAGGCATCCTTTGCACCTTGCCCGAAATACCCCCGTACCCCTCTGCCCATTTCCATTCCACTGGTTGCTTTTCCATATTTCTTGAAGCTATTGCGGATATCCTCGATGGACATACCTTCCGCATGGTCACGGACTGAGAATAGGCCACGATAGCCATCCTTTTTATAAATGACCTCGATGAGGCCTTCGCATGGGATGTTTTGCTCTTCAAGCCGTGTGTAACTATCATCCCCATTTGTGATAAGTTCAACAAGCGCACGTATAGCATTTCCCTGCATCAGTCTGATGCGCCGTGTCGTGTGCCGCGGATCAGCCTCAATTATCCATCGCTCCCGTTCCATTAAGGCTCTCCTGTTCTTTTACTTGTTGCCCAAAAAATCCTTGAAACGATCTTCCAAGCCGTCCAAAAATTTCAACAAATCCATGCGTCCAAGTTCTCGAGCAAATTCTTTGAGTGAGAGAAGATTATCTCTTAAGGTGTCTTTCGAAGAATCCAATGTGCCCTGCAATAGGTAACAGAAATCGGACCGAGAGATCATCTCGACTCTGCCATCCACATATTTTTGATATGCAGGTGAGTTCGTAACCTCTCTCAGAATTGCCTCTCTCCTTCGCAACCGGGAGGCGATGGTTGGTTTCGGTGCACTAACACCAGATAATTCTTCGGCGGTTTGCGCAGCGACCAATTTCGTCACGTCGGTGATCAAATATCCATGTGGCGTCTTGCCTCCTATCCACCGCCTTCTCTTCCCCCTGCTACGCCACAAGCTTTTTTCAACCCGTGCTGAGTCGGGGTACTCGGGGTATCCGGGCAAGGAAAACTTCTTGGGGAAAAGCCTGAAGGCCGCCACAACGATGTTTTCAAGGAAAAGTGTAACTCCGACCTTTTCAAGTTCTACGGCCGTATAGATGACCAGCCTATCGAGGTCAATTGCCTCGTAACAGGAGGAATCAAATTCTTCGAGTGCTTTTAGTTTTTTTTCCATTAACCGGCAAACTCCATTCTATCCGGGAAAGATCGCGTGTGTGACTTTCAATTACGCTTCAAGCATTTTCTTCTTGCTTCCATCGAGCGTGAGCATCAGATTCAAGGCTGTTCGGCGAAACAAAGCGGTATTGCCCGCGTCTTTGGGTTTCGACCAAGCCGACGTGTTTCAGCCATGCGAGAACGACATAAAATTCGTAGGGGGCGCAATTGGCCTTCTCGGCTAGGGCGGGACCGAGGAATTCCGTCCGGTTCTTTGCTTCCTCAGCGAGCATGGCTACAATCGAATCAAAGTGTTCCTTCGACACGGTGTGCTCGTAGGTCTCCTTGCGGTTGCGCGTTAATCCCTGTTTCACCAGCATGTTGCCCCGGATGAAGAACTTCGGGTATTCCTTTTTCGGGAGTCTTTCGCCCTTCCGAGCCACGTCCCTAACTGCCGGAGTCTGCACCGGTTCGGGTTTTCCGTCCAATATCTCCGACGCCTGCCGCCGGAGGTCATCCGTCGCCTCCGCAATGCTAAAAAGCATTTTGGCCATTTCCCAGTCTGCGGCCTCTCCTGCTCGCCGTTTTCCTTCGGATAGCAGAGCTTCTTTTGCCTCGGAAAACAGTTGTAAGACCTGTTTTAACGCATCATTCGCTTGTTCTGGCATTTCCTATTCTCTCCTATATTAGTTACAGACTATAATACAGTATAACAGCAGAGCGGATAAAGTCAAGGGGTTTTTGGTTTTTTTCTTTTCCCCCGGGGGAGAGCAACTGCCCCCATGATGTATTGCAGGTGGGTTTGCTTACGGCTTCACTCGGTCATCGTGCAGATGTCATCAATCTGCACATCCGCCCCCTCCGGGGTGCGGAGGCGGAGCTGGCCGAGGCGGGCGGAGAGCATGTCGAAGGATGGCGTCTGTTTCCCCTCAAGTTTGAACTGGTCCCACGGCAGGGCGATCTGCGTCCAGTCGGGACCGGGTTATGATGGGGGCGCGTTTTGCTGCGACCAGCGTTCGCGCGCGACGTCGAGCGCCTCGCCCAGGTTGACGATGGGCGCGTAGCCATCCTTCTCGATGCGGGCCAGCAGTTTCTGCATGTCCTCCCGGGTCCAGTCGCCTTTGTGGGCGGCGACGAAGTCGGCGAGGACGCCGTTTTTCTGGAGGCGGGTCAGGTTTTCGCGCGCCCGGAGGGTCAGCTCCTTCCGAAGGGCCATAGCGACGGAGGTGGGGTCGAAGGGGGCGTAGCCCTTGTCAACGAGTTGCTTCATCAGGTCCTTCCAGCCGTCCTGCGTCCACCCTCCGCTGCGCGACTCGATGTATTCCCTGAGGACGCCATCCTTGACCAGCCGTTTCAGGTTGGCGGCCATCTTGACCTTCCACGGGCGCCGGAAGTCCTCCAGGACCTTGTTGACCATTGGCAGCTTGAGGGGCCAGCGCCCCGCCGCCTTAACCTGCACCAGAAATTCGGCCAGCTCCTTGTCGCTCCATCGGCCCATCTGCTTGTCCACGAATTCCTCGAGCTTGTTCTCCTCCTGGAGCGCCTTGAGGTTCTTCTCCGTGGTGGTGTTGTAGGCCTCCTTCTTCTTCTGGAGTTGAGCGTTCAGCGCGACGATATCCAGATAGCGGTATCCCACGCGGCTCAGGCGCTCGGAAAGGAGGATCAGGTCGCCCGTCTTCCACTCCCCGTGGTGTTTCTCGACGAACTCGTCTAAGAGCCGGTCCATCCATCGGGCGCGTTCGTCTGCGAGCTCGACGACCTCGCCCTCGTCGTCCTCTATTTGCGCCTGTGCAGGCGACGGGTCGGGGGAAGCGGGGCGGGTCCCCGCCGACGGGGCCGGGCCGACGCTGACGGCGCGCGTGTCGCCGTCCTGGACGGCGGGTCCCTCCAGATCTCCCGGCGCCGGGGCCTTCGCCGCTTCCGAGGATAGTTCCTCGATGTCAATGGCGCGCGTCTCGCTATTTGCGATTTCCGCGGCGAGGGCGGGAGAGGCCGGTGTGACGTCTCCTCCCATATCGGGTGCTTGAAAATGGACGGGAGGCGTCTCGGGGCCTGACGGTTTCAAAGAGGGGATGGCTTCCGTATCCCCCTTTTGCGCAGCGGGCAGCAGAGGCTGAGTGTCGCCAGCGCCCCCGCTCGAGGAGTCCACTTGCGGGAGGGTGATAGAGAGCCGGCAGCTTGGGCAGATCATATCCTCCCCCGCGTGGGAGGCCGGGGCGGCCAGGCGTCCCCCGCACTGGGAGCAAAACAGCCGGATTTGCGGTTCAATCGGTCTCGAACCGGGCACAGGGACATTCACCCCGCACCGGACACATTTCGTTTGCTTCCCCTTGCCGAATTCCGCTACTTCAAGCTGTTTTCCGCATTTTCCACAATAGATGGTTGCGTCCATGGCACTCACGATGCACACACAGAATTCGCTTACATTATTATATCCTCGCCGATAGATGTGTTCAAGTCCAAAGGCAAGAAGAATGTGATACCCCGGAAGGCGTGAAAAAATTGCAGGCGCGCCCCTTCACTCTTTATGGATGCACAGGAGCGCCGCGGATCGGCCCGCAGGCTGAAGCCCGGCAGGACGCGGGGCTGCAAATTTCTTCACACCATCGGAAGCATTACGATGAGATGACACCCCCTTGATTTCTGCGAGGCAAGAGGGTAGCGTACAGTAGGATCGAGATAGCGATGTTGTCAGAAGAAAGGATCAGCGATGAAAGCAGGCTTTGCGGAGAGAGACATCACCCCAAAAGCCGGCATGGAAAAACCCGGCGGCTACGGCAAGGCGTTCCACAAGGAGATGCACGACCCGTGCAAGGTGCGCGCATCGGTTTTCGACGACGGACGGAAGCGCGTCGCCCTCGTCGGCATTGACGCGCTCTTCGTCTATCGGCCGTTGGTCGAGGCCGTGCGCAAAGGCCTTCAGGCGAAATGCGGCATCGCCCCCGAGGCGGTCCTGATCGGCGCATCGCACTCCCACTCCGCCGGCCCCGTCGGCATGATTCAGCCGGGACAGTTCGACCATGCCTCGGCGTTCGTCCAGAAACTGGCCTACGAACTCTCCTCCTGCGCCGACGCGGCCTATCTCGAATTCGTGGAGAAGGCGCTCATCGAGGCCGTTTGCGAGGCGGACAGGAATCGCGTCGAGGCCCGGTGCGGCGTCGGATCGGGCCGCGAGGACCAAGTCGCCTTCAACCGTCGCTTCCGCATGAAGAACGGTCTCTCCTTCACCCACCCCGGCCAGGGGAATCCCGACATCGTCGAGCCCGCAGGGCCTATAGACCCCGAGGTCGGCGTCCTCGGCGCGTGGGGGGCGGACGGCAAGCTACTCGGTTGCGTCGTGAACTACGCCTGCCACGGCACTACCGGCCCGGGCGGGACGTCGGCCGACTGGATATATTACCTGGAGCAGACGATCCGCGGCGTCATGGGGCAGCAGGCCGTCGTCGTCTTCCTCAACGGCGCTTGCGGCGACGTGACGCAGGTGGACAACCTGACTCCGTATGTTCGCCGGGCGGGCGAGCGGTCGGCGCAGTTCGTCGGCGGGCGCGTCGGCGCGGAGGCGGTGAAGGTGCTCCTCACCGTGGAGCCGGGCGAGCTGACGCCGGTGGACTTCCGCACAAAGACGCTGCGCTTCAAACGCCGCAAGCCGAATCCCGAGCGGGTGCGCAAGTGCATCGAGATCTCCATGCACGATCGAAGCAAGGTGGACGCGACGGAATGGACCTTCGCCAAGGAGATCGTCATCCTCGACGCCTTGATTGAAAAGGAGCCGGAGGCCGATGTCGAGGTTCAGGTGATCCAGGTCGGCGCGGCGGTGTTCCTGGCGAACCCGGCGGAATACTTCTGCCAGTATGGACTGGACATCAAGGCCGGCAGCAAGTTCCCCTTCACCTACCCCGTGGAGCTGGCCAACGACTGCGTCGGCTACATCCCCACCGAGGACGCCATGGGCAAACACGGCGGCGGGTATGAGACGCGGCTGTCCAGTTACAGCAACCTGGAGGTCGGCAGCGGCACACGCATCGCCAAGGCGTGCGTCGAGCTGGCGAACTCGATGTCGCCGGGCAAGGTCCCTGAGCCGAAGCCGGCCCCGCCATGGAGCGCCTCCTGGACCTACGGGGCCGCGCCGCCGGAGGTGGAGTAGTCTTCCGTTTCCGACAGAACCCTCAACCTTCTGGTGGTTTTGTTTTAAGATATAATGCCCTACGGACAAGGGAAATCTGTCGAGGGACTAACCATGAAACGATACCCCGCCGTGTGGCTGGTCGTTGCTGTCTGCCTCTCGGCCACATCACTCGCGCAGGACCAGACGATCTCGCTGAAGCCCGAAGGCGGCTGGACGGCAACCCCCGCATGGGCGCCGTTGGACAAGGCAAAGACGTGGTCGCACCAATTCGCCGACGGCGTGGCGACGTTCCACGCCGCCGATGGCACGATGCTCTGGCTGCGATACTTCAACCCGGAACTCGACCTGGCGAAGTTCCGATACATCACGATGCGCTACCGCCTGCAAAACACCGATCCGGACCTCCAGTCGTACTTCCTTTTCATGCGTTGCGGCAAGCGAATTGATTATCGAAAGAACATCGTTTTTTTCCCGAAAGACCTGAAGCACGATGGGCAGTGGCACACGATCACCACGACGCTCAACGACCACGGCAAGCTGAACTGCATGATCGTCCGGTTCGCCTCCCTGCCGAAGCTGGAGGGTACGCTGGAAATTTCGCTTCTGGCAATATCGCGCGAACCCTACCCGGTCCCGATCTCGGATCATGCGGCATGGAAAGCCGGCGCCGATGATGCAGTGGGCCAGCCGATTGACATCAGCGGCACACTGACTACCGACTTAACGGCGGTCCAGAAGGACCTGGCCGTGGCCGATTGGTTCAGGAAGGATCGCGTGCTTGTCGCGGGCCTCCCATTTGCCGCGAAGACAGAGGGGAAGGTTGCCGCCGCGACGCCCTACAAGGAGACGGGGACGGCGACCGTGCCGATAGGGCAGTCGGCGAGAGAGGTGTATCTGCTGATGGGAGCGCAGCTTCCGTACCGTATTCTGACATACCCCGGCTGGGAGCCGGGCGAGTCCATTGACTCGCCGTTGCGCTTCTCCGTGAAGCTGACCTACGCCGACGGCGCGGCGGAGGAACAGATGCCCTACTGCATTGACCAGCAGAAGCATGGCGTATGGCGGGGTATCCACGCCTACGCTGTGGCCGCTGATCCGGAGAGGCAAATCAAGCAGATGGAGATTCGCGACGGCATGGTCTTCGGCGGGTTCTATCTCATCGCTGCAACGCTCGGCAGCAAAACCACCATCCCGGACCTCTATGCCGACCTTTGTCCGACGCCGCAGAACGGCGTTGCGTTTGCAAGCAAGCCACATGTTCGCGACGACAAGAGCGGGACCGTGGTTGGCGGGTCCGACGGGGACGTGGCCTTCGACCTCGCGAAGGGGTGTGGTGTTTCATCGCTCGAACTTCCCGTTCTCGACTGCCGACTGCAGGCAGTGCCTCGCCCCCTGTTTTCGATTCGCGAAGGTGAAACGACATGGACGGGCGAAGCGTTCAAGCAGACTGAACCGATCCATGTCACGGACAAAAATGTGACTGTCAAGTTGCATTGCGCCGAGGCGAAGCTCGATGCCGAGCTGACCATAGATCTCCCGGTGGATGGTGAGATACTCCTGCATCTCCGGGTCCGCAATGCTGATGACAAGACACGTCAGCTCCGTGTGGTCTTCCCCGAGATCGCCTTGACGATCCCCGACCACCCGGACGACTTGTGGTATGCCCTGCCCCACACGTCCCTCGTCCTGAGCAACCGGGACCAAGTCTTTCGAGACGGCTACGGCCACCGCTATGTCTTGCAGTGGATGGACTTCTACGACCGGCGAATCGGCGGTGGACTCTATGTCGGCACGCGCACACGCGACGCCGTCCACCGATGGTATGAAGCGGGCAAGGAGAAGGGGGTCACAATCGCGAAGGTCGAATATATCGCCCTTGACCTGCCGGCGGACAAATGGCAGGAGTTCCCGCCTGCCGTCATCGGCCTGCACGCCGGCGACTGGCATGCGGCCTTTGACCGGAACCAGAAGTGGATCGCCACGTGGTACAAACCGCAGGTCCCGCGGATTGACTGGTATCGCCGCATCTGGCACCTCCGCACGCATTGGTTTCGCGTTGACAAGTACCCCCAGTACGCCTGGCTGGATGAGAAAACGAAGGCAATTCGCAATAACGAAATGTATGAAATGGAAATGGAGAAGTTCGGCCATGTGGACTACATGCACTTCTTCGACTGGCGCATCTCGGAGAAGTACGGCCGATGGGGCGACTACCGGCACTACGACGCCATCGGCGGCCTCGACGGATTTCGGCGGATGATTGACTTTCTGCACGGGAAGGGCATCCGCGTCGGCCTCTACCTCGACTGCTTTCTCATGAGCAAGAAGTCGCTCATCGGGCAGAAACACGGCGAAGAGTGGTGCACCCGAAAACAGATGGGGCAGCTCGGCGACGGCTATTCCACCGAGGAAGATCCGATGTACAACATGTGCCTCGCGCAGCAGGGGTGGATTGACTACATGGCCGAGACATGCGCCCGCGTCGTGAAGGAGACCGGCTGCGACGGGATCTACTTGGACGAGGGCGGCGGGGACATGCCGCAGTATTACTGCTGGAGCAAAGACCACGGCCACGCGGTCCCCGCGACGACAATCGCCGGGTGCAAGGCGCTCTTCACGAAGGTCCGCGGCGCGCTGCCGAAGGACGTCGCCCTCTACACCGAGCATGTCCCGTGCGACATCGTGATCCCGCACCTGGACGGCGCATACCAGTATTGCCACAAGCACGAGAGCTTGGAGTTCTCGCCGGGGTTTGCCAACGTGCCAAGGTTTGCGTTTCCCGATTTCAAGCCGTTCATGATTACGAATGCCGGCGGCATGTCCGACGGCATCTATGACGGCCTGATTCACACGCTGTTCAACGGCGTAGCGCTCTACACGCTTTCCTACGGACACGACCCCGACGCATTCGCGTTGACGAAAAAGTGCGCGAACATTCTGAAGACGCACGAAGATGCCTTCCTCACAATGAACCCTCGCATGCTCGTTGACAGCGACTGCCCCGGCGTCTACTGCAACGCCTTCCCCGGCCGGAAGGAGACGGTGTGGACCTTCTGGAACGGGCGCTACCGGACGGTCAGAGGGAGGGTGCTGACCGTAGATCATGTGGACGGCGCGACCTACCGCGACGTCTGGCGCGACCAGCCGCTCACGCCGCGCATCGAGAACGGCCAGGCGATCATCGAGCTGGAAATCGGGCAGCGGGATGTGGGCGTGGTCGTGCAAGTGCGCGCAAGGTAGTGGCTTCCGGGGCGCGCTTGTGGTATACTATCCGCGTTTTGCGGGTTCGTTTGAAGTGTGGAGTGACGGATGCGGATCGAGTTTCTCGGCGCGGTGCGGAATGTCACGGGTTCACGGCATCTCATTCACGTCAACAACAGCAAGGTGCTGTTGGAATGCGGCATGTTCCACGGCCACCGGCTCGATGCCTATGAGCGGAACAAGAGCTTCCCCTTCAACCCCGCAGAGATCAGCGCTGTCGTCCTCTCACATGCCCACATTGACCACAGCGGCAACCTGCCCATCCTCCACGCTCAGGGCTTCAACAACAATATCTATTGCACGTCGGCCACGCGCGACCTGTGCGGCATCATGCTCCGCGACAGCGCGCACATCCAGGAGCGCGATGTCGAATATCTGCGGAAGAAGGCCGCCAAGACGGGCGAACAGCCGCTCGACCCGCTCTACACGATGACCGACGCCGAGAAGGTGATGCGCCACTTCGTGGGCCTCGGCTACCATCGTCGCTTCTGGGTGGCCGAGGGCGTCGAAGGGATGTTCTACGACGCGGGCCACATCCTCGGGGCGGCGGTCGTCATCCTGGAGATTCAGGAAAAGGGTCGCAAGACCCGGCTCGCCTTCACCGGCGACCTGGGCCACCCCAACATGCCCATCCTCCGCGATCCGGAGATTGTCAAAGCGATTGACGTGCTGATCACCGAAAGCACCTACGGCAATCGCGTTCACGATCCTGCCGAGCGCATGGAGGAGAAATTCGCCGACGTGGTGCGGCGGACCGTCTCGCGCGGGGGCAAGATCATCGTCCCCGCCTTCAGCGTGGGGCGCACGCAGAATGTGGTCTATCTCCTCCACAAGCTGGCGCTCGCCGAGCGGATACCGCACATCCCCGTCTTTGTGGACAGTCCCCTGTCCGTGAATGCGACGGAGGTCTTCAAGATGCACGCCGAGTGCTACGACGAGGAGGCCCGCCGTCTGCTGACGCGGTCCGGCCCCAACGGACTCTTCGGAAATGGCATGGGCTTCGAGCAGATTCAATACATCCGCGATGTCGAGGAATCAAAGAAGCTCAACGACCGGAAGGCGCCGTGCGTCATCATCTCCTCATCGGGCATGTGCGAAATCGGCCGCATCCTCCACCACCTGAAGAACAACATCGAGGATGAGCGCAACACGGTGATGATCGTCGGCTTCATGGCGGAGAACACGCTGGGCAAGCGCCTGGTGGATCACGAACGGCGGGTGAAGATCCTCGGCGAGAAGTTCGATGTAAACGCGGAGGTCGTCGTCTTCAACGCCTTGAGCGCCCACGCCGACAAGAACGACCTGCTCGACTACTTCAAGGCGGTTGACGGGCATATCCGGAAGGCATTTATCGTCCACGGCGCGGAGGACCAATCCCTCGCCTTGGCCGACCACATGCGCGGCCTCGCCATCGAGGAGGTCATCGTGCCGGAGTTGGGGGAGGGGTTTGAGGTTTAAAACGAGCAACGCCGCCTCGTGGGAGGCGGCGTTGTCGCTTTGCAGACGGATCGAAACTACTTCGCGTCTATGATCTTCTCGGCCTCCTCGCGATAGCTGTCCATGACGTACGGAATGCCGGACACCTTCGCGGCCTCCTCGGTCAGGGCCATCAGATCCGCGCGGTCAATGGTCGAGATGCGGAAGCTCCGACTCCCGGCCATAAGTTGCGTCAGGCCGGTCTGAATCTTGTCGCAGAAGGTATAGACGCCGACGGCTCCCAAGGGCATCTTTTTCATCCGGTCGCCGTAGCGCTCCTTGAGCGTGTGATAGGTGGTGAAAATCTGTTCGGGCGTGCTGCCGAACTGTGACACGGTCTTGGGCAGGTCGCCTTCGTTGATCCAATTGGCGATGTTCTTGCCCACCATGCCGGGGATCATGAGGGCGCGGCCCATGCAGACCGCCTTGACGTAGGGGGCGCCCATAGCCAGGGCCTTGAAGACCTGGTCCTCGCTGCTGAAGCCCCCGGCGATGGCGATATTGGGCACGTACTCGCCGCGCTGGGCCAGTCGCCGGCACAGGTCGTAGGTCATGGCCTGGAGGTAGAACGTGGGCACGCCCCACTCCACCATCATCCGCCAGGGGCTCATGCCCGTGCCGCCGCCCGCCCCGTCAATGGTGAGCAGATCAACGCGCGCCCTGGACGACCACTTGATGGCCATGGCCAGCTCGCGCATGCCGTAGGCGCCGGTCTTGAGGGTAACGCGCGTGGCGCCGATGCTGCGGCGGATGCGCTCGACCTCGCACAGGAACTCGTCCTCCTCGATAAAGCCGAGGCGGGAGTGACGCTCGAACTCCTTGAGCGCCCCCTGCTTAAAGGCGGCCTGATTGGCCTCGTTCGAGGGGTTGGGCGTGATGATGTAGCCACGCTTCTGCAGCTCGATGGCGCGCTCCAGCGAGTCAATCTTGATTTCCCCGCCGATGCACTTCGCGCCCTGGCCCCACTTGAGCTCGATCGTTTTCACGCCGAGCTTGCCCACGACGTACTCGGCTACGCCCAGACGATAGTCCTCGACGTTCATCTGTACGATCAGGTCGCCGTAGCCTTCATACCAGTCCTGGTAGACCTTTACGCGCCGTTCCATCTCGGGCGACCGGACGACCTTGCCGTTCTTCACTTCGAGATTGTGGTCGATGCCGCAGACATTCTCGCCGCAGACGAGGGCGATGCCCGAAATGGCCGCGCCGACAGCCAGCTGGTCCCAATTGTTCATGGCGACGGTGGTCGAGCCGAGCGCTCCGGTAAAGATCGGGAGCTTCATCTTGACGGTGTCCAGGTTGCCGAACACCGTGGAGGTGTCCACGACCGGGAAGATGGCCTTGTCGGGGTTGGCCTCGTCAATGGCCTCCGCGCCGAGGGCGTAGCCGTGGATGTTCAGGTGGGAGTAATCCACCGGGTATTCTTTATCTCCTCCGGCAGTGATTTCACCGAAGGGGCCGGGATAGATCACCTCGCGTCCGCGGAAGGATGACTTGAAGACCTCACAATTTCCGCGACACCCGTCAAGACAACGCGAGCAAAGTCCCGAACTTGGGGCGACATCGCGAGAACGATTTGACGTTTGCGACGTTTCGCTCGCATTCGGCCTCGAAAAGTTCATTTCAATTCTCCTTTCCAGAACAAGGACTATAGACCAAACCCATATCAATCGCGCGGCCTGTCGGCAATGCACTACCGGCAAGATAATGCCTATTATATCGGCAATCAAATGCCAATGTCAATAACTATTTTGCCTCTATGCCAAGAATTATTGCATAATTATTGCGCACTTGTGTAATTATTGCCGACGCCAGGCCATCTCATACGGCAATATTGCCGGCCTCCTCATCGGGAGAGCATATAAGGCGGGATGCGTAATCCTCTCGCCGGTATCGAAAAATCTCCATGCGGCAACGCTGCCGCTATTGCCTTGCTTTTGGGCAGGCCGCGTGGTAGAATTTTTTTGTTCGTATAGGGCGTTTTTGAGGCGTGGAAGATACCTGCCGTTTGTGTAGTGAGCACTTCGGTGCTTTATTCGTTGCCCAGGCCATCCTTTCAACGAACGGGATAAAATCCGCACCGCAAATGACGGGCTTCCCTCCTTATACGGACTTGGAGAATGGCACATTGGTCATGACAGATGCGAAGAGAAAGGAAAGCGCCGATGCAGGACATCTTGGAGCGGGTGATGGCTCGTGATCCGGCTCAGCCGGAGTTTCATCAGGCTGTGCGGGAGGTCGTGGAGAGTGTAGCGGATTTTGTCGCTGCGAATAAGCAATACGCAAAGGCGAAAATTCTGGAGCGGATTGTCGAGCCGGAGCGCATGATCATGTTCCGCGTCCCGTGGCAGGACGACCGAGGGGAGATTCATGTGAACCGCGGGTATCGCGTCGAGTTCAGCAGCGCCATCGGGCCGTACAAGGGCGGGCTGCGGTTCCACCCATCCGTCAATCTGAGCATCATCAAGTTTCTCGGCTTCGAGCAGATCTTCAAGAACGCGCTGACGACACTTGCCATGGGAGGCGGCAAAGGTGGAAGCGACTTCGATCCGAAGGGGAAGAGCGACAGCGAGGTGATGCGTTTCTGCCAGAGTTTCATGACGGAACTCTTCCGCCACATCGGTCCCGATACGGATGTGCCCGCCGGCGATATCGGCGTGGGCGCGCGGGAAATCGGATTTCTTTTCGGCCAGTACAAACGCCTCCGCAACGAGTTCACCGGAGTGCTGACGGGCAAGGGGCTTAACTGGGGCGGGTCTCTCATCCGACCCGAGGCGACGGGCTACGGGGCGGTCTACTTTGCCCAGGAGATGCTGAAGACGCGCGGCGATACAATCAAAGGCAAGACCTGCCTCGTTTCGGGGTCGGGCAATGTGGCGCAATTCACGGTCGAGAAGATCAACCAACTCGGCGGCAAGGTAATCACGTTGTCCGATTCGAGCGGCATGGTCCACGACGAGCAAGGCATTGACGACAAGAAGCTCGCCTATGTGATGGAGTTGAAGAACTTCCGGCGCGGCCGTATGAAGGAGTATGTGGAGAAGCACCCAAGGGCTGTCTATATTCCAGTGGAGAACAGCAGAGACTTCAATCCCTTGTGGGACATCAAGGCCGATTGTGCGTTTCCCTCAGCCACGGAGAACGAGATCAGCGAGAAGGACGCGCAGAATTTGGTCCGCAACGGCGTGCTGCTGGTGGCAGAGGGAGCCAACATGCCTACCACGCCCGGCGGCGTCCGCATCTTCCTCGAGAACAAGCTGCTCTATGCGCCCGGCAAGGCGGCGAATGCAGGGGGGGTAGCGACCAGCGGGTTGGAGATGTCGCAGAACAGCATGAAGCTCTCATGGACGGCGGAAGAGGTGGACAATCGTCTGAACCTGATTATGAAAGCCATCCACAAGCAGTGCGTGACCTATGGGCAGGAAGGCAACTTCTGCAACTATGTGAAGGGCGCGAACATCGCCGGTTTCAAGAAGGTCGCCGACGCCATGCTTGATCAGGGGCTGGTCTAAGTGCGATTTTTCGTGAGTTTGCGTGGTGTTCTGTTGCGAGCCAACGGTGGTCATTTCCGTCCCGCGCGGCCGCGGGACTGGATTCCCGCTTTCGCGGGAATTACGAGGAAAACACATAGCCTATATGGACTTGAGAAATGGTATACTAAGATATAGGGGCGGAATAGTGGCATCCATTGCGACGTTCGTTTTTTCAGAGCGGTACCGCTGAGATGTCGCCGCACATTCCATACCTGAGCACGGGGCTTCCCGGTCTGGACCGGGTGTTTCAGGGCCTGCGCCCGGGCGATAACATCGTCTGGCAGGTTGATTCAATCAGCGATTACGTGCCTTTCGTCAAACCCTACTGCGAGAACGCCCTTGCCAAGGGCAGGCGGCTCATCTACTTTCGCTTCGCGAAGCACGAACCACTCGTTGCAGAGGACTCGGGGGCGGAGATCCACCGCCTGCACCCCGAGGAGGGATTCGAGCCGTTCATCACGCGAATCCACGCCGTCATCGAGAAAACCGGTGAAGACGCCTTCTACGTGTTTGACGCCCTGTCCGAACTGTCGCTGGACCTCTACAGCGATCGGATGTTGGGCAACTTCTACATGTTGACATGCCCGTATCTCTTTGCGCTGCACACGGTCGCCTATTACGCGCTGCTCAAAAACTACCACTCATTTCACGCCTCCTCTCCCATTGTGGAAACGACGCAAATCCTGGTGGATGTCTACCGCCACAAGGGAAAGCTGTACGTGCATCCGCGCAAGGTCGAGAATCGCTACTCGCCGACGATGCACATGCTGCATGTCTGGGAAGACGATGACTTCATCCCCGTGACGGAGAGCAACAAGACTGCCGAAGTGCTCACCTCCGCCGACTGGTCGGGACTGGCGGCGGAGGCGGAGCGCCCCGGCGGGTGGACGCGCTCCTTCATCCAAGCCGAGGAGACCCTGGACGACTTTCGCCGCGGGGAAGCCAGCGAGAAGAAGCTGGATGAGGCCTTTCACCGCTCGCTGCGGATGGCCGTCACCGACGATGAGCAAGGGCTTCAGCTGGCCAAGAAATACTTCACCCTGTCGGACGTGCTGAACATCAAGAAGAGAATGGTCAGCTCGGGCCTCATCGGCGGCAAGGCCTTCGGGATGCTCCTCGCCCGCGCCATATTGGAAAAGACCGATAAGCGCTGGTCCGACCTGCTGGAGCCGCACGACTCCTTCTACATCGGCTCGGAGGCGTTCTATTCCTTTCTGGTGAACAACCACGTCTGGCGGCTGCGACAGAAACAGAAAAATCCAAAGTCGTTCCTGGACAGCGCCTCCGAGGCCCGCCAACTAATCCTCATGGGCAAGTTCCACGATGTCATGAAAGATCGGTTCGAGAACCTGCTCCGATACTTCGGGCAGTCGCCCATCATCGTTCGCTCCAGCAGCCTCCTGGAGGACAATTTCGGCAATGCCTTTGCCGGGAAGTACGACAGCGTGTTCTTGGCCAACCAGGGTCCCCGCCATATTCGCATCGAGGACCTGATGGCGGCGATTCGCGGGATCTACGCCAGCAGCATGAGCGAGGAGGCCCTCACCTACCGGGCAGAACGCGGAGTCCTTGACAAAGACGAGCAGATGGCCTTGCTCGTCCAGCGCGTGTCCGGCATTCAATACGGGCGACTATTCTTCCCCCAGGTCGCCGGGGTGGGATTCTCGTTCAATCCCTATGCGTGGAGCAAGGACATAGACTCTGAAGCGGGAATGATCCGCCTTGTCTTCGGACTCGGCACGAGGGCCGTCGAGCGCACGTCCGACGACTACACCACTGTCGTTGCGCTGAACGCCCCCGGCAAGCGTCCCCATGCCGACTTCTCCCAGGTTCGCGAGTTCGCCCAGCGCAGGGTTGACGTCCTGGACCTCGAAGCCAATCAGATGGTATCCATGGATTTTGTTGACGTGGCCAAACGCTGTGAGGGACTCCCCATCGATATCTTCGCCTCGCGCGACGAGGAAATGGTACGATTGGCCGAAGATCGAGACATGCGGGACCTCTTTCCCTGGGTCCTCACCTTTCAGCGGCTCCTGTCCGAAACCGCCTTTCCCCAGGACATGCGCGATATGCTCCGAATCCTCCAGGACGCATACGGCTCTCCCGTGGACATCGAGTTCACGCTCAACTTCCTGCACGACGGCCGATACAAGATCAATTTGCTTCAGTGCCGCACACTGCAAATCCGGGGCACGGGGATCGTCCGGGCGCAGTCCTTTGCCGATATCAAAAAGGAGGACTTGGTCCTCGAATCGCGAGACACCGTCATCGGCCAGAGCCAGGTCGGCACGATCGACCGTATCATTTACGTCGTGCCGTCGGCATATGCCCGACTCACGACCAGCGATCGCCACGAGATCGCCCGACTCATCGGCCAAATCTCTCACGTCAAGCAGGACGGACGCCCCCAGGCCATCATGCTCATCGGGCCGGGCCGTTGGGGAACCAGCACCCCCTCCCTCGGCGTTCCCGTCTCGTTCCGGGAGATCAGCCCCGTTTCCGTCCTGTGCGAGATCGTCGCCATGAGGGACGACCTGGTTCCCGATGTCTCCCTTGGGACCCACTTCTTCAGCGATCTCATCGAGCGGGACATCCTGTACGTGGCCCTGTTCCCCAAGCGCAAGGAAAACTTCATTGACGAGGCCTATTTCGAGCGGTCCCCCAACCAGCTGGCTCATCTGGTCCCTGACGCCGAAAAGTGGTCGAATGTCATCCGCGTGATTGACGCCAAAAACTCGGCTCGGAAGGGCGTTCTCAAACTCAGCGCCGACACGATGGGGCAGCGATTCGCCTGCTATGTTGATGCGCAGGGCGCATGACGGCGTTTTTCTTGTTTGCCCCTGAGCCGAAATTACGGAATAATGGGCATAGTCAATTGCACTGAACATGGATCAACAATGGATATTGACAGCCAGCGGAAAATAAGCGCAATCCTCAAGATCCTTGCCGGAGTCGGCGGCCCCTTGGGCAGCACCCGGATCGCCGAGGAACTCCAGATGCTCGGCGTGGACCTCAAGGAGCGCATGGTCCGATACTACCTCGGCGAGATGGACAAAAGCGGACTCACGCGGAACCTCGGCCGCGCCGGCCGCGAGATTACCGAGAGGGGAAGAAAGGAACTCGAAACCGCCGTCGCCATTGACAAGGTCGGATTTGTCGCCGCCCGCGTGGACGAACTCGCCTACCGCATGTCGTTCGACCCGAACCGCGGTGTGGGAACGGTCATTCTCAACGTGTCTCGCATCCCCGTCGCCGATTTTCCCCGCGTGCGGGAAATCATCAACACCGTGCTCCGGGCCGGGCTCGGCATGGGCCGCTTCGTCGCCCTGGGAAAGGAGGGCGACGACCTGGCCGGCCACCTTGTCCCTAAAGGCCAGATCGCCATCGGCACCGTCTGCAGCGTCACCCTCAACGGCGCGCTCCGCCAGGCGGGCGTGCCGACGATCTCCCGCTTCGGCGGGCTGCTGGAGCTGTGCGACGGCAAGCCGCTGCGCTTCACGCAGATCATCTACTACGAGTGGACGACCCTCGATCCTGTGGAGATATTCATCAAGGGCAAAATGACCCAGGTCCTCGCCGCCGCCGAGACCGGCGCCGGCACCATAGGCGCGAGCTTCCGAGAGGTTCCCGCCGCCTCTCTGCCCGCCGTAATGCACGCCGTCGAGCGACTGGAGCGCGTGGGGCTGGGCGGCGTCCTCCTCGTCGGACGCCCCGGGCGGCCCCTCCTCGACATCCCCGTCTCCCAGGGGCGGGCCGGCATCATCGTCGCCGCGGGCCTGAATCCAATGGGAGCCATCGAGGAGGCCGGCATCGAAACCGAAAACCATGCCATGGCCTCCCTTCACGAGTTCGACGACCTCATCCCCATCGAGGATCTTGGCGCCCGCGTACAAATCGCTTGACTCCCCCGCTCGGCCTTTCTATAGTGTCAGATCGGAAGTCTGTCCTCTCAGTTGGAACGCCCCATGAAAGACGACATCGCCATCAATATCAGCGGCGCCGCGCCCCAGTTTATGAACCGCGCCTTCGCAGAGAAGGTGGAAGCCGCGCGCCGCTTCGGACTGAACTCCATCGAACTCCACCCCTACAAAGAATGGCCTTCGCTGTTCGACCTGCCGGGCGAGGAACTGCGTCGGATACAAGAAACGGCGCGGACCCTCGACCGCATCAGCGCCCACGCCCCCATGGGAGAGACCTTTACCATACCCGACGACGCGAAGTCCCAAACGGCCGTCGCCGAGGACCGAGAGTCCATCCGCGCCGCCGGGTTCCTCGGAGCAGAGGCGGTGGTCATTCACGTCCGGATGAAATACGTCAATTCCGATGAAGACAAGCGCCGCGCCGCCGGCATCATCCGCGACCTCGGCGAATACGCCCAGTGCTTCGGCGTCACCATCGCGGTCGAGACCTCGACCGATCTCCGCGCCCCGGAGGACCTGGCCGATATCATCCGCTACGCCGACCACCCGAACGTAGGGGTGACGGTTGACACCGGCCATCTCCTCAACTGCCTCAGCGGCGAGGACAAGAAGGCCGACGACGTGGCCGAGCGATACAACGCCATCCTCCACAAGACGCTCGACCTTTTCCTCGCCGAGCGGAAGGTCTTCCACATCCACCTGAACGACATCCGCCCCGGCAAGCTGTGGGACCACTACGGCATGGGGCTGGGCTTCGTGGACTTTGACGGGACGATCCGAAAGATCCTCGCCGCCGGCTACCGCGGCATCCTCGCTATGGAGATTCATCGCGGCGACGGGAACGGCGTGTCCAGCATCACCGACGAGGAAGTGCAGGGGGCGGTTGATCTCACCCGAATGCTCGTCGCAAAGCACCGCGCAGAGCGCGGGAGCGACGTCCCCATCCGCCCGGCAAGGGAGGAGGACCTGGACGCGATCCGCGAGATCGTCCGCGACATCTGGGACATCGGGTGGGAATACAACTTCGAGCAAAAGTTTGGCCGAATCAACGGGACCGCGTGGCACGAACGCACCGTCCCAACCATCGTCAACAGCCTCAAGGGCCATCTGGATGAGGTCATCGTCGCCGAGATAAACGGCGACGTGGCGGGCTTCATGGCCCACCGCGCCCCCCGCGAGGGGCGGAAGATCGGCAGCATCGGCTACAACGGTGTGAACAAAAAACACCGGCAGCGCGGCGTCGGCGCGGCGCTGCTGCGGCACTCCCTCGACATCCTGCGCGAAAAGGGCATGACCCACGCCGAGGTATCCACCGGCCTGAACGAGGGCCACCGCGCCGCCCGGCGGATGTACGAGCGCGCGGGATTCGAGCCGGTCCTGGAGAGCATCCGTTACGCGATGAAGCTGTAGGACAGGTCCATGACCAAACCATTGCGCATCCCCGCCAGCGCCTTCCTGACGGTCGCTCTGTGCGTGGGCCTGACACATGCCCAGGAGACGCGGTCGGCCGCGAAGGAGATTCCCCGCGAGTTCCTCCGCAACCAGGTAGCCAACACACGAAGCCTCCTGGAGGTCATGCTGCGCAGGGCCGACCTGGACAAGGCCAAACTCCTCGCCCTCTACCAGCGAACCGATCCGTGGCGGCTCCGCCCCACGCTCAACGCGGTCCAGGCCATCGAGGGCGACCTCTGGGCCCTATCGGGACCAGGGGTGATCCGCGTCAAGGTCCGCGAGGAAGGAATCCAACTGGACAACCCCAATCCCCTGAAACTGGTTCTTGCGCCGGGGACGGCCCGGCCTGTTTTCATCATTGTGAAAAACAAGGGTTCCCTCCCCGCCCGCATCCATCTTTCGTGCGACGGCGCGAACGGTCTGACGGTGGAGGGCAAGACGCGCACCGCCTGGGCGGGCCGGACGATGGGGTTCGCCTTTTCCTTGACCCCGAAGGACTCCGCGCCGAGCAAGTTCGCGTTGGGTCTCCACGCGGCGCTTCGCCCCGATGGGAAACCCGCCGTGGACCATGCCGTCTCCATCCCCGTCCATGCCGATATGCGCGCCATGGGCCGCCTCAAGGTTGCCCTGCGAGACGGCGCGACCCAAAAGCCCGCCCACGCGCGGGTCTATCTGTCCGGGAGCGACGGCGGATGCTGGAAGCCGGAAGGTTGTTTCGCCCGCGCGACGATGACGGGGGAAGAATTCTTCTATGGCGAGGGGGAGTTCGAGCTGGACCTGTCCGCCGGCGAGGCGAAGATCGAGATCGTCCGGGGGGCGGAGTATCGCCCCCATGCCGTAGCGGTCCACATCAAGCCGGGGCAGACGACGGAACTGAATCTCAACCTGACACGCCTGGCGGACATGCCATCCCTCGGCTGGCACTCGGGGGACATGCACATCCACGCCAACTACACTAAGGACGAGTTCGTCACGCCGGAGCTTGTCCTGGCCCAGGTCCTAGGCGAGGACCTGAACATCGCAAATATGAATGTGGCAAACTCCACCGGCGCGTGGGTGCATGATCGGAAGTACTTCGAGGGGAAGCCGAACCGCCTGTCGCAGCCCAACCATGTTATCTGCTGGAACGAGGAATTCCGGAACTACCGGCTCTATGGCCACCTGTGCATGATCGGGCTGAACAAGCTCGTCGAGCCGATCTACACCGGCTTTGCGGGCGCGCCCCATTGGACCGACTTCCCGCCAAATTACGACCTGGCGAAGAACGCGCAGGACCAGGGCGGGGCCGTCACCTACCCGCACCCGTTCTACTTCCCGGACAAGTTCGAGTTTCGATGGGCCGACGCGCGGGAGTTCCCCGCCGACCTCGCCCTCGGGGTCATTGACGCCATTGACGTCCTCAGCAATGCCGACGACCAGCAGTCAATGAAGCTCTGGTACGGCGTGCTCAACTGCGGCCTCCGCTGCGCCGTCTCGGCGGGGAGCGATGCCTTCACCAACGTCCGCCGGCACTACATCCCCGGCGCGGACCGCGTGTACGTGCATGTCGGACCGGAATTCCATTACGAGGAATGGATCAAGGCATATAAGAAGGGCCGGTCGTTCGCGACAAACGGTCCTCTTCTCTTTTTCACGGTGAACGACCATTTGCCGGGAGAGGAACTCCAGTTCCCCGCAGGGGAGAAGCCGGTGCTGAAGGCAAAGGTGAAGGCCGTCTCGCTTCTTCCGATAGACACCGTCGAGATCGTCGTCAACGGAGAGGTGGTCGCCGCAGCGAAACCCGCGCCGGGACAGGAGATCACAGAGCTGGTCGCCGACATCCCCCTCACGCGCAGCAGTTGGATCGCCGCCCGATGCGCCGGCCCGCGCCATCGCCTGAACACGATGAACGACCCCGTCCTGGCGCACTCCAGCCCGATCTATTGCCATATCGGCAACCGGGCCATCGGGTCGGTTGACCATCTCACGTTCTACAGCAACTGGATTGACAAGCTGTGGGAGAGCACCGACGAGGACGGCAAGTTCCAGAAACCCGCCGACAAGGAGCACGTCCGGCAGGTCTTTCTGCGCGCAAAAAAAATCTACCAGGACATGCTGCAAAAGGCACAGAAAGAGACTCTCGACTTCTGAGCACTCTCAGTGCCACTCCAGCGCGCCGGCGACGCCGTCCACCGCGTAGCGCTTCCCTTCCTCCGTCATCCCCTCGCCTTTCAGGGTTCCATTGAAATGGAAGACCGCAGACGTATCCTTGTCGATCTCGAACGGCTTGCGATCGGGCGTGAAATCGGCGTCGTAACGCGCCATGCGCGAGATGCGCAAATCGTCGATGACCGCGCAGGCCGGATTCCGCCCGGTATTCAGGCCGCCGACCTGGAAGGCGTAGGCCGTCTTGTCCAGCTCCACCCCTTTGTCGGCGGGCAGGCGTTCCGGCTTGCTGATCCGGGTCTCGACCGGGACCCGCTTGCCGTCGAGGTAGAGCCGCAGCCAGTCGCCTGGCTTCGCATCATGGTCCCAGACGCAGGCAATATGGCGCCAGTTGGGTTGCTTCCACAAATCGGTATCCGGCACATGGGTCTGGACGTTCCACCCGGTGTAGCTGTGATTCGCAATCGCAAAAACCAAGGACTTGCCGGCCGCGTCGTGGTACAGGATTACGGAGGAGCAGTTGAAGTTCAGCGGATGCTCCCGCCGCATGATACCGCAGTGATACACCACGTGCCGCGGCGACCAGGGCAGGGCCGTCTCGACCGGGTGGAGCGCCGGCCACTCCGGCTTGAGCCAGATCTCGACGGTCCCCTTCCGCCGATCCAAGAGCCGCATCGGTTCCTGGGCCGCGGGCGGCAGGATTTCCGACGGCAGATTGCACAGTTCGGTGAGGCCCGTGGACGCGGGGTCGAAGATCAATCCGTGCTCCGGCGCGCCGGTCCACCCGCCGAGGTGGACCCAGCGCTCGGCCTTCACCTCACTCGATTCGAGGAGGATTCGCATGCCGCCGATCTTTACCTCCTGCTCGAAGCCGATGGTGAAGGTATCGGTCGGGTTCCAGTAGAAGGCGAGATGCGGCAGTTCCTTGAGGACGCTGCGGCCGTGCAGCCGGCCGGTTGCATCGTAGGCCTCGGCGGTGATGCGAACGTTGCGCAGGACGCGGGTCGAGCGGATGTCCAGCCCAAAGTCGAGCACCGTGGCAATCCGGTCGTCGAGCGTTCTGGTTTGCTCCTTCACTCCCGCCACGGCGATCTCGACCTCCGGCGGCGGCGCGGGGGTGGGGTCGAACTTGAGTTCCAGGAACGCTGCCGTATCGTGGAAGTCCTTGCCGGTGGGACGCATGATGGAACTCAGCTCGCGCGTCGGGCCTTTGAAGTCGCGGCAGACGTTGACGTGCCACCCGCCTTTCCAGTCTTTCGCGCCGATGGTGGCGAGAGGGATAGCCATCTCAAGTTCCCAAATGCCTTCGCCGCGGGTCGTCTTCACGGCGACGCCCTCCGCGTTCCACGCCGGATCGCGTTTTTTGACGTTGACGCCGGCGTCGTTCTTCTCCACCATGACCCGCTTGTCTGCGATGCTGCCGTCGGCGTTGATCTGAAATTGCACATAGCCGCCCTTCATCTGCGGCGGCATGAGGAAGAGTTCCACCTGCTCATCGTCCATCACCGGCCCGTCATGCTCGCGCGCCTTGGATTGGATAGGGGAATTGCCGGGCATCCAGCACGTCGCCCCGAAGTAGAGGGTTTTCTCGTCGCGGAAAAACCGCGCCCTCGTGTGCGCGCGGGCGATTCCCTGGCCGGCCGGATCGACAAAGAACGCCTCGGCTGGGACGGCATTTCGCCAGACGGGTTCGTCGAGGCGACCGTCAATGGTCGGCGGCTGGGATGCTGGGGCGAGATGAACCATGCTTCGCTTCTCCAACATCTGAAGGGCGCGTTCGGGCAGATCGCCGGCCGCCGCCAGGGAGGTAAGCTCCTTCTCGGTCTGCGCGAGCATCTTCGCGGGCACGTCGAAGTCCACGCGGTTGCCCGGCGTGAACATCTTCCAGTACGGCGGGCGCTTGGGGTCTTTGGGCTTCGCGTTGTAGACGGGATCGTCGGGGCGTTGAGCAAGAAGGCGCTCCATATCCCCGCGCCCCTCGGCGACGGCTTGTTTGCCGAGGCGGATCGCCTCCCGCGCATCGTCGAGCTTCCCGGCCTTGGCGAGTTCGCGGGCGTGGATGTTGTGCATCTTCGCCTGGGCCATCCACTTGCTGCTGTGAAAGACCTCGCGTATATAGATAAACCGGCGGGCCGCGTAGTCGCTCATGCCGAGACGGTCCTTCGACTCCGCGAACCGCTTGAAGACCTGATCGACGAGGGCGCAGCCCTTCTCGGCAAGGTCCGCTTGCCACTTCCATTTCTCGTAGGTCGTCAGCACCAGCGGCAAGGTCTTGCCGGTAAACTCGAAGTCAAAGATGTGATTCGTGGCCATGTTCAGGGACAGGGCCTCCGTGAGTTCCGGCGCGGCGGCGCGACCGAAAAGATTCCGCACAATATGGGGAAGGATCACGCTGTATATCTCGCCCTTCGGCTCGCCGTTCTGCCACCACTCCTCATCGGGCAGCGTGGACCAGCCTGTCGCGCCGGGGGCCTTCGTGTTCCAGGTGTATTCCCGAACAGCCAGCCCCTTCAGGGGGACGAATGTCTCCATCGAGACGGTGAACATGACGTCGTCCCGTCCGCTGTAGAACGTCGGCGCCCAGCACGGCGAGACGTCGAAGAACGGTCGCCAGTACTTCGACCCGGCGAGGTACCAGATGAACGTGCCGTGGGGCTTGGTCAGTTCATGGAAGATGCGCACATTCTCCGGGATGTTTTCGCGGATGCAGAAGGTCACGTCCGGCGGCAGGCCCTTCGTCACCTGTTTCCAGAACTCGGTGTATCGCTCGCGGAGGCGCCTGGCGGTCTCCGGCACGCTGGGGCCGGGACCGTAGCGGTTGATGTGATACGCCTCGGCGGCCTGCTGCGTCAGGATGCTGATGCCGTAGGGATAAAGGGTGAAGTGAATCCACACGTCTGGATAGACCTTCTTGATCTCCTCGTATAAGATGCGGTGTTTGTTGATCGTGGCCGCGGCGAAGTCGTCCCCCCACCGCTTCCGGCAGACGTCGCAGCGCTCTTCCCACTGCGCGGGGCTGAGGTACGCCCCGGTGTCCCAATCGTGGAAGCCGATGTCCGTGAGACCGGCGGCCTTGGCGAACTCGCCGATCCTCCGGGCATAGGGCCGCCGCTCCTCGTCCATGGACCAGCAACGAACGAGATCGGTGTATCGGTCCCGTCCCACGCCTGTCAAACAGCGCACGGGCGCATCGGGCAAATCCTCGCGAAACCCCACCGCCGGCGGCAGGGCGTAATAAAGCGAATGGATGCCGCGCGCCTTCGCGTAGGAGGTAATCTCCTTGTAGACCGCCAGAAACTCCGGCGACAGCTTGTTCCAGTACCGCAGGTCGTCCGCCTTGAAGCAGGAAATCTTCCATTCCAGAAGCCGGTCTATGTGCGCCCTCATGGCGCGGAGATATGCCTGCTTGCTCTCCTCCGAGATGTTGCTCCGCGACCACCGCGCCCTGTCGGCCGCATCCTGCACCTCCACGTTGTAGAGATTCCACCCCTCGGTGCAGATCCGATAGTCCGGCCAATCCACGACCTCGGCCTCGCGCACGACAACATTGTTCCCTTCTTTGTCCAGAAGCCCCGCGAATGTGACACAAGCGTACAGCGCCCCGACGGGGTCGGCCCCGCCGAGGAGGAGGTCTGCGCCGCCGTCGCGCTTGCGCGGATGGATCACGTAGCCCTGCTTGCCGGGGACGTCGGGGCCGAGCTTGAATACACCGGCCTTCGCCGCCTCGCCAACGGCCTTGCACGTGTCCCGCGTCCCGATAACGATTCGCAGGGGCGCATTGCCTTCCGCCTTCGCTTCTGTCGTCACCGTCAGGGCCTTGCCGCCCTTGGCCACGATGTGCTCGTTGATCCACTGCGCCCCGATCTGGTCCTGCTCGCTTGGGTTTTCCCCGACAACGATAACCGCGTTAGCGAGGGGTAGACGTTGTCCGGTCAATCGAATCCGCTTGGGCATGGGGATGATATCCACCTGTTCCCACACCGACCGGTCGGGCGGCGGAGGCTCAGCAGAGATCGGAGCGAACGGAACCCAGACGAACAGGAGGGCAAAGATGAAACGGATGCGGTTCATCGGTTTCTCCTTTCAGGGCAATGCCCGCAGCAACGCCGCCATGCCCGGTTCGAGATTCAGCGAGAGCTTTCCGTTGCGGGCGGAGACGCGCTCGCCCGACGAGATATGGCACAGATTCCCCTCCGCTTCGAGAGCCGCGGTGACGCGGCCCTCCGTCTTCGAGAAGTTTGCGAGGAGAATGTAGGTCTTGCCGTCGAGCGCGCGCACGCGCACCGCGCGGGCGTCGGCCTCATCGCATGTCAATCGCCGCGCCATGCCGCTCTCGAACAGGCCGCCCGTCTTTGCGGCATCAACCGAAGACAGGATCACGCACCCCGTATCAAGAACGACTTCCGAGCCGTACACATCCCAAAACCCCTCCCGGAACGGGAAGCAGAGGACGTCGGCGAGGATGCTGCCGCGGTAGCCACCCGTGCGCTCGCCGTGTTGGAGGATGGTCCATGCATCGCCGCCGTAGACGCCGATGAGACCGATCGAGTCCTCCACATTGACCCACGGTGAGTCTAAGTTGATGACCTGCCTCTTGCCGAGTCTGGACCTGACGATCTGATCGCCGTTCTTTGTGATGTAGCGGCGTTTCATCTTGTTGAAAATGTCGTTCGGCACGTTCATGCGGACGCCCTCGATTCGGGCCAGATAGACGCGCCGATCCGGCACGCGGGCATGTTCGAGGCGCACCGCCGTGTGACCGTCGGGGAGGGCGGCGAAGGCGATTTGATGTCGGGCCGTCTCGGGGGCCGACCACCCCTCCCCGATATAGACATTCAGTCCGTCCACGACCTCGCCGATCGTCAGGAAGCCGCCATCGAAGGACCATTGTTTGTGGCGGACAAGCCGCTGCTCGCGTTTGCCCTCGCTGTGCCGCTCCGCTGCGGGGATGACCGCGCCGGCGAGGTTCTTCTCCCACTCGGCCAGATGGCCGTTGCTAGGCGGGAGGCAGAGGCCCTGGGGCGACTCCGCGAGGTTCGCCCGCCAGCTCCACGAGACGATCCGCGTGGGGCATCGGTGGAACATGGCCCCGTGCTCCGGCTCCTCCCATCCGCCCTGGACGGAATCCTCAAAGGGCTGCCGCGTCTTCGGGAGCTTGAGTCCCCGTCCCCAATAGCGCGCCATGGAGAGCACGACCGCCTTGTCCGATTCGATGCGACAGAAGTAGTGCGTGTTGTTCGCGCCGATATACCCCAGCCGCCGCGAGAGGAAACTGCCGTTCGCGTCCTGCTCCGCCTGGATCAGTTTCAGCTGGTTGCGTGCCAGCGCCGCGGCGTGCGCATCGCCTAAGTGGCCGGCGGCGAAGATCAGCGTGGGCAGGAGGTAGTCTTGGCAGTAGCAATAGCGCTGGCGCGAATCGCCCCCGATGCGGCACAGACGGCCATCGGCAAAGACGAGCCGCCGGATAAGCTGCCACAGGTCGGCGGCGTGGTGGTAGAGCGACTGGGGCGGTTCGATGCCGCGGCGGGTAAGGCCGTAATGAAGCATGGCGATGTTGCTGAGGCAGACCACCATGTATCCCACGTTGAGGTAGCTGTGATGGTCGAGGGCGTAATGGTCGAAGAAGTTCGGCCCCACATGGCGTTCGCGGATCGGCTTGCCGGCCAGGAGGGTATCGTCGTGGGCGTCGGCCCGCACCGAGATGCCATTGATGAAGAAGCGATGCGCCTTTTCCATCCAGTCGCCCGCGTGGAGTTCATCGGGATACATCAGCGCGGCGCGGGCGGAGATGGCCCCGTTCCAGATGTTGGACTCGGGCTTGTTGCCGCCGTCGTGCGCCCAGACGGTCCCCTGAATTTTATAGTCGAGCAGCCAGTCGGCCTCGGACACAAGGAGGCGGCGAATCTTGGTTCTGTCCTCATCGGTCAGGTGATCCTGCATGGCGTCGAGGCCGTGCATCATCCGTTCGATGCCGAGGGCCGAGATCCATGTGTGGCCCCATTTCGTCCCGTCGGTGCAGTGATACGACCCCTCGACGTGACTTTCGAGAGAGAATCGCAGCGCCCGGCGAACACGGTCGAGCAGCGCCTCTCGGCTCATGCCGCAGGCGGCCTCGTCGAAGTCTGGGTCGGATGCGAGGACGGCGAGTGAGGCGAGATACTTCTGATTCGTCTGCACGCCCCAGCCGTTATAGCCTGTGCCGAAACAGCCGAGCTCCGGGCGGTCGGGGGAATTCCACCAGTACCTTTCTGCAAAGGACGGCCAACGGGTGAAGAGTCGAAGCGCCTTGGAGAACGACATATGTGCGATCCTTTCAATCCACCTGCATGGTCATAGGGGCCGCATCTCTCCGTGCGTGGGGAGTGGCCGGGGAAATAGTATATCAGAGAGGGCGAGGAAGTGGTATAAGGAAAAGGTGAACCAGGATGCCGCGAGAAGAGTATAGCAAGGGGGTAGCGCCCCTTGCCCCTGCATGACATACCTCTATGGAGATCGTCGCCGGATGGATTGGTTTCCGAAATGGATAGGGGACTCTTCCGTGGGGCCGTGGGGTGTATTTTTCTTGACTCCGCACGTTTTATGCATGTAGTCTTTCGTCGGTCACGTGGCGCATTGGAAGGGGAGAGGAATGTCCGACAAAAAGCGTACCAGGGGATGTCCGTCGCGTCGTTGCTTCAGTCGGAGGGAGTTTCTCGCCGCCGCCTCCGCGGTCTCCGCGTCGGCGCTGACCGGCTGTCTGGCCGTCAACAATGCCATCGTGCGCAAGGTCCAGGCCGAGGGGCCGGCGTCGCGCTGCGTCCCGACGGTCCACGCCGCCTTTGTCCGCAGGAAGGGCGACTATGGGATGTCCTGGCCGGGGGCGGTATATGACGGCGAGGCGGCGCGGAGGAAATACACATCCCTCGTCGCCGCCGAGGCGGAGGCGCTTCCGATCAAACTCGAACTGCGCCCCGAGCCGATCCACAGCGCGCAAGAGGCCGACGCATGGCTCCAGGCCGCCAAGGAGGCCAAGGCCAACGGCTTGCTCGTCCTCCTCCTCGACCGGCAGCAGCACGCCTGGCCGACGGCGGAGAAGGCGATTGACGCGGCCATACCGACCGTCGTCTTTTCGCCGGTGGGCAGTTCCTTTACCACCAATACCGCAAAGCCGTCCCAGAAGACGGGATGCTTCATCTGCTCGACCGACGACTTCAGCCAGGTGAGGTACGGCATGAAGATGCTCCACGCGGGGGCGAAGCTCCGCGCCACGCGCTGCATCGTCATCAAGGGAACGGAGCGACGCGATGTCGAGATGCCCCATCTCGGCATGAAGCTCCGGTATGTGCCGGCGAAGACCTTCTTGGACGAATATCAGAAGACCCCCGCCACGGAAGAGGTCCTCGCCATCGCCGACGACTACACGCGGCGTGCCAGGAGGGTGGCGGGCGCAAGCCGGGACGATGTGATCAACGGCGTCAAGAGCTACATCGTGGCGCGGACGATCCTTGAGCAGGAGCAGGGCGACGCGATCACCATGGACTGCCTGGGCGCGCTGGGCCGCACGAAGGTGAGCCTGCCCTGCATCGCCTGGTCGCGGATGAACGACGACGGCATCCCCGCGGCGTGCGAGGCGGACCTCGGGGCCGCGGCGACGCACGCCATCGTGCAGTACCTCTTCGACCGCCCTGGCTTCCAGCAGGACCCGGTGGCCGAGACCGCGCGCGGGGCGATCATCGGGGCCCATTGCTCCTGCCCGACGAGGTTGAACGGCTTCTCGCGGCCGCCGGAGCCGTTCGAGTTGTGCCATCATCATGGCAATCGCGACGCCGTGCCGCGGACGCTGTGGCGTCGCGGCCAGCGGGTGACCTCGGCGGACGTGCTCCCCAGCGCGAAGCAAGGCCAGCCGGCGAAGATGATCATCTCCGCGGGCGAGGTGCTGGAGAATGTCTCCGTCCCCCCGGCCGGCGGGTGCGTCGTCTCGGTCATGGTCCGGTTCGACGGCGTGACGGACGTCCTGGCCTATCCGGGGTTCCACCAGGTCTTCTTCTACGGCGACTACAAGGACGAGCTGGTGCACTTCTGCCGACTGTTCAACATCGAGCCGGTCGTCGCATGAGCAAAGCTGCGCCTCCTGTTGTTATGTATGGGTGCCAGAAAGGTCAGACCTTCATAAGAGCTTATAATACAGCGTTTATGTCTTTGATTATGACGACCCGCCACATTCCTACCCGATTCTCCTGAGATTTTCGGCAAATGGTCAACGCGTGTATCCTATCATTTGTTGTTAGTTAGTGTTAAGCAGACCTGATATATTCAAAGAGCATTCCACCGCATTCCGGCGGCGGGACCTATGGAACGCTATTGCCGTCCTGGACGTTCGGCGGGGACGGGCGCAATGACCGCCGGGTGAGGAGAAACCCGAGAGCAAAGAGCACGAACGCGGCCCCGATCAGCACCCCGCCCCAGTGGACCGCCGCGCGCGGGATCGGCAGGGCGTAGCAGTCCGGCACGGCCATGACGAGGTATGCCAGGAGCGTGTAGATGTGCGACCTCCTGACCCACACCGCCGCCGGCAGGATGGCTGCCAAACCGCACCAGTAGTAGATGATGTGCGGCAGGGCAAACTCCGGGACGCGCCCGGCGAGGCCGATGCAGAAGATCAGCGCGATCAGGATCGTCTGCCATCGGGTGCGGTTCCTGCGCATAACATACATGAGGACCAGAGCCAGGATGGGCCACCAGCGAAGCATCTCGAGCCGAAGCGTCAGGTTCACGTGACACTGGTCAATGGCCTTGAGCGTCAGACCGAGCATGGCGGTCATCACGAGCAGGGCGTGGGCGTAGCTCCTTGTGAACAGGACCCAGAGCACGGCGACAGGCATGATCGCGCCGACCTTGGCCAGCGCGGGACGATGGAAGAAGGCGAAGATACTATCGTTGTCGAACCCCATTATCGCCACGGCCAGGAGGATGGAGAGGCCGTGGAGATGAAACCGGCTCCGCTCGCGACGCCACATCAGCAGAAAGGCCGCAGCACCGAACAGCGCGGCGATGCGGAAGGGCGAAAGCACGGCTTTTTGTCCCAGGATAGAGACCGTATGCGTAACCTCTTTCCCGGCGATCAGGGCGAGAGCGAACGCAATGGTCAGCGCGATGCCGCGCACGGCGTCGAGCGTCGTTTGGCTCATGGATGGAATCATCACCGGGAGGATCACGGCGATGCTGATCGCCGCCGGCAGTAGGAACTCGACGCAGAACGGCATCTGATGGACCCATGTTTGTCCCGTCACCTGGATGGCGACGAGGATCAGCGCGATGCAGACGGCGGTTCTCCGGAAGGCGCCGGTCCGCCACCACGGCATGGCGCAACTCCCGGTGTCGCGGTCCGGGTCGAGCCTCAGCAGCAGGAGGAGCAGGGGCAATACGCCGAAAACGCCCCAGACCATGTACGACAGCCATTGCTGTGCGGCCGGCCCGGCCTGCGGCCACATAAGGAACGACTGGAAGGCGCACAGAAACGCAGCCGTCAGCAGGAGGAACGCCTTTGCACCCGCGAACACGCGCGCCCCGGCGCCGGCCTCCAGAGCGAGCAGCTTGAGGAACACGAGCGCCAAGCTCGCGGTGGCGATGGCTATACCCCAACTGAAGTGAACAGGCATGCAGGCGTTGATCGTGAACGTGGCGTCGAAGAGGAACAGCAGTTCCACAAGCAGGAGCACGGCGCACTCCGGCCGGCTCGCGTCGCGGCGGATGATGAAGCAGCAGGTCAGGATGACCATGGCTTCATACACGTTGATGATCCCCAGCAGGACGACCAGCCCGCCGATCTCGCGATAGCGAAAGAGGTACGGCATGGAGATCAGGTAACACCCGAGGAGCATCAGCATCGCGCTCAGCAGATAGAGGATGTTGTGTCGGCTCAGGAAGCCGAGCGCGACCTTGCCGACTTCCGCAACGACCCCAGGTTGAACACCGCGCGGTTCGTCTGTCATTGCCAACCTCCCTTCTCAAAATGCTCTTCGATCGGATTACTCAAATACCCGTTCCCACTTCTCCCATATCTCGGTCTTCCTCTCGCGCCACGCGGTCTCCGGCGAACCCAGACCGCCCTTAGGCTGGATGTTCTCAGGATTTTTCAGGTCCGCAATCCCCGCCCCATACACAATTGCACGGCGGGCCAGTTGCACCTCACGCTCATGATCGTAGCCGTAGCCATCGTTTTCCAGGAGGACGTCCATGTGGCTCAGGACGTACGGGATGGCGTCCTTGTCGGCGGTCCGAACCAAGGCGGCCAAGATCGCGGCGCGGGCGACGTCGTCATCGGTCCGGCGATAGGCCGCAATGAGGTCGGCAACAGCCCGGCCCCCGGCGCACTTTGCGTATGCAATACATGCTTCAGGATAGACATGCAACTTGCCGGCATTCGCAAGGCCCGCGTCGCCCCGGACCACGGCGGCAAGGAACGCCTCGGCCTCCGACCCGCCGATCTCGCCCAGGCAGTGGAACGCGGACGAGAGCGCGCGGCTACGCGCCCACTCACTGTCCTCCGTGCCATCATAACGCCTTATCGCCCTTCGTGTTACGCCAATGATCGGCTTTACTGACGATTCGGCCCTGGCGATAAGCTCGCGGCGGAGATAGTCGTCGGTGGAACGGGAGGCGCCGAGCCTGCCGATCATGCCCCGCACCGAGCGCGCATAGGCGTAGCTCCCCGGCACGCAGAGAATGGCAAGTGCGAGAAAGGCGGCGTTTACGCGAAGCAACGCCCTTGCTTCTTGCTGACAGGGACGGCGGCGGGCGGCTTCGATCACCTTGCGGGTCACATACACTGCCCACACAATCCCGATGAGAAGGCTTGGAGTCAAAACGCTCATGTAGGCAAGGCAGCACATAATACTCAACCCGATGGTGGATAGAAGCGCGGCGCCGATGACAACGCGCCATGGAATCCCCTCGCGCCGATGGGATCGTCTTCGGATCAACAGCAAGGCAAGGAGCAGTTCACACAGGACAACAAGTTCGGCGAGAACGATCGGGCGCCCCTTTGCGGGACATTGAAGCACGTAGATGATCCCCGCCGCCACGCCTCCGAGGAACAGAAGGACAACTATCATATCGCGGGCGGCCCGCCAAGCAGCCGCTCGGCAGGACGAACATGGGTCGTCCGGATCGAGTCGCGCCGTTATGGCTACTCCAACACTCCAGATCACAAGAAATGCAGGCAGGGACCAGAAGGGGTTGATCCCGGCATAAGCCATTCCCTCGTATATCGGCGAGATCATCAACAGGACGTATGGTTCCGGTTGCTGGACCGCCAAGACATACATGATTATGAATGTCCCCACAGCCCCGACAAGGACCGTCCCGAAGAGTTGCCGACGGCCCCGCCCGCGATCCGGGATGCCCTCTTCGCTCTGCCGTCGCCTGGTCTTCACGATAACCACCGCGACGATCCACAAGAGGCACAGGATCATCAGCTTGTCCACAAACGGTAACCACGTGCGGATATCCTCGTCCATGCATACGCCGCAGGCCATGGCGTTCTGACTCACCAACAGGACGATGACCAGCATCCATCGCAAGGGGCGCGACAGCTTTCTCATGACCACTCCTTTTTGTAACAAGCGCGTAACTTCTTGCCGGACCAAGTCTTATCGAGACGCGCCATGTGACAATCTGCGTCACATCGGCCCAAGACCGGAGCGGAATGTGACATTTTTCGTCAGCTTCCGCCCCCCATTTCGAGCCAATGGAGGGATGCGCAAACGCCGTTCCCGTCGCATGAACAACACGCCGCAGCAATGGACGCTTGCTTTTCCCAGCGCCGGAGGGTACCATCGTTTCACTGTCTCGCAGAATGAAACGAGGACACCGACAAAGGAGATCGCGAATGACAACGACCGACCCCAAGGAGCGCGATACGGTGCGCGAGCTGGCCCGCAAGGTCGCGGAGCTGGCCGACACGCAGGAGAATAAGAACCGCCTGGAGCTCTGGTGCGATGTGAACAGCCTCCGCAAGACCGACCGACCGGCGGTGATCTGCAACCTCGGGTCGGGCGCGTGGATGGAGGCGCTGCCCCAGAGCGTCGTCACGTCGCAGGACAAATGGCTCGCCGGGATCGAGTACGAACTCCGCAAGCAGCTCTACAAGTGGGACCTCGGCGACGACACCGTCCTCGACCCGTGGATGCCGGTCGCCCCCGTGATGCGCCTCGATGGCCAGCACCTCTGGGGCCTGCCCGTTAAGCACATCAATACGAAGCACGACGACATCACGCGCACCGCCTGGGCCTACGACCCGCCGATCAAGGACGAGGCCGACATCGAGAAGATCGTCCCGCCGCATTATCACTACGACGACGCGGCCACGCAGGCAAACCTGAGCCGGATGGACGACCTCCTCGGCGACATCCTTCCCGTGAAGTTGACCTGCGCCGTGCCGGGGGCGGGCGCCTGGCTGCACGGCTGGGCGACGCAACTCCGCGGCGTCGAGCAGCTCCTGGTTGATCTGATGGACCGGCCCGCGTGGGTGCACCACCTCATGCGCACGCTCATGGAGGGGCACCTCAGCGTGATGGGCCAATACGAGAAGGCAGGGGTCCTCACGCTGAACAACACAAACAAGATGGCCTGCGACGACCTGCCCCAGCCGGATTTCGACGGGGAGCATGTCCGCCTGCGCGACCAGTGGGGCCGGGGCGAGAGCCAGGAGTTCCAGGGCGTCTCGCCCGCGCTCTATGAGAAATTCCTGCTGCAATACCAGAAGCCGATCCTCGAGCGCTTCGGCCTGACGTTCTACGGCTGCTGCGAGGACCTGACGAACAAGATCAGCATGGTCCTGAGCATCCCAAACCTCCGCAAATTCGTATGTTCCGCATGGACCGATATTGGCAAGCTCGCCCAGGCCACGGGCGGCCGCTACTGCATCGAGTGGCGGCAGAAGGCGACGGATGTGGTCTATTCGCCCGACCTGTCCGATGTGCGGAAGCACCTGAGAGACGGGCTGACGAAGGCCAAGGGCTGCCCGATGCAGATCGTCCTGCAGGAGCTGGAGACGACCAATCGCAATCCGAAACGCCTTGCCGACTGGGCCGCCCTGGCCAAGGAGGTCGGGGCGAAGATATAGTCGGTTGTTCGCCCCCGTTACCGTCATCGCAATCGTTCTCGTTCTCAATGGTGATGGATGTCTTTGGAGAACCAAGCATGTGTATCAATAGCCACACAAGGATTCTCGGCCTGATCCTTCCTATCCTTATCGCCGCCGCTCTCACGGCCTGTGGCGGGGAGGCGTTTCCGCTCGAGGAGCGGACCAAGTTCGCGCCGGGGACGGCCTTCGAGGCGGAGGCGCTCCCAGGGGTGGCGGGACTGGAGCGGCGCGACGGCGGCGTGGTGTTGGACCAGAAGCATACGACGCTCCGAGTCTCGCTTCCTGTGCAAACGAAGGCGGGAACGACGTATGCCCTCATGTGCCGCAGCAAGGCGATCGAGGACGCCACGTTCAACTGGATCGAAGTGGCGGCCGGGGGAAAGATCGTCGGTCGCGTCTTTCCATGCACGACGACCTACACGAACAAGAAGGTGTTGCTGCCAGGCGACGGCGCGGACAAGTTGGATGTCACGCTCACGCTGAGAGAGGGTCCCGGCTGCGTGATAGACAGCCTGCGCCTTTACGAGGCCAGTGAGGCCTACTACATCAAGGAGCTTTGCCCGGCGGATTCCCGGCCCGAATCCGAGCCGAAGCCCTTTGCCCTCCCGACGGACGCCTTTCGGGACCATGCCATCCAGTCCGCGCTATGGGCCGAGGCGCACGGCAAGGAGGGCGGCATGAACAGCCTCCGCCTCCTCGTCAAGCGAACAGCCGGCTGGGGAGTGGACCCGGATACGTTGCGGATGATGATCGGGCGGTATATCGAATACCTGGAAACGCCTGAGCTGCCCCGGCAAAACGTGGGAAACACCTCGTTCGAGATGCATTATCCGATCAAGCGCTGGGATGAAATCGAGTCGGACAGCGGCTTCGACGACGCTTGGCGACTGGAAATCGTCAACACGCTTTACCTCATGGCCCGTACCTCCTTCATTGACTGGTCGGCCTACTGTCTCAATCGGTACTATCGCGACTACCGAGAGCGATATCCGGAGGAGTGGCCCAAACTGAACCTCGCAGGATGGGCGTACAGCTACCCAAAGGAGAGTATGGTACCCGAGAAGATGGATGCCGCCGCCGAATTCAACAAGAGGCATCCCTTTCTGTCGCACAACCACATGACCCACCCGGCGCGGGCGCTTCTCTTTGCGGCGCGGTATTTCGAGCGGTACAACATCCCCGAGGTCCCCGTCTGGAATCGTTGCGCGCACTGGGCCTTCGAGCCGATGATGCACACCAGCAAGCCCATGGAGGATTGCTCCACCTACCAACACGGGGCCATGAGCCTTGCCGCCGATTTCGCCATCGCCGAAGGGCGCAGCGAGTTCTTCGCCAAGGACGGAGCGCTCTGGAAGTTCATGGACCTGGTCATCATGTCAAGCAACAACATCGGAGACGGGCCGGGGTTCGGCGATGTGAGCGAGTACCCCCAGAAGCGGGTCGTCCCCGGAGGGGTCGAGACAGACGTATTTGACGCGATTGTGAAAACCACGCCGCTCTCGATGACCGACGAATTCCGGAAGATGCTCGGAGAGAAGCGAAGGGACGACTACCTCGGCGTCCACGTCCACCCGTTGGAACCGCTGTTCTACGATTTCTACATGGACTGGCGCGGCGGGATTCCCGTCCATGAAAAGGAACGCTTCGACAAGATCTCCTTCCGCCGCTCCTTCGATCCGAACGATCAATACCTGCTGCTGGACGGCCTCTCCTTCGGCTACCACGGCCACGACGACGGCAACTCGATCCTCCAGTTCGACGACGAAAACCGAACCTGGCTCGTCGAGCGCGGCTACCAGCCGAAATATCGTGAAGGCATCCACGCCGCTCGCGCCGACCAGCACAACGCCGTCACCGTAGCCCGGCCCGGGGTGAACAACGGAGAGGAGTCGCCTGCGGACAAGATACCCACGTTCAGCGGTCTCCTGTTCCGCCGCGACGGCGAGGACTTCGGCGCAACATCCACCATCTCCCGCGACATCAATGGCATGGACTGGACGCGCCACATCATCTGGGCAAAGGAGAGACACTTCGTCGTCTTTGATGAGCTCGTGGCGCGCGAGGCCGGACCGGTGGTCCTGACGTGCCGATGGCGCACCATCGGCGAGCCGCGCCTGAAGGATCACCGCTTCCAGGTCACGCAGAGGCCGAAGCCCGATGCGGACGTGAAGGACCGGCGCGAGCTGAGCCTTGTCCTCGTCCACTGCGACGCCGCCGCCGAGTCATTGACTCTGGGCATCGATCCGCCGGAGACATGGGCGGGCTATCCATACGCAGGGCCGGAGGTCCATGTCCTCCAGGAACGATTCGAGGGCGACCTCAAGCCGGGCGACCGCCGCATCTTCATCAACGTCTTCGCGGTCACGCCGGCAGGCGAGGAGAATGCGCTCCAGGCAAGACGTGTGGACGAGACCACTGTTGAAGTCACTTATCGCGGACGCACGGACGCGATCGGTCCCCCCACAGGGCCGTTGCATAAGCCATAAACGAAACCGAGACGAGGGAGTTGACCTATGAGAAGGTACGTTCTGTTTATCCTGTGCCTCGGGCTTTCCACGGCGGCGGCGCAGGGCCGGGCGGCGAAGATCAACCCCGACTTCCCCCGCATCGCCAACTTCTACGGCGCGGGCGTCGGGTGGAAGGAGATGAACGACGAGGAGATCCGCAAGGCCGCCCGCTACGACCTCATCGCCGGCGGGTGCATGGACGTCCATTACAATTGGGACAGGACATGGGGCAAGGAGGGCAGGCGGCTCAAGGACAACATCCCCCGATGCGAAAAGAACATCGCCAAGATCCGGCAGATCAACCCGAACTTCCTCGCCCTGCCCTACATCGTCCTCATCGAGGCCACCACCGAGGACAACCCCGTCCCCGATCACTTCTGGCTCAAGGACACGAAGGGCCGGCTCATCCCCAACTGGCCCGGCTGCTGCCGGGTGGACCTCACCAGCACCAAGGTGGTGGACTACATCCTCTGGCTCGCCCGCGACGAGCTGCTCTCCCATGACTGCTTCGACGGCATCTTCTACGACTGCTTCTCCCGAAAAATTTCGGGCACAAACGACGGCGACCTCGATACGAACCGCGACGGCAAGCGTGACGACCCCGCCGAACTCGACCGGCTCTGGCTCGAGAACAACATGCGCATCATCCGCGAGACCTCCCGGATGCGCGGCGGCGACGCCCTCGTCATGATCAACGACTGGGTCATCACCGACTACGGCTACGAATACCTCAACGGCTGCCTGGGCGAGGACCAGGTGGTCCGCGTCACGCGCGGCGAACTGTCCTTCGACAAGATGATGGCCAACTACCTCGCATGGTTCGAGAAGGGCCGGAAGCCCATCATCACGTCCTTCGCCACCACGGCCAACATGGGATGGATTGATCCCTATGTGTGGCGCGCCCTGCACAAGGAGGAGAAGGAGCGGCGCATGGCCGAGGGGCAGAAGGACGAGCGCATGATGCGACTCGGCCTTACCACCACCCTCATGGGCGACGGCTACCACGCCTTCGACGCGGGCAACGCCGGGCGCGGACGATACTGGTGGTACAAGGAATACGACGCCCCGCTCGGCTACCCCAAGGGGCCATGCCGAAAGCACGAAGACGGCACTTGGCGGAGGGAATACGACGGCGGCCTGGTGGTCTGCAATCCCGGCCTATACGACGTTGAGGTCTCGTTGAACAGGAAGATGAAGGATGTCACAACGGATCTCGTTGTGGAGAAATTCATCGTGCCCGCCATGGATGGCCGCATCTTCCTGCCCAGCGACGCGCCGCTCAGTCCGGCGGATGCGCCGCCGAAGGCGACGCTGCCCCTCGCGGCGAAGGACCTCCAGGTCGTCGAGGCGGCGCACGGCCGCGTCATCCGCTCCCCCGGGGGCCTGGACGTGTGGCTCGACGGCGATCAGGCCGTGCGGAACATGACGCTTCACGGCCTGCCGGTGATCCGAGGCGGCTCGCCCGGCATCTCCGCCTCCGGCTGGAAGCGATTCCATCGAGAGGGCGTGACCACCTCCGTCGAGAACACGGCGACCTCCATCGCGCTGACCGCCCGGGGCACACTCGCCCTGGAGCAGCAGAAGATCGCCTTCACGGAGCGGATCGAACTCGGCGCGGACAACCATGTCTGCCTCACCTTCGACGCCGAGGCGCTCACCGACCTCGATCTCCGCATGTGGCGGCATTTCGTCGGCCTGCCCGTGGAGCTCTTCGCCGGCGGACTGGTCCGCGGCGGAAAGATGGAGACGGCCCTGCCCGCGGAGATCACTAAGGGAACGCTTTTGAAGGATGCGTCCGAGTGCGAGGCGATCTCGCGGCCCGGAGGAGTCCGCGTGCGGATCGTCGCGTCCAGTCCGATGCACTTGGTGGACCATCGTCCGTCGGGCCAGGATGAGTATCTCCTCTGCCACTACCCCGTGCCGCGGGGGGCGGTGGAGCGCGGTCGCAAGGTCTCGGCCCGGCTCGATCTATGGTTCGACGGCGGGAAGTGAGTTCCGGTCGGAAGAGAGGGAGTGTGGGGGTGTGGGCGTATGGGGGTATGGGCGTGTGGGCGGGAAAGGCGGGCTGCCGCAAATGCGTTGCAATTTGAGAGCCGTTTTGGTTGAATAGATGGTTCAGTGCCGCATTCTGCGACACGCGGACAGGCGAATTAAAGGAAACCGCCAAATCCTTTAATTGGGGCGGGCGAAATAAAATTTTTTTATATTAGCAGATTCAAAAATGAAGCAGTTGTCGCCGCTCCTCCTGTTTGTGATCGTTTCGTCCATTGCCCATGCCCATGCCCGGCTTCCGGCGTTTCCCAGCGCGGAGGGGTTTGGCGGTGATACGCCGGGGGGCCGCGGCGGGCGCGTGATCCACGTCACGACCATAGAAGACAATGACAGTCCTGGGACCCTTCGGTACGCTCTTACAAGCAAAGGCCCGCGCATCGTGGTCTTTGACGTGGGCGGCACGATCCGATTGAAGAAGGCCCTGCACGTGGAGGGGGAGGAACGTTCCTACCTGACCATCGCCGGCCAGACCGCGCCGGGCGGCGGTGTGTGCATCAGCAACGCGTCGTTGATTTTCAGTGGGGGTGTTCACGATGTAGTGCTGCGCTATCTGCACATCCGAACCGGCGACCAGGGTCCGGACCGAGAACCCGACGCCTTGGGGATCAACAGCGTCTATAACATGATCGTGGACCACTGCTCGGTGAGCTGGGGCGTGGACGAGTGCCTCAGCATCACCGCCTTCCCCAAGCAGCAAGGCGATGCGCATGATATCACCGTACAGTGGTGCATCGTCTCGGAGGGCCTGAACCGAAGCACTCATTCCAAGGGAGCGCACAGCAAGGGGCTGATGGTCGCCTATGGGCCGACGCGGATCACGCTTCACCACAACCTCATCATGCACTGCTACGACCGCAATCCCTATCTGCCGACGGAAGGCGAGTTCCCGTACATTGTGGACGTTGTAAACAATGTGGTCTATAACTGGGGCAACGCCGCGGGCATTGGCTACCAGAAGACAAACCACAACGGGTGCATCAATTTTGTGGGCAACTATTACATCGCCGGGCCGAGCAGCCGTCCGCGACCGTGTCTGACCATGGGCGTGAACGCGAAGATTTACGCCCGCGGCAATATCGGTCCGACACGGACCAGCCGCGACGAGGACGAATGGAAGGCCGTCTCGTGGAACCCCAAAGAACTGCGCCCCGGGCTGAAGGCCCCGGAGCGGTTTGACGCGCCGCCCGTTGCCACTTATTCATACGAGGAGACCTACCACCGCGTGCTCGCCGACGCGGGCGCAACGCGGCCGCAACGAGACGCCGTGGACACGCGGCTCATCCGTGAGGTGAATACCGGTGCCGGCCGCATCATTGACCACCCCTCGGACGTCGGCGGGTGGCCCGTGCTGGACAAGGGCGTCCCACCCAAAGACAGCGACCAGGATGGCATGCCGGACGGCTGGGAAACGGCGCAAGGGTTGAACCCTCACGACGCCGCCGATGCCAACGCCGACCGCGACAAGGACGGATACACGAACATCGAGGAGTATCTCAACTCTTTGGTTGCGAACGATCCTCGCGAGCCATAGTGCAGGCTTCCGTACGGAGGTGCGCAATGTCCACGGTTGCTCGAATCGTCGCGCTGTGCCTGAGCTTTCACGTCCTCGCCGGCGCATTTGCCCACGACGGCGACCTCGCGGAATTCCTCGTCGGGAAGGGAAAGGTCCAGAAGGGCCTCTGCGCCGTGACGAGCTGCGTGGACCCCGAACTGCTGGTGCAACTGGCCCAGAAGAGCGGCCTCCTCGTCCATGCCTTCGACGCCGACCCCAACGCCGCCGCCGAGGCGAGAGACGAGGCAGGCATGTTGGGCGACCGGCTGATCGCGGAGCGGCTCCCCGGACCGCGCCTGCCCTATGCGGACAACAGCATTGATCTGCTTATCGTTCCCGATCTCTCCGACGACACGCTCCAGACCACCCCGCTCGCGGAGATGCTGCGCGTCCTCCGGCCGCGCGCCAGGGCGATCCTCGGCCGCCAGGGGCGGGGCGAGGTCCTCTCCGCCGACGAAATGAAGGGCTGGCTCGCCGCCGCCGGAGCGAGGGACGCCGTCGTCTCGCGGGGCGAATTCGGCCTGTGGACGGAAATCGTGAAGCCCGCCCCCGAGGGCGTGGACCGATGGTCACACTGGATGCACGGTCCTGACAACAATCCTCTCTCCCACGACCGCGTCATCCGCGCCCCGTACCTTACCCAATGGATGGGCAAGCCCTACTACATGGCCATGCCCGTCGTCACCACCGCCGCCGGCGGGCGCATCTTCGTCGCGTCGGGCCACATCGCCCACCACGACCGCGAGATACCCACCCTGAACCTCCTCTGCGCGCGGAACGGCTACAACGGCTCCATCCTCTGGACGCGGAAGCTGCCGGAAGGCTATCTCGTCCACCGCTCCGCCTTCATCGCCGCGGACGATCTCTTCTACCTGATGGACGGGCAGCGCTGTCTCCTCCTCGACCCGGAGACCGGCGAGGAGAAGGGAAGCCTCCGCATCCCCGGCGTCGAAGGGGACTGGAAGTGGATGGCCCTCGAGGGCCGCACGCTCTACGCCCTGGTGGGGGAGAAGGGGGAGAAAGAGCCGCCCGCCGCGCAAACCCTCGTGCACAGCCCGCGCGACCATTGGAGCTGGGGGGAGCTGTGCAAGGGCTACTACGAGCAGCCGCGCATCCCCTGGGGCTTCGCCGCGACCCTCGCCGCCTATGATCTTGACCGGAAGGAGACGCGCTGGGTCCACCGCGAACCCAAAGCGATGGACTCCCGCGCCCTCGGCCTCCTCGACGGCAAGCTGTTCTTCTTCTCGCCTGAATCGCGAATCGGCTGCCTCGATGCAAAATCGGGCAAGCTGCTATGGGAAAACAGGGACGCGGAAACGCTGAGGTTGATCGAAGAACCGGGCAAGAAACTCAGCAGCACGCCGGGCTTCCGCACCTGCTGCATGCTCCTCTGCACGCCGCAGGCGATCTTCATCGAGGCGCAGACCCACGCGAACGTCGTCGCCCTCGCCGCCGCCGACGGCAAGATCCTCTGGACGATGCCCAAGACCCGCAGCAACCCGAACCTTGTCTTTGCCGACGGCAAGCTCATCATCGCGGGCATCGGACCGAAGGGGAACACGCTGGAAGTGGATCCCGCCACCGGCAACGTTTTGCGCGACCTCGGATTTCAGAAGGTCGGTTGCACCCGCCTCACGGCCTCGCCCGAGGCCTTCTACTGCCGCGGCGAGGGGCTGGGCCGATACGACCGCGCCACCGGGGAATACCTCGTGGACGGTTCAGTCCGCCCCGGCTGCATGGACGGGGCCATCCCCGCCAACGGGCTGCTCTATGTCGGGCCGTGGCTGTGCGACTGCAATCTGTCGCTCATGGGCACGGTGACGCTCTGCCCCGCGGGCGACTTCCGACCCGATCAGGCAGTAAGGGAGGACGGTCGCCTCGAACGCGGGCCCGCCTACGACACGTCAATCCAAAATCCGCAATCCAAAATCCAAAATAGTGACGACTGGCCCACCTATCGCGCCAACAACCAGCGCACGGCGGGATCGCGAGCCGCCGCGCCGGCGCAGGTCGCAAAGCGCTGGGAGTTCCGGCCCAGGGGGTTGGTCAAACTCACCGCGCCTGCGGCGGTCGCGGGCCTCGTGTTCATCGGCGGCGACGACGGCAAGATACGGTGCATTGACGCCGAGAGCGGCGCGCTCCGATGGGACTACGCCACGGCCGGCCCTATCCGGCTGCCGCCGAGCGTGTGGGAGGGCAGGGCCTTCGTCGGGTCGGGCGACGGATACATCTACGCGCTGGAGGCGGCGACGGGCCGGTTGATCTGGCGCTTTCGCGCCGCGCCGACCGAACGGCGGATCATGGTCTATGGCCGCCTGTGCTCCACGTGGCCGGTGAACAGCGGCGTGCTGGTGGAAGACGGCGTGGCCTATGCGGCCGCGGGGACCATTGACCGCGACGGGACCTACGTCTATGCCCTCGACGCGAAGACAGGCCGCCTCCTCTGGCAGAACACCGAGACAGGCCATCTGGATGCGAAGCTCCGCAAAGGCGTCTCCGTCCAGGGCGATCTGACGATTGCGGGCGGGCGGCTCTGGATGGCCAGCGGTAATCAGGTCTCGCCCGTCTCGTACGACCTCAAGACAGGCCGATACATCCCGTCGCGGGACCCGATGGGGCGGCCGACCGCGAATCGGGGCAGCGAGGTCGCCGTCTTCCGAGATCGGTTCGTCGTGCACGGCGGGCGCTCGATGTATTCCGGCGACAGCGCGGTGGTCAGCTCGGCCGGATTTGCTTTCTGGCCGGTGGGCGACCCCGGGCAGCAGATCCACCCATTCCCGTTCTTCCAGCGCTCCAGCGTCCCGCCCGCCTGGGACGACGACGCCTTCGCATTCCTGACGGCGCGGTACGGCGGCCTGGTGTGCTGGGAGGCAAACGCTGTGGAGAAGGTGCTTCAGTCGCGCCGACAGGAAGAACAAGACTTGCAGAAGAAGGTCCCCGATTTCTGGAAGCGTCGGGGCCTATTGGACGAACTGGACGTGAAGATGCGCAAGACGGGGAAGTGGGGACCGGTGGAAGGCAACGTGCTGTCGCTTGCCATGTGCCGCAACGCCGTCGTGATGGTCTGCCAGGAACCGGCTGAAGGCGAGGCGGCCGCCGCGTGGGTCCTCCGCGCCCACGACAAGGGGGACGGCCGCATCCTCTGGCAGCAGCCCCTGCCGTCCGAGCCGATGCTCAACGGTCTGACTATTGACCGAAACGACCGCGTCCTGGCGGCGTTGATGGACGGCGGCCTGGTCTGTTTCGGTGGGCGGCCGTGACCCATGGCCCAAGTCCGCGCCGTCTATTCCGGGCGGCCCGCCCTGCGACAGTAGTCCGCGATGAGCGCCCTATCCGCATCGGACAGATTCGTGAATAGCACGCCTGTGCGGATCGAGCCGTCCTCGATGGAGGCGCAATGGATCACCCGGGCGGATGCCTCGATGATTTGCTCGCCCAAGGTAAAGCTGACCGTCACATTGGCGCCCACGGCGAAGGCCGCCTGCGCGTCAAATTGCATGCCCCCCTCGCTCATATCGTATGTGCCGCCCATGACCGTCCTTTGGAGGCCGCCTTCCGGGCAATCCTGACTGACCTGCACGATGTGTTGGAGTCTCGTCCTGGGATGTTTTCGGCGTTCTTCGCCGTTCCAAGGCGCCTCGTGTTTGCCGGGAATCTCCACATGAGAATTGTTGCAGCGAATGCACCGGAGGAGGTAATGCTCCCCGAGATCCCCTCCTGTTTTGAGGCTTACGTCAATGGGGGTATCGCAGACCGGACACTTCACCCCGCCGCCGCGGTAGGCCGGCTCCACTTGTTTCACATCTTCCGGCGTCCACTGTCGGAACTCCCGCCTCTTCGGGTCGATCTCGCGGCCGATGTTCTCCTCACTCTCGCATACGGGACAGCGGGCCATCAGGCCGTACTCCTTCCCCACCTCCGCAAAGTGCAGCTCGAGCTGGGCCCCGTCCGCGGGGCAATGGGCAATTTTGGTGTGCTGCCCCCCATTCTCCCAGAACTCGGCCAGGATTCGTCCGCTCTGCTCGTTGGTCCATGGCATGGCGTCGCTCCCTTCACGTGAGGCTGCTTGCTTTCGATGGTGCTTCCGGTAGCGCCCGCCCGCTCCCCTCCTGATGATCCCCTCTACTGACAGTATATCCCATGGATAGAATTAGTCAAGTCGAGCGATGGGAAAATTGGGGCAGACCGGACGTCAGGTCTGTCCCCATTTTCCCAGGCCAGGCTGTTGACATGACTTCCGGTCAGCGATACGATGTATTTCTCTCTCACCTCAAAGAAAAGGAGATCGTCCCATGGCCAAGGTCAAGGTCCGCGCGAAGGCCACAAGTCTCTGCCGGTGCCGCCCGTGCATCATCATCACCACGCTACACGAAAACGGCGTTGTCAACGCGGGGACGTTCGGCGCTTACACGAATGTGGGACCGAAGGAGATCGCCATCGCCATCGGCACACCCAGCCACACCTACCAGAACATCAAGCGGACGGGCGAGTTCGTCATCAACGTCCCGCGCCAGGACCAGATCCGCGCCCTGGAGATCTGCGGCGAGGACATCCCCCCGGACACGAGCGAGCTGGACGCGGCCGGCCTGACCACGGCGCCGGCGGACCTCGTGAAGCCCCCGCTCATCGCCGAGTTCCCGGCCAACATTGAGTGCGAGTTCTGGAAGGAGATGGAGATCGGCTATCACAGTTTGGTCATCGGCAAGGTGCTGTGCGGCCACGTCGAGGAAGACCTCCTCGACAAAGACGGGTCCATTGACGTCATCAAAGCAAGAGTCCCCTTCTGCATCCGCTACCCCGAGCCGATCTACGCCGTTCTGGGCGATGCAAAGCGGGCCAAGAAGTAGGTTCGAGACATCCTTTGGCGAAGGAAGGCGGATCGAGTGATTCGACCGGCGACGCAACACGATGTTCGGACCACATATCTCGACGCCTACATCGAGCGCCTGCATGAGCCGCCCGTGTTGCGGGAGGCCCACGCCCTTGCCGTCTACTGGAAAAACTGCACGATTGCGGTCTCGCCCGGCGAATTGATCACGGGAAGCATCGTCCCCGACGAACCGGTATGGTTCTACTATCCCCGAGGCACGTGCGTGCGCTGGGATTTTGTGAAGCAGCTCAAGGACGAAGGGCGGTGGACAGCCGCGCTTGAGGAAAAGTTGAGGGTCGTCGCCCAACACAGTTACGGTTCCTTCCCAAGGGACAAGGCGTCGGAGGAGGAACGTCGGGTGTGGGACTCGGGGACCGCAGTCACACAGCAATGGGCGGGGCACATGTTCCCGGACCACGAACGCTTGCTGACGCAGGGATGGGACGGCATTGCGAAGGTTGTGTCCGAGCGCGCACACAAGAACCCGAAAGCCGCCGGCTTCTACGAGGCGATGCGAATCCTCGTCGCGGCGCTGTCCTCGCTCTGGGAGCGATTCGCCCGAAAGGCGGAAGAACTCAACGCGCCGCCAGTGATGTCCGAAAGATTCCTCCGTCTCGCGCATGAGCCTGCGCGCGATTTTCACGATGCGCTTCAGCAGATATGGCTCCTGCACGAGATCTGGGGGCGGGACAGCTATGGCCGTTTCGACCAGTACGCCTATCCATATTACGCGGCAGATGTCCGCGCAGGCCGGTTGGCAAGGGACTGCGCGCTGGCGCTCGTGCTGGCCGTCTGGGAGAAGACTCGGCAGGCGGGGCCGATCCAGAACCTCACCATCGGGGGACTCGACCGCGCGGGCAATGACGCGACAAACGACCTGACATACCTCGCGCTGGAGGCGACGCGGAGCTTCCCTCATCCCCATCCCAACCTTTGTGTGAGACTGCACAAGAACTCTCCCGAGGCGCTCTGGGAAGCGGCGGCCAAAACGATTGCCTGCGGACGCGGGATACCCGCGCTCTACAACGACGAGGGCGTCATCGCCGGCCTGGTGAAAGGAGGAATTTCGATCGGGGACGCGCGGGACTACGCCCTGGCCGGTTGCGGGCAGGTGATGCCCGGCCCGCGAGCGCACTTTCTCAACGACACGGGCCTGATGAACGCGGCGAAGGTTCTGGAGATCGCGCTTCACAACGGGTATGACCCGACGACGAAGCGCCAGGTCTCTCCGCAGACCGGCGCGCCGGGGGCGTTCGAGACCTACGAGTCGCTTGAGGAGGCGGTAAGGGAGCATCTCTCCTACTTCGCCCACATGGAGGCGAGGCTCAACAATCTGGACTTCCGCCATTTCCGCGAGCATGAGGGACATAGTATCCGATCTATGCTGACAACGGATTGTCTCGATCGGGGCCGCGGCATCTGGGACGGCGGGGCAAGGTACAACGGCATTCAGCTCGAGATCGCAGGGCTGACGAACCTGGCCGATAGCCTGGCGGCTATTCGCAATATCGTATTTCGACAAAAGCGAATATCGCTGGCGGCGCTCGTCGAGGCGCTGGACAGGAACTTCGAAGGCGACGACGAGTTGCGGATGCTCCTGAAGTCCCAGCCGAAGTTCGGTAACGACAACCCCGAGGTGGACGATATTCGAACACGACTCACCGCGCACCTGTGCTCCGAGCTGCGCGCTCAACCTGCCGAGGGGGGCGGCCGCTTCATCCCCGGCGAGGTCGTCTTCCGATACCACGTTCACTGCGGGAAACAGACGGGAGCAACCCCGGACGGCCGGAAGGCGGGCGAGCCGCTGGCGGACTCCTGCGGGGCGTCGCAGGGCGCGGACCGATCGGGCGTCACGTCGCTCCTTAACTCGGCGAGCCGAATTCCCCAGAGCAATGGGCCGGTCACCTCGACAAACCTGAACGTCAAATTCACCCGCTCAACATTCGACCATCCCGAAGCGATCCTCAAGGTCGTTCAGCTCTTCAAGACATATTTCTCAAACGGCGGGCAGCAGCTTCAGGTGAACGTGGTGAGTCGGGAGGAGTTGCTGGAGGCGCAGGCGCATCCGGAAAGATACCAGAATCTCTGCGTCCGCGTCGGCGGATTCAGCGCCTACTTCTGCCGACTGGAGAAGGAGTTCCAGGACGACATTATCGCTCGAACGGCGCACCAAGTATGAAAGAGTGCCTTTGTAAGCAAGAAAAGGAGGAGTGCCATGCCCAAGATCGCAATGATCGGCGCGGGATCAATGGTGTTCTGCAAGACGCTCACCATGGACATCCTCGCCACCGACGCACTGAGGGACAGCGAAATCTGCCTGATGAGCCGGACCCTGCCGAAACTGAAAAACATGGAGACCTTCCTCAAGCGCGTGGTCAAAGAGAACAAACTGCCCGCGAAGATCTGGAAGACCCTCGACCGCCGCGAGGCGCTCAAGGACGCCGACTACGTCATCTGCATGATCCAGGTCGGCGGGTTCGATGCGTTCCAGCTTGACTACGAAATCCCGATGAAGTACGGCGTGGACCAGTGCATCGGCGACAGCCTCGGGCCGGGCGGCGTCTTCCGCGGCCTGCGGACGATCCCCGTCCTCGTGGACATGATGCGCGACATGGAGGAGCTCTGCCCCGACGCGCTCTTCCTCAACTACACCAACCCCATGGCCGCGTGCTGCTACGCCCTGGGGCGGGCGGCGAAGAAGGTGCAGTTCATCGGCCTCTGCCACGGCGTCCAGACCACGCTCGACCTCATCAGCCGATACGTGGATGTGCCGAAGGACCAGATTGATTTCCTCTGCGCGGGCATCAACCACATGGCCTGGTTCCTGAAGCTCCGCGACAAGCGCGACGGCCGGGACCTCCAGCCCATCCTGCGAGAGAACATCGAGAAGCCTGAGTATTACGCGAATGAGAAGGTGCGCTGCGAGGTCATGCGCCACTTCGGCTACTTCATGACCGAGTCCACCGGCCACCTGTCTGAGTACATCCCCTGGTTCCGGTCCAGCAAACGCGCCCTCGACCTCTACTGCGACGAGCCGGCCTTCGGCGGCGAGAGCGGGGCCTACTACAAATACGCCCGGATGCTGGACACCAAGTACAAAGACGTCAACTACCTCGAATCCGAGGATGCCAAACTCGGCAGGCGCAGCGTCGAGTACTGTTCCTACATCCTCGAAGCCCACGAGACGGACAGGCCCTTCCGCCTGAACGGCAACGTCCGCAACGACGGCTACATCGCCAACCTGCCGCAGGGGGCGTGCGTGGAGGTGCCGGTGTTCGTGGACAAGCAGGGCATCCATCCGGTGACCGTGGGCGACCTGCCGCCGCAGTGCGCCGCGCTGAACCAGAGCAACATCACCGTCCAGATGCTGGCCGTCGAGGCGGGGCTGACCGGCGACCCAGAGTACGCCATGCAGGCCATCGCCCTGGACCCGCTGACGAGCACGCGATGCACGCTGAAGGAGATTCGAGAGATGACGGCGGAGATGCTGGAGGCGCAGGGCAAGTGGCTGCCGCAGTTCGAGGGCAAATCGCTCCGGCCCACGCCGACGATCAGCATCCCGAAGGGCATCAAGCGCATCGACGTCCCCCTCGATCCCGCCCTGGCCATCGCCCACCGCTTCGGCGAGCTGGCGGAACGGCAGGTGTGAGATAGCTTCCAAGTATGCTATGTTTACAATCGTGTTTCAGAAGACGAGTGCGAAGAGCGGCAAAGAATGAAAACCGGCAAGATCGAGCAATTGCCCGTTTCCGCGTTTGTCATAACGTGGAATGAGGAGAGCAATATCCGGAGGTGTCTGGAGTCCGTTTGCTGGGCGAAGGAGATCGTTGTGGTGGATTCGTTCAGCTCCGACCGCACCGTGGAGGTTGCACGCGGGTTCACCGACAAGGTGTACCATCACCAATGGCAGGGCATGGTCCAGCAGAAGGGATACGCCCTGAGTAAAACCACGCAGCCGTGGGCGATGATGATCGACGCCGACGAAGAGGTCTCCCCCGAACTGGCCGCCTCGATCCGACGGGCTATTATCGAGGATGATACGGAGATAGACGGGTTTCTGGTGGCTCGACGGACCAGTTACGTGGGCAATTGGATCTATCACGGGGGATGGTATCCCGATCGCAAACTACGCCTATTCCGGCGGGACCGAGGCCGGATCGCCGGCAGAAACCCGCATGACAGGGTCGTAGTGAACGGAAAAACAAGACGCTTGTCGGGCGATCTGCTCCATTACAATTACCCAAGCATCTCGAACCAGTTGGAGACCATTGACCGCTTTTCAACTATAGTGACACAGGAAACGCGCATGGCCTGGAGGGACGTTCGTCTGGCGGAGATGATTGCCAAACCCATCGCGAAGTTTTTCACGTGTTATTTCATCAAACAGGGGTATCTGGATGGGGTGCGTGGGCTGATCATTGCCGTGGCAAGTTCTTTTTATGTATTTCTGAAGTATGCCAAACTCTGGGAGCGCGACTTGCGCGCCGGTCGGGAGTAATAGGGGGAACAATGGGGGTCAGATGTCCACATCCGCCCGCTGCCCTTTTTCGGACGACTGGTAGATGGCGTCAATGATCTGGAGGACGCGGAGGGCGTTGTCCTCGTTGTTGCGCGGAGGCGCGCCGGTCCCGGCCGTGTCGAGCCAGTCGTTGATGCGGGAATGACGAAATAGATGGCAAGTCGGACCGGCAATCGGGACGGCCCGACCTACTGAATCCGGAACGCCGCCGCCCTCCCGTCCTTCCCCGTCAGCCGCAGAGAGAACATCCACTCTCCCGAAGATTCGCATGACTTGAGGAGGAGATGGTTCGCCCCGGTCTTGAGGTGGATCGCGCCGCGGTCGTCCTTCTCCGTGCGCTTATGGTCCTTGAGATACTCGTGCGCCGGCTCGCCGTTCACGAAGAGACGGTGGCCGTCGTCGCTGTGAATCTCCAAATTGACGTCCTGCTCCTGGCCCACCGTGATCTCTGCATAGCAGTAGGCGACGCACTCGTCGTTGCTGACGAAGAGCCTGTTCATGTCGAACGCGCCCTTCTTGTCGTCCGTTCGCACGGGCATCCATCGGAGCGTCCGCTTCCCCTGCGGGTACTCCTTGGTCAGGTCAATCTTCTTCGCCTTCTTCCAGTCCTTCTCCGCGCCATGCTCCCGCTTCCATTCGCCATGATCCCGGGCGCGCCATGCGCCGATGATCCACCACTGGCTCACTATGCCGTCCTTCGCGTCCGTGGCGAACGTCTCGCCGAGCCTGCTCAGGCGATACCCCGCCTCCGCCGCCTGCCGCGAGCAGGGCGGAGATACTTGGAGGACCTTCTGATACATCGCCTTCGATGCGTCCTTCTTGTCCGAGTCGAACGCCCTGTCGGCGCAGGCCAGGAGGGCCTTGACCGCTTCCTCTCTGGCCGCGCCCTTCTCGCCCTCGATGAGGCCGGCGATCTTCTCGCCGAGTTCCGCACTCGCCGCCTTTCGCATCCCCGCAAACACCTGAACGCGGACCGCTTCGTCCGTGGCAAGGTCGAGCAGTCGCGAACAGACCTTCCCGGCATCCGCCGCGGCGTCCTTGTCGAGCAGCGATTGCGCGAGGCGGAGCAATGCCTGAACGGCCTCGGCCTTCACCCGGTCGCTTCCCTTCTCCGCTGCGGTAAGCAACGGCGTCTGTGCGGCGGGGATGCCCGTCCGGCCGAGGGCCTCGACGGCGGCCACAGCCGTCTCCTCGTTCTGGCTCATCGTCAGGGGGGCCATGACCTGGACCACCTCCGCATCGGCCCGCTCGCCGAGGGCCGTCAGGAGCACCGCCTGCACGGACGGCGGCGCGGCGGGGAGGGCCTTCGTCATGGCCTGCGTCGCCGCCTTGCCGGGGATGAGTTTGATGGCCGACGCCGCAGCCGACTGCACCTTTGGCGATCCCTTCTGAAGCAACGCCTCGATCTTCGGGATGGAATCCGGACTGCCAGCGCGGCCCGCGCCGATCAGGGCGCGGACCTGCGCCGCCTCGCCAGAGGCCATATCGAGGGCCTTGAGATACAGTTTGGCCGCCGCGTCCTTCTGCCCCTTATCCCAGAGCGAGTCGGCCAGATCAACATACGCATTTTGGGCGGCGGATTTCACGACAGGCTCCACGGTAACGCCGCTCCGCGTGAAGTTGTCCAGGATCGGCGCAACTTCCGGATTGCCCGTTCGCCCCAGCCCGGCGATGGCCCTGGCGCGCAGGGCGTTGTCCGGCGCCAGCGTCATGGCGACGCCGAAGATGCGGAAGGCATCCTCCGCCTTTCCACTGGTCAGCGATCGCTCGCCGATGGCAAGCATCTCGTCGAAGGCGGCGGCCTTCTGCTTGGTCGATCCTGTTTTCACCAGGTTCTCCAGCGCCGTTGCATCGGGCCAGCCCCCCATCATGCCCAGGGCGCTGATCGCGGCGAGAGAGACATTCTCGTCGCCGTCGTTTATCGCCCTGCGAACGATCTCCCTCGCCAATGGGTCCCTGCGGACGCCGAGGGCGTGGAGGATCGAGCAGCGAAACTCCGGCTGCGCCTTGTCATAGGCATCTGCCAGGGCCTTCGTCGCGGCCTCGCCGGGGACCTGCGTCAGCGCAGCGCAGGCCGCATCGCACACGGCGGCGTCGGCGAGCAGGGGGGCGATGATCCCGACCGCCTCCGCGCCGCCAACGACCCCGATCAATTCGACGGCGAGGCATCGGACTGGGGCGGGCCTGTCGGGCTTGGTCTGGTTCTTCAGCAGGTCGAGCAGGGCCGTCTTATCCTTCGCGTCGCGGGCGATCCACCGCAGGGCGCTGCGCGTCTCGAAGGAGATCGTTTCGTTCTTCGGTTCGGTCAGTTGCTCGAAGAGCGGCTCGACAGCGGGCAGGCCGATGCGGATGATTTGGTGCTTGAAGAAGTAGTCCTTGATCTTCGGCGCGATCTTGCGCGCCTCCTCCGCGGGCCCTGCGGCCATGACCGCGGAACAGGCAAACAGCAACAGGAGGACGATGAACGGCTTGTGGTTTGATCTCATCGAGCATCTCCCTTATGTCACACCTTGAAGTGATCTTCGGTGAACTTCACCACCGTCTGCTTCTGGATCGCCTCGTCGGCGACGATGCTCGCCGCGGCGGTAACCAGCGCGGATTCGGCGTCACAGGCCGACGGCGTCTGCCGGCGGATGGAGCGGCAGAAGTCCTCCAGCTCGCACCGCCAGATGGTCTTCTTCTCCGTTGGTCGGTCCTCCTCCTTCACCTTCACGACCAGCTTCCCGTCCTTCAGCTCCTGGTACTTCGTCGCGTCGGCGTCGAGGAGGATGCCCTCGTCCACCCCCCACTCCTCCTTGCGGGCGTAGAGCTCCCAGCCCATCTCCACGGCATCCGGCTCCTTGAAGAGGAGGCCCTTCGCCTCGCCGAAGAGCATGACCGAGGCGTGCGTGCCGATAAGCAGCTCGTAATAACTCTCAAAGGAATTGCTGAGCGTGGATGTGAAGACCATTTTGACGCCGCCGGGGTAGTCGAAGATCGCCTGCACGTTGTCGTCCACCGTGCGCCCGTCCTTCCATCGGTCAATGCCGCCGAAGCCAGCGACGGCCGTGGGCCTGATCTTCATATACCAGTGCACGAGGTCGAGCTGGTGGCTGCCGAACTCGCCCATCAGCCCACGCGACGACTCGCGGTAGAGCCGCCAGTTAAACGCCTTCTCCATCTCCTGCTCGCGCACGGGCCGACGCCAGCTCTGGTTCATGTGCCACTGGGCGCGGACCTGCTTCAGCTCGCCGAGGATGCCGGTCTTCACGAACTTCAGCGCGTGCTTGTAGAGCGGGCTGCACCGGCGCTGGTGGCCGACCTGGAAGACCTGCTTGCTCGCCTTTGCCGCCTGGGCGACCTTTTTGCAGTCCTCGATGGAGTAGGCCAACATGCTCTCGCAGAAGACGTGCTTGCCCGCCTGGAGCGCGTCGAGGCAGATGGCCGCGTGCGCCGCGAGGGGCGTGGCGACCAGGACGGCCTCCATGTCCTTTGATCCGTCGAGCATATCTTTGTGGCTTTCGTAGGTCTCAGGCTCCTCCTCCATCTCGCGCAGGACTTTTTTGAAGCGTTCGGGATAGATGTCGCACAGGGCGACGACCTTCGCCGACTCCATCTTGGTCAGCTCGGAGAGGAGCCGCTTGCCCTGTCCGCCGACGCCGATGACGCCGAGTTTTACCGGCGGGCCGGGGATCGTCTCGTCGTCCTTCTTCTCCTCCTGGGCATGGGCCAGGGCGGAGAAGGCGAGAGCCGCGGCGGTCGCGCCCTTCAGGAAATCTCTTCGATCTATTCCGCTGCGATCAGACATTTCTCTACGGCCTCCTCTGCTATGACTCCACATAAAGTCATTTGCGGTAAGATGTTATGTTCTTCATCGTGAAAAACGATTGCACCCGCCGATGGATGATCGTCACAGTATCGCTTCGTCTCTTCGATGCCGAAGATGGCAAAGGCCGTGGAGAGCGCGTCGGCGTCGGTGGGCGACGGGCAGATCGCCGTCGCGCTGAGGATTCCCTCCGCCGGGTAGCCGGTGCGCGGGTCGAGGATGTGGCCGTACCGCCGACCGCCGACCTCGAAGCACTTGCCGGTCCCGCGAGATGTCGAGAGGGCCTGGTCCTTCAGATGGACGACCGCCAGGCGCTCCGTCGGATCGAGCGGGTTGACGATGCCGATGGGCCAGCCCTCGCGATCGGGCGGGGCGCCGATGGCGTAGATGGTGCTCGTGCCCCCGTGGATCAGGCCGCCGGGGACGTCATGCTCCCGGACAATCCCCGCCGCGCGCTCGACCGCGTAGCCCTTGCCGATGCCGCCGAGATCAATGGACATGCCCACCTTCGCAAGGCGAATACTTTTTGAATATTCGCAAAAAAAGATATTGTCGGCCCCGACAAGAGACGATGCCTCGGCGATCTCCTCCTCCGTTGGAATGCGTCCTTCCCGCGCGTGAAATCCCCAGCATCGGGACAGCGGAGCCGTGGTGATGTCGAATGCGCCGCCGCTCTCCCGGCTCAGGGCGACGGCCCGCTTGAGCAGATCGAATACCTCGGCTGCCACGCGCACCGGCTGCCGCGCCGCGCGAGCGTTGACGGCGGCGATGTCGCTCGTCGGAACGAAGAGGCTGAGTTTCCGCTCGACGGCCTCGATCTCGTCCAGGGCCTCCTCGCCGACGGAGCGGAGGTAGCTCCGGTCTTCTCCCCAGAGGAGGATCTCGAACTCCGTGGCCATGGCCGGCCGGGCGAGCTTGACGACGATAGGCTCAGCCAACGGGCGCTTCCTTCCCGGGGTCGAAGAAGACGACCTCGTTCTCGCGGAACGCCTTCACCGCGAGGGCCAGCGTCACCGTCACCTTGCACGCCAGGTCAACGTGGCAATTCGGGCGCTTCCGGGTACGGATGCAGTCGAGGAAATCCATGTGGTGCGCCTTCTGCAGGTCCTTCGGCGTCTTGACGGGGATGTCAATGGGGTCGAGCTCGTCGGTGTAAGCCTTTTCCGGGGCGACTTTTATGCTGTCGCCGTCGAGGTGGAGGGTCATCGCCTTGCCGCGGATGACAGTGGGCAGGCCGGACTCGTTCACGGCGCACGAGGCGAGGACCGTCGTGTGCTCTGTGGCGTAGTTGATGATGATGTGGAAGGTGTCGGGCAGCTCGCGGTCGTGGTGCACCCACTGCCCACCGGCGGCGACGACGCGCTGGGGGAACTCCGGACCGAGGGCCATCTGGAGACCATAGAGGCCACACCGGCTGTCATCGTTGAGTGTGCCGAGGGAGTAGTCGTAATACTTCTGGTGGCGGAAGAAGCGCTCCAAGTCGAAGGGCCGCCAGGAGGCGGGGCCGATGAATCGGTCCCAGTCAATCTCTTTCGGCGTGGCCGCGGCGTCCACCTTGACGTTGCCCTCGCCCTCCTCGGAGTTGCGGGTGATGCTCGCTTGGCTCCAGACAATGGTGCCGAGCTGTTTCTTTTGGATCAGCTCGTGGGCCGTGGCCCACCGCGGATCGGAGCAGACCGTCGCGCCGACCTGCAGGACGCGCTGGGTGCGGTCCACCGCCTGCCGGACCTTCATGGCCTCCTCCCACGTGAGCGTCATGGGCGACTCGCAGTAGACGTCCTTGCCGGCCTCCATGGCGTCGAGGCACATCTGAGCGTGCCAGTGGTCGGGCGCGGCGATGACGACGCCGTCAATGTCGTCGCGCGCGAGCAGTTCCTGGTAGTCGTGGAAGAGCGCGCCGCCGGTCAGTTCCTTGGCCTGCTCCTTGCGCGGGGTGTAGATGTCGCACACGGCCGTGACGGCTACGTTGGCCTCTTTTTTCTCGGCGAGTTCCTTCAGGCGCTTGACGTGCTCGACGCCCCTCGCGCCGCATCCGATGACGGCGAGGTTGATTCGTGAGTTTGTGTCAGCCATGTCTATCTCCTCCCGATGTGGGGTCCTGCGTCGTCAGACGATCTCCATCTTCTCCGCATTGAAGAACTTCACCTTGTTCTCGCGGTAGCAGTCGTTCGCCATGCAGATGGCGGCCATGGCGCGGAGGCCGTACTCCACGGAGCAGTTCGGCTCCTTCCGCGAGCGGACGCACTCGAGGAAGTTGTGGTGGTGCGACGCAACCTCGTCGCCCTGCGGTGCTCCGCCGACGCGAATCTGCTCCGTCTGCCGCTCGCCCTCCTCGTCGAGGGCCGCCTCGGGACGGATGGTGATCGTGCTGCCTATGAACATGTTCGCCTCGTGGCCGTGGACGACGGTGCTCACGCCGTGCTCGTTCACCATGCAGCCGAGGAGCATGACGCTGTGGCCGGCGGGATAGTCCACCACCACGTGGATCGTCGTCGGCGGCTCGCGGTCGCCCTTCCAGCAATAGACGCCGCCGCCGGCGACGGCGCGCACGGGGTAGTCCATGCCGATGACGGGCATGAGCTTGTGCAAATTGTGGCTGAACCATTCCGTGGTGATGCCGCCGGAGTAGTCCCAGAACTTCCGCCACCGGAAGAAGCGCACCGGGTCGAAGGTCCGCATCGGGTGCTCGGCCAGGAAGCCCTTCCAGAAGACGGTCTTCTCGTTGCCCTCCGCGTCGATCGTGTAGTCGCGCTCGTCCGTGTCCTTGCGGGCGTTGCGGACGGCGCTGGTCTGGACCCAGACGAGCTTGCCGATCTTGCCCTCTTTGATGAGTTCGCCCGCCTTGTGCCAGCAGGGCGAGGAGCAGGACTGCGAGCCGATCTGCATGATCCGGTTCGTCTTTTTCACCGTGGCGTAAACGCGCTTCGCCTGCTCCCAAAAGCGCGTCATCGGCTTCTCGCAGTAGATGTCCTTGCCCGATTCCATGACGTCAATGGATACCGGGGCGTGGACGTGGTCCGGCGTGGCCGTCCAGCAGACGTCGATGTCCTTCCGGTCGATCATCTCGTGGTAGTCAATGTAGTCGTCGGCCTTGCCGCCGGTCACCTGCTTGGCGCGGAGGCGGCGCTTCTCGAAGGCGTCGCAGACGGCGACGACCTCGACGTTCTCCTTGCCCTTCTTTTGGTACTCCACGAGGTTCGACAGGTGATGGCCACCCATGCCGCCGACGCCGATGACGCCGACGCGGATGCGGTCGTTCGCGCCGAGGACGTTCCGGGCCATGCCCGCCGTCATGCCCAGGCCGACGGCCCCGGCGGTGGAGCGCCGGAGGAACTCGCGACGGCCGATCTTGTTGGGTTTGGTCATGTATTCTCCCTCCTCAATCCAACACCTTGATCCGAATGTTCCGAAACCACACCGGGCTGCTGTGGTTCTGCAAAGCGATGTGCCCCTTCCGCGCGCGCTTCGCCAGGGGCGACTGGATATAGCCCGGGATATCGTTCGGCTTCTTCCCTTTGTATTGCTCCGGGATTTCCGTCGGGTTCAATGCGGGGTCGTCGAGGCAAACGTTGTGCACCGTCTCGCCGTTGATGACCACCTTGATCTGACGGTCCCGACAGGTGATCTCCACTTCGTTCCATTCGCCGGCGGGCCTGGACATATTCTTGTTCGGGGCGCGGACGTCATAGATCGAGCCGGAGCTGCTCCGGCCCGGCGGCTTGCCGTGGTCGTCGAGGATCTGGATCTCCATCCCCGTGCGCGACCATCGACCGGTTAGGGGGCAGCGAATGAAGACGCCGCTGTTGCCCTCGGGACTGATCTTGTATTCGAGGCGGAGGATAAAGTTCTCAAACTGCTGCTCCGTGCGAAGCCAGTCGCCCTTGTCGCCCGTGCAGGAGAGGACGCCGCCCTCGATCTTCCAGACCGGGGCGGGATTCGGCAGCCAGCCGACGAGGTCCGCGCCATTGAAGAGGGGAACAAATCCCTCGGCCTTTTCCTGCTCCATGACGATCTGGCCCCGGGCTGCCGCCATGCCCACCAACAGGAAGACGAAGATCGCGGGGGTCCGTCTCATGGGTCCTCTTCTGTCACGGGTTCTGGTCCGGCCCCGGAGTCAAGCATCGGCACCGGATTATTACCACGCGGCCACCCCAGCCGTAAAGGGAAAAATCTCTGGTGGCGTAATGTCTCAGTAACGGGGGGATTTTCCTGATTTCGCTGGAGGAGGGTGTAGGGGCCGGCCCATGTGCCGGCCCCTGCAACGCATGTCCCCTGCCCTCAGGGGCGGACACATGGGTCCGCCCCTACCCCCGCGGGACGTGGGGATCGCGTTTGGAGCAAAAGAAAAACCTGATATGGTTAACTCCTTAAATTTACTATGGTTACGCATCGAATAATGACGGACGGCCCGATTTATCCTACAATTACCCAGCATCGGTGAATATGTGTCATTATTCAAGTCGTATCAACTTGATATTATGAGAGTTAATGAGGTTCGACTTATTTTGGGGTAAGAAAAAAACCGGACGGGGCAGGATTTGAACCTGCGACCTCCCCGCCTACGCGGGGCGCTCTGTCTCTGAGCCACGCCATCCGGGTATGTCCGGTAGTCAAGGAAAGACCGCACCCGTAAAGGGTGCGGCTACATCGGCCTGCTCCATCGGGCTTCTCGACAACCCCCACGCCCCCTATTTCTCCGCAGCCGCGCCGCACCCCGGGCAGGGCGCGCCGAGGATCCGCGCCGTGTAGTGCCGGTTCTTGTGTATGGGGTCGGCAAGCCCCCGCTTCAGTGCCTCGTCAATCCGGCTGTCACCCAGCTTCGCATAGGCCCCCAGCGCCAACAGCGCCGCCAGCCGGACCTTCGCGTTCCCGTCGTCCACCAGGGGGATCAGCTTCTCGACGCCCACCGGCACTTTGTCCGCCAGCGTCGCCAAACCCCACCCCCAGCCAACCTCAATCTCGCCCGGATGGATCAGCCGGGCGTACTGCTGCACCGCCCGGTTCCGCACGCGGGCGCTCGGATCGGCCATCAGACGGATCAGGTGTTCCTTGCCCCGCGGATCGCCTCGGAGTCCGAAGTGCAATGCGGCGAGGCTCCGTATCCGCGCGTGTTCCGACTCCGACATCGCCACGTCTATGCGGAACCCCTCTTCGCCGGCGCGCAGCACCTCCGTCGTCTGCTGCCGCATCCGCTTCTCCCACGGGCTGCCGATGAGGTCGCCCGCCGGGCCCTTCGCCATGAAGACATTGATGACCTCGGACACCCGTTCGGCGAACGCGTCGTCGGGCGCGTTCCTGCTCAAGACATCCTTTACCATGGTCATCATCCTTTCCTTCAAGCGCTGCCGCGCCGTGTGCAGCCGGCTCTTCACCGTCGTCACCGGCTCCTCCAGGAACTCGGCGACCTCCGCCTGGGAATAGCCGTTGATGTAGTAGAGCGTGGCGACCTGGCGCTCGCTATCGGGCAAGGCCCTGACCGCCGCGAGCACGCGGTCGGAGAGCTCCTGCTCCTCGATCGAGTCGTCCGGGATGTCGGCATCGCCTGCTGCACCCCGGGCCGCATCCAGCGGGACGGTGGACACGCCGCGCCGCCGCGTCAGCCGATCGCAGTGCTTGAATACGACCCGCCGCAGCCAGCCGGGGAAGGCCCCCGGCTCGCGCAGATCGCCGAGGCGCTGATACGCATCCACGAACGCCTCCTGAGCCACGTCCTCGGCCAGATGGAAATCGCCGAGGATCGAATGGGCATAGCCGCAGGCCATGTCCTGGAAGCGCCGGACGATCCGCTCGTAGGCCGCCAGGTCGCCGGCCCGCGCCTTCTCAATAAGTTGCGGTAACGTCTCCATGCCGATCATCCATCCCTATCTCCATTGCCTTCTACCCATAAGACCCGTATTCGCGCTCATAGGTTGTAAAAAAACGCAAGAAACCGAAACGATCGCAACGCGCTTCAAGGCGATTTCAACGACGTTACACCCGCCTATTGTCCTCCGCACCTTCGATTGTTTCAAGAGAATCCCCTTGCCTCCATGCCCCTGTGCAGTTTATCCTACGCGCTGCGATTTCGGGTTGAACGACGGGAGATAATCCAATGTGGTTTCGATGCGCACTGTTCTGGGTCCTGATAGGTGTCCATATGGTAGGATTGCCGACCGACGCGGCGGATACGAAGGGGCGCGCCAAGGCCCCATTCAAGGTCCTGTTCAGCAACGACACAACCAACCTCCAGACCTGCATCAGCCCCTATCACAAGAAGGGCGAGCACTTCACCGAGGCCATGCTCCGGGCCTCTGTGGACGAGGCGGAGGGCGCGGACGTCCACCTGCTCCAGCCGGGCCTCGGCTGGGTCCCCTGGTGGCAAAGCAAGGCCTATCCCCCGGCGGAGCACTATCGTTGGTTCCAGGAGAGGACGGGATGCAAACCGGACGACTTCGGCCAGTACGTCATGGACGGGGGCGATCTCGTCAAGGTCTTCGTGGACGAGTGCCGCAAGAAGGGCCAAAGCCCGTTCGTCTCCCTCCGCATGAACGACACCCACCACCTCGACTACGTGGACGAGAAGCACCCCTCGGCCAAGTACAGCAGCCGGTTCTACGCCGAGCACCCCGAGTACCGCATCGGCCCGGACAAGAAAAAGGGCGATCAGCGCGTGCAGAACTGGGCCATCCCGGAGGTCCGCGAGCACAAATTCGCATTCATCAAGGAACTGTGCGAGAACTACGACATTGACGGCTTCGAGCTGGATTTCATGCGATTCCCCGCCTACTTCCGGTTGAAGGAAACCACCTCCGAGCAGCGCAGCAAGATCATGACCGACTTCGTGAGGCGCGTGAGGGAGCTGCTCGATCGCACCGCCAAACCGGGACAGAAGCGCTGGCTCTGCGCTCGGATCCCGTGCATGGCGTCCGCGCACGATATGCTGGGGATTGATCTCCCCGCCCTGGCCGAGGCCGGTCTTGATATGGCGAACCTCTCCGCCTTCTACTTCACCCAGCAGCAGACCGACCTCGCGCTCATCCGCAAGCAGGTCCCCGACATGACGCTCTACCTCGAAATGACCCACTGCACGCTGACGGGACCAAAGCGCGGCGAAGGGGGAGACAACTTCCTCTTCCTCCGCACAACCGACGAGCAGTTCTACACCACGGCGCACCTCGCCTACGCGCGTGGGGCCGACGGCGTGAGCCTCTTCAACTTCGTTTACTACCGCGAGCACGGCACGCCCGGCCGCGGGCCGTTCAACGAGCCGCCCTTCCACGTCCTCAAACGCCTCAGGCAACCGGACTGGCTGGCCAAGCAGCCGCAGTGGTACGTCCTGGCAAAGAACTGGAACCGCCCCTCACCGGACCCGCCGCCGCTGCCGGTGCGACTGAGCGAGGGCCAATCCCATGCCGTTACCCTCGACATGGCCCCCAACGCGAGCACAAAGGAGGGCCTGCTGCGGCTGATGACTGAGGAGAAAGGCGCGGAGTTCGGATGGGTTGTTGAGGTCAACGGCGCCCCGTTGCAGCGGACGGATTTCGTCCGCAAACCCCTCGACAATCCCCACGAGGCCGATATTGCCGGGCCGGAACAGTATGTCTGTTACCGATGCCCCCGCTCGGCCGTCAAGGACGGTCTCAACGCCGTTACGATCCGCATCGAAAAGGGGGGGCCGGCGACGGTGGTCTATCTCGATCTGGTCTTGCCTTGAGAAAAAGCGTGCGGAGAGAGGAGGATACATCTGTGAAACATAACTGCCTAAAATCTTTTGCCGTGTTGCCTTGCCTTATCGTTCTTGTCGCTGTGGTTTGGGCCGAGGAGTCCCATCTCAAGGGCGACTGGTGGCAGCAGCCCGCAGTCCAGACGCGGCATACCATCTTCGTCGCCACATTCGACCGCGCCGACTCGAACGACGCGGACTTCGCCCGGGGCATGCCCCTTGCCGGGGGGTTCGGGATGACGGCGGGCGTCCCCGGCAGGCACGGCAAGGCGACCCGTATCGCAGAGAAAGGCGGCCACCTGCACTACCGCGGCGGGAACAACTTCAATCCCCACCGAGGGACGCTGCGCATGTTCGTGAAGGGCAATGTGTGGCGGGACGAGACCCCGCATTGGCTTTTCGACGCCCGCGGCGAGGACCGCATCGGCATCCTGCGCGACAAGGCCGCGCTCTCCCTCGTCTTCTGCCCGGACCTGCGGACGGAGCCGCCCATCGCAAAACTCGACCTCCCGATCAAGGACGTCACGCCGGACGAGTGGCACTGCATCGTCGCCTCGTGGGACCGCGCCGCCGGGATCGGGGCGATCGCCCTCGACGGCCGCTGCGCGACCGGGCCGATGAAGTTCCCCGACCGCCACAGCCCCGTCTTCATCTTCTACGTCGGCGGCGGCTTCGGGGCGCGGGTGGACGGGATGAACCTGCCCGGCCTGGAGATTGACGATCTGGTCATCTACGACCTTCCCCTCGCCGTCCTCCAGGCGGACATAAAGCCCCTGCCGAAGGAAGACGAGGCGCTGCTCATAAAAACGGAGGACAACGCGCGGAAGTGCCTGAACTTCATCGCCGACCTGCAACGCTGGGGCGGGTGGCAGACGCTCTACACATGGCCGACGCTGATCGGGTCCGCCGCCCAGGGGCGCGAGTGCGTGGACTTCCCCGAGGCCGTCGGCAATGACAAGAGCCACGCCTCGCCCCACATCGCCTCGCGGTTCCTCTACGCCTATGAGGTGATGGGCGATTATCGCTTTTTCGAAATTGCGCTGAAGACGGCGGACCTCCTCCTGGCCGCGCAGGACCCGCGCGGCTTCTGGGTGCACGGCTATCGCATGACCGTCTCCGGCATCAAACCCGCCGCGGATGAGCGCCACGTCAAACTGCAGGACAGCGTGCAGAGCCACCCTATCTTCTTCCTGTCCTACCTGCATCGGCTGACCGGCGACGAGCGATACATGACCGCGCTGAAGAAAGCGGGCGAGTTCTACCTGAAGGCGCAGAACCCGAACGGCAGCTGGTCGCACCACTGGGACGCGAAGGACGGCATCGGCAAGACGGCGCGGAACCAGCCCCAGGGCGGCGAGATCAACGATCTCTGCACGAACGACGCCATTGACGTCATGGTCCTGATGTACCACATCACCGGCGAGCGGAAGTATATCGAGTCAGTCAAGCGCGCCGGCGACTGGTTCATCGCCGCGCAGATCAAGGGCGCAACGCGCGGCTGGGCCGAACAGTACGACAAGGACAACAATCCCGCCGAGGCCCGGCACTTCGAGCCGCCGGCCTGCTCGCAATCGGCGACGCGCCTGGCCGCCCAGGGACTGGTGGAGGTCTATCGCCTGTCGAAGGACGACCGCTACCTCCAGCCGATCCGCGACTGCATCGCCTGGATGGAGAAGGCCTTCCCGAACGGAGAGATGTGGTGCTACCACGACCTGTCCGACAACCGGCCCATCGCCTGTTGGGAGCGGAAGAACTACCACATGGACGACGAGAAGGAGGCGGCGTGGGTGCGGCAGCAGCCCATCGGCACATGGCAGCTCAAGCCGTCCTCGACCGTCCCGGCGATGAAGCGAATCCTGGAGAGGGCCGAGCCGCCGAAGGACCTGGCGCCGATGCTGACGGCGCAGTCCGCCGCGGATCGCTTGAAGGCGTTTCGGTCGGGCGCGGAGCAGGCGATGGCGACGCAGAACGAGGCGGGGGTCTGGGTTAGCCCCGTTGTTTCGGATTTCATGGGTTCCATCGGGGCCGGTTTCGGGACGGCCTCGCCGCGCGTCCTGGCCATGCTTCGCTACATCGAGGCGGCGCGGACGGCCCTGGGCGAGCTGCCCCCCGCCTATCGCGGCGACGGGAACCTGCTCCGCATGGCCTACCCGAAGGGCGACTGGTACGATGTGAAGTGGGACGAGAATGTAAAGTAAGGACATGGAGATATGAGCATGAGTGCGAGCGTTACGATAGCGGTTTTGCTGGGTCTCGGCATCCTCGGCATGGCCGCGGCCTGCGCGGAGGAGGACCGGAGCTGGGTGCATCCGAAGGCCGAGAAGATGGCCAGCCCTCACATGGGACCGTACGTCAACCTGCCCGACGGCCGCGTCCTGGCAGCGGCGGAGGACCGGGCGCTCATCAGCGCGGACGAGGGAAAGACGTGGGAGGCGCATCCGATCTTCGCGGATACAAAGAAGTTCTATGCCCGACCCGAGCGGGCATTGATCCGGACGAAGGACGGCGCGATCGTGTTCGCCTTCCTGAACGAGCGTGAGATCGCGCGCGGCGAATGGAAGGTGGACGACAAGGCAGCGCTCTCCAAGTTCTACCTGCCTACCTATGTCACCCGCAGCCTCGATGACGGCAAGACCTGGGAGCCGCCCCAGAAGATCCAGGACGGCTGGTGCGGGGCCATCCGGTCGCTCATCCAGTTGAAATCCGGCCGCCTCGTCCTCGCGGGGCAGGATGTGGCCTTCGACCCCGGCCGACATGTCGTCATGACCTACGTCTCCGACGACAACGGCAAGACATGGCAGAAAAGCAACGTCATTGACATCGGCGGCTCCGGCAGCCACGGCGGGACGATGGAGGCGACCGTGGCGGAACTGAAGGACGGCCGCGTCTATATGCTCATCCGCACGACGAAGGGCTGGTTCTGGGAGGCCGTCTCGAAGGACGGCCTCGCCTGGACCGATGTGCGGCAGTCCGCCATCCGCTCCAGCACCTGCTGCGGCACGCTGGGGCGATTGGCGAGCGGGCGGTTGGTCCTGCTCTGGAACCGGTCGCCGGAGGGCAAGCCGTACGACAAGAACAGCCGCGAAGAGCTGGCCATGTCCTTCTCCGAGGACGAGGCGAAGACGTGGAGCAAGCCGGTCGTCATCGCCCGCGACCCCGGCAAGCGGCAGTCGTATCCCTATGTCTTCGAGCGCCGCCCCGGCGAGATGTGGATCACCACCATGCAGGGCAAGGTGCGGATCAAGTTGAGCGAATCCGATTTTGCAGGAGCAACAGAAAGAATGAACCATCCGAAGAAGGCGGAGGACATCCAGGCGGAGCATCAGGTCATCTGCAAGCAGCCGGGCCGATACATCGGCTGGCCGACCATCGGCCGCAAGGCCGACGGCGAACTCCTGGTCATCTTCTCCGGCGACCGAGACCAGCACGTCTGCCCCTTCGGCAAGACGCAGATCATCCGCAGCCGCGACAACGGCAAGACCTGGACCGCGCCGGAGACGATCAACGACTGCATCATCGACGACCGCGACGCGGGGATTCTCGTCTGCCGGTCGGGCGTCATCGTTATCAGCTGGTTCACGTCGCTGGCCTTCGAGCAGCACGACTGCCGGAAGGCATACGGCGACGCGATGGTCGATGGCTGGAAGTCGCACATTGCAAAGATCACCGATGAGGATCGCAAGAAGGAGCTCGGCCACTGGATTCGCCGCTCCACCGACGGCGGCAAGACGTGGCTGCCCAAGCAGAGGATCGAGGGCACTGCCCCCCACGGCCCAATCCAGCTCGACGACGGACGCCTCCTCTTCCTCGGCAGCACGACCATTGATGGCAAGCGTGGAATCGTGGCCGAGGAATCGCCCGACGATGGGGCGTCATGGAAGGCGATCGGCCGCGTCCCCCTCCCGGACCAGGGTGATGGCTACTGGTGCGAGCCGCACCTTGTGCAAACGACGAAGGGCCGATTGGTGGGCCACCTCCGCCAGGAGCGCGGCCCGGACCCGCACTACCTCTGGCAGACGGAGAGCGACGACGGCGGCAGGACGTGGACCCTCGCCCACAAGCTGCCCATCTGGGGCAAGCCACCCCACCTCATCCGCCTGCGCGACGGGCGCCTCCTGACGACCTACGGATACCGCCGCAAGCCGTTCGGCCAGCGGGCCTGCCTGAGCAACGACGGCGGTGAGACGTGGAACCTCGACGAGGAGATCATTCTCCGCGACGATTCGGCCAGCGGCGACCTCGGCTACCCCGCATCGGTCGAGCTGGATGACGGGACGATCTACACCATCTACTACCAGATAGACAAGCCGGGAGAGAAGACGTGCCTGATGGCCACGCGATGGAGGCTGCCGAAGTGACGCCGACGCGCGGAATGCAGATCAAACCTTCCGGGCCTGTTGCCCAAACCCGATTTTGTAGGGGCGGGCCCACGTGCCCCTCCCTGGGGCCGAAGATTTGGCGTCAAAGGGGCGGCCACACGGGGCCGCCCCTACCAGATTCCATTTGGGCAACACGCCCTTCCTGAGTGAACCGATGTTGTGAAAGGATTGTTTATGGACAAGACGCGAGGCATGAAAACACGCCCGAACATCCTCCTGATCCTCTCCGACGACCACGGCCAATGGGCCATGGGCTGTTCGGGCAACAAGGAGGTCCACACGCCGAACCTCGACGCGCTCGCGGCGTCGGGGCTGCGGTTCGAGAATTTCTTCTGCACGTCGCCCGTCTGCTCGCCGGCCCGTGCCTCGATCCTTACCGGCAGGATTCCCAGCCAGCACGGCATCCTCGACTGGCTGCGGCGCGGCGAGTCCACCCGGGAATGGAGCAAAGGCAAGGAGGAGGGCAAAACCATCGAATACCTGGCCGGACAGAGGGGCTATGCCGACCTGCTGGCGGCGCAGGGATACCGATGCGGCATCAGCGGCAAGTGGCACATGGGCGACGCCGACCATGCCCAGAAGGGATTCTCCTTCTGGCGCGTCAACGTAAGCGGCACCCAGTACCAGAACCCGGTCTTCACGGACGGCAGGGAGTTCAGCCAGGAGAAGGGGTACCTCAGCGACATCATAACGGACTATGCCCTGGACTTCATCGAGAGGCAGAAGAACGCCGACGAGCCGTTCTACCTGAGCGTGCACCACAACGCGCCCCACGCCCCCTGGCTCCGTGACCTGCACCCACAGGTCACCTTCGATGATTACATGGCGAACTGTCCCTTCCGGTCCACCCCCAATGTGCCCATGCATGCCTGGATGCCTGACACGCCGGAGAAGACGGGGCGCGTCTATCCCGAGAAGACCTATCCCCGCGACGAGACCGAGCGGCGGGAGCGGGTCAGCGGGTATTACACCGCCATTACCGAGATGGACCGCAACATCGGCCGCCTCGTCGAGACCCTCGACCGGAACGGCCTGCGGGAGAAGACGCTGGTGATCTACCTGAGCGATAACGGCATGAACCTCGGCCACCATGGTATTTACGGCAAGGGCAACGGCACCTTCCCGATGAATATGTATGACACATCCGTCAAAGTGCCGCTAATCATCAACCGGCCGGGACACGCACCCGGCGGGCAGGTAGTGACAGAGATGTTCAGCCAGTACGACCTCATGCCGACGCTCCTGGACTATGTGGGCGTCAATAATCCCGGAGCCGACCGGCTGCCTGGGCGGAGCTTCGCGCCGATGCTGCGCGGCGAGGCGTGCGAGGGCAGGCCGGGAGTGGTGGTCTTTGACGAGTATGGGCCGGTGCGGATGGTGCGGACGCGGGAGTGGAAGTACGTCCATCGCTACCCCTACGGTCCCCACGAGCTCTACGACCTCCGCAACGATCCGGAGGAGATCCACAATCTGATCTCTTCTGTGGGCATGGACAGCCGCGCCGCCGAGCTCAAGGCGATGCTTGAGGATTGGTTCCGACGGTATGCGGACCCCGAACGCGATGGCGTGTACGAGCCTGTGACCGGCGAGGGTCAGATCGGCCTGATCGGGCCGAGATCCGCCGGGCGCCCGGCTTTCGAGAAGACGTCGTTGGTCAAAATCCGCGGCGCAGGCATGGCAGAGCAGAAGTATCCGTAGCGGCAGTCCGACTGCAAGCAACGCAACGATAGCCGCTCACATCGCGGGAAAGCGCTCGGCAATCCACTGGTTTCCCACTGCATGCCCGACGGCAAAGAGGATCATCGAGATACCGACGAGGATGAACGCCCAGGCGATGCCGAAGCGATATCCGAACGAGAGAACTCCGCAGTGGTCGGGGTTGTCGCGGTCGTAGTAGATTCTCACCTTGTCGCCCCGCTTGTAGCCTGTGCTTGAGCTGCTGAACGAAGATTTATAAACCCTATCCTTGCCTTCGTTATCCTTCCAATACACCCACAGTTTGTAGGTCGCCGATCCCTCGGAATCGGACACGGTTTCGATGTGCGCCGTTCCAAAGGCGACTTCCTTGCCTCGAATCTCGAGGCACTGCCGGATGAAGACCCACAGGCCGGTAAAGAAGAACAGGTATCCGATGATCTTGATTGCGTGCATGGATTCAGTCGCCCCGGCTGGCTTACTTGCTCTTGAGTGTCTTGATCGCCGTTTCGATGTGAGTGAGGAGGTCGGTGTTCTGCTGGTCCTTTTTCTTCTTTTGCTCAGCCTTCAGGCGTTTCTCAAGGGGTTCGACGGCGGAGGCGTCGCCGATCTTGGCGAGGGCCTGGGCGGATTCGATGACGACCCAGACGTTGTCGTCTTCGAGCCGCTGAGTGAGCGGCCCCACCGCCCGGCCGTCGTGGAGTTGGCCCAGGGCCAGGGCGGCGGCGCGGCGGAGGGACCATTCCTTGGCGGCAAGCGCAGCGATGAGGGGATCAACGGCGGCGGGGTCGCCGAGTTTGCCGAGTCCCTCGGCGGCGGCGGTCTGCTCAATGGGCGTGCCGGACTTCAGTCGCCCGATCAGCTCGTCCACCGGCAGCGCCCCCGGCAAGCGGCGGACGTACCAGAGGGCCGCCAGCAAGGCGATAGCCACAAGAATAGCGACCACGAGAAAGCCCGGTCGGCTGCGGGGACCGTCGTGCGGGGACATGGCCTACCTCCTTTGATGCGCTTTGTATTCGGCGTGCATTCTATCCCAGACCACGCCGGGGATGCAAGGCAATTATAGGGTCAATACCCCATGGGATAAGGAATAGAAAAACCTTGTTGAATGATGCGTCCGCCTCGATTACACTGTTGGAAGGTGAAAGTCGCCCGCCTCCCGGCGGCGCGTTCATCAAATGGGCTTGTTTTCCGATTCGCAAAATCAGGGAGCAAAATCATGCCGAAAGAAACACGAGGATCGGGAAAGCCGGCCTTCGCGGCGCTCGCCGTTGTCGCGCTGTCGCTGTGCGTCGTCCTTCTCGCAGGCGGCAATGGCGTCTGCCAGCAGAATGAAACCGCCCTGGCCCGCGACATCCTCTCGTCCGCCGAGGTGAAGGGCGGCCTGATCATTCATATCGGCTGCGGAGACGGCAAACTGACCGCCGCGCTCCGCCTCAACGAGCGATACCTGGTGCACGGGCTGGACGCAAACCCTGCCAACGTCGAGCAGGCGCGAAGGCACATCCGCTCCCTCGGCGCTTACGGCAACGTCTCCGTGGACACATTCGACGGCAAACACTTGCCCTACATTGACAACTTCGTAAACCTGGTAGTGGCAAGCGGAGAGTGGGGAGTGGAGAGTAAGGAGATCATGCGCGTCCTCGCCCCCAACGGCGTCGCCCTGCTCCTCAATCCAAAATCCCAAATCCAAAATCCAAAATTGCAGAAGCCCTGGCCCAAAGAGATTGACGAATGGACCCACTATCTCCATGACGCAAGCAACAACGCCGTCGCGCACGACACGGTGATCGGCCCGCCGAGGCGCTACCAGTGGCACGGCAGTCCCCGCTGGGCCCGCCACCACGACCACATGGCCAGCATGAGCGCCCTCATCTCGGCCAGGGGACGCATCTTCTACATCTTCGACGAGGGACCGACGGCCTCCATTATTCTGCCCTCCAAGTGGTTCCTCACGGCGCGGGACGCCTTCAACGGAACAATCCTCTGGAAGCGCCCAATCGAAAAGTGGCACACGCAGCTCTGGCCCCTGAAGAGCGGACCGGCGGACCTTCCCCGCCGCCTCGTCGCTGTCGAGGATCGCGTGTATGTCACCCTTGGCTTCGATGCGCCCGTCAGCGTCCTCGATGCGGCGACGGGGGATATCATTCGCACCCTCGACGGCACGGCCGGCGCGGAAGAAATCATCGTCTCCGAGGGCATCGTGTTCCTCGTCGTCGGCAGGCCGGACGCAAGGGACACGCTGTCCAGCGTGGCCGATATCCGAAAGCGCCAGATGGAGGAGAACTGCGACGGAGCCGACCGCGCGGTCGTGGCCGTCCAGGCCAGCAACGGGCAGATGCTGTGGCGAAAGCAGGGCCAGGTCGTCCCGCTCACACTCGCTGCCGACGGGCAGCGGGTGTTTTTCTACGACAACGATAAGATGATCTGCCTGGACACCAGGACGGGGAAACAGCTCTGGGCCTCGGACTCGTTGCCTCGGTCGGCGAAATTCACCTCGGACTATGCCCCGACGCTTGTTGTGTATAACGACGTGGTGTTTTTCTGCGGCGGCGAGAACATGGTCCCCCACCACGGCGCACAGGACTTCATGCAGGCCCTGTCCGTCGAAACCGGCAAGACGCTCTGGACCGTCGAGCACCCGCCATCGGGCTACCAGTCCCCCGAGGACATCCTCGTGGCGTCGGGTTTGGTGTGGACCGGGGCGACGACGCAGGGCGAGGACTCAGGCGAGTTCATCGGCCGCGACCTGCAAACGGGCGAAGTGCGCAAGCAATACGTCCCTGCCGAAAGGCAAGGCTGGGGCCATCATCGTTGCCACCGGTCCAAGGCCACGGACCGCTACATTCTCACGGGGCGCAGCGGCATCGAGTTCCTGGATGTGGACACGACCGACTGGGTCGGCTACCGCTGGGTGCGCGGGGCGTGTCTCTACGGCATCATGCCCGCCAACGGCCTCATCTATGCCCCGCCGCACGACTGCGCCTGCTTCATCGAGGGCAAGCTGTCCGCCTTCAGCGCCGTCGCGCCCGAATCGCCCACGTGGAAACCACCCAAGGAGGTCGGCGACGGAGGCCGCATCCAGCAAGGCCCCGCCTATTCCGACGAAATCCAAAATCTAAAATCCAAAATCCAAAATGAGAACGATTGGCCCACCTATCGCCACGACACACGCCGCAGCGGCCACGCGAAAACATCCGTCCCCTACGACGCGGCGCAGGTCTGGCAGGCGGACCTCGGCGGACGGCTCAGCAGCCCCGTCCTCGCCGACGGCAAGCTGTTTGTGGCCGCGATTGACGCCCACACGATCCACGCCCTCGCCGCAGACTCCGGCAAGGAAGCGTGGGCCTACACCGCGGGCGGGCGGGTGGACTCCCCGCCGACGATCTGGGAGGGGCGCGTGCTGTTCGGATCGGCCGACGGCTGGGTGTATTGTCTTCGAGCCGACGACGGCCGGTTAATCTGGCGCTTCCGCGCCGCGCCGGAGGACCGGCGGATGATGGGGTTTGAGCAGGTCGAATCCCTCTGGCCCGTCTCGGGGAGCGTCTTGGTGGTTCCGCAACCTCCCGGAGGTTCGGCCGTGGTGTATTGCGTGGCGGGGCGCTCGTCGTATCTGGACGGCGGCATGCGGCTGCTCCGGCTCGACGCAAAAACCGGGCAGAAACTGTCCGAGACCCTCCTCGATGAGACCGGCCAGGAGGGCAAGGGGCTGGACGTCGCCGCGCCCGACATCCTGTCGAGCGACGGAAAGCATGTCTACATGAAGTCCCTCCGATTCTCGATGGACGGCGTTTGCGAAGGGAGCGCCACCAAGGATGTCACGAAGCAGGTGGGAGAGGATGCGCACCTCTTCTCCCCCACGAGCCTCCTCGATGGTGCGTGGTTCCATCGCTCCTACTGGATCTACGGTCGGATGTACGCATCGAGTGCAACTGGCTACTATCTGGCCGGGCTGATGACCCCCGGCGGGCGAATCCTAACATTCGACGACGACACCGTTTACGGCTATGGACGCAAGGCCCAATACTACCGATGGACGACCCCCCTGGAATACACACTCTTCGCCGCAGAGAAGGAGCGCGGCGACTTCGAGATGCCCGAGCGGAAGGGTCGGACCTCGTCCATCCAGGTGGCCGCATCGGAATCCCTCAATCCGGGAAGCGTCCCCACCACGATCGAGGCATGGGTCAATTCGGAGACCGGAAACGGCGTTGTTCTGGCCAGAGGCGGGGGAAAGATTGACGGCATCGTCCTCCTGTTCAATACCGGCAAGCCGCAGTTCATCGTCCGGACAGGGGAGCAGATTGCGACGGCTGCCTGCGGCAAGCACCTCGTCAATCAATGGGTCCATCTGGCGGCGGTATTGACGGCCGATGGCAAGGCCGAGCTGTATGTCAACGGCAGGCTCGCCGGCGAGGCCCGCGCGCCCCGGCTTCCCACGCTTGGTCCGAAGACGGGCATTGACATCGGCCTGGATACCGGAGGCGCCGTGGGAGATTATCGGCCATCCTTCGGGTTCAAGGGCATGATTGACGAGGTTCGTGTCTACAACGGTCCTCTTACCGCAGGCGAAATTCAGCAGCACGCGGCCAATCCCGGCGAGACCGCCGCGGCCGGCGCGACGCTCGTCCTCCGCTATTCCTTCGACAAGGACAAGGCCAATCCCAAGGGCGAGGGCAAGGTTGCCGACGAGTCCGGCCGCGGCAATGACGGCGTGACCGAGGGCCTTCGCCTCGACGAGGGCAAGGCCGGACGGTGCGGAAAATTTATCGGAGCCAAACCCGGCATCCTCCAGCTGCCTTTCGCGGTGAAGCACCGCTGGGCAAAGGAAGTCCCGATAACCGTCCGCGCCATGGCGCTGGCCGACAAGACGCTGTTCGTCGCCGGCCCGCCCGATCTGTTGGACGAGGAGGAGGCGGCGAAGCAGTTGACCGACCCGAAGATTCAAACCGCCTTCGTCGAGCAGGCCGCCGCCCTCGACGGGAAAAAGGGCGCGCTCCTCTGGGCCGTATCGGCCTCGGACGGGGCGAGGCTCGCCGAGCAAAAGCTAACCGCCATGCCGGTCTTCGACAGCATGATCGCGGCGCAGGGGCGGCTTTACCTCTCGACCACCGGTGGACAAGTGATCTGTCTGGGAGCACAATGAACACGACCATCATAAGAGTCTGCGCCGCCTGCCTGCTGGCGGGTGTCCTGTCGAGCCTCGCGCAGTCGCGCACCTCAAAGGATTCAAAGGAGGGCGAAGCGCCCTCCTGGCCCACTTTCCACGGCCCGAACCGCGACAACATCTCGCCCGAGACCGGCCTGCTCAAGCGGTGGCCCGAGGGCGGTCCGCCGCTCCTCTGGAAGTTCAGCGAGTGCGGCGAGGGGTTCTCGTCGGTCACCATCGCGGAAGGGATGATCTTCACCTCCGGCGACATCGGCGACGATGAGGTGCTGATCGCGCTGAGCATGGAGGGGGAGCCGTTGTGGAAATCCCCCAACGGCGAGTGCTGGGACGGCCCCTACCCCGGCGCCCGCGCCACGCCGACGTACGACGAGGGCTGCCTATACCACATGGGCCCGAACGGGCGGCTGGCGTCCTTCGACGCGAAGACGGGCAAGGAGCGCTGGGCCGTTGATCTCCCAACCGTGTTCGGCGCGAAGCACGGCACGTGGGCCTTCGCCGAGAACGTGAACGTGGAGGGCGACCGGGTCTTCTGCGTCCCCGGCGGGAAGAAGGCCCTCGTGGCGGCGCTGAACAAGCGCACGGGAAAGCCGGTCTGGGTGAATAGCGATCTCGAGGAACGGGCGGGGTACTGCTCGCCCTTGATCGTGAAGTACAAAGGCGCTCGGCAGCTAATCACCCTAACGCAGAAGTCCGTGATCGGGGTGGATATCAAGCGGGGCAAGCTCCTCTGGTCGCACCCGCATGTGACGCCGATGGACCAGAACGTCACCATGCCCATTTTCCAAGATGGATATATCTTCGTCGCCAGCGGGCACTCGGCGGGAGGCAAGCTGCTCCAGCTCGGCCGCGGCCGCCACCCCGTTACCGAGCTATGGTGCAACAAAGAGTTGGACAACTGCCACGGCGGCGTGATCCTTCTGGAGAACCGCCTATACCTCAGCGCGTGCAAGGCCGGCGGGAAGGCGTTCTTCTGCGCAGACCTCAAGACGGGCAAGGTCATCAAGTCCGACGACAGCATAGACAAACTCTCTCTCGCCTACGCGGATGGAATGCTCTACGGGATTACCGAGAAGGGCAAGACGTATCTGATCGCAGTCAAGCCGGACGGGTTCGCGGTGGTCAGCGAGTTCCAGTTGCCCAAGGAGAGCCGCAGCCCCTGCTTCGCCCACCCGGTGATCTGCGGCGGTCGGCTCTACCTCCGCCACGGCGTGAACCTCTACGTTTATGACGTTCGCGGCGAGCCGAAGTGATGCGAGAGAAGGCGGCGGTCTAAGTTCAGCCTTTCTCGTCCACGCACTGGCACGGCATCTTGCCGCAGCCGGGGCAGCCGGAGGTGTATTTCACCACGACCTCCTCCATCTCCACCCCGACAATGCTGGCGAGGGAGCAGAGCCATGCAAAAACGTCGGCGAACTCCGCCTTCAGGTCGTCCTTCGTCCCCTCGCGCAGGGCGGTGGCCAGCTCGCCCACCTCCTCGGTGAACCACATGAACGTGCCCGCCAGGCCGCGGGCGGAATCGCGCTTGAAGTAGGTCTCTTCGATCAGTCGCTGGAATTCGGAAATTTTCATGCTTCATCCCATCCTGAACATGGCGCCCATTTTCTTGCCGAGGATCTTCGCGGCGAACAGGAGCGTCGCGGCGAGAAGGATCATGCCGAGGACGCCGAAGGCGCACGCCTTGAACTCGCCCCGGTCCAGATCGCCCTGCATGTGAAAGATCATCTTCGTAATCGGGAAATATGCCTTCGTGTCGGCGAGGATCAGGCTGTCGCTCACCTCGAGCATGGCGAAGGAGAAGCACAGCGTCGCCCCGGCCACGATGTTGGCCGCGATGAGGGGGAGCGTGATCCGCAGCGCCGTGCGCAGGGGGCTTGCGCCCAGGTTTTGCGACGCCTCCTCGAGCACCACGTCGGTCTGCTGAAACCCCGCCATCGAGGCGCGGATCATGTAGGGCATCCGCCGGACGGCGTAGCTGAGGATGAGGAGGGCCGTGGGGTTCCAGCATGGGTCAATGGCCGTCTGCGAAAACGCCCGGAGATACCCGAAGGCCAGCACAATGCCGGGTATCGCCAGGGGCATCATGGACAGGACATCCAGGAGGACCATGCCGAGGAAGCGCTTTCGCGCCAGCACATACGCCACCGATACCCCCATAAGGATGTTGATTAACGTGCTGGCCACGCTGTAGACGAAACTGTTTCGGATGCTCAGGAGCGTGTAGTCGGCGGTGAATACCTCGCGGAAATAGGCGCCCGTCAGCGCCGTGGGCAGCGGCGTGCCCGACCAGCGCTCGGCAACCGAGGTGAGGATGACGCTCGCGTGGGGGAGCAACGCCAGCCCGATGACAACGAGGACGAGGGCGTAGATGACGGCCAGCCCCGCGGCCTTCGGGGCCTTCTCCACGGCGCCGACTGTGCCCTTGGACATCATCTGGGTCTCTTTGCGCGTGAAGAGGAGGCGCGAGATGAGAAAGAGCGCCGCCGTCATGAGCAGAACGGTGACGACGAGGACGTAGGTGATGGGGTTGTCGTCCATCCGCGTGTTGAAAATTTGGACGGCGGCCACCTTGTTGTAGTTGAACATGAGCGGCGTGCCGAGGTCTGTAAACGACCAGATGAACACGATCGCCGCGCCCGCGAAATACCCCGGAGCGAGGAGCGGGAACGTGATCTTGCGGAAGAGGCGGAGTCCGTGGTCCCCCATGTTCCGGGCGGCCTCTTCGAGGGAGGGGTCTATGTTGGCCATGGCGGCGGTGACGTTGAGGAACAGGATCGGATAGAGGTGGAGGACCTCCAGGACAACCGTGCCCAGAAAGCCGCTGCCGAGCCAGTTGATCGTGTGTTCGGGATCCACAAGTCCGACCATGACCAGGAGCGAGTTCAACGCCCCGCCCCTCATGCTGAGGATGCGCCTGACGCCGATGGCCCCGACGAAGGGGGGCATGATCATGGGCGCGAGCAGGGCGGCGCTCAGCAGCCCCTTGCCCGCAAAGCGATATTTCGCAAAAATGAATGACAACGGCAGGGCGACGACGCTCGCGAGGATCGTCACCGTGACGGCGAGGATAAAGCTGTTCCCGAGGCTCTCGCGGTAGATCTCGTTGCGAAAGAGGTGCACAAACGGGAAAACGAGCCTCCCGTCCCACCAGAAGGCGCGGGCAAAGACATAGAGCAACGGATAGACGAGAAACGCGGCGAAGAAGATGGCGATCAGCCCCAGGTAGAGGAACATCAGGGGCGAGATGGTTTGGGAGCGTTCACTCGGCATCGTAGGTCACCAGATCGTTTTCGATTCGGAGGCGATTCAAAATCTTCCCGACGATGAAGTCAATCATGTCATCGAGGCCCTTCGGACGATGATAGAACCCCGGCATGGCCGGGAGGACGCAGACCGCCGCCTCCGCCAGGCGGGCCATGTTCCGGAGATGGATGGCGCTCAGGGGCGTCTCGCGGGGGACGAGGATCAGGGGGCGGCCCTCCTTCATCATCACCGCCGCGGCGCGCTCGACCAGGTTGCCCGCCAGGCCCGAGGCGACGGCCCCCAGGGTGTTCATGCTGCATGGAACGATCACCATCGCCTCGGCGGCGCAGGCCCCGCTGGCGATGCCGGTCCCGATGTCCGAGTGGTGGTGGTAGGTCACGTTGGTCGGCCTCTCGATCAACCGGCTCAGGTCCGGGGCGCGCAGGTCGAGCCGAACGTCCAGCTCCTTCTCCAGGACGACCGCGCCCGCCTCGGTGATGACGACATGCGTGCGGACGCCGCGCTCGGCAAGAAAGTTGAGCAGGCGCACGGCGTAGGCCGCGCCGCTCGCCCCCGTGATGGCGACAATGATCTCGTTCATCCGCTCAGCCATATCACATAGATGAAGTCGTACAGCGCATGAGTGTAAACCGCGATCCCCAGACCCCGGAAAATGAAGAGGCTCGAAAGCGCGAGTCCGCAGAGAAACCGAAAGACGAAGCTGCTCGCCATCAGCGAATCGCCGAAGCCGCCGACATAGTGCATCCCCGCGAAGATCAGCGAGGCGATCAGGATCGTCAGCGTTGCGGCGATGCTCTCCCGAATCTCGAACGATTTTCTGAACACGTAGAACAACAGCGAGAGGAGCAGCAAGCGATACACGATCTCCTCATACACCCCCGCGCCGATGGCGAGGACGATCTTGACAAAGAACACGCGCGCCTCCTCCATCCCCGACGCAAGGGCGAAGGGGACAACCTTCGCAATGATGAAGCCGACCATAGGGTGGAGCAACAGCGCGTAAAGCAGGCTCTCCAAAAACATCGGGACGAAGATCCGAAACTCCAGCTTCCGCCCCGAGCACGCCCCAAACAGCGCCACCACGAACACCAGCGCCACGACCACGTTGAACACCAACGTCGCGTTCTTGCCGAAGAGGTGCATCGGCGTCTTCATGATCGCGCCCGCCGCGTTCTCCACCCCCGTCCCCGACAGGGCGATGCCGACCTCGTAGAGAACCAGGAGCGGCAGGATGAAGAGGATGCTCTCGGCGTAGCTCTTGGAGCGCTGGAAGTATTCCCGAATGGTCATGGATGGTCACGCGAAGATAACCCCTACGCCCTCAGTTCCCTCCCCGTCAACCGCCGATACGCCTCGAGGTACCGCTCCGTCGTCTCCTTGACCACATCATCCGGGAGGGCCGGCGCGGGCGGCTCCTTGTTCCAGCCCGACGCCTCCAAGTAATCCCGCACGGGCTGCTTGTCGAAGGACGGCTGCGCCCCGCCGGGCCGATACTTGTCCACCGGCCAGAAGCGCGAGGAATCCGGCGTCAGGACCTCGTCAATCAGGATGGGATTGCCGTTGTGCAGGCCCCATTCGAATTTTGTGTCCGCGATGATGATGCCCTTGCTCCGGGCATAGGCGCTGGCCGTGGTGTAGATGTCCAGTGTTCGCTCCCGAAGCGTGTCGGCATTTTTCTGCCCGATTTGTTTTGCCATCTCTTCATGGGAGATGTTGATGTCATGTCCCGACTCGGCCTTCGTCGCGGGTGTAAAAATCGGCGCGGGCAGTTTGTCGGCCTCGACCAGCCCCCTCGGCAGTTTGATGCCGCAGACGGACCCGGTGGCCTGGTAGTCCTTCCACCCCGACCCGGCCAGGTAGCCGCGCACGACGCACTCGACGGGGAGGACCTCCGTCTTGTGCACGAGCATCGAGCGGCCGCGAAGAATGTCCGCGTGCTTGCGGACTGCGGCCGGCATCTCGGTCACGTCGCCCGTGACGAGGTGGCTGTCGGTGATGTCCCTCAGAAAGTCGAACCAGAAGAGGGACATCTGCGTGAGCACCTTGCCCTTCAGGGGGATGCCGCTGCCGAGGATCGAGTCGAACGCCGAGATGCGGTCGGTCGCCACGATGAGCAGTCTGTCGCCGAGGTCATAGATATCGCGCACCTTCCCCCGGTTGAACAACCTCAATCCCTTCAGGTTCGTTTCGATGACAATGCTGTGGGCCATTGGCGATGCTCTCCGTCACGCAGAAACAAGGACATGAGCGGTCCCAGGTTAGCGCAGATTATAGCGCGACGTCCTCGCGCGGGCAAGGGAAATGTCGTATGATCATGTTGTTCTACGCGTGTGTCGGAGTTCGAACGCTGCTCCTTGGACACGGCATAGAATCGAGGAAGGAAGCGAGGCAGGCAGCCTAACCCTTCCCCCACGCCTGCTTGACCACCTTCGCCCCGCGCAGGGCGTCGTCCAACGGGTCGCGGCTGCCGCCCACCTCGAGGGAGATCCAGCCGGGATAGGCGTCGGCCTTGAGGAGCCGAAGCGTCTCGGCGACCTCCGCCTCGCCCTCGCCGATGTAGCACCCCTTGTACTGCTTGCCGGAAAGGGACGTCAGACGCGGCTGGTCGTCCGGAGCGCGAAGGGCGAAGTCCTTGATGTGGACGTGGGCGATGCGGCCCTTGAAGAGATCGTAAACCGCCGTCGGCGTGTCGGCGGCGAAGAGGAAGTTGCCGTTGTCGAAGGTGAATTTGATAGCCGGGCAGTTGCACGCCTCAAGCACTTCTAAGCAGTGCTGCCCGCCCGCGGTGAAGGGGGGATAGACGCCGAAGTCCTCGATGGTGATCGTGACGCCCGAGCCCTTTGTGCGCTCGTGGGCCTTGGCCAACTGTGCGCCGTAGAGCTTCCGTCCGTCCTCCTCCGTCATGTTGGCCGCGGGTTTCGTGCCGGCGAGGAGGACGACGGAGCAGCGCAGTTTTTCCTTGCAGAACTCTACGCCCCGGTCCACCTTCACCAGCGCCTCCGTGCGGTCCACCTCGTTCTCGCCGATCAGGTTCACGCCGATGTCATAGCACGACCAGACCATCCCGGCGTCGCTCGCCGTCTTGAAAAACGTCTCCCACTTCTGCGGCTCGGCCTCCACCCAGCTCATCATCGGTTCGATGGCTCGAATGCCCGCGGACTTAAAGCCCTCAACCGCTGCCTTGGGCTTCAGCGTCCCATCGGTGAGTTGCTTGTGGAACGGGAACAACATAACGGACAGCTTCATGGCTTTCTCCTCGTTGTCACAAATGTTTCGCTGTAGGATAGCAACGAGGGAAAGGGAAGTCAATACCGCGCGCAGGCGTATTTTCCCCTTGCCCCCGCTCTCCGCCGATTCTACAATCTCCTGCCATGTTAGGCAAATGATTCCGCACGAAGGATTGCAGAGTGGACTATCGCATTGACGAGACGTTGGATACCGAGGTCCTGGTCATCGGCTCCGGCACGGCCGGGGTCTGCGCCGCCATCCAGGCCGCCCGCGAGGGGTGCATGACGGTCCTTATCGAGAAGGACGACGCCCTCGGCGGCAATTCCGGCCCGAACCTCGGCGTACACGTCTCCGGCGCCGACTGCTTCCACCCCTACGCCTCCGAGACGGGCATCATCGGCGAACTGGAGGAGGAGACGGCCTGGCGCGCGGCGAAAATGCACACCCGCGGCTTCCACTACAACACCTGCCGCATGTGGGAGACGATCCTCCAGGAGAAGATGGAGGAGGCGGGAGTGACCGTCCTCAAGCGCCACCTCGGCAAACGGGCCATCGTAGAGGGGCGGCGCGTCGTCGGCGTGATCGTCGAGGACCTCGCGCGCTTCAAGACGAAGCGGATCAACATCTCCCACTTTCTCATCGAGGCGTCGGGCGACGGGCATGTGGCCTCCGATGCGGGGGCGTCGTTCATGATGGGACGTGACGCGAAGGCGCAGTTCAACGAGCGCAGCGCACCGGGAGAGGCCGACAGCCTGACCATGGGAACAAGCATGACGTGCATCGCGGTGAAGACGCCGCGGCCCGTGCCCTTCATCCCGCCGTCCGGCTGCCCGGACATCCCCGGCAGGCTGTGGCATCCGGAGGACAACCTCAACTTCATGTGGCCCACGGAGCACGGCGGGCAGAAGGAACTGCCGAGCATCGAGGCCGACGACAAAATCTATGAGGGGCTGCTCAAGCAAATCTACGGCTTCTGGAACCACGTCAAGAACGTCTCGAGCGTCGAGGAGGCGAAGAACTGGGAGCTGATCTGGGTCAGCCCCAAGGCCGGCAAGCGCGAGAGCCGCCGCTTCATCGGGGACTATGTCCTCACGCAGACCGACGTCGAGACGCCGACCGAATTCCCCGACAGCGTGGCCTACGGCGGCTACGCGGTGGACGTGCACGAACCGCAGCCCGACGGACGGAGCAAGGTGGTCTTCTACTCCATCCCGCCGCTCTACAACATCCCATACCGCTCGCTCTACTCGAAGGATTTTGACAACATTTTTCTCGCGGGCCGCCTCATCAGCGTCACCCGCCTCGCCCTCGGCACGACGCGCCTGATGAAGACCGGCGGGGCCATCGGCCAGGCGGTCGGCCTCGCCGCCGGGATGTGCAAGCGCCTCGGCTGCACGCCGCGCGATCTCTACCGGAAACATGCTTCAGACCTGCAACAGGAATTGCTCAAACGCGACGGGACGGTCCCCTATCTGCAGAACAGCGATCCAAACGACCTCGCCCGCGCCGCGACGGCGGCCGCCACGAGCGAGGAGCGCTTCGAGTGCGCGGACGCGACCGACTTCCTCCCACTCGACGCGCCGATGCGCGGGATCATGCTCTTGGATTGGCCGAAGACGTTGAACAAGGTATCGCTGTATTTAAAGAACGACGGCAACGCGGCGCGGATGGTCGAGCTGACCGTCTCGCGCGACGACCGGGAGGAGACCTACGGTCCGAAGGATGAGCCTGCGAAACACATCCGCACGCGCCAACGGCTGACGACGCTGCGGGGATCGTACGCCACGGATCAATTTTCCGCGATTGCGAAATCGCGGTCGAAGGTCCCCGCTGGGTTCGAGGGGTGGGTGGACTTCGCCTTCGACTCGGTCGCCCTGCCGGAGCGCAATCGCAACGCCGTCGAGCCAAAGTTGCTGCTGTCGGTCGCGGCGACCGAGGGCGTATCATGGGGCCGCGATGCGGCCCGGAGCGAGATCCAGTTCCGGTGCGAATCCGCCGACGGTTCGAAGATCGCGCTCCACGAGGATAGCCACCTGTTCCGGATCGAGCCGCGTCCCCCCTTTGGCGAGGCGGCGAATGTGATCAATGGCCTCAATCGCCGCATCGGCGCGGCGCCGGTGAACATGTGGATCAGCAGGCGCGGCGAGCCGATGCCGCAGAGCATCACCCTCGACCTCGGCTCGGCGAAGGAGATCGCCCGCGTGCAGATCGCCTTCGACGCGATGTATGAGGACTATACCCAGATGCCCGCCAACTGCGACAAGCGCGTGTCGGAGATGTTGGTGCGCGACTATGACATCTATGTCCACGATAACGAGGCATGGCGGACCCTCATCTCCGCCCGGGACAACTACAACCGATTTCGTGTTCACCAATTCGCTCCCGTCCGCGCAGGCCAAGTGCGGATCAGCGTGAAACGGATTTGGGGCGAAGGCAACTGGACCGCGCGTATCCACGAAGTACGAATTTACGAAAAGGAGTGACCCGTGACTGAATGGATTCCCTTCCTCTTCATCGGTGGTGTGGTTGCGATCATTGTGCTGATCGGCGTGGGGTGCATCCTCTACGAGAAGAAGCGCCGCGAGCGCCTGAACGAGATCGCCGCGCAGATGGGGCTGGAATTCTACCCTAAGGATGTCTTCAATATCCCGGTCAGTTACGCCGCGTTCCAACGCCTCAACACCGGCCGCAGCCGACAGGCAAAGAACGTGATGCACGGCAAACTGGGCGGCGTGGCGCTAAAAATCTTCGATTACAAGTACACCACCGGCGGGGGCAAGAGCAGCACAACCCACAGCCTAAGCATCGTCCTCGCCGACACGGACTATGACTTCCCCTACGTCGGCATCCGGTCCGAGGGCTTCTTCGACCGCCTGGCGGGGATGGTCGGCTTCGCCGACACGGAGATCGGCAACCCGACGTTCGACGCGGCCTTCCGCATTGACGCACAGGACCCCGCCTTCGCCCGGCAACTGCTCCACAACCGCCTGACCGACTTCCTTCTCCACTCGCAGGAGACGGGGTTCAAGGTCGAGTTCGCCGGCAACAGCGTGATGGCGCACAAGGATCGCCGCCTGAAACCCGACGACCTGGGCAACCTGGTCAAGTTCATGCTGGAGCTTCTGCAGCGCCTGCCGACCGACCTGCCCCGTCGCGGCGGCTTCGCCCCGCCCGACGAGGAAAGGGAGCGCTGACCTCCGACCGATGACCGGCAACGGGCTCAGGGGCCGGCTATGTATATTAAAAGGCGACAAGCGAAGCAAACATTGAGGATGTTCTGTCACCCCTTCAGCACCGCCAGCGGCCGCAGCTTCGCCACCACCTCCGCCAGGCCGGCGTCAACGACGATGCGGACCACGTGGTCAATGTCCTTGTAGGCCTGGGGGGCCTCCTCCTTGATCATATGCCGGTCGGCGCAGATTAGCTTGATCCCCTCCATGCTCTTTTTGAAGTCCTCGTCGCTGATCCGGCCCGGCTTGAGCACCTTCCCCTTCCGCACCTTCCCCAGCGCCGCCGTGCGCGACATGCACCGCCCCGCCCCGTGGTTCACGCTGTAGAGGCTCTCGGCCGATTCCTCCCTGCCCACTAAGACATAACTCGGCGTGCCCATCGAGCCGGGGATCAGGACCGGCTGGCCGGTCTTCTCGAACCGCGTGCCCTGCATCTTGCTCGGCGGGAAGGCGCGCGTCGCCCCCTTGCGATGCACCCACAGCGACCGCCCCTCGATAGTCTCCCGCTTCGCCATGTTGTGGGGCACGTCATAGATGATCGGCAGCGGGATGTCGCCGCAGTGATGCCGCAGGTTCTTTCGGATCAGCTCCGTCATCAACTGGCGATTCACAAATGCGAAATTCGCCGCCGCGTTCATGGCGCTGATGTAATCCTGGCCCGCCTTGTCGTGCACGGAAAGGAAGCAGAGGTCTCGGCTCGGCGCCCGGTCCCCGCTGATTTTCTTCGCCCGCTTCGAGTACTCGTCGCAGACCTGATGCCCCAGCCCTCGGGACCCCGAATGCAGCATGACCACCAACTGCTTCTCGCGCAGGCCGAAGGCCGTCGCAATCTCCGTGTTGCGCACCTCCTCAACGATCTGAAGCTCGAGAAAGTGGTTGCCCCCGCCGAGGGTCGCCAACTGCCGGATGCCCCGGTTCGTGGCGAAGTCGGACACGGCCCGGCAGTCCCCCGCCATGGACCCATGCTCCTCGATGCATTCGATGTCCTCCTTCTCCCGCGCGGGATCGCGCGCCTCCCACACGCGGCCCGCCTCGCCCCCGGCGATCTCGGCCAAGCCCTTGACGCCCTTGTTCAGGATGACCTCGAACTTGTGGCGCGGCAGGCCGACGTTTGTCTTCCCTTCGCCGAGAGGGATATCGCGGGCGATGGACCCGGCCAGCTCGTCAATGTTCACGTCCGCCGCGTTCAGGGGCGTCGTGATGACGCGCATCCCGCAGTTGATGTCGTAACCCACCGCCGCCGGGACGATGTGGTCCTCCAGCGCCACAACGACCCCGATGGGCACGCCGTACCCGAAGTGCATGTCCGGCGTGCCGATGGCGCGGAACACGCCGGGCAGATGCGCCGCGTCGCGGAGCTGGTCCATGGCCCCGCTCTCGATCTCGTTCGCCAACTGCTCGTCGGCGAAGATCAGCGCGTCCACCTTCATGCCGCCGGATTTTTCGATGAGCAGGCGGTTCGGGTCAATTCGCTTCATGGGTCTATCCTCGCACTGGCGCGCACAGGCGCTGCGCCCGGCCCCGCGCCTCCCGTTTGGCGCGGCAGGCGGCGCAGATGAAATTCGCCTCGCCTTGCTTGCGGGTAATCCGGTCCGTTCTCCGTCCACATTCCTCGCACTTCATTGTACTTTATCCTCTTTTCTCGCGTCCAAAAAAATCCCCAATAAAAAAGCCCCAAGGTTTCGGTCCTCAGGGCTTTGATCTCAATCGTGTTTGCAACAAAACCCTAAGAACCGTCACCTCCCCACGAGCAAAGCCAACCACAGGAGCGGCCCATGGCGCAATGGCTCGTTATCCGTGTTCCAGAGTTGTGTGCTGCAAACAACATCATTGCTTGTCCTGACAAAGACCTCTCAGGATTTCACTCAACGAGGCCCATTATAAGCCTCCGTGCAGGCGGTGTCAAGTAAGAAAGGGATTTTTATTGAATTAGCGTTCGGAAAATGGGGACGGACCAGAGATCAGTCCTATAGGTCTTATAGGTCCTATATCGCCAATTCCAGGATGCGCCTCGCGTTGAGGCCCAGGATCTCCCGCTTCTCATCGTCGCTGATCCGCGCGCAGAGCACCTGGCCGATCTGCGGGGCAAGGGCGATGAACGGGATGTCCGACCCAAACAAGACCCGGTCGGACCCCACGCGCTGCACGAATGCCTCGACCCAGTTGTAGCCCACCTGCGACGTGGCGAGATCGAGGAACACATTCTCGCTCGCCCTGGCGGTCTCGATGTAGGCCTGGAAGTTTACAACCCCCGAGTGCCCCAGGAGAAATTTCGCATTCGGGTATCTTGGCCCCAGTTTGGCGAAGACCCTCGCGTCATTCCCGTAGGTGTGGGCCAGGACCGCCCAGCCGAGATCGTTTGCAATCTCGAAGGCCGGCTTGTATCGCCCGTCGTCGTACGGGACCTTGTGCATGCTGTGTATCTTGACATTCTTCATGCCCATTTTCCGGCAGCGCTCGATCTCGACGGCCACGCCGTCCGGGTAGTTTGGGTTCACCCCGATGTACGGCGCGAAGCGGCCGGGGTATTTCTGCATCGCTTCGGCGGCAAGGTCGTTGCCGAGGACGAAGTCCGGCCCGATGCAGGCATGGGAGCAGGGGCAGACCACATTGACCCCGATGCGGTCCATCACGCGGATCATCCCGTCGGCGTCGTTCTGCGGGATGAAGAAGTTGTGCCACGGACCGAGGTGCGCGTGGCAGTCAATGATGATCTCGCCTTCGAGCCGCTTGCCGAGGAGGGCATGGTCCATCAGGTTCATCGTCATGGTCGCACCTCCGCGAGCATCCGCCGCAGATTGCCGCCGGCGATCTTGGCCTTGTCCTTGTCCGAGATGCGGGCGTACGTGATGTGCGCAATCGCCGAGCCAGGGGTGAAGTGGGGCCAGTTGCTCCCGAATAGGAACCGCTCGGCCCCGAAGCGCGGGCAGGCGTCCTCCAGGCCGCAGTGGGTGGTCTGCATCGAGGTATCCACGTGGTGGTTCTTGTGCTTCTCCCAGATGGCGTACAGCTCGCGCAGGGAGCGATAGCCGACGTTCGTCGAGATCACAGGCAGTTCGGGATGGGCCCCGCAGATCGCCGCCGCGCCGCCCAGGGAGACCTCGGTCGTGTCGAGGAAGAGCGGGATGCGGCGCTTCTCCAGCTCAGCCAGGATCGAGCCGCAGGTCATTTCGTTCATGGGAAAAACCTGGGTGCTCGGCCACATCCACGCCGCGCGGCACCCGCTCTTGAGCATCGCCGCCACGGCCTCCTCTGCCGTTCCCTGCTCCCGCGTTGCGGCGGGGAGGAGGGCGAAGCTGCCGTGGAGCGACGGCCGCCCCTTGATCTCGCGGAGGAGGCAGTCGTTGCCGGCGTTCGGATCGTACTCCTTCGAGTTTGCGTGGTGGACGAGGCAGTCCTTGATCCGGAAGTACTCCATGTCCGCCAGGAGGTCCTCGGTCTTGTAAGGCTCCTTCTCGTCAATCGCCGTCCGCCGGCCGATCATGGCCCGGCAGTCAAAGAATTCGATCTCGCTCATTGGACCGGCGCGGCCTCCCAGGTTTCTCGGACGTAGTCGCGGCTCCGGCGGATGTCCTCCTCGCCCTTCGTCCCGCCGACCTCCATGGAGATCCATTCATCGTACCCGGCCTGCTTCAGGGTCCGGAAAATTTCCGGGAACGGGACGATCCCCTCCCCCACGGCGCAATGGGTCCCATTTCTCAGGCGGTCGCTGGCGTGGACGTGGACGACGTGGCGCTTGACCTCGCGGGCCAGGCGGACCGGATCGTCGCCCGCCAGCAGCGAGTTGGAGGTATCGAGGTTCACCTTCAGCTCGGCCTGGTTGACGCGGCGGAGGATGTCGAGGAAGTCGTCAATCTTGACCCCGACCTCCGGATGGTTCTCGATGGCGAGGGTCACGCCGTACTTTGCGGCGAAGGGGATCAGCTCGCGCAGGGCGCGAACGACGTAGTTGATCTGCATGTCGCGCGTCGAGCCGATGCGCCACTTGCCGGGGGCGATGCGGACGTTGGACGTCCCGATGATCGCGGCGACCTCGATGCTGCGCCTGATGGCGTCCACGGCCACCTGCCACTCGTTCACGTCGGTATTGGCGATGTTGCCGTAGGTGGTGAGCATGGAGATGTCGAGGTCGAGGCCGCGCAGTTCCTTGCGGATGCGCAGGAGGTGGCTCTTCTCGTAACTTTCGAGGAATGGCTCATAGACCTCGACGCCGTCGAGGCCGAGGTCGGCGGCCATTTGATGCCAGGCGGAGAGGGTGAGCTTCTTCGTCTTGATCGCGTCGAAGAAACAGATGGGCAGACAGCCTATCTTCATCCATGCAGCCTTGGCGAGAGTCCGGTTGACACGACAACGGACGGATAGAATATCGCAACGGGGGTGGGATGTCAAGACAGGAGTCCCCTCATCCCCTCACCACAGAGGACACGGAGAACGCGGAGGATGGAAGAAATGGCTCCACCACGAAAGACACGAAGGGCGCGAAGAGGGAAATGATGAATGTTGAACAAGGAATGTCGAATGATGAAGGGAAGAGTCGAACGACTTTGAGCGCGGCGCGGGCGCAACGTAGAAGCTGCATCGTGCCGCTTCGGATTGCGGATTGGGGATTGCGGATTTCGGATTTGGGATCGAGAGTTGACGCAGATTCACGCTGATTTTCACAGAAGAATTTCTTGCTGTGTTTATCTGCGTTAATCAGCGTCTGCTTTCTTATTCCGAATTCCACACTCCGCATTCCGCAATCGAAAGAGGCGGGACGCCTCTTCTACCTTACCTCGTCCCCCGGCTCTGCCTGGGGACGCACGATCCGTCAGGCGCCGCCTGACGCCTACTCCTGCGTCAGCTTCTTGAAATCCTCATCGTCCCGGAACGCCTTGAATTCCTCGTCCTCGCAGGCCTTCTTCCTGTACTTCGGGTCGAGCTCAATGGCCTTCTTCAACGAATCAAGCATCTCCGTCTTCTTGCCCCACAGTGCATACGCGCAGGCCTTGTTGTACCAGGCCATGCCGGGTGTGACTAAGCTCTTCTCCGCGAGGGCCTTGTCATAGCACTCGATCGCCTTGTCGTAGTCCTTCTTCCCGGCGTAGGCGAGGCCCATGTTGTGCCACGCACCAGCGGGGGTTTCGTAGTTCTTGTCCGCCAGGACCTTTTCGTAGCACTCGATGGCCTTGTCGTAGTCCTTCTTATAGTGGTAGGCGAGGCCCATGTTGAACCAGGCCTTGCCGGGAGTGTCGTAGGACTTCTCCGCGAGGGCCTTTCCGTAGCACTCGATGGCCTGGTCGTAGTTCCTCTTCTTGCCGTAGGCAACGCCCATGTTGACCCAGGCGTAGCCGGGAGTGTCGTAGGACTCCTCCGCGAGGGCCTTCCCGTAGCACTGGATGGCCTTGTCATAGTCCTTCTTACTGGCGTAGGCGTTGCCCATGTTGACCCAGGCGTAGCCGGCAGTGTCGAAGCTCTTCTCCGCCAGGGCCTTCTCGTAGCACTCGATGGCCTTGTCGTAGTCCTTCTTCCCGGCGTAGGCGTTGCCCATGTTGTCCCAGGCGTAGCCGGGAGTGTCGTAGGACTCCTCCGCAAGGGCCTTCTCGTGGCACTCGATGGCCCTGTCGTAGTCCTTCTTCCCGGCGTAGTCCAGGCCCATGTTGCTCCAGGCATCGCCGGGTGCGTCGAAGTTTTTGTCTGCAAGGGTCTTCTGATAGCACTCGATGGCCTTGTCGTGGTTCTTCTTCTCGTGGTAGGCGTTGCCTATCTTGAACCAGGCCTTGCCGGGAGTGTCGTAGGACTTCTCCGCGAGGGCCTTCTCGTAGCACTCGATGGCCTTGTCGTAGTCCTTCTCCTCATCGTAGGCGTTGCCCATGTTGGCCCAGGCGCTGCCGGGAGTGTCGAAGCTCTTCTCCGCGAGGGCCTTCTGGTAGCACTCGATGGCCTTGGCGTAGTCCTTCTTACTGGCGTAGGCGAGGCCCATGTTGACCCAGGCGTAGCCGGGAGTGTCGTAGGACTTCTCCGCAAGGGCCTTCTCGCAGCACTCGATGGCCTTATCGTAGTCCTTGTCATAGTAGTAGGCGAGGCCCATGTTGACCCAGGCCTTGCCAGGAGTGTCGTAGGACTTCTCCGCGAGGGTCTTCTCGTAGCACTCGATAGCCTTGGCGTAGTCCTTCTTATCGTGGTAGGCGAGGCCCATGTTGAACCAGGCGTAGCCGGGAGTGTCGTAGGACTCCTCCGCAAGGGCCTTCTGGTAGCACTCGATGGCCTTGTCGTAGTCCTTCTTCTCGTGGTAGGCGGCGCCCATGTTGTTCCAGGCGCTGCCGGGAGTATCGTAGGACTTCTCTGCCGCGTTGCGAGCCTTGAAGACAGCCCAGCCAAAGAATGCCAAGCCTACCACAGCCGGAACGAGAGCCAGTCTCAAGCCCCAGTTGAGCACATTGACCGCATTTGAGGCATCTTGGGGCGTCATGCTCGCAGAGCCTTCAGTAGTTTTCTCTCCCATTCGTCTCGTGAGATCATCTTGTGGGATATCCAAAAAGATGTCAAGCGATTTCCGGCAGGGCTTGCGCACTCCACAACCGCGGCGGTCGCTTTCGGCCTTGCGCGACATGACTGGCTCTGGTAGAATCCGGCGGAGGGGAAGGGGGGAGTGGCGGCGAGGAATGATGCCGTTTTCATCCTAATCGTAATCCTAATCGTAATCCTAATCCTAATCCTAATCTTAATCTCGATCGGGGGAGAGAAAGAGTGGAGAGAGAGATTAGGATTAAGATTAGGATTAGGATTAAGAGTAGGAGTAGGAGTAGGAGTAAGAGTAGGAGAGGAGGAGGGAGGCTATGGCGAATACTGGAGCTGGGATCGTCGGGCTGGGTATCTGGGGCGAGACGCACTTGAAGGCCTATGCCGAGCATCCGCACGTGGACCTGGTGAAGGTCTGCGACCTGAACAAGGCCCGCGCGCGGAAGATGGCAAAGCAATACGGCGCGAAGTCGTGGTGCAGCGATTACCGCGAGTTAGTGACGGACCCGGAGATTGATATCGTCTCCATCGTCACCCCCGACTTTGCCCACACGGACATCGCCGTCGCCGCCGCGAACAACGGGAAGCACATCCTGGTTGAAAAGCCGCTGGCGACGACCGTCGCCGACTGCAAGAAGATCATCGCCGCAGCAAAGCGGAACAAGGTCAAGCTCATGTGCGACTTCCACAACCACTGGAACCCGTGCATGCACCGGGTGAAGGAGGCCGTCGCGTCCGGCGAGATGGGGACGCTCCAGTTCATGTCGCTCCGGCTGAACGACACGATCGTGGTCCCCCGCGACTGGCTGGCGTGGGCGGGCAGGTCGTCGGTGCTCTGGTTCCTGGCCAGCCACAGCGTGGACCTCGTTCGCTGGATCTTCAAGGACGAGGTGGACCGGGTCTACACCGTCGCCCGCTCGCGCGTCCTCAAGAAGCTGGGCAAGAACACCCCCGACTTTTTCATGAGCACGCTGGAGATGAAGAAGGGCGCGGTGGTGGCCATCGAGAACGGGTGGATCATGTCGGAGCGGATGCCCAGCGTCTGCGCGTTCCAGATGGAGCTGATCGGCGACAAGGGCACGATCCTGTCCGACGTGGTGAGCCACCGGGCGGTGCAGAAGTTCACCGACAAGGAAGTGACCCTCCCCGACGTCTTTGGCCGGCCGGAGATTCAGGGCAAGACGCAGGGGTTCGCCGTGGAGAGCATCCGGCACTTCATCGAGTGCGTCCGCCTGAACCGAAAGCCGCACGTCACCGGCGAGGACGGTCTGGCGGCGACGAAGGTGATCCTGGCGATGATGGAATCGGTAAAGACGGGGAAGACGGTGAAGGTCAGGTAATTTTGGATTTTGGATTTTGGATTTTGGATTTGTGATTTTGGATTGGCCGAAGCGGGGCTGCCGCAAGCCAAAATCCAAAATCAGCAATCCAAAATCAGAAGACTCCGCCGACGAAGCCGACCGGCGGAAGGGCGCGATCCTTTCCCTTGATGTTCGCGGTCGCCGGCTGCTTTGACTTTTTCTCCTGCGGCTTCGGCTGCTGGCCGAGGGGGTTCTTGCAGTTGGGGCAGTTGCCGCTGGCCCATCGGATCGGGTCGGGTGCGGAGACGACCTTCCCGCAGTGGGGGCAGGCGTCAATGTAGTAGCTTGGGGGCGGCCCCCCCGCCGAGAGGGCGTCAATGGGGATCATCGAATCGGGCAGGCGCGGTCCGTCGGGGATGTCCAGCATCGTCATGCAACTCGGGCAATCCACCCTCTTTCCCGCCAGTTCGTCGCGCGCTGAAATTGTTTTTTCACAATACGGGCATTTGACGTTGATGGGCATTTGCTCTCTCCGTACGACGCATGGCGCGCCGGAAGATCGTTGCGCGGGCCTGCGGCCAAACATGCAGGCTTTCAGCCAATACAATAACGGAGAAGCAACCATCCGTCAATATCAAAGGCGCAAATAAAATTAGGCGGATTTTTTTGACGTTTAAGAAAACGTATGCTATAATGTCCCTATATGGGGGGAGGAACCGCCCTATCGCAAGGGATCCGCCCGATGGGACTCTCTTCGCTCGTTACAGTTGTGGCTGTTCTCGCCATCTGGTTTATTCTCATGCGGTTTGTTTTACCTCGCTTTGGTGTAAGTACTTGATTATCAGAGAGTTGCGCTGTCGAGGATCGGCAGAAAAAGGATGACAACAATGACAACGGCAACTCAGGGCGTGCGCCTGATTGAGCAGGCGCGCCAAAAGCTAAAGGAACTCGTCTCCGAGCATGATCTCGAGCGCGAGGACGTCCTGCTGGAGGTGAAGCCCCTTGACCGGAATCAGGCCATCGGCGACACTGCGCGCCCCGATCTGCCCCTCGTTACAGGGGAGGAGAACCTCATCGAGGCCCATATTATGGGCAGCCGAGGCCAGGCATTCACCGACTCGCGAGCCCACTTCCGTGGGTCGCTGCGGAGCGTCCTGTCCCTGCCGCTGGACACGAACTACCAGCGGTCTATCCTTCTGGCCACGCTGAATGCCGCCTGCGCGCACTTCAAGCTGGTTGGCGCAGTGGTGCATTGTGTGGAGGACAACCCGGACAAGTGCGGGCGGGAGATGGCCGACAGCCTGTTGAGGGCGCACGGAAAAACCACAGTCGGTCTTGTCGGCTATAATCCCGCCATCGCCGAACACCTCAGCGCCGCCCTTGGTCCCGACCACGTAAAAATTGCCGACCTCCGGCCTCGGCACATCGGCCAGACAAGGTTCGGCGCTGAAATCTGGGACGCAAATACCCGTAGCGGGGAGCTGGTGGACTGTGTGGACACCGTCCTGCTCACCGGCACCACCCTGGTCTGGAACACGGCGGACGATGTCATTATTCGCTGCCAGGAACGAAACAAGCCCCATTACTTCTTCGGCGTGACCGCCGCCGCCGTCTCTCACCTCTGCGGCATCAATCGCCTGTGCCCCTTCGGTAGGATGTGAAGGCCCCGCACTGTAGCGGAAGTCGCCAGACTTCCGCGGCTTCACAATTTTTTTTAAAAAGTGCTTGACAGACCCCGAAGGATATGCTACTATTCCGATTGATTTAGTTGATTATGGTGCAACATGCTTGTTTCCCAAAAATGTCAGTATGCGATACGGGCGATCTTCGAGCTGGCCAAGCGCCTCGATGAGGGACCTGCCCCGATCGCGGAGATCGCGGAGGCGCAGGCGATTCCCAAACGATTTCTCGAGGTGATTTTGAACGAATTGAGACAGGCCGGATTCGTGGAGTCGCAGCGGGGCAGCCGCGGGGGATATGTCCTGGCACACCTGCCGAGACGTCTGACAGTGGGGGAAATCGTTCGGTTTGTGGAGGGTCCCATCGGGCCGGTGGAGTGCGTCTCGGGTGGAGCGGAGAAATCGGGTTGCCCGCTGCACCGCGACTGCGTCTTCCTGCCGATGTGGGAGAGGGTTCAACAGGCGATCTCGGAGGTGTATGATAGCACGACGTTTGCCGACCTTCTGGAGGACGAGGAGCGGAGGCGCGTTCGCTACGTGCCCAGCTATACGATCTAAGGGGCGCATCGGTTTTTTATTTTGGCCTAATAGTCAAGTATATCGGTCGAATTTATATGGATACAAGGCGGCGGGCGTGGGCGAAATCACTTTCATGGCGGATACTGGGCATCGTTATCCTCGGCGCCATCACCTACCTCGTCACGGGGAACTGGAAGGCCACCGGCGGCATCACGATCTTCTTCCATTCCCTCCGCCTGGTCCTCTACTACTGGCACGAGAGATTGTGGGAGAGAATAACCTGGGGGAGGCTGAGGCATCCGCTCTCCCACATCCCCGTGCGGGCCGACCTGACTGCGGAAGACTATGAGTTGATCGAAGGGATCTTGGCGGAACGGAGATATCTGGCCGAGCAGCCGGAGTATCACATCTGATTTTCTGGAGTGAACGAAGGAGGTCCCAATGGAACTCGGAGCGTTCGAAATACCTGGCTCATTGGACGTGGGCCACGGCGAAAATCTCGCCTTGATTGGCGCCGGCGCACATGCCGCAACGCGCCCCGCGCTCGCCAGCCCTGTCTTTCTCGCCCTGTCCACCTTTCGGCAGTCCGATACGGCGATAGACCTGGCCATCGAAAAGGCCAGGGCCGCAAGGCATCTGGCGGTTGTTTTCGTCGTGGACGTCAACCTGGCCCGTTACTTGGTGGGAACGGAGGTCGGCGCCTATTCGGGGATCAGGAAAGACGTCGAGAGCGATCTGTTAAAGAAACACAAGCGGGAGGGAGAATCGCTTGTGGAGTCCATCACGAGCAGGGCCAAAGCTCTCGGCATCCAGGTGAAATCCCACGTGGTCACGGGACGATTTGCCCTCGAATGTCTGGAGATAATCCGGCGCGAAAACCCGACTTTGATCGTCACGACAAGGTCAAAGAGACCGCAGTGGATGAGACGGCTGTTCGGCTCCCCGGTGGATCACTTAATCGCTCACGCCGGCTGTCCGGTGGTCGAGGCATGAACGACCCAGGACGTCGAGGGCAGGCCGGCAAACTTACCCACGCATAACGATTTGGAAAAAGAAAAGGAGAAACGACATGGCAGTGAACATAGTTCAAGAAGATGTAAAAACTTTGGTGGAGAGCCTCAACTTTGCCCAGAAGGTGGAGCGCTCCCTGGACCTGATCCGCGACGCCCATGCGACATACGGCGACCGATTGGTGGTGGCCAATAGCCTCGGGAAGGACTCCGTCGTCGTGTGGGACCTGGCCAAGCGCGTCAGCCCGCGAATCCGGGGCTTCGTCGTAACCACACGGTTCAAACCGCGAGAGACCGTTCTGTTCATGCGCGACGTGTGCAGGCGGTATCCGGAGATTCAGGTTTTCAAGAATGATGAGGACATCCCCGATGCGCTCTACCGAACGAACCCCGACCAATGCTGCGACATCCTGAAGGTCCAGCCCACCCGACAGGCCGTCAAGGAGATGAACGTGGCGTGCTGGGTCACGGGGCTGCGCTGCACCGAGGGCCGCACCCGGACCGACTTCCAGGAGGTCGAGGAGCGCGACGAGGGCCTCATCAAGCTCAACCCCATCCTCATCTGGTACGAGCGCGAGGTGTGGCAGTACATCGCCATCCATCAGGTGCCCGTCAATCCGCTCTATGCCAAGGGGTATCGCTCGCTCGGTTGCGCGCCGTGCACCCATATCTCCACCGGGGCCGACGAGCGCGCAGGGCGCTGGATAGGCACAAGCAAATGCGGCGGGGAGTGCGGCATCCATACCCGCCCCCTGAAGGTGGATTACCAGATTTAGTCAGCTCAGGCCTGGAGGCAGCGGTCGAGCACCGCCGCCGCGCCCCCAAGGGACTTGGTGTGCGAGGCCAGCGCGCTGATCCGCACCTCCAGCCGTTCCCCATGGGTGGGGAGGGTGTTGCTGCGAATGGCCCGAAGGAGCGCGCCGACCGCCGCTTCCCCGGCGGCCGCCACGGCGCTGTCAATGACTACGATCTCCGGCGCAAGCACATTCACCAGCCCCCCAACGGCTCGGCCCACGTAGCCAAATGCCTCCTCGACGATGCGGGACGCCAGACGGTCGCCAGCGGCCGCGGCCGCCAGGACGTCGGCGCCGCTGACCGTCTCGCGCTCGGTCAGCGAGGTGTGGCTCCCTTCCTCGATGGCCGCCCGCACCTTCCGGGCCAGGGCGGGCAGGGCGGCCACGGCCTCGAGACAGCCGACAGCCCCGCACCGGCATGGCGCGGGATCGTCGGTGACGCGGGTGTGGCCCAACTCGCCGGCGAGGTTCAACCGCCCGGCGACCACCTGCCCCCCGAGTTTCATCCCGCAGCCGACGCCCTCGGAGTATTCGATGTAGAGTGCGTTTCGCGCCGCCCCGCGCAGCTCGAAGTGATCCACGGCGCGGATCGTGGCCGTGCTCGTTTGCAGGAGCAGGATCGGGAGGCCAAGGCGGTCGCGTAGGATCTCGACGATGGGAACGTCCCGCCAGTCGTCCATCGTCGAGGAAAATAAGACGCGGCCCGTCGTCTCGTCCACCACGCCGGGGTCCACGGCCGCGAGGGCGAGACAGTCGCCGATGGATGACGGGACCCTGGCGCGAAGCCCCTCCACAAACGTGGCGATGCGGTCCACTTTTTCCTGCCGGGGAGCGGCCCCGATGGGCGCTGCAACGCTCTCCTTGTGTCGCACTCCATAGGCGGCGTCAACGACGACGCCCTCGATGCCCGATGCATCGTAGGCGACGGAGAGGCAGTGGCCGGCGGCGGGGTTCAGGCTGAGGCCCCGTTTGCGCCGCGGGCCGTTGGCGTCGGCGAGGGGGGTCTCTAAGAGGACGCCGGCCCTGATGAGGCGGGTGACGCTGCGCGATACGGCGGCCAGTTGCATTCCCGTCTGTTGGGCGATGCCGGACCGGGAGATAGGTGCGCCGTCGCGGATGGCTCGCAGGATGGCGGTCTCCGTGCCGTTTTGAGCGATCTTCGGGATTTCTTCTTTTTTTCTTAAATTAACACTTGACAAGTTAAATATCTGTATTATACTAATATCTGTGTTCTGTAATTGATCTATATGAAGTTTACCAGATCAATCAACGAAAGTCAAGGGTCTGTTTCTTGCAGAAATAGGAGCATCAGTCATGGCAGTAAAAGACAAGAAAAGAGGAAAGAGCAAGAAAGAGAAACAGGAAAAGGGAAAGGTCGGCGTGACCGGCGAGGACAGCGAAGGCGGGATTACGGCCAGCTACGCCGTGGACGACGGCGTGAAACTCAAGGTCCGCTATTCCTTCTTCGGGTCCATCTACGACGACGACGAAAAGAACGCCGCATGGAAGGCCATGCAGCAGGACTCCCTGACGATGGGACCGCAGGTGGCAGCGTTTCAGGAGGAGTACGCCAAAAAGTTCGGCGTGAAACACGCCCTCGCTGTCTCCAACTGCACGACGGGAATGCACCTCTGCACGCAGCTCTTCCAGCTCAAGGAGGGCGACGAGGTCATCATCACGCCCAATACCTTCATCGCCACCACCCTAGTCCTGCTCAAGGAAAAGGTGAAGCCGGTCTATGCCGACATTGACCGGAGGACCTTCAACATTGATCCGGCGGACATCGCGCGGAAGGTGACTCCGAAGACCAAGGCGATCTACGTCGTCCACTATGGCGGCCAGATGTGCGACATGGACCCGATCATGGAGATTGCCAAGAAGCACGGCCTCTACGTTCTCGAGGACTGCGCCCACGCCCACGGCGCCTACTACAAGGGACGCCCGGCGGGGTCCATCGGCGACGTCGGCGTCTTCAGCTTCCACTCGCTGAAGAACATGACCACCTGCGGCGAGGGCGGCATGATCACGACCAACCGCGAGGAATGGGTGAAGCCCATCGAGCAGCTTCGGTGCATGAACCTGACCCACTACGACCCCAACCAGCGCGACTTCGCCTTCGGCGACATCAAGTTGCACAAAGTCGTGGACGGCAAGTACAGCGACTACTGGGTCCCCGCCCACTTCGATGTGAGCGATGTGAACGGCCACTGGGGCAACAACTACCGCATGAACGAGGTCCAGGCCGCCGTCGGCCGGGCGCAGCTCAAGAAACTGGACATGATGGTCGCCAAGCGGCAGCAGAACGCCCGCTACATCAACGATGGCATCAAGGGCATCAAAGGCGTCAACGGCGTGTATGAGGACCCCAATTGCGTGCACGCCTATCACCTTTATACGCTGCTCGTTGATCCAAAGGTGTATGACCGGGACGAGTTCCTGCGCACCCTCTACCGCGAGCACGGCGTGCAGGGCATCCAACACTACCAGCCGACATATCACTTCACGGGGATCAAGAAACTCGGCATCACCGGCTGCTGCCCCGTGGCGGAGGAGTTCTTCTACAAGCGCGAGACGAACCTCCCCATGCACCCCCGCCTGACGCAGCAGGAGCTGGACTGGACGGTCGAGGGGATTCGCAAGACAGCGGAAAAGCTGGCATCGAGAAGGGGAAAATAGAGCAAGGAACGACAAGGAGAACTCGTCGGGTCCATTGAAAACGCAGATTCACCCCCCAATGGACCCGACGGCGCCGAGATACTGGGCGTAGAACCAGAGGACGTAGTAGGCCGTAACCCCCGCCGCGATGGCCCAGACGAACCAGCCAAAGGCCTTCGCCAGGGCGTTGATCGCAAACTCCGCGTCGGTGAAGGCGTGCTTGGCGATGCGGCCCATGGACTCCTCCAACTTGCCGGACGTCTCGGCCACCTCGATCATCTCCAGCGTGTCCCTCGGAAACAGGCCTGACGCCTCGAGTGAATCACGCAGCCCCTCGCCGCTCTTCACCAGGGCCAGGACCTGGTCCCTCTCAGCAGTGAAGGCCCTGTTGCCCGTGGATTCCAGCCCCCGGTCAATCGTCTCGGATACCCCCAGCCCCGCCGCCTGGGAAAGTTGAAATGCCCACGTGAACCGCGCGATGGCCAGCTTCCGCAGGGCGCGCCCCAGCACCGGCACATGCAGCAGGAGACGATCCATCACAACGCCCCCGTGAAGAACGGTGCGGAAGATGATGATGAGGGCGACGAGCAGGCCGATCCCCCCGAACCAAGCCACGAAGTGCCAGACGACCGCCTGCTGCGCCGCACCCGGCGGGGCGGGGACGCCGGTGAAGTTTGCCCTTAATTCGACAAAGAGGTATTTCAACATGCCCGTCACCAGGATGGCGAACGTGATGACGAACACGGGGTAGATCATGCTCCGGTACAATCTCCTAAAGAGCATGTCCATGTTCTCGTAGTAGTCGGCCATGTGGCTCAGCACGCGCTCCAGCGTGCCGGTGCGCTCGCCCACCTCGACCAGCGTCAGGAGGAGCGGAGGGAAGTAGCCCTCGTGCAGCGACAGCGCCTCGGTCACACTATCCCCCGCAGCCAGGGACGACTCCGCGTCCTCGATCACCTCGCGGGAGAGCCGCCCGGGCCCTCGCGACAGGAGGGCGAGCGCCTTCCGCGGCAGCACCCCGGCGTCGAACAGCGTTGCCAGCTTTCGACACATCTCCGCCAGTTGCCGTCGCGATGGTTTCCCGAAGCTCATCCTCATGACTCCCAGGTTTTTGTCTGACGGGTCAAGGCGCGCTCCATCCTCTTGGTCCTTTTTTCACGGCATCCTCTTTCCCCCTTTTCCTTATACCATTTTCCTTCCCTCTTTGCTATATCCTCTACCCATTCCCCTCTCCGCCGACAGGATTGCGGCACGGCCTGTTACGGCGCGGGGATTTTTCAGTTGCCTTCAGTGATGCGGTTTGATAAAATAAAATGTTCTGATAGCCGTAGACGAATTCTCGGAAAAGGCTGCGACCCCATCGTCTAGCCAGGCCTAGGACACCAGGTTTTCAACCTGGCAGCACGGGTTCAAATCCCGTTGGGGTCGCCATTTTCTGTACGGACTCCAGCCTCTTGTCTCCTGCCGGGAGGGCGGCGAAGCATGGCCGAGCAGAATGTCAAGATGATGTTCCACGTCAAGGTCCCCATGCGCGACGGCGTGACGCTGTCGGCGGACATCTACATGCCCGATGGACCGGGACCGTTTCCGACCATCCTCGTCCGCACGCCGTACGACAACAACGGCTCCGTCGGCAAGGGCAGGCTCTGCGCAAGCCGGGGCTACGCCTTTGTGGCCCAGGACTGCCGCGGGCGATACGACTCCGACGGCAACTTCTACCCCTGGCACCAGGAGGCCGACGACGGCTTCGACACGCAGGAATGGATTGCGAAGCAGCCGTGGTGCAACGGCAAGATCGGCATGGTCGGCGGGTCGTACCTCGGCCTGGTGCAGTGGCTTTCGGCCATGCGCGGGAGCAAGCGCCTGACCTGCATCGCGCCCCGCGTGATCACATCTAACTTCTACGACAGCCCCAACTATGGCGGCGGGGCGTTCCAGCTCGCCCTCAACATGCTGTGGGGGTTCCGCATGTTGGGTCGAGTGAACCAGAACGTGGATCACTACGACTGGTGCAAACTCTTCCGCGCGCTGCCGCTCATCACCGCCGACGAGCAGGCCGGGCGGCATGTCAAGCACTGGAAGGATTGGGTGAGCCACCCAAGCTACGACGACTACTGGAAGGAAGTCAGCGTCGAGGAGAACTACGAGAAGATCACCGTTCCCGCGCTGATCATGGGCGGCTGGTACGACCTCTACTCGAAGCAGGTCTTCACGAACTTCAACGGCATGACGCAGCGCGGCGGCAGCGAGTCGGCCCGCAAGGGCACGCGCCTGATCGTCGGGGCCTGGCCGCACCCGCTCAGCGCTTCGACGAAGACGGGCGAGGTTGACTTCGGGCCGGATTCCAAGATTGACCTCGAGGCCGTCGAGGATCAATGGCTTGAGCGATACCTGAAAGGAAATGAATCCGCCGCGATACAGGACGCGCCGATCCGTCTCTTCATCATGGGTCGCAACATCTGGCGCGACGAGCGCGAGTGGCCCCTGGCGCGGACGGAGTGGACGAACTACTACTTCCACAGCCGGGGCGGCGCGAACTCGCTCCTCGGCGACGGCGTCCTCTCCACCGAGACGCCGAGCGACGAGCCGCCCGACCGGTTCACCTACGACCCGCACACGCCCGTCCCGACGATGGGCGGGAACAACTGCTGCGCGCCGAACATCCTGCCCTGGGGTCCATACGACCAGCGGCCGACCGAACGCCGGCAGGACGTGCTGGTTTACACGACCGACCCGATGGAGGAGGATCTGGAGGTGACGGGCCCGATCGTCGTGAAGCTCTACGCCTCATCGTCGGCGCGGGATAGCGATTTCACGGGGAAGCTGCTGGATGTCTACCCATGCGGCTATGCCATGAACCTGTGCGACGGGATCCTCCGGGCGCGATACCGGGAATCTTTCGAAAAAGCGAAATTTATGAGGCCGGGCAAGGTCTACGAGTTCACGATTGACCTCTGGGTCACGGGCAACGTCTTCCGCAAGGGGCATCGCATCCGGGTGGACATATCGAGCAGCAATTTTCCGCGCTTCGACCGTAACCCCAACACCGGCCACGACTTCGGGATGGATGCGGAGATCAGGGAGGCCCGGCAGGTGGTGCATCACGACCGGAAGTATCCGTCGCATATCGTCCTGCCCGTGATACCGGCGCGGTGAGGCGACGTTTTTCCTTGACCATCGGAGAGCAAGGCGCTACCTTCTTGCATCGGCAACTTAATTTCCGATTTTCGATTGGCGATTTTCGATTTGAAGAAAGGGAAGCATGTCATTCCCGGATCCGGCCGGTTTCAAGGAACACAAAATCGGCAGGGGAATCACGATCCGCGTCGTTGCCGGCGAGAAGATCATGTTCTCATTCCTCGACTTCGAGCCGGGGGGCGTGATCGGCTCGCACAGCCACCCGCACGAGCAGTTGGGCTATGTCCTGGAGGGCGAGTTCGAGCTGACCATCGGCGGCGAGACGCGGATCGTTCGAGCCGGGGATACTTACATCATCCCCGGCAACGTCGCCCACCGCGCGGCGTCCACCGGCCGGGCGGCGCGAACTCTGGATGTCTTCTCCCCGCCGCGGGAGGATTACCTCTGATTTTGTATTTGTGATTTTGGATTGAAGAAAAAACATGAACGTCATTGAAGCCATCAAGACACGTCGGAGCATCAAGGGAAATTTTCTGGACAAGCCGGTCGAGAGGGAGAAGATCGAGCAGGTGATCGAGGCGGGCCTGTGGGCGCCGAGCGGACAGAACCAGCAGCCGTGCCGGTTCATCGTCGTCACCGAGCCGGGTCTCCTGGCCGAGATCGAGGCGGAGATGTTTCGCATCGGCGAGACGATCAAAAAACTCCGCCCCATCGTCGGCCTGTTCAAAAAGGAGCTGAGCGGTGAGAAGGGCAAACGCGCTATAAAGTCGGTCCGGCCCCATGCCTTCCACGGCGCGCCGGGGTTGATCCTCATCGGGGCGATGAGGGACAGTTCATCCACCTACTTCAAGGACTGCTCCCTCGCCGCGCAGAACATGATGCTGGCCGCGCATGAGCTGGGCCTGGGCACGTGCTGCATGGGATGGGTCGGCGCGATCAACCAGTCGAAGGCGCTCAAGGCGAAGCTCGACATCCCCAAGGGCTTCGAGATCTGCCAGGGCATAACCATCGGATACTACGATAGCGATAAGACGCCCAAGGCCCCGCCGCGCAAGGGCGTGGACGAGACAACCGCATGGTTCCTCAAGCGAGAAGCAGAAGGAAGTTAGTCCGAAATCCCTCTCCGCAAACTTGACCCGCGCCGCGTGATGTGGTATCTTTCCGCTTTTACCGACAGCGGAGGAGCCAATCATAGACGATCCCTTGACCGCCGACGGACTACGATCCCGCCTGAACGCGAAGGTTTTGGGGCGGGATATCTTCTGCCTGAGCGAAACCACGTCCACCAACATAATCGCCCGCGAGCGCGCGCAGAAAGGCGGTCCCGACGGCGCCCTCGTCATCGCCGAGGGCCAGACCGCCGGAAAGGGCCGCCAGGGGCGGAAGTGGTTCTCGCCAAACGGCGCGGGCATCTACATGTCGCTGATCCTCCGTTCGCCGTTCCACACCCGTCGCCCGGAAATCCTTTCCCTCCTCGGCGCGTTCACCACCGCCACGGCCATCCGCGCCGAGGCCGGCATCCGGGCCGAGATAAAATGGCCGAACGACGTGATCCTCAACAGTAAAAAGGTCGCTGGCGTCCTCGGCGAAAGCGGCCACGGCGGCGGGCCGCCCTTCGTCATCCTCGGCATCGGGATCAACGTCAACACCCGCGCGGAGGATTTCCCCACCGATCTGGCCGAGACCGCCACGTCGCTGCGCATCGCGTGCGACAGGGAGTTCTCCCGTGAGGCCCTGATCGCCTCGATCCTGGATCGCTTCGAGGAGTTCTACCTGCGAACCGAACCGGAGGCGCTGACCGACCTCATCACCGCCATCAAGCCCCTCTGTCCCATGCTGGGCGAGCGGGTCCGCGTGAGGCATGAGCGCGAGCTGGTCACCGGCCGGGCCGTGGACATTGATGAGACCGGCGCGCTCATCGTCCAGACCCTTGACGGGGAGCGCCACAGGTTCCTCGGCGGCGAGGTTACGATCATTTAACAAAAGGAAGAAGAAATGAAAGCAGCCGTACTTTACAGCGACCGGAACATCAAGATCGAAAACCGCCCCGACCCTAAGCCGGGACCGAAGGACGTGCTGATCCGCGTAAAGGCCGTAGGCGTATGTGGTTCCGACGTGCACTACTTCTGGAGCGGGGGCCTCGGCGCGCACAAGGTGGAGCAGCCGATCATCCTCGGCCACGAGTGCGCGGGCGAGGTCGTCGCGCTCGGCGGCGACGTCACGGAGTTCCGCGTCGGCCAGCGCGTCGTCATGGAGCCGGGCATCCCCTGTCGCGTTTGCGAGTATTGCCGGGGCGGGCGATACAACATCTGCCGCAAGATGGAGTTCATGGGCACGCCGCCGGTGGACGGAGCGTTCTGCGAGCTGGTCGCCTGGCCGATTGATTTCACCTTTCCCGTGTCCGACGAGATTCCCTTCGAGGAGGCGTCGCTCGCCGAGCCGCTGGCCGTGGGCGTGTATGCCGCGGACATGGCGGAGATTCTCGCGGGGCAGTCGGCGGCGGTGCTCGGGTCGTCCACCATCGGACTCCTCACGCTTCAGGCGGCCCTGCGCGCGGGGATCGAGCGGAGCTTCATCAGCGACATGGTCCCGAGCCGTCTCGACCTGGCGAAAAAACTGGGCGCGGACTTCGCGATCAACTTCAAGGAGCAGGACGTCAAGCGAACCATCCTGGACAACACCAATGGGCGGGGCGTGGACGTGGTCTTCGAGGCGGCGGGGCATCCGTTGTCGTTCAAGCAAACCGTCGAGCTGGTCCGGCCCGGCGGGATGATTATCCTCATCGGCATCTGCCAGGAGGACGTGATCCCCTTCGACTTCGGCGCCGCGCGGCGCAAGGAGGTCACGATCAAGTCGGTCCGTCGCTACTGCCACGTCTATCCGCGCGCGATGCGGATGCTGGAGAATGGCCGGTTCGACGTCAAGTCCCTCATCACCCACGAGTTCCCGTTGGATCGGGTGGCCGAGGCGCTGACGCTCGTGCATCATTCGGGGGATGGCGTGCTGAAGGCGGTGGTGAAGCCGTAACGCCGTTTTTCCGGAAGTTCAAAACCGCTTCGTCCGCACGTGGCAGTAGGGCTGCTTGCCGGTCTTGCGGTAGTAGTCCTGGTGGTAGTCCTCGGCGGGCCAGAAGCGCGTGGCGGGGACGACCTCGGTGGCGACATCCAGGCCCTTCTCCTTCAGGATGGCGATGAGTTTCTCCGCCGTCTTTTTCTGCTCCTCGTCCACGTAAAACACGGCGGATCGGTATTGGTCGCCGATGTCCGGGCCTTGCCGGTTCACCTGCGTGGGGTCGTGAATCTCGAAGAAGAGCCGCGCCAGCGTCTCGTAATCCACCTTGTCCTTATCGTAGAGGACCTCCACCGCCTCGGCGTGGCCGGTCGTGTGGGCGCAGACCTCCTTGTAGGTGGGGTTCTCCGTCTTGCCGCCGATGTAGCCCGACGTCACGGAGAGCACTCCTGGTTGCTGCTGAAGCAGGTGCTCCACGCCCCAGAAGCACCCGCCCGCGAAGATGGCCCGGCCGACCCGCTCGGCGGGGACGAAATTCATGGAGATGGAATTTACGCAATGGCGAACATCTTTCGGCGTCAGGCGCTCTCCCGTAAAGACATGGCCGAGATGCGCCCCGCATCGGGCGCAGAGGATCTCCGTGCGCTCGCCGTCGGCGTCGGTCTGGCGCTTCACCGCGCCTGGTATCTCGTCGTCGAAGCTCGGCCAGCCGCAGCCGGACTTGAACTTGTCCTCGGACCGGTAGAGCGCCGCGTCGCAGCGCTTGCAGGTGTAGATACCCTTCTTGTCGAAGTCGTGGTACTTCCCCGTGAAGGGCCGCTCAGTCCCCTTGCGGAGGATGACGCGCTCTTCTTCCGGGGTCAGGTCGTTATACTTCATGCCCGTGTCCTCTCCAGATGCGCAGCGGAGCGAGACCGCCGCTACCACCCCCAGCACAATAGCGATGATTTTCATGCGTCTCATCGTGCGACCTCCAATCCCAATCGCCGGTTTCCAACGGCAGCGGCATGGCAAGTTCCTGCGATGCCGCTCCATCTCTCTATTGTAGCCTGGGAGCACGCTCAGCGCAAGGTAGTTAATCGCCGCGGTGGGAAAGACAACAGATTCGACGACCTGGACAATCTCACCCGCCGCCGATGGGGGGCAGGAAGGCGATCTTGTCGTTGGGCCGAAGCGCCTGGTGGTGCGGCACAAGCTGGTGATTGACGGTAACGAGGACCGTCCGCTCGTCCAGTGTGAGTCCGGGATATTGCCGCCGGACGTATTCGAGGGCGTCCATCACCTTACTCGTCTCGGTGATGGGCATGTGGATGCTGTGGGTTCGCGTCAGGCTGCGCTGCGTTCCGTGGAAATCAATGGAGACGACCATCATTCAACCTCGCACGCCGTATTCGTCGAGCAACTGTTTCGCCTGTTCGTCCATCAGGCCGAATTTTTCGACGGTCTCGCGCTTCGGTATGCCGTCGGAGGTGAAGCCCTTTTCCTCATAAACCACATCGCAGAGGCGCTGATAGGCTTCGATCCGTTTCTGCATGAGGAGCCGATGTCGCTCCTCAATGCGGTCAGGCAGTTTACCATCCCCGAGCTGCTCTTTCAACCGTTCATCATAATATGCCTCGCGGGCCTCGTATTCATTCAGGAACGCAGGCCCCATCGCCCTCAGGGGGATTTGATCGCTGGCGCGGGTCCCCTTGCCCTGCCGCACGTTGACGAGTTTCTGGAGGACGTAGAGCCGCTCCGAATCGTCCAGCACGTCCTGAAGGGTCTTCTTGCTGCCCGTCGTGGCGTTGAGGTAGGCCACGTAATGGGCGAGGGTCGGGGTGTTTTTCGCCGGCTCCGGGGTCTTGGCGGCCTCCGGATTGCGCACGTCAATCCACGGCAGCTTGCAGAGGCCCGTCGCATTGAACCACGTGCGGATGAGGGGGAACCACTTGAGGGCAAGCGCCTTCTGCTCGAAGGTGGGGATCTCTTTGTGCACTTGGTCAATGAAGATGAGCCACGCTTCGTCGTGCTGAGGGCCTTTGAGCGCAAAGCCGTAGCCGCCCTGCTGGGCGAGGGATTCCTTGCTGATATACATGGAGAACTCCAGCCCCTTGACCTCCATCCCGAACTTGCTCAGTTCGGCCATGACCTCAGCCTCGGCCTTTCCGTTCCGGGAGGCGTAGCGCTGCGCGACCCACTTCTTGCCCCGGGCCACGCCCTGGCCGACCACATTGCCGAAGCCCTCGCCGTCGGCGATCTCGTGGAGGACCCTGTGCGCGGCCTCGATGTTGCCGAAGGTCAGTTCATAACCCACGTCATCAACAGTCAGGAATCCGCGCTCGAAGCATTCCATAAAGAAGGATATGGCCACCCCCGTCGAGATGGTATCGAGGCCGTACTCGTCGCAATACCAGTTATACTCCATGACGAAATGCGGATCGAAGATGCCCATGCAGGAGACGGCGCCGACAGTCTCGTACTCCGGGCCGTCCACGTCCACCTTGCGCCCCGCCTTGGGTCCGGCGGTCAGCTCCACATCCTCCGCGCCCTTGGAACAGGCGAGATTGCACCCATAGTAGCATCCGTCCGGCAGCGCCTTGCTGAAGTAGCGGTCGAGGAAGACCTGGCCGAAGATCTTGTGCGACTCGGGGCTTTGCCCGTACTGGAAGTTCTTGATCGGAAAGATGTGGAACTTGTCCATGTACTCGGACAGGCCCGTCGTCCCCCACGCCCCCAGGTGGAGCTGATGCGGGTCGCAGGTACGCACCACCTGCTTCAGCGCCGCGCCTGCCTGCCGCACGGCCTGCGGGTCCACGGCGTTGTTGCCGTTCCCCTTGCGCAGGCTGCTGCGGGCGACGATCGCGCGGAGCCGTTTGAACCGCATGACAGTCCCCGTGCCGCCCCGGCCGGCCTGCTTGGAGCGGATGCGTCCCCGCTTCGCGTCGAAAAACAGGCTGTTGACGATGCCGAACCGTGCGTGGAGCGCGCCCTTGCCCGCCGTGACGGCGGCCACGGTGTCGCTGTACTCCCCGCCGTTCACATCCTTCAGGAGGCGCTGGCCGAAGGAGAGCGCCCCGCCGCCCGTATCGCCGTCATAGGCGGGTGCAGAGGCGATGGCGATCGTTCCCGCGTCGCCGTCCACGAGGATGACCACATCTTTCTCGGCGATTCCGGAGACGGCGATGGCGTCAAACCCCGCCCGCTTGAGCAAGGGGCCAAAGTGCCCGCCTACATTTGAGTCAATGAACGTATCGGTGAGGGGCGAGATCGCGCCGACGATGAACTTGCCCGTGCCGGGGAATCCCGGCTCGTTGCCCAGCGGCCCGCTCGCCATCACGAGGATGTTCTCCGGGCTGTCATACCGGGTGTTCCGCGTCGCGCCGTCCCAGATGACCTTCAGGGCATACCCGCGACCGCCGACATACTTGCGCTTGAAGTCGGCGGGCAATTCCTCAATGGCAATGTCCTGAGCGCTGAGATTGATTCGGAGAATCCGGTCGGTATATCCACCCACGACCTTGGCGGGGCGATACTTGATCTGCCGCGATATGTCCATGATTCACGTCTTCTTGCGCTCGACTTTCTGCCGCCGTGGACCGCACGGTACGGCAAGTTCTTTATATTACGCAATCCTGATGAGTCTTGTCAAGCGTTTTTGAATGATGTTCGACTCGCGGTGGGACGGGGCGATTACTTCCAGCCGTTTCCGATTTGCGTGATCTTCGGCCAGGCCAGTTCCGGGTAGAAGCGGTGTCCGCCCTCGCCGACGAGGAGAGAGGCATGTCGCGCGCATCCCACCGCGCGGAAGATTCGCGCAACCTGCCTAAAGGCTCGGCGGACGGAGGCGGCCGGGGCGATCTCGTCGTGCTCCCCGGCGACGACCATCAGATGCCGCGGCGCGATCAATCCGGCAAGATCGCTCATGTCGGCGTACTGAAGAATCCCCGGCAGATATCCGCACGCGCAGTGGGGGTGCTTCATCCAGGAATAGGCGTAGGCGCAGAAGGAGCATGAAACGACGGCGAGACGAATTCGCCGATCCACGCACGCCGCGTAGAACGTAACCGTCCCGCCGGCGGAGTTGCCCATGCAGCCGATGCGCGTCGCGTCGAGGTCGGGCTGAGCGGCGATGAAGTCAATGGCTCGCATGACATCGAACACGCGCTCGCCCGTGAGCGTCTTGCCGAGTATAAGGGCATGCAGCGCGTCATCGGCGCAACCGGGGCGCGCGCCATGTCGTTCGCCGAAGGATCGCTGCTCGATGGCCAGCGCGGCCCAGCCGTTGCGGACGGCCTGGATGGCGATGTCGCGTCCGCCCTGGATGGACTCGATCTCCGCTTTCGTTTTTCCGCGGCCGATGGAGATGTGCATCCCCGGCGAGTGCCCTTGCAGGCAGATCATGACCGCGAAGGGGGCCTCGCCCGTCTTCGGCTTCAGAAGGTATCCGGGGACATCCGCCTTCGGCTCTGCCCGGAAGACAACGCGGTCGCACGTGAATTCGTTGGTCTCCAAATCCCGCTCCACGCGCGAGGTTATGGCGTGGTCCCACGTCCCCGGCACGGCGAGAATCTCGCGCAGCTTGGCCCGGAGCTTTCTCTGCCATGCAGGCGCATCCGCCTGATCCGCAAAGGCCAGGGACGGCTTGACCTGCTTCAACAGACCCTCATGGTATTCGATGGGACTGTAAGACTTTTTCTTCTCTCTCACCTTCGCGTCTTCCTCCTCGTGGTGGGCCGTGCCTAATCCTGGAAGGGAACGGGTAGAAAGTATAGCAAGGAGAACGGGGAAGTGGTATAAGGAAAAGGGGAAAGAGGAGAGAGGAGGTCTTGCAGTGAAAAAACGGGACTTGGCGTTTTTGGACTCGCACGGCCATCTGCACAGCGAGTACGCCGACGAGTGGGTGGATACACTCGCCGCGCGGATGCCGACGTGCAACGTCCGCAAGGCGTCGCTCACCGGCGTCGGTCTGGTATCCGATCACGAGGACGAGGATGTCCTGCGCGGTTACGAAAAATACCCGGACCTCTTCTATCCCTACCTCTGCAACTTCAACCCGGACGACCTGAAGAGCATCAACTACGTGAAGCATCATCTGAACAGCGGCCCGTGGCGCGGCGTGGGGGAACTGTTTCTCGACACGACCGATACCGTCTGCGCCAACATCCCGATGCGCGACGGCAGTGCGAAGAAGCACCCCTACCCCGTGCCGAAGGACAAGTCCGACAGCCGCGTCTTCCGCGAGGTCTTCGACCTCTGTGGCGAAAAGGGAATCCCAGTCTTCGTTCACTGCGAACGGTTGAAGTTCCTGTGCGATGTCCTGCCGCGCCATCCGGGGACGCGGTTCCTCGCCGCCCATTGCGATTATCGCTGCAACTCCGACGACGCTCGACGGATGCTCGAGGCGCACCCGAACGTCACGTGCGACGTCGGCCCCGTGCTGAAGCACATGCGGCACAAGAACCCCGCTGACGCCGCGTCCATCGCCCTGCACGACGCATGGCGGCGGCTGATGGCCGACTTCCCCGATCGCATCACCCTGGGCACGGACATCTATTCGTGGGCGGGGCTGACCGAGGACGCCTACAAACGGGTGTATGATGCCTTCCACGAATTGCTCGGTCATCTTTCAATTGACCATGCCCGACTGATCGCCGGCGGAAACTACAAACGCCTCATGGAGGGGAACGATGCCTAAGAACGTCGTCCTGTTCATCACCGACGGCCACCGAGCCGACTGCCTCGGCTGCTACGGCAACCCGATCCTGCAGACCCCGAACATTGATGCGTTTGCGAAAGAGGGGACGCTCTTCCGGCAATTCTACTGCACCCACACGGTCTGCATGCCCACGCGGGCCTCGATCTTCACGGGCCGATACCCCCACATCCACGGCGTGTGGGCGAACGGGTGCCGCCTGCCCAAGGACGAGGTGACGCTGCCGCAGGTCCTGGCGGCGAACGGCTATGCCACGGGCGCGTGCGGGAAGATTCATTTCGAGCCGCAAGAGGAATACAAACAGTACGCCCCGATCATCGAGAACCTGCCTTACTACGGCTTCCAGCGCGTCCACCTGAGCGAGAACCGCCTGGGCCTGGAATACATTCAGTGGGTCGAGAAGAACTTTCCCGATCTACTGGACAAGGTGAAGAAACGCGCCACGGGTCTGCCGGAAGAGGTGCATGAACTGCAATGGATCACAAGCCGAGCGATAGACTTCGTCAAAACGCAGGCGAAGGCCGGCCGGCCCTTCTTCCTATCCTGTTCGTTTCACGAGTTGATCCCCCCATCCAACCCGCCCGACACATTCGCAAACATGTATAAACCGGAGGACATGCCCCCGCCGAAGATCAAAGAAGGCGAGCTGGAAAACAAGCCGTGGTATCACAAAAAATCATACGAGGGATACATGGCGCGCGGGCGGCACCCGGACGATGAGACGCTCCGGAAATATCTCGCCAGCTACTACAACCAGGCCGTGTTTCTCGACAAACAATTCGGCCGCCTCATGGCCGCGCTGCGGGAGGTCGGGGTGTGGGAAGACACCATCGTCGTCTTCACGACCGATCATGGCCTCGTCCTTAACGACCACTACCAGTGGCGGCACGGCCCGTTCCTCTACGATCAGGTCATCAACGTGCCCCTCATCTGGCGCGCCCCGGGCGCGAAGGGCGGCGGCGTCACTGAGGAGATGGTCGAGGGCGTGGACATCATGCCGACGCTCCTGGACCTACTCGGCATTGAGTCGCCCGCCGGTGTGCAGGGGCGGTCCATCCGTCCCCTCGTCATGGGGGAGGATGGGGCGCGGGGGCGGGAGTCCGTCCTGGTCCAGGACCGCGAATCGCCCGACCTGACGCCGCGCGGCATCGAGCCGTCGGCGGTCACGCTTGTCGGCGTGCGGACGAAGGACTGGAAACTCATCCACTACCCCGGCTGTCCCTATGGCGAGCTCTACGATCTCAAGAACGACCCGGACGAGTTCGACAACCTCTGGCACGACGCCGGCTATGCGGCGCAACGCAAGGAGATGGAGCGCCTCCTCCTCGAACGCACCCTCGCCGCCCGCGACCCGCTGCCGGAGCGGCATTTTCATTGGTAGGGCCAATTTGCATGAGATAGTTCGGGAGGAATGATATGAAGGCCGTGACATTCAGCCAGTTCCGTCAAAATGCGTCCTCCTTGATCACCGACGTGGAAAAGGGGGAGATCGTTCGCATCCTCCGCCACGGCAAACCCGTGGCCGAAGTGATTCCCGTGGCGGAAGAGTCGTCGGACACGCTGTCGTGGAAGAGGCACGGTCTCCGGCTCTCCGTCAAGGGGAGAGGCCTCTCCAGCGCGATACGCGACGAGCGGAGGCGTTCGTAGAGCCGAGGTCACCTTCGGGACTCGTGCTGTTAACACCGCCGCGACGATCTCGTTTGTGCGGGTGAACAAACTAAAATGACAACACAGCTTCCCACATTGAAGACCGAACGACTGGTCCTGCGGCCTTTCCGGCCGGAGGATGCGGGGGATGTGCAGCGTCTGGCCGGGGATAGGGCCATCGCCGATACGACGCAGAACATCCCCCATCCGTACGAAGACGGCATGGCAGAGGAGTGGATTGCCAAGCACCAGGCGATCTTCGACGGGGGCACAGGTGTTACGTTCGCCATCACGCTGAAGTCCACCAGCGAGCTGATCGGCGCGATTAGCCTGATGGGGATCATCCGCGGCCATCGGGCGGAGCTTGGATACTGGATCGGCAGGCCCTACTGGCGACAGGGCTACTGCACCGAGGCGGCGCGGGCCGTCGTGCGTTACGGCTTCGAGGAGCTGGACCTGAATCGCATCCACGCGACCCACTTCAGCCGCAACCCCGCGTCGGGCCGCGTCATGCAAAAGCTCGGCATGACCCACGAAGGCCGCCGCCGGCAGCACGTCCTCAAATGGGGCCGGTTCGAGGACTTGGAGCTGTACGGGATGCTCAGGGAGGAGTATGTTGGAGTACGAAATAACAACGTGTAACGCCTCTTGGGTGACACAATGGCCAAACTGATCGTCAAGCATCGCGACGAAGTCCGCCGCGAAATCGAGCTGAAGCCCGACATGCTCATCGGCAGGGACCGGAACGCCGACGTATTGATCGGTCCGCCCGCCTCCCGGCAGCACGCACGAATCGAACATGATGGCGGCGCGTTCTTCCTCCAGGACCTCCACAGTAAGGCCGGAACATATATCGCCGGCCGAAAGGTCAGCCGCGTCCGCCTCGTTAGCGGGATGCAAATCGCCATCGGGGAATACATCCTTGTCTTCGACGATCCAGGTGCGGTGAAGGAGTCGCCGGTCGGGTGGGCCGTCGAGCCGGGCCCCGAACCCGCGTTCGACGTCGTAGCGACGCTCGACGCCGCCGGGCCCGTCTTCGCCCGGCGCATCGAGTCCGTCCGCACGGCCCAGGACGCCCGACGCCTGCGGCAGCACCTCCAAACCATTCACGATGTCGGCATGGCCCTGGCCGACAAGCATGACACCGAATCGCTTCTGGGGGAAATTGTCGAACGCCTGTCTGGGGCCCTCCCCGCCGCCCAGCGCGGCTTCCTGGCCTTGTATGATGAGGACGGCCGCGAGCTGACCATCCGCGTGCTCAAGGCAAGAGGGGACGACTCCGCCGCCGAGATGTTCAGCAGGACCATCGCCCGCCGGGCCGCCGAGTCCCGGTGCGCCATTTTGTGCAAGGACGCCCGCGAGGAGTTCCGCAGCGCCGCCAGCGTGCAGGAGATGGACCTCGGGTCTGTCCTGTGTGCGCCGCTGCTCCTGCCGGAACGAGTCATCGGCATTCTGCAATGGGATGCGCGGGGGGTAAAGGGGGCCTTCTCCACGGACGACCTGAACCTGCTGACGGGCATCGCCTCGCTCCTCGCCGCGGCCCTGGAGAACGCGCGGCTCTGCGATGCACTCCGCTCCGCCAAGGAGCAGTCGGACATCGAGAACGTCCGTCTTCGCCGCGCATCGCAGGACGAGGTCTCGCTCGCGGCGATCATCGGCGAGAGCGAGCCGATCCGAGAGGTGCGCCGCCTTGCCGAGCAGGTGATGGGGGTCGAGGCAAGCGTGCTCCTGACGGGGGAGACCGGCACGGGCAAGGAACTGGTCACCCGGGCGATCCATCGCGGCGGGCCGCGGGCGGACAAGCCATTCGTCGCCGTGAACTGCGCGGCCATCCCCGAGACGCTTCTGGAGAGCGAACTGTTCGGCATCGAGAAGGGAACAGCCTCCGGCGTCGAAGGGCGCATCGGCAGGCTGGAACAGGCCCACGGCGGGACCCTGTTCCTCGACGAGATCGGCGACATGCCGCCGGCGATGCAGGCCAAGCTCCTCCGCGCCCTCGAACAGAAACGGTTTGAGCGCGTCGGAGGGAGGGAGTCGGTGGAGATAGACATCCGCGTTATCGCGGCCACAAACTGCGATCTCAAGAAGGCCATCCGCGATGGAGAGTTCCGCGAGGACCTATACTACCGCCTTCGGGTGGTGGAGATTCCTTTGCCCCCGCTGCGCGAGCGATCCGGCGATGTCCTTTTCCTTGCTCGGCACTTCCTCGCCGGCTTCGCGGCGGACATGGGCAGATCGCTGCCGGGCTTCACCCCTGCGGCCGAGGCGAGGCTCTGCGCCCATCCCTGGCCGGGCAACGTGCGCGAGTTGCGCAACGCCGTCGAGCGCGCGGCCGTGCTGTCGCAACAGGGGCGCCCCGTTGACGTTGATCTGCTGCCCCCCGAGATCGTAGGTGGGGACGGCGACCTGATCGAGCGGTGCAAGGGCCGCGGCCGCCTCGACGCCGCCGTGGCCGCGCTGGAGCGGGAGATGATCGAGGTGGCCCTCAAGGAAACCGGCGGCGTCCGGAGCCAGGCTGCGGAGATTCTCGGCATCAGCCGGGAGGGGCTGCGGCTCAAACTCCTGCGCTATGGCATCTCCTCGTGACATCGTTGGTAGCGGAAGTCGCCAGACTTCCGATCCTTTCATACGGTTCGCGCCTTTTGTGTTGACACATGCCAAAACCGCGTGGTAGAATCCAATGTTGTCATGCCGAGACCCGGATGGAACGCGAGCATTTCGGAGGATTGACCGTGCGCTCAAAAAATGTCCTCATGGTGTTCCTCTTCATGGCCGCCGTTCTGTTTGGTTCCACCGTATCCACCCGCGCGGAGATGGACCAGATCAAAGTGGCCGAGGTCTCGGGGGCTGTCCAGGTCCTGCGCGGGGGAGACGCCGCCAAGACCGAAACGGCGGCGGCGGGGCTTCTCCTGAAAATCGACGACGTGGTGACGACCGGCCCGGCCTCCAGCGCGAAGATTGACATGGGCACGGGCAACGCGGTGCAGCTTGAGGCCAACTCGAAATTGAAGATCGGCCTGGATCCCCGCGCCCCGAAGCTGGACCTCCTGGGGGGCAAGCTCCTGAGCCGGCTGAAAACCATCCCCAAGGGAAAACAGGTCACCATCGGCACACCCACCAGCATAGCCGGGGTGGAGGGGACTACGTTCGCTGTAGCCGTGGCGAATAACGGGAGCACGTCGGTGGATGTCCTGTCGGGCAAGGTGCGCGTGCAAAGCGCCGGCGAGGCGGGCAAGTTCGCGAGCGTGACTGCCATGCAGCGGGTGCGGGTGAGCGCGTGGGAGAACACGGAGTTTGTCGCCACCGGATCGGGGACCGCCCCGGAACGGTATAATAAACATCCGACGATCCGCGAGGGCGACCGGGAGATCATGGTCGTGCGGGCGTCGGCTGTCGGCGCCGACGAGACGGCGGCGCGGGAGGCGGCCCTGCGCGAACTCGGCGAGCGGGTCTTTCGGGCCGAGATTGCCGAGCAGAAGACTGTCGGCGACCTGGCCGCCGGGAACAAGATTGTTTACGAGAAGCTGAGCGCGCTGGTGGCCGACGCCGCCGTGACGAATCGCCAGGCCCGCGAGGACGGAAGCGTCCAGGTGCAGGTGCAAGTGGACACGGCAAAATTGAACGCCGCCCTGGGCCAGAAGGCGCCGGTTTTCACCTCGGCGATGGTGCAGCTCAGCGATGCGCAATACGCGCCGATCTACACAACGCGCGGGCGGATGGCGGCGGAGAAGGCAGCCCAGCTTGCCGCCGACCGAAACCTGCTGGAGCAGATTCAGGGCATCCTGATCAACTCGGAGACGACCGTCCAGAACTTTGCCCTGCAGAACGACCAGGTCACGAGCCGTGTGGAGGGTGTGATCCGGGGGGCCGAGACGGTCTCGACGCGGTATTTTTCCGACGGCACGGTGGAGGTCACGCGGCGCGTCAAGGGGGCGGACGTGCGGCTCAACATCAACGCCGTGGTCCAGAAGGAGATTCTTGGCGCCCACTACATGGGCAAGCCGGTCGAGCTTGACCCGGTGGGCTACGAGGCGCTCCGACGGTTCGGGCAGTAGCGGACAGTAGCGGAAGTCGCCAGACTTCCGACGCCCGCACGTCATTCCCGCGAAAGCGGGAATCCAGGGGCGTTGCGCGGTCGAAGACCTGAACTCTGGCGAGTTCAGATACTGGATGCGGCAAGTGTTTTTTGAGTGAGGGGATTGTCATGCGCGGTACACTTCAAGGAACTCGCGGCATTACGCTCAAAGGCCTGATCATCGTAATCGTCATTCTTGTGGCGATTGTGCTGCTGCTTCGGCCGATCTTTGTGAAGATGGCAAGCGACGCCGTCTCCGCCAAGTGCAGGGCGAACCTGCGCAAGATCGGCATGGCAATGCAGCAGTATGCAAATGACTTCAACGAATTCGTTCCCCCCGTTCAGTGGTGCAATCCCCAAGGGGAAACCGTGCCTTGGCGGGACTGTCTAAAGGAGTTTCTCGGCAGCGACTACCCCGCCGTGTTCGCGTGCGCAGGGAAGCTGGGGACGAACGTCGGCTACGCCGTCAACTGGCAGACCTTCATATGGAACAAGGCGACGACGAAGAAACCGACGTGCGTCAGGCTGCGAGACATCAAGGACCCGGCGCGCACGATCTACGCCCTCGATGCAGGGAAGGTGACTGCGGAAACCAAGAACCAGTCGGCCGATGCCTGGGAGGAAACCCCGGAGGATGCGCCCAACTACTGCCGGGTGAGCACGAAAGATAAGTACTGGGCCGAAGACCCCGTGCGGCCCATGCCGAGGCACGCCAAGAATGTCAACTGCCTCATGGTGAACGGGTCGGTGAAGAGCTATCTGGTAGGGGACATCATCGAGCCGGACGAGGGGAGCGACGCCTGCCTCTGGGACGCGAAGTAGCGGAAGTCGCAAGACTTCCGATCCTGTTCGCCGGTACGGGGCGTCTCATTCGTCCTGTCTGAATTCTGGCGAATTCAGCTACGACTACGGCGAGTCCGGCTACGCGCGGCTGCCGCATGATCGAGTGGACCCGCCCCCCGGCCAAGCGCCAGCGAGTGCTGAATCGCCTTCGTGACATACGCCTTCGCCATCTGCACCGCCCCAAGCACATCCAGCCCCTGCGCCAACCCCGTCGCGATGGCCGCCGAGTAGGTGCAGCCTGTCCCGTGCGTGTTCTTCGTGGCGATGCGCTCGGCAGAGAGATGGTGAAACCGATCCCCGTCATAGAGGACATCGGTTGCCGCGTCCGGCAGGTGCCCCCCCTTGACGAGGACGTGTCGAGCGCCCCTCTCCGCCAGCGCCGCGGCGGCCTGCTCCATCTGCTCGATCCCCTTGATCGTCAGGCCCGTCATCCGCTCGGCCTCGGGGATATTCGGGGTCAGGACGCAGGCGAGGGGGACCATGATCTCGAGCATTGCTTTTTCCCCATCGGGGGAGAGAAGCGCATCGCCGCTCTTGGCGACCATCACCGGGTCAATCACGACCTTATCCATGCGGTGTTTTTGGATCGCCTCGGCCACGACGGCCACGATCTCCGGGCCGGCCAACATGCCTGTCTTGACCGCGTCGGCGCCGATGTCGGAGAGGACGGCCTCGATCTGGGCCGCGACAAAATCGGGCGGGACCGGATGCACGGCCCGGACGCCCTGTGTATTCTGGGCGGTGAGGGCCGTGATGGCGCTCATGCCGTAGCCGCCGAGGACGGTGATGGTCTTGAGGTCGGCCTGGATGCCCGCGCCCCCGCCGGAGTCGGACCCGGCGATGGTGAGGACCCGCGCGATATTCTTCATGGTCGCCCTGCCTTCATCCGGCCGAACTCCATCTCGCGCTTCAGCCGCTTGACGGCGACCTGGGGGTTCGGCGAGGCCATGACGGCGGAAATCACGGCAATTCCGTCCGCCCCGGCCGCGATCACATCCGCCGCCCGTTCCTCGGAGATGCCGCCGACGGCGATGACCGGGATGGACGCCTTTTGCTTGAGTTCTCTCAACCCCTCGCAGCCGACGGGCGCCAGTCGGCCCTTCTTCGACGGGGTCTCAAAGATCGGGCCGTAGTGGACGTAATCCGCGCCGCCGAACTCGGCATTCTGCATCTCCTCCACGGAGTGGACCGAGACCCCGATCAACTTGCCGGGACCGAGCGCCCTCCGGGCCTCCTCCGGGCCGAGGGATCGCCACCCGAGATGCACTCCGTCCGCATCGGCCGCGACGGCCACGTCAATTGCATGATTGATGACGAGCTTCGCGTTGGTCCCCGACAGGGCCTCCTTCAGCGACCGGGCAAGCGCAAGAAGCTCGCGGTCGCTGAGGTCCTTCTCCCGAAGCTGCACCACATCCGCGCCGCCGGCGATGGCCTCGCGGACCGTCCGCCGCAGCGGCCGCGCGCACAGCGTTCGATCAGTGATTATCGTCAGCGTCGCCATTTTTCGTCTTTTTCTTCGCCTGTTCTTCGAGTTTATTTCTGGCCTTCTCTCGCTTTTCTCGCTCCCCGCGCGGCAGGTCGTCGAGGTCGGTCACATCGAACTCGATGGACACTTTCGGCCCCTCCACCGAAAGGGCCAGCGCCTCGATGGACTTCTTATCCTGCATTGCGCCCAGCTCGATAGCCAGCGTCGAATGGACGGCCTGGGCCTTCTTCTCGTCGGCGCAGACGGCCTCGATACGCGCATGGGCCCGGTCGGCGGCGGCAATATCCGCCCATCCGCTCAGCGTCCGGATGCCGGAAAGTTTTACCCGCTCCTGGATGGTCGTTTGTTCCTCCGGCGAAAGCTGGGCCAACAGGTATGTCATCACCTGCGCCGCCGTCTCCTCTTCGTCGGCGAGCGCGCCGATGGCTTCCTTCTCTTTGTCGAAGGATTCATAGGCCGACTTGATGAAGTCCTTGCCCGCGAATCCGGCATTGGCGTCCGCCGCCAGGTCAATGGCCCTTTTCATGCCCTCGAACGAGCTGGCCTCGAGCAAGGTGGTTTCGAATATCGTGACCCAGGGATACGTGGTCGGCTTGTTCAGGCCAAGGATGGGCGTCCCCGCCGGCGCTTTGCCTTCGCCGAGGTCCGTCCGCCCCTCCTTTCCTTCTCGAGAGTTCTCCGGACCTTTCTTTTCGACGGAAGGCTCCTTGAGGAGAATGATCTGTCTCTCTTTATACTTGCCCGCCGACTCGGCGCCCTCGGCGCTCCTCATCAGTTGTGAACGCAATCCCCAGAAGACCCCCTTGCCGCGGGCCATGCTGAACATGGACATGCCTTCGACCTTCTTGGACTCCGGCCACCGCTCCACCGTCCAGACCATCTGGATGGGCATGAGCTTTTTCCACGTCTGGGACGGCGTCTCGCCAAGCAACTGGCGGAAGATCCACGGGGGACGAGTGGCCTCGCCGCTCTGCAGCTGCTTCTGGAACTTTTTCTCCCGATCCACCAAGAACGCCATGACGCCTTGGTCGCCCGGACGAATCCGAACGATCAGAAAACCTTTGCATTCGGGCGTGATGAATACCTCCGCCGAAGGAACGTTTCCGGGCGCCACCAGGAACCGCAGGAACCAGACGATCCCTATGACGGCAAGAACTGTGAAGACGAGACAACCGATCCCTGCCGTCCTGCCGCACCCCCACCGTCGTTTTTCGTCGCCCAGAGGACCCAACATAAGATACTCCCTTGAGACGCTACACCTTCAGTTCCGCGCGGGCGCCGAGGACGGCGGCGTATCGCTTTCGGATCGGTCCGACCACCGATTTGATGAACTCCGCCATCTGCTGCGGGGCGCGGCCCACGAAGCGTGCGGGGTCGGTGAGCGCGGGAATCGCGTCGGCAATCCTGGCAAAGGCCGGATCGTTGGCCAGGCGCTCTAACAGGTCGTTCGATCCCCCCTCGTCTTTCACCCGGTTGGCCGCCTCGGTGGAGTGGATGCGGATGCGCTCGTGCAGGAATTGCCGGTCCCCGCCGGCCTTGACCGCCGCCATGAGAATCTCCTCCGTCGCCATGAAGGGGAGCTCTTCCATGAGACGCCGCCGGATCATCTTGGGTCGCACCACGAGACCCGCCGCCACGTTCAGGTAGATGGACAGGATGGCGTCCACGGCCAGGAACGCCTCCGGGATGGTGAGCCGCTTGTTAGCCGAATCGTCCAGCGTCCGCTCGAACCACTGTTCGGCGGCGGTGATGGCGGGATTCAATGACGTGCAGATGACGAACCGCGCCAGCGAGGCCATCCGCTCGCACCGCATCGGATTGCGTTTGTAGGCCATGGCCGACGAGCCGATCTGGCCGCTCTCAAAAGGTTCCTCGATCTCCTTCATACTCTGGAGGAGCCGCAGGTCGCCGGCGAACTTCTGCGCCGACTGGGCGATCCCCGCCAGCGCGGCCAGGACCTGGGCATCCACCTTCCGGGGATAGGTCTGGCCGGTGACGGCGTAGGTCTTCTTGAAACCCATTTTCGCGGCCACCCGTTGATCGAGCCGCTTGACCTTGCTGTGACTGCCGTTGAACAGGGCAAGGAAACTGGCCTGCGTCCCCGTGGTCCCCTTGGCGCCGAGGAAGCGCAGCGTCTCGATGCGGTATTCGACCTCCTCTATGTCGAGGACCAGGTCCTGAATCCAGAGGCAGGCGCGCTTGCCCACCGTGGTCGGCTGGGCGGGCTGGAGGTGGGTGAAGCCGAGGGTGGGCAGGTCCTTGTGCGCGAGGGCGAATTTCGCAAGGACGTCAATTACATTGACGAGATTTTTTTGCGCGATCCTCAAGGCGTCGCGAATCTGGATCAGCTCAGCGTTGTCGCCCACGTAGCAGCTCGTCGCGCCGAGGTGGATGATGGGCTTAGCCTTGGGGCATTGCAGGCCGAAGGCGTGAACGTGCGCCATGACGTCGTGCCGGACCATTCGCTCCTGCTCGCGGGCGACGTCGAAGTTGATGTCGTCCTGGAAGCGCTTCATCTCCCGAATCTGTTCCGCCGTGATGTCGAGGCCGAGTTCGCGCTCCGCCTCGGCCAGGGCGATCCACAAGCGCCGCCAGAGGCCGACCTTCCGCGCCTCGGAGAAGTTTCGGATCATCTCCTCGCCCGCATATCGTTCGATGAGCGGGTTACTATATCGTTCGAATGGGTTTTGCTTCTTTGCCATTTCCTCAACACTCCAATTTCTTGTAGCGGAAGTCGCCAGACTTCCGACGAATCGCACTGCCCCGTCGAAGAGCCTGAACTCTGGCGAGTTCAGCTACGACGAGTTCAGCTACGGAAGCAATGCCAGCACCCGGTCAATCTCTTCTTCGCTATTGTAAAAATGCGGCGACAGCCGCACACGGCCGGATCGTACCCGCGTCACGACGCTGTTCTCTGTCAACATGCGCACGAGGTCTTTGCTGTCATGCTCGACATGCGAAAAGCAGACGATTCCCGACTTCTCGCCCGGCCCCCGCGGGCTGTAGATGTCATACCCCTTGTTAATCAGGCCCGCGCACAGCTTGTCGGTGAGCGCGATGACCTGGGCCTCGATGCTCTCAATGCCGATCTCCAGCAGGAAGTCCAACGACGCCCCCAGGCCGATGATGCCCACCGTGTTATACGATCCGCACTCGAACCGCCGTGCGTCCGGGTGCAGGGTCATGTGGTAAGGCAGGTAATCGCTGGGATTTATGACGCTCATCCATCCGAGCCCCGCCACCGCCAGACGGTCCAGCATCGCCTCATCGCAGTAGAAAATCCCCGCCCCCTCCGGACCGAGGAGCCACTTGTGCCCGTCGGCGGAGAGGAAGTGGATCTTGCACTCCTTCACGTCGAGCCGCAGCGCGCCGAGTCCCTGGATGGCGTCCACGCAGAAAAAGATGCCGCGCTCCGCGCACATCTCGCCGATCCGCTTCAGATCGGCCCGGAAGCCACTGGAGAACTGGACAAAGCTGATGGCGATGCAGCGCGTGCGGTCATCAACGAGCACCTCGATCTCCTCAATGGGCACACGGCCGTCCATCACCGGAACCATCCGGGTCTCGACGCCGAGCCGTTTCAGGTTCCACCAGGGATAGACGTTGGCGGGGAACTCCTGGTCGGGCACGACGATGTTGTCGCCCTTGCGCCAAGCGATCCCGTTGGCGACGATAAGGATGCCCTCCGTCGTATTTTTCACAAAAGCGATTTCCCCGGCGGATGCCCCGATGAGCTCCGCCGCCCCTTCGCGGGCGCGGCGAATCTTGCGGTCCCATTCACCGCTTCGTGCGGCGGCGGACTCGTTGATCTCGCGCAGCGTCTCCGTCATGGCGTCGCGGGTGCAGTTCGATATCGGCGCGACGCCGGCGTGGTCCATGAAGATAAGGCGCTTCGTAATGGGAAACTGCTCGCGAATCTTTGCAATGTCCATACCACGATCTCAGAAGAGCCTTGCGATCTCGTCGGCCGGGAAGGCGGGCAAGTCTCGCACCGTCCCCTTCGATTCCATCTTCAGTCCATCCGACTTTTCCGTGAGCCGACCGATAACGCTCGCCTTTATACCTTCCGAGGCCAGGGCCTGCAAGACGTTTTCCGTGTCGGCGGGAGCGACGGCGATGAGGAGCGCGCCGGACGCGATCACGCCGAGCGGGTCGAGACCGAAGTGCGCGCACAGATCCTTGCACTCGTCGAACACATGAATCCGCTTCGCGTCCACACGGATGCCGCACCCCGCCGCCTCGGCCAGCTCCCGCAGCCCCGTGGCCAGGCCGCCCTCGGTGGGATCGTGCATGGCATGGACCGCCGCGGCCTCATTCGCCGTGAGGGCGTCCGTGACGACGCTGATCCCCGGGTCGGTCAAGAAATTGCGGCACCGTTCGAGAAAGGGCTCGTCGAACTTGCCGCGCAGTTGCTCGGCCTTCTCGCGGGCGATGATGGACGTGGCCTCGACGGCGATGCCCTTCGTCAGGATGACGTCGTCGCCGGGACGGGCGTTCTCGCTGCGCACCAGTTTGTCCTTGCTCACCTCGCCGAGCATCTGGCCGACGACGATCGTGCGCGGCATTCCGTAGGCGATCTCCATGTGCCCGCCGACCAGCTCGATGTCGAGATCGTTACACGTGGTTCGGATGTCGTCGAAGACCTTCTCGACAAGCGCCTCGTCAGTCTGCCCTTCCGGGAAGAGAACCGTACCGAGGAACCAGCGCGGCCGCGCCCCCATCGTGGCGATGTCGTTCGCGTTGATGTGGATCGAGTACCAGCCGATACGGTCGGTGGCGAAGGTGATCGGGTCGGTCTTCGCCACGAGATAGGTCTCGCCGAAGTCAATCACCGCCGCGTCCTCGCCGATGCCCGGACCGACGATGACGCGCTTGTCCATAATCTTGTTTGATGCCAGGCATCTGCGGAGAATTTGGGGGGGGACTTTCCCGACTGGCAGAGGGCTTTCGATCATGGCCTTTCATTCTGTCGGCACAGGTTCCGGGTTCTCGATCAGGACCATCGTGATATTTTCATTCGGGCAGCGCTGCTCGCACAGCGCGCAGCCCTGGCACTTCTGGTCGTCAATCCGGTAGCCGTCCTCGACCTGCACGACGGCGTCGTGCAGGCAAATCCGGTGGCACAGGCCGCAGCCGACCCCGCAGCCACAGGCCAGGCAGCGCGACGCCTCGCGGACGGCTTCCTCCTCCGTTAGCGTTTTTTCGATTTCACGAAAATCGGACGCGCGCCGTTCGGGGGAGAGCTTCACCGCCTCGACGCGCGCGGCGGGGGGTTCGTCAATGTTGCGACGGATCACCGACCGTTTGTCAACCTCGCGTAACTTCGGCACGACGGCCTTATCATCAATGCCCGCCAGGCCGCTGAGGTAGCGGTCAATGTGGATGGCCACGCGCTTGCCGTGGCCAATGGCCTCAATGACCGAACCCGGCCGGCCTGCGGCATCGCCCGCGGCGAAGACGCCCTTTTGGTTCGTCGCTCCTGTAACTTCATTGACCGTGACTGTGCCGTTCCTTCCGACGCGGAGCTTCCTCTTCGACGCGAGGGACGAGGAGTCCGGCGCCTGGCTCACGGCGGTGATGATCATCTCGGCCGGCAGCACATACTCGACATCTTCCATCGGCACAGGCGCGCGGCGGCCGTCCTTGCCCGCCTTGCCGAGGTATCCGCCTCGGCACACCAGACCGGCGACTTTCCCCTTCTTTCGGACCACCTTGACCGGCGTGGCCAGGTAGAGAATCCGCACCCCCTCGGCCTCGGCGTCGTCAATCTCCTCCTCGCTGGCGGGCATCTCGTCGCGCGTGCGGCGATAGACCAGATAGACCTCCTTCGCGCCAAGCCGGAGCGCACAGCGCGCGGAGTCAATGGCCGAGTTGCCTCCCCCCACGACCACGACGCGGTCCGGCACGTCTATTTTGCTCCCCAGATTGATCGGCGCCAGGAAGTCAAGCGCCGCGACGACGCCGTCGGACTTTTCGCCCGGGATGCCCATCTCGGCGCTGCGCCATGCGCCGATGGCAATGAGCACGGCGTCGAAGCCGTCGCTACGGAGGCCGTCCAGCGTAACATCCTTGCCCAGCCGCTTGTTGCGCTGGATGTCCACGCCGGCGCGCCGGATGTAGTTGATCTCCTCCTCCAACAATTTTCGCGGGAGGCGATATTCAGGGATGCCCCAACGCAGCATCCCCCCTGCGGCGGAGCTGCCCTCGAACACGGTCACCCCGTGGCCCAACTTCGCCAGGTCGAAGGCGGCGCTCAGGCCCGCCGGGCCTGCGCCGATGATGGCCACCTTCTTTCCCGTGTCCGCCGCCCGCTCGATGGGTTCCTCCGAGAGCGGCCGGTTCTTCCGGCCCCATTCGCAGGCGAATCGCTTCAGGGCGCGGACGGAGATGGGATCGTCTAAGTCGCCGCGGGTGCAGGCCGTCTCGCAGGGGTGGTAGCACACCCGCCCGCAGATGGATTGGAAGGGGTTCTTCGACCGAATCAGCGTCAGGGCCTCGTCGAACTTCCGGTCGGCGATCAGCCGGACGTACGACTGCGCCGGCACGCCCGCGGGGCAGGCGGCCTTGCACGGCGCGGCCAGGCTGCGGTCAATGGAGGCATAGACCTTCCTGCGCCGGTCCACCTCTTCGTTGCCGAGGATTCTGGAATGGACGTTTCCGCGAAAATCATCGAGGGTCTTGTATCCCTTCCGGTCCATGTATTCCGACACGCCGTTGAGGAACTCCCGGATGATCCCGTAGCCATTCAGCATCACGGCCGTGCACGTCTGCACCGCCGTCGCGCCGGCGAGGATGTACTTGACCACATCTTCCCAGCTCATCACGCCGCCCGAGCCGGAGATGTCAATTTTCACCTGGGGCTTGATCTGGCTGATCCATCGCAGGGGGTAGAGCAAGGCCCACGGCCCGCCGTGGCCCATGTAGCCCCCGTGCATGATCGGCCTTTCCTTCTCGATGTCAATCTCGAGGGCCGTCATGCGGTTGAAGATCGTCACCCCGTCCACACCGATCTCCTCCAGGGCCTTCACCAGGGCGAGGGGCGAGGTGAGCATGGGGCTGATCTTGGCGACGAGTGGGATGGAGAGCGCCTCGCGCACCGGCTTGACCATATCGCAGATCGTCTGCTCCACGGCCCCGCCGCGGAAGGTGATCGAGCCGTGCGGGCACGAGGTGTTCATCTCGATGGCGTCGGCGCCGGCTTCCTGCAACAGCCTGGCGCTCGTGACCCAGCCTTCGCGGGTGAGGCAGTTGATGCTCGGGATGACCTTCAGGTGCTTGAGCTGCGACTTGGCGGCGGCCACCTCCTCGGCGTAGCGCTCGATGGCCCACTCACTGGCCTGCTCGTAGGACATGAAGGTGAACGTCTTTTCCTTGCCCATGTCATGGCGTACGACCCGATAGCGGGGCGAGGGGGAATGTCGGCAGACGGCTTCCTCGAAATACGATTTCATCACGGCTGCGCCCGCGCCGTTCTCCTCGCACTTCTTCAGCAGCTCGACTCGCTCGGTGATGCCGGACGAGGCGATGATGATGGGGCTTCTCAACTTCAGACCGACGTACGTCGTTTCCAGACTTGCCACGAATACCTACTCCTTCCAGCACAGACGCTGTTGCGACAATCCCTCCAAAATAGATCATAGCCGCAACGCATCTGTAAAGTCAAGGTGGAACGGTTTGGGGGATGCCGCGGCTGGAACGATCCATCAGACGTGAAATGGGATTGCATGGCACCCCCGAGAGGATTCAAACCTCTGGCCTCTTGCTCCGGAGGCAAGCGCTCTATTCGCTGAGCTACGGGGGTGCGTGAGGCAGTTCGCGCTCAGACAGACTCACGGTAGCGGATTCGTGGAGTATTGTCAAGCACAAAGTCCATTCGAAAGGCCCTTCGCCCGAATGGGATCACGCGCGCAATGCGCTGGGGCTACTTCGACAGCCAGCTCCGATAGGCGTCTATGTTTGTGCCTTCCTCCTGCGCCTTCAGCAGCGCCATCGTCGCCTCGCCCATCTTTCCGGCGAAGTGATAGAAGATGGCGGAGCGGAGGTGCAGGTCGCCCATGCTCTGCTTGGTGGTGAAGCCGCCCTTCTGGGCGAGTTGATTCAGCTCATCCGGCTTCAGGTCCGCCAGGGGTTGGGCCTTCTCCTTCCCGGCCATTTGGATGGTGATCACGCCGTCCTCGACGCTGACGAGCGTGGACCCGATTCCGCCGACCTTGAACTTCTTCCCCTGCAGCTCCTTGCCCCCGGCATAGACGGCGTCCATGTATTCGTTCAGAAGGTCAATGTCCTTCTTTTCTTTCTTGATTTCGTTCTGGACGTCCGCGAAGTCCGGGCTGACCATCAGTTCGTCCAGCGCGCCCTTCGCCTTGTCGTACTGCCCCTGGAGGGCCATTTTATAGGCCGGCCCTGCGGCGTCGCGGTAGGCCGTGAGGAGGGCCTGTTTCTTTGCCGCGCCTGCCTTCTCCTGCTTGGCGAGGTGGCCCTGGAGCTGCTGTTTCTTCTTCTCGAACTCGGCCTCCTTGAGGATGTCCTCCGGGAAGCGTTCCTCGATCTTTTTGGCGAGATCGAGGGCCTCGCCGATCTTATCCGCGGCCACCAGCGCCCCCATGGCGTCGTTCTGGGTCTTGAACTTGACCTTGATGTCCTCTAAATCTTTTTTCTTCTGCTCCTCGAGCTGCTTCCACTCCACGGCGAACTTGTAGTTATCGGGATAGTAATCATATGCCTTGAGCACGCCCTTGAAGTCGTTTTGCATCAGATGGGTCTTGCGCATGTCCATGATCTGGCGGTAGGAGTCCTTCGCCTTGGGGTGGCTGGGGCCTTCCTGCTTGGAGCGAATGCGATGTTCTCCCGCTTTACCGACTGTATCGCTACTGGAGAGGTCCTTCGGAACGAACTTTGGGTTTTCCGGGAGGACGACCTTCGGGCCTTCCTCCACCGGCTGGGGCTTGGGCGCGCCGATGGTGATGTTTAGATCCTTTTGCACTTTTTCGATCAGGTCCGGGCGATACCTTACCACATAAAATACCCCGCCGCCGAGGGCGACGAGCATGATGAAGCCGAAGATCGGCCCTGCGATCTTCCGACGCCTGGGGGCGTAGCGGGTCTGCTCCACGGCCTCCAGTTCTTCCGGCGGTATGTCAATCTGCATCCCCGCTGCGGCCTGGGCCTCGGTTGTGCCGCTGCGCTGCTTGGTGACATATTCCAGGTCCTCGATGAGCTCTGCGGCTGTTTGGTATCGCTGGTTCCGGTCGCGCGCAAGCATCCGATCTATGATCTGGCACGTCTCGTTGGACAGGGCCGGGTTGAGTTGCTTTGCGGGGATGGGGTTGCCGGTGAGGCGAAGGTCCACCGTTTCGCGCGGGGTTTTGCCCTCGAAGGGCAGCCGGCCCGTCACCATCTGATAGAAGCTCACGCCGAGGGAGTAGATGTCGCTACGGCTGTCCACATCCGGCTTGCCGAGGGCCTGTTCGGGGGACATATATTCCGGCGTGCCGAACACCAGCCCCTGCTTGGCGCGGGTGGCCGTCCGCTCCACGCGGCGGGCGAGACCGAAGTCGGCGAGCTTCGCAATGCGATCCTTCGTGATCATGATGTTGCTCGGTTTGATGTCGAAGTGGATGATGCCGAGCTTCTCGGCGGCCTGGATCGCCCGAGCCGTCTGGCAGATGATATCGAGGCAGAAGTCCTCCTTGAGGACCTTCGACTTCTGGAGCAGGTCGTCCACCGTCGGCCCCTGGACATACTCCATGGCGAAATAGTGGTAGCCGTCCTCCTCGCCGACGTCAATGCTCTGGATGATATTCATATGGCTGAGCTTCGCGGCGGCCTTCGCTTCGCGGTGGAAGCGGGCGACGAACTTGTCGTCCTTGGCCAGTTGCGAGGAAAGGACCTTCAGGGCCACGATGCGGTCCATGCTGATTTGCCGGGCCTTGAAGACATTGCCCATGCCGCCTTTGCCCACCTTGCCGATCAGCTCATACCCGCCCAGGCGGGGCAGGCCACTCGATGCATTTGCCACGACATTCTCTCCCGTATCCCACAGGATGCCGATTTCACTGGCTGTATTATATGCCGCCGTTCGACTCTTTGCAACAATTTTTGCGCCGCGGGGTCTGCAATGCCCGGAGGAATTCAAAGCGGCCGTTTGACCGTCGGCCGCAGTTGTGGTATGGTTTCCGAATGAAGATTGAACAAATCGAGTCGGAGTGATTCCATGAAACAGATTTCCCTGGCCCTTTCGATTTTGACGGTCTGGCTGACGGCTGCCCTCGGCCAAGATGCGCCGCCGAAACCCGCCCACGAAAAGGGCTTGGCTGAAAAGCCGATGGCCTACCTCATCCTGGTCCCAAAGATTCAGGAAGGCAACTCGGTGTACGCCTCGCACGGCCGGGGCAACGCCCTGCCCGGCCGCAAATTGGCGAAGCAACTCGAAGACCAGGGCTTCAGGGCGCGGGAGGTCGGCGCCTTTTCGCCGGAACTGACGATGGACTTCCTCAAGCAGTTCAACATCGTCATCCTGGGGACCGGCGGCGAGGGGAATCAGCAGTCGCTTTTCTCCAAGCTGGCCGACGAGAAGGCGAAGCTCCTGCTCGATTACGTGAAGCAGGGCGGCGGGCTCCTGGTCCTCCGAAACCCAGGCTGGCAGTTCGGGAAGGACATCGAGGAGATCAACGCATGGCTGCAACCGACCGGCATCGAGGTCCTCGATGAACAAGTGAGCGACGAGGATAACGCCGTGGACCTGCCGTCGGGATACACCCTCTTTTGGACGGGCAACATCACGAAGCATCCCGTCACCGACGGCGTGGCGGGTCTGTTTTATCCCAACGTCCGTGGCGGATATGACAGGTACACCGACTTCTCCTCTCCGGTGAAGATGGGACCGGACTGGACCGTTCTCGTGCGCGGGATGAAGACGGCGCACACAACCCATCGGAAGAAGGGCAGCGCCCTACAACCCGCCGCCCCCGGCGCCTACGAGACCGCGCCGCCGCTCATGGCCGTCCGGCAGTTTGGGGAGGGGCGCATCGCCGTCTTCCCCATCGCGTCGTCCCTCCTCTGGCAGGACGGCTATCACACCCTCTGGGGGGACGGCCTTCCCATGGAGGGAGGGATGAAGGGCATGAAGGGCGACGGGGCGCGGCTCATGAAGAACCTCTTCGCCTACCTCTCCGAACCATCAAGGGGGCGGTTTGGGGGCTACGCGCCGAAGGGTTCGGTTATGAAAACGCGAGAGGACCTGTTACAGCCCATTGACTGGGACAAGATCCAGATCGAGGGGATTCAGAGAAGGCATCTCTACGTGGGCTTGATCGGGGCGAGGAGCGCCCTGTCGTCGGGCCAGGGCCAGCCGGCGGAGTTCATCCAGGCGGCGAGAGAGGCCGGCTACAACTTCATCGCCTTCGCCGAGGACCTTGCCAAGTTGACGCCGGAGAAATTCGCAGCCCTGAAAAAGGTTTGCGAGGATAATTGCACCACGGAATTCAAGACGTACCCCGGCTTCACCTACCTCGACGACTCCGGCAATACGTGGGTCACATTCTCCAACACCTTGTCCTGGCCTAAGCCGGGATGGTTCAGCGCGAAGCACCCGGGCCGGCTGAGCGGGAACAACGCCCTGATCCGCGGCAGCGGAATGCCGCCGGTCATCCTGACCCATTCGCACCAAAACCCCGAGGAACCGTGGTTTCAGGGCAATTTCAACGCCTTTGCGTTATTCACATATGCGAATGATAAGCTGGTTGACGAGTCGCTGGACAACTACCTGCGCCTGTTGCGGATGAGCTTCGGTTCGGCGCCGGTGGTGGTGCGGTTCGTGGATTCGCCGGAGCAGGTCGCCCGCGCCCGGCAGAGCGGCTTCCAGACCTGCGTCCGATGGCTCGACGACAACATCATCGAGGCGTTCCACGGCTTCACAGCCATGCACAAAGGCAGTCACGTCTGGGTTCGGTCATCCTTCGTCTCCGAGGGACCGATCATCGAGGACATACGGATTGTGAATGCGGGCACCAGCGACCTGGCCCGGCCCGGCGGGGACCGTTGCCGGATGCACCTGCTGGTCTCGGCGGACGCCGGGCTGAGGGAAGTCGTCATCCGCGACGGCGATCGCGAGCAGCCGTGGCGGCGATTCCTCCCCCGCGGGGAGAAGACCATTGAGCAAACCATTGACTTCTTCCACGACCAGCAGCACGACTTTGTGGTCATCGCCGCCGACCAGAACGGCAAGAGAGCAATCAGTTGGCACAACTCCACCCGCGTGCAGGAGAACGCCTTCCACCGGTGCAGCGACAACCTCAACACCATGCCGCGCGGGAAGTGGGGGGCCGCGCCGGCGGACATGCAAAACATTCGCGGGTTTGAGGACTACCTCGTCGTCCGCAACTTCATGTACTGCGGCGAGCTGGTTCTCGCCGGAGTGGAAGAACTGAAGCGTCCGGCCGTCGAGTACTACCCCGTCCTCGCGTGCCGGTTCGGAAGCATCGTGGACGCGCTGACGCGCCAGCACTACGACCCGGAGGCCCACGGGAACCCCGACCACACCGACGAGCCCTTCTGCGCCGAGAAGAACGAGTTCATCTCCGGCAAGACGCGATACACCTTCTACGCCGGCCGGCATGACTCGTCGCTGGTCGAGATCGTGGAGGGCGACTACGATGTCCTGAAGGATTTCACAGCCAAGGAGAGCGTCATCTTCCGCGCCACCGGCCGACGGGGGACCCATTGCGTATGTGCCACGCTGCCGGACGGGCGGTTCTTCGCGGGGCAGTTCACCCCAACCAGGCGTAACTTCTGGAGCGTCCTGCCCGAGCGGGGCTATGCCGCCCTCTTCCCGAACGCCTTCCACGGCTCCCTCGCGGCGATTCCTCTGCAGCCGGGACTGCGCTACACCAGCCACACCATCGAGGATATGCTCTACGGCAATCTCTACCTGAAACTGCCGCAGGATAAGACCGAGTTCAAGGCCGGCGAGAAGATCGAATACAAATACATTGGAGTGAACGGTCCGCTGGGCGGGGCGCCGGACAATGCGTTTGTTGCGGACATCATGGACTCATTGGGTTTGCACGGGAAGACGGCGTATGAAGTCAGGCCCACAATCGGCGGCGTGGTGGGCAAGGCCCTCGCGCTGGAGATCAAGGCGGATCATCACGGATTCGCGGCGCAGGTCAGCGAGGCCCGTCTGCCGCTCGACCTGCCCGTGCAGATCGCCGGCCTGAATCCCCGATGGGACGCAGGCATCTGGTACAAGGGCAAGGCGACGCTCGTCATCCCCGAATGGATCATTGACGAGTTCGGCCAGCGCTGCGTGACGCGGGAGAAACGAGACGTGACCAATGAAATCATCCACTTTCCTGTGTTGGAGGACGGGACCGGATTCCTGCAGATTGATGTCGAGGTTGGGGCCAAGGAGGTCTTCATCGGGAACCTGCTCGTCAGCGACAATCCGGAGGTCCACCTGATGCTGGTGGATGCCCGACCGGGCAAGGCGGCCTTTGTCGTCCACAACCCGACCGACAACGACATCACCTGCCGCGTTACCCCGGGGCCAGGCTTCACGCTGCTGGGCGAGTTCAACAAGGAGGTCGCCGTTCCCGCCGGCAGCTCCCTGACCGTCAAGATACAGACAGAGTGAGGGGCGCCCGGTGGACTTCGAGCAGGACATCAAACGGAACTACTGGTGGAACCTGGGCATCATTGCCGGGGTGGACGGGTGCTGGGGGTTCGGCATGGCCTTTGTCCACCAGGTCGCCATCATACCTGCATTTTTGGATCGGCTGGGTGCATCGGCGGTCACTATCGGCCTCTTGCCTGCGGTATCCGCCATCGCTCTCTTTACGCCGCAGCTCCTTGCGGCCCACTTCACGCGGCACCTGTCCGTGAAGAAAAACGTCTTCACCGTGACCCACTATCCCGGAACGCTGTCGCTCCTTGCGCTGGCCTGTCTCACCGTGCGCTACGCTTCCACGGCGCCGGCGGCGGTGATGGTTTCGACGTTCGCATGGGCCGTCCTTTTCGGCCTGTCAATCAGCTTCGCCATGCCCATGTGGCTGAACCTGATGGCGAAACTCTTCCCCGCCGCGGTGCGAGGCCGCGCCTTCGGCTATGTATGGCTGCTGAACGGCGTGCTGGGCGCCGCAGGAGCCCTCTGCGCGGAAAGGGTCCTCGGCGCGGTGACCTTTCCCTGGAATTTCGCCGTCCTCTTTGCGGCGTCGGGAGTCATTCTCTCCGGATGCGTCACCTCCTTCTTCTGGCTGCGCGAGCCGGCGCGGGTAAGCCCGGATGCGCGCGGCACAGGGGCCTTCCTGCGCGATGTCAAAGGCATCCTGCGCAGTTCCCCCGACTTTCTGTGGTTCCTGGCCGCGCGCTTCACGGGCACGTTCAGCATGATGGCCGTCGCGTTCTACACGGTCGCGGGGCTGGAGCGGTACGAACTGCCCAGCGCGGCGGCGGGAATGTTCGGCGCGACGCTGCTCACGGCCCAGGTCGTCGGCTCACTGGTTGGAGGGCGTCTTGGCGATACATTCGGATTCAAGGTGCTTCTGGTCCTTGCCCCGGCGACGGACATCGGGGCAGGGCTTCTCGCTATCTTTGCCCCAAACCCGGTATGGTACAGCGTCGTCTTCGTCCTGTTCGGTCTGCAGAGTTCCTTCCTGATGATCGGCGGGCACAACCTCACCATTGAGTACTGCCCGACGGAGGACAAGACCACGTTCGTCGCGCTGGCGAGCACCATCCTCTGCCCGGCCTATGTATTCGCCCCGCTCCTTGGCGGCCTCCTTGCCAGATACCATCCCGCCCGGTACAACGCCGTCTTTGCCGTCGCCGCGTGCTGCGGACTTCTGGCCCTCCTCGTGACCTTGCTCAAGGTAGTCGAGCCGAGGAGGCGGTCGGCGATCGTTGCGCCGCCTGCCGGGGGCAGGCGGCCCTGCTGAGAGGCGGCGCTGTGCGCGGATAGGCTCTGAGTCGTTAATTCTCTATTAGGGTTTAATTATACATCTTTTTATAATAAATGTCACAATCGGACTTGACAACCCCCCATTTGTGTGGTATGATGTTTCTAAAGGACTCTCCGCTCAGAAGGCGTGAAAAAAGGAATTTGTAGTCGCAGGCTTTAGCCTGCGGGCCGATTTGCGGGGTTCTCGCGCACCCATAAAGGGTGCGCCTACAATTTTTTCACATCTTCTCAGGGGGAGAAGGGCCCGGCGAAGATAGTGTAGCGAGGTCATCACCATGAATGCACCTATCTACCCCAAAAGAGTAGAAACGACCGAACAAAATCCCTGCAAAAACGAAGAGCCGGGCGGGGTCTGATCAATGCTCTGTTCCGAGGTGAAGCCTCGGAGCGGGCAAAAAAAGTGAAAATTACCAAACGAACTCCCGGAAAAAAATTTCCTTTACGGGAGCACAATTATTCTACGTAATCTCTATCGGACGATCACGCATTTCATCTGCTTCTGATCCCGGATCAGGAGCCTGCCGTCCGACAGGGCCAGAGGGGCCCAGCACCGGTTGGTGTCGAGGAGCTTCGCGCTCGCCAGGGGCTTGAAGCCCTCCGGGGTGGGATCAATGAGGTACAGGACGCCGGCGTTGCCGTCCACCGTGAAGATCAGCCCGTCGGCCAGGATCGCGCCGCCCTTGTCGAAGAGGGGGGACTTTTCCGTCTTCCACTTCACATTCCCGTCGAGGTCCATGCACATCAACCCGTCCGCGGGGCCGGTGTTGGTGGTGCACTGGCCATAGAGGTGATCCTTGTAGAGAAGCGCGGGATGAACATGGGTGCCGAAGGCCTGCGTCTTGTAGACCTCGGTTGCGGCGAAGCCCTCGCCCTTCTTCTCCACCCGGATCATGGCCGAGCCGGCCTTGTAGCCGCCGGTGAGGAAGAGGCGTCCGTCGCCGATGGGGGTCGCGTTGGGAACGGGAATGGAGCACTGCCAGCCGTCGTAGCTCCAGAGCATCTTTCCCGTCTTCGGGTCGATGCCGACGACGCCGCCCTTCGGCGCCGCCTCGGGCGGGCCTTCATCGGCGGGCCTGCGGCCCCTGCGTCCGCCCGCCCGCACCATCGCGCTGATCATGACGAGATGGTCCTGCCCGGCGATCTGCACGATCATGGGGGACACATAGCTTTCCTTCCCCGCCAGGGGCGGCGAGGCCCACTTCACGTCCCCCGTCGCCTTGTCATAGGCCACCACCCCCGCTTTCGGCGTCTGCGATGCGACGATGAGCAGGTCGCCGTAGATCAAAGGACTCTGGCTCACGCCCCACGTCGGCGGCTTCTGCCCGCCGAAGTCGGTCAATACATTCTTGCGCCAGACGGCCTTGTGCGCCGCCTTGTCCACGCAGTGAACATCGCCGAAGGGCCCGCACGTGTAGATGTGTTTCTCGTCAATTGCGGGCACGCTGCGCGAGCCGGGCACCTTGATCTCGCCCGGTGCGTCGTAGGCCAGGTTCCAGTCCTCCTTGCCGGAGTCCAGGTCAATGCACCGCAGCACATCCTTCTCATCCCCCTCGCGGTCGAGGAGATACACCTTGCCCCCGCTCACGGCCGGGCCGGCAAAGCCCTGACCGAGGGGGAACGTCCACGCGACCTTCGGGCCCTCCTGCGGCCATGCGCGGGCCAGGCCCGTCTCGGGGGAGATTCCATCCCGACCGGGACCCAGATACTGCGGCCACTCCGCCAGAGCGGGCGTGATGAACAACATGAAGACCACAACCGCCCAGACCAATCGCTTCGTCATAACATATCTCCCTTTCCTCGACTGTTTAGATGAATCCGCTCGGTTTTTTTGGCCCATAAGCGCCCGCGATGTCTCAGGCGACGGCAGACGCACCATCTTTATCGCTTCCGATAGATTTCTCTGCGGTGGCCGATGGCATGAATGACGAGGGTGTGTTCGTCGTGGAGAATCTCATAGATGACGCGATAATCACCGACTCGAAGTTTATAAAATTCTGCGAGGTCCCCTGCCAGTGTTTCGAGCCTGATGGCGTCCAGATTCGCCGCCAGCCAATCGATACGCTTAACTATGCGGCGGCCAACCGGTTTGGTTAACCGAGCCAACTCCCGAGCGGCCGCGTCCAGGATGCGGATGCGATACACAACCCTTACTCCAACTCGAGGCGGTGTACGACATCCTCCAACAGTTCGCCGCGCTTTCCTGCAGCCACAAGCCCTTTCTGGCGCAGGAGTCTATCCCGCACCGATTTTCGAATGGGCAATCCTTCATCCGGATCACCAAGCAAGTCCAGCAGTTTCTGCTCGATGAGGGTCTCGATCATTTCCTTGAGTTCACGTTTTGTCATTTGCGCTACTGTGGTAGCCATATCACCCTCCGTCAGCTTGCGCTCATCTTCGGCGCAACCGAGCTACTTCGCCGCTACGCTTCTTCACTCCAGTGTACGGCATCCCGAACGATCTGTCAATACCTACTCCGTCAGCACACGCACGATCACATTGTCCACATACACACACTCCGCCTGTCCCCGATGGCGGAGACCGATGCCTTTGGCCGCCTTTTGTGGATGGCGGAAGACGCCCCCGCCGATGAACTTCGATGGGTCCTTGCCCTCGTAGCAGTCAAAGACGCCCTTGCGGACGTCGAGGACAAAACGAAAGTGCCCCCAGCGATTCCGTCCCCACTGGGCGAAGGGCGTCCACTTGTCCGCCTCAGTATAGTAGGAAATGAAGTACCGCATCCAGTGGATATACGGGCCGATGTCGCCGGTGTAGTAGGACAACTTGCGGGCCTCCGGGTCGTCTTTGCGGAAATCGCCCAGCGTGACGAAGAGCAACCCGTCCTGCCGCCAGGGGGTATCGCCATCAAGCTCGACCTCCATGCGGTCGGTTGCGGGGACGTCCAACATGCGGAAGACGTAATCGTCGGGGTTCAACTTCAGGACCTTGTTCTTACTCGCCAGGGGCTTCTTACGCCCCTCGGCCTTGTCCTCGGCCACGGTCGGCTGTCCCTCGCCGACCTCCCATCCCGGAGGGAGCGAGCCGGGCGCAACGGACTCGAAGGTCTCTTCAAACAGGATCGTTTTCTTCGCCGCGGGCGCGACCTGCACATCCCGCGCCACGACCTTGGGGATTTCATACACCTCGAGGTCAGGCAGCTTCGGCTTGGAGATGTCGCGCGTCTTCTGATAGACCCGCACCCAGTCCACGGCCATGCTCACGCCGTCCATCGTGGCGACGTCCACGCCGTCCTTTTCCAACTGGCGGGGCATAATGACGGTGCTGAGGCGCACATCGGCGGGGGCGTGGCAGACAGGGTTCTTCAACCGCCGCACGGGATGGCCGTCGAAATACCAGATGATCTCCTCCTCGTTCCACTCGCAGGCGTAGACGTGGAAATCCTTGTCGAGATCCATTGGGGCCTTCCATATCTTGCCCGTCGAGTACATGTCGCCGACCTTCTCGCCCTCGGGGTAAATGTAGAAGTGCAGCGTCATTGCGATGTCACGAGGGGTATGGCCCTCGTTGATGTCAATCTCGAAGTGGGGCGGATCGGGAAAACGCTGCCCCGGCGGGCGGAAGAGCCAGAAGGCGTTGTTCAGGCAGCGGCCGTAACGCATCCGGCACTCGAAGTAGCCATACTTCTGGGTGAAGGTCTTCGTCCAGATGTGCGCGGAGGACCATTCCTTGCCGCCGCGCGGGGGATTTTCCTTCTTGGTGACCTGATAGAGGATGCCGTCCCTCACGACGTTGTTCTCCAGCCAGCGGCCCTCGGGCTTGTCCACGCCCCTTGGCCCGGCCTCGGACGCCCAGACGTCCCAGTTCACGCGGTCGCCGTCGAACTCGTCATGGAAGGTCATCTCCCATTCGGCGTGTTGGGGCGGCCCGCCCTCATACGGCTCGCAGGAGGAACACAGCCAGCAGGAACATGCCGCCGCCGTGAGCAGCAGCCACGCGCCGTTTGTCTTCACCATACGAATCCCTTTCCTATTCTACTTCTCTCCCATGCAGGTCAGTCGGCCGTCCTTCGTTGCGATGTACAACCGTCCCTCCGCCGCCGCCATGCCGTCGAAGACGGAGGGGCTGTCGAGCTTGGTTTCGGCGAGCTTCTTCCCGTCCGTTGCCGAAACGGTCCACAGCAGACCGCCCTTCCGCCCCTCAAACGCGGCCAAAGGATCAGCCGGATCGAGCACATCGGGCGGGCCGGCGATGAACAGCCGTTTCTCCGACCGGGCCGGCTTCCCCTCTCCTGCACTCGCCTCGCCGTCGGACGCCCCGGTCAGAACCATGGCCCACGCCCTCACGGGGACGCGGGTGTGCCACGCATATCTCTCGTATGGAATGCGGCCAAGTTGCTTCGCCTCTTTGGGCGGCGGTTTGGGCACGGGTTTGCTGACGTCCTGCCGGAACAGCAGATAGCCGTCTCCGGGGTGGAACACGGGGCAGTTCCAGGAGATGCCCCAATACACCCGCAGCCCGTAGACGTCCGTCCCGTCCACCACGAGCATCTGGCTCCGATCTATACGAATTCCATATTGCCAGACCGTTCGGTTAAAGAAAGTGTCGTCGAGGAAGCCGGAGCCGACGAGGATGTGCGACTCGCCCTTGACGCCCCAGGACAGCGCCTTCGCGTCGGGCTGGACGGAGAGTTGCGGGTCGAGCTGCACGTGGCGCAGATAGAGGTTCGCGCCGTCGCTTGTAAGGATGTCGGGGACCGCGCCGGGCATGGCGCCGGCTGTGATGATGTCCTTGTGCTGCTGCGGATCGGGTCCGCTCAGGCGCATCTCGTGGAGGAGCTTTCCCGTCGCCGCGTCCACGGCGCGCACGATGATGCCGCCGTCGAGGAATGACGACCGCCCGGCTGCGAAGTAGGCGACGTCGTCTTTGACCAGTACGCTGCCGTGGACGGGCCATGCGGATTCCACCTGATCATATGCGCCGACCCAACGCTCCTCGGGCGCCCCGCGAAAACGCCATGCCAGCGCCCCGTCGGAGGCCCTAAGGCAATAGACCCATCCATCCCGGCAGCCGAAGATGGCCATGCCCTTGTGGATCGTCGGCGGCGAGTCCACGCGAGCGCCGGCCGTGTATTGCCAGACTTCTTTTCCCGTTTGGGCGTCCACGGCGTGGACGGTGTGCGCGTCAATATCGGCGACAAAGACCTTGCCCTCCGCAACCGTCGGCGCACTCAGACGTTGGCCGATCGGGACCGACCAGAGGGGCGTTAGTATATCCGGAACCGTCGAAGAGGTCGCCCCGCTCCGGGCGGCGTCGCGGCGGTAGGTGGGCCAATCTTTTTCATTTTGGATTTTGGATTTTGGATTTTGGATTGATTCAGAATATGCCGTGCCGCGCTCCAGTCTCTCTGATTTCTGATCTCTGGGCTCTGCCCTCTGGTCTTCCGGGGCCAGGGCGTAGAAGCCGCGAAGCATCGCGGCGGGGTAGCAGGCGCAGGCATGGGACGGCGCATAGATCAGGCCGTTGCAGGGCAGGATGCCGTACCGGCACGCCCCGCGGACCCATTGAGTCTGGATCGGCTTCTGCTCGGGATCGAGACCCACAAATTCGATGCCTCGCTTGTTGAACAAGAGGAATCGCTCCGTCGCTTTGCCCTTGTAGCAGCGAACGTGATGTCCCGCGGTAAAGGCCCCCTCTAACGGTATCTTCCTCTTTACCTCTCCCGTGGTCGGATCGAGGCCGAGGAGATGCCCGCTGCCGGGCAGGGCGTCCCATTCCAGGTCCTCCGCCAGCCCCCACACCAGGCCCTGGGCAACGAAGAGATCAACCGGCGCGAAGAAGGTGGAAAAGTTCGGCAGGCAGTCGCCCTTTCTTGTCCAGAGGCAACGTCCGTCCTCGACCGAGAAGGCCGCGAGATCAATCGTCCGGGACTTTCTTTCGTGATGACTGGCCGCCAGAACGATCCCGTCATGGGCAACCAACGCCTTGGCTATACATGGCGAGCACCATATCTCTTTGCCGGTCCTCAAGTCCAAACACGCGACGTTCTCCGCCTCCGCGAAGAAGAGCCTGCCATCATTGACGGCGAGCGTAAGCGGCAGGCAGCCCCTGTCGCTGCGCCAGAGGGTCTCGCCTGTCTCCGCGTTGACCACCATCACGGCCTGTCCGCCTTCCTCCGGTCCCGGGTATCCCGGTCGGAACCTCTCGCCGTCCCTTCCCGATAGTGTGGCATCCAACGGGTGCGTCTTTCGGATCGCAAGCGCAAGGAGGCCCTGGTCGTGGACGATCTCGCTCGCGTCTTCGGTAGCCTGGTACTCTCGAATCGTTTTGCCGGTGGCCGCGTCAATGGCCGTGACGGGCGACCCCAGGCCCAGCGTCACATAGACGCGATCACCCACGGCCACCAGGCGGCGCTGCGTGTGCACGGGGATGTGGCCCCAGATGAGACGGCTCGAATACCAGTTCGACATCGGCCGCTTCCACAGCAGCACGCCGTTGAAGGCGTCGCGCGCCACGAGGCTGTGCTTCTCGGGAAGGTCCTTTTCGATGACGCAGACCGGGCCTTCCTCTTGGATGTAGAACAGCCGTCCCTTGGCCGACACGGGGCCGAAGATGCTCGGGGTTACGTCGTGCTCCTTCGACCACATCGGGCCGGCGGTCCATTGGATTCGACCCGGCGGGCCGACGACGCTGTCCCTTGCCACAGCGTTGTTGTCGGGACCGTGAAGAAAGTGGGTCCACTCGTCAATGTCCGTGGTCCAGGGCTTGAGCAATTTTCGATTTTCGATTTTCGATTGGCGATTTGTGAAAAGTGCCACGCCATTAGGGGCGAGGACGCGCAGGATTTCTTCACTCGCCACTTTCCACTCCCCACTTGCCACTATCAGATTGACAAGGTTGTCCGCATACGGAAGGCGATCCCCGTGCCACAGTGCGACGGACACCTTGCCATAGAGACCGAGGGAGCGGATGTGTTCCCGCGCCTCCGCGACCCTCGCGGCGTCTCTCTCCAACCCGTGTACAATGTAACTCTCACTCAACCTTAGCGCAGCCGTCAGCTTCCCATCGCCACAGCCGAGGTGGACGATGAGGCCGCCTCGGACGCCGGTCGAATCGAGGATGGCGCGGGTCAATGGTTCCGGCTGCGGCTGGGCCTGGACGTGTTCGAGCAGGAGGATCAACAAGGCAAGGCTTATGCAAACGGCATAGCGTGGCAGCGTCATTTTCCCCATAATGGCTTACCCGGCATAGGGATAGTACTTCGGTTCCAGATGTTCAACGTATTGGTCCTGGCGATAGGCGCCGAGGTCTTTGACCACCTCATAGCAGTGATTCAGGTTCTCCTCTGGCGTTCGCTCGGCGACGTTGTTGCCGTCGCCAAAGACGAAGCGCCCGCCGTGCATGACGCCGCTGTCGAGGATTTTTCGGACGGCGTCGGTGATTTCGTCTTTCGTACCGTATTGGAGCGTCGCCACATGGATGTTGCCCCAGAGGGTGACGGCCGGGCCGAGCTCCTTCCGGGCCTTGCCGAGGTCGGTGGGGAAGCCGGTGTCGAAGGCCCAGACATTGAGACGGTCGCGCAGGTTTCTGAACTGGTGCTGCGCCCGGCCGCAGAGGTGATAGCAGAACGGCCCGCCGTCGTAGAGCGCGTCCAGGACGCGCTTGTGGTGAGGATAGACGAACTCGTTGAAGTGCGCCACGGAGATCAGCTCGATGGCGTCGTCGCTGAATCCGCCTTGCCTGGGCTTCTCCTTCACGCCCTGCCACTCGTGCACCTTCCGGGTGAACGTCAGATAGGCGTCTGTGGCATAGGTCATCAGGCGGCGGAAGTAGTCGGCGTCTTCGCAGAGGTCAATCAGAAACTGCGTCGAGCCGCGCAGGAGGTAGGCCAGGGTCATGGGCGGCTCCACGCCGGGGTAGCCCACTCCCGCGAGGGGGCGGCCCTCGAACTCGTATCCCTTCTTGATCTGGTCGAGGCAATAGTCCCGGAATTCCCACGCATACCTCATGTCGCGTGCGCGGACGTCCGGGATTTCGGCGTCCTTCAATGCGTCCTTCTCGGCGAGGAGGCCCGGTTCCACGTGGGGGACGGCATTCTCGCGGAAGACGATCTTCGATCCGAGCCATCCCGCGCCGAGGACGTTCTGACCGCACATATTGACGTGCCACTTTTCCGGCAGCCCCTTGTGGGTGTCCTCCATCACCTCGGTGCGCCGCCATTTGGTGAACTCCAACTCGACCTCCAGCGCGACCTCGGGCCGCCGGTAGTAGTCCTGGAAGGTGTATCCCTTCGTGTTGAGCCTCGGGTTGAGGAGCCACATGCGGCTGTTCATGTGCCACTGGACGGGCACGCGCGTCGGTTTTCCCTCGCGGTAGCCGGCCCAGAGGGCGCGGACCTCTTCGTTGTGTCGTTGGAAATCCATGTGGTACGCCATTTCATGCTCCTTGCGGATTACGAAACTCGGTTAAGGGTTCAGAGCGTACCAAGAGGCCGGTAGGCAGTCAACAGGAATTCAGGCCCAAATTGCGCTGGGGGCCAAGATTTCCATGACAAAATACTTGTGTCTTGCGAAAGGATGTGGTAATATATAATAATTCCTGAAGAGAGAAGAGAACGCCGTAGCGCGTGTGGGGGTATTCGCCCAAAAACAGGAAACAGAGCCAATGCAAGGGTGTGTCCGAGGGCGAACGCGCTTCGCCGGGTTGTTTGAATTGATTCAGATCTCCGAGATGCACCGGCGGAGCGTAGCCATCACCGTCAATCACAAGCATCGTCTGGGGAAGGTCTTCATCCAGGATGGAGTCCTCGCGGACGCCGTCTATCGTGATCTGAGGGGGGACGAGGCGATTGTCGAGATCCTTCGCTGGATCGAGAGTTTCTTCGAGCTGGTCGCCCTCCGGGGGAAGATCCAGCGCACCGTTCGAGAGAGCACGGTCCAACTGCTGATTGCCGCGCTGAAGGGCATGGGGCACGTCGAGCTGCCCAAGTCCCGGGTGGCCGACACGATTGTCGGACCGCTGGAGCTCCTCACGGCCGCCGAGCTGCTTCACCTCTTCGAGATGAACCACCGCAACGCCTTCATCACCTTGAGGAACGACGGGGCGGTGGGGACGGTCCATGTCCGCGACGGCAAGGCCATCCACGCCACCCTCGGCCAGGGCCTGGGGGACGAGGCGCTCATCAGCATGCTCACCTGGCGGAGGGGGTACTTCCGAGTGAAGTACGCCGACGGGTACGTCCTCCAGACCGTCAAACGCCCCATCCGCGACATCATGATGGAGGCGACCAAGCGGGCCGACGAACGCACGCACCAGACTCAGCAGATGCAGCTCCCCCCCGAGCAGTAAGGCCGCGCCAGGCAAGGCGGCAGGAAAGCCCCTTCACTTTGAATCGCTGTGCGGGTATCGAAAACGATCGGCCACGGTGTAGGAGAAGGCATCCACTTCGCACTGCGCCCGCCCTTCGGACCGAACGCCCCAGGTCATTTGCCTCCTGCTGGAACGCTGTTTCAACTCCGCCCCGAACAGCCGCGTTCCATCTTTTTGCACCTCGAGTCGGTTGCCTTTGACGCTGATCTTGTACTGGGCGAATTCGGCGGCGGTATTCTTGACTTCCATAGGTATGTTTTTCAGGGAAATCTTGTCGGGAGAAATTGCCAGTTCTTCCGAAAAATCTCCATCCTCAAACGCAATTACGAATGTCCCCGATGCGATGCGCATTCGCGCCTCGATAGAATACCCCCGTTCATTTGAGGCGCGTCTGAGCCAGGGTTCGGAAATGGCTTCAAAGGAGATGTTTCCTTTCGGCGGGGACTGGATACGGAGGATACCCTCCCGAAGTTCCATTTGGGCCTCACGGATTCGCACCTTCCAGTTGGGCGGGCCGGGCAGCCAGTTCATCCCCTCGTCAACCCCCGTAGCCGCCGGATCGCAGTCGGCAAAGTAGGTGAGGACGGGGGTGTGGTTTGGGTCAAGCGGGGTGAGGTAGACATGCTGGAGGTCCGGTTCGGGGAGAGAAGGATCATACCGGAGAAAGCCCTGTTTCACGGCGAGCCAATATGCGCCGAGAAAGGGCGTGAGTTGCCGTTGGTCGCGGAACGCGGCAAAGTCGTACCGCTCGATCACCAGGCGGTAGAGGGGCAGCAAGGTTTCGATCGCCTCTCGATCCTCCGAGAGCATCACCGCCAACATGCCGTCGAGGGGATTGCGGACCGTCTTCACGCGGTGGGCGTAATCGTCCTTGTTCGGGTCGAAATCGAGTCCGGCAAGGATGTCCTTGCACCGCCCCCAGGCATTGGCGCGCATGGCGTGTTCATAGACCTTCCTGCAAAGAGGATCGGGATCAATTTTGCGAAGGGCGGTGTAATGAATCTGCCGCTGCACGGCGGTCCAGGATTGGTCGGTGGTTGCGGTCTGCTCCGCCAGCGATTCGAGGGCGGGGGCTTTTCGCGTCTCGTACCGGTCCATGAACTCCTTATTGCTCGTGATGTCCCCGGCCATTGCCGCGAAGGCGCCGCCGCTGCGAGGGTCTGTGCCGTGGATGATGGCGCGGATTCGCTCCTTCTCCGCGTCGCTTGCGAACGGAGAATGGAAATAGGTCCACATCCCGAAACAATAGCCGGTGTAGTTGTCGCCCGTGCTTCTGCCGGGGCCGGGGCCTTTTCCGACGTAGAAGGTTTTTCCATCGGGAAGCACGCCGCGGACGATGGCGCGAAAGGGCTTGGTTTCTTCGCGGATTTCGCCGAGCGTGCAAAGCCCGGTGAAGACTGCCCTTGCGAACTCGGCGTGTTCGGGCCGCCGCGTTACATCGCACCTTGCCGCGAGCCAGGCCAGGTGGCGTCCGTTCCCGTAGCCCGCGCAGTCCTCGATGCAGGTTGACCAGCCGTTGGCGTTGGGAAGATTGTTCCTCACGTCCTCTTCGGTCGGAAAGACGACCTGGCCGGTATGCGGCTCGATGATCGTATAGACCATGTTGTTGCGCGGGTCGAAGTAGTATTTCCGCAGGAGGGCGTGGACCTGGTGCGCCTTCTCCTGCATGTGTTTGTCGTCAAGCCCCGCTCCCCTGCGCAGGGCGTCGGCGACCAATTTTTTGAACTCGACGATCTCCTTCTCCGGCGTCGCCCGGGACTCCGCCAGTTTCTTCTCGACAAGGTTGGCATCCAGGGCGAGGATGGATTGGCAGACAAGGATTCCCAGTCCCAGCAGGCCGGCAACGAGACAAAGTCTCTTCCGGAAAAACGCCTCGTGCGTCATGCCTCGTGCCTTTCTATTCCTGAACCCGAACCAGCCGAATCGCATCCAGTTCATACCCCCCGCCTTCCTCTTCGGGTTCGGTGAGGGTGATGGTGTGCTCACCGGCCTCCTTGATGCTCAAGGGGAAATCGGCCCGCACGCTGCGCTCCTTGTTCTGGGTGGTGTACTTGCCGACCTCTGCGCCGTCCAAGAGAACATGAACGGTCTCCGGCTTTGCCGATGTGCCGTGGGCAACGGTGAGCAGATACTTCCCGGCATCGGCCTTGAAGATGATGTCGTACCGGCAGGCGCACTTCTTGCCCGGCTCGTTGTGGCGCTGGGGGAAATCGCTCGCGCTGCGCCCGAGGGTCCAGTCATCGGGGATGCGGTATTTCACGTGCGCCGGATGGCCGGCGCCGCCGCCCATATCCCCGACAAAGGTGGCGTAGGGCGTCCCGATCTGCCAGACGATGTCCTTCTCGATCTTGGCGTCGGCGTCGAATAGCGCCTTTCGTTGGGGGATCGCGTCGCGCCAGCCCTTCAGCGCGTCCAATCGCGTCTGGCCGTTGTCCCAGAGGACGCCCGCCGCGCGGTTCTCCTTCGTGCACACCGCCTCGATCTTCTTTTCCAGCGCCTCAAGTTCGGTGATCTTCGCCTCCTGCTCATCCAGTTTGCGCAGGCTCTCCGATGCGCTTGCCGCCATCGGCGTCGCGTCCTTGCGCAGGGCGAGGAATCCCCGGATCGCCTCGCGCTGGAGGATCACATACTCGAATGTTGTGTCGAGCTTCGCAAGGCGCTTCGACAGGACCGGGTCCTTGGCCTCGGCGCGAAGGCGGCGGATCGCGTCGAGGGAGTCGCCAAGCACCGAGAGGGAATTATCGTTATACTTCTCGATTTCGTCCAGATATTCCTTCTTGAAACTTGTGTCTGCCCTTAGGATTTTGGGGATGTATCGGGGATCGTTTCCCTCGATGTTGGTGTGGAAGAGATTGGGATTCGTGTGGCCCGCCCAGTATCTCCGGTCGGGCAGGGCCTTCTCGACGCTAAGGAAGATCCTTCTCACATCCTCCCCGACCGGCGCCCAGTAGGCGACGAAGTAGTCGTCTATGATGGCGTTGACATCCGCCTCGCAGTTCCAGGCCAGCTTGGCGATGACGGAGTCGTTCAGCCCTTTCGTCCACCAGCCATAGTTGCCTCGGTGGAAATCGAAGCCATCTACGCCCATTTTCTTCCGGAACTTCATGTCCCTCGGCGCGACGGCGTAGGGCATCAGAACGAAGCCGTTGCCGAAGAGTCGCATGAGTTTGGAGTGGACGTAAAGCGGGCAGCCGGTCTCCTCGCAGATCCTGCTCCAACCGGCGAGGGCGTCGCGGAATTTTTTGTCCGTGCCTTCCTCCTCCATGGCATAGGCGAAGTTGCGCCCCCATGTGCTGAGGCTGATGGCCATTTCCCTGGGCGGGCGGAGGTCCTGCGGGATCTCCATGTGGCTGCCATAGGCGAAGTGAATCACGATCATGTCGGGCCGTACCTTTTTCACGGCCTCGGCAATGGCGATGTCCAGCGCCAGCAGCCGGTCGCCCACGGAGATGGGGTTGCAGGTCTCGCACTCGCACCAGCGCGCCCCATCGCTCGGCCACGGATAAATGTACTTCGCTTCGGGCATCTGCTTGACATGCGCAGCGAGGTTGTCGAGGAAGATAGCGAGGGCTTCCTTGTTCGTGGTGCAGAAGGTCGCCCCGCCATCGAGCGTGTCTGTGCCGACGCGCTGGCCCTTGCGGAGGATAGACCAGTCGGGATGTTCCACAAAATGCTTCTCCGGGGGGAGGAAGCGCCGGTAGGTGTCGTGTCCGCCGATGACCAGATCAATCCCACGCTTCCGAAGCTCCGGCAGCGTGGTCTGCCTCCATGTATCGCTCAGCGCATAGCCGGTCATGACGGCGTTGAAGCGGAGTTTGCCCAGCGTGGACATGGAGGTCGGGCCGCCGAGGTTGATCGAGACCTCGCGAAAGTAGAACGAGGGGACTTGTTTGTCGTTTATTCCTTTTTTGACGATTGCGATGATTTCATCGGCAGATCGTTTCGGGATGACCTCATCGCTCGCATCCGAGCCGAACCATCGCACGCCGAGATGCTTTTCGATGAATTCGTAGACGGCATAAAGCCTCCCGCGCGGCCCGCCGCCGGCGAGAAGGAGGTCGTTGCCCTCGGCTCTCAGGATGAACCCCTCGTCACCGACACCGTCGGTTCCGGTGATGATGAGATTCGTCGCGCCATTGGTTCGTTCCGCCTGGATGGGGACCTTCTGTCCGGTGATTTTCTCCAGATAGTTCTGGAGCTCCTCCGCCGCGAACTGCTCAACCGAGCCGGGCTTGTTCCCAACAACAATGGCCATCCCCTCCTCGGCGCAAGCAACCAACCCAATCGCCCAGAAGACCAGAAGAACGACAGTCAGAATTCTTTTCGCAACCATGGTTCCTCCAAAACACGATTCAGATAAAGGGCCTTCGATCCAGCACGAGTTTCAAGGGGCGCTCGGTCCTGATCTGTCCCGGGAGCGCCGTCTGAAGCTCCGCAAGGCAGCAGATCGTTCCAAACAGCGCATGCAAGTCATTCATTCCCTCGTGGGCGTGTGGGTCAAGCGGCAGCAGGAAGTCCATGTGGCAATCCAGGAAGGCCGCAAGCGCCTCGCGGCAGTCCTCGTAGCGATGCCCGCACTGTCGCAGGCTTCGAGTGAGGCAGAACACCCAGTCTATCCCCGCATACCCGATGCCTCTTTTGCCGACGGGGTGGCCGCTGTTGAATAGATCAAGGCATGTGTCAATCATCGCCTGCGGATAACGAATCGGCCTGCGCGCATACTCTTGATTGAAAAGGTAGTGGAACGCGCCGGCAAGGTGCGGGAAGATTGACGACGTCCCACCCATCTCAATCGGGGCGATGCACCCTTTTCTGAGGAAGCCGGTCTCCGGGTCGGTCTCTCGGAAGAGCCAGGCAAAGTACCGGTCCTCCCACTCAAGCGAGACTTCGCCGGCAAGGACCAGCGCGACATAGACGCCGGCGCCCTTGTGCGACTCCCCCCACGGATTGGCGCGCCAGTCCAGCCCATCCAGAAACGCCTCCATCGCCTTGGGATCACGATACTCGGAAAGCCCAGCCAGCGGATGTTCCGGGAGGGCGTCGAAGAGCTCAAGGGCGGCGATACAGTGGGCCGTCGTGTGAATCTCGTGAATCACTGAGTTGCGTTCACGGAACAATCCGGTTTCTGAATCCTGTTGACTCCGAAGCGTCTGGACAAAGCCTTCTCGCTCGCGAGAATCTCGCGGGAAAAAGCCAATCGTGTAGAGAATGTTCGCGGCGTCGGCGCAGCCATACGGATTCAACGAGAGATCACGAGTGGAGTCGGCGTTCTGCCGGTTCCACCGGCGGTATGCGCCCGGCTCGCCCAGATTGTGACTCGCGACGATCTCGCGCACGCTCTCGATAAAATTTCGAATATCGTGCATGGCCAAATTGACCTTCCCTTCTCCTGTCTCCACCCGGCATAAATCGTCCGCGGCACGCGCCGAGGGCTCCGCGCTCCGTGGCGGGGATTGTAGCGCATGACGAAGTGGAACGCAAGGCGCTCCCGCCGACGGGGCCTTTTCCCGCATCCTGGAGATTCCCCCCTGAAATTTAGGGCTTGATGGGCGATTGCAAATTTGGTATAATAACACTACATGTCGGGGGGAAGGATGGTCGCTATCCATGATCTTGTAGCATGGTGTGATCGCCTTCCCCGGCACATCGCACGGCTCGGAAGCCCAACACGCGCGGAGGGAACCATGAGCGTCGAACCTTTCAGTGAGGAGGGCCTCTACTGCGGGGATTGCATGCGCTTCGACTGCATGCCCATACCGATTGCCGATGCAAGGGATCCCCTGACCGGCAGGTGCCCATACCGCGGCAAGAAGGTCAGCGCGCTCGATGCGCCGTGCGAGCGAATGGTTCCCTATCGTACGGTCCTGTCCCTGGCGGGTGGAAAAAAGGCCGTGGCGAAGATGACGCAGAAGGAGGCCCAGGCTTGCGTCCAGCGGGCGAAGGAACTCTTGAAGACGCCGGAGCACCTGACGTCCCTCCAACCGGCTGAGGTGAGCCGAATGCTCTGCGCGGGATTATTCTTCCGCGAGCGGCTTGCGAAGATGCGCGAGGCCAGGGCGAAGGGCAACAGAAGCCCCCGCGACAATCACGGCAGCGAGTAATTGACGGGGCATGAACCTGCCGAGAGAGATGGATGGGCGTATGATGTGACGGATCACCCAGGCCAGCCGGCCTCTATAAGACGCCCGCGGTTCGGCACGCAAAACCTTCCCTTGCGGCTTGCCCTGACGCGGGTGTCTTTCTTTTCTCCCAAAACAATCCCGCTTATCGCAACAGGCGTTCTGCGCTCTCACGAATGGCTACATCCATGAAAAGGAGCTGCTTCTCCGGCGGCGTGTCAGGATTGTTGTTCTGAATCTCGACGGTGATGCAGGGCATCTGCTTTTCCAACCACCCCCAGCACTCGATGAACCAGGATCGGTGCGGCTCGCCGTAGTTGAGCGGCTTCACCGCCTCGATGGGGCGCGCACCCGCCCGCTTCCATTGCCCGATGATGTCCATCGCCCAGTTCATGTTACATTCTTGCAGCTCCTGCCCGATCTCCGTCTGGACGACCGGCAGGATAATCATCGCATTGGCCCGGTCCGCCCGCCCCTGAAACTCCGTCTGGTGCAAAGATAGATATTGGTCGTATCGCCATTTATTACAGTATCTTACGACAAGGCGCAGGAGCGACGACCCCATATCCCGGTTCGGCTCGACGAACTCGTGCTCGTTGAGCTGCTCGTAAACGATTCCTATCCGTAGCGGGTTCTCCTCGCGGATGCTCCACCGGGCGACGCGCTTGAACATACTCAGCGTCTCCGGGTCTATCCCCCTCATCCATGCCCAAAACTCCTCGTTGGTATAGCGCGTCCCGTCCCAGAAATGCACCGGCGAGCGCATCCGCCCGCCCGGATTGGAGTCGGGGTTGAAGGAGATGAGCGTCTTCTCGAGAATCCGTTTCCGGTCCAGCGTGGACGCCGTCCCATCCAAGTGATGTCCCGTCAGGAGCTGGTGGATGAAGTTGAGCGACCCGACGGTCCCCGCCGGTTCGTGGGCGTGGGGTACGGTGAACATCTGTTTCTTCTTCCCACGCTGGGGCGCGTCGCGGTCCGTGACGGTGAGCATATAGACCTTCTGGCGAAGGTGCTGTGTGAGGAAATCTACGATGAGGTACCGCGGATACTTCTCCTGCCATTGCTCGACGAGTTTGTCCACCTGGTGCGGATAGGACGGCCAGTTTTTCAGTTCCATGGCTTGCTCCGTTTGCGACAAGTTGCCTGAGTTCCGGCATATCAGGATATAACGCCCGGCTGGGGAAATCAAGAGGCCCTCGATCAGAGAGATCATGGAGGACAGGAAGATGGTCCCCCGGTCCACTTTTGTCTTGAAGGGGATGCGCAAAGAGGATATATTGGCCTTCGCCAAAATTACCCCAGACGAGTAGGAGATGAATCCATGGGCGACGCGGAAATCCGGCAAAAGATATTGGAACGCCTGCAGGCGGCGAAGAAGAAACAAAAGCCGGGCGATCTGGCCAAGGCCATCGCTGAAGAGATGGGCGTGGACAAGGCGGACGTAAAGAAGGCCATCAAGGACATGGCAAAAGAAGGCCAGGTGATCTTCACCTACTACGGCAGCAGTTTCGTCGAGCTGCCCGGCGCCGACCGCCCGGAGGAAAAGTGAAGGCAGAGAAGCACCGAGAACGCAGAATGGGCCTGTGGCCCACCGATTAGCTGGCGACGACCCACGCGAAAACAAAAATGGCGGGCCAAAGGCCCACCCTACATCTGAGGGAGTACCGTCCCGCCGGGAAATCCCTTGACCGCCGACGGCGCCACATGCTATTATAATTCATGTTGATCGGTTGCGCGGCGAAAGGGAATTGTCATCAGCACGCAGGAACCATCTGTTGCGGAAAAGGCCAAGCGGACCGTCGTGTCGGTGCGGTACGGCGCCATGGCCTACGTCGCCACGTTCTGGGCCAAGTTTGCCGGCTTGAGGATGGGGGACCGGATCGTGGTGCGGACTGAACGGGGGGTGGAGGTTGGCGCCGTCCTTTCGATGCCGATCACCGATGAGGCGGAGAAGGTGGACGACTCGAAGGGGGAAATTCTGCGCAAAGTTACCGCCAAGGACATGGAGCGGGTGAGGGAGATCGAGGAGGAGATCGTCCCGAAAGAGCGCAAGTTCTGCGAGCAGAAGATCAAGGAACACAATCTGCCGATGAAGCTGGCCGACGTGGAGCACCTCTTCGGCGGCACAAAGATCATCTTTTACTTCCTGGCCGAGGGGCGAGTGGACTTCCGGACGCTGGTGAAGGACCTGGCCCGCGAGTACCAGATGCGCATCGAGATGCGCCAGATCGGCGTCCGCGACGAGGCTCGACTGCTGGCCGACGTGGAACACTGCGGCCGGGAGCTCTGCTGCAAGAGTTTCATGCAGAAGCTCGAGCCGGTGACAATGAAAATGGCCAAGAACCAAAAGGCCACGCTCGATCCCGCGAAAATCTCCGGGCGATGCGGCCGGCTGATGTGCTGCCTGCGCTTCGAGGACGAGATGTACGACGACCTCAAGCGAGAACTGCCGAAGAAGGGGACGCGGGTCAAGATCGCCCAGGGTATCGGCGAAGTGACGGGATACGAGGTCCTTCCGCAGTTCGTGACCATCGAGCTCGACGGCGAACGCGAGGTGGTGGTTCACGTCAGCGAGATCGAAAAGGAGATATCCGCCCCCGATCCCAGGCAGGAGGACGACAAAGAAAGGTTGTCGAGCCGGAGGGACAAAAGACGGGAAGCCGACAGCGACGACAGCGAAAACGGCGATACCGATAACGATGAGAGCGATCTTAACGACAACGAGGATAGGGGATAGCCGGTGTCTTGCGATTCCAGAAGTATTGGAGAGAAACGGCATTGAGTTCGGATGCAGAAGGCTCAGACGGTTTTGCGTACTCCCTGGCAAAAATCGCCAGAAGCGACGGGCGATACGATCCACAGGCGTTCCAGTTCCTCTTCGAGGCTCTGAGCTACACGCAAGGGCTATTCGAAAAAAACCGCGACAGCGAGACGGAGGAGGGGCGCCATGTGACCGGCCAGGAGCTCTGCGAGGGCGTCCGGCGGTTCGCCATCGAGCAGTTCGGCTACATGGCAAAGGCGGTTTTCGAGGAATGGGGCGTCTTCCGCACCGACGACTTCGGGGAGATGGTTTACCTCCTCATCCAGCACCAGCTCATGGCGAGGCGAGACTCGGACTCCATTGACGACTTCCACAACGTCTACGATTTCGCCTCTGCCTTCGACGACGTGTTTGTCCCCGAAAAAACCAAACGAGACCGCGCCAGCCGCCGGACGTGAAGCGCCGGTCGAACGGCGACGCGAAACCTCCCGCCCGCCCTCTGTTGGGCGGGCGATTTTTTGGCCCAGGCAGACGGAGCACTACATTGGGAAACCTGGCCTCGACCATCAAACGCATCCGACCCGCCAATAAACCATCTGAGACCAAAGCCAGAGAGCGCATCGCGAGACTCACCATGCCCCCCGGCGCGCTCGGCCGCATCCTGGAACTCGCCGTGCGGCTGGCCGGCATCAGCCGAAGTCTGAATCCACCCACCACCCGAAAGGTCATTGTCACGATGGCCGGGGACCACGGCGTCGTGGCCGAGGGCGTCAGCGCGTTCCCACAGGAGGTCACCGCCCAGATGGTGCACAACTTCGTTGCATGCGGGGCGGCCATCAATGTCCTCGCCCGGCTCGTGGGCGCGGAGGTAGTGGTCGTGGACATGGGCGTAGCCGCCGACCTGAGCGCCCTGGCCGACTCCGGCAGGATTCTGTCGAAGAAGATCGCCCCCGGCACGCAAAACATGGCCGTAGGCCCGGCCATGACGCGCGACCAGGCCGTCGCGTCCGTCGAAGCGGGGATCGAAGTCGTTGAGGGCCTCTGCGGAAAGGGCCTCGACGTCCTCGGCGCGGGCGACATGGGCATCGGCAACACCACGCCCAGCGCCGCCATCGCCGCCGTCCTTACCGGACGGAGCGTGCGGGAGGTAACCGGCCGCGGGACGGGCGTTGATGACAAGTGCCTGGACCGAAAGGTCGCGGCCATCGAGAAGGCCGTCGCCGTCAACCGGCCCGACCCATCCGATCCGATGGATGTGCTGTCCAAGGTCGGCGGCTTCGAGATCGGCGGCCTGGCGGGGTGCGTCCTCGCCGCGGCGGCGCATCGCAAGCCTGTCCTGATTGACGGCCTTATCTCCACGGCCGGCGCCCTCATCGCCGCGAGGCTTTGTCCCGCGGCGAAGGACTACATCATCGCCTCGCACCGCTCCGTCGAGACCGGCCACCGGGCCATGCTGGAGGCGATAGGCGTCGAGCCGTTCCTCGACCTCGGCATGAGGCTGGGCGAGGGCACCGGCGCGGCGCTGGCCATGAACCTGGTCGAGGCGGCGAAGCGGATCCTCACCGAGATGGCCACGTTCGACGCCGCCCGCGTCTCGACCAAACTTTCCGATTGAATTTCCACACGGCAAGGGGGTATATTTCGGCGGGAGAATCACATGCAGTCGCCCGGCGGCGTGAGGCGACCCGGATAAGGAGCGGCGTGATGAAGGCGGAAAAAAGGGTCAGACCAGAGATTGGCGAGATCGTCCAGAAGCTTGTGGCAGAGTACGCGCCGCAACTGATCGTCCTTTTTGGTTCCTATGCAGGCGGCAAACCTACCCCGGACAGCGACATTGACTTGCTCATTGTCAAAGAGACGGACCATCCCCCCATGCGACGATGGATGGAGGTAAAGCGGCTGTTGCGAGACCGTCGCAGAACGGCTTCTGTTTCGCCTCTTGTATACACACCCAAAGAACTTCAGGAGAGGCTTGCCCTCCAGGATTTCTTTGTCCAAGACGTGTTGGAACACGGGGTGGTGTTGTATGGGAACGCCTGAGTCCGCATCAGGTGAGGCGCGACATGCCTTTACTGTTCGATAGTGACAGTGAAAAGCGGGCGTACACGAAGGTGCGGACACACTGGCAGAAATACCTGGACGTGTATCCACAAGTTCCCGTTCGAAAAGCCCTTGGGTATGACAAGCTCAAGAACCTGTCTATCAGCGACCAGGCCAGGGAATACCTACTCAAGACCGAATTTGACTTTGTGGTTTGCGATCGCTCTGCATCGCCGATCCTGGCAGTCGAGTTCGATGGCCTTGGTCACGGTTTCTCACGTCACGGAAAATATATTCAGGTCGTGAAAACAGAAGACCCGCATCGAAAGCTCAAACTGGATGCCAAGATCAACGCATGCGAGTGCTGCGGCCTGCCCATCGTCGTCGTATCCTATCCTGAAATCGAACCGGCTGATGATCCGGACTGCCCTGTGATGGTACTTGATGGTGTCATTGGAGAAGTCCTTGCAAGTCAGAAGTTCCAAAAATTGCTGCGCTCAAACCTTGATCAGTTGAGTGAGGCCCTGGAGAACGACCCGTCGGGAGAGACCGCGCAATTGGATCTCTGGGGGTTGGAAATCCTCGCGGACGAAGAGAACCCGATTCGGCGGCGGATTCAGGAGATGACAAGGGAACTTCCGGACGCCATTGGGCGGCGAATTCATGGCGAACGGATCCATCCCTTGAAGGACCGCCCTGGATACATTGGGGCACGGCAGGAGATTGTGGGCGGGATTCACATTTCCGAACAGCTATCCAGGAGGCAAGTGCTTCTCTCATACGACGCCTATGTCAGGACCCTCAACTGTCCCGGCTGCCACGCTTTCTGTCTCGCGAATCTCCTCGCCCAGTATGGGTTGGCCAGAAAGGCCATCCGAACGGTTGGAAAATCCACGGATGCGTGGCAGAAACTGCTACAAGGGACTCCGTGGACAGAAGACTGACGATGGCCTCAGCAACCACATACAGACGACGTCGCGCCAACGGACTCTTGCAGCATGTCGTTCAATGTTTGATTTCTGCAACATCTGCGCTACAGCGAATAGACGGCGACCACTTCCTCCCGATCTGACGGGCGTCGCCCGCGCACGCTTTCCTCCACACGCTTGAGCACATTGGCCGCGTAGTACCGTGTGCCGCACTCTCGACACACCCCAGCCGGCACATTCTCAATGAGAACGGACTTGGCCCGAAGGCGGCGGTGCAATGTCACCCGCTTCTCCACAATGGTACCGCCGCAGTACTCGCATGTCTCCCCCTGCCAGAAGTTCTCTGTTTTTTGCTTCATCTCTTTGGCCTATCTTCGCAAACAGTGATAACGCGGATTTTGCCTCCCGGTGTTATGCGACATATTGCACCGATCGGTCGCCCATCCAACGCCGAGCCAACGACTTCATATTTCTGCTGCCTCGGCCACGTTCTTCTGATCCTTCCACCGAGGATGCCTTCCTCCACATCATAGATATTGAAATCCTCCAACGCCGCTTCCTCATACGCATGCTCGGTCAAATAATACAGACCGTTGCGCACAAGGGCCTGGATTTCACCGATCCTGCTCAACCCGCGTCCCGCATAAGGATAAACAGATCACCGACCTCACCGAACCTGACGGCAGATGGCCCTTCGGCATCCCCCTCTTCTGCCTATCTCCACCTTACCACTATGCGGCAGCGCTGTCAAGTAACGTCGCACCACAGAACGAACCTCTTGCGTTTCTCCGATGTCGTGGTTATCCTATGTCAACCTGTAGAAACTCGATGATGCAGAAAAACGCCCCGACATTGACACGGGAGATTGCCATGTTCCGCAAATGTGTATTCTTGGCCTTGCTTCTTTTCTCCGTGTTTTCCCTTGGTGTAGCCGACGCCGATGAGTCTCCCTGGCACCTGCGGTTCTACAAGGCGGGGAAGGGGTACTGGAAGGGCCGCGTCCGCGTCGATGTCCGCAACACGTCCGAGCGGAAGATCGAGGGCGACTCCATCTCCCTCACCGTCGGCAAGGGCGATGGCCGTCTCGACCTGTCCGGGGAGGAGATCAAGGCCCTTCGCGTCTGCGACGCCCAGGGCGAGGAGCTGCTCTACGAGCTGCTCGACACGCAGCAAAGGCCCAAGACCATCGGCGCGCTCGCCGATGGGGACACCCTCGCCTTCGCCGTGGAGTGCGACCCGCAGGGCAGCACCGTCTATCACATATACTACGACAATCCCGACGCCGAGGCCGTGGACGACTTCTGGCGCGCCAACGTGCCCCTCCTCAACGGCGGCTTCGAGGACGGCGGCGAGACGCCCGCCGGCTGGACCACATGGGGGGAAGATGACACACACCATCTGTCGTGGGTCAAGGAGTCGCCGTGCGACGGGGGGCGCTGCGTCAAGTGCGTGGTCGCTGCCGGCGCCGAGCCGACATGGGTCAAGTACGGTCAATACAAAATCCCCCTGACCTCCGGCAAGGAGTACGTCCTGAAGGCATGCGTCAAGGGCAAGGATGTCAAGGGCCGCGCGGGGTTTTTCATCCACGTCAACGGCGAGAAGCCCATGATCATGAACCAGTCTGCCGACGCGGGCGAGGGGACCTACGACTGGAAGGAACTGGAGATTCGCTTCACCACCCCTCCCGACGCCAAGGACGCTACCGTCGGCACGATCCTGAGCGGCACGGGCACAGCCTGGTACGACGAGTTCCGCCTCGAACGGGCCGACGCCTCCCAGCCCGCCCAGGTGTCGGTCGGCAAGAAGGAATCTTTGACCCTGCAGAAGATCACTGTCGCCGACGCATGGCTGAAGGCCGACGCGCCCAACGGCCCCGTGTGGGAATATCGGCTCGGCGTGACGCTCCTCAACATGTCCGACCAGGCGGCGCAGAACGCCCTCGCCAGCGTGGACCTGAACCAGGGCCTGAAGGGGGCGTTTCGGAAGGCGAATCTGGATTCCGTTCGCGTTGTGGATTCGACCACCGCTGCCGTCTGTCCCCATCTGCTTCAGGACAACACGGTCCTCTTCCAGGCCGATCTCCCCGCCCGAAGTGAAAAGACCTACCATGTCTACGTAAGCTGCGACAAGCGAATCAAGCCGGGCAAGATGCTCTCCGGCGACGACCTCGTGTCGGGCAAGACGAACCTCGTGAAGAACCCGTCCTTCGAGCAGGGCGACGCTGAGTGGCAGCGCCAGGAGGGCATGTCGAAGATTGACGGCGGCGCCCGCTCCGGGCAGAAGTGCATCCGCCTCGATGTCCCCGCCGATGCCAAGGCCGGTTGGCGCGGGCATCACCAGACCATTGCCGTCGAGCCGAACGCCACCTACCTCTATAGCGGTTTCCTCAAGACGAAAGGCGTGGATGGGAAAGCCACCCTCCACCTCCACCAGCACAACAAGGACCACAAGCAGATCAAGGGGCAGTGGGGCTTCTCGACGCGGCCCGATGTGTCGGGAGACGCCGACTGGACCCAGACCAGCGCGGTCCTGCAGACCTCCGGCGAGACGCGCTTCGTGGCCCTGCACCTCACCATGGACTGCCACGGCACGCTTTGGCACGATGACATCGTCTTCTGCAGGATGATCCCGGCGATCCTCGGCGACCTGGAGACCCGCCCCGGCGCGGATGCCGCCGAGCGGAAAGGCCCCGTCGCCATGTGGCTCGTCAATCCGGTGGTCAAGGTCTTTCGCGAGGACATCCCGGACGTGCAGTTGAAGGAGATCGAGGCGCAGTCGGCCCGGAACGAGTACGAGCCGATCCAGTTGGTCTTGCGCAGCGCGCGCGACCTATCCGATGTCAGCGTGAAGGTCGAGCCTCCGGCCAACGCCAAGGGGGAGAAGCTGGCCAATGTCAAGGTGGAGCTCGTCGGCTACGTCCCCATAGACTACCCGACCAGTTACTACCAATCGAACCAGCCGCCGTGGTACCGCCTCTACCCCAAGGCCCCGCCGCGGTGCGACGGGTGGGCGGGCGACTGGCCCGATCCGCTAAGGCCCTACGAGCCGTTCGATCTGAAGGCGAACCAGTCGCAGCCGGTCTGGATCACGGTCCGCGTCCCGGATGGCGCCGCGCCGGGTGAGTACAACGGCCAAGTTGTCGTCGAGGCGCGAGGGGCCTTTCACACCGCCGTCCGTCTCCGGGTGCATGTCTGGGACTTCGTCCTGCCGAAGGATACCCGGCTCCGCGTGATCTACGACCTGCGCTTCCACTCGCTGCGCCATCTCTATCCCGACGCGGAGTCGCTCCGCCCGTGGTACAAGTTCATGGCCGACCACCGCGTCTGCACGGACCGGTTCCAGCCGGAGATGAACATTACCTACAAGGACGGGAAGGTGGAGCTGGACACGAAGGGGTTCGACGAGGCGGCGCACTACTGCCTCGACGTCCTGGGCATGAACAGCTTCTACACACACCATATGTTCTACGCCTTCGGCTGGGCCTACCCGCCGAGGAAGGTCTTCGGCTTTGAGGCGTTCACCCCCGAATACAAAGAGGCCCTCCGCAAGTCGCTCACCGCCTACATGGACCACCTGCGCGCGAAGGGCTGGGACAAGAAGGCGCTCTGCTACGTCTCCGACGAGCCGCATTTCTCGCATGATTATGTCGTGACGAATCTGGCAACCTACTGCAAGCTCATCGCCGAGATCGAACCGAACCTGCTCACCTACTCCAGCACGTGGCGTTACGTCCCGGGCTACGTCGGCGCGCTGAAGGCGTGGGGCGTAGGGGCGTACGGCTGCTTCCCGGTGGAGAAGATGGAGGAGCGCCGCCAGGCGGGCGACACGCTGATCTTCACCACCGACGGGCAGATGTGCATTGACACGCCCTACTGCGGCATCGAACGACTGCTGCCATACTTCTGCTGGAAGTATCACGTCGTCGGCTACGAGTTCTGGGGCATCTCGTGGTGGACCTACGACCCGTGGGAGAAGGGCTACCACCAGTACATCTCCCAGGCCAGCGCTCCCGACCAGCCGCGCTACAATGTCCGCTACCCGAACGGCGACGGGTATCTTCTCTACCCCGGCAAGCGGTTTGGCGTAAACGGACCGGTGAGTTCCGTCCGCATGGAGCAGGCGCGCGAGGGGGTTGAGGATTACGAATACTTTGTCATCTTGAACGACCTGATCGCCCGCGCCAAGGCCAAGGGTCTCGCCACGGCCGATGCCGAGGTCGCGCTCAACCGTGTCAACGAGATCGTTTCTATCCCGAACAAGGGCGGGTGCTACTCGACCGACATCCTGCCCGACCCGGATGCGCCCGTGCGGACTCGCCGAGCCATCGGCGAGCAGATCGAAAAATTGGATAAAGTTTTGCATGGGAAGTAAAGGTGCACAATCCATGCACGTGAAGCGCGGCCTGCTCGTGATGCTCCTGTCCTCGGTCTTCTTCGCGGTGATGTCCGCGCTCATCCGTAAGCTTAGCCTGGACTCGCCGCATATATCCCCGTACACCGTGGCTATGGTGCGCTTCCTCGTGGGGAATCTATGCGTCCTGCTTGCGTTCCTTACCGGCGTGCGCAAGATGCAATGGACCAACTGGCGTTGGATTGCGATCCGGGGCAGCACCGGCGGATACGCGGTGATCGCTTACTTTTGGACGATTGCGGCGTTGGGACTGGCCAAGGGCGCGCTCTACAGCTATACCTACCCGATCTTCGCGGCGCTGTTTGCCATTCCCATCCTCGGCGAGCGGCTAACGGCGGGGCACTGGCTCGCCGTCGCACTGGCCGGGTTGGGCATAGGGGTGTTTACCGGCGCAGCGGAATTGAGCCTCTCCCCGAGCGAAGTGATCGGCCTGAGCGTGGGGGTCACCTCGGCGATGGCGGTCGTGGCTTTGACGAAATGCCGCGAGACCGACAGCTCGACAAACATCTTCTGGTCGCAGTGCCTTTTCGGCTTGGCGATGGTCTTGTGGCCGATGTGGACCCATTGGGTGTGGCCCACGCAAGGGGAATGGATGATGCTGTTCCTAATTGCATCCCTGTCGGTCGTGGGACAACTCACGATGACCAACGCCTACAAGTTCACCGGAGCGACCTACGGCAGCCTGCTGGGACTCCTGAGTCCGCTCCTCTCGACTATTATAGCCGTGGCCGCCTTCAATGAGGAACTGAGGCTGAGCTTTTGGCTCGGGGCGGGTTTGATTCTATTGCCGTGCGGTTACTTGTCGTTCCGCCCGATACAACGGACCATCAAGAAGGCCCCGCAAGGCGGAGACGGGGGAAGGGATAAATGAACTGTCCCCTGCCTCTCGCCCGCCCCGCACGGAGCGTTATCAGCCGTTGAGATGTTCGCTGGAGATAGGGGCTTCGGCAAGGGGCTCGCCGCGCTCGAATTTGACGGCCACTCGCTTGCTGACGCCGGAGTCCTGCATGGTGATGCCGTAGAGGATGTCCGCGACGCTCATCGTCCGCTTGTTGTGGGTTATGATAATGAATTGAGAATCGCTCAGGAATTCCTGCAGCAACTCGACGAATCGTCCGACATTCTTGTCGTCGAGGGCGGCGTCCACTTCGTCAAGGATGCAGAAGGGGCTCGGCTTGGCCTTGAAGATGGCGAAAAGGAGGGCGACGGTAGTCAACGTTCGCTCGCCGCCGGATAGGAGCGAGATGCTGCTGGGGGCCTTGCCTGGGGGTTGGGCGAGGATTTCGATGCCCGCCTCGAGGGGGTCGCTGTTTTCGTCGAGGTTCTCTTCGATGATGATGTCGGCCCGTCCGCCGCCGAAGAGTTTGCGAAATAGAATTTTGAAGTTCTCCCGCACGGCCTCGTAGGTCTTCATGAATCGTTCGCGGCACTCGCGGTTGAGGTGGCGGATCACGCGATGGAGATCCTGCTCGGATTTGGCCAGGTCGTCCCGCTGGGCGGTGAGAAAGTCCAACCGCTCCTGCAGCGCCTTCTGGTCGTCCAGGGCGGCAAGGTTCACGGCGCCGAGGCGGCGAATTTTCTCATGCAGCTTTTGAATCTCTTCTTTTGCGACATCGGGATTGAAGTCAGGAGGAATGGTTTTATCCGGATCTAATGTGCCGAGATCAATTTCGTACCCTTCGCGGGCCCGCTCCTCCAGCGCATTGATCTCGGTCCGGCACTGGGCCTCCTGGACGTGCAGTTCCTGCAGTTTGGCCGTGATCTCGGCCAGGCGCGATTGCGCGTCTCTGCGGGTGGCCTCCACCGCCTGCTTTCGCTGCTCGATCTCGGACTGTGCGGCGATGAGTTGCTCGATCTGTCGCTGTATCTCTTCCCGTCGCAGAGCGAGTTCCTGGGCGAGCCGTTTGCTGGATTCGATCTCCCGCTCGGCTTCGGCTTTTCGCTGGCGGCAAAGCCGGATCTCAGCGGCCGCGTTGTCCGCGCGGCTCAGGTGTTCGGCGATGAGGCGCTCAACGGACTCGATGCGGCCGATGCGGTTTGCCTGGTCGCTCCTCAGCCGGGCCAGTTCGGCCTGCAGGTCCCGCACCGTTGCGTCCACGTCGGTGCGGATTTCGCGATGGTCTTTGAGCGTCTCCTGGCCGATGCTCACTTCCCCCTCAATGCGAGCGCGCTCCGCCTCGATCCGTTCGATCTCGTTCCGCAGTTCCGCCTCGCGCCGGCGGCTCTCGTCCATCTCGGCCCGGATGGCCTCGATTTCGCTCTCGTTGACGGAATGTTCCTCGGCGGCCTTCTCGCGGCGCTCGACCCACTGGGCGAGTTGACTTTCCCTGGCGGCCCGTTCTATATGGCACTGGTCCACCTGACCTTTCAGGGTCTCCATATCATCGCGGACTTTGCCCAGGGCGGCGAGCGTCTGGCGGTGTTCCCATTCGAGCAAGGCCACGCTCTGCTTCAGGTTGGCGATCTGCCCCTCGAGGCTGGCCAGCTCGCTTCGGCGGGTGATCAAGTCGCCGGACGGTCGCGCGCCGCCGACGATGGCGCCGGCCGGTTCGATCCTCTCGCCGGCAAGGGTCAGAATTCGATGGCGCGCCCCGCCGTTGCGGCTGAGGTGCAGGGCGGTGTCGAAGCGGTCCACCACAATCGCGTCGCCGAGCAGGTGTTCGAAGAGGGCGCGGTCGGTTTCCGCGCCGCGCACCAGATCTGAGGCGCGCCCGATGACCCCCGGCTCAGAAAGGAGCTCGGGTGAAATTCCGTCCTTCGCGGCGACGCGGTCCATCGGCAGGAATCCGCCGCGGCCGCTGTTCGAGGACTTCAGGAACTCGATGGCCGAGGCGGCGTCCGCCGTGGTTTCGGTAACGATGAACTGCGCCCCTTCTCCGAGGGCCGTCTCGATGGCGAGGGCGTGCTCGAGCTCCACCTTGATGAAGTCGGCGACGATCCCTTTCACGCCGGCGAGGGTGGCGCCCTCGCGGGTCGCCTCGGCAATGACGGCCTGGACGCCTTCGCCGATCCCTTCGGCCCGGGCTTCGATCTCCTGCAGGGCGGATCGCCGCGATTCGCACTTGACGAGTTCTTCACGCTCTCGACGCAGGCGATCTTCGATATCTGCGCGCGCCTTCTCCCCGTGCTCCAGCAGTTGCTCCTTGCCGGCAAACGTTTCCTGGAGTTGCACCATGCGGCTCGATAGTTCATCGCGTTCTCGGGTCAGGACGTTTTCCCTTGCGAGGGCCTCCTCCAGGGTGCGGGAGACCTCCTCCTGCCGTTGGCGAAGGCGGGTGATGTTGTGCTCCGACGAGGCGCGCCGGGCGGCGAGGGTTGATATCTCGTTGGAAAGGTTGGCGACGACGGCGGTTTTGGCGATGACCGCGGCCTTGCGTTGCTCGATTTGCTGTTCGAGGCCCGCGCATCCCCGGGTCAGATCTTCCAGTGTGGCGGAGAGGGCGTCGTTCGTTTCGGCGCCCTGTTGAATCACATTCTCGAAGTAATCGCGGAGGCGCTCCTTGCGGGCGAGCTCATCGCGGTGTTCCTCTACGCGGGCGCGGGCGGCCTTCTCGGTTTCGCACGCGGCCGACTCCCGCTCGTCGAGGTCGGCGATGCGGTTTTGCTCGACGCGAACGCGCTCTTCCGCGGCGCGGATGCGGCTGTCGGTCTGGCTCTGTTCGGTGCGGGCGTCGCCGAGCTTGCGTTCGAGGGTCACGGCGTCGGCGTTGATCTGGGCCTGTTCGGCTTCGATGCGCGCCACGGCGTTGCGGGCATCCTCCTGCTGCGCGGCGAGGGCGCTGATCTGTTCGCGGAGTTCCTTCTCCTGGGCCTTTCTTCTGAGGTGTTCGGAGAGGGAGAGGGCGATGGTAAGCTCGCGCACTTTGGCCTCGGCCTCTTTGTAACTACGCGCCTTGCCGGCCTGTATCTGGACGGAGCGGAGGTCCTTCTGCACCCACTGGAGTTCGTGGTCCACGTGCTCGAGCCGCTGCTTGACGCGCTCGAGGGTGCGGCGGCTCTCCTCGCGCTTGGCCTTGAACTTGCTGATGCCGGCGGCCTCCTCGAAAACGATCCGCCGCTCCTTGGCGTTGGCGGCGACGAGGCGGTCCACCTGGCCCTGCTCGATGACGGAGTAGACGTCACAGCCGACGCCGGTGTCCATGAAGAGCTCGCGGATGTCCTTCAGGCGGCAGGGCTGTTTGTTGAGGAGGTACTCGGACTCGCCGGAGCGATAGAGGCGGCGGGTGACGCAGACCTCGTCGAACTCAATGGCGAGGAGTTTTTTGTGGTTCTGGATGGTGAGCGACGCCTCGGCGTAGCCCTTGGGCTTCTGGCTGGTTGCGCCGTTAAAGATGACGTCCTGCATCTCGGCCCCGCGGAGGGACTTGGCGCTTTGCTCGCCGAGGACCCATTTGACGGCGTCCACGATGTTGCTCTTTCCGCAGCCGTTCGGTCCCACAAAGGCGGTGACGCCGGGCTCGAAGGAGAATTCGGTTTTGTCCGCAAACGATTTGAAACCGACGAGTTCTAATTTTGATAGCTGCATGGCTCTCCCAGTTTGGCCTCCCCTAATACCGCCCGTCCATACACAGCCTGTCCGGGTCTGTTAAAAATGGAATACCGCCCTTCGAGGGAAAAATATTTTCCCTCGCAGGCCGGCTGGTAGAGGAGAGGTTTATCCAGTCCCACGAATTATACCACAAACAACTCGAGAAAACAAATGCAATACTTATCTAACGATATTGTTCTCCGCCCCGCAGACGCCGCACTTGCCGTCGGACAGGTTGCGGATGCTGATCTGATATCCCCTGCGGGCCACGAGCGTGGCGCCACATTGGCGGCAGTTCGTCTCCGCCCCGACGGGTAGAATCATGTTGCCTACATAGACATAGCTCAACCGTTGTTTGAAGATCTCGTAGGCCATAGCCAGGGTCTCGCCGCTCGTCGCGGGGGCCTGGAGCTTGTGCCGGGGAAAATAGGCCGAGAGGTGAACGGGGACGTCCTCGCCGAGATTCTCCGCGATCCAGTCGGCCAGCATGCCCAGCTCCAGTTTCGAGTCGTTATGGCCGGGGATGACCAGGTTCGTAATCTCCACATGACACGCCTCGACGGCGGTCTTGGCCGTCTCCTGAACCGGCCCCAGTTTACCCTTGCAGCGTTCCTTGTAGAAGTTGGGGTTGATGCTCTTGATGTCTATGTTCATCGCGTCAATGTAGGGCAGCAGTTTCTCCAGCGGGTCCGGGTTGATGAACCCGTTGGTGACGAGCACGTTCTTCAGGCCCTTTTCGCGGACGAGCATCGCCGTGTCGAGAACGAACTCGTACCAGACGAGCGGTTCGTTATAGGTGTAGGCGACGCCGATGGAGCCTTCGCGCCGGGCGGCGTCCACTATCTCGGCGGAGGTGATGTCCTGGAGCGCGGCGGCTGCCTGGGATATCTGCCAGTTCTGGCAGAAGTCGCAGGCGAAGTTGCACCCCATCGTGCCGAGAGAGAAGATGAACGTGCCGGGATGGAAGTGGTAGAGGGGCTTTTTTTCGATCGGGTCCATGGCGACGGAGGTGCACCTGCCGTAGGTTTCGGCGTAGAGCACGCCGCCGTGGTTGCGCCGTCCGCTGCAGAAGCCGGTCTTTCCGTCCTCGATCCGGCAGAACTGTGGGCAGAGAACGCAACGGACCTTCTTGTCCCCTAACTTCTCGTAATAGAGGGCTTCTTTCACGTCTTCAATCCGCTGCGACCGGGAGAGGTTCCCCTCGGACTACACACAGATTCACGAAGCGGGACGCCTTCTGGGCGAATTCTCTCAGTTGTTCTCGGGGGTAGGGCCGGACATCGCGCAGGGAGGGGTCCATGGCGAACTCGGGGTTGAATTGTTGCAGATAGAATACCCGCGCCCCGCGAATCTCCTTTGCCGTGTTCATTACATCCTCCTCTGTGGAGACTGCCGGGCAGACCGTCATGCGGAACTCATATTCCAGGTCGCCGTCGAGGAGCATCGTGATTGATTCGCGGACGGCCGCGACATCGCAGTCGGCGCGCGTCGCCTGGGGATACTTGTCCAGGGGCGCCTTGACGTCCATGGACACGCAATCCACGAGACCCTTCTCGATGAGGAAGCGGAGGTGATCCGGCCGGGTGCCGTTCGTGTCGAGTTTCACGCCGAGGCCGAGAGAGCGGATCCTTTCGCAAAGCTCCGCCAGGGTGTTGTGGAGCGTCGGTTCGCCGCCGCTGATGACGACGCCGTCGAGCCAGCCCCGCTGGCTCCGGGCCTTCTCCTCCAGCGAGTCGAAGGGAATGGATTCCAGCGTGTTGGGCGCGCCCACGAGATGGCCTGCGTGGCAGTAGGGGCAACGGAGGTTGCACCCGGGGAGGAAGATGATCGAGGCGATCCTCCCCTCCCAGTCAATCAGGGTATTGGGGATGAACCCCTTAATGGGCGGTAGCATTCGGCCGGTCCTGGAGATGCAGCCTGACATCTTCAGTCTTGGGCACGACGCCGTCCCACCGAGCCAGGTTCTTTTCGCCGTCGCGAATGATGACGGTGGGGATGTTGAGGACGTCGTTATAGGCGCCTTCGGCCAGGCCGTCGGGGGTGCTCATATCGTAGAAGATCACGGAGACCTTGTCCACAACTCCCCATCGGTCGAGGAAGTGCGAGAGTTTTTTCTTGGTGGTAACGCACTTGCCGCAACGAGGCTTGCCAAATATATTGACCTGCATGTCTTCCCTCCTCCTATGGTGAATCCACAGAACTTCCTGATGTAGACAGATACGCTATTCCAACCTCCCCGGAAGATGGGCGAAGGCGGGCACGCGGTAATCGCCGCGGTGTCGGTCCTTCAGTTCGCCGATCTTCGATTTGTTCCAGTTATTGACCCGGCTGAAGTAGCCGACGATCCGGGTAATGCCGTAGACGTCCATCGAGTGGCAGTATTCGCATTGCTCCACCAGCTTCGGGATGGTCTTGCAGCAGGACCGGCAAACCGTGAACTCCGGCGAGATGGTGAGCTGCGCGGCCAGGCAGTTCTCGAAGGTCTTTCTGACGAGGGCGAGGATGCTGCTGGCCGGGGGGCGCTCCTCGCCGACGAAGGCGTGGATGATGGCGCCCGACTCGATGAGCGAGTGGAAGTAGCTTTGTTTCCGGATGCGCGTGACCAGGTCCACCGGCGCGTCGGCGCGGAGGTGGATGCTGTTGGTATAGTAGTACTCATCCTCCTCGATGTTGCCCCGGACGTATTCTTTGGCGTCGGGATAGAGTTTCATATCCACCTTGGCCAGGCGCCGCGAGGCGCTCTCAGCGGGGGACTCTTCGAGCGTCACATGGAGTCCGTGCTCCTTGTTGTAGTCGTCGGCGACGAGTTTCATGTAGGAGACGATCTTGAGGCCGTATTTGAGGATATCGTCGCTTTCGTGAAGCTCTTTTCCCATCATGTACTGGACGCACTCGTTGAGCCCGATGAGGCCGATGATGTAGGTGGCCTCGTTCAGATCAATGTACGGCCGCCCGTCGTTCCATTTCTTGCCGATCTCCCAGAGCGGCATGGACGGCTCGGACATCAGCCGCGAGATGAACTGTTTCTTTTGCAGGTGGGCCTTCATGGCGATATCCATCGCCTTCTTGATCTCCTCGAACAGTTTCTCGTGGTTGCCGCGGCCGGCGCGGTAAGCAGCCTGGGGCAGGTTGACCGTCACATTCTGGAACCCGCAGAAGCGCATGCTTTCGGGGTGCTGGATCATGTACTGGTTCTTGATTTTTGTTCGGAGCCGGCAGCAGGCGCTGAGCGTCACCTCGTCGCGGTCGAACACGAAGTACGGCGTGCCGTTCTCGCTGGCGATTTGACAGGCGTGTTTGAGCAGCTCAAACTGTTTCGGGTCCTTGAAGGTGTCTTCGTTGATGTGGAAGTCGCACTTCGGGAATGCGAAGACGTGGCCGTACTGATCGCCGCCGCGCCAGACGTCCAGGAGGGCGCGGCAGAATTCCTGGGCGATGTGTTCATATTCCCCATAGGTCTTGCCGGTTTCCTTCCCCCCCGATCCGATGGCGGGGATGTTGCGGAGGTAGGAGGGGACGCCGGTGTGGACGTTGAAGTCGAGGAAGAGCGTCTGGCCCCCTCGGGAGAAGGCCGACTGGGAGCAGCTGAAGATCAGGTGCTGGGCCTCCTGCTTCATCTCTTCGTAGGACAAGTGTTCGAGATAGGGCGCGTAGAGGATGTTGATGTAGCCGACCCCGAGCGCGCCGGCGTAATATGCCTGCATGGATGCGAGGAAGGTGTTGAGGTGTCCGGTGAGGGTGCGCGCGTGCTTGGCCGGGGCGGAGGTCGTGTCCAGGTTCCCCAGCGACAGGCCGTACTTTTTCAGGTATTCGAGGGAGTGGGAGGAGCAGTAGACGCGGGTCGGGTAGCCGAGGTCGTGCAGATGGACTATGCCGCGCAGGTGGGCCTCGCCGACGTCCTTCGAGAATACCTCCTGGAGGGCGTACTGCTTGAGGGTGTTCTCGGCGATGGAGAGGTTGATGGCCTCGGGGTTGTTGCGCGTGATGTTGCTGTTTTCCTTGCTCTTGTGAAAGATCAGTTCTTCAATATCATATTTGGGCATGCCGACGAGGCTTTGTTTTTCGAGCTTGGCGTTGAGGCCCCGCTCGAACAATTCATTGTCCACGAGCTCGCGGACGAGGGATGTGGAAATCCGCTTGAGTCCCGAGTCGAAGACCTTTCGTTCCACCTCCTTGGCGATCTCATTGGCCAGGTCGGAGGTCAGGTCCGCTTCCTTCTCTAGGGCAGTGGCGATGAGGGACTTGTCCCAGGGGGACATCTCCTCGTGCGTGCCCGCGTCCACAAGAAGCGACCAGTCCGTTCGGTCTCCGTTCCGCTTGATCTCCTTGCGGACCTTGAGGCCCTCGCGGATGCGGGCCCTTTTTTCGCGGTAGAGAATGTACGCCTTCGCGGTCTTTGCGTGCCCGGTCTCGATGAGCACCTTCTCCACCATGTCCTGGATGTCTTCGATGCCGGGGACTTTCCCGTCGTAAGTCTTCTCGAGGAAGAGCGTCACGACGCCGGTCAGCTCTTCGGCCATGAGCCGGTCCTCCCCGCCCACGGCCTGGGCCGCCTTGAAAATGGCGTTGGTGATCTTCGTTTCGTCGAAGGGAACCAGACGACCGTTTCTCTTCCGAACCATGCGAATCTGTTTCATGTCTCACACCCCTCCACGTTCACTATGCGCCCATTTTGTTTCCGTCATTTCTTTTTCCGGTCGTGCCTGAGCATCGGCCGGACCTCGCTGACGAATTCACTCACGTCTTTGAACTCGCGATACACCGATGCGAATCGGATGTAGGCGACGTCATCCATATCCCGCAATTTGTGCATCACCAGTTCACCGATAAACTTCGTGGGGACTTCCTTGTCGAAGCGCTCGTAGATCTCGTGCTCAATCTCGGTGACGACCCGTTCGAGAGTATCCGTGCTCACCGGCCGCTTCTCGCAGGCCCGCATCAGGCCGGCCAGAATTTTACGTCGGTCGAACGGAGCGCGCGATCCGTCCTTCTTGACGACGCGCATGTACCCCTCCTCGATCCGTTCGTAGGTTGTAAACCGGCGGCCGCACTTCAGACATTCACGACGCCGCCGAATGGTCGCGCCCTCCGCAGCCGACCGCGAATCTACGACTTTGTCCTCATCGTGCTTGCAGTACGGACACCTCATGGTTCACGTCCCCTCCAGTGGGCGTGCAAAGTCTCATTAAACACGCGACTCCGACAAAACACATCAGCGATTGCTAAAAACGGGAGGAAATCCCCAAAATCGCTACGGTAGGTAGCACATCACCTTGTTGGTTGCAGATTATATCATACCATATCTTGTGGTGTCAAGGGTAATTCTCCCCATCCCCCCTTGAAAAATGGAAATTTTTGCCAAAATGCGACCTTTTTTAGATATTTTCTGGTTTTTTCGGCTCTATCGGAAAATTATGAATTGGCCTAAGAAGGCGTCAAGCGCCTTCGCAGCATGGGGAATTTCGAGAAGGCGAACAAATTAACTTGCGATGCTAATCCATCGCCGGTCAAAAATTCGAAGGCCATCGGAAGACCACGCCCATAGTTTCGCCGCGGTTTTCTTCGAGCAGCGTGTAGGCCGCGGCCGCCTCGGTCGGCGCGAAGCGATGGCTGATGAGGTCCGAGACGCGCACTTGCCCCCGGTGGAGGTAGAGGTAGAAAAGAGGTATCTGTTTCGCCGCGCACCAGTGGGCCTGCTGCGGAGGGAGGAAGTCGTTCTGCGTGCCACAGATCCTGAGTTGCCGGCGCACCACATCGTGGGTCAGATGCTGCCTCGATGGATGCGGCGCATCGCCGATCAACACCACTGCGCCGAGTTTTCTGGCAAGTCGCTGCGCCATGGGAAAGACGGCGTCATGCCCCGTCACGTCGTACACGACGTCCGCTCGTTCGCCGTCGGTGTGCGCCTCGACAAACTCCACCGCATCGGCCGCGCTGCCGCAGAAGGTTGCCGTCGCGCCGTGAGCAGCCGCGATGTCCAGTCGCTCCTGGACGGGGTCAATGGCGATGACCTCGCGCAGGCCGATGAGGCGGAGGTATTGAACAGTGAGTTGTCCCAACGGCCCCATGCCGATCGCCACAGCCGTCTCGCCCATCGCCTGCTCCGCCCGGCGCACGCCCGTTTGCGTGACGACCGCCAGCCATGACCATGTGGCGTCCTCGTCGGCGGTGTAATCCGGCAGTTTCGCGGACTTCGGATGGTTGGCCTTCACAATTGCGAATTGGCGGTGCGAGGCGACGGTGAAGACGCGATCTCCCTCGCTGAACTGATCCACATCCTTGCCGACCTTGATGACGCGGCCGACGTTGCTGTAGCCGGGGGTCTGCGGATAGCGACCGGCCCCCGGCCAATAGCAGTCGGGGTCGAAGTCGCCGCGATAGCACAGCATCTCCGTGCCCGTGCTGATCAGACTCACTGTTGTCTGCACAAGAATCTCTCCCGGCCCGGGATCGCCGATTTCCTCCTCTTGTAGTTCAACCTTTCTCTGTCCTGTGAATTTGACGATCCGTGACTTCATAGCACCGATCCCTTTTCTTAAAATCAAAAATTGCAAATCGGCAATCGAAAATCATCCCGACATCTCCCGCATCGCCTCCACGATGTCCTTGGGTTGCGGCAGGCAGTCGTCCTCCAGCGGGGCGGTAAATGTGATAATCAATGACTTCATGGGCTGTCCTTGCCTCCTGTTCGGGATTCTGGTTTGGGCATGTCACCTGAAATGGATCTCCCCGAACGCCAGAGGGTCTTGGAAGCCCCCGGTGTCGCTCGGCGACCAGAGGTAGAGGTCCAGTCCCTGCGCGGCGCGCCGCTCGCGGCCGAAATTGCCTCGCCAGGTGGCCCCGGATTTCGGGGGTTCCACGCCGAGCGTCTTGAACGGGATCGCCATCACAAGGCTCCAGCGCTTCTTCTCCTTGTTCACGTGGAAGCCATAACTCCAATCGCCATTCCAGGACGAGTCTTGCGCGCCAAGTCTCTTGAAGCCGACCTGCGAATCGTAGAATGCGTCCTTGGACGGCGCGGCGATGAATTGATAGTAGCGGCCCGTGGACGGCCCTACTTCCAGGAACGTCTCGACACAGTCCAGATCGTAGACGCGGCCGTCGCGTCCCGTCTCGGTCGCCTTGAGTGTCGCAATTTCTGGCTCATCGCATTCATAGGCAATGTAGAGGCAGGCCTCGTCATACATCATCCGAATCTTTGTCCCAATATCGGACGTCCGCATGATGGATTGCATCGCCTGTGGGACGGCGGCCTTCCATTCGTCTTCGCGAATCGGGCCGTCGAGGCCCGGCTTCGTTGCGACGGGCGCGACGTCAATCGCGGACTTCTTTCCTTTGATCTCCGACATCTTCTTCAGGTGCTCGAAATCGAGCGTCAGCGGCTCGCGGATGAGGTTGTGGATATAGCCGATCGGCGTGCCCCGGAATCCCTTCGCCTCTCGCGCCTTGGTGTGCCGTTTGTATCTGCGGTAGCCCTCGTTGTCGCCCTCGGAGGTAAGAAAGGTGTAGAACTGCATATAGCCGGGAAACCACTTGGCGGCATACGCATCGTCATACGCAATGATCTTAGCGCGGAACGTCTCGAAGCGGTCCACCTGCATCTTGACCTCATCGAGGTTCGCGGGAGTCGGGTGAACCTCGTAGGCGCGATAGGCGATCGTCATGTGGACGAGAAGCTTGATGAAGTCGAAATGGTCGCGGGTCATCTTGACCCAGTTTTTGGCGCGCTCCGTATCGGCGTCCACCTCGGCCAGTTGAAGCATCTTGTCGAGGCGATCCAGCAGCTTGGGCGGATACATGGCCACAAACCGGTCGCCGGCGCCGAACCGGTCCGGCTTGTAGTAGTTTTCGACGACCGTGTCGTCCTCGCGGGTGTAGAGGAGGTTGAAGAAGTCAATCATTCGATCCGCCGCCTTGCCATAGACGCCGCGACAGTAATCCTCCGTCAACTGCCGGTAGTCCAGGTCGGGGTCGCCGAGCATCTTGCCGAGGGTGTAATAGGTCGGCCCGAGCAGGCCCCAGCAGGCCCCGCCGCCGCCGAGGTAGAGGCCGATAAAATCGTTTTCGTGAAGAAAGCGGACTCGCTCGGAAATCTGCCTCGGCGTCAACCTCACCCCCATGCCCATGCCATGCCACGGCACGTCGAACCAGCAGACGTAGGCGGTCTTGGCTGGGATCTTTCCCTTCCACGCATCCACCACCCGCCGGTCCTGGTCGCACATCTCGCCTACGTTGTTCGCCGGATACACGTCGAACTTCTTCGACGGCATGATCGTCGTGCTATAAACGAGCAGATGCACCGTCTTGTCCGGGTGCGATTTCAGACACTCGTCCGAGATCCACTTGTGAAGCAGATTGATCCGGTCGGCGGGGTTTTCCTTCAGGTATGTGTATACGTATTCTTCCAGGCTGATGCCCAACTCGTTCCATCGGCCGCGGTAGGTGTCCAGCTTCTCGCATTCCGGGCACTCGCAGCGAATCCATCCGTCCGACGGGCCCAGTTGGACCCAGTCGTAGCCCGCGTCGAACAATTTTCGGATTTCAGAAAGAAGGATCTGCTTGACCTCCGGATTGCTGGTGCATAGGTGGGCGTTCTCGCCGCCGTTGATCCGTTTGCCCTTGACAAGTGCGTAGTATTCCGGGTGTTTGTCGTAGTACACCTCGTTGGGGACCCATGCGTTCCAGGAGTGGCCGCCGTAGCTGCGCAGCTTGACGGCTGTGCGGCAGTTGTTGGCGATCTCGGCCGGGTTGCCGCGCCCGTAGAGATACCGTCCGTGGCAGTAGACAAACTCAGGCACGACGGTCATCGCCAGATCGTCGGGCACGGAGATGTCCTTTGCAGGCGGGACCAGTTCCCCTTCCGGGACGGGAAGGAGCCAGCGCACGCCGCAGAACTTTTCGAGGAACGTTGTCACGGCCTTGCCCGTGCCTTGTGCGCCGACGGTCTGCTTGTGCTTCGATGGCTTCCCCTGCCATATCATGTCCGTCTCGACCGTGCTGAGTGTGTCGCGGCCGATAAGGTAGAACACGTTGTCCTTCACGATCAGTTTGCACCCGTCCCACTTCAGGTCATCCGTCTTGATGCCGGCTTTCTCGGCGAGCTTCGTGGACCCCACGGAAATCAATGTCCCGGTCGGATTTTCCTTTTCGGGAACAATCTTCAGTTCCACGCCCGTGGCCTTTTTCAGGTATTGCTGAAGCCAGCCCGCCGCTTGCGGCGCAACCATGCCGGGATCGTCGGGGACGACGATCGTCACCGCCGCCTTCCCCTCCTTCACCACGTCCAAGGCATGGAGTTGGCCCATGACAATGAGACAGCCCGCAACGAACGACAGTACGTGGATTCTGAATTTCATCGCTATCTCTCCTGGAAAAATCCAAAATCGAAAATCCAAAATCCAAAATTATCTCACCATTTCCCTGACCGCCTTCACGATGTCCTTCGGCTGCGGTAGGCAGGCGTCCTCCAGCGGCGCGCTGTAGGGCATGGGTGTATTCAACCCGCCGAGGACCTTCGGTGGCTTCTTCAGGAGGTCGAACCCCTCCTCGACCACTCGCCGCACGATCTCCGCCCCCACGCCGCCCCGGCGCGGCGCATCGTGCACGACCAGCAGATGGCCTGTCTTCTTGATGGATGCCAGGATCGTCTTCATATCCAGCGGCACGAGCGACCGGGGATCAACGACCTCGACGCTGATCTTACCGTCGAGTTTCTCCGCGGCCTGCAGCGCCTTCATCACGCCTATGGAAACGCCGATGACCGTGATGTCCGTCCCCTCCCGCTTGACCGCCGCCTCCCCGATCGGGACGAGCCACTCGCCCTCCGGGCACTGCTGCGTGCTGAGGCGGTGGAGAATGCGGTGCTGGATGTAGACCACCGGCCCGTCGTCGCGGATGGCGGACTTCATCAGGCCCTTCGCGTCGTAGGGGTCCGACGGCATGACGACCTTCAGCCCCGGTGAGTGGACGAACCAGCTCTCCAGGCTCCCGCTGTGGTGGCCGCCCTCCCGCGTGCCGGCGCCGGCGGGGGTGCGAATCACCATGGGCACCTTGATCGCGCCGCCGGACATGAGATAGACCTTCGCCGCCTGGTTGACGATCGGGTCCATGCACACGCCGACGAAGTCGCAGTACATGACCACCGCGATCGGCCGCAGCCCGGTCATCGCCGCGCCCGCGGCCAGACCGACGAATCCCGACTCGGAGATCGGCGTCTGCCAGATTCGATTGGCCACGAACTGCTCCCATAGTTGGTCCCGCTTCCGCACGGGGCCGATGTCCTCGCCGATCTGAAAGACCGTCTCATCGCGCTCCTGCTCCTCGCGTATCGCTTCGCTCATTGCTTGCGTGTATTTCAGTTCTCTCATCTTCGTCTCCTTCCAATCGAAAATCGGCAATCGCAAATCGAAAATTCACAGTTCGGTATTCGCCATCACCGGCATCTCATCGAACGTCGGAAACGCGCTGTCCTTCGCGAACGCCACCGCTTCCTCCGCCTCGGCGAGGATTTCCTGCTTCATCGCCTCCTGCTCCTCGGCCGTCATTATTCCGTCGTCGCGGAGATTCTTTTCGAAAAGGGTTATGGGGTCGCGCTTCATCCATTCCTCCAGCTCCTTGGGGTTGTTGTGCGCGCCCCGGCCCGCCCCGGCATGGCTGGTGAAGCGATAGGTCTTGCTCTCGATCAGCGTCGGCCCTTCGCCCGCCCGCGCCCGCGCCACCGCCTCGGATGCGACCTCATACACGGCCAGCACATCCTGCCCGTCAACGATCTTGCCGGGTATGCCGTAGCCCGGGGCCTTGTCCGCGGCGTTGGGGATCGCCAGGGCGATCTCCGCGGGCGTTGAGGCCGCGTAGAGGTTATTTTCACAGAGGTAAATCACGGGCAAGGCCCACAGCGATGCGATGTTCAGCGACTCGTGGAACGTGCCCTGGTTGCTCGCGCCGTCGCCGAAGAAGGCCACGGCCACCTGCTTCGTCCCGCGATACTTGGCCGAGAACGCCGCGCCCGTGGCCAGGGGAATCTGCGCCCCGATGATCCCGTTGCCGCCCAGGAGCCCCAGCTCCTTGCAGAAGATGTGCATTGACCCGCCGCACCCCTTGCTGTAGCCGCTCTTCCGGCCCATCAGCTCCGCCATCATCGGCTTCAGCTCCGCGCCCTTCGCGATGCAGTGGCCGTGTCCGCGGTGGGTGCTCGTCACGAAGTCGTCCTTGTTCAGCGCCGAACACACCCCCACGTGCGTTGCCTCCTGGCCGATGGAGAGGTGCACCGCACCGGCGATGATCCCCTTGCTCGCGAAGTCGTACATGTCCCCCGCGATGTCGTCCTTGTCTAAAAAACTTTCGTAATTGTAAAGTCCCGTCAGTCGTTCCTCGAAATGGCGAATCTTGCGCATCAACCGCAACATCTCAATCAGTTTGTCTCGATCAGGCATGGGTTCTCTCCTTTGTTTCTGATTTTGGATTTTGGATTTTGGATTTTGGATTGCGCCTGGCGGTCTTGATCGAGGCAGCGAAGATGGCTGTCAGTTCATCTGCCTCTTGAAGCAAAGGCCGCACACGCTTTTCGGACATCAGTCTCCCTTCGATGATCAATTCCAACCAGTAGGCCGACTCATCGGCTTCCTCTTCCGCAATACCGATTCTCGATAGAAATTCGGCAACGGAGCGCGCTCGACAGGCCGACCGGTAATTTGCCCCGACCGATGTGCCCGCTCGAACAAGTTGGCGTCCGATGGTGTCTTCCATTCGTCCTTTGCCGAGGGCTGCCACGAGCTTCATCACCCGGAAGCGCGAACTGTTTCGTTCGTCGTTTGAGTTCTTGTTCGTCCATCTTTTCCTCCAATCCAAAATCCAAAATTACTCATACGCGACCGGTTCCGTTTTTCCACTCTTCGACGACTTCTCCGCCGCCTCAAACACCGCGATCGTCCGCCGACCGTCCTCCCCTGTCACAGGGATCGGCCCGCCGCGCAACAGGTGGTCGGCAATCTCCTTGTAATATGTCAGCCAGTCCGATTCCTTGTATCGGACCTCAACGCTCTTCCGCCCGTCGTCCGTGATCTGCACCATCTGGAAACTCCCGCCCGACGGCCCGACAATCTCGTTCTGGTAGTCCTTGGCGCCGCCGCTGCCGGTATCGAGGATCGCCCCCTTCGTGCCCAGAATCCGCCAGAGCGGCTTGCCGATGGCGGCGATGTGCGAGTGACTCACGTCCGCGACGCACCCATTCTCGAAAAGGATGAGCGCACGCACCTGGTCCTCTTGGTCCACATGGTCCCAGACCAACTTGTGATAGAATCCGGTGACGCCCCGTATCTTCTGCCGGACGAGATCGAGCACCCAGTCCACCGCGTGTGGTCCCCAGTAGTAGAACGCCCCGCCGCCGAGGGCCTTCTTGCTGTACCACCAGTCGCGCGGCCTGCCGTAGCCGCCGGCCGTCAGCTCGATGTGGAAGACGTCGCCGATCTGCCCGCTGTGCACCGCCTCCTTGATCGCGCGGAAGTTGCCGTCGTGCCGGCGCGCATGGAAGATAGCGAGCATCACGTCGTTCTTCTTCGCCGCGTCAATCATCGCGTCCGCCTCAGCCACGCTCAGGCACATCGCCTTGTCGCACACGACATGCTTCCCCGCGTTCATGCACTCGATCGAGATCGGCGCGTGCGTGAAGTGCGGCGTGACAATCGAAACCATGTCAATGTTGCCCTTGGAGAGCATGTCCGTAACCGTCTCGTACGTATCGAGTTGTGGAAATTCATCCTTGGCGGCCTTGAGGCGCTCCGGGTCCCTGTCGCAGACGGCCGCCCATTTCAGACCGGGCGTAGCGTCAATCCATCGTCCGTGCGCCCGGCCGAAGATGTGCGCCGCCCCATACCCGACCACGGCGCACCGGACCGGCGCTCTCAACCCTTTCCTTCCCATCGCATCACCTCGCGCTCTCTTGAACCGTTGAACATTGCTTTGGCTTCATCTGTTCGAGCAGATGTTGAGTGTGACAAGGGGATCCGAACGTCTCTTGCAAGACCATCGCAATCGTCCCTCGCAACATGTCATCGGGCGAACTGTCCGCGCAAAGGAATCGGACCTCGCCCGCTGACTTCTCCAGCGCACGACGGCGGACGACGGACCGCACCGCATCGAGCAGGACATCCCCCGCCCGCGCCACGTCGCCCCCGATGACGACAAGCGATGGATTGAGCAGGTTCACTAAGTTCGCAATGCCGACGCCGAGCGCCTGCCCCGTCTCCTCGACGATCCCCCGCCCGATCCGGTCGCCCGATTGCGCCGCCTCCGCCACGGCGCGGACCGTCGGCTCATCACCCGCCGCCAGTCCGTGGAAGATGGAGGACTGCCCGCCCGCCTTCCGGATCGCTTGGGCCTTGCGCACGATCTCCGCGCCGGAGACATACGCCTCCAAGCACCCCCGGCCGCCGCACCGGCAGAGGCGACCGTTCTGCTCGATGGTCATGTGGCCGAACTCGCCCGCGCTACCGCCTGCCCCGCGATAGACCTCGCCATTGATCAGGATGCCCACGCCGAGGCCCTGCGTCTCGACCGGGATATAGATCATGTTCGCCGCCCCGCGCTGCGCGCCGAACCAGTGCCCGCCGAGGAGACAGGCATTGGAGTGGTAGTCGAGGATGAACGGCGCGGCGATCCGCTCGCGCAGCCGGGCCAAGAGCGGGACGTCCCGCCACCACTCGACATCCCGATAGTGCGCGCAGAAGACGAGCGACCCGGCCCGGCGATCCACCACCCCCGGCGCAGTGACGCCGACGCCGATGAGTTGTTCCGGAGCGATCTGCGCCGCGCTGATGGTCTCCTCGATGAGGCGCGCGGCGGTGGACACGAAGGCGTCGAGTCCGGCATCCACGTCGAAGTCACATTCGTTCCGCGCGGCGACCTGGCCGCTCATATCCGCCGCGGCCGCGGTCATCCGACCGACCTCGATGGCGAGGCCGCCGACATGGGCCGCGTCGGGGGCGATGTCCCAGAGAACGGGCCTGCGCCCGCCGGTGGAATCGCCGAGCCCGGCCTTCCGTATCCACTTCTTTCGCGCCATGCCCTGGATCAGCCGGGCGCACGTGGGGCGGGTGATGCCGAGGAGCGAGGCCAGGGTGTCGGGCGGCAGGGGCGCGGCGTGTCTCAGCGCCCGGAGTAGTGAGATTTGCAGGGGATTCAGCTCGGTAAAGGGAGGTGGGGGGTTCATGGGATTGGCGCAAGTTGACTCATATGGGAGCATCGGGAACCTGTAGCCGCAGGCTTTATGCCTGCGGGAGGTCCGCACCCATAAAGAGTGCGGCTACAAGTACTTGGTTCTCGGACAGGCCCTAAGCCAACTTTCTCCGTTCCACGAGAGCCATCTTTATCTCATTCTGCACATAAGTATAGCCTGATTTGGCCGGAAGTCAAGGGAAATTTGAAAAATACTTCAAAAAAGTGGCGCAACTACGGGATAGCCTGTTCCCGTAGCGGCCGATCTTTGGTCGCCGGGTCGAAGGGGCAAAGAGTCAAAGAGTCACAGGATCGAAAAGTCTAAGAGTCGAAGAGTCGAAGAGCAGGAGAACTCTTGCCCTTCGACCCTTGGACTCTGCGACCTTTCGACTTTCCCTCCCCCGCAGAGCACCCGAGGTTGACATCCGCCGATCCGTGGGGTAAACTTCGCATAGGGAATCTTGGACCCAACTCCTTTCGGGGGCGTTCATGCGACGGATCATTACTGCAATCTTCATTCTCACCTGCCTCACCCTCCTCATCCACGATGCGGGGAGCGGGCGGATGACTATGTTCCGGGATATGCAGAATCAATTGGGAGGTAACGGTTAGCATGTTCTGGCACAGAGTCCTGTCTCTGGTGGTCGCGATGGCGTGGGTGCTGATTGGCGCTGTATGCGACGGTCTCGGCGGCGCCCTATCCTCGATTCTCTTCATCATTTTCCCTGTGGGGATTATCTGGCTTTCCGACGACTTGGCAGAGCTCCGGACCCTTCAAGGTCAGGTGCGCGGGGCAGACGCGGCCTCGCCGGCCCTTGGCGCCGTAGCGCGCTTCGTCGGCTGGCTTTTACTTCTGTCTCCCATATGGTATCCTTTGTTTTCCCGCCTCATCGGGAGTAGCGGATGAACTCAATTTGCTGCATCACGTAGAATCCCGTTCGGACGGAATACGCATAGAATCGAGGAAGGCCCAGAATCATCGGAAGTCTGGCGACTTCCGCTACCAGTTGCCGTTCTTCCTACCTTCCTCTCCCCGCCACTGCACTCACCTAATGCCCAACCTCCCGGAGGTTCGGAACCTCCGGGAGGTTGAGACCCAAAAATCCTTGTGCCGCAAGCCGATTCCTGATAGAAAGAGACCAACTTTCCGTTAGACGGCGATGCAGTCGGCATCTGGGTATTGGCATTTGGTTTTCACATAGGAGAATTTGCGCATGAAGAATATCATCCTGCTCATCACGGACACATACCGCTATGACAACCTGGGCGAGCGGGCCGAGCGACCCGTGCGGTCGCCGTACCTCGACAAATTCATCGCCGAGCGCGCGACCGAAATCCACGGCAGCTACGTCGGCAGCTTCCCCACCATCCCCCATCGCACCGACGTAGCCACCGGCGTCTGCGGCTGGCCCCACTACGGCTGGCAGCCCATTGACCTGAGCGGCCCGAACCACATCGCCGCCATGCTCGGCAAGGCGGGCTACGCCACCCAGCTCCTCTGCGACTGCCCTCACCTCTTCCGCGCCCGCTTCCACGAACGATTCGACTCCGCCTTCCAGAACCGCGGCCAGGAGGCCGACCGTCCCCTCCTCCACCTGAACGACGAGATCGTCAACGTCGTGCCCGACGACAAGACCCGCACCCTCCCGCGATTCCGAAACCATACCCTCGTGGACGTCCACCGATGGGTCAACCGCTACTGCACGTCGGAGTTCGACATGTTCCCCGCCAAGACGGGCATGTTGACGATGCGCTGGCTCGAGGAGAACTACAAGTCCGGCCCGTTCTTCCTGTGGGTGGACTTCTTCGACCCCCATGAGCCGTGGGACGCCCCCGAATACTTAGTCAAGCGCTACGACCCGGACTACACCGGCACCCCGATGCTCCATCCGAACTACGGTCACGTCTCTGCCTTCAGCGACGCGGAGCTGAAGAACCTGTGGGCCCACTACGCCGCCGAGTCGGAACTGGTGGACAAGTGGATCGGGCGCGTGCTGGAGAAAATTGACGACCTCGAACTGTGGAACGACTCGATCGTCCTCGTCACGTCCGACCACGGCATGTCCATCGGCGAGCACAAGCGCACGGGCAAGTCGAACATCCACGACAACGACCCGCGCTACTGGCCCATCTACCCCGAGATCGGCCGCACGCCGTGCCTCGTCGCAGGCGGCGACGTGCCGAAGGGACAGAGCCTGGATATGTTCGTCTCGCCCATGGACCTCTTGCCGACGATGGCCGAGCTGGCCGGGGCGAAGGTCGAACCGCCCAAGCCCTTCGACGGCAAGTCGTTCGCCAAGGCCGTCCTCAACGGCAAGGCGAAGCACCGCGACTACGTCGTGAGCGGCTGCTGCGTGCGGAGCAAGGAGGGCCAGCGCCCGCGCAAGGCCGTGACGCCGTTCCTCGTGACGAAGAAATGGGGCTACGCGCCGGTGGGGGCGTATGGGCGGCGAGAACTCTACGACATGAAGAAGGATCCCCTGGCGGCGAAGAACGTCGCCGACAAGCACGAGGACGTTGTGGCGGAGATGCACAAGCTGTTCCTCAGCCACCTGCGCGATCACAAGGCGACGGCGGAGTTCATGGCCATGTGGGGCGACGCGAAGGAGGGCGAGGGCGCGTGGGCTATTGACTACCCGCATAAGACGGTGTGATAAGAGATTGTATGATGGCGCGTAGAACGTGGTACACGCTACTCTTATCCGTAGTGCTGTTGCAGAGCAGTGGGCGACTCTTTGGCTGGGGCGTCGGGCACAACGACTCGTCGCGCCTCGGCGCAACGCTCGCGCCGGAGCCGTTCAAGTCCAACCCCGATCTGTGCCTCTTTGCCGATTACGCCGACGCGATCCAGGACCACGCCGTCGGCCACGGGCGCGACGGGTATATGAGGCGGTTGATGACCTTTGAGGCAATTGACGCCCTCCGCGCGGGCGACGTGCCGAAGGCGATGTTCTTCGCCTCGGCGGCGACGCACTACCTGACCGACCGGACGTGCATCGCCCATTCGGGCCAGGCGTGGTACGGCGGCAAGGGGTTTCAGCCCTTTCTGGCGGCCAAGCATCAGGGCGTGAAAGTGCCCTTCGCCAAGGAGGAGGTCTACTACGAGCATCTCAAGGGATATGCCACAGACACGGTCTTGAAGCTGCCTCCGCCGGACTACTGCCGCGAGATCTGGGACAAGTATAAGGGGAGCACAAACGCCTACTTTGATGAATTGCCGAGCAGCCGGGGCTTCGTGAATCCGGAGATGCTACGCACATTCGACAACTGGACGTTCAACGATGCGTTTCTCTACGGCCGATGGCACGCGGCGTTCATCGCCCTCGACATGCTCGACGAGGACAGCATCAAGAACCCGCCGCTCCGCTTCGCCGATCCGCGGAAGATGCGGGCGGTGTGCATCGAGGAGCTGATCAACGGTGCGGCGGTGGACGCTGGCTACTTCAGTTACCTCGTGACAGCGGCGGGGACCGACACGCCCGAAGAGTGGGCGAAGACGCTGCCGCCGAAGGACCGGCTGGTAGAGCTGGCCGATCCGAAGGCGGTGGTGGTCATCGGCAAGGACGCCCCCTGGTGCGTCGAGCGCGCGGCCCTGGTCCTGGCGATGGAACTGGCCCGGGCGGATAAACGCCGCGCCGCGTTCGCCGGCGGGGAGGAACCGAAGACGGATCCTGAGTCGCTGGTCGTCCGATACGATCCGGCCGAGCCGGAGGCGCAGCTTGCCGGGAGCAATCTCATTGCGCTGGCCCGCCCGGAGGATGGAGACCTACTCGAACGGTTCGGCGGCAAGAAGCCGGACGAAGAAAGACGCGGGCTTATCTCGGAGCAGGAGAATCCCTTCGCCAAAGAGCGGAAGGCGTTCCTCCTGGCGGGAGCAAGCCGGCAGGACACGATCTACCTCGTTGATTATTTCCTCGACCTCGCGTGGGCGCCGATCCACGGCCGGTGGCCGGTCGAGCGCGTCGTCGCCGCGCTTCAGGAAACCTGGGGCGGCTGGAAACTTATTCAAGACATGCGGACCATGCACGGCAAGGAGGCGGTGGACTTCGCCCGGAAGCGGCCCTACCGCCACCAGGAGACCCGCGCGGCCGACAGCAAACGGTATAACGAACTGCTGGGGAAGGACCTGAAGACCAGCGGGAACGAGGAGGAGTGGTACAAGTTCTTCCTGCTCAAGGTCCCCCTGCCCGACGGACGCCGGGCGGTGGACATCATACAAGCAGGGACGGACTACACTGAGCTGCTGAAGGTCGCGCCGAATCCGGAGTAGGGCAGGGCGTCGTTATGGCCTGCAAGCAGCCCGCGCTACACCCTGTTCGCCATCGTAATCGTCATCTTGCCGCTTACGCCATCCCGGCCCAAAAAACCACGCCTTGATTTCGCACCGACATTCATTTAAAATTCGGCTTGAACTCATATCACTCATTTGGAAGGAAAGTGAAGCTATGGCAAAGAAGAAGCAACGAATCGGCGTCCTCACCGGCGGAGGGGACTGCCCGGGCCTGAACGCCGCCCTGCGCGGCGTGGCGAAGGCCGCGATGAACGAGCACGGCATGGAGGTCGTCGGCATCTGCGACGGATACGAGGGCCTCATTGATCTGCACGCCCACCTGCTGCACCCCATGGATGTCTCCGGGATTCTCACCCTCGGCGGCACGATCCTCGGCACGTCCAACCGGGCCAACCCCTTTGCGAATATCGAGAGGCGCGGCGACAAGCTGGTGAAGGTGGATCGCTCGGACCGCGTCCTAAAAAACATCAAGAGGCTCGGCCTCGACGCCCTCGTCTGCATCGGCGGCGACGGGACGTTGTCCATTGCCAACGAGCTGGGCAAGCGCGGGGTGAACGTCGTCGGCGTGCCCAAGACAATTGACAACGACCTCTGCGAGACGGACCTCACCTTCGGCTTCGACTCGGCGGCGCAGATCGCGACCGACGGCATAGACCGCCTGCACACCACCGCCCAGTCGCATCATCGCGTGATGGTGATCGAGCTGATGGGTCGCAACGCCGGCTGGCTGACCCTCTATTCCGGTGTGGCCGGGGGCGCGGACGTGATCCTCATCCCGGAGATCCCCTATGACATCCACTGCGTGGTGGAGTGCTGCACGCGGCGCAGTCGGGTGGGGAAGCGGTTCACCATCGTGGCCGTCTCGGAGGGGGCGAAGCCCAAGGGCGGCAAGCAGGTTGTCGGGCGCACGGTCGAGACGAGCCACGACCCCATCCGCCTGGGCGGCATCGGGAAGATGGTGGCGGACCAGATCGAGAAGATGTCCGGCATCGAGAGCCGCGCCGTGGTCCTCGGCCACCTGCAGCGCGGGGGAACCCCCACGGCCTTCGACCGGGTGCTGGCCACTCGCTTCGGCACGGAGGCGGCCCGGCTCGTGGCGACCGGCCGGTTCCGCCGGATGGTCTGCCTCAAGAAGTTCAAGATCACGTCGGTCCCGATCGAGAAGGCCGTCGCGAAGCAGAAACTGGTCCCCCGGAATCATCCTGTCATCAAGGCGGCGCGCGCCGTGGGGACGTGCTTCGGGGATGAATAGAGAGGAATCAAGAATGGACAAGAGCCGAATCTTCTTCTACGACGATCAGGATGCGCTCTGTCGAGACGGACTCCATCTCCACAGTGTGCCCGTGAAGAAGCGCGGCGTCGTCTTCGACGCGGAGGGGCCGCCCGATCTCGACAGCGTGATGAGCTTCGCAGGAACCGTCATGACGCTCGACGACGGCCGCTTCCGCATGTATTACTCCACCCGCCAGCAAGACCGGCGCACCATGCGCATCGCCGTCGCCGAATCCTCCGACGGTCTGTCCTGGCAGCGACCGATGCTGGGGCAGATGCAATGGGAGGGGCGCGACACGAACCACATCCGGGTCGAAGGGCTTTACGAAAACGCGAATATCATCCAGCCCGCCGTGGCGCGGACCCCGGAGGGCAAATGGCTCATGTACTGCTGGATCCATGGCCACGACCAGGGCTACATGCGCTACATCATCTCCGAGAGCAAGGATGGCATTCGGTGGAAGCTGACCGACCTCAACCGCCCCGCCATCTATCACCCCGCCGACCTCGAGGTCGGCCAGGCCGGCTGGGCGGCGGGGCTGACGGCGGCCAACCCCAACAGCAAGTTCCAGGACAAGCGGACGGTCGAGTGGATCGAGGCCAAGCGCCTCCGCAGCAACGACGCCACATATGTCTATTACAACGACGTCGAGAATGTCTTCGAGATGTATTCCGTCTGGCTCATGCCGACCTGGCCCGAGACGCACCGCTACACGCCCCACGACAACGCGCCGCAGGTAATCCGCACGATACACCGGCGCACGAGCGAAGACGGCATGCAGTGGAGCGCGCCGGAGCTCCTCATCACACCCGACGAGCACGACCCGCTCGACATGGAATTCTACTACCTCTCCGTCCATCGCGGGCCGGAGTGGCGCATCGGCTTCCTCGGCCACTACCGATGTTGGGACCAGACGATGGACGTGGAGCTGTGCTTCAGTCGCGACAGCCGCCGCTGGCTCCGTCCCCTGCGCGGCGGATGGATCCCCCGCGATCCCCTCCCGGAAAAGGGGTGCATGTCGGCCTATGCGACGAGCGATGTCATCGAGGTCGGCGACGAGCAGATCATGCTCTACACCGCGGGAAACGAGAAGCATAATCGCCAGCTTCCGCCGGGCGTGGAGAAGGCATGGCGCGGGGTGATGGCCGCCTCATGGCCGACGGGCCGGTTCGCCGGCCTGGCTACCTCGGCCAACACGATCGGCAGCCTGACGCTGAAGCCCTTTATCCCCGCCCGGGCGGAGGTCTGCGTTGACGCGGACATCAACGGGTGGCTCAAGGCCGAGCTGCGCGATCCGTACGGCATACCGCTGGCGGGGCATGAGCTGCACAATTCGATCCCGGCCACGGGCGACTCGCGGCAGCACGTCCTGCGATGGCAGGAAGGCAAGACGACCGCGCCGTACCGCTACGACGCCGTGTCCCTGCGCCTGGAGATCAGCGACGGAGCGCTGTATTCAATTCTCATTTGAATGGGAGGAAGAGGGATGGGCGATGTGATCCGGACGAAGCCGCACCATTTCATTGACATTGTGACATCATTTGGTCGCGGGCAGGAGACGTTCAAGCCGCACCCCTACGGCCATGCCGTGCACACGGTATCGGCGAAGGTGCTGGCCGAGCGCGACGTGATGCTGGAGATGGAACTGGGCGCCGACGACATATGCGCGCCATGTAAGCACAATATCGGCGGCCTTTGCGATGACACCATTGACACATCTTTCCGGCCCGGCGCGCCATCCTCGAAGCGGGAGTATAACCTGCTGATTGATAAGCGCTGGTGCAAGCGGCTGGGTCTGAAACAGGGCGACCGCCTGACGGCGCGGGCCTTCTGCGAGCGGCTGAAGGACCGCTGCGAGGACCTGATGGAGATCTACCGCGAGAACCCACCGGACCGCGTGGCCGAGCGAACGGCGACGCTGAAAGCGGGAATCGAAAAGTTCCTGGCATGAGCAAGACCGTCGGCACATGCCTCCTCTTGTCGGCTATTCTTCTGACAGGTGAATCGCAAGCCCAGATCAAGGCCGATGAGGAGGTCGTCTTCTATCCGACGTATGGCTGTCGGGCGGTGGGCGATGCCTGCGTACTTCGCATTCACGGTTGCATCTTCGAGCCGGAGAAGGACTCGCCCACTCGCGCCGCGGCCCTCGGCGCGCTCCGCAAGGCGCTGGGGCTCAACCGCGAGGTGGAAGAGACGGCGATCTTCAAGGAACGCGCTCGACTGTTCCTGGTGGATAGCGAGCGCGGAAAGCATGTGACCATCCGCCTGGCGGGGAAGGAATACAAGCTCGGCGAGTCCGAGCCGAACGGCCACTTCACGGGCGAGGTGCGCGTACCGGAAAAGGATGTTCTGAACTTGCTGGAATCGCGGGGCGACACGCAAGGCTGGCTGCCCTTCCATGCGGTGATGTCGGAAGGGGATAGACGGGCCTTCACCGGCCACGTTCAATGGACCGACGACACGGGCATCTCCGTCATCTCCGACATTGACGATACGATCAAGATCAGCGAGGTCCTCGACCGGAAGGCGCTGCTGCGGAACACCTTCCTCAAGGAGTTCGCAGCCGTGCCTGGCATGGCGGAGGTCTACGGTCGGTGGACGAAGGACGGGGCAGTGTTCCACTACGTGTCGGCGAGTCCGTGGCAACTGTATAAAATCTTTGCCGAATTTATTCGCAAAAGCGGATATCCGCCGGGCGCCTTCCACCTGAAGGAATTCAACTGGCGCGTCAGCAGCTTCCTCAGCCTCTTCGACTCACCCGAGGAGGCGAAGCGCACCGCCATCGAGCCGATCCTGGCCGCCTTCCCGGCGCGGCGGTTCATCTTCGTCGGCGACTCCGGCGAGAAAGACCCGGAGATATACGGGGCCCTGGCGCGCAGGCATCCGCGCCAGCTCTTTCATATCCTGATCCGTAACGTGACGGGCGAGGCCCCGGACGCCGAGCGATTTCGGGCGGCCTTCAACGGCGTGCCAAGGGAACGCTGGACGGTTTTCTCCTTGCCCTCCCAGATTCTCACCGGGCCGTTCTACGAGCCCTGACCCAGCCCATTTGATTTTTCGCGCCTTCTGAGGCATGACCGGAATTTCAATTTTTTCATTTGACTGCGCGCGGACATTATATTAGTATATTAGTATATACTAAATCAAAGCTGACGGAATGACCGACATTCAAAAGCTGACTCGCATTTTCGGGGCGCTCTCGGTGGACACCCGCCTCCGGATCATCGAGCTATTGAGAGATCGGACCCTCTGTGTCGGCGCGCTGTCGGCGATGCTTGACGTGACGCAGGGCGCCGTGTCGCAGCACCTCCGCATCCTCCGCGACGCCGACCTGGTCGCGCCGGAAAAACAAGGATACTACGTCCATTACCGGATCAACGAGAAGACGCTCGACAAATGGCAGAAACATATTGGAAAGTTTCTTGGGACACGAAAGAAAAAGCGTTCTTGTCCCTGGAAGCGAAAAGGAAGGAGATGAGTCATGTGCACGGGAAAGAAGGGATGCTGCAAGCCGGAACAGTTGAAGGGCAAGCCAGAGGAGTGCTCACCTCAGCAGATCAAGAGATGTCACGGCGATGTCAAACAACATCCGTGCGTGAAGCCGGCGAGCAAGAAGTAGCGTAACAATTGAGCCAAGTAAAACACCAAGTAGGGAGGCGGAGAAAGACTGCCTATTTCGCGAACCCACAATCCAGGTTGCACTGTCCCGCAGAATGCAGGCCGAATGGCCGCGAGTTTGTATGCCAAAAACAAAACCCTTCGAAGAATACAGCAATGCGTATGATGAGTGGTTCGAGAGGAACCATGACATCTACGATGGGGAACTTGAGGCCATCCGCCGGCTTATCCCTTTGCCCGAAGTCAAGGGGGTGGAAGTCGGTGTAGGTTCCGGCAGATTCGCTGCACCGCTGGGAATAAGGATTGGTGTGGATCCCGCAGAAAAGATGGCCATCAAAGCGAAAAGGCGGGGAATCAACGTTTGCCGCGGCGTGGCGGAGAACCTGCCTTTCTGCGATGGCGAGTTTGACTTCGTGCTGATGGTAACGACCATCTGTTTTGTGGACGATATTATCAGGTCTTTCAGGGAAGTGCTCAGGATATTGAAACCTGGCGGGTGCATCATTGTAGGACTTGTGGATAAAGAAAGTGAACTGGGCAGACAGTATCTTGATAAACGCCATAGAAGCAGATTCTACAAAGAGGCCACCTTCTTCTCCACAGAAGAAGTGCAGAACTACCTCAAAGAAGCAGGTTTTCATACTGTGAAAATCAAGCAAGCCCTTATCTTCGGAGAAACGCAAGAAACCATTCTGGATGGCTTTGGGAAGGGCCCTTTTGTTGTCATCAGAAGCGTGAAATAAACCGGCTAATGGGTGCTTTGGAATATGAACCAAATGAAGAGTGAGTCGAATGCGCGTGCGCGGGGGGCGACCTTCAGGGTACTGCGCCGGATGCTGCGGCGCGCCTTGATCCTGGCTCTGCTTGCCGCGGCGATAGGGTTCGCGCTGTACCGTACGAAGTTCGCGCCGATCCCCGTGACGGCGCACCAGGTGGCGCGCGGCGACATCGCGGCGGAAGTCATGGGGACGGGGACCCTTGAGGCCCACTTCAAGGCGAGCATCAGCCCGGAAATCCAGGGCAGGCTGGTCGATGTGCTGGTGGATCAGAATGACAAGATCGCGTCTGGTCAACTCTTGGCCCGACTCGACGACAGCGAGCTTCGGCAGCAGGTCGAGGTGGCGCAGGCGACCCTGGCGGCCGCCCGCGCCACGGCGGAGCGCGTCCGCGCCGACGAGGCGCGCGCCGCCGCCATCCTGAAACAGGCGCAACTCGAGGACGAGCGGGTTGCGGCCCTCGTGAGCGGCAAGGCGGCGTCGCTGTCTGATCGCGACAAATCCATCGAGAAACTGCGTGTGGCGGAGGCCGATCTGACGCAGACACAGGCGGCGATTGTGGAGGCGGACCGCCGGCAGATTACCGATGAGAAACAGCTTGCCTATCAGCAGGAGCTTCTGGCCAACGCCAGTATACTAAGCCCCTTCGACGGCCTGGTGGTGCGGCGCAACCGCGACCCGGGCGACGTTGTGGTGCCGGGGAGCTCGATCCTCGACGTCATTGCCACCCAGGAGATCTGGGTCTCAGCATGGGTGGACGAGACGGCGATGGCGCAACTGGTCGTCAATCAGCCGGCGCGCGTGGTCTTCCGATCCGAACCCGCCAAGCCATATCCGGGAATTGTCGCGCGACTGGGGCGGCAGACCGACCGCGAGACACGCGAGTTTCTCGTGGACGTGCTGGCGCGGGAGCTTCCCCGCAACTGGACCATCGGCCAGCGGGCCGAGGTCTATATCGAGACGGCCCGCAAGACGGACGCCCTGGTGCTGCCGTCCAAGTACGTGGTCTGGCGCAACGGCAAAAGCGGGGCGCTGGTGAACGAGGGCGGCCGCGCCGTTTGGCGCGCTGTCGTCCTCGGCCTCCGGGGTGGTGAAGAAGTCGAGGTCGCAAGCGGGCTTGAGGCCGGTGAGGAAGTCGTGGCACCCCTCGCCGCCGACGAGCGCAGCCCCATGGACGGCCGAAGGATACACATTCAATGAACCTCGCGGTCCATGACATCCGACACAATCTTGGCCGCTTTGCCCTCACGGCCTTCGGCATCGGCTTGTTGTTGATGGTGGTGTTGGGCATGGGCGGCATCTACGCGGGGCTGGTGTACGAGGCGACGTTGCTGGTGGATCGCATTGGGTCCGACTTGTGGGTGGTGCAGCAGGGGACTCGCGGGCCGTTTGCCGAAATCTCAAGAGTTCCCGCTAACCTGGAGAACCGGCTTCTGGCCGTGCCCGGTGTGGCGAGCGCGCGCCGTTTCGTCTATCACACCATCCAACGCGAGCGCGACGGCAAGCCTTTGCGGGTGTCCGTGCAAGGTCTGGTCTGGCCGAACGATAAAGGGGAGTGGCTGCCGTTGGTCGCGGGCCGTCCATTGGGCCAGGCCCATTATGAGATGATCGCCGACCGGATGCTCGGTCTGAATCTCGGAGAGAAGATTGAATTGGGCAAGGACGCCTACACGGTCGTCGGCCTCACGCAAGGCATGACGTCCATGGCCGGCGACGGGATGGCGTTCTTCACCGTCCCGGACGCCCAGGCCGTCCAGTTCGACGAGGCGGGCGAGGCCATCCGGATGGAGCGCGAGGCGCGCCGCGCCCGCGCGGCGAGGGAAGACATCGGGCGGGTCCAGCCGACGATTCTGGAGCGCGCCGCGGGGCCAGCGTCGGGCCTGCCCGCTATCAGCCAGCCGATGGTAAGCGCAGTTTTTGTGGATTTGGCACCTGGGACGAACGTAGAGTCAGTGGTTCGCACCGTTTCCGCATGGCCGGACGTCTCGGTCTATACTCATCAAGAAGAGAGAGAACTGCTGTTGCGCAGCGTGGACCGGATGCGGCGGCAGATCTTCCTGTTCCGCACCATCCTGCTGATCGTCTCGACCATCATTATGGCGCTCATCATCTACACGCTCACGCTCGACAAGACCCACGACATCGCGCTGCTCAAGCTCATGGGGGCGCGCAATTCCGTCGTCGTCGGCCTCATTCTCCAGCAGGCCCTTCTGCTCGGCGCGATCGGATACGGCGTGGCGCAGGTCTTGGGGAGCCGGCTGTTTCCGCTCTTTCCCCGCCGGGTCGTCATCACGAGCGACTGGTCGTGGATGCTGGCGGGGATTGTCCTCGTGATTTCGATACTGGCCAGTCTGTTGGGCATATGGAAGGCCATGCGGATTGACCCGAATATTGTGGTGACCTGATGAACACGTTTTCCGGCGAGCCTCCCGCCGTGGAGGCGGACGGTCTCACAAAAATCTACGGCAGCGGCCACACCGAGGTCGTGGCGATGAAAGACGTCTCCTTCGCTGTGGCCCGCGGCGAGGTGGTGGCGGTGCTTGGGCCGAGCGGGGCGGGCAAGTCCACCCTGCTCAGCGTCATCGGCCTCATCAATCCGCCCACCACCGGCAGGATTGCGATCTCCGGAATCCCTGTCATGGAAGCAAAGGAACCATTGGTGGATTTGAGAGCCTTTCGCCGGCAGCACCTGGGCTTCGTCTTTCAGAAGACAAACCTGATCCCGTTCCTGACGGCGCTGCAGAACGTGCAGGTGGCGTTGGAGATCAACGACATGCCCCCGCGGGCGGCGCGCCGGCGGGCGCGGGAGCTGCTGGACTATCTTGGCCTCGCCGAGCGCATCCACAACCTGCCGTTTATGCTCTCGGGCGGGGAGCAGCAGCGCGTGGCCGTGGCGCGCGCCCTGGCCAATCAGCCGAGCCTCATCCTTGCCGATGAACCCACAGCGGCCCTCGACAGCCGCCTCGGACGGCAGGTGATGGAACTATTTGGGCAAGTGGCTCACGAGCAAGACGCTGGCGTCATCGTGGTGACGCACGACCACCGCGCCCTGGATATCTTTGATCGAACCTATGAGATGGAGGATGGACGGCTCCACGCCGCCCAAGCTGTCGGATGAGCCACATGGGAATTCTGGAACAGGCCAGGAACGAATTTGCCCGCGTTCTAAAGGAAGAGGACGTTGACCGGTCGCTCCGGGTCATTGTCCGTCCGCTTTCGCCTGGAGACGCTGTGGGGGCGAAGGCTGATGGAACGCTTGCCATCAAGAAAGGAAAGGAGCGCGTGGTGGAGGCGACGTTCACGGGTGCGCGCGGTCAGGCGTTCACCGACGCCCCCTCCAATTGGTCGGGAACCCTCGATGACATTCTTTCCCTGGTTCTGGGGGACGCGCGCAACAGAGCGGTGTTCGTCGCGGCGATGAACGCGGTGTTGCGTTCCTTCGAGGTCGCCTCCGGCACGATCCACTGCAAGGACGAAGACCCCATCCGCTGCGGGCGAGAGATGGCCCGGAGGATCGAAGAACGCTTTGGCCCAAAAAGGCTCGGCCTGATCGGCCTTCAACCGGGGATTCTGAGTGGTCTTGTGGAGCGCTTCGGGGCCGAGTCTGTCCGCGTCCTCGACCTGAACCCCGACAACATCGGTTCGCTCAAATGTGGGGTGCGGGTGTGGGACGGCGGGACCGATCTGCCGCGTCTCGTGGATTGGTGCGAGGTCGGCCTTGCGACGGGGTCGAGCATTGTGAATGGGACGATTGACGAAATCAAGGAACGATTCGAGGCGTCCGGGAAGCCTCTCGTCTTCTTCGGCAACACGATCTCCGGCGCGGCGGCGCTGTTGGGACTCGACCGCATCTGTCCGTTCGGGAGGTAATCATAAGGGATGATCTGTGTGACCCATCGTGCGGCGACCCTTCATGTATTTGCTGCCGTCTCACTGGTGCTGGGCGCGGCAGGCTGTGAGACGTCGCCGACAAAGAAAGGCGGGGATTCCTCCACCTTGCCGCTCGTGAAGCCTATCGAAATGTCCGCAGGCCCCCTGGACAACTCGGCGTGCCTTTCCTGTCACGAATCCTTTGAGGCGGAGCCAGTGGCATCCTGTCACCTTGAGGCAAGGATCACCTGTGCGGTTTGTCACGGCCCATCGGAAGCGCACCGATTGACCAAGACATCCCCACCCAAGACCGACATCGTCTGGGGGAGAGAGGATATCGAGTATCTTTGCAGGGAATGCCATAAGGCGCACAAGTCTCCGTTGAAGGTTTTGTCCTTTCGCATCCACTGGGCAGGAAAGACGCGCCCCAACGGACGGGTGATCGCGGCCGGCGCGATCTGCACCGACTGCCACGGCGAGCACACGATTCCCATCAAGAGGTAAGTCCTTGGTTATTAGCGCGTTCGGGAGATAATCGTGCGAATCAAGTCTTTTGAGTTCAATCTCCGCGAGCTGGCCGGATCGATGGGCGACTTCGGCACGCTCCTTCCCCTCGCCATCGGCTACTTCACCGTCTGCAAGATGAACCCCGCCGGGCTGCTCGTGATGATGGGGCTGGCGAACATCGTCACCGGGCTGGTCTATCGCCTGCCCATGCCGATCGAGCCGATGAAGCTCCTCGCCGTCATGGCCATCGCCCAGGCGTGGACGCCGGAGAAGATCTACACGTCGGGGATCGTCATGGGGATTGTCTGGCTCCTCATGGGCGCAACGGGGGCCATGCAATGGGTGGCGCGTTGGACGCCGAAGTCGGTCACCCGCGGGATTCAGATCGCGCTTGGCGCGTTGCTGGCGATTGAAGGGACGAAGATGATCCGCACTTGGTGGTGGCTTGGGCTGATCGCCGTCGCAATCGTTCTCCTCCTTCGCAAAAACAAATACGCCCCCGCCGCCGTGGTGCTGATGGCCCTGGGCATTGCCATCATGGCGTTTCGGCGGCAACTGGGATGCGTCACCGGCCTGTCCTTTGCGTTCCCTCCTCTGACGATGTTTGACCCCCGCCTCATCTGGCCTGTCTTGCGCGACGGCGGTCTGGCCCAGATTCCCCTCACGGCCACAAACGCAGTGATCGCCACGGTCGCGCTCATCGCCCAGTACTGGCCCGATCGCCGGGTGACGGAGCGTCAGCTATCGCTCAGCATGGGGGTCATGAACCTCATTGCCCCGCTCCTGGGTGGCATGCCCATGTGCCACGGGGCGGGCGGCCTGGCCGGGCAGTACTATTTCGGCGCGCGGACCGGGGGGACGAACATCATCGAAGGCGCAATTGAAATTTCGTTGGGACTGTTCTTCGCCGGGAGCATTGCCGCGCTCTTTGCCGCCTTTCCCGTGGCAATTGTCGGCGCGATGATGTTCCTCGTCGGGATCGAGCTCGTCAAGTTCGCCCGCGACATTCGCCTCGACCGCGCGCTCCTCCCCCTGGCCGCCACCGTCGCCGGCTCCCTGCTCCTCAACATGGCCGTGGGATTCGTCGTCGGTATTGCCGTCCACTACATCGTCATCCGCAAGACCGACGCGCCGAGTGAAAATGCTCCTTGACAAGCGCGCAGATTGCCGATTATCATAAAAACTGGTGAGTTTGTTTTTAGACGGGTCTTGTGGTGGCGTGGACAAGCACGAGAAACTGTACCAGTTCATTCTCATGCGGCGTTCAGACGCCAACGTCCCCTTTCTGGGGCTGTGTACACTGCTTAAACGGCTCGGATTTGAAGAACGGGTTAAGGGCGACCATCATATTTTCACGATGGAAGGACTGGCGGAGATTTTGAACCTGCAACCAAGGGGGTCCAAGGCCAAGCCCTATCAGGTGAAGCAGGTGAGGGATGTGATACTCCGCTATGGTCTGATGCTGGGAGAACAGAAATGAAGAACAAATACGAGATCATCATCTTCTGGAGCAAGGAAGATAATGCCTTTGTAGCGGAAGTGCCCGAACTCCCCGGCTGCATGGCGGACGGCAAGACCTACCAGGAAGCCCTGGCCAATGCCGAACAGATCATCCAGGAATGGATCGAAACGGCGAAGGAGTTAGGACGCCCAATCCCTAAGCCAAAGGGGCGACTGATATATGCGTGACATAACAGCCAAGATGAGTCTGGATGAACAAGACAACTGGAAAACCAGTTTCTGAGCAGTGGTTCGAGACCTACCTAAAGGAGAGACAACTTACCGACTTCGAGTACCATCCGTCCGTTGAGGACGCAACCAAACATCCCGATTACCGAGTTGTTGTGGGCGGTTCCGAAGTGTTCTTCGAGGTGACGGAGTTTGACACCCCGACCTACATGCCGAACAAGGTCGGGGCGGTGGACCTCTCAACCATCCGCACGCAGATACGCAAGAAGATAGAGAGGGAACGTCAGCACCTTAAGGACCTCAAGGGGCGCATGTGCGCAATCGTGCTGGCGGATCCCCACGATTCCTTTCGCTTCTTGAAACAGCGATTCATCATCGAGGCTATGCTTGGCGCGCTTGGGTTGACGATGCCGTATGACGGCGAAACCGGGGCCTGTGACAGCTCGCGTATGACCTCGACTTTCGCTCCCGGCGGCAAGATGGTCCGATGGAAGAACGGCAATCCGCTTGAGCCTCAAAACACAACCATCAGCGCCGTGTGCGTCTTGGGAATGGTAGACGAAGGAGCGAGACGCCTTGGGATTCGGATAAAGCAGAGAATACGTGAGGCGGGACAGCCCCTTGATGACGACGCTGCGCTCGCCATGCTTAACGAGGCGGAAAGCGCCAATGCCGACGATTCTCTCTATCATCTACGCGTTCAAATCTACGAAAATCCTTGTGAACCTAAGGCACCACTGACCGAGGCCTTCGGTACCGGACCCCATGACGAACGCTTCGGCGTACGCGATGGCCGTTGGCAACGTGTCTTCGTCGGCGATTCCCTGAACGACTTGGAGGCAGACGAACGCGCAGCAGGGATCAAGCCCAACGGCCCTTTCGATCTGGGACTCCGAACGAAAGGCGAATAAGCTTGCTGGGTCTGAGATAACATCCCTCCGATTGGGCTTCTGTTCTTGACACGCCCCTGACTAACCTCTATTCTCTTGCTCGTTGTACAGCCTTTCATCGGCACATTGAGGAACATGAAATGAAGATCAAGAGAATCAAATGGCGCTTTCCTTTGACTCGCGTCCATCGCGGCATCCTCCAGGCCAACGGGACGTTCGGCGCAATGATCTGGGGCGAGGACAAACTCCATATCACCGTGAACCGCGCCGACTTCTGGGACCGACGCGGCGGGATGGCCTGGAACGAACAGATGACGTTCAAGAACATCCGAGAATGTCTGGAGAAGGGCGACGAAGCTCACCTGCGCGCGATCTTCGAAGGCCCCCCTCCACCCGAGGGACAGCCGCGACGCCCCTCCATCCTGCCGATGGGGAGGCTCGAACTCGACTTCGGAAAGAACGCCCGACCGGTCATGGGCATACTCGATATTCAAACAGGGGAGGTCACAGTCACGATTGAGCAGGGGCGCAAGACCTTCGATCTCCGCTTCGTGCTCTCGATGGACCAGCCCCTCCTCTACGTCAATCTCCCGAAGGGGCTGCGTTTGAAGCGCATCCGCCCCGTTCCGTCGTGGGAGTTCGTCGGCGACTATCTGAAGTCAATCAGCTTCGAGCCGCCGAAGCAGTTCAACGGCAAGGCCATGTCCGGCTGGGTGCAGATGCGCCCCGCCGATCCGACGATGTGCCTCGGCTATCGGCAGACCGGCGACGCGCTCGTCATCGTGTCGGCGTATGGCGAGACCGACGCCGAGGCAAAGGACAACGCCCGCAGCATGATCGAACAGGCGGAGATTGACGGATTTGCGAAAATTCGCAATTGTAACAAAACGTGGTGGAAGGCATATTGGTCCGATGCGCCGTCCATTGACATGCCCTCGGAAGACCTGGCCTTCATCTATTATTACGGCATGTACAAATTCGCCGGCCTGACCAATCCCGCCGGCGTCCCCGCCACGCTCCAGGGGGCGTGGGTCGAGGAGCATCAGATGCCCCCCTGGTCGAGCGACTACCACTTCAATATCAACGTGCAGGAGTGCTACTGGCCGACCTTCATGGGCAACCGCCTCTCGCACATCCGGCGGCTGTTTGACATGATCATCTCCTGGGCGCCGCAGCTCCGCCACAACGCCAGGACCTTCCTCGGCATTGACGACGGCCTCATGCTCCCGCACGCGGTGGACGACCGATGCGTCTGCATGGGCGGATTCTGGACCGGCACGATTGACCACGGCTCGACGGCATGGGTCGCGCAGCTCATGTGGCTGTATTACCGATACTCGATGGATGAGGACTTCCTGCGCGACACGGCTTACCCCTTCATGCGAGGGACCATGCGCGTCTATGAGGAGATGATGGAGAAGCGCGACGGCCGGCTCGTCCTGCCCGTGACCGTCAGCCCCGAGTACGGCGGCAGCGCAATGAACGCCTGGGGCGCGAACGCCTCGTTTCAGCTCGCCTGCGCGCACTTCCTCTGCGACGCGCTGATCGAGGCGTCGAAGATCCTCGGCATCGAGCCGGAGGCGAGATGGCGCGATATCTCCGAGCGCCTGCCGCGCTACTGCCCAATGGGTCCGCCGGGCGGCGAGCAGATCGCCCTATGGGAGGGGCAGGGGCTGGACCACTCCCACCGCCACCATTCCCACCTGGCCGGCATCTATCCCTTCGACACGATCGAGTGCGACCGCGAGCCGGGCAAGGGAGTCGTGGCCCGCTCGATCCGCACATGGACCGCGAAGGGCATGGGCGAGTGGAGCGGGTGGTGCGTGCCGTGGGCCTCGATCATCCATTCGCGTTTGCGCAACGGCGACATGGCCGAGCTGCTCCTGGAGATCTGGCGGCGGGTCTTCACCAACGAGAACAACGGCACGCTGCACGACGCGCACGTCAAGGGCTTCTCCGTCCTCGCGGGGCGCACGCACGACAAGGAGATCATGCAGATCGAGGCGGGGATGGCCGCCGTCGCCGCCGTGCAGGAGATGCTCCTGCAGTGCGTGAAGGGCGTGATCCGCATCATGCCCGGCGCGCCGGAGCGCTGGCGCGATCTTTCCTACACGGATATGCGAACCGAGGGCGCGTTCCTCGTGAGCGCGGCGAGACGAGACGGCGCTATCGCCGAGGTCAGGATAGTAAGCGAGGTCGGCGGTCCGCTGCGGATCGAGAACACCATTGCGAAGGACGTGACCGTCGAGCGCGGTCGCAAGAAGTGGACCGCCTCGGGACCGATCATTGAAGCGGCCACGGACCGCGGCGACGTTGTTATCCTTAGACCCAAGGGTCAAGAAGGCAGTTAAGGAGATTGCTATGAACAGGCTTCGGATCGCAATCGTCGGCGCGGGAAGGGGACGGGGGCAGGCGTGGCTCTCCACGCTGAGGAAACTGACCGAGTTCAGCGACCTCTACGACTTCTACGCCCTCTGTGAGGTAATCCCCGAGCGGGCGAAGGAAAATGCCGAACGATGGGGCGTGAAGTCCTACACGAACCTCCGCACCATGCTGGAGGAGGACAGGCCCGACGTCCTCCTCAATGCCACCGCCCCGGACAGCAACACCATGGTCACCGGCCTCGCGGCAAAGCATGGTGTTCACGTCATCAACGAAATCCCCATCGCCCCGACGCTCCCTGCCGCCGACTTCATGATCCGGACCGCGCAGGAACACGGCGTGAAGCTGGAGATCGCCGAGCAGGTCTATTTATGGGCGCGGGAGCAGCTCAAGCGCAAGATCATTGACACGGGCCTAATCGGGGAGATCACCCACACGCGCCTCTGCTACACCCACAAGGCGGAGTATCATGGGCTGAATGCGGTGCGGATGCTCCTCCGCAGCGAGGCGAAGCGCGTCCTCGGCTACACGGGCAAGGTTCCCGTGCCGCCCTTTATGGGCTATGAGGGCTACCGCGTGACCGAGGAGGTGTGGGACGCGGCGTTCATCGAGTTCCAAAACGGCGTGGTCTGCCTCTTCGAGGGGCCGCCGCGCGGACGCACCAGCCCGCGCTGGGACTTAGAGGGCACAAAGGGGCAGATCGCCGGCAACGAGCTCTACATCGGCTCACAGTACGAATTCAAGAAGTTCCCCTTCCTGGAGGAATACACCGAGATCGAAGGCGTCAAGGTGCTCGATCACATGCGCGTGGATACCGACCCGCCCGTTGTCTTCGAGAATCCCTTCAAGAACTATCGCGCCGCCGACAACGACGAGGTGGCGCGGATGGCGCTGCTGGTGGGATTCCACAAGGCGATCGTCGAGAACACCGAACCGGCCTACGGCGCGTTGAACGCCCGGCGCGACCTGGAGATTCTCTTCGCCCTGCGCGAGAGTTCGCGGCGGAACAACACATGGATCAACCTACCGCTGACGGAGGTGACCGAGCTGGAGAAGCGCGTGCACAACGCCTTCGTCATGACCTACGGCGCCGGCCCGGAGCAGGTGGACCGGCTGGTGGGCGTCGCCTTCCCGCGCGGGGGGGTTCGATGGACCGTTGCCGGGTGGGACTGATGGACTTTGCATCGTAGCTGAACTCGCCAGAGTTCAGATTGCGACGGGAAGGCTTTACGAGTCTCAGGAGAGTCGGAAGTCTGGCGACTTTCGCTACTAATGGATGGGAGAATGACGATGGCAAGAAACGTAAAGATCGCGGCGATTCAGATACCGAACTGGCTCGAAGGCGGCGCGGCTCAAGAGAAGTATCAGTGGAATCTGGACAATATCGAGAAATATCTCCGCATGGCCGGCGAGACGGGCTGCGACCTGACGGGCGTCGGGGAGTGCTCCAACACCCGCGGCCTGAGCAAGGAGGAGAAGGAGGCAATCCTGCCCGATCTCCTCACGGGACCCGAGGTCGAGATCGGCAAGCGCCTTGCCAGGGAATTCAACATGAACATCGTCCTCGGCATCGCGGGCCTGCTCGACGGCAAGAAGCGGAACACGGCGACGGTCATCAACCGCAAGGGCGAGATCGTGGGCATGTATCTGAAGGTCCAGCTCACCCGCCAGGAGAAGCTGAGCGGCATCGTCCCCGGCGACGATTTTTCCGTCTTCGATCTCGACTTCGGGCGGATCGGCTGTCTCATCTGCCACGACTTCAGTTTCGTCGAGGCGGCCCGCGTGCTCGCCGTGCGCCGAGCGGAGATCATCGTGTGGCCGTCGAACTGGAGCGGCTGGGGGCGCGATCTCTCCAACTGCATGATCCGATGCCGGGCCATTGACAGTTGCGCCTACGTCGTCTTCCTTAGCTCCGGGCAGAACCCGGCCAAGCCGATGAATTGGATGTCGGGCGTGGCGGGGTGCACGGGGATCGTCAGTCCCATGGGCGAGTACATCGCGCAGATGCCGCACCGGGTCCCCGGCATCGTCATGGCGGAGGTTGATCTCGACATCAAGCGCGTGGCCCACGGCTTCACGTATGACCGAGAGGACATCTTCATCGAGGAGATGCTCTGCGAGCGGAGGCCGGAGGCCTACGGCCCGCTCTGCGATCCGGCGTTGGTACCCCCGCCGCCGCGGGAGTACGAGAGCAAGCCATAATCCGGCAGGAATGGCGCATTCGCCGATGCGTTATTCACTCTTTTCCGATTCGGCAGGCGCATTCTCCGACGGCGCCTCGGATTGGGGTTCTCTGAACCAAATGAGGAACGCGACGGCGCACGCAACGGTGAGGGCGCAGGGGATCAGGAAGATGGTGGGCCAGTGGCGGCCCTCCGGTGTGCTGAACACATCGAGGATCACGCCGGTGAACTGCGTCCCGATGAAACTTCCGACGCCAAGTGTGATTAGCGTCAAAAGCGCCTGGGCGGAGGCGCGAATGTCGGGCGGGGCTACTTTGTTCACGTAAATTTGTGATACCACGAAGAAGAACGTGTAGCCAATCCCGTGCAGCGTCAGCGAGCCGACGACCACTTCATAGGGAACGTTCTTGTAGAGTGCAAACACAACATACCGGAGCGGCCAGGCAATCACGCCGATGGCCAGGGCCTTGCGCATCCCGATCCGCGGCAGAAGCAGCGGCAGGAACAGCGCCATTGCTATGATCTCGGCGATCTGCGCCGTCGTCATGACCGCCGGCACATTCTTCTGCAGGATGCCCACCCCCTTTTCGAGGAATTCCGCCGTGGGGATATAGTAGAACTGAAGCTCGGTCGTCACGACGAAGGCGATGCCCATGAAGACGGCGAAGTTCTTGTCTTTCAGAAGCTGGAGGGCTTCCATAAATGCCCAGGGGTTCTCCGCCTGTTTCTTCGGCGGCGTGTGGGGTAGGAAACAGCAAAAGATGCCCATCGCTATGGAGCACCAGCCGGCTAACAGCAGCGTGTCACCGGATACCGCGGCGCCTCCATCCTTCGTGGCCTGCGTCCGCCAAAAAGTAAGCGCAAAGCCCGCGACGATCCAACCGATCGTACCGAAGACCCGAATGATGCCGAACTGCTTCTCCGCATCCTTCAGGTGGTGAAAGGCCAGCGAGTTGGTCAGGGCCAGAGTCGGCGCGTACAAGAGCGAGTAAAGCGCCATGATGGTCACCATGCCGCGGAAACCGGTTTGCTTGGCCGCGTAGAGTAGAAAGAATCCGCCCGCCAGGTGCACGACGGCCAGAAACCACTGGGTCGGGAACCAGCGGTCCGCGATCTGCCCGCCGACGAATGGCGCGACGATACAGGACAGCCATAGCACCCCATAGACCCACCCAATCTGGCAGCCGGTAAATCCCAATCCTTTAAGATGCGCCGCCAGCACCGGCGCCCACGCCCCCCAGATCGCGTACTGAAGGAACATCATCGCGCTCAAGCGAATCCGCAGACTCAGGCTCATGGTTTCTCCTCTTCCCACGGAAAATCGGATTGTCCCGGCGATTCCATCCCCACGATCATCTCAAAGCGGGCGAATTATACCCGTACCCTGACTCCGAATCAAGCAGATGTTGCGCGAGGAATCCCCGATGAGCGGATTCTTGACAAACCCCCCTTCTGCATGTCATCATATGATTTTGGGTTCAGTCCGTCAGGAGAATCTATGAGCAACGCGGAGCAAAAAGTCGTTGTCCGAGGGTTGGAGGGCGTCTGCGCCGCCGAGACGCGCGTGAGCTACGTGGACGGCGTCAACGGAGAGCTCTTCTACTCGGGGTACAACATCCACGACCTGGCCGGCAAGGTCTCGTACGAGGAGGTCGTCTATTTGCTGTGGCACGACCGCCTGCCGAACAGGAACGAATACTGGGAGTTCAAGTCGAGGCTGGTGGCAGAGATGCGTCTGCCGTCGCAGGTGATCAGCGCCATCGAGCTCACGCCCCCGAGCAGCCACCCGATGTCCGTCCTGCGAACGGCGGTATCCATGCTCGGCATGTTCGATCCCGATGCGCAGGACAACTGCGACGCCGCCAACGCGCGCAAGGCCGTTCGCCTCGTGGCGGCCATCCCGACTATTGTGGCCGACCTGCATCGCATTCACACGCGCAAGCCAGTCCTCTCGCCCGATCCCGGCCTCGGCGTGGCGGCAAACTTTCTCTATATGCTCCGCGGCACCGTCCCCGACGAGGAGGAGGCCAAGGCGATGGACCTGCTCATGGTCCTCCACGCCGACCATGGACTCAACGCCTCCACCTTCGCCGCCCGCGTCGCCGCAAGCACCGAAACCGATATGCACTCCGCCCTCACCGCCGCCATCGGCACGCTTAAGGGCCACCTGCACGGCGGGGCGAACCAGAAAGTGATGGAGATGCTCGTCCGCATTGACGGCGTGGATATGGTGCAGGACTATATCCAGGGCATGTTGGACGTGGGCCACCGCATCATGGGCTTCGGCCATCGTGTGTATAAAACCGAGGACCCGCGGGCGACGCACCTGCGGCGGGTGTCCGAATCGCTCTGCAAGAAGGCCGGCCACGAGCACCTGTATCAGATCTCCCATCGCATCGAGCAGGTGGTCAAGGAGGCGAAGGGCATCTATCCGAATGTGGACTTCTACTCGGCAACCGTCCAACACGCGATGGGAATCCCCAAGGAGTTCTTCACTGCCGTCTTCGCCGCCAGCCGCACCTCGGGGTGGATCGCCCACATACTGGAGCAGTACCACGACAACCGGCTCATCCGGCCCACGTCGAAGTACATCGGCAAGTATGGGCGCGAGTTCGCGCCGCTCGACCGGCGGCAGTGATTGGGACGGACCGCTCTTGCCCGGACGCAAGGGGCGCATATTTTATATGGCGATGTGTAGCGCAGGAAAAAAGACGAACGGGTTTATTCATTATTTTCCGATTTGGGCTTTGACCTTTCCCCTCTTCTTCTGCTGCTGGGGCCGCTCGTCCGCTCTCGCAGGATCGTAATCGGGGTTCGGGGTCGGCATCTGCGCGTTGACCTTCTCGCGCCAGGCCTTGAGCAGACCGTGCAACTCGGACGTCTTTTCCGGCATCTTCGCGGAAAGGTCGGTCGCCTCGCTGATGTCGTCCTTCAGGTTGTAGAGCTCCAGCTTGCCGTCCTCGTAGAACTCGATCAGTTTCCAGTCGCCCTTGCGGACGGCCCCGCACGGCGTCGTCCGATGGTAGTGCGGATAGTGCCAGTAGATCGCCTCGCGCTCGATGCCGCCCGTCTGCTTCAGGAGCGGAACCAGACTGACACCTTCGAGTTCGTGCTTCGGGTCGCCCTTCACGCTGGCCATCTCCAGGATCGTCGGGTAGAAGTCCACGCTCGTTACGGGAACGCTGCACACGCTGCCCGGCTTGACTACCCCCGGCCACCGGATGATCATCGGCTCGCGGACGCCGCCCTCGTAGGGCGTTCCTTTCCCCGCGCGGAGCGGCGCATTGTTCGTCACTCCGGCCAAGCCGCCGTTGTCGCTCATGAAGAAGACGACCGTCCGGTCGGCGATGCCGAGTTTATTGAGTTTCGCCAGCACCTTGCCTACCGACTCGTCCATGCTCTGGACCATGCCGGCGTACTTGGGATTGCCCTGGGCCTTGTCGGGGCCGGCCTCGGCCTTCTTGGTGTATTTCTCGATGAGCGCGTCCGTTGACTGCAGCGGCGTGTGGACGCTGTAGTAGGACAGGTAGAGGAAGAAGGGCTTCTCCTTGTTCGTCGTGATGAACTTGCACGCCTCGTCGGCCAGGCGGTGGGGCAGGTGCTCGCCCTCGGGGCCGTCGGGGAGCGTCTCGATCTTGTAGGGCGAGAAGTAGCTGGAAGTCGCTCCTTTGTGCGTGCCGCCGACGTTGAGATCGAAGCCCTGCTTCTCGGGGTAGAATTCCTCCTTGCCGAGATGCCACTTGCCGATGGCGGCGGAAACGTATCCCGCGGGCTTCAGCGCCTCGGCGATCGTGACCTCATCGAGGGGTAACTCCTGGTTGAAGTTCGGCGGCTTGAGCCTGGCCCAGGGCTTGGGGTGGCCGGGGATCCAATCCGTCAGGTTCAGCGTGGCCGGGTACTTGCCCGCGAGGATGCTTGCCCGCGTCGGCGAGCAGACGGGGCAGGCGGCATAAGCGTCGGTGAAGCGCATCCCGCTCGCCGCCAGCTTGTCAATGTTCGGCGTCTCGTAAAACTCACTGTCGTAACAAGTTACATCTCGCCAGCCGAGATCGTCAATGAGGATGAAGAGGAAGTTCAGCCTCTTCTCCGCGGCCTGGGCGAGGACGCTTCTCGATCCGAGGAATGCCGATAGCCCCATCGCGCCCAGCGTTCCCAGAAATTCTCGCCGGTCAACTCGCGTCATTCTTTTTTCCTCCCTGCCTTGCTCACGTCGAGCGGCTTGATGCCCAGTCTCAGAGCGGGCGAGTCGGGCTTGAAGGTGACGATCCCGTCCTCAATCCTGTCGAACATCGGGTCGGCGATCACTGTCCCCTCGCGCGGCGCGATTGGCTCTCTGCCGAGCGGTTTGTATCTCTCCATTTTCTCGCCCTCGACGGCGCCTGCGCCGCTGAAGAATACGTTGTTCGGCATGGTCACAATGGCGTTGTGCTTCAGGAAGAGGAGTTTGCCCTTCGCATAGATGACATTTCTCTCCAAATGGTAGTCCGATGAGTTGTAGAACGTCACCTCCCCATCGCCCTCGGCGATGAATACGTTGTTTCGGATCGTGTTGTTCCTTGCCATGTGGTTGTTCAACAGGACCGGCACGTCGAGAGCCAGGTTCCCCTCGACCAGGCATCCCTCGGCCTGCTCGTCAAGATAGTAGGCGGGGCGCTGGCTCCCGGTGGGATCGGCGATGTCGCTTACGAAGTTCCCGCGCACAACAACGTTCTTGCAGAAAGTGATGTAGATCGCCGCGCCGTCCAACAACTCCTGCATGCAGTGATGGACGCGATTGCCCTCGATCACGTTGTCGTCCTTGCTGCACGTGATGGCGGAATAGGGCGCGTCGTGCACCGTGTTGTTAGCGATCCGGTTGCGGCATCCCCCGCAGGAGACGGCTATGCCGCTCGGATAAGTCAGACCGATATGATGTACGGCGTTGTTTGCAATCACATTGTCGTCGCCGCCAAGCCGTATTCCACCCGCGCCGATGTGATGAATGTCGCAATTCTCCACACGAAGCCCGTTGGACTTCCAGCTTTTGACGGCCTGCCCGCCGACGTTGACAACCTTCAGGTCGGTCAACCGACAGCCCTCGGCATGGACCATCGTTACCGCGCCGGCGAAGCTGCCTGCTCCGAACCCCCCGGCCCTCAACGGCGTGTTGGTGATCGCCAACGTCAGCCCGCGAATGACGATCCCCCTGGCGAGGTCTTTTTCGCTGCCCGCAATGCTGATGATGGTCTCGATGGTGGGGGCAAGGACGTCTGCCGTGGTCATGTCTTCGTTCGGCATCGGCCAATAAACGACCTTGCCGTTCGTCCGATCCAGATACCACTGTCCCGGCTCGGTCATGCCCTCGCGGGTGTTCCAGATGACATACTTTTTCACGCCAAACGCGCCCGGCGGATGGCCCGTGGTGTTCGAGAACCTGAGGACGTGGTTCTGCTCATCCATCCCCGCCAGGCCGACGACGGATTCGTCCCACTTGTGGTAGACGGTCAGCTCGGCGCTGTTGACATCGAGCCACGGGCCGAGATCGCCCGGTTTGCATTGCATGGTGGTGAGATCCTCTTGCGTCGGCTTGCGCTTCCAGCCGCCGCCCGTCGTGCTCATCCACGGGACCTTGAACTCCGTAAGATGCTCCAGAAAGCCGTCCTTCGGATAGCGCGCCCGCTTGCAGAAGCGCCCATTGACGACGAGCATGCGGAAATCCCACTTCCGGCCGACTGCATCGGGGACCCTCGCCGACCAGCGCGTCTCGCCGTCTTTTTCCCAGCCGGTGACGCGTTTGCCGCCGCAGAGGACGACCTCCCCATCGCCAGCCGCCTCGATCGTGAGACCGGAATCACGGGCGTCGAGTTTCACAGGTTCCGGCAGGAAGTGCGTCCCGGCATGGACCAGGATGCGGCGGGGCTTGTCCGCTCCCACCTTCCGGGCGGCAGCGACGGCGGCATGGAGCGTCGCAAACGGCTGGTCCTTGACCCCCACATGGAAATCGTCGCCCGACGACTCCCCTATACCCAGCGTAACCAGGCAGATCATGAGGAAAACCTTTCGCAGCATGACACATCTTCCTCCGCTTTGACTCTATGGGTTGTCGGCCGCAGTACGGTCCTGGCAAAGGGAGACGCACGGCGCGGCAGCCGCCCGCGATGGTTCACTCCGTGGGAGCGTTGAGCTTGAGGTACTCCGCGATTGGCGACGGCGTGTGGTCGCAGACCTCGATCTGCTGCGAGGGCAGGGGCCGGCCGTTCACCGTCTCGATCCGTCTTCGCTGCTTCCGGACCACGTCCGGGTGCTCGGCGACGACGTTCTTCTTTTCCTCCGGATCGCCTGGGAGGTGGTAGAGCTTCGGGTCCTTATCCTCCTGGCCGACGGCTACGGTGTAGTTCCATTCGTCGTCGCGGACGGAGGCATGGCCGACGGCCGGGCCGTTGGCCCAGCCCGCCCAGCCGATGACCACATGGTCGCGGATGCAGTCGGTCTCCCCCGTCACGAGGGGCCAGACGTTCTGCCCTTCGACGTCGCAGGGGACGTCGAGGAGGTGCAGGATCGTCGGCATCACGTCGTGGCTCTGGACGAAGCCGGAGACATGACGGTCCGTCGGGCCGTCGGGGTGGCGCACGTGCCAGACGATGCCGGTGTTATAGGATCGCAGGTTTTCGCCGCCCTTGCCGAAGCCGCCGTCGTCATAGACCTGCGTGCCGTGATCGGAGAGGACCATGACGATGGTGTCGTCGCGGAGGCCGAGGTCGTCAATTTTCTTCAAGAAATAGCCGACCCACTTGTCCACGAACGTGACCTCGCCGTAGTAGAGGGCCCTGATGCGCTCAATCTCTTTCAGCGTAGCCGGCTCGTTCTCCCAGGCCGCCCCGGGCATAATGTAGTCGCGTCCGGTGTAGTTGGGGCAGTACTTGTCGGCGTATTTCGCCGGCGGGTCCCAGGGCTCGTGCGGATCGAAGGCCTCGACCCAAAGGAAGAAGGGCTTGGTGTCCTTCATTGCCTCCAGCCGGTCCGCGGCCGTCCGCATGACGCGGGCGACGAAATAGTCTTCTTCGCTTTTGCGATCTTTGTTGTTGAGGAGATACTGGACCAGCGTCGAGTGCTTCTTCCAGTTGATCGGCTCCTTGACGTGGCGCTTTATCTGTTTCTCGATGAGCCTCGGGCTGCCGGGCTTCCAGTTGTCGCTCTCCTGGCCTCGGATGAACTCGTAGCTGACGAAGCCGCGCGAGTAGTTCATGGTCGGCTTGAACATGTGATAGACATCGGCCACCAGGCCGGTATTGTATCCGCGCGCCAGGAGGATTTCGGCGAGGGTGTCCTGGTGCGGGGGGATTTTGTGCCAGCCGGCGGCGTGGTGGTAGTGGCCGCGGCGGTCGAAGTTGTAGCGCCACGGGAAGGAGCGGCATCCGGTAAAAAAGGCCCGCCGAATCTGGAGCGTCGGCTGGCCCTCACCGAAGGCGCGGTCGAAGGCGACGCCCTCCCTGGCGAAGGCGTCCAGGTTCGGCGTCTCGACGAAGCTCAGCTTCTTGCCCTTCCCGATGATGTCGGCGCGGAAGGTGTCGAGGCAGATTCCGATGAAATTCATTTGAGCTTCAGCCTCATCACATCGGGCAGCGTGGTGCTGAGATACATCAGGCGATTGCGATTGTGGTCGAAGGCGACATGGACGTAGCCGGTCTGCTCGTCCACAAAGCCGTCGGGATACTGAAGCTGGCCCTTCATGTCGCAGACGACCCGCTTGAAGCGATACTGTTTCATGTCATCGTCGGACATCCACACGGCCAGCGGATTGCGCACGCCGTGGAGGACGTTCGGATTATGGACGATGACAATGCGTCCGTTCGCCAGTCGGTGCATGCGGAACTTTGAACTGGGGTTGGGAATCTCCACGCCCAGAGGCTCCGACCACGTCATGCCCTTGTCGGTCGAGACGCTGCGCATGAGGTTGCCGGTCCCGTCGGCGCGGATCAGCATGACCATGGTCCCGTCGCTCAGCTCGACGACATTGTTCTCCGCCCATCCCGAGATAGGCCCTGTCGGCGCCGACGCCGCCCACGTCTGCCCCTGGTCCTCGCTGATGAGGACGCCGTTGTAGGCCGACTTGTGCGAGCCGTCCTTGAGGGGCGAAACCGCCGGGTCAGCCACCGCCTCGCTGAGGTAGGTCTGATACGGAAGATACCACGCGCCCCACGTGCTGACGTAGAGATTCCGGAGAAAGGCGCGTTTGGGCATCGGCTCGAAGGGCGTGGGGGCGTCCCACGTCTTGCCGCTGTCCCGGCTGGTGATGGTGAAATTCTCCCAGTTGCCGAAGTTGCCGTCATGGACATTCACCATGACGACCACGCGGTCCTCGTGGACGTAGGCCTCGGACAGGGTGCACGCCTTATCGGAAAATTTCAGGACCGTTTGTTTCGGCGTCCATGTCTTGCCCTTGTCGGTCGAGCGGCAGAGGGCGATATGGTTTTCCTTTCGGGGTTCAGTTTCCCCTCCAGTCATGAAAATGATAACCCAGTCTCCATTGGGCATGATGCGCAGCGCCTGGTCGCACACACACACATCCGGCGGCGTTCCCTTATAAACTTCCACCAGCATGTCTTTGGCCATGGCTCTCTCCCTGTCGCCTCCATTTTTGTTCTATAGCGCAATGCGCCAGTATATAACATGAATGGGCGGGCGCGTCAAGCAATTCTCGTTGACAAACAGAAAGAAAGCGGGCAAAATGACGCGGAATTGTCCCCCCCGTTGGCGGGGTTGCGGGCATTGTCCGCGTTTGGATTCTTTGGTTTCTGGTAGACATAACTTTTCGGAGGAGTAAATCGCATGAAGATCGGTGTTACGCAGTTGGTGCTGAGCAAGGACGGCAAGCGCATGAGCATCAAGGACAGCCTGGAGTTCTGCAAAGAGGCGGGATATGAGGCGATCGAGCTGGTCATCGCCGACGACGCGGAGCTGAACGTCAACACGACCGACTCGCAGCTCAAGGAATGGAAGGCGATGGCCGACGGACTGGGCGTCGAGATCTCGTCGCTCTGCTCCGGCGGCCGCGCTGGATCGCTGATTAACCCCGATCCCGCGGCCAACAAGGAGGCAAGGCAGAAGACGCTCCAGGTCCTCGAAACCGCCGCCAAGATGGGGGTAGGCGACGTCCTGATCGTCCTCGGCGCAGTGACGGAAAAGCTGCCCTACGACGTAGCCTACGAGACGGCGCTCAAGGCGCTCAAGGCGATGAAAAAGGACGTCGAGAAGATCGGCGTGAATTTCGACGTGGAATACGTCTGGGGCAAGTTCCTGGTCAGCCCCCTGGAGATGCGCGACTTCCTCAAGAAGGTCAACAGCAAGAACATCGGGTTCTACTTCGACAACGGCAACATGATGATCATCGGCTTCGGGGAGCAGTGGGCGCGGATTTGCGCCCCTTACATCAAGATGGTGCACGTGAAGGACTTCGTGCGCAAGGATTACAAGTTCGTCCCCCTCACCCAGGGCGACACGAACTGGCCGCTCTTGATGAAGACCCTCCGCGAGATCGGCTACAACGGCCCGATCATCCAGGAGTGCAGCGGCACGCCCGACGATCATAAGAAGACGGCGGAGACGATGAGAAAAATTATCGCGATGTAGGAATAATAGGGGTCAGGTCTTCAGGGCGTGTTGCCGAAATCGAGATCACGGGTTGCGAGCAACCCGTGCCACCTTTCGACCTCACTGGTGCACGCGGGGTGGCACGGCTTGCCTGTCAAGCCGTGAAGATCGTCTCTGGGCAACACGCCCTGAAGACCTGACCCCTTAGTCTGCGCACGGACGGGAGGAATCTCAACAATGAAGATATTCGTTCCTGGCCGCATCTGCCTCTTCGGCGAGCACAGCGACTGGGCGGGCGGATACCGCCGCATCAACGCGAAGCTCGAAAAGGGCTTCACCATCATCACCGGCACAAACCAGGGCATCCATGCCGAGGTGAAGCCGCACCCGACGAAGCTCATCCTCCGGTCGGCGTTGAGCGACGGCGCGCGCATGGGGCCATTCGAGCTGCCGATGGACAGCGAGGCCCTGCTCGCCGAGGCCGAGAAGGGCGGCTTTTTCAGCTACGCCGCCGGCGTGGCCTATCAGGTCTTCACCCATTACCGCGTCCGGGGGCTGGAGATTGACAACTACCTCACCGATCTGCCGGTGAAGAAGGGCCTCTCGTCGAGCGCCGCCATTTGCGTACTCGTGGCGCGGGCCTTTAACCGAATCTACGACCTGAAGATGACGATCCGGGGCGAGATGGAGTACGCCTATCTCGGCGAGATCACGACGCCATCGCGCTGCGGCCGCATGGACCAGGGCTGCGCCTTCGGCAACCGGCCGATCATGATGACCTTCGACGGCGAGCGGATTGACGTCAAAGAGCTGAACGTGCCGAAGAACCTTTACTTCGTGATTGTGGACCTGTGCGCGGGCAAAGACACAAAGGAAATTCTAAGCAAGCTGAACCACTGCTACCCCTTCGCCGAGGGCGACATGCAGCGCAAGGTGCAGGAGTACCTCGGCCCGATCAACAAACGAATTGCCCACGAGGCCGTGGCCGCGCTGCAAAGCGGCGACGCGGAGACGGTGGGGGCGTTGATGCGGGAGGCCCAAACCAAGTTCGACGAACACCTCCAGCCGGCGTGCCCGTCGCAGTTGACGGCCCCCGTCCTCCACAAGGTCCTCAACCATCCGGCGATCCAGACCCACATCCTCGGCGGCAAGGGCGTCGGCTCGCAAGGCGACGGCACGGCGCAGTTCATCGTGAAGGATGAAGATGCCCAGCGCAAGGTTGTCGAGATCATCGAGCGCGACCTCGGCATGCCGTGCCTGAAGATGGTCATCCAATCAGGCAAGCGGGTGCGCAAGGCGGTCGTCCCGGCGGCGGGCTACGGCACGCGCCTCTTTCCCGCGAGCAAGGCGATCAAGAAGGAACTCTTTCCCATCGTTGATCGCGCGGGGCGGGCGAAGCCGGTCATCATGGCCATCGCCGAGGAGGCCCTCAGCGCCGGCGTCGAGGAAATCTGCATCATCGTCCAGAGCGGCGACAAGCATCTCTTCGAGGAGTTCTTTCGCACGCCGCCTATCGAGGTCTTCAACAAATTGTCTCAGGAAGACCAACGCTACTGCCAGCACTTGGAGGACCTGGGGGCGCGCATTACCTTCATCACCCAGGACAGGCAGGAAGGCTTCGGCCACGCCGTCTATTGCGCCAAGGAGTGGGTGGGCGACGAGCCGTTCCTGCTCCTGCTCGGCGACCACCTGTATGCGTCGAATACGGAGACATCGTGCGCGCGACAGTTGGTCGAGGTCTATGACCGCGTCGGCCAAAGCGTGGTCGGCATGAAGATCACGCCGGAGGAGGAGATTCACAACTTCGGATGCATGACGGGAACGTGGGACGAGCCGGGGTCGGTTCTGTCCATCAGCGAGTTCGCGGAGAAGCCGGACCTGGAGTACGCCCGGAACCATCTGCGCGTCGAGGGGATGAACCCCGGCGAGTTCCTGACCATCTTCGGGCAGTACGTCCTGACGGCGGATGTGTTTGACTATCTCGAGGATCATATCACGCACAACATCCGCGAGCGCGGCGAGTTCCAGCTCACCTCCTGCCTCGACCGGTTGCGGAAGGAGCATGGCTTCACGGGCTACGTCGTGCAGGGGCGGCGGTTCGACATCGGCCTGCCCGAGGCCTACCGCGAGACGGTGATTGACTTCCGGAATGCGTGATACGGACCTTGCCTACAACCCAAGGGTAAAATTCACATTGGACACATAATACCACCCTTCCTGTCTTCAGGAAGGGTGGTATACGTAGAAAGGGATTCTACAAAACGATATGATCCCTATCGGCAGGATGATGTTGCTTCTCGCGGGAAAAAATGTGTCCAATGTGAATTTTAGCCTTGGGTTGTGGGCGTCGCCCGCGTTGGGATCATGTTGCGCAATAGCGTTCTCATCATGAATAATAGCAACGACATCCGAGTGCAGATCGGCGACACCGACGGCCCGGTGACGAAGCATCCCATTGTCCTCGTCCTCGACAACCTGCGCAGCGCGTTCAACGTGGGGAACCTGTTCCGGCTGGCCGATGTGTGCGGCGTCGAGCGCATCGTAACCTGCGGCTACACCGCCACCCCGCCCCACCCGAAGCTGGCAAAGACCGCCCTCGGAACGGACAAGGTCGTCGCCTTCGAGCATTTCGAGACGAGCATCGAGGCGGTGCGCTCGCTGAAGCAGGAGGGCTATCAGATGGTGGGCATCGAGACGGTAGAGGGGGCGGAGAATATATGGGATGTAGCCCTCCAGTTCCCCGTCGCCTTTGTCCTCGGCAACGAGGCGCTCGGCGTCGAGAAGGACGCGCTGAAGGAGTGCGACGTGATCGCGAAACTCCCTGTCTTCGGGCGGAAGAATTCCCTCAACGTCGCCAACTGCGCGGCGGCGGTGCTCTACACCGCAATCCAGCAAATCCTGGCCCAAGGAGGCCCCAGGCGATGAAGTTGACCTGCCTCGGCACATGCAGCGGTACGGAACCCATGCCGGGCCGGCACCACGTGTCATTCACCATCGAACGGCCGAGCGGGGTCTATTGGTTCGACGCGGGGGAGTGCTGCTCCTACACGGCCCACCTGATGCGCATTGACCTCCTCGCTACGCGGGCCATCTTCATCACCCACACGCACATGGACCACATCGGCGGCCTGCCGAACCTCCTCTGGACGATTCGGAAGGTGAACGGTCTGACAAAAGACCCCGCAAGGCGCATCTCAGGCAAGACGGTCAAGATCTTGATCCCGAACCTGACAGCGTGGGCTGGGGTGCTCGACATACTCCAGGAAACGGAGGGGGCATTTAAGATCAACTTCACCATTGACGCCACGGACTACGCCGATGGGGCGATCTACGACGCGGACGGCCTGAAGGTCATTGCAATGCACAATGAACATCTTGGCGAGGCGGACGGCGCGTGGCAATCGTTTTCCTTCCGCATAGAGGCGGAGGGGAAGAGCATCGTCTATTCGGGGGATGTGAAGGATGTCCGCGAGCTGGACCCGCTCCTCGACGGCTGCGATCTGTTCCTCATGGAGACCGGACACCACAAGGTAGAGGACGTGTGCGGATATCTGAAGGATGCAAAAAAGGATGTGGCCCGGCTGGGCTTTATCCACCACGGCCGCGCGATCCTCGACGATCCCGAACGAGAGCTGCGAAAGGCCGAGTCCATTCTCGGCGACAAGGTCTTCATCGCCGACGACGGTATGATACTCGAACTATAGAGAAGGAAATCCATGCCGCGAGAACGAATTATCTCACGGAAGTTGAGTGTCCCGGCCTATGGCGACCTCGGAGAGGACCAGAAGCTGAGGCCGATCTTCCCCAAGGGCGTCGAGCCGACGATGGATATCTGGGAGAAGGTTCGCAATGACCTCCGCGTGCAGTGGGACAAGGTCCTCGGCAAGCCGTCTTTCGGCGACTTCGACCGGACCGCCGAGATCATCGGCGCCTTCGAGCAGCCGGATTACATCGGTACAATCTTCCGCCAGCCGGTCGCCCCGGACATCCGCCAGCTTCTCGTGCTTATGGTCCCGCGCAAGACGCCCCGTTCGCCGCGTCCGGGTGCGGTCATCCCCTTCTACCACCCCTACCTCATGTGTGGGTACGATGCGGAGAAGGGCGAGCCGCAAACTGAGCGTCCCCTTGTGCAGTTCGGCCGCCACCTCGTGCAGCAGGGGTACGTCGTCGTCTGCACGGAGGCGTTCCCCTACAACACCGTGCCCGACCCCGGAACCGAGGAGGGCTTCGCCTGGTGGAAGGCGGCGGCAAAGAAGTTGCTTGCGGATAATCCCAACTGGACGGGGATGGGCCGGCTGATCTGGGACACGAGCCGCGCGGTGGACCTGCTCCTGGAGCAACCGGACATTGACCGAGACCGCATTCTTATCATCGGTCATTCCCTCGGCGGCAAGATGGCGTTCTACACCGGCTGCCTCGACGAACGGGGCACGGCGATCATCGGGTCGGACTTTGGTATAGGGTGGAACTTCACCAACTGGGATGCGCCGTGGTATCTGGGCGAACAGATTCACAAACCCGACTTCCCATTGGCGCATCATCACCTGCTGGCGCTGCACGCGCCGCGGTCCTTTCTTGTGATCGCGGGGCAGGCGGACCGGCCGGCGAGCTGGCAGTACATCCAGGCGGCGCAGCAGGTGTACGAACTGTATAATAAGAAGGACGCCGTCGGCTGCTTCGACCATGGCACGGGCCATCAGCCGACGGAGGAGTCCATCCGACTGGCGTATCAATGGCTGGCCGAGCAGTTCAACCTGCCCGACCGGCCGTGGGATCTTTGACGCAATTGCGAAAGGAGGAATGCGATGGGAATTGTGCGAGAAGAAGAATTGAACGCGGAGGCGTTGCGAGAGGTGGCGACAGAGATGCTCCTCGCCGCCCGCACGGCGCCGAAGGGGCGGGGCGAGGACAATCTGGTGCTGGCGCTGGCGGAGGGCGACGAGATCAGGAAGATCTCCAACCGCATGAAGGAAATTGCCAAGGAGTATGACATGGCCTTCTTCGCCCGCGACGCGGAGAACATCCTGCGCGCCCCGGTGATGATCCTGCTCGGCACAAAGATCAAGTCAATGGGCCTGAAGAAGTGCGGCATGTGCGGGTTCCCCAACTGCGGGGAAAGGGAAAAGCACCCAAACCACCCGTGTATTTTCAACTCCGGTGACCTGGGCATCGCAGTCGGGTCCGCCTGCTCCGTAGCGATGGACCATCGGGTGGACAACCGGGTCATGTACACCGTTGGGCAGGCGGTGATGGACCTGAGGCTGCTCGGCGATGACATCAAGGTATGCTTCGGCATCCCCCTGAGCGGGACCGGAAAGAATCCCTTCTTTGATCGCGAGCCGAAGAAGTGACACGTCCATGAGCGCATCCGACATGATTACCTTCGGCGCGGTGGGCGACATCGCCTTCCGGGGCGAAACGGATAAGCAAGTGAGCCTGCATGGGGCAGGCTGGCCCTTCGAGAAGATGCTGCCCCATCTGCATCGGGCGGACCTGCTCTTCGGCAACATGGAGTCGGTGGCCATTCCCCCGGACTTCCCGGAGAATCAGATTGACCCCGCAGGTCTGATCTCGCGCCTGCCGGCTGAAGAAATCGCGGCGGCTATCAGGCGGGCCGAGTTTGACTTCATGAATCTGGCCGCAAACCATGTCCTCGACGCCGGCCGCCTCGGCATGGACTACACGAAGAAGACGCTGGAGGATGCCGGGCTTGTCACCGGCGGCGTGGGGTACTCCCAGGCAGAGGCGCGGGCGCTGAAGGTGATCGAGCGCGGCGGCATCGCCTTCGGCTTCCTCTGCTACGGGGAGGACAGCAACTACACCCTCGGCCACACGAGCCCGAGCTATGCCTACTACGAGCGCGAAGCAGTCGTCGAGGATGTGCGGAAGCACAAAGGCGAGGTGGATGTGCTCGTCGTCTCGATCCATGCCGACCTGGAGTTCATGCCGACGCCGTCGGTCCCGCGCATGAGGAACTCGCGGGCCATCGCGGAGGCCGGGGCGAAGATCATACTCCAGCACCATCCCCACGTGCCGCAGGGGATCGAGTTCATGCACGGCTGTCTGATCGCCTACTCCCTCGGCAACTTCGTCTTCCAGGCGCACACGTCGGAGTATATGAAGAACAACGGCCCTCACACGGCGCATTCGTTCCTGCTGCTGGCGGAGGTGGGGAAGGACGGCGTGCGGTCCTTCGAGCGAGTGCCGTTTGAGATTCCCCCGCCGCCCGAGGAGCGGCCGACGCCTCTCGACGGAGATGCACGCAAGGAAATGCTTCGCTACCTCGACGAGCTGGATACGATGCTGAAGGACGAGGAGATTGTCCGTCGCACCTGGCGGGACATTGCGAAACGCCGCCTTGCCGGGATGCTCAAGAAGTGCGCCGGCATGGAGATCAACGACGTGATCGAGGAGATGGTCGGCCGGCTGGCGCTTACGGCCGAGAACCGGAGCTGGATGGAGGAGGTCCTCGCCATGGGGCGGGAGGCGTGGGCGCGGCAGCAGGCGGAGTCGGACCCCTACCACCGCCCGCACTATCGTTTCACAAAACCGAAGGAATAGGCGTGGCAGTTTCGGCTTGACTCTGTCTGCACTAAATCGGATGATCAATGGGATGATCGAGCAAGTGAAACGAACCAAGTACAGCGTTGTCATACCCGTTTACAACAGCGAGGGGATTGTCGGGACGACGATTGACCGGGCGTGCGCCTTCTTCGAGAAGCACGGTTTCGACTACGAGATCATCCTGGTCAACGACGGCAGCCGCGACGGGAGTTGGGAGGTCGTCCGCGACAAGGCCCGGGGCAATCCGCGCCTTATCGCCATGAATCTGCTGCACAACTACGGCCAGCACACGGCGGTGCTGTGCGGGCTGCGCAAGAGCGCGGGCGACTACGTGATCACCCTCGACGACGACATGCAGAACCCGCCGGAGGAGATGATCCGCCTCATCGAGAAGGCGAAGGAGGGCTGCGACCTGGTCGTCGGCAAGTTCCAGCAGAAGAAGCACGCCCTCTATCGGCGGTGGGGGAGCATCGTCATCGGGGCGGTCAATCGGAGAATCTTTCACCAGCCGAAGGACCTGAACATGTCCAGTTTTCGGCTGATCCGTCGCGATGTGGTGGACCGCATCTGCTCGTATCGCACGAGTTACCCCTACATCACGGGCCTGGCGCTCATGTTCTCGGCGAACCGGGCGAACGTCATGGTGGATCATCGAGATCGCGAGGTGGGGAAGAGCAATTACAACGTCTTCAAGATCACCGAGCTGGTGATGCGGATACTGTTCAACTACTCGGCGGTCCCGCTCCGCGTGGTGAGCACGATGGCGTTCATCGTTGCGGCGATCAGTTTCCTCCTCGCGCTTTTTTACTTCGCCCGGGGGCTGATCGTCGAGCGAAGCGTGCCGGGCTGGACGTCGCTGATTGTTCTCCTGTCGTTCTTCAACGCCGTGACAATCCTGATCCTGAGTATGCTTGGCGAGTACACCGTCCGCCTGTTGAACCAGACCAGCGCCGCGGACGTGTATCACGTGAAGGAGACCATTGAGCGCGGAGACTGAGCACTTCTTCATCGTCGGGGCGCAGCGCGCCGGCACCACCTACCTCTACCAGCTCCTGGCGGAGCATCCCGAGATCGAGATGGCCCTGCCCGTCCGACCTGAACCGAAATTCTTCCTCATGGACGAACTGTTCGAGCGCGGGGTGGGCTTCTACAAGGCCCATTTTTTCAAAGGCAAGCCCGGGGCCCGGGTGCGCGGCGAGAAGAGCACGAGCTACATGGAATCGGAGAAAGCGGCGGAGCGAATCGCCGCAGCCTTCCCCGATGCGAAGATCATCTTCCTCCTGCGCGACCCCATCGAGCGGGCCGTCTCTAACTACTGGTTCAGCGTCCAGAACGGCCTCGAGACGCTCCCCATGGCCGAGGCGTTTGAGAAGGAGGATGAGCGCCGGGAGCAGTACGACCACGAGCGCACATCCGTGTCGCCCTTTGCCTATCTGCAGCGGGGGCGCTACATCGAATACATCGAGATGTATGAAAGGCACATACCGCCGGACCGCATGAAGGCCATCATCTTTGAGGGGCTTGTGACAGACAGGTCCGACATATCTGACATATATTCCTTCCTCGGCGTCGCCGAGGATTTCGTGCCTCCCTCGCTCGGAAAGGTGATCAACGAGGGCGAAAAGGGCGACTCGACCCTCTCCCCGCAGTTGAGGGGATATCTCGTCAATTACTTCGCCGGGCCGAACGAGCGCCTGGCGAAGAGACTCGGCGTGGACCTGGGAAAGTGGTGGCGGGGATAATGGCGAAGCATAAGATTCCCTTCAACCGAGCGTGCTTTGTGGGGAACGAGCAGGAATATATCGCCCAGTCCATCGCCACGGGCAACATCTCGGGTGACGGACTCTTTACGAAAAAGTGCACCGAACTCTTCGAGCGCGAGCTGGGCGTGCCGAAGGTGCTCCTCACCACCTCCTGCACCCACGCCCTCGAGATGGCCGCGCTCCTCTTGGACATCCAGCCCGGCGACGAGGTGATCGTCCCGTCGTTCACCTTCGTGACGACGGCAACCGCCTTCGTTCTCCGCGGGGCGCGTCCGGTCTTCAGCGACATCCGGCCCGACACGCTGAACCTCGACGAGTCGAAGTTAGAGGCGCTCATCACCCCGCGCACAAAGGCTATCGTCCCCGTCCACTACGCCGGCGTGGCGAGCGAGATGGATGCGATCCTGGGCATTGCGAACCGGCGCGGCATCCCCGTCGTCGAGGACAGCGCACACGGTCTGTTCGGCAAGTATAAGGGCAAGTACCTGGGGACGTTCGGCCAACTCGCCGCGCAGAGCTTTCACGAAACGAAGAACTTCACCTGCGGCGAGGGCGGGGCGCTGCTGATCAACGACCTGCGTTACGTCCATCGCGCCGAGATCATCCGCGAGAAAGGCACCAACCGCAGCAGTTTCTTCCGCGGCGAGGTGGACAAATACACCTGGGTGGACATCGGATCCAGCTACCTTCTCTCCGACATCCTCGCGGCGTTCCTCTATGCCCAACTCGAAGGCCGAGAAGAGATCCAGGCGAAGCGCAGGCGCGTGTGGGATACCTATTACAAAAATCTGAAGGACTGGGCCGAGGACAAAGGCGTCCAACTTCCCGTCGTCCCGCCTTACTGCGAGCAGCCCTATCACCTTTTCTACATCCTCCTCCCCTCGCCCGATGCGCAGGAGGCCCTGATCGCTCATCTCAAAGGACAGGGCATCGGCTGCGCCTTCCACTTCCTCCCCCTCCATCTCTCGGACATGGGCCGGCAGTTCGGGGGCACGCCGGGAGACTGCCCCGTGGCGGAGGACGTGAGTTATCGCCTCGTGCGCCTGCCGTTCTACAACGACCTGACGAAGGAGGACCAGGCCGCAGTCGTGGCCGCCGTCAAGGAGGCGAGGCTTGCTTAGGGCGCTGCTTCACCGCATCGTCGCCCACCCGTGGATATACAACAGGATGCGCATCTTTTGCGGCGTTCGGCAGCTCCTTTGCCGCCTGCGCCCGATCCTCGCGGGAAGCGACGGTCAAACAATCCTCGACGTCGGGGCCGGAACGGGGCTTGTCGCGTCTCTGCTGCCGAAGACGGCTTGCTACCTCTGGTTCGACAACGACCCGCAGAAGTTGGAGGGATTTGGCCCTCAGGGCGTCGAATCACTGGCAATGTTGGGAGACGCAACACAGATTTGTCTGAGGGACAAGAGCGTGGATATGGCGCTGTGTGTGAACATGTGCCACCATCTCTCGGACAAACAGGTGGGGCAGCTCATAGACGAGCTCAGCCGGGTCGTCAGAGACCGGGTGATTCTCAGCGACATAATTCCCTGGCCGAGCTCCCTCGTCAGCCTCCTGCTCTGGCGATATGACCGGGGCGCCCATCCCCGCCCCTGGCAGGCGCTGTGCGCCGCTCTTTCCCGCCGCTTCCACATCGAGCATAGGGAAATCTACGCCACCTACCATCATTACATCTTCTGCGTCGCCCGACCGAGGGACTAACGCTCAGGTTTCGGGGCCTGCAGCGCCGACGACGCGGGGATGGCCTTTACAATGAGCATGAACCGAACATCGCCCTTGGGGGTTCGGTTGGTGATGCGTTTCTCCGGCTGAAAAATGCCTTTGTCGAGGGGGACGCCGGCCTGGAGCAATGGCCGCATATCAAACAACACCCACCGAAACCGCTCCTGCCTGTGGAACGGGTAGTCGTATTCCGGCGGTTGGTCCTGCCCGAAGATGAGGGCGTCGGCCTTCGTGTTGCAGGCGTACTCGAAGACCCGTTTCGCCTCCGCAAGCGGCATGGTCCTCCAGCGCCGGCCGGATCGAAAGACGGCCTGGGGATGGAAGCTCATGATCGTTAAGTCCTTCTCGGTGTGCTGGGATATGACCTCCGCCGCCAGACCGCGCTCTGCCGCAAACGCGAGCCAGCCTTGGGCCGCCTCGTTGGCGTATATCGCAGGCCACAGGGCGTGAACACCCATTACAATTGCCAGCGCCCCGGCCGGCGCCCGCTGCGCCACGTCGCCGTACTCGGCCGCGCGCCGGGCCAGCCACACAGCCGCCGCGGCGCTGTAGTAGATCACCAGAAAGCAGACGGGGAGGAGGTACCGCGGCAGGATTCGATATCCGAGCGCAAGCGCCGCGCCCGGCCCGGCAAGGACCAGCAAGAGGATCTCGTTTTCGAGAGCCGCCCTGCTCGTGAAACACCGGATGACGGCCAGGACGAATCCCCCGACGAGAAACGGCCAGAGATAGACCGGGCACAGGTTCCAGAAGACCGAGCTGAAGCACCGTCGAACATTCGCGGCCACGCGCGCCGCGCCCAGCCCCCACCCCGCGCCCCCCTCCTCGGCGTACTTCTCTCGATGGTAATCGCTCACGCCCCAGTGGGTGCTTTCGAGGTGTTTGTTGTCGGGGCTTAGGGCGAAGGCGTCTTCCTGCAGCTCGGTCCAATCGTTCCGGTCGAAGACGTCGTCCACGCCGGTGATCCGGGCCTTCGGGATCAGCACCTTCCCGCTCACCGTCCACCGCCCCGTGTGCTTGTGCAGGTAGAGCACATAGGGAGACGCCACAACCGCTGTGCCTGCGATACACAAGAGGGCGCAGACGATTCGATGCCGCAGCGAAGCGCGATCGGCGACCATCGCCAGGGCCACGATCGCCGCGGCATACATCGGCGAATACAGCAGGCACTCGGGCCGAGCCAGGTAGGCGAGACCAAACGCCGCTCCGGCGCCCAGCGCCAGGAGCTTGCGCCCGCCCTTTGCGCTCCACACGATAAACAGGACGCCCCACATCATCAGGAACAGGGCCGGCGGCTCGGCGCCGGTGTGGAGGATGTCCCGCGACCGCGCGCTGTGCATGACGAAGTCCTGCATCGGCGGGAACACGGCCAGAAAGAGCGAGCCGATCAATGCGACGTTCGCCCGGTCCAATCGCTTGAGGAGCAGGTAGAACGGGATGCAGGTCAGCGCGCCGGCCAGGATGGAGACGATTCGCCCGGCCCAGATGAGGTCGCCGACGAGAAGGCTTAGCGTCCCTGCGGCGAGAGGGAACAAAGGCGAGTACTTGATGTCGGGATACAGGTCCAGGACATACCCCACACCCGAAAACAGGTTCCGCGCGAGAATCAGATAGAAGTTCTCGTCGAACTCGAGCACCTGACCGCGGCCCACCATCAGGATCGTGCGGAGGGCCGTCCCCAACAGGACGATCCCGAGCAGAAGAACCCCGATGGGCAGGGCCTTGGCTGTATCCTTATCTTCTGTCATTGATCCAGTCCCAGTCGCATGAACTGCTCCGTTGGGGCCTTGAGGCGATGGAACTCCTCGATGAGCTTCCTCGTCAACTGCGCCACAATGTTGGGGTTGTCCTTGTATATGTCCTGCGAGATGTCGTCGCCCACCGTCAGGTCGAAGAGCAGGTCGGGCTGTGGTTTGCCGTCCTTCCCCTTCGGTGGGACCGCAAACGCATCGGGTGCGCGGAGCGTGTTTTTGAACACGATCGCATCGGTGTAGGGGAGGAAACGCCCCGTCTCTGCGTTGCGGTAAGGGTTCGCCGATCGTTTGTGAAATGCCTCGATGTTGATGCCGTAGGAGCAGAGCGGCGCGTTGTCGGGCCGGGCGGGCATCTTGTGCAGGGCGTAGCGCCCGTCGCTGACGACCACCGGCATGCCGAAGTAGCCCGTGTGGGCGATGTCGCGGATCTTCTTCGCCTTCCCCCGCAGGGCCGGGAGCATGGAATATCCATGAATGGTGTACCCCTGCGGGATCGTCAGTCCCAGCGCCTCCGCGATCGTCGGATACGTGTCAATCTGGCTCGTCAGCATCCGCAATCGGCTGCCGAGCTTCGGCTTCATTCCCGGGAGGGAGACAAAAAGCGGGATGTTCGTCAGGTGCGAGAAGAACGGGGCCTTGTTCTTCCCCACCCACCCGTGCTCGCCGAGGTGGTGGCCGTGGTCGGATGTCAACATGACCAGCGTATTCTCCCATAGGCCATACCGGTCAATCCGGTCGAGCACGCCGCCGAGCCACTTGTCGAACATGGTGACCTTACCCATGTACTGGGCCCGGATGTGCCTCAACTCCGCTGGGGCGAAGGCGTCGGCGGGGGCGTACTTGTTCCAGATCGGCCACTCGCCGGTGAAGTCGGGGTCGTACATGATGTCGTACGGCGGCGGGACGTGGAACGGCTCGTGCACGTCGAAGCTGTCAATCATGAGAAAGAAGTCCTGGTGCGTGTGGTTCTCATCGAGCCACTCGGCGGCGCGACGCAGGAGGCGGGGGCTGAAGAAGTCGCGCTCGTCGCGGAAGCGGGCCGTGTTGCGCATGTAGGCCGCGCCCTTTTCGCCCTTCTCTTCGAGCATCTTGCGGTAGATGCGCGGCGGCTCAATGGGGTCGGTGATCCAGTTGTCGGTCTCGTGTCCGCGGAAAAACTCCCAGCCGGTGAAGTCCATGTGGTAGTTGCCCGAACCCTCCTGGAAGTAGTGGTAGCAGTCGGTGAGGAGCATGGCCACCTGGCCCTTCTCGCGGCACAATTGCGCGAGGGTGATGTCGAAGGGCTCGAGCGGTCCCCAGCCGCGCCAGAGGTATTCGTGGATGCCGGCGTGCACCTCGCGGCGGCAGGGCATGGTGGGCATGGAGCCGGTCCAGTGCCGGTCCATCGTGACGCACCGTTTGGCGAGGCGCTCGAAATTCGGCGTCTTGATGTCCGCGCCGTAGGGGCTGAGATAGGTGCGGTTGAGGGAATCTACCATTATGAGGATGACGTTTATTCGGGGGTTCCTTTCCTGGATGGAAGAGCTCAAATCAAGAATGGGGATTCATTATACCGGTTCCTCTGCGAAGCGCAACCCGAATCGCCTATGAAAAACATTTGAACTCATGCCCTTCTTTCCGTTATAGTAGTGGCTGTATTGTTGGAATCACCTCAAGGCAATGAGACAGGAGCATCGGCAGGGAGGGAGGCGCAAAATGCGCATAGTAATCCTGGAAGTGGTGTGTGTGGTTATGGCCGTGCTGGCCGCGGGCTGCATGGTGTCGAATCGGGAGTATCAGGCGGTGAAGGACCAGCTGGCCGCGAAGGAGGAGTTGCTCGGCAAGGTCAGCACGGCCCGCGACGAGGCGACGCGCCAATTGAAGGAGGCTCAAGAGGCGGGGAAGGCCGCCGAGCAGAATGCCAGCGACATGACCGCCGCCATGAAACAGAAGGAAGCGGACTTGGCCAGGGCGAAGGCGAATCTCGAGACGATCACGAAGGAGCGCGACTTGCTCAAGGCCCAGCTCAGCAAGGCCAATGCAGCGGCGGAGGTGGCCCGAAAGGATGCCGCGGAGAAGCAGGCCGCCCTCGATGGTCTGAATGAGAAGATCGCCGACCTTCAGGCCAAACTCGACGCCGCGCGCCAGGAAGTCGAACGGCTGAAAAAAGGCGCCGAAGGCGGCGCAAAACAGGAGTAGCCCTCGCGGTGGGATATTCTCATTCTATTTGGAGAGTAAGTGGTGTATAGGCCCGCAATTACCGTGTTGGACTGTTCGATCCGCGACGGCGGACTGATGAACGATTCGCGCTTCCCCGTTGATCTGGTGCGGGAAACCTTCAAGGCCGTCAGCGCGGCGGGCGTGGACTACTGCGAGCTGGGCTACCGGAACAATCCCGGCCTGCTCGGCTCCAACAACTTCGGCCCGTGGCGCTTCTGCAACGAGGAGACGCTCCGCGAGGCCGTGGACGGCGTCGAGCCTCGCTGCAAGATCGCCATCATGCAGGACGCCCACAAGGCCCTGTCAGAGGACATCCTCCCGAAGGAGGAGAGCGTGGTGGACATGATCCGGGTGGCCACCTATGTCAAGGATATGGACAAGGCCATCCGCCTCGCCAACAGCGCCGTGGAGAAGGGTTACGAGACCACCATCAACATCATGGCCATCTCCCACGCCCTCGACCGCGAACTGGACGAGGCCCTGGCCCAGGTGGAGGAGGAGACCAAGATCAAGGCGTGTTACATCGTGGACAGCTTCGGCGCGCTCTATTCCGAGGATATTGACTACTACGTCGCCAAGTACAAGCGATACCTCAAGACAAAGGAAGTGGGCATCCACTGCCACAACAACCAGCAGTTGGCCTTCGCCAACACCATTGAGGCGATCATCAAAGGCGCCAACTTCCTGGACGGCACACTCTACGGCATCGGACGGGCGGCGGGCAATTGCCCTCTGGAGCTGCTGATGGGCTTCCTGAAGAACCCGAAGTTCAACCTCAAGCCGCTACTCGACGTGGTCAGCCGAAAGTATGTCCTTCTTCAGAAGGAGATGCGGTGGGGATACTACCTTCCCTACATGATCACGGGCATCCTTAACAAGCACCCCCTGGCGGCGATGGAGCAGATGAAGGAGGACGATGCCGAGGGCCTGGTCAAATTCTACGACAAGATGCTTGGCGACGTTGACCCGATCTGACAGGACCTATTTCCATGCCCAAGCACAGCGTCATCCTCCATGAGCTGACCCAGAAGGAGTACACCGCGTGGCTGGAGAGCGGCGACCTCGTCGGCGCGCTCATCCCCGTCGGCAGCGTGGAGAATCACTACGAACACCTCGCCTTGATCCATGATACGGCCAGCGCGGCGCATATCGCCCGCGAGGCCGCGCTGCGCGTGTATCCCCATGTGGTCGTCACCCCGCCGATGGCCGTCGGCCTCTCCGCCGGCTGGAAGGACATGCGCGGCACGCTCACACTCCGCGAAGACGTTCTTGCTGAGGTTGTCTTCGACTACTGCAACAGTATCGTCACCCACCACGGGCTGAAGAACGTGCTCATCGTCAACGGCCATCTCGGCAACCACAAGCCTATTGCGGATCGCATGGACGAGTTCCGGGAGAAACTTAGGGCCAACATCGCAATCGTGACCTACTGGGACCTGGTGGACAAGGATAAGACCGAGTCCATCATGGAGACCAAGCGTTATCCCGCCCACGCCCAGGAGTACGAGACGTCCATCGCCATGGCCGGTTTCCCCCAGCACGTCCGCCGCGATGCGATCGTGAACGAGCAGGCCATCCCCTCCGCCGCCGAGAAGGGCAAGGTCTTCATCGCCGACGCCGTCGAGGGGATCGTCGCCATCCTTTGCGGCTGGACTACCGGATAACACCCAAGCGACAGGAAGGAGCGCGGAATGACCAGGATACGGTTGCGGCCCTATCATCCGGCAAATGTCGTCCAGTACTTCGGGTGTCTGCATCTCAAGACGGAGGACCGAAGAAGGGAAATCTGGGGGAGCCAGCTCACGACGCTGGCCGAGAAGGCCTACAACGAGGACGGCTTCGACGATGTGGTCAGACGAATCGAGGAGGACCCGCGTGGCGTGGAGATCGAGTTTGTCGAGGAATACGACGATATCTGCCTCAAATGCGCCCGGCGGGAGAAAGACGAGAAGGGTTCCGTTTGGGGAAAGACGCACAGTTGCTCAAGCAGCCGAAACCCGAAGGTTGTGCAAAATGTCAATCGCATCAACCAGGAGGTGTTGGGCAAACTCGGCCTGAGCTTCGGGTTGGTAATCAAACTGGATCGGCTTGTGGCGCTGCTCCGAGAGCGGATGCCGCAAGTGACTAATCCGAAGGGGCAGACGAGCTACGATAGGGGGCTCGAGGTTCTGACCTCCATGTTGGGGGAGAGCGCCCCCGGCCCGGACCCTGCCGCATCCTCCTAATGACCGCCCTTGCATTTGCCTTCCCGAGATGATAATTTGATAGTTCGCGAATTGCGAGACGTGCGCCTTTTTTTGAGGACAATCATGACAGCCAGAACACGGGTTCTTATCCTTGGGATGCTCATGGGAGTGGCTACTATTATGGCCGACGAGACATCAATCAAGCGCTCCGACGTCATCTTCATGGGGGCAAGGGAGAAAGAGATCTACGAGATCTATGGCGCCACGCTCGTCAGTTGGGGCGGCAAGCCATGGACCGACAATGAGAAGGCTATCAAGGAATTCCAGGAGCGCGTCAAGGTCGCCCACGACCTCGGCATACGCTACTCCGCCGGCGCCGCCTTCCGCACGGCGTTTGTCGGCATGATGGACTTCGACGCGAACTGGCGCGACAGCCTCTGTCTCACCATCGAGGGCAAGCCCATCACCGTGCCCTGGCTCTGGGACCACAAGCACAAGAAAACCGGCGAGCCGGCCTACTGGTTCTGCACCAACGCGCCGGGATACCGAAAGTACCTCAAGTGGCAGGTCATGCTCGGCATGAAGGCCAGCGTGGAGGGCCTGCATATTGACGACTACAACGGCACCGCAGGCACGGAGTGGCAAGGATGCTGCTTCTGCAAGTACTGTATGACGGCGTTCAAGGAGTATGTCAAGACCAATGTGTCCGCCGACAGGCTGAAGGCATGCGGCATCGAGTCGCCGGACAACTTCGACTACAAGACCTTCCTCAACGGCAAGGGTGTCAAGACGGTTCAGGACTTCAAGAAGATCCTCGGATCGCCGGAGCATCTGGGGCCGGACTTCAAGCGGTTCCTCTACTTCAGCGCCGCGGCCTTTGTGGACGAGGCGCGGAAGCACGGCGAGCAGCTCGTCGGCCACCCGCTCATGCTCAGCGTGAACTCGAGTTGCTCCGGTCCCGAGAGCCTCGTCATTGCGCCGTATCTTGCCTACTTCTGCGGCGAGGTCCATCACGGCGCGGAGAAGCCGCAGTGGGGCCCGCAACAGAACTGGGACCTCGAACCGGTCTGGGCCTTCAAGATGGGCGACGCCGTCGGCCGCTTCCAGGCATGCACCGGGGCCGGGTGGGACTGGGCCTACGTGGATGCGCACAAGAAGCCCGGCCTGGTTCGCATGTGGATCGCCCAGGACTACGCCTTCGGCCACTGCCTTATGGCCCCGCACCGGCAGTGGGCCTACACAAAGGAGAAGGGAACCCATTGGTATCAGAGCCAACCGGAGGATTTTGCCCACGTCTATCGCTTCGTCCGGCGCAACGCCGCGCTGCTTGATGGATACGATAGCGTGGGCCTGATCGTCCTTCTCTACAGCAACGCCGCAGCGCGCCTCGACCACCAATGCCGCCTGGCCATGCAGCACGCCTGCCTCCATCTGGCGAAGAACAGCGTACCCTTCGAGATCGTCATCGCGGGCGACGACTGGCTCGACGTGAAGCTAAGCGCGGACAAGCTGGCGAAATATAAGGCCCTTGTCGTCTGCGAGCCGATCCCGCCGAGGGCGGGACTCGATGGCGAACAGAAGAAGGCTGTTGATGACTTCGCGGCGGCGGGAAAGGTGGTGAAGTGGGACGACAAGTCCGGTCTCGACGAGGCGGCCCTGCGGAAGCTGCTGCCCAAACAGATCGCCATCGAAGGGGCGGAGAACGTCATCGCCGTCGCCCGGGCTATTCCGGACAACCCGGACGCCCCGGCGGTCCTGCACCTGCTCAACCGCAACTACGACGAGCCGAGCGACAGCATGAAGAAGGTGACGAACATCAAGGTCACGCTCGACAAGGCGCTGTTCGGCGGCCGGACGCTCAGCAAGGCGACGCTGTATCAGCCCCCGGCCAAGCTCGACAAGGCCAACCCCGGCGCGAGCGAGCCGGTGTCGCTGGGGATTAGGCAGGTTGAGAACGGAATAGAGATCACCGTTCCCGAGCTCGACCTGTGGGGCATTGTGAAGTTGGAGAAATAGACGGCCAGGGGTGTCATTCCCGCGAAAGCGGGAATCCACGAATGGATGGAGACTGATGGTGGGCCACGGCCCACCCCACGTAGAATGAAAAGAACCATTCAAGAGAAGGAGGATTGAGAGAATGGCAATCATCAATTTCGGCGGCGTGAAGGAAAAAGTGGTCATGCGGAACGAGTTTCCCATGTCCAGGGCGCGCAAGGTCCTCAAGAACGAGACCATCGCCGTCCTCGGCTACGGCGTGCAAGGCCCCGCCCAGGCGTTGAACATGAAGGACAACGGCCTGAACGTGATCATCGGCCAGTCCAAGAAATTCAAGAGGGACTGGGACCGCGCCGTCGCCGACGGCTGGAAGCCCGGCAAGACCCTCTTCGAGCTGGAAGAGGCCGCCGACCGCGGGACGATCCTGGAAATGCTTGTCTCCGACGCCGCCCAGAAGGCCATCTGGCCGACCATCAAGAAGTATCTCAAAGTCGGCGATGCACTCTACTTCTCCCATGGCTTCTCCATCGTCTATAAGGACCAGACGAAGGTCATCCCGCCGAAGTATGTGGACGTCATCATGGTCGCCCCGAAGGGATCTGGCACGTCGCTCCGGCGCAACTTCCTCTCTGGGGCGGGCATCAACGCCAGCTTCGCCGTGGAGCAGGACGCCACCGGCCGGGCCGAAGACCGCTGCATCGCCCTCGGCATCGGCATCGGTGCGGGCTATCTCTTCCCGACGACTTTCCAGAAGGAGGTCTATAGCGACCTCACCGGTGAGCGCGGCGTCCTGATGGGGGCGCTGGCAGGGATCATGGAGGCGCAGTACGACGTGCTGCGAGCCCATGGCCACAGCCCCAGCGAGGGGTTCAACGAAACCGTCGAGGAGCTGACCGAGAGCCTCATCCGCCTCGTGAGCGAGAACGGCATGGACTGGATGTACGCCAATTGCTCGGCCACAGCCCAGCGCGGGGCGCTCGATTGGAAGCCGAAGTTCAAGAAGGCCGTCATGCCGGTCTTCAAGGAACTCTACAAGCGCGTGGCATCGGGCGCCGAGACGCGGCGCGTGCTCTCCGCCTGCGGCAAGAAGGACTACCAGAAGCAGTTGGCGAAGGAGCTCGCGGCCATCGGCAATTCCGAGATGTGGCTCGCGGGCAGGGCCACCCGCGCCCTCCGACCCAAGGAAGCCGCCAAGAAGATCACCAAGGGTACCAAGGGCGTCGCGGGACGGAAGGCGAACTGAGCGACAAAGCAATCGCATCACACAATCGGCTGAACCCTCCCGCAGGTCCCGAACCTGCGGGAGGGCCAGGCGCTTGTATATGCCGTCATTCCCGCGAAAGCGGGAATCCACGGAAGGAAGCCGGACGCTCGGCGCTCCGCTGCCGCAGGTGCGAGATGTTGGTGATAGTAGACACAGACGTTGTCAGCAAGTTGTCCTGCAGGGCAGACTTCAGGGATTTGTGCGCGCTTTTCCAGCAACGCGGTATCCATGTCACAGTGCCCGAGACTGTTGCCGAGGAGGTACTTGCTGCGGCAAACCCCCAAGTCCGGGACCGTCTTGTAAAGGCCCTTCTGGACTTGCTTCGAGAATACCCGGTTCTCGCTTCACTGCCGTGGCAGGTTAAGTGGGGCGTTAAACGATTCCTTGCCGGCGAAAGGGCTTTCAGGCCCTTTGCTGAGGACAGCAAAGCGCTACTCCGATGTGCTGGGGATAATGATTCGCAGACGATTCGAGCGGAGAAAGAGCAAGGAACCCACAGATGGGACGAAATGCATGCTGGTGGTCGTGTCTGTTTCCAGGCCCTGCTTGCGGAGGGTGAGCCAGTCCCCGATACTGGTGACTGGATGATGTCTACCTACAATAGCGAATTTACACACGAGATAGTCCTTCGCATGACTTTAGATACCAGAGAGCGAGAGAGCCTGGAACCACGGCTGTCCGAGTACATCGACTGGAACCCCATCTGCAGGTGTTTTTTTGAGCAGCTGATGCTTGCCATTCGGCGGCATGGCTTAGAACACCCCACTGCAAGTTCACATAAAGGCCCCAAATGGGAAGACTACTACATAAGCGCCTTCGTTGGTATTGCAGACCGCTTTGTCACAGACGACTCAAGACTGCGATGCGCATTGGAACAACACCGATCCCTGCGCACTGCGACGGGTTGGGAGATTCGGTCGCTCGAACAGTTCATAACAGAACTCCAAGATGGCCCAATTCTGAGCTCTGGTCCTGGCCGAAGTTTGGAGACTTGGCCGGCGATCGAGGGCTGAAACCGGGCTATCGTGGACTGAATGGACAGCATGGACGGGGTGGACATCGGAATTTGCGAAAGGGAAGACGGAGGTGAGCCATGACGGAGCATGAGCCGTTGATCCCTAAGCACGGTGGCTACCGCAAACTGAAGAGCTTTCAGATTGCGCAACTGGTCTATGACGTCACGGTGCGGTTCTGCGACCGGTACATCCCGCCGAAGAGCCGTACCCATGATCAGATGGTGCAGGCGGCGCGCTCCGGGACGCAGAACATCGCCGAGGGCAGCCAGGCGAGCGGCACATCGAAGAAGATGGAGCTGAAACTGACGAACGTGGCGCGGGCCAGCCTGGAGGAATTGCGCCTCGACTATGAGGACTTCCTTCGCCAGCGGAGGAAGGCGCTTTGGGATCGGAATGACCCCCGCCGGGTCGACCTCATAGCCAGAAGGTTGACAACCGCCGATGCGGTGGCCCGGTGGGCGCAGGAGATACATGAGAGTGGACGAAGTGGACAGGATGGACATAGAAAACTGTCCACTTCGTCCACTCCGTCCACATACCCCGAGATCGCAGCCAACGCCGCCCTCGCACTGATTGCAGTTGCCGTAGCACTACTCGACCGCCAGTTGGCTGCACAAGCCGCCGCGTTTGAACGGGAAGGCGGATTCACCGAACGCCTATACCGGCGGCGCAAAAACCGGAGAAGGGACAAATAAGCCGATCTATCATCCAAGACACAGCTCCTATTTTTATGCTGCCATTGCAACTTCTTCAGTGTTTACTGCTGTAGGTCTGCAGCCATGCGATTCGGGATGGGTTCCTTTAGCATCAAGTCGGCAAACCCAAGGCGCGCATTGGTCATCTTACTTCTTGCCGTGGCAGGTTTATGAACGTGCCTATGGATTCAAATGGCTTGGACTGTCCGATAGGTCACATCTTACGGATGAGCAAGCAACAGTGGTTGAGAAGGCGCTGGCAAATCTGGCCGTATACAACAGACTGGTCTACCGTGAAGGTTGCCAGCGAATGGCTATGAAAGCGAAATGAACTTCATGCCTTGCTTTGACCCGTCCGGTATGCAATAATGTGGGGGAGGGTTCAGGTAGGGAATCGAGCCGACATGCGAGTGTATCTCGACAACTGTTGTTTCAATCGGCCCTTCGATGACCAGACGCAGATCAGGGTCCGTTTGGAAGCGGAAGCCAAGCTTTACATTCAAGAAAAAGTCCTGTCAAAGCAGATAGAGCTCGCGTGGTCGTACATGCTGGACTACGAAAACGAGATGAACCCGTTCGAGGAGAGGAAAAGAGTCATCGGGCGATGGAAGTCCCGTGCCATCGCTGACGTGGAAGCGACACCGTCAATCCTGCGCAACACCGACAAGCTTCGCAGGCGGGGCGTGAAAAGCAAAGACGCGCTCCATGTCGCCTGCGCTATCGTTGCCGGATGCGACTATTTTGTCACGACCGACGATCTCATACTCGGACATGCAGAGGATGTCGGTGGAATCAGGATCGTTGATCCGCCGACTCTTGTCAGGGAGATGACCAATGATGACTGATACAGAACTCAAGCTAAAGGGACTGAAGGTCCTCACTGAAGCCCTGGGCGCAGTTGAAACCGAGAAGTTCGTGGCCCTGATGATGCGGGAGCCATTCGACTACACGCAATGGCAGAGGAAGCTCTGGCCGGACAGAACGGTCGAAGAGATCAGTGCGGAGGCGATGAAATTCCGCACACTTCACCGCAAGCCGAGTAAAAAATCTCGCTCCCAAACCGGCGGTTCCGGCCGAGCCCGCCGGGGCGGCAAGCGGTGATTGCATAGGATTGACCGGATGTCCGCGTGAGAAGCTTTCCATACCCAAGAAGGCTATTGCCATGTATCCCGTAACCGCCCCCGCCGTATATATTTGTGACCGAGTGTATTCCGACCCCCGCAGCGTCGTGCGGATGGAGCGGATGATGAAGCACATTACCGCCCGCAAGGTGCAGCGCGTGACCGACGAGGAACTGAACGGTATCGTCGAGAAGGAGAATCTCCTGCCCGGCGGGCGGACGGGCCAGACCGTCAAGGACGACGAGCGCGTCATCGTCTTCAATAACTTCGCGTGGCGCGCCGAACAGGAGATGGCCGACCTGCGGAAGCGCTACCCCAGGCTGAACACCCACATGCTCCTCGGCCAGGGCGAATGGGGGCTGCGCGATCGGAAGGTCCTGCGCGAGCGAAACCACGGCGTCTGCCAGACCGCCTATGAACTCCACTGCGCCCACGGCTGTCTGCACGGCTGCGCCTACTGCCACATCCGAAAGCTCCTCACCATCATGCTGAACCTTGAGGAGTACATCGAGCGCCTCGACGACTTCATCAAGACCGCGCCATGGTTGAATCTCTTCAAGTATGACAACCAGACCGACCAGATCTGCTTCGAGCCGGAGTACGGCGCGTCGGACCTGATGACCCGCTACTTCGCCAGGCAGCCGGATAAGTACCTGCTGCTCTACACCAAGAGCGACAACGTGGATCACCTCCTCGACCTGCCCCACGGGGGACACACGATCATCAACTGGTCCATGTCCTGCGACACGGTGAGCAGGACCGTCGAGCGCAACACGCCGGATGTATGGAAGCGCATCGAGGCCGCCGAGAAATGCCAGAAGGCGGGCTACATCGTCCGCGCCCGCTTCTCGCCCATCGTGCCGATCATAACGTGGCGGGAGGAGTACGGCGAGACGATTCGGGAATACCTCGCCCGCGTGAAGCCCGATGTCGTCACGCTCGACATCCTCGGATGGATGGATGCGAAGATGATGGAGGGATGCTTCGACGTCGAGACGTTCGATCCGGAATTCCGCGAATACGCAAGAGGCGTCATCAGCGAAGGCAACGCGAAGCGCGACAAGCCCTACTACCCCGCGGGGAAACAATTCTTCTCCCATGAGCTGCGGTCGAAGATATATCGCTTCTTCATTGACGAAATTCGCAAGTGCCGCCCTGACCAGCGCATCTCCATCTGCATGGAGACGCCGGAGATGTGGCAGGACTACGGCCCCGAGCTGGGCATGAGTCCGGAGAACTACGTCTGCTGCTGCGGGCCGACGTCCGTGCCGGGGAATCCATTGCTTTGACGGTGGATAACCATCTACCAAGTGTGGCGCCCCCGTATTCAGCCTCTCGTCATTCCCGCGTACGCGGGAATCCACGAGTGGTCGAGGGCCTGGATTCCCGCTTTCGCGGGAATGACAACATTCGGCTGAGTGGTTACCGGAGGCGCAAGGGATGCCTATGGATGCGAGGCGAAACCGAAGAGCACACTCCCGCCGCCCGACGGTGAGCCTGGCGCGCGCCCTTTCCAAGTCGGGATACTGCTCGCGCACCCAGGCCGAGGCATTGATCGAGGCCGGGCGAGTCAGGGTCAACGGAACTATCCAACGAAACCCCTCCCTCCGGGTGGATATGCAGCGTGACGACATCGCTGCCGAAGGCCAACCGGTCGAGGCAAAGGCCCTCGTCTATCTGATGCTGAACAAACCCCGCGGCCTGGTCACGACCACGACGGATGAACGAGGGCGGCAGACGGTATATCAGTGCCTAAACGATCCTTCGCTGCCGTGGGTCTCTCCTGTCGGGCGGCTGGACAAGGCCAGCGAGGGCCTGCTGTTGTTCACGAACGACACCCGATGGGCCGCACAGGTCCTCGCTCCGGGCAGTCACCTGGAGAAGCGGTATCACGTGCAGATAGACCGTGTGGCCGATGAAGCATTGTTGCGGCGGGTGCGGGCGGGCATCGTTGATGCGGGGGAAGAGCTGAAGGCAAAGTATGTGTGCCTGCTGCGTAGCGGGACGCGCAACAGTTGGCTGGAGATCGTCCTGGACGAGGGGCGGAACCGTCACATCCGGCGCATGCTGCAGTGCCTGGGCGTGACCGTGCTGAGGCTGGTCCGCGTGGCCGTCGGGCCGCTGGAACTGGGCGACCTCAAGAAGGGTGAGTTCCGCCGCCTCACCGCGGAGGAGAGTAACGCGATTCGGCGCGCCATGAGGGATTTCCACGGCGCTCCGCCCGCGTCATAGCCATGCCCGTCCGCATATGACTTTGTGGTATAAAGACTTATGTCACATAATTCGCCCTCCTCAGGCTTTTTCCGGGGACCTCAAGCCCTGTTCAAAAAATGGAAAAAAGGTAGTTGACAAAGCATGGACGATTTACTATCATTTTAGGTTCCCTTATAGTATTGAAGTCTTTTTCGATTGAATCTGCTCAAGTAGTGTTTGCACACGTCTGTTTCGGAGGGGTGACGGCGGCGCGGCCGGCGTCAAGGGGGTCGGTTGGCGAGTCGGGGCCTCGTCCGGAGCGGTGCAGACAATTGATAACCGCAGAGTTCAGGCCCTGCGGCGAGTAAGCCCGCCTGGCGGCGGGTTGGCCTGGTTGTGGCTATCGAACATAGATGGCCGGAAATCAAGAAGGAGTGTTGGAGATGAGAAGTCTGTTTGTTCTGGGGCTGGTTATGGTCGTGTTGATGTTCGCCGGCGCGGTCGTTGTGGCAGAGGATGCCACCATCACCGGCACGGTGGAGAAGACGGATGCAGGTCTCGTGATTGAAACCGATGACGGTGCTGTTGCCGTCGCCCCCTGCAAGTGCGAAGCGCCTGCACCGGACAAGTGCGCCGTCTGCAAGGCCGGGACCCTCTGCGGCAAAGAGGTGAAGGCCACCGGCGCCGTCGAAGAGAAGGACGGCAAGAAGACCATCACCCTGACCAAAGTCGAAGAGGTCAAGGCCGAGTAGTACGAACGACCTCTGCAGTAAACCATAAGCCCTCTGGAGAAGACCCGCCTCCAGGGGGTTTTTGGTGTACTCCCTCGCCGAAAAACAGCGCGAATCCCCTCGCTTGCGTAGAAATGGCCTTCTTTGTTCACCCGAAAATCATTGGCGATTGCCGGAGGTTTGTGGTAAAATTCCACCCATGAATGTCTTGCGGCGATTCTCCGACGAGTTCCTCCACAAAGAGCTGGACGAGTTCCCCCAGGGACTGCGGTTTGTCGTCAGCCAACTGCGCCTCTACATCTATATCGGCAAGCAGTTGGTCCGCGACAACTGCCTGGAGCGGGCCTGCGCCCTGGCCTATACCACCGTCCTTGCCATCGTCCCCGTCGTCACCGTGGCCTTCGCCTTCTACCGCTCCTTCACCGGGCTGGAGGGCATTGAAGACATGGTGAAGCAGCGGATGCTCGACTGGCTCCTGGCGCAGTCGCATATCGTCGGCCATGTGGAGGAGCCGACGCCGCAGCCGACGGAGGCCCCCGGCGCCGAGCCGGCCCCGCCCCCCACCAAGGAACAACAAGAAAGCGCAGCCCAGCAACGGACCCAGCGAATCCTCGAAAACTACGCGGCGGAGATCGCCAGTTGGATCAAGAAACTCTCCGAACAGCTCAGCAGCCGCGTGGTCGGGATCGCGAGTTTGCTATTCCTTGTCTTGACCTCCATTTTCCTCTTGAACACCATCGAGGGGGCGTTCAACAACATCTGGCACGTGGCCAGACGACGGTCGTTCGTCTACAAGATGTGCATCTTCTGGGTAATCATCACCCTCGGCCCGGCGTTCATCGGCGCATCGTTCGTCCTCACCAGCCGCGTCCAGGCGTGGTTCGACCTGTGGCCCAAGCTGAGCTTCATCAGTCGCGCCCTCTTCCGCCTGCTGCCCATCCTGGCAACCTGCGCGGCCTTCTTCCTAATGTATGTGCTCGTCCCCAATGTGAAGGTCCGATGGAGATCGGCCCTGGCGGGGGCGCTGGTGGCGGGCATCCTCTGGGAGTTCGCCAAGGTCGGCTTCAGTCTCTATGTCACCAAGGTCCTCTTCATGTACAGCCAGACCTACGGCGCCCTGGCCTTGATCCCCATCTTTCTGCTCTGGCTGTTCCTCACGTGGCTCATTGTTCTATTCGGCGTCGAGGTCGCCTACACCTCGCAGAACTTCCACACCCTCCGCTCGGAGGACCGCCGGGCCAAGCACGGCTCTATGCCGCCCGAGAGCGTCGCGGTTCGGCTGGTGCTCCTCGTGTCGAAGATATTCACCGAGGGCGGCAAGCAGAAGTCGCTACAGGCCCTTGCCCGCGAGATGGGCCTGGCCGAGGACGAGGTGCAGTCGGTCGCCGAGCGCCTCATCGAAAACGGCATCCTCACGACCACTACCAACGGTCCCGATCCGGTCTTCCTGCCGGCGAGGGCCACCGATTCCATTCATCTCAAGGAGGTTGTCAACGCCGTGGGCATCAAGAGTTCCCAGGCCTTCTCCAGCAGCAGGGGAGAGGAACGCCTCCGCGAGATCTTCAAAGAAGTGGATCATGCCGCCGAGGGCATCATCGGCGACCTGACCTTCCACGACCTCCTGCAACCTCCCAGCGCCCCCCGGCCTCCCCATCCCCCGGCGTGAGCCGTTCGGCGACGGCAAGTCTTCTTCACTCTCCACTCCCCACTCATCATTATTTGTCACCCCCCCATGTTATAATTTCCGCCATGAGACGCCGCGACAAAATCCAGGTTCTCGGCCAGTCGGCCCAGTACGACCTCTGCTGCTCCAACCAATGCCTCGGCAGAGACGCCCCCGGCGCGCACCGCGTCCGGGGGGAACTGGGGCAATGGATCTACCCCGCCGCCATGCCCGACGGCGAGACGATCCTCCTCCTCAAGGTCCTCATGTCAAACGAGTGCAGCAACAACTGCCATTACTGCGTCAACCGGTGCAGCAACGCCTTCCGCCGCGAGAGCTTCCAGCCAGAGGAACTGGCCGGGCTTTTCATGGACCTGAACCGGCGCGACCTGGCCCGAGGGCTCTTCCTCAGCTCGGCCATCGTGCGCGATGCAAACACCACCATGGACCGGATGCTGGCTGCGGCGGAGATCATTCGGCGGCGCCACGCCTTCAGGGGTTTCATCCACTTGAAGGTCCTGCCCGGTGCAAGCTACGACCGCGTCGAGCGCGCCGCCGAGCTGGCCGACCGAATCTCCATCAACTTAGAGGCGCCCAACGCAAAGCGCCTCGCCGCCATAAGCCCCGACAAGGATTTCAACCGCGACCTGGCCGAGCGGCTGAAATGGATCAGCCGACTCGTCGCCCGAAAGGATACAAAGGCCAAGGGCCACACGACGCAGTTCGTCGTCGGCGCGGCGGGCGAAAGTGACGCAGAAATCCTCAAGACAACCGACGCCCTCTACAAGCGGACGAACCTGAGCCGGGCCTACTTCAGCGCGTTCCAGCCGGTGGCCGGGTCGCCCCTGGCGGGTCACGCCCCGACGCCCCTGATGCGCGAGCACCGGCTCTACCAGTGCGACTTTCTATTTCGACGGTATGGCTTCAAGATGGATGAAATCCCCCTCGATGAAACCGGCTGCCTGCCCCTCGGGGCCGACCCGAAATGGCTCTGGGCCTGCCGCCATCCCGAGTGCTTCCCCGTCGAGGTGAACACGGCGGATCGGGGGCGCCTGCTGCGCGTGCCCGGCATCGGCCCGCTCTCGGCCCGGCGTATCCTCGAGGCGAGGAAAGAGGGCCGATTTCGTTCGCTCGCGGACTTGCGGGCCGTCGGCGTCGTAGCCTCCCGCGCGGCGGCGTATCTCACCATCAACGGCAAGCGCGCCGGCTCTCCGGCTGCCTCTCCCCAGTTGCGCCTTTGGGAACTTGTCTGAGTTTCGAATCGGGCATTGACAGCCTGCACCCGACGGAGTAGAATAGCACCCTCACGGCATGGCCCGCCTGAGCAGGTCGGGAGGAGGACGGATGGTCAAGAGCAGTTACCAGGAATCGGACGGCCAGGGAAAATTAAAGATCGCGCTCATCGTCTTGATCGCCCTGGCGATTATCGCGGGGGGCGGCTGGTTCCTGTTGAGAACGATTCGCATCGGGGGGTATATCAAGGACCTCGACTCCGATTTGGAGGAAATCCGCATCGAGGCCGTTGATCGCCTTGTGGCCTACGGCCCTGCCGCCCTCTCCGCGATCCGAAAGGCTCTTCGTGAAAAGCAGGGGACGGGCCTGGCCATGGCGGCGGTGCTGGCGGGGAAGATGAAGGACCAGGGGTCCATTCCCCGACTCATCGAGCTGTTGTCGGACTCGAACGCGAGGGTGCGCAGGTGCGCGGCGACGGCGCTGGGGAAGCTTCGAGCCGCAACCGCGGCGGGTGCCCTGGCAAAGTGCCTTGGCGACTCCGAAGCAGATGTGCGCTGCGATGCGGCCATGGCGCTCGGCCTCCTGGGCGAGGCAGGCAGGCCCGGCGCGCCGCAGATGATCCAGATGTTGTCCGCCAGGGAGACGCCGCCGGCTGTCCGGCGTGCGTGCGCCCGGGCGCTGGGGGAGGTAGGCGACGAATCCGTCGCCGACGCCCTGGTCAAGGCGATCAACCCGAACGATGTGGACCTGGTCAAGGCGGCCGCGACAGCCCTTGGCAAGATAAAGAGCAAGCGGGCGGTGGACCCGCTGTGCTCGTTTCTGACGAGGGGAATCCCGGACGCAGAGTCCAAGAGGTACGATCCCGAGAACACCCCGCCGACCATCCGCGTGGCGATCATTGAGGCCCTGGCAAAGATCGGGGACCGCAAGGCCGTCCCCACGCTGAAGATGTGCGCGGATGAGAAGCGGACCATCAGCGTCCTTGTGCGCGACGCCGCCAAAAAGGCGTTGCAAGAATTGGGAGAATAAAATCGCATGACCACCGACAGAGCATTGGAGAGGGAGATGAGGCGCCTGGCCGCCCTGTGCGTCGTCGCGTGCGCGTTGCTTGGGGTCGCCGCCGTCGCGCCGGCGCAGGAGCGGGTGGATGACCCGAACGAGGTCGCACGTGTTCTGTTCGACAGGCGCTGGGACCGGTATGCTTTTCAGGACCTCCTCGCTGTGCTCCAGAACAAGAGCAGCAGCGACGATGTGCGCACCGTAGTGAGCGACCTGCTCAAAGCGGGGCGGTATCCCCCCGAGGTGGACCGTATCATCGCCGCGCTGCAAGACGAGAACTGGCGGATTCGGGCCGCCGCTGCGGAGATCATCGAGGCGCTGAGGTCGGAGATCCGCACGGAACTGCGCGAAGAGGTCCTTCCCCCCACATTGGAGGCGCTGAAAGACGACTTCTCGGAGGACGTGCGCGAGAAGATCGAGCAGCGCTGGTTCGATGTTCTGAGGGAGATGGTCGTTGAAATCGAAAAGAAGACGCCTCCCGCCCTGATCCGCGCCCTGAAGGATACCCATCCTGCGGTGAGGGTGCGCGCCGCCGCGGCCCTGGGAGAGATCGGGTCGCCGTCGGCGATCGGTCCCCTTGTGGAGGCGCTGAAGGAGAAGGATCCCGAGCTTCGACGCACCGCTGCCATCGCTCTGGGGGGGGTGGGGGACAAGACGGCCGTGCCCGCCCTGATTCACCTGTTGAAGGATGAGCGAGAAGACGTGGAGACCGCCGCGGCGCAGGGCCTGGTGGGCATCGGCCGCGATGCGATTCCCGCCCTGATTGAAACGCTCAACGAGGACAACTGGCGGAGCCGCGAGCGGGCCGTATCGCTGCTTTCGACCATCGGCGACCACACGGCCCTCGACGGCCTCGCCAAGGCCACGGGCGACGACAACTGGCGCACCCGCGCCTCCGCCGCCTGGCTGCTGGGCAAGATCATCGAACGCCTCGTCTGGGACCGCGACGATCATGATGCGATCCCTCAGCTCTTCGAGAAGGCGACGCCAAAGCTTTCCGACCTGACTGATGTGGACGCCGAACGCAAGGCGGACGCCGAGAGGCGAACTACGGCGCTGGACGACCTACAAAAGATGGGCGACAAGATCGGGGGGATCGTCTTTCAGGCCCTCGTGAAGGCCCTGCGCGATCCCGTGTGGGAGGTGCGCGAGGCCGCCGCCGAGTCGCTCGGCAGGATCGGGGCGAGAGAGCCCATCCCCGGCATCGTCCTGGCGTTGAAACAGGAAAATGCGGAGCTTCGAGCCGCCGCGGAGCGGATTCGCACCATGCGGGAGAAGGTCAACCAGGAGGCCGCGGAGGCGCTGAACGGCGTGCTCAAGGCCCCGGACCCCAAGGCCGAGGTCCGGGCGCACGCGGCCTTGGCCCTGGGCGCTATCGGCCACCACTCCTCCATGCCGGTCCTCGTCAATACGCTGACCGACAATGATGTCCATGTGCGCGACGCCGCACAGCGCGCGTTGCACCAGATCAAGAGCGAATAGGCGGCGGAAGGGCGAATCGGCGGTTTTTTTGAAGGCGCAGGGCGTGTCTATCACCGGCATCTACAAGACGCCGCGCCGGCTGCGGCGGCTGACCCAGATCGCGCAGATACTGATCCGACATGGATTCGGCCATCTGGTTCATCAGCTCAACCTGCAGGGCTTTGTCCCCCTGCCCAAGCGGGTGCGGGAGCCCTCCGCGCCGACGGAGGAACTTGCCGAGGACGAGACTCTGGCCCGGCGGGTGGTGCGCGTGCTGGAGGAGCTCGGCCCAACGTTCGTCAAGCTCGGCCAGTTGCTCTCCACGCGGCCGGATATCGTTCCCGAGGACTTCGCCCGCGAGTTGAGGCGGCTTCAGGACAACGTGCTGCCCTTCGAGGGCGAGCTCGCCATGCAGATCGTCGAACGGGAACTCGGCGCCCCGATTCGGGAGAACTTCTCCGAGTTCGACCAGACGCCCGTCGCGTCCGGCTCCCTCGGTCAGGTCCACAAGGCGCGCCTTATTGACGGCACCGATGTGGTGGTGAAGGTGAAGCGTCCGGGCATCGAGCAGGTTATCTTCAGCGATATTGACCTACTCATGATGGCGGCCAAGCGGGCGGAGACGGTGCCGGAGCTGGCCGTCTTCCGTCCGGTGATGCTCACGGAGGAGCTCGCCCGATCCATGCGGCGCGAGTTGGACTTCGTGACGGAGGCGAGCAGCACCGCCCGGTTCTGCGAGCACTTCGCGGGGCGAGACTCGATCCGAATCCCCCGCGTCTATTGGGAGTATACTACCTCCAGCGTCCTGACGCTGGAGCGGATTGGGGGGGTGAGCATATCGGGCGTCGAGCGCGTCCGCGAAATGGGGGCCGATCCGAAACGGCTGGTGGAGCAGATCACATCGCTATTCATGGAGCAATTTTTCACGCTGGGGATGTTCCACGCCGACCCACACCCCGGGAACCTGCTGATAGACGAGCAAGGGCGGCTCGGGGTCATAGATTTCGGCCTGGTGGGGTATTTGGATTCGGAACTGAAGGCCCAGCTTGCCACTCTCTTCATCGCGCTGTCGAGGCGAAACTTCGAGGTGGTGGTGGATATCTTCTCCGACATCGGCGTGATCGCCGACGACAGCAACATGTCCGAGCTGCGGTCGGACCTGGCGGAGCTGTTCGAGACCTTCTACGGCATCCCCGTGCAGAAGATAGACATGCGGGAGGCGTTTGCGCGGGTGATGAGCATTGTGCGGCGGCACGGGATCGTGCTGCCGCGCGATCTGGTGCTCCTGGGGCGCTCGTTCGTGACGGTGACGGGGCTGGCGCAGCAGCTCGACCCGAATTTCAATCTGGCCGACGCGGCGCGGCCCCATGCGGCGGCGCTCATCCGGGAGCGGCTCTCCCCGGCGCAGTTGGCGAAATCGGTCGGCATGAGTTTGTGGCATATGTCGAATCTGGCCAGCCAGTTGCCCCGCGACCTTCGCCGGCTTTTGAAGCAGGCGCTTAGGGGGAGGCTGCAGCTGGCCTTTCGCCACGAGGGGCTGCAGGATCTCATCCGCGAGTTGGACCGGACGGGGAACCGGTTGACGCTGGGCGTCATTTTGGCGGCGATGATCGTGGGGTCTTCGCTGATTATTGCGAACAAGATTCAGATTTCGGAGATTTCGACGCTGGGCGCCGTGGGATTTTTATTCGCGGCGCTCTTGGGGGCCTGGTTAGTGCTTGCAATTCTAAGATCGGGTAGGATATAATAACTGGTATTGGAGCTCGCGCGCCCGCGTGGCTCAACGGTAGAGCACGGCATTCGTAATGCTGAGGTTGTCGGTTCAAGTCCGACCGCGGGCTCCAGACTTGTAGCATGACCCGGCGCGGCGGCGCGGCGCCGTCGGCGCTTGCTCCGCAGAACCATCCTTCGCGGAGATTATGGCGAACCGGACAAGACGTGTGCAGCAGCGGAGGATACCCTTCTGAGCGCTGTTTTCGGCGATTTTCCGTTTCTCCAATTTTGCCGTTGCGTGCGCGATCTTTCGTGGGCCGGCGGTCCGTAGACGGGTCTTTCGGCAATTTGGGGCGCGGCGCGGAAATTGTGCAAAAAAGTTGATATTCTCGCTTGACGGGTCTTTGGGAAAAGGCTATAATCGCCGTGTCTTTCGAGATGGGGTGTAAAGAAGTGTCTGGTGATTGGGAGGGAGAGAAAAGATGAAAAGGCTGAGCCGAGTCCCTGCCGTTGTTGTGCTGTGCATGGCGTTGAGCGGGTGTGTGATGTGGTGCGCGCAGTCGTGGGACAGCGGGACGAATGGGCCGGCGGGTCGGTTCAAGGAGATTCAGGCGATCGTGCCTGAGGGGGCCCTGGGGAAGTATAAAAATGTGGAAGTTCTCCCATTCACGGAGCAGATCCCGCATCTCGCTCCTTCTCCGATCGTGACCTCGATTGCGCATGAGATTGCCACCGATCTTGAGGAGACGAAGCTGTTCCTGGTGGCGACGACCGTGGCGAATCAACCGCCCGCGGGGACGCTGGCGGTTCAGGGCGAGGTCGTTTACTACGATCCGGGGGAAGTGAATGAGCGCGTGCTGGGGATGAGCGGGGAATGCGTGCTGATTGCGCGCGTCTCGCTGGTTGACAAGGAGTCGGGGAACATCATTGGGAGAGTGGATGTGCGGGGGGTCGTGAAGACCACATTCAACGAGGCTGAAACAGTAGGCCAGGGGGTAGCAAAGGGCGTGGCGAAATGGATCAAAGAGAACCATCCGCTGGCCAAAGAAGAGAACAAGTAAACGGGTAAACGTCTGAAGCCATGAGCGCAAACGTAACAGTCAGCGTCAGGGAAATTCAATCCCCCCCGGCCTTGATCTTTGAGATCACCGGCACGATGGACTCCTCGAAGGACCTGGAGTACATCGCAAGTGTCATCACGTCCAGCGACAAGGAGCTCTTTCTCCTGTCAATGTCCGGCGTTGATTACATCAACAGCGCGGGCGTGGGCGAGATCATCTCGATCAGCCATTCCGTAAAGGAATCCGGAAAGAAGCTGTGCTTCGCGGGAATGCACCCCTACGTTCGCGGCGTCTTCGAGCTGCTTGGCGGACACTATTTCGTGCCTGTGTATGACTCGGAAGCCGAAGCCCTGGCCGCGCAGGGCCAGCAATAACCGGTGGGTTTGTCGTAACGGAGAAGTGCGCACATGCTGCCAAGAAGTAAGGCATTGCGTCGGCTTCGATGCAACGCGGATTTGCTCGTCTCGCTGGAGGACGGCCGTTCCTTCAACGGAATCGTCCGCGACGTAAGCACCACAGGCCTCTGCGGCTTTCTCGCTTCCTCCGATCTGGACGTCGCCCCTCCCGGCACACAAATGCAGGTCACCGCCAGCGGCGGGGAAGGCAGCATTGGCCCATTTGAGGCCGAGGCCGTTGCCTCCGAACCCTCCTTCCTCAGCGGCTATGATCTGGTCTTTATGTGCAAATTCCGGACCCTTGCCGACGGCGACCGCGAGGCCATCGAGGAATTCATCAAGAGCAACCGGCTCGACCCCGCCGATGAACTCCCCGCCGAGGTCGAGTCCGAGCCGCTTAGCCTTCCCGATATTCAGAACGCAGACATCGTGCAGTTCACCTTCCCCGCCCGGTTTTCCTACGTCGCCCACTTCCGCGACGCCTGCGAAAAACTCGCAGAGGAGGCCGGTTTCGAGGAGTTCGACTGCCACATGATAAAGATCGTCGCCGACGAAATCTTCAGCAACGCCCTCCATCACGGCTCCGATTCATACGGCGCCTCGCGGATTCACGCGCGCGTGCTCGTCGGCCCCGACGCCATCGCCCTCTGCGTGCGAGACCACTGCGGCAGACCCTTCGATTACCAGAAGTACCGCCAAACCCCCGAAGAGGGCAAAGCCCCCTCGCAGGGATCGGGGCTGAACCTCGTCCACCGAATCGTGGACGACTGGACGGTGAAGATTGAGCCCGGCAAGTTCACGGAAGTCTGCGCCTTCAAGCGAAAATCCCCCCACCCGGCGCACGCGCGCTGACGGCCCCCGCGCTACTCGACGTCCAGATCATCCACAAGCACTACATATACGTCGTCTCCCCGACCGTAGACGTCCTCCTGGACCTTGATGAGACCGTAGATGATGAGCGTGGCATAGGGCCGGAGGCCCTTCAGTTTTTCGACAAGCTGCGTCTTCTTCGTGTCCACATAGTTCGTCCGATTCCCCATGAACGAAAAGTTAATGAAGTTCGCATCCGTAACCCCCATCGCCTCCGCTGGGGCGAAAAAGTGGCCGATCCCCGTGTAGCGAACGGTGAGTTTCACCTTCCGATTGTGATACTTCTTCTTCTCAAACCGGACCTTGTCCCAACTGACCGGCTCATATCCCTCCCGCGGCGACGGCAGGCCCGCCGCCGGGGGGCCGCCCTCCGTCTGGCCCAGCTTCATCCCGCAGTACGGGCAGAAATTCCACCGCTCCGACTCGACCTTCTCCCTGCACTTGGCGCAAGTTCCGTCCGCAAGGGCGACGCTTGCCGCGAGAAACACGACCATGACACACATGATCCAACGCACGGCGTCCTGCATCTCACTGCTCCTTCTTTTCGCGCACAGGCATCATATCCCCGCCCAGGGGCGGAGGGGTTTGAACCACCAGGGCGACAAACGGCTTCTCACCCGTGTTGATCAGGCTGTGAACCTCGTTTCGCGGGATCACAAATACGCCGCCGGGCTTGGCCACATACCGATCTTCGCCGATGATCAGGATGCCGTGGCCCTTGATCACATATATCGTCTCGTCATGGCCCTGGTAATAACGCGGCGCAAGATCCGTGTTGTACTGATTCAGCAGCACGCGCGCGCTGCCGATCTTGCTCAGCATCAGGCGCAGCGCCTCCGCATCCTTATCCACCGGACGAGCCTTCAGCACCGTCTCCGTAACGTACGAGACCGGCTTCTCCTCCGGCAGGAACTTGAGCGGGATGATATCCTCCAGCACGATATCCGGTTTCTTCTTTGCCTCCTCAGCCGGGGAGGCCGGCTCCGGCTGAACGGCCAACCCGCCCGCGTCCTCCACCGTCTCCAGCTTCGCGCAGCCGGCGGCCAGCAACATCCATATCGCCACAGGAATCACGCCACATTGTTTCACGTAACGCGCCAATGATCTTCCTCCTCGGATTGGTCTCCAGCGCAGCCATTCGGCCATCGTCATCCCCGCGAAAGCGGGAATCCACGAGTTAGCATCTTCACGGCCACTCCGGAACATGTCGCACACTGTCCAACAGCCGATAACTCTTCACGCATTGCCAGCTCTTCGCATCGGCGTCGTAGGAATACTCCTTCACGAGTGGGCCGACATTCACGAGCAGCCGCCGCCCGCCCTCCATCGGCGACAGCCGCCGCGTCGCGCCGATCACGTCCGCCGAGAGACGCCTCACCTCCACTCTGCCGATATTTGCCTTTACATATTCCTTTACGGCCTCCAGCAGGATGCTCTCCGCCTGTCCATGCATATCGGCCTCCGTGTTCCCCTCCCGCTCCACCCAGATGCGGACCCCATAGGCGTCCTCCACGATTCCTCGCGTCGGCGGCGCCTTTTCCGACCCCGCCCCCCATGCCTCCCATCGGGCCAACGCCCCCCAGTCGCCCGGCGTCAGCTTCGGCAGCCCCTCCGTGTTGGCGCCGCGCCGCATCTCGCCCTCCACCCGATCGAGAAGGCCGCACCATCGCTCCCGAAAACGCATCAACCGGGCGCGGTCCGCCTCCCGGTTCTCGCCCACCGCGTCGAGGAGGATGTCCACGGCCGCGACCAGCTCGCTGGACACCCGCGCCGCGAACAGCAGCGCCGGCGCCACGCCCCGTCTGCCCAGACGCGCCGCGGCCGTCGCCGCCGCCGCCCGCACCCGCAGGAGCCTTTGCTCGTCCCAGGCTGCCCGCTCCAGCAGGTCCAGGGCGCCGCTCGGCGCCTTCTGCCTATGGAGGATTGCGGCAACGATCACCTCCATCTCCTCATCGCTCCACGTCGCCTTCGGATCGAAGAGGCGAGCAAAATCCTCCGCCTCGAACGCCGCCATATCTGCCGCAGCGCGTTCCTGGGCCCTCGTCCGCGTGCGCTCCAGGATCATCGTGAGCTGCTCCACCTTCTCCGGCTCCACGGGGCCGCCCCACAGGTCGTCGGGGACCGACAGACCCCCCGTCACGCCGCGCAGCAGCTCCCGCGCCCGCGCAACGGCGTCCGCCGGGATCTCCCGATCCGACGTCATCCCACACGCCGACCAGAGGAGGCCGGCGGCCAGCGCCGCAGACAGAAGTCTTTTCTCAGGGCTGTTCAAGGAGCATCTCAGGCTCGGCAAGGGCGTCCTTGATCTTTTTCAGAAACGTCGCCGCCTGCGCCCCGTCAATCGTTCGATGGTCGCCCGACAGCGTCACCGTCATCATCGCCCGGATCTCGATCTTCTCGTCAATCACCACCGGCTTATCGGTGATCCGCCCGACGCCGAGGATGGCGCTCTCGCCGGGATTGATGATCGGCACGAAGGCGTCCACGTCGAACATGCCCAGGTTCGATATCGTGAGGCATCCCCCCTCAAACTCGTCGGGGGTCAGCTTCTTGCCGCGTGCCCGCGTGACGAGGTCGGCGCTCTCCAGGGCGATCTGCTCCAGCGTCTTCATCTGCACGCACTTCACCACCGGCACGATGAGGCCGCCGTCCAACGAAACGGCGAGGCCGATGTTGATATCGGGCCGCCGGAGGATCGCATCGCCCAGCCAGGCGCTGTTCATGCCGGGCGAGGCTTCAAAGGCCAACACGCAGGCCCGCATCAGGATGTCGTTAAAAGAGATGCGGATCGTCCCTGCCTCGTTCAACTTCTTTCGGAAGGGGACGACTTTTGTCATGTCCATGTCCATCATCAGGTAGAAGTGCGGCACGTCGCGGAAGCTGTAGGAGAGCCGATCCGCGATCACCCGCCGCATGGCCGTCAGTTCGACCCGCTCGCCCCGCGCGGGGACGGCCCCGGCGACGTCGGCCTTCATGATCCTGCCGCTCGGCCCGCTGCCGCGAACCTTGAGGATGTCCACGCCGCGCCGGAAGGCAATCTCCCTGGCCGTGGGCGTGATGCGCACGGCGGCGGTGCGCTCCAGGTATGCCTCCACGTCGCGCTCGATGATGCGCCCGTTCGGCCCGCTCCCCGTCAGGCACTCGATTGCCACCTTTTCCTCCTCCGCCCGCCGCCGGGCCCTGGGGGAGGAAAAGGCGCGTTCCGGCATCACAGCCACGGGCGGGGCGGGCGCATGGGAAGATGCGATGGGAACAGCCGCAAGCGCAGGGGAGGGCCGTGTCGGCGTCGGAGCGGGCGCGGCAGACGGCGCCCGACGCGCGGGCTTGGGCGCCTCCTCGGCCGGGGCCGGCGGCGGAACGGCGATGTCGGCGGGGATCTCCTCGCCGGGCTGGCCGACGACGGCAATCACGTGGTTCACCGGGACCTCGACGCCCTCGCCGACAATAATTTTAAGCAGCGTCCCCTCCCAATAGGACTCCACCTCGAGGGTGGCCTTGTCGGTGGTGATTTCGAGGAGGACGTCGCCCTTGGCGACCGTATCGCCTTCCTTCTTGATCCACTTTTCGACCGTGGCCTTTTCCATGGTCTGGCCCAGTTTGGGCATGATGACTTTCGAGATCATGTTCCGCCGACCTCCTGAATCTTGTATATCAGCACAACGTATCGTTCTGGACAGTCAATCCCATCAGTCACTCTTCGGAGGAGCATCGTCGCCTTTCATGCGATCATCCGCCCCGTTATTCTTGGCGTTGAACCGGAACTCCGTGCGCACCAGATCCTGGAAGGCCTCGGGCAGGGCGTCCACGATGTCCGTGGCGATCATGGAAATCTGGCCGAATTTCTTCGCCGCCAGGTCGCCTGCCAGGCCGTGGGCATAGACGGCGAGGGTGGACGCCTCAAATGTGTCGAGGCCCTGGGCGATCAGCGCGGCGATCATGCCGGTCAGCACGTCGCCCGACCCGCCCGTTGCCATGCCGGGGTTGCCCGTGGGATTGATGAATATCCGGTCGCCGTCGGTGACAATCGTCTCGTGACCCTTCAGCACGACGACCGCGTCGTAGCGTTCGGCGAAGACCATGGCAGTCTTGACCCGATTGCCCTGGACGTCGGCGGCGGACTTCAGCCCCATGAGGCGGGCCATCTCGCGCGGGTGGGGCGTGACGACGATCCGCTTCTCCCGTCCGTCAATTGCGTAGAGATCGTTGGCCACGTTGTTGAGACCGTCCGCGTCGAGGACGATGGGTATTTCGAGTTGCTGGAGGAGGGTCACGATCATGCGCTTCGTCTCCTCCTCTCGGGAGATGCCCGGCCCGATGGCGGCGACGTCGGCGCGCTTTGCGGTGTTGAGCGCCGGAGGAATCGCAGCCTCGGCCAGCGCCCCGGCCTTCGTCTGGGGCATGGGCTGCACCAGGCAGCAGGGGAGTTGCGGGGCAAGGATGCGCGCGCTTCGGTCGGGAGTACCGAGGATGACCAGCCCCGCGCCGCTGCGCAGGGCGCCCTGGCAGCAGAGGTAGGCCGCGCCGCTCATCGTGCGCGACCCGGCGATCACCTGGACCGTGCCGTAGGAGCCCTTGTGGCTGTCCGGCTCACGAGGGGCGAGTTTTGGGAGTTTTTTGACGAGTCGCATTGCGCGGGGTATCCTTTTCCATCCGCCGGGTCCCGGTCTGATTGATCAGCGAGGCCACGTAGCCGGCCCCGAATCCGTTGTCAATGTTCACGACGCACACATTTGCGGAGCAGCTGTTGAGCATGCCCAGCAACGCGGCGACGCCGCCGAAGCTGGCGCCGTAGCCCACGCTCGTGGGCACGGCTATCACCGGTCGGTCCACCAGCCCCCCGACGACGCTGGCCAAGGCCCCCTCCATCCCCGCCGCGACGACGAGGACATTTGCCCTGGCCAGATCGCCGTGGCTGCTGAGCAGACGGTGGATCCCCGCCACGCCGGCGTCGTAGAGCGTCTCTACCCGGTTGCCCATCGCCTCGGCGGTGACGCGGGCCTCCTCGGCTACGGGGATGTCCGACGTGCCGGCCGTGACGATCAGGATCAGGCCGCCGGCCACCTTCGGCGGTTTTTTCCGGATCACGATCATCCGAGCCGCTTCATTATAGTGAGCGTCGGGGTGTTTTGCAAGCACTGCTTCAAACACGTGAGGCGCGGCGCGCGTGGCGAGGGCCGGCCCGCCGCCTTTCACAAGCACATCGAGGATGTGGAGAATCTGCTCCGTCGTCTTTCCCTCACAGAACACGACCTCGGGGAACCCGCAGCGCAGCTCGCGGTGCAGGTCCACCCGCGTGTGGCCGAGGTCATGGAACGGCAGGGATCGGAGCCTCTCCATCGCATCGCCCACGGACAGCCTGCCCGCCTTCACGGCGGACAGGAGTTTCTTGAGTTCAGTTCGGTTCATAGGGCGCTCCTGTCGGCGCGGCGTCAACAAAAAGATCGGATGTCTGTCTTTTTTGGAGTTTGTGAAAAGCCAGCCCCGCGATCATGGCGGCATTGTCGGTGCAGAGGTTCATCGGGGGGAGATAGAGTTTAAGATTCTTTTCCTTGCAGGCCCGTGCCAGCCGCTCCCGGAGGCGGGAGTTGGCGGCGACGCCGCCGCCCACGGCGATGCCGTCCACGCCTTCGCGCCGGGCGGCCAGGAGGGCCTTGTCCACCAGGACATCAACGACAGCCTCCTGGAAGCCCGCGGCGATGTCCGCCACTTCCTGCTCAGAGAGGGGCGATCGCTCGACGGGGCGTTTCGCGCCGTGTCCGAAACAGTGGTAAAGCACGGCGGTCTTGAGACCGCTGAAACTGAAGTCGAGGGAGTCCTTGTCGAGATAGGTTCGCGGGAAGACGATGCGGTTGGGGTCGCCCTTTTTGGCGGCGGCGTCCACCATCGGCCCGCCGAGGTATCCGAGGCCGATGACGCTGGCGACCTTGTCGAAGGCTTCGCCGGCGGCGTCGTCGAGGGTGGCGCCCAGGCGGGAGTGGTCGGTCTCGCTTCGGCTGAGCCAGAGGCTGGTGTGGCCGCCGGAGACGAGGAGGCTGACGACGGGGTATTCCAGGTCGGGGCGGCCCATGTTGCAGGCGTAGAGATGGGCCTCGAGATGATTCAGGGCGACGAGAGGGACGTCGAGGACCCAGGCGAGGGTCTTGGCGGCCGTGAGGCCGATGAGCAGCGCGCCGATGAGGCCGGGGCGATGGGCGACGGCGACGGCGTCAATGTCGCCGAGCGCGAGCCGGGCCTCGCGGAGGGCCTGGTGGAGGACGGGGATGATGGATTCGATGTGGGCCCGGCAGGCGATCTCTGGCACGATGCCGCCGAATTTGAGGTGGAGCTGCTGCTGGGAGGCGATGGCGCTGCCGAGGATGGTGACGCCGTCTTCCACTATGGCGGCGGCGGTTTCGTCACAGGAGGTTTCGATCCCGAGAATCCGCATCGGCCAAGGTCATTTCGCTGGGGCTTTTGCCGCCATTTGGGCGTGGATCATGTCGTAGACCTTTAGGATATCCACGGCCCGCTGAATCTGCAAGTCCACGACCTCCTCGCTCCGCACCGCGGGGGCGATCTCCGCATCGGCGCCGCCGGCAACGGACATGATCTGTTCAAGCGCCTCGCTGATGGAGAGACGGCCCCGATCAAAGTTATTGAGGATCCGTCGGAGTTTCCCTTCGCTGGAGCTATCCTGATCGGGGATCAGGTCCTCCCTGTCCTTGTCCCCCTCGTCTTCGAGTTTTTTGGGTTCTTCGACGGGTTCTTTCTGGTCGGGTTCTCGCCGCTGTTTTTTGAGGAAGTCGCGTCGCTGCTGGCGCAGGAGGGCGATCTGCTGCTCGCGGGTCATGTCCACCTCGAAGTCGGGGACGATGCCTTTCTTGTCAATTGAGACGTCGCTGGGGGTGTAGTATCGGGCCGTGGTGAGTTTCAGCGCCCCTTCGACGGGTTTGCCGTCCTCCTCGCCCATGTCCACGGTGATAAGGCTCTGGACAGTGGCCTTGCCGTATGTCTTGGTGCCGACGAGGATGCCGCGCCGGTTGTCCTTGATGGCGCCGGCCACGATCTCGGAGGCGCTGGCGCTGCCTTTGTTGATCACCACCACGAGGTTGAAATCGCCGACGGTCTCGGGGTGGGCCTTCTCCTCGCGGACGAGCTCCTCGTTGCGGCCGCGGGTCCGGACGATAACCCCGCCGGAGAGGAAGAGGTCGGCCACCTCGACGGCGCTGGGGAACAGCCCACCGGGATTGTTTCTCAGGTCGAAGATGAGTCCCTTCATGCCCTGGCGTTTCAGGTCCTCGATGGCGTCGCGGGTCTTCTCGGAGCTGTTTTTGATGAAGTTCCTCAGATGGACGTACCCGATGCCGGCGTCCTTGTCGAGCATGTTGTACTCGACGGTGGGGATCTGGATCAGCTCCCGGACGATCTTGATCTTCTCGGTGTCGCGCCCGCCCTCATGGACCACGGTGATGGTGACCGGTTTGCCCACGGGGCCGCGGAGTTTGTTCACCGCCTGGTGGAGGGTCATGCCCTCGGTCGGTTCCTCCTCGATGGCGAGGATGATGTCGCCGGCCATGACGCCGGCGCGATAGGCGGGGGAGTCCTTGATGGGCGTAATGACGGTGAGGAGGCCGCCGCGCATGTCAATCTCGATGCCCAGGCCGCCGAACTCGCCCTGGGTATTGTCGTTGAATTCCTTCAGCATATCGGGGCTGATGAACTGGCTGTAGGGGTCGAGGGTATTGAGCATCCCCTGGCAGGCGCCCTCGAAGAGGTTCTTGCGATCCACCTTGTCCACATAGTGGGTCACGATCTTGTCCACGATCCCCGTAAAGGCGCGGTATTCGGAATAGACGTCGCCGCGCTTGGCCCCGGCGGGGCGAATGCACAGGGCGACCAGGAGGATCGCGCCAAGGACCCAGAGCAACCGTCGCTTTGACATCGGTAACACTCCCTCAGCTTTCGTTGGGAACGGCGCTGGCGTGATTGGCCGACATGTCGGATGTTTCGCGCAATGGCTACCAGCTTTCGTACTTTGTTGGGCGGGTACATGGTGGGCGGAACCGGAGTCGAACCGGTGACACCAGGATTTTCAGTCCTGTGCTCTACCAGCTGAGCTACCCGCCCACCGTTTGCGTTATTACCCCTGATACCTTGATACCTGAGAATAGCCGAATCAAGGGGTTATGTCAAGAATAAAACTCTTTACAGGGGGCGGCTATACGTCGGAAATACCGCTCAGCAACCATTGCCTGGCGGTCCTGGTGTTGCGGGAGGGGCGAGAGAGGATTTCCCCTGTAAGTTCATGCGGTGCATGGCGGCCAAGGGATTCGGGATCAAGATATTGCGTCAAACTGCCGCGCAAGCTCTTGATATTCCGTGTAGGCCGCGGCTTGGCCGGCGATGCGGACGTCGTTGACCTCGTTGGAGTGTCTCGCCAGGGCGTGCACGACGTCGGGATCCAGCCAGCGCGCCTCCACCTCCTCGTGCATGAGGCGCAGCACCTGGGATGTGGGCATTCCCTGTCTGTAGGGTCGGTCCTCCGTCATGGCGACGAAATGGTCGGCGACCGCCATGATGCGTGATCCGAGCGTGATGCCTTCGGCCCGATGATGGAACGGATAGCCGCTGCCGTCAAGGCGCTCGTGGTGGAGGGAAGCCCATTCGTTGACCGTGTGCAGGTTCTCGATCGTCTCCAGAATGCGGTAGGTATGGAAGGGGTGGGTCTTCATGACCCGAAACTCGTCCTGCGTCAGGCCGGCGGGCTTGTCGAGGATCTCCAGGGGGACCGCCAGTTTCCCCAGATCGTGAAGGTACCCCGCCGCCCTCATCATTGCGGCCTCGGCCCCCGACGAGCCGACCAGGGAAAACAGCTTCTCGGCCGTTGCGGCGACGCCGCTGGAGTGGGTGGACGTGAATCGGCTCCGGAAGTCAATCACCTGGCAGAAGAGCTTCGCCAGGTCGATGAGCTCGCTCATGTCGAGCTCCACGATCACCGAGACAGACCGCCGCTCCAGGATCGAGCCGATGGAGGGAGAGGTGGCGTCGAGCCAGAAACACTCCTTCGCCGCGAGCCCCATGAACACCTGCACGATGTCCGGCAGGAAGAGCTTGCCGCTCTGGGCCGCAATCTCCTTCACAATCCCCTCGGCCTGCTGGAGGACCTTCTTCTGGTCTCGCAGCAGCACCGCCACCCGGTCCGCCAGGTGGAGGATGTGGCTGCCGATCGGCGCTCCGTTCCCGTCGGCCTCTGCCCCCGCGCCGCCGCGCCACGGTGTTTGATGATAGCGGATGAGCGTGGCCACCTCGGCAAAGGGGCCGAAATCCTTGAAGAGCAGATAGCCCAGCTTGGCGTGCTTCTCCGGGTCCAGGTGCGCCGAGGCGGACACCCCGCGCCGCTCTTTCAGCGAGATCGCGCCGCTGTCGTGCAGCAGTCCGGCCCAGAGCAGATTTGTCTGCTCCCCATAGGACAGCCCCATCTCCGCGCCGATGCTGAGCGCGATATAGGCCACGCGCTTGTGGTGGTCCACCAGCCCCGGATTGACGAGGTCCATCGCGTTCGACAGGCCCACCACCGTCTCAAACAGAGGGATGCGCGGCTTGCCGATGGGACTGCCCTGTCCCCCGTTCCACACGTCTTCACTCCCAAGCACTAAAAAATCTCCAAGATGCAACAGAGTTACACCTTAATTTATTTTAATCTATAATACCATAATTCGATCATAGGAAGCGAGCATAAAATCTGAAACCCTGATAGGGGGATGGACAGACGTGACTGCGCAGTCCCTTGACTTGCTTATCCTGTCCGACTATAACTCACACGGCTGGCTGCAGAAATCCGGACAGGCGACAGGTTCGCAAGAGGAGATGACATGATGAGAAGATGTATCATGGTCATTGGGCTGATCGGGGCGATCTTCACACAGGCGGTTCTTGCCGATGCGATCATCGAAAACGACCGCGTGAAGCTCGTCCTCGGCGACAACGCCGCCTGGAAGTCCGTCGTGGATAAGCGCACGGGCAAGGAGTGGTGCTACGCCGGAAGCCCCGTCCCTGTCGCCGACGGCCGCTTCAATGAGCAGGGCGATCAGGCCGCCGCCGCGTCCATGGACGGCAAGCTCCTCACGATCAAGTTTGCAAAGAACAACACACAACTGGTCTATGAGGTCGAGCCGGTTGCCGACTGGATCGTCTTCCGCATCCAGTCCGTCTCCGGCCCGCGGCCCGAGCGCCTCACGATGCTCCGCGTCCCGGTGACGCTCACCGAGACCATCGGCCAGCGACTCGGCATCGCCCGCGACAAGGACCTGGCCATCTGCCTCATGGCGGCAAACATGCAGGCCACCGGCGCCGCCCGGGCCCAGAAGGGATACGCCGACCTGACAGCCACGACGCAGGACTTCCCCGGACCGAAGATCGAGGGCGCGGCGTGCGCCCTCATCCTCTGCCCCATGGCCGAGGTGAAACCGCTCCTGCAGAAGGCCGCCGAGGCCTTCGGCCTGCCGACCAACACGAAGGACGGCGTGCCGGTGAAGGACCTCCCAATCACAAAGGGGTCCTATTGGTTCATGAGCTTCGGCGAGAAGGATGTGGACAAGGTCATTGACTACTGCAACCGGACCGGCATCAAGCAGGTCATGCTCTCCTTCGGCGCATGGTCCACAGCGGCGGGGCACTACCCCATCAACCTCGCCAACTTCCCCAACGGCAGGGAGAGCCTAAAGGCGATGATTGACAAGCTCCACGCCAACGGCATCCTCGTCGGCGCGCACACCTTTGCGTCGAAGGTGAAGAAGACCGATCCCTACGTGACGCCCGTCCCCGACAAGCGCTTCTGGAAGGACATGCAGTGCACGCTCGCCGGGGACGTCACAGCCGAGCAGACGGAGATCCACGCAAAGGAAAGCCTCGACCAGTGGCCCGGCAGCCCAGCCTGCAAGCAGAAGGCGTGGGAGGGGGGCGTCAAGAAGCACCAGGAGGTAATCCTCGGAGACGAGATCGTCCAATACGAAACCATCGGCCCCGAGGGCAAGTTCGATACCTTCCTCGGCTGCAAGCGCGGCGCGTGGAAGACCCAGGCCGCCGCCCACAAGGCGGGCGACACGGGCTACCACTTCGGCGTGGACGGCTGCATTGACGGCTACATCATTGACCAGGAGACCGACCTCATTGACGAGGTGACGTCCAACCTGGCCGAGGTCTTCAACTACTGCGGCTTCGACATGGTCTATTTCGACGGCGGCGAGGACGTGGACCGACGGCGGTTCGACTACTACATCACGAAGAACCAGGCCATGACCATGAGCAAGTTCACAAAACGCCCGATCCTCCACCTTGGTACCTGCATGACCCACCGCCTCTGGCACTCCTTCGCCCACAGCGCGACGGTGGATCACTACATGAACACCCTCGGCGGCTACATGAGCTCCTACGGCGGGGCGACGGACTACCGCCGCGTGGTGGAGGAGGTGGACGGCCGGATGAAGCGCACGCTCATCTTCACCGTCCAGGGCAAGGAGGTCAAGTGGGTGACGGTGAAGGAGCACATTGACAAGTCCATCAAGTACTGCATGCGCATGGAAGAGTCCCTCATGCCCGGCGAGCTGGGCTGGTTCGGCATCTGGCCAAAGAACAAATACAGCGACGGCCTCCAGCTCGACGAGGCGGAGTATCTCATGGTCAAGGCCCTGGCCTACAACCAGCCGCTCTCCCTGCAGGCGAGTTTCCGCAACATGGAGGAGCACCCCCTCACCCCGCAGATTCTCGAGATCGTCAAAATCTATGAAGACCTCCGTCTGGGCGGCAAGGTGGACGAAGCGACCCGCGAGAAGATCAAAGAGATGGGCCGCGACTTCATCCTCCTCCAGGGCCAGGACCGGCGGCAGTTCGTCGAGGTGCACGAGATGCCCTCCGTCGCCGGCACACAGGACGTACGGTCCTTCGTCGGCGACCTGAACGGCGGGTCGGTCGCCACTGTCTGGCACTACGTCAAGGACGGAAAGCTGACGCTTGAGGTTGATCCGAAGCGCGTGACGGCCATCACGTTCCTGGGCGAACCGGTCGAACTCGCCAAGGCCGAGGGCAAGGTGACGATCCCCGTCACCAACTGGCGCACCACGCTCGTCTTCGACGGCATCCCGGCTAAGGAAGTCCGGGCCATCCTGGACAAGGGGACCTTCGAGGGGCGCCAGGCGGCGAAGCTCTGGATTCAAGGCGAAACGCCGAAGACCATCCAGGGCAGGATGCTAAAGGGCGCGGACGCGGGGATCGCCGAGCCGGACGCCGTCGGCGACGTGATCGTCTGCGCGGTGGCCCCCGGCGGCAAAGACCTTGGCAATGCGTACTGCGAGTACACGGTGGACCTGCCGCGGGAGGGCCTATGGACGATCTGGGCGCGCCTGCGCTACACCCGGCCGGCGGACGAGTCCTTCTGGCTCGTTCCGCAAGGCGGGGGCGAGGAGGCGGCCAAACCGATCGTCCTCGGCAACTGCGGCCAGAACGAGGCGAAGTGGCATTGGACCGGGCGAGGCGGCGGCTTTGCGGATGCGCCGCCCGGCAGTCCCATCGCCCTGAAGCTCCCGAAGGGGCCCTTCACCTTCCGCATCTACGGCCGCGAGGGCGGCGCCGTGGCCCAGGACAACCCCCGCCTCGACTGCCTCTGCGTCTGCGACGACCCGGACTACCGCCCGACAGATGAGGAGGCAAAGGCCGCATTGAAGTGAAGGAATTCCTTATGACCCTATGGATCGTGATAGTACTCGGTCTGTTCTTTTGCTCGATGGTTATCGCCGGCGACGCCCCGCACCGGATCAGGCCCCTGGCAGATGACTATGTGGTGGTGTATGAGTCGCCCGACCCGGCCACGATCTACTGCTACAGCCCCGGCCTCGCCTGCTTGCCGATCGGACGGCTCGTGGCGACGATGGACCTGGGCGGAGTCGGCGTGAAGGACCTGCCGGGGATGGTCGTGAAAAAGGCGGACGGGAAGACTATCGTCAGGCGCGGAAAAATTTTCACGTCGGATGACCACGGCCGCACCTGGACCCATCGCGGCGACTTCCCCTTCGTCCACGCCCGGCCCTTCGCGGCGGGGAAGTCGTGCTATGTCCTCGGACACTCGGGCGACCTGGTCCTCCTCCGCTCCGACGACAACGGCGAGACGTGGTCCGAGCCGGTCGCCCTGACCCACGGGGAAAGCTGGCACCAGTCGGCCTGCAATGTGCACTACGCCAACGGCTGCGTCTATCTCGTCATGGAGAAGCGCGCCCCGCGGCAGATCAAGGGCTGGGCGGTCGCCGCCCTTGCCCCGGTGCTGATGCGGGCGAAGGTGGACGCCGACCTGACGAAGCGGGAGAGCTGGACCTTCGCCTCGGAGCTGGTCTTCGAGGACGCCGTTGACTATCGCAAGCTCGACTACTTCGGCGTGCCGTTCTTTCCGATGGACCCGCGTCTCACGATCGCCGCCGCCCCGAAGCGCGGCATGTCGCCCATCGGCTGGTTGGAGACCAACGTCGTGCAGTTCGTGGACCCGAATCATGTGTGGTATGACCCGAAGGGCAAGACGTTCCATCTCTGGATGCGCGCCCACACCGGCGGGACGAACTTGGCCGCGATCTGCAAGGCGGTCGAGAACGACGACGGCGCCATGACCACCATGCTGGAGAAGGCCCCATCGGGAAAGGCCATGGCCTACGTCCCCTGCCCCGGCGGGCAGATGCGGTTCCACGTGCTCTACGACGAGAAGACGAAACTCTACTGGCTGCTCAGCTCGCAAGCGACCGATTCGATGACCCGCCCCGACCTCCTGCCGGAGGATCGGTACAACCTGCCGAACAATGAGCGGCATCGCCTGCAACTGCACTTCTCGCGGAACATGGTGGACTGGTGCTTTGCGGGGATGGTCGCCATCGGCAAGACCCCGCGCGAGAGCCGCCACTACGCAAGCATGGCCATTGACGGCGACAACCTGCACGTCCTCTCGCGCTCCGGCGACGACCGTGCCAAGAACGCGCACGACGGCGACCTCATCACGTTCCATACGGTGCGTAACTTTCGGGACCTGGTGTATTGACATGGAGTCACGCACATGAAGACCTCTCACTTGTCCATTGTGGCCGCCGCATTTCTGCTGACGTGCCCATTGCTCGCCGAAGAGTATTTTGTCTCGCCGGCGGGCAGTGACAACGCCCCCGGCACGCGCGAGCAGCCCTGGCAGACCGTCGCAAAGGCGAATCAGTCGGTGAAACCAGGCGATACGGTAACATTCCTCGACGGCAAGTACGCCGGCGTCATCGAGCCGGCCCAGTCGGGGACCAAGGACGCGCCGATCACCTATTGCGCCCAGAACCCCCTCGGCGCCGTCCTGACCGGCGGGAAGGTGAACGACGGGAAAGACCTGTGCGTCTGGCTGAACCAGAAGGAGCATGTCGTCATCGAAGGGTTCTCTATGCTACCCGATGTCGGCGGGTGGATGCGCCTGACGTCCGCGAAGCACTGCGTCGTTCGCAAGTGCAAGATGGAGAATGCGACGAAGAGCTACAGCCCCATCGAGTGTCGGGACTGCCGTTACAACCGCTACGAGGATCTGGTCTGCCTGCGCTCCAACAACATCGGCGAGTACGGCCACGTCCACGGCGACATGTGGAACAACTACGACAGCACGCACAACATCTTCCTCCGCATCCACCTCAGCCGCGCGGGGCACCGGCCCTTCGGTCTGTGGACGGACTGCCCGCACAATGTGGTGCGCGAGTGCGTCTTCGACTGCCGATGGGGGAGGAACTTCGAATACTTCTCCACGCCGCGCCTCCTCATGGAGCGGTGCGTCGTGACGAACGGCTTCGACGGCTCCGGCTCGGCGGACGGTCGGGCGAAGCTCTTTGTCATTGACTCCATCGTCCGGCGCAACGTCATCTTCCGCAACCACTACGGCCCGATGGTCATCAACGCCTACAAGGTCCGCGGCGGCGAGACCATCTTCGAGATGACCCGCTCGCGCCTCTACCACAACACGTGGTTCCGCAACCACGAATACGGCTTCCAGATGGTGGACTACGGGGACTGGCAGAAGATGGGCCGGCACTATGTGGCGGGGAACGTGTTCCAGAACAACATCTTCGCGCAGAACGACCCCGGCGGCGACGGCCTGGCCCTTTTTATCCAGGCAAATATCGCAGAGGACAATCTCTTCCGCTTCAACGATTTCTTCGGCGACAGGCCGGGCTGCAGGACGATCCGCTATGGCGAGTTAGACTACTCGAAGGATGTAAACCGGTGGAACGACCTCCGCATGACCGCAGCCGAGGCGAACGCGAAGATGCCCAGGCAGTTCACCGGCAACATTGACGCCGATCCGGTCTTTGCCGACCCCGAGGCCGACGACTATCACCTGCGCGACGGCAGCCCGTGCATTGATGCGGGGCAGCCGCTCGCCCACGCGCGCGAGGCGGGGTCGGGCCGGCAGATGCCGGTGGACGACGCCCGTTGGTTCTACGACGGCTTCGGCATCCCGGGCGAGCAGGGCGACAGGATCGTCATCGGTCCGGAGAAGAAGGAGGCGATTGTCGCAAATGCGAATATCGAGACGAACACCCTCACCCTCGACCGCGACATCTCGTGGGCAAAGGGCGACGGCGTTTCGCTCCCCTATGCCGGCAACGCCCCCGACCTCGGGGCGTATGAGTCGGGCATGGACACCGGCCCGGCCGTCCCGAAGGGCCTGCGCCTGGTCACGATGGAGACGGCCACGCAACCCGTCGTCGCCACCGACTTCGAGCCGGAGAACCTGGAGGAATGGCACTACTACTGGAACTTCTCTCGCCAGCGCAACACCGAAGCCCGCATGGACGACGCGACCGCCGCGTCGGGCAAGCGTTCCATGCGCATCTTCGCCACGGACGATAAGGCCGACCTCTCGTGCGACATCCGCCCCCGATGGTGGGACATTGACCGGTTCCCGACGGTGACGTTCTCGTACCGCATCCCCAAGGGCGTACCGGTCGGGCTATGGCTCTGCGCCTTCAAGGGCGCGTCAACCGGTCGCGGCATGGTGTGCGTGGGCGGGACGGAGGCGCGGAAGGCGGGCGGTTACACCGACCTGAACCGATACGCCCTCATCGCCGACGACCAGTGGCACGAGGTCGCCATTGACGCGCGCCTGATCCGCGAGGTCTTCCCGAACGTAAAGCTGCTCCAGATGTTTCGCTTCTACACGATGGGCAACGGGATGAAGGGGCAGCAGTTCTGGTTCGACAACTTCCGCATCCTCCCCGCGGAATAGTCCCATCCGCCAGACTCACGACTGCACGACGTTGAGGTAGATTTCCACAAGGTCGTCGGTCGAGAGGGGGGCGGGCGTGAACTCGATGGACTTTGGGGTGGAGGCCCTGGCGTTCTTCGCAATGGCCCGCGCAAATTCACCCGTCGTCTGCTCCTGCTTCACCCTGATCCGCTCCGGGATGCCGACGGCGCGGAGGAGGTCGGTCACGGCGGCGACAAAATTCCGCGCGACCGCCTCGTCGTTCCGGCCTCGCCGCTCGATGCCGAACAGGGGCGCAAGCGTCGCGTAGTCGGCCGTGCAGTCGGTGAGACAATGTCGAAGCATGTGCGGCTCGATCAGGCCGACGCACAGGCCGTGCGGCGCGTGCAGCAGCGCGCCCATGGCGTGGGCGAGGGAGTGCGTCCCGATGGCGGCGGAGTAGGATAGGCCAAGGCCGCCGTACATGGCCGCGAGGGCCATGCCCGACCGCGCAAAGATGTCTCCCCCGTCATGGACCACCGCACGGAGGTACCGCGCCGCAAGGCGAACGCCCTCATGGGCGAAGGCCTGTCCAAGGGGCGTTCGGTTCTTCGAGATGTAGCACTCCAAGCAGTGTCCGAGCGCATCGGCGCCGCAGGCCGCGGTGAGTTCGGGCGACATGCCGAGGGTGAGGCGCGGGTCAATCAAGGCGATGTCAGGGGCGTTCATCGGCGACACGATTGTGCCCTTCATATCTCGATCGGGATCGGTGAACACAGCGGAGGGGGACACCTCGCTGCCTGTGCCGGAAGTGGTGGGGATGAGGACCTTCGGCAGCGGCGGACCGGGCGCCCGCCGGTTCGGGTTGCACATGACATAATCCCACGCGCCGCCGGGATTTTTTGCCAGGAGGGCGATGCCCTTCGCCGTGTCGAGCACGCTGCCGCCGCCGATGCCGATGACAAGGTCAACCTCTTCGCGCCGCGCGGTCCGCGCCCCCTCCTCGGCGACGGCAACCTGGGGGTCGGATTGGACGCGCTCGAAGCGAATGACATCTACGCCGCTCGCGAGCAGCGACTGCTCGGCAACCGCGACGTACTCGTCCAGGCCGGAAGCGTCCTCGTAGAGGACAAGCATGGCCCTGCCGCCCAAGTCCCTGGCAAGGCCCCCCAGCTCGATCAACCGTCCCGGGCCGAAGACGATTCGGGTTCGCAGCGAAAAATCAAACGACTTCAGGTCGGTCATGGGCTTACTCTATCCGATCGCAAGTTAATGACAAAACGCCATCCATGCGTCGGCGATAGCATATCCGAACCAAACGCGCAAGGAAAGGCAAAAAGGAAGCCGCCATCGAGGCTACGACCCACGCAGCTCGGCATCCATCCCGATGAATGCGCCGACCAGTGTGTCCTCGATGTCGGGGGAAAAGGGTGGATAGCCGAGCAGATACGGCACAGTGCTCGCGGCGTAGTTGCCCTCCCGCGCGAACGCCTCCCGTTCGGGCGCGTAGCCGATGGAATCATCAACCAGGCTCAGGACAAGGGTGCGATCGCCGGTCACGGCCTGGACGCGGCGCTTGTAGCGGTGGGCGATCTCGAACGGCGCGCCGACCATCGTGATGTCCCCAATGCGCAAGCCATGGATTGCCACGTTCTCATCGAACTCGATGCCGGCCTCCTGGCGGGCGATCTCTTTCCGCAGGGCCTTCAGGCGGACGACGTGCCCTCGCACGTTTGCATTCCCGTCCGATGCGGCAGGGGCCTTGACGACCTTTTCGCTTTCGGCGAGGGCCTGCCGGAGTTTCTCCATCGGCAGGGGCGCACGCTTGATCCGAATAGATTTGAGGATGCTTCGTACGCCCGAACCGTCGAGGCGTTCCGCCGATTCGATCCCCGCCCGCACACTGCGGGCGTAGCGGGAGGCGATCACATCCAGCGCGAGCAGCGATTCCTGTTCGGGGTGATGCACGACGCACGTGTTGATGTTGCCGTGGCAGCCCTGGAGGAACAGGCCGACGGTCCCAGGGCGCTCCTGCTCGATCAGGTTGGTCGCCACGCCGCAGTAGTCGCCATGGATCGCCCGGCAATCCGCCGAGCCAACCACCGGATGACAGGAGAAGTAAGAAAAGAAGCCGGCCATCATACCGGCGCGATCAATGCGGAAGACCTGCGCCTCCGTGTCGGTCAGCTCCGGCTTGGCCGGACGCCACGTCTCCTTCAGGGCTTCGTCCAGGCGGGGGCGCACATCGTGTTCGCGGCTGTAGCCGATGCCCTCGGCGGCGACGACGGCGCGGTGCAACGCGCCATCGGACAGATTCTGCACGGCCTGGATGCACGCCTCGGCGACGCGGACGGGGAGGATCTCCACATAGGGGTCGTCGAGCATGCCCTGACCGATGCCGTACTTCGTTCGCGGGCCGCAGTGGGTGTGCGTGCAATGGACCATGATGCTGTCGCCGGGCAGGCCGGTCCGGTTGCTTACCCTCTCCCGGACTTCTTCGGTTACCTCACCGGCAACTCCGACGAGATCGCAACTGGCGAGGACAACCGTCCGGCCGTCGTCGGAGGCGGCAAGGGCGCGCGCATACAAGCGATCGCGAATCTTGTTCGAAAACCGGCAGAGATACGGCCCGTAGCCATAGAGGCCGACGCCTATGCGCGGGGTGATGTCAATTTTCCCAAATCCGAATTTCATTTTTGTTCCTTGCCCGGCTGCGGCGCGGGGCCTTTCCCTTCCATGACGAGTTCACCTGCCTTGTCCACATCGCACAGCCGCCCGCCCGTCGGGGCCCAGGCGAGCCAGGAGCCGGTGGCGGTGCAGCTCAGGCCCAGATTGAAGAGCAGCGTCTCGATGTCCGCAGCCTTTAACCCCATGGCGCTGAAGGGTATATGCCACTCGCACGACCAGCCGGTCGGGGTCTGCTTCGCGGCGTAAGTCGTGGCCTTCCTCAGGGCCTCGGCCTGCTCCGCCGAGGCGCCCATAGCCGTGCTGCCCTCGTGCGTCCCACTCGCCGAACCCCAGAGCAAAAGGATCGGCGTCGGGTGTTTCGGGTCGGCGTTGCGGAAGGAGACCTCCACGCCGTCGCCCTGGTCGAAACCGCCCTTGGGCTGGAGCTTCGCACCTTTGGGCAGGTCGAACCGAATGGCGAGATAGAGATTGCCGTCATCGAAGGCCGCGCAGGCCTGGCCCTTGGGCGACGAGATCAAACCGCCCGCCGGGTCGCGCTCCAGATTCACCACGCGGGCCTTGTCCTGCCACGGCCACTCCGCCACGTCGCCGTCTATCTTCACCGGGGCCGCGAGCCTGGGGGCGAGGAACTCCGGCTTCTTCGGCGGCTGAATCACCACGGGCGTGATCTCCTGCTCGACGGATTTTTCCGCCGCCGGCTCGGGCGCGCCGCCGCACTGGATGAACAGGTTCCCGTCGGTGACCGCCGATTTCCACAGGCCATCTTCGGCCTCTTTCACCACGTTCGCACAATCCTGAAGAATGTTCTTGCGGAAGATGCGTCTGCATTTCCGCCCGACACGGTCCGGGTTAAGGGCCAGCGCCGCCGCATCCTTCTCGTTGAAGCCGGAGATTTGATTGCCGATGATCACAAACTGCCCGCTCACGGACACGGCCTGCTCGACGCCCGTGGCGTCTCCGCGCGAGATGATGTTGTCTTTCAAGATAGACGTCGGACTTCCGTACGAATCGAGGACCACCGGACGAAGGCAGCCGGCGATGGTGTTGCTGTGAATGTTCCAGTTCGCGCCATACGGTGGAAAGACCTCGAAGGACTCGCCCGCGCTCATCTTGCGCGGCTCGACCAGCGTGAACCGGCATGTCTCCGGATCGAACGCCTCGACGACGGAAACGCCGTTCGGCTTGGCCCCGGCAAACCAGGCCATGTTCCACCCGCGGTAGCGATGCGACCGGCGGTGCTCCAGGGTAACGGCGCTCGATCCCGGGATAAAGGTTCGCGAATCTATAATCTCGCCGACTCGCGACCGCGCGCAGTCCGCGAGGACGCCCACGGCGCAGTTCCGAATCAGGTTGTCATGGACGTTGAGGTTCAGGGCAGGCTCCGTGAGTTGGATCCCGGTGACCTTCGGATCGCACTGCCCCCGGATGTAGATCTGGTTGTCGCCGACGATCGCGTCCGACGCGCTGACCTGGATGGCCGTCCGCGACAGCGACTCCTCGTCCTGGCAGGTCATGTCGAAGATATTCCCGGTGATGGTCCCATTCTTGGTGGGGAGATCACGGTCGCTGGTTGCGCCGGAGAAGTGCACGCCGGAGGAGTTGAAGTTGATGAAGAGGTTGTTTGCGATGACGACCTGATTTGCGCCGGCCGAGGCGCAGATGATGAAGTTTCCGGGCCGCCCCGCATAGAACCGGCGGCGTTCGAACACATTGTTCGCCACAATATGCTGCCCCGAGCCGAGCTGCTCGAAATGCTCGGCGCGGGATCGGATATTCCCCATGGCGATCGGCCCGGCGTTGCAGACGTAGTTGCCGATGATCTTGACGAAGCGCGACGCGCCCTCCCACGAGCACCCGCCCACGTCCACGATGCGGCAGTAGAGCAGGCTGGTGTTCTCGGCCATGTCGTTGTTGTTGAAGCCGTTGCCGTCGCAGTTCGTCGCCGAGCAGCGCAGGTAGGTGAGGGACTTTGTATATTCCTTCGGTTCGCGGCTGCCGACGCGCGAATCGCCCTGGCAGTAGAACGCCTCGCAGTTCATCTTGCTCGCGTGGCAGTTCTCGATAAGCACCCGCTCGGTGTTGCGGATATACATGGCCGCACACGGCTTCAGGCCGACAGGCCAGCAGGATTTGCCGCTGCTCGTGCGGAAACTGCGCCAGCCCGGCCCCTCGCCCAAGCCGGTGTGACCGACCATCCGCAGGTTGCGCACGGTGACCTCGGCGCCGCCGCGGAGACTCACGCACGCGTTGCAACCCTCTGAGATGTCGAGCACGGTTTCCGCGCCGCTGGCGCCTTCGACCACGATGCCGGCGGCGTTGTTCACGGAAAGCCCGGTCGTCAGCCGATAGTGGCCTGCCGGAATGAAAACGTTTTGTTTTTCCTTCAAGGCGCGCGTGACGGCCGCTTGGAGCGCGTCGCTGTCACAATGCCGCACCACCGCATCCGTCGCTGTCCGCGTCGCCGCGTGCGCGAGCGTCAGCACGTTACCCTCGATCTTCTCGATCTTGCTGACCAACTGGTCGCGCGCCTGGAACGTAATCATGTGGCCCGGCTGCCATTCCCGTTTCTTGAGCTTGATTTCCACGCCGCTGCTGAGCGGCTGCCAGTCATAGGTGACGGGGACCTTCTCCCCCTTCCAGGTGCGCGCCATGTCATCGCTCCAGCGGAACGTGAGCGGCTCGGCGCTGTTGATCTCGACAAGAAACACCAGCCAACTGCCGATGCTGCCGTCGTAGCCGCGCAGTTCCGCCGCATCGCCGAGCGGCGGCACGGCGTAGGGATTGTCCGGCGGCTTGAGGAAGCAGCGCTCGTAGTGCGGGTTGCATCTCGAGATCATCACGCCCTGGCCAGCCTTGAAATCACCGACGTCCTTGACGACAATCTCCTTCGACTCGGCGGCCGTCGAGGCCGTGGTCTCGAACACCGATCCCGACGCGCCGCAGTCCTTCGCGTTCACCCATCCGGGGCGCTCGTCGGCCGCCATGACCACGTAAGTCGTTAGCACACAAAAAGATAGGGCGCACGCTTGCAGTCTTGTGGTCCTCATTTCTCCCGCTTCGCTCCCTTCTCCCCATTGCCGCAATCAATCAGGATGTTGCCGTCCGTGATGGACGACTTCCAGATGCCCTCCGTGGCCTCTTTCACCACGTTGGCACAATCCTGAAAAACGTTTTCGCGAAAGAGGTTTTTGTAGTCTCTTCCAGCCCGGTCGGGGCTGAGCAGCAGGGCCGCCGAGCCGTCCTCGTCGAAACCGCAGACTTGGTTGCCGATCATGTTGAACCGTCCGGCCACATGGATCGCCTGCTGGACGCCCGTCGCGCCGCCGCGCGTCACGATGTTGTCCCTAAAAAAGGATGTATTGCTGCCGTAGGAGTCGAGGATGACGGGCTGCTTGCAGCCGGTGATCGTGTTGCTGTGGATGTTCCAGTTTGCGCCGTCTGGGGGAATGATCTCGAACTGATCGCCCACCTTCATGTCGCACGGTTTGGCGAGTTTGAAGGCCGTCGTTGCGGCGTCGAAGGAATCGAGCCGGGCGACCTTGTCCTTGTTCGCGCCGGAGGTCCACATCAGGTCCCAGCCTCTATAGCAATGCGACGTGGCCCACTCCAACGGCAGGCGCGTCTCGAGGAACGAGACAGGATCAATCACCTTGCGGATGGCGGATGCGGCGCGGGTGGTGCAGACGCCCTGCGTGCAGTTGCGGATCAGGTTGTCGTGCACCGTCACGTTCCGCGCGGGTTCGCTGATCCTGATGCCGTAGGCGCGCGGGTCCGCCTCGCCGCGGACATAGACCTGGTTGTCCGCGACGATGACATCGGACGCGCTCACGTCAATGCCCCAACGGGTCGCCGGCTTCTCGCCGGGGTAGGTCAGATCAATGATGTTGCCCTTCACCACGACGTTGCGTGTCGGGAAGGACGACCGCGCCGCCATGTCGCCGCTGCGGCAGCAGTCGCTCGAGACGCGGATGGCGGGTCCGTTGTAGTTGATGAACAGGTTGTTGGCGATAGTTACCTGCGTGGGGCCGTGGCCGAGATAGACGCCGCCGTTGCGCCCGTCGCAGCCCTCGAAGACATTGTCGGCGACAATGGCCTGGCCGCAGCCCAACTCATGCAGCCATTCGGGGCGGCTGGAGCAGTCGCCCACAGTGAAGGGCCCGGCGTTGCGGACGTAATTGCCGATGAGTTTGATGAACCGGGCCGGGCCTTCGTAGGCGTGCCAGCCTGCGCCGTCAATGCGGCAATATAGGACACACGTGTTCTCCGACAAGTCGTTGTTGTTGAATGCGTTTGCTGCGCAGTCGGTTACGGAGCACCGAAGGAACGTGAGCGACTTGGTATAGGCTGCCGGCTCCGCCTTTCCAACGCGGCAAGGCCCTTGGCAGTAGAATGCCTCGCTCGCCATGTGTTCGGCGTGGACGTTTTCGATGAGGATCCGCTCCGTGGCGTTCATGCTCACGGCATTGCACGACTTCTGCGCACAGGCCCAATACATATAGCCGCTCGACGTCTGGAAGGAGCCGGGCATTTCGGCCATGGGCGTGTGCCCGATCATGCGGAAGTTGCGGATGGTCACTTCCGTCCCACCATAGAGATTGAAGACGGGGCCTGTGCCCTCGGTGATGTCCATCACGGTGTTGACACCGCTCTCCCCTTCGATGCGGATGTCCCCGTTGCGAACGGTCATCCCGTGGGTCAGGCGGTAGGCGCCGTTCGGGACGAAGACGTTCTTCCTCTGCCCGGTGGCGTGGTTGATGGCGGTCTGCAGGGCGACGGTGTCGCTGTGGCGGACGACGGCGTCGGTGACGGTGCGGTTGGCCTTGTCCTTGAGGATGAGCTTCGCGCCCTCGATCCGCTCGATCTTCGTGACGAGCTGGTCGCGCGCGTGGAAGCAGATCAGGTGACCCGGCGCGAGGTCGCGCTTGTTGAACTTGACCTCGATGCCGTGGCTCAGCTTCTGCCAGTCCCAGGTGATCGGGACCTTGGTCGCGGTCCATTTATATCCCTTGACCAAATCGTCGCTCCACCGGAAGGTGTGGGGCATGTCCGACTCGATCTCAAGCATATAGACGAACCAACTGCCCTGGCTGCCGTCGTAGCCGCGCATATCCAGGGCATTCCCCAGCGGCTGCTGCGAACCGTATGGCGACTTGGGTCCGGAGAGCGTGGCCCGTTCGTAGCGGACATTGCATTTCGAGACCGAGACCCATTGGTTCACCTTAAAGTCCCCGACATCTTTCACAACGATCTCGTTCGAGTCGGCGGTTGCAGCGGCCGTGGTCTCGAACATCGAGCCAGACGCGCCGTAGTCCCTTGCGTTCAGCCAACCCTGCGCCGCGGCAGTCGTTCTGGCTTCGTCCTGCCAGGCCCGGAAATCATCAATGTCGGCGACGCATCCCGCCGCCGCGGCGGCCACCATGCTCACCTTGATCGTCCGAGGGGGATAGTAGAGGCCCTCGATCCGTCGCCATTCGCCGTTCAGGTCGGTTGCGCTGCCTGTGGCAATGGTCTCTATACGCGGCGATTTCCCCTCCTCAATATACTCATAAGCCCGGATAAGGACCGGACCGCCCCGGTAGCGGAGGGAGACATTGTAATAGCCGCCGGACTTGATCGCGGGACAGAGCTGGTGGATGTGCGCCTCCCGTTCGGCGCCGGCCTGAATCCGAAGGAACAGTTTGCCCTCGGGTGCGCCTTCCGACATTACGGACAGCTCGCCGCCGAAGTGTCCGCTCAGCGTCCACTGCGCAGGCACACGAGGGCTGCCCCTGAGCATCCAGCTTCCGTATTTACCGCCGTCCTTGCCCACGCCCGGCGCTTCGGCGACCTCCTCGAATCCGCCGTTGATCAGGAGCAATTTCGGTTCCTCGGCCCTTACCGTCAATGCCAGAAAGAGCGTTGCTGTAAGCCCGACCAAACACCTATTCATTTGGAACCTCGCAATCGGTAAACAGGTTCCCATTCTTCACGGCTTCGTCCCACAGCCGCTTATCGGTCGTCTTCACACCGTGCGAACACTTCTCAACGATGTTATCTCGGAACATCAACCGACCCGGGCTCGCCGGGCGATCCGCCCTGAGCACAAGCGCCGCCGCGTCCTTCTCGTCGAAGCCGGAGATGTAGTTGTCGATCAGACAGTGCGTTCCGTTCACGACCACCGCTTCGGCGACGCCCTGCGCCTCGCCCCGCGATATGACATTTTTTCGGAGGACGGACGTCGGGCTTCCGTAGGAATCGAGGACCACCGGACGAAGGCAGCCGGTGATGGTGTTACTGTGGATGTTCCAGTTCGCCGAGGGGGGGATCGTCTCGAAGGCGTCGCCCGCCTTTATCTCGCGCGGTTCCTTGAGCTTGAACTGCACCGTCTCGGGTTTCGCCGCGCCGATGACGGCATCCAGGACGGACACGCCCGCAGGCTTGCCGCCGGCGAGCCAGACCAGTCGCCATCCCTCGCACTGGCGCGCCCTGCGGGAGTCGAGAGGCAGGGACGCGAAGGCCGGGGCAAAGGTCACCTTGTCCGTGACTTCGCCCACCCGCGATGCGACACGGCCTGTGAGGATGCCGATGCCGCAATTGCGGATCAAGTTGTCGTGGACGGACACGTTCACGGCCGGCTCCTTGATCACGACGCCCGTGACCTTCGCGTCGGGCGCGCCGCGGACATAGACCTGGTTGTTGCTCACGATGGCGTCGCTGGCGCTGACGTCAACTGCGTAGCGCGCGAGGGGCTTCTCATCGACGCAGGTCATGTCAAAGATGTTCCCAGATATAATTGTGTTCGATGATGCATAGTGCGTGGGGTCGGTGCGCCCGGAGGCCGTCACGCCCGAGGAATTGAAGTTGATGAACAGGTTGTTTCGGACGATCACCTGCGTGGATCCCACGGAAGTGCAGATCATGTTCCCCCCGGAGCGCCCGGCGTAGGACACCCCTCCTTCGAAGACATTGTCGGCGATGATATGCTGCCCGGCGCCGACGTAATCGAAGGACGGGTCGCGATTGCCGGGACCGAGATTGCCCATGGCGATCGGCCCGGAGTTGCGCACGTAGTTGCCGATGAACCGGACGAAGCGCCCCGCGCCCTCCCAGGAGCAGCCGCCCACGTTCACGATTCGGCAGTAGAGGACGCTGGTGTTCTCCGAGCCGCACGTCACGTCGTTGAAGCCGTTGCGCCCGCAGTCAATGGCCGAACAGCGCAGGTAGGTGGTCTGCTTGGTGTGGCCGGGATTGGGCTTATCCGGCGTGCCGCGGCCCCGGCTGCCGGAGACAAAGCATTCGGTCGCCATATTCCTGCCGTGACAGTTCTCGATGAGAACGCGCTCGGTGCTGCTGATCGTCGTGGCGTTGCAGCCTTTGGCCGCGAAACCCCAGAAGTAGCTGGACCCCTTCATCGGAATGTGCCCGCACTGATCGCTCCGGTCGAAACCCGAATGGCCGATCATGGTGAAGTTGCGCAGCGTCACATCCACGCCCCCGGCCATGGTGACGCAGGCCCCGTTCCCTTCGCTGATGTCCAGCACGGTGTGGACCGCGTTTTCCCCCTCAATCGTGATGCCCTCCGGCTTGCCCACCCGCAAGCCGCGGGACAACCTGTAGTGGCCGGTCGGCACATACACGTTGCGCTTTTCCTTTATTCCCTGGTCGATCGCTGTCTGGAGCGCCGCGTCGTCGCAGTGCCGCAGCACGGCATCCTTGGCCGTTCGCGTCGGCGCATCGCGCAGCAGGATTGTGTTCCCCTCGATTTTCTCTATGACCGAAACCAATTGCCCGCGAGCGGAGAAAACGACGGTGTAGCCCTTCTCCCATTCGAACTTGTTGAACTTGACCTCGATCCCGTCCCGGATCGGCTGCCAGTCGCCGGTGATCGGTACGTCCGGATGCCAGGTGCGCGCCAGGTCCTCCGACCAGCGGACGTCCTTCGACCCCTGCCCCACGTCGAGCACCAGGACCACCCAGTCGCCCTGGTCACCGTTGTACCCTCGGATCTCCGCCTGGCCTTGGATCTTTTTGCCCCAAATCACGAGGCCCCGGGGGCCCCAGATGGTGTCCAGTGTGTAGTGCGGGTTGCATTTCGAGATCATGACGCCTTGCCCGACCTGGAAGTCCCCCATGTTCTTGACGACGATCTGCTTCGATCCCGCCGTCGTCTCGGCTGCGGTCTCGAACTGCGATCCCGACGCGCCGCAGTCCCGCGCGTTCACCCATCCGGCGGGCTCGCCCGCGGCCACGGCAGCCGCGCAGAGACATGCGCCAAGCCAGACGGCCGCCAAAACGATAGATGTGAAAGAAAGAGTACCTCCGCCTTCGGCTTGCCCAAGATCAATCATGCTCTCTCCTCCGATGAAAGTCCTTGCGCGCTGACCGAACCCATTTCTTCCTTTATCATGCCGGAAAAGGCCGCGCCTGTTTCAAACGCTTTGGCGAGGAATGCGGCCTCATCCTTGATGTCCGAGCAGCGCATGCTCGTTTCCATGTTCACACATTTCCCGTACGCCGAGAGGGCGAGGACCCCGGCAAGCCGCCGCCAATCCACCGTTCCGGTGAACAGGAGCTTGTGCTGATCGCCCGCGCCGTCGTTGTCGTGAAGATGCACAGAGATCAGGCGCGCCTTGAGCGGGTCGAGCCAGTCAAGCCCCCGATGGCCCGTCATGTTGCCGTGGCCCGAGTCGTAACAGATTCCCAGAGACTCCGGACCGTACTCCGACAGGAGCGCCTCGATGACCAACAGACTGCCCGGTCCGCCGTTTTCGAGGGCGATTCGCACGCCACGTTCCTCGGCGAACGGCGCAAGGGCATCCATGGACCGGCGCAACCGGCCCAGCCTCGATCCCAACTCTTCGTCCGTCTTTGGCTCCCCCACATGCATGATGATCACGTCGCTGGAGAGCCGCGCGGCCATCTCGATCCGATTCTTCACCAGCTCCACCCCCGCCAACCGCTCGTACTCCAAGGGGGAGAACCAGCCCTTTTCCACCCCGCTGGAGGCGTGCAGGTCGAGGATGCCGAGCCGATACTCTCGAAGCCACTTCTCAATCTGCTCGATCTCCGAGGCGGAATAGAGAAAATCCGTGTTCCACTGATGGCACCAGTGAACATGCGAAAAACCCGCGTCCGCGATCCGCCTCAGGTACGGTTCCGGGCATCCCCGGTCGGCGGCGTAGTCCGTGGTCATTGAAAGCAATCCGGTCTCCTCCTCACTTGCTGCTCGCCGGGGCGGTTGGGGGCGTCGCGCCGCACCCGACGAAGGTGTTGCCCTCCGACAGAGCGGCGTCCCACAGTCCCTTCCGGCTCTCCATCACCGCCTCGGCGCAACGGTCGAACACGTTTCCGCGATACAGATTCCGAGGGGCGCGCCCCAGCGCATCGGGGTAAAGCCCCAGGGCGGAGGACCCCTTCTCGTCAAAGCCGCTGATGCAGTTGCCGAGCAGATTCACCCTCCCGCTCAGCTTCACGGCATGTTGCACGCCGGCCGCATCGCCGCGAGCGATGAGGTTGTCCCTCAGCGTCGTGGTCTCGCTGCCGTAGCAATCAAGGAGGACGGGCTGCCCGCAGCCGGCAATCGTGTTGTCATGGACGTTCCAGTTTGCGGAAGGCGGGAACGCCTCGAAGGCGTCGCCAGCCTTCATGTCGCGCGGTCCCTTGAGCTTGAACCGGAGCGTCGCCGGATCGAAGGCGTCAATGACCGACTGGCCCGCCGGCGTGCTCCCCTGCAGCCAAACCATGCCCCAATTGCGATAGAGATGCGAATGGCGCCATTCGAGGGGCAGGCCCGTCTGGAGGAACGTCTGCGGGTCCAGTACCTCGGCGACCCTGGCGGGAAGGCGCGACGCCAGAAGCCCTCTCCCGCAATTCCGGATCAGGTTGTCGTGGACGGTCACGTTCACCGCCCCCTCGCGGAGCTGGATGCCCGTCACCTTCGGATCGCACGGGCCTCGGACATAGATCTGGTTGTCGCTGACCGTCGTGTCCGATGTATAGACGGCGATGCCGGTCCGGGGCGCGGCGTCGTCGCCGGAATAGGTCATGTCTATGATGTTGCCGGAGATCGAGATATTCTGCGGCGGATAGGTGTTGTGCACGGTTTGACTGGATGCCCGGATCGCAGCGCCGTTGTAGTTGATGAAGAGGTTGTTGGCGACGATGACCTGGGTGGGGCAGTGATTGATGGCGATGCCGCCGCACCGGCCGATGCCCTCAAACACGTTATTGGCGACGATCGTCTGCCCCACGCCGAGCGAGTGGAGGCGCTCGAGCCGGGGCAGTGTGTGGGGAATGTCACCCACGGTGAACGGCCCGGCGTTGCGCACGTAGTTGCCGATGAGGCGGAGGAAGCGGCCCGATCCCTCGTAGGCGTGCCAGCCCGCGCCGTCAATCCGGAAGTAGAGGATGCTGGTGTTCTCGCCGAAGTCGCAGTTGTTGAAGGCGTTCGCCGCGCAGTTGGTGACGGAGCATCGCAGAAACGTGGCGGAGCGCGTGTAGGGTTTGGGGCCGTCGTCGCCGTCCCGATAGGACCCGCCCGATATGAAGCACTCGCTGGCCATGTGGCTGGCGTGGACGTTCTCGACCAGCACGCGCTCGGTGGCGCTGATGTTGACTGCGCTGCAGGGCTTCATCGCGCAGCACCAGAAGTTGAACCCGGTCGCAGTGTGGAGGGTGGCCGGCTTCTCCGACAGCGGCGTGTGGCCGATCATCCGGAAGTTCCGGATCGTGACATCGGTTCCATGGCGCAGATGGAAGACCGCCCCCGCGCCGTCGGTGATATCCATCAGCGTGTCCACGCCGCTCGCGCCCTCGATGCAGATATCCGCGTCCCACACCCGCAGGCTCTGGGACAGGCGGTAGTGGCCGACGGGGACATGGACGTTGCGCTTCTCTTTGACGGCCCGATCAATGGCGGCCTGGATCGCCTGATCGTCGCAGTGGCGGACGACGGCGTCCGTAACCGTCCTGTTGGCGGGGTGCTTGAGGGTGAGGGTCTTGCCCTCGATCTTCTCGATCGTGCTGACCAGCTGCGTGCGCGCGCTGAAGTGGGCGAAGTGTCCCGGCTTCCACTCCCATCGGTTGAACTTGACCTCCAATCCCCCGCTCAGCTTCTGCCAGTCGTAGGTCACGGGTAATTTCGCGGCCTTCCATGTTCGGCACAGGTCGTCGCTCCATCGGAACGTCAGGGGGTTGTCCCCGTCAATATCCAGCAGGAACACGAGCCAATCCCCCCCGCTGCCGTCGAAGCCGCGCAGCTCCACCAGGCCCTTCATGGGACGGTGTTCCAGGTAGGGTTCGCCGGGGCCGCGCACCATGCCTGCCTCGTAGCGGACGTTGCACTTGGAGACCATCACCCCCTGGCCGACCTGGAAGTCGCCCACGTCCTTCACCGCGATCTGGTTCGACCCGGCCGTCGTCGTCGCCGTCGTCTCGAATGCGGACCCCGACGCGCCGAGGTCCCTGACGTTCAGCCATCGGGCTGGTTCCTGCGCGAGACTGGCGGTGGGACAGTAGGTTGCCGGGGAACATACAATAAGGAGAATTTGCAGAAGATACCCGCCGAACTGTGGAAGATTCAGATTGTTCATGGCTTTGCCTTCCAACGATAGGCAGGTTCGCCCATGATGCTCAGATGAATATTTTTAGAGCCAGCGCTTTTGGTTCACTTGGTTTCGGGCGGGAGGAGGATTCACGGAAAAGACTTTGCGCGGGTAGTCTATATTTAAGACGAACTTGCTGAGAAAGCTATTCACGCCAAGAAGCACAACGCGCAGATTTGGCATAAAATCGATCGGAGTGCCCTGAATCGTGTATGCGAGCCTGAAAGACACAGGGTCGTATATCTCAAACTTTGTCGTGTGGGCAAATGCGATCGTGTCGCCGTTGCCCGTGCTGATGATTTTCGTTGAACCCGCTTGCAGGTCGTGCCCTAATATGGGGGCAATGCTGGCGGGAATGGCGCATTCATCTGCGCCTGTATCTATGACGCCAAAGGTGGCGTATGATAGCCCAGTATGCGGATTCGTGATTCTTATGGGAAGGATAGGGCGAGGAACGTCCCCTTTACTCAGCCTGAGGAATGGGCAATCCTTGAGCGACATCAGTAGATCTGGACCATCCCCTTCTTGGGGACATAAAAGACAACCGGCTCCTTTACGCCCTTTCTTCTTGCCTCATCAAAAACCTTGCTCGGATCGCTGCCGTGACTGACGACCTTTCTATCCTGAAACGACCTTGTTGCCACATACTGACCAGCATATCGTGCGCCGTTCTGTAGCACAACACAATCCACAAATTCCTCCTTTCTCCATCTCTCCTCGATTTTCGACCATGTTTAGCGGGTTGTCAAGCCTTTTGTCTGGGTTTTGGCAAAATGGATACGTGAGACACAAGTTCACATCTTCGATAGCGGCTTACTTCAGCTCGTTGAACATCTCCAGCAGGTTCTTGACGATCTTGGTGGAGGCCTCCGTCTCCACCCGGCACGTGCCCAGCCACGTCTCGTATCCGCCCAAGGCATGCTGTTCGGGTGTGGGCAGGTAGCCGTAGCCGCCGTTGGCCTGCTCGATGGTGAACGTCGGCTTGAAGGGGCTTTTCGCCTTGATCTCCAACCCGATCTCCGCGAAGACCTCAAACGGGATGGACGCGATCCCTACCTCGCCCACGCGGACGGCCTGAAGAACCGCCGAAACCGTCGGCGGGGCCTTCTCCAACCCAAGAATTCGCTTCGCGTATACGTCCTCGTGCGGGCGGTCGGGAATCGGCTTTGCGCCGGCCTCGATCTCCCGCGCACGGGCAAGCTGCTCCGGCGTGGGCTTGCGCGTCGCCAGCGTCAGCTCCCTCTGCGCCATCCGCAAGGAAACGTGGTCGTGGTACTTCACGTCGCGGTAGGCCTCGAACACCTTCTGGGCCACATCGTGCGCCACCAGTCGCATCTGCTCGTAGGGCTGTTTACGCGGCCGGCCCTCGCGGAAGTTGATGTTGTTCACGTCGCCGCTTGTGCCGTTGGACATGATGCCGACGAACGGCGGTTCGAGCCGGTCCGCGCCGATGAGCTGCTGAAGCCGATCGGCGAACATGGCGAAGTAGTCGGCGGAGATGTGCCCCTGCCCGACCCCGCCCACGTAATGAAGCGAGTAATTGGCCAGCAACGCGATCGGCCGGCCCTCGGCCGACTGCACGGAGAGGAAGCATATCTGCGGGTCCACCGGCCCGGCGGGCTTGAGCAGCTCCGGGCGGCCCGCGCCGGGGTTCATCTTTACCTTATCCTCGCCGCCCCAGGGGTTGACGAGCTTCACATCGGGCTTGAGGAACCAGCGGCGGTTGTTCACATGCTCCTCCGCAACCGTGACGCCCCAGCCGATCCGCGCCGGTTCCAGGTTGTTCATCGCCCGTTGGACGCCCTCGGCGATCCGCCGGGGCAGGAATTCCTTGCTGGGAAACACGCTGGCCGCCGAATGGGTGTGCGTGGCGGCTATCAACACCCGGTCCTCCGGCAGCCCGGCGACCTCGCGGATCATCCGCTTGGCCTCGTCGCAATCCTCGCGGGAGATGCTCAACTTGTCAATCACCACCAGAGCGATGCGGGTAGCGCCGTCGTCCAGCACCAGGCATCGGGCGTGCAGCTCGTCGTGGATGTGCGTGGCCGGAAACGGACTCCAGCCGCCGACGATTTTCTCGCCGAGCCAGGGCGTGATGTTGCTGGTGGCCGCGCCGGCGCGGAAGATCTTCTTCCCGCCTGGCTCCTCAGCCAGCGCGACCTGTCCGAGAACCGTTGCGCCCGCGGCCAATATCCATGCCGTGCGGATCAGTCCGGCCGGGGTTACTTGATGCCCGTGATTCTGAGCCGTGATCGTTTTCATAGGTTCAGTATCCTTTCCATATTTTTACCGAGGATCAGTTCCCGTTCTCTGTCCGATATGTCCGCGCCGTAGACCTTCCCGATCTGCGAGGCGAAGCTGCGCCCGGCCGCGTCAGAACCATAGACCACCCGTTCCGCGCCGACCTCGCGGACGGCCATCTCGACAAATCCCGCCTCCGGATTCCCTCCGGCCGTTTCGAGGTAGGTGTTGCGATGATGCTTCACGGTCTTGATGCCATACTCCCAGTCGCCGCCGACGTGGCCGAAGATCAGCTTGGCGTCGGGGTAGCGCGCAGCCAGATCGGCGAAGTGATCGGGCGTTGATTCGAATTTTAGGTTCCCCGTAACCTTCTTCCATGTGTGTTGCAGGACCGGCGCGTCCAGCTCGATGGCCCGCTCGATGACGGGGTCCATGCGTGGATCGTTACAGAAGAGGCCGCACAGGAGTTTGATGCCCCGCATTCCACCCTCGACGACGCACCGCTGCATCTCGTCCAGCGATTCCTTCTCGTGGACAGGGTTCACGTAGCAGAAACCGACGAAGCGATCCGGATAGCGCGCCATCTGGCCCAGCACGACATCGTTCTGTTCCACGAACTCGGCCGGCGGCGACTGGTAGGGCGACTTCAGCGAGGGACCGCACGAGACGCACATCTTGCCGATGCCCATCCGGTCCGCAAAGCGAACCAGCATGTCGGCCCGCTTCTCGACGCTCATCCCGCCGGGGCGGAAGTGGACGTGGCAGTCAATGATCACAACCGCATGCTCCTGCTCGTCGCCTACTTCTTTCGGATCACAAATCGGTGAGGCTTCGGCTTGTTGACCTCATACATGCCGGTTATGGCCTCCTCCCATTCCTTGATGGTTTCCTTCTCCTTGGGTTTGCATTCCAGGTACCGCTCGGTCTGCCCCTTGTAGTAGTTGTAGTATTTCGAGTTCTCCGCCTTCATCTGTTCCAGCTTGTCGAGCAGCGCCTTCTTCGCGGTCTCAAAATTGTCGGGATCAATGTTCTGGGCGCTGAGCACGCCGTGCCGCATCTGGGCCAGCACCCGAATCCGTCCCGATTCCAGGCTGTGCCGCAGGTCGTTCAGCTTCTGCACCTCGACGGCCTGCTTATGCTGCGGCGTGTCGGGGATGTCCGCCAGATTGATCCCGGCCTTCAGTTGCTCCGCCGAGTACTCACCGACCGCGCTGTCGTCAATGGCAAGCTCGTATGTTCCGGGGGCGAGGCCGTCCACAATCAGGACTTCCTGATTCAGTTCCTTCTCGAAGGGCGCGAGTTCCAGCGCGGGCCTCTCGGCCTCAGCAACGGGGTAGGGCAGGGCGTTCTCCAGGCAGTCAAACACCACCTCCGTCTCGCTCGCTTTGAGCGCGCTGATCTTGCAGTTGGTCTCCTCCGTCGCTTTGCCCTTCTTCGCATCAATGGCCATCTTGGATACACATGGGGGGATGCCCTGCGCCTTGAGGATGGCGTATGCCACAATGAAGTGGCCCACATCCCCGGGATGGACCCGGTCCTTGCCGACGATCGTGAACGTGGCGTCGTCCTTCTGATGCCCGGCGCTGACCTCGTTCATCATTGCCCAGACGTCCACCACGCCTGCGCGGTGCTTCTTCGCCAGCTTCTTCCCCTCCGCGCCGCAGGCCCCCAGGGCGTCGTTCACGCCGAAATCGTTCGGCGTCTCCATCTCCGCCACCTGTTCGTAGATCGTCGGCGTGAGGAAGATGATCTCGCACTTGGCCTTCTTCAGCAGTTGAGCGAGCTGCTTCATGTTCTCCGCGTAGCGGTCAATGGCCTCCTGTTGCCGCTTCCGGGAGGCTTCATCGGTCTTGTCCTTGCCGTAGTATCCGCGGCCGACGTCGTTCATGCCCAGCAGGATCGTTGCGACGGTCGGCTTGTGCGGGGCGATGTCCCACTCGAAGCGCCGCACGGCCCCGGCGGCCGTGTCGCCCGAAATGCCGCAGTTGACCATTCGGATCTTCCGGTCGGGAAATCGCGTGGCATAGAAGAGATAGACGAACTTCTGATACTTGCCGCCGTGCGTGATGCTGTCGCCAATGACGCACACCGTGTCCCCGTCCTTGAATTGCGCCGGGGCGCGGTCAGCCCCGAGCGCCGCGGCAATCAGACAAGCCAGAATCCAACCCGTCAGGATCGTACGCTTCCGTGGCAACACTTCCTTTTCCCTTTCTCCATCAACCGATTCACACCTACTTCCGTCTCCTGGGCGCCAAAGGCACATTATCGTATCAGTTAGCCAAACGTCGAGTCAAGGACTGGTATTTCGCCGACGCCCCAGGTATAATTCCGCTCTCTTTTCGGTATCCCCAAATGGATTGGAAAGGATGTGGCATGAGACTCTCGTACAAAGACTACGAAGACAAGATCCTCGGCGGCTGGATCGGGAAATCCATCGGCGGCGCGCTCGGTGCGCGCTTCGAGGGGTGCAAGGCATGGATTGACCTCGCCATCGAGGAAACGATCCCCGACAAGCTTCCCCCCAACGACGACCTCGACCTCCAGGTTCTCTGGCTCAAGGTGCTGGAGGAGAAGGGACCGTCCCTGACGCCCGACGACCTGGCCGACGCCTGGCTCGATGGCTGCTGGTATCCCTTCAACGAATACGGCAACTTCCGCCGCAACTACCGCGTCGGCATCAAGCCGCCCTACACCGGCATGTTCGACAACGAGCTCTTCGAGAGCGGCATGGGCTGCCCCATCCGCAGCGAGATTTGGGGCTACGTCTTCCCCGGCGCGCCCGACCTCGCCGCCGCCTATGCCTGGAAGGACGGCGTCCTCGACCACACCGACGAATCGGTCTGCGCCGAGCAGATGCTCTCCGCCATGGCGGCCGACGCCTTCTTCTGCAGCGACCTGCGCCTCCTCGCCGCACGGCACATGCACTACCTCAAGCCCGGGCTGACGGTGCGGAGGCTCGTCGAGTCGGCGTTCCGGTCATTTGATGAAGGGCTGTCCCTGAAGGAGGCCCACGAGCGGCTCGTCTATCTGGCCGGCCACCCCGAGCCGTGCGACGCGCGGCTGAACGTCGCCTTCACGTTCCTCGCCCTGCTCTACGGCGACAACGACCTGGAGAAGACGATCCTCTGCGCCCTGCAGTGCGGCTACGACACCGACTGCACCCTCGCCACCGCCGGGGCCTTCATCGGCCAGGTCCTCGGCGCGTCAGGGATTCCCCAGAAGATGCGCGACATCATCGGCGACGAGCTGGTCATGGGCATCGAGTACCGCCGGAAGGAGATGACCCTCAGCGCCCTCGCGCGCGACACGGCCGCCGTCGGCGCGCGGCTGGCCAAGACACTGACCACCGGCGTCGAGATCACCGGCGAGGAAAAGGGGTCAGGAGCCTTTTCTGCGCAGCACCCGTCGGGCCGTCCCGGGAAAAGGCTCCTGACCCCTTTTCCTGCGAAGCTGGCATCCGAGCCGATGCGCCTGCGCGTGGACTATTTATGCGGCTGCTCCGCCGCGCCGGGCGATTCTGTGCCGATCACGCTGACGCTCATCAACTCGGCGGGGGCGAAACTGAAGGGGACGGCCGAGATCGCCGTCACCGTCCCGAAGGGATGGGAGGTGACGCCGAAGCGTCAGACGATCCGCCTCCTCCCCGGGGCGCAGCCGTGCGCCACCTTCACGTTCCATGCCCGCGCCGATGCGACGGACTGGAAGCAGGCCAATCACTTCCACGCCGCGCTCACGCAGGGGAAGAAGGCGCTGTGCGAGGAGGCCTTCGGCCTGTCGGGGGCGATGCTGTGGAAGTGCCTCGGCGTGTATCTCGACCCCGCCAAACCGGACGACCCGAACGGCGCGATCACGAAGGAGCAGATCCTCAGCCCGCGCGGGAAGTTCGGCCGCAGGTACTACGTTGATCTGGGCCGGAAATATATCAATGAAGAGACCCCCGACGTGGACGGCCTGTATGAGAAGTGCTCGCAGATCATCGGCCGCCCGGCGGTCGTCGTCTGCCACGGCAGCGACATTGACATCGAGCAGATCACCGGCTTGGAGGGGGAGTGCTGCGTCTATCTCGCCGGGGAGATCGTCTCGCCCGACGAGCGGGACGTCTTTTTCTTCCTGGGCCGCAACGACGGCTGTGTCATCTGGGTGAACGGGAAGGAGGTCTTCCGCTCCGACAAGATGCAGAAATGGGCCCCGGCGACGGAGCGGGCGGATATGCGCCTGAAGAAAGGCCGGAACATGGTAATGCTCAAACTTCTCCGCAAGGGCGAGAAGATCAGGTTCAGCCTGGGCGTCCGCCAGAAGAAGCCGACGACGGACTTCCCCGGCCGGAACGACTGGTGCACGGACCTGGCGTGGGGCAACCCGCTGGCGAAGTAGTGCCTGTGGGGTTGTTGAAAAACCCATTCGCACGAAGGTTGTCATTCTGAGCGTAGCGAAGAATCTCAGCCTTTCGGAGGGGGAGACCCTTCACTTCGTTCAGGGTGACATGCTTGGGGATTTTTCAACAACCCCCTTGTCGGCAGAGAAAGACAAGACCGAGGTAGGGGAACATTCAGGCAAAAAGAATAGAGTCTGACCTTTAACTTCCAAGTCTAAATTAGTGATATGTCCTCAGAATACCTCCTATCAAATCTCACATCGGGCCAGATCACGTTGCCTATCGCATCAGGCGGATTCAATGTGTGCTGTGGGCCGGTTTCGAATGCTTTAGCATATATCGCCTTCTCGCAATAGCCAAAATGACTACAACAAGAAGCAAAGCGGCACCGACAAGTGGTATCCTAATCCAACGGCTCTGTATTGCCCATGGACTATATTGCTGAATTCCGAGTCGCTTAGCAAGATTCTGCAGAATCATGTCCCAACAGTATCCTGATCTGTCATTCGGTCTACCCGGTGTTATAGAAAGCATGATTGTAGCAAGACTCTCAGGAATTTCCACGGATATATCACTCTTTATCTTCCAAGTGAGTATCTCCTTGGCAATGCTGACATCACTGGACTGGGCAAGGTAATACAGCATATCGCACTTCACATACCCCACAGGCTCAGATCTGGCAACGGACAGAATGATCGGTGCGCTGGCTTCTCCAAAGTCTACCGCAATGCGGTTGGCGAGGAACATCTTCTCATGGGCTTCGGTAGCAGAACGCAGGTCGTCGCACAGCACCTGAAACTGCGCTTCTGGCTTCTTCTCCGAGCTGGCTCGAACTCTGAGCGCGTATAGGGCGGCACCGCTGATAGCGTAAGCGCTTGAACGCCGGACTTCCATGAGCGCTTGGTGGCTCGCATTGTCACCCGCGAACGCGAGAAGAAGCGTTGCACACAGGGCGGCATCTGAGCTCCCACCCTCTCTCACGAAGTCTTGCACGATCTTGACATATGCCTTGGCCTCATCATCCGCTATCCGCCGCTTGCCCAATGGTTCTTGCATCAACTGCCGCAGCCTTCCGCACAGCGGGAGAGCGGCCATGTCCAGAGGTTTCCCGAAGGAAGCCCCTTGAAGCATACCAAGGGACAATAGTATTACCCCAGCCCACGGCAATAAACGGTTCTCAACTTCCATCCTAAGCATGTATCCTTAGTCGCTTGCGTTGTGGTCTGTCGCATGTTGCATCCCAGGACTCCCCCAATCGAGATTGTGGTTCCCAGTCTGGAGTTCCGGGGACACCATGCTTAGGGAGTTCCGGGGACACCATGCTTAATTGATCCTACACCACACTCCTGCCTCGACGACGATGCGGCGATTTTTAGGTAGTATATCACACGAAGCAGACGGCGTCAAATACGCGAGGACATCGCTTTGCCCCTGCGCATCCGGAGGCTTTGCGCCGCCCCGCGGGTTGGTGCAGGTGACTTTCATCGGGAGTCTCCCCCCTCTCCGGTCTCCGGAGAGGGGGAAGGGGGTGAGGCGCGCGACGGAGGCCGCCTATCCCTCACCCCCTTCCCCTCTCCCCCGCGAAGACGCGGGGAGAGGGGAGTCTGTGCCCGCGATTGAGATTACATGCACTCCCCGAGGGTTTTCCGCTTTACAGCCACCGGCATTGTCCCTATGATGAATCCTCCCGGAGGTTCGAAACCATCGGGAGGGCCGGTCCGTGAATGTCTCCGCCGCCGGAACCACAGTAACGGAGGTATGCATGTCGCGTTCCATGCGCCTTGTGTTGTGTGCTGTTTGGGTCATCGTCATCGTCCCGCGCTCTGTTCTCCATGCTCAACTGATGCCAACACCAAACGGCCCGTGGGAGGCGCGCGTCGCCCTCCCCACCGACCAGAAGCGAGAATGGTCGGAGAAGGGATATCTCCCGAAGTGGTGCATCGTCTGGGAGGACCGCGAGCGGCCGACGGTCCGCATCGAGGACGACGAGAAGGGCGACTGCCGCGGCTACGCCTTCATCGGCCGGACATACGCGATCCCGAAAGACTTGCCCCGCGAGCTGAAGGCGTCGTTCCGCTACAAGACCTGCTGCGCGGCGAGCAAGCCCCCCTTCGAGCGGGCGGGCGCGGTGGGCTTCTACGTCCTCACGCCGGAGCAGTGGGCCGCGCTGGCAAGCGACCCGACCCACGCCAAGCCGATCAACCTCTGGCGCGCCTCGGAGTTCGCCGAGAGCGGGACCCTGGTTTACAAGGATCAACAGGACATTAGCGACTGGCGCGAATGGACGAGCCACAACCTTGCCCCCGAACTTCGACGATACGCTGGGCAATCCGTAGTCCTCGCCCTGGCCTGGGGCTGCCACCACCAGGGCTGCGTCGAGTGGGGGGCGTTCGACGATTTTCGCTTCACCGCGCGGATGGAGGCGGAGATGGTGCGCGAGTTCTTCAACAGCCTGGACCTCGACTATCCCGGCATTGAGCAGGTCAAGGCCGCCGTTCACGCCGACGACATCCCCGCCGCAAGGCGCGCCCTCGTCGCCTACATGAAAGCCCGGACGAAGCCTGCGCCGCCCCCGCTTTCGCCGCGCAACGATGCCGGCTTCCTCGCCGCCGCCGACCAGATCGTGGATCATGTATTCCGGTTCGTCGGCTGTCCGCCGCATCAACTGGGCAAGAACATCCTGTGGAATGAGGACCCCTTCGACTACGACCAGTGGGCCATCGCGCTCAACCGCCACTCCCACTGGGTGACGCTCGGCCAGGCCTACGCGGGGACGAAGGACGAGAAGTATGCGAAGGAGTTTGTCGCCCAGTTGACAGGCTGGATCGCCGCCATGCCCGTGAACATCGGGGCCCACTTCGCGCAGGGACCGTACCACGTCCCCGGCCGGTCGCCGCTCAGTCTCGACGCCGGCATCCGCATGGGGCAGACGTGGTTCCCGGCATACTATTACTTCCTCCACTCGCCGTCGTTCACCGAGGAGGCGCACGTCGCCATGCTGCGCTCGTTCCGCGAACATGCCCTCTACCTGATGGACGAGCGCCACTTCAAGGCCGGATCGAACTGGGGGATGATGGAGACGAACGGCCTCTTCCACATCGGCGTCATGCTGCCGGAGTTCAAGGAGGCGGAGACCTGGCGGCGGACGGCCATCGAGCGGATGAACGCGGAACTCGACAACCAGTTCTACCCCGACGGCGCGCAGACGGAGCTGACGCCGGGCTACCACAGCGTGAGCGTGGGCAACACGCTCGGCTTCCTCGATGTGGCCAAACAAACAGACACGAAATTGCCGGATGAGATTACCGGTAAACTGGAGCGGACATTCCAGTATTACGTCCGGATCGTGATGCCCGACGGGACTACGCCGGCGCTGAATGACTCGGGGCGAGGCACGATCCAGCGATGGATGGAGAAGGGTTTCGCCCTCTTTCCTCACCGTGAAGATTTTCGATTCCTCGCCGCCGGTGGAAAAGAGGGCCGCTCCCCGGAGTTCGCCTCCTGTGCCATGGACTACGCCGGATGGTACATCATGCGAACGGGGGGGACCTCGCGGGACAAGTACCTGCTCTTCGACGCCGGGCCTTTCGGCACGGGGCATCAGCACGAGGACAAGCTGCACCTCATCCTCCATGCCTTCGGCCGCACGCTCATCACGGAACCCGGCAACTACTCCTACGACCGATCCGACTGGCGCAAGTACGTCCTCTCCACGCGCGGGCACAACACGATCATGGTGGACGGCGAGGAGCAGAGCCGCCGCCTCCAGCGCGACACGTGGCGCTCCATGACGGCCCTCCCCAACCGATGGATCACCAGCGATGACGTGGACTACGCCGAGGGGACGTATGCCGACGGATACGGCGAGAAAATGGACAAGACCGTAACGCACACCCGCCGCGTCTTGTTCGTCAAGCCGGACTACTGGATCGTGGTGGATGAACTGAAACCCTCGGATGACAAGGAGCACACCTACGAGTCGCTCTTCCATCTCGAATCGCCAGGGGCGAACGTCAACCCGGAGACCCAGGTCGTGACGACGACCAATCCGACCGGGGGCAACGTCGCCATTGTTCCTCTGACGCCGTCCGGCATTGACGTCGAGATCATCCAGGGGCAGAAGGAGCCGGTCGTCCAGGGCTGGATGCCGACGGGCCGCCACAACGAGCTTCGCCCCATCCCCACCGCGGTGATCCGCCTCCGCGCCAAAGGACCAACGCTCCTCGCCTATGCCATCATCCCATACGAAGGGAACGAACCCAGCAACCTCCCCCGTCCGGAGATGGTAACGGCGACCAAGGGCCGTTCGAACCTGGCCGTCTGTCTCCGCTTTGCGGACCGGACCGACACGCTCGTCCTCACAGACCGTTCCGGTGGAGAGGTGCAAGTGGATGGGTTCGCCACCGACGCGGAGATCGCTCTGATCGGCAGGGCCGCCGATGGGAATGCGGCGCGTCTATTCTTTGTGGGGGGGACCTATCTCCGGCAGGAGGGCGAGGGCGGCAGGGACGTGAGGGTACGGCATTAACCGCGCGCCGGCGCAGTCGGATAAACTACTAAACGATAAGGGTTGACCTTTATAACTCCCGAGTCATCCATGTAGAACAACACATCGCCGCCGCCGTCCTGATTGATCAGCTCGACGTAGAGGAGTATAAAATACCGTCTGTGGGGTTGTTGAAAAACCCCCGCGAGGCGAACACCGACTGTAGCCGCACCCTTTACGGGTGCGGTTTGACGCATCACGGCCCCGCAGGCTGAAGCCTGCGGCTACAAGAACAGGGTTT
>JBFMAD010000001.1:0-422465 GCA_040755855.1 Planctomycetota bacterium | reverse complement strand
CGACGGACATAGCGGAGCTGATGAACCAGGCGCCGTGGTGGGTGGTGTCGCTGGTGATCCATGGGATATTGCTGATAGTGCTGGCGGCGATCAATTTCAGCACTGGTGGAGCGAAGCGCAAGGAGGTGACGATCAACACGGAGTTTGTGGAGATCGAGGACTATGAACGTCCGGTGGTGACGCGCAACGTCCTGAGCGAGGAGACGGTGGAGAGCGAGAGCGTGCAGGAGGTGGCCGAGTCGAACCTGCAGGATGTTTCGACGGAAGTGCCTGTGATGCGTGTTGCGCCGATCAGCATGAACGCGATAGCGGGTTTGGTGAGTCAGGGATCGGGATTTGATTTTAATGCGAGTGGGACGGGGATGGGGGGGTTATTGGGTCGAGTGGGTAGCGGTCAGCGCTATACGATCAAGACGGTGGTGGATGCGTTGGCGGGGGAGATATTGAAGGATATACAGAAGCATGATCTGTTGGTGGTGATGTTGTTTGACGAGAGCAAGAGTTTGTTGGAAGATCGGAAGCTGATTGCTCGTCAGATCCAGAAGACGGTAGGGGATTTGAAGAAGGAGATGACGCCGCGGGAGGCGCAGCGGTTGAAGTGGGCGGTGGTGAGTTATGGGGAGAAGCCGACGATGTGGCTTCAGCCGACGGGGGAGTTGGAGAAGGTGGTGGAGGCGACGGACAAGGTGAAGGTGGATACGACGGGGTTGGAGAACGTAATTGATGCGATCAATTTCACGATGAAGAATTTGGGGGTGCTGCGGAAGCCGATGTTTGTGGTGTTGGTGACGGACGAGGAGGGAAGCGACGTCAAGAAGACGGAGAATGTGACGACGGCGTTGAATTCGATGGTGTCGAGCAAGACCCGCCTGTTTGTCTTCGGGCGCGAAGCCAGCTTCCAGCTGGCGCAGGTGCGCGAGTGGCTTCGCGACAAGAACGGCGAGCGCATGGGGCCCTGGGGCGACGCCGAACGGGGCATCGAGAGCTGCGAATATGAGTATTTTCCTTCGGACTGGTTCTGGACGGGGCAGCGCTCTTATAACGGAGTGCCGTCGGGCTTCGGATGCTGGGTGCAGTCCATGCTTGCCCACCAGTCGGGCGGCACGTACTACATCCTGAGCGACGTTCCGTCGAAGTACGACGACGAGATGATGGAGGAATACAAGCCGGAATGGGAACCGAGAGACGTATATGTCAAGCGGACGGAGTCCAGCCGCATGCGAAGCGTCCTGTCGAAACTTTTCACTGACTATCCGCTCACCCGCCCGTCGCACTGGATCACGCAGCTCGAGCGCTTGCAGGCGCAGACGAAGGAATTCAACAAGAAGGCCGAGGGCATGCGAAAGCTTGCGGAGCGCGCCATTGACGATTTGGAGCCGATGAAATCAAAGAGCCGAAGAGAGAAGTATGCGCCGAAGAGATGGCAGGCCAACTACGACCTGGCCATGGCCATGCTGTACAAGCTCAAATTCATTGCAGGCGAATACGTCCAGGTGACCAACGACGCCCTGCGAAAAGGCTTCCCAAAGCCGCAGGCGCGGCAAAAATTTAACATCTTCTCCATCTACTACGACAACAAAGCCACGGAAGCAGTCACCGGCCGTCGCGGCGACAGGGAAATGGCGAAAGCCAGGGACATGCTCAGTCAAGTGATCCAGGAATACAAGGGCACGCCGTGGAGCGAGATCGCCAAGCACGAGCTTGCGCGAACATACCCTCTCAAGATGACCCCCATCTTCTACATCGAGCCGACTCGCCCCAAGCTCTGAGTCGCTCCGACTGATCGTGGAATACGATGGGCCGAAGACCAGCATCCACATCCGATGTGGGCGCTGGTTTGTCTTCTACGCGCTTCGTGGTTACACAGAAGTGACATGGCACATATCTCGAAAACCGAACGCATCCTGAACCTGATTTCATTTCTGCTCAAGTCGCCGGTTCCCGCGCCCTGGGCCCGGATACGGGGCGAGGTAATCGGCTACGACGACGACGCAGATCCTGACACGCTCGAACGCCGCTTCGATCGCGACAAGGAGTTCCTTCGGACGCTCGGAATTCCGATTGATTATGTTGCGCTCGATTCCTTCGGCCATACCGGCTACTTCATCGAGAAGGCCGACTACTACCTGCCCCGAATTCAGATCATGCCCGAAGACGTGGCCGCCGTCCACCTGATCTCGCGCATATCCCCCGCCGACGCCGGCCCCCTGTCCGAGGCCCTCCAAAGCGCTCTGCAGAAGATACAAATAGACTTCCCCGCCCCGTTCGAGATTCGAGCAGAGGCGGAAGAACGCGGCATTCGCAGAAGAGCCAGCGCATCGCCCCCATCGGCCCAATCCGAAAATCTTGACGTCCTCCTTCGCGCCATGCTGGGCGGCAAGCGCGTGGACTTCCGATATTACACCATGGGCCGCAACAGCACATCCGACCGCGAGGTGGAGCCATACGGCCTCGGCCATACTCATGGCGCGTGGTACCTGGTCGGTAGATGCCTTGCCCGCAAAGACATCCGGGTGTTTAAAGTCGCCCGGATTCTGGGAAACGTGCGCATCGTGAACGAGGGCCGAGAGGCGTCGGACTTCGAGATTCCCCCGGACTTCCGGCTCAGCGACCACATCGGCAAGCCTGCCTGGCTGCTCGAGGACGGCAAACCTATGGAGGTAAAGATTCGTTTCGACAGCGCCACCGCCTGGATGGCGGCCGGCGCCATTGGCTCTGCCGATGCCTTCGCAGAGGCCCCGGACGGTTCCGGCGTCGTTACAATGAAAATCACAGCGGTCGCTCCCTTTATTCGGTGGGTGCTGTCATTTGCGCAGCACGCCGCCGTGGTTTCCCCCCCGTGGCTGCGCGAACAGATGTGTGCGCAAATCCGGGCCGTCGCGGGAAAATACGGCCGTTGAGGCCGAGGAAATCGCATGGATAAAAAACCGGCATCTGATAAAACAATCCGACGGCTGAAACGCATCCTATCCCTAATCCCCTACATCCGCCAGCACCCCAATATAAAAACCAGCGAGCTGGCCAAAGTAGTCGGCTGCAAACCGTCCGAACTGCTGCAGGATTTGAACGAACGGGTCCTCCTCTGCGGCGTCCCGCCGTATCTGCCCAATGACTACATTGATGTCCACCTGCAAGGCGACAGCGTCAGTATCCGTTTCGCGGAACATTTCAAACGCCCGGTCCGGTTCACCATGCAGGAAGCCCTCGCCCTCAAGGTGCTGTTATCTTCGGTAGCCGATGCCCGTATGTCCATGGGGTTTCAGGCTAAACTTGACCATGTCCTCTCATCGGAGACCAAGAAAAAGGTCCAGGCCATTCACAGCAGGATCGGCTTTCTCGATCACCCCATGAACAGGTTGCAGCAGGTGGAGCAAGCCCTTCAGACCCGCAGGGAAATCGAAATCGAGTATTACACCGCCGGTCGAGATGCCATGACGAAACGGATCGTGCGACCCTATGGCACAATCTTCCACAATGGGCACTGGTATGTAGTGGCTTACTGCTGCCTGCGGAAGCAAGAACTTCCCTTCCGCGTGGATCGCATCAAGTCGCTTCGCTTTCTCGACAGCGTTTACAAAATCCCAAAACGCTTCAATATCTCGCGATATGAGCGAGAGGAGATGTACGTCCCCAAGCATCCCGGTCAGGAGGTGGCTATCCGCTTCGATGCCGAGATAGCGCGATGGATCCGAGAGGAAGTTCCGCCGGGGCGAATCGTTGAACAGGATGATGGCGGCATCGTCTTGCACCTGACCACTGTGCACTTCGAGTGGCTGATCCGATGGCTACTCCCGTTCGGCGCTCATGCCGAAATCCTCTCTCCCTCTGCGCTGAAAAAGCGAATGCGCGAGGTCTGCGAAGAGGCCCTACGCGCCTACAAGGACCTCTGACAGGCCGCTTCCCCCCAGGGCAAAAATACGAGAAATGGGGGTTGACAACCCCCCCGCAACCGTGTAACCTTAATAAAGGTTTCCGGTCAAAACCGGATATCAAGGCATCTCGATGGAGGTACAGACTGATGTGTGCGGCTCAGAGGCAGTGCGTCTGCGGAGCGCCGTTGCCGCCCGATACGGGGAGCGGGTCGGTCAAGTGCAGGGCCTGCGGGAGATTGGTTGACCTGACGAGTCCGTCCCCCCCAGCGGCAACGCCTGAAACCCCGGGGCGGAAAACGCCGCCGGCTCCGATTTCAACCCCGCCTCCCACCCCCGGCCCCGCTCCCGCCGCTGCATTCGACGCCTCCCCGCCGCCTCTTGACCTGCCGGAACTGCCCCCTGTCGGCAGTCCCGCTCCGGCTTCTCCGATCGGCCCCCCTCCGTCTTTAAAACCTCGCGCCGGAGGCAAACAGGACCTTCAGGTCCATCTTCCCGGCGAAGGCCGGAGGAAGTTTGTGCCCCCGGCCGCTCGACCCGTAAAGCAAATGTCGGCCAAGGCGGAACGAGCCATCAAATTTCACTGCGCCTGCGGTCAGGTGCTGCATTCCAGACGCCTGCCTGGAACGCAGGTCATGTGCCCGGCCTGCGGCCAGATCGTTGAAGTGCCGGGAGACATGCCGGAGGACGAAGCGGCGACGCAGAAGGAAGCCTATCGCGCCAGGATCGTCACGCACTTCCGGTGCGAGTGCGGCGACATGCTGCGTTCCGAGGAGGGCATTGGATCGAGTGTGATGTGCCTCAACTGCGGCCGCGAGGTCGTTACCCCCGCCGATGGCGCAAGAATCACGCAGTTCCAGTGCCGCTGCGGAGAAATCATTGAATCACCGGAGCCTGCCGGCTCTGAGATCGCATGCCCCTCATGCAATAAAAATATAATTGTTCCTGCTATTGAGGAAGGATAAGAATGGAGTTTCAGTGTCCGTGCGGAGCAATGCTGGCAAGCAACGACCCGCCTGGCACACAGGTCCAGTGCCCCACGTGCGGCCAGCTGCTTGTCATTCCATTGCCGGCCCCGCAACAGCAACCGTCGCCGGTCGCCGCGCCGCAACCGCCCCAACCTGCGCCGCCTGAGGGAGAGTTGATCCGGTTCACGTGTTCCTGCGGCAAGCCGTTGAGAACCCGGCGTCTTCCCGGAACACAGGCCCGGTGCCCGCGCTGCGGGCAGATCGTGATCGTCCCCGAACCGGGGCAGGTGGCCCCGACCGCAAGCACCGGCGAGTCGGCCTTTATCCCCTCGCCGCAACCCCAGGCGCCGCCTACCCCTCCCGCGCCGACTCCCAAACCTCGTCGGCAACCACCGGCGCCTGAAGTGCAGCGGCAGGAACCTCCTTCTCCACCTCCTTCGCCTCCACCCCCGCCGCCGGCGCCTCAAGTGGCCGCGGCGCCCGCCCCCGCGCCGGAGCCTCAGCCGGCGCCCGAGCCGCCCGCACCACAGCCGCCGCCCCCTCCCCCTCCTCCCCCGGAAGTGCGGGCCCCCGACGACATATTGAATCGAGAAGTGGACCCCGCTCAATTGGCGGCAACGACGCCGCTTCCCGGCCTTGGATCGCAGGCGGCGCAGGAGCCGCCACAGGAACAGGCTGCGCCCCCGATCCCGGAGACAAGCGCCTTGGCGAGTTCCCAACAGGTGCAGTTGCAGTGTGAGTGCGGCGTCACCTTGGAGACGGATCAACCGCCCGGCACCAGCGTTCAGTGCCCGAGCTGCAGCCGTTTGCTGGTTGTGCCCGGAGGGGAGCCGTCAGCCGAAACGGGGTATCCACAGCCCGAGGACGGGGGGATTGAGTTTCAGTGTATGTGTGGATGCACCCTTGCGAGCTCCGAACCGCCTGGGACGGAGGTGCAGTGTCCGTCGTGCGGTCGGATGGTGATTGTGCCCCATGACATGGGTGAAACTCAGCAGGTGGTGGCCGATATGGTGGCCGCCGCCGCCGCCCCGCCTCCTATGCCGCCCTCCCCCGCTCCGTCTTCCGGCGGTATGGTCGAATTCACCTGCGCCTGCGGCACGACGCTCGCATCTGCGGAACCTCCCGGCACGGAGGTCTCGTGCCCCACATGCCAGCGCATTGTCGCCGTGCCCGGCCCGGCCCGAGGCGGCCCGGTGGCCGCGCCGGTGCAACAGGCGGCCGCGGGGCAGCAGAACCTCGGCATGTACATCCTGATCGGCGTGGCGGTGCTCGCCGTGGTCATCATTGGATCGGTGGTCGCGCTTGCCCTCATTCTTGGAAAGAAATCGCCGGAGCAGCCGCCCCCGCCTGCCGCGACAGCCGCCGCGCCGCAGGCAGAGCCCAAGTCCGGCTCCGAAACGCCCTCCGGCCAGCCCGCCGCCCAGCAGGCGACGCAACCCGGCGAGCAGGGCGCAAGTGAGAAGAAACCGGCCGAGCAGCAGGCGGCCGCCAAGCCTGCCGAGGTGAAAGAGGCCCCCGCAAATGTCGAGTCCACCGGAGACATTGACACATTGATCGAGCGGCTCGGGAGCGCCGACGATCTCGTCCGCGACGAAGCCGAGGAAAAGTTGGGCGACATGGGCAATGACGCCGTGGGGCCGCTTGGAGGGGTGCTGGCCAAGGGGAAGGACGCGGACGTGAAGGTACGCGCGGCCAGGTGCCTGCGCGAGATCGGGACAGGCGAGGCCGTCGGCGCGCTTAAGGTCGGCTTAAAGGATCAGGACGCGAGGGTAAGGAAAACCTGCGCGCGGAGTCTCGGCGATATCGGCGGGGAAGCGGCGCCGGCCCTGCCCAACCTCATAGATGTCCTGACCGACCGGGAGCTTGATGTGCGGGAGACAGCCTCGGACGCCCTGGTGTCTATTGGCGAGCATGTAGTGGAGGGCGCGGGCGACCTCGTCGAGGTGGATCCCAAGAAACTGCAAGCGGAATGGCGGAAATGGTTTGAGGCCGGCGCCAAACCGGACAAGCTCGACGGAAAGGCGGACCTGGAGGGTGCGGAGCAGTTTTTGACCGAGGAGCAACAGAAGAAGAGAACGGCCGAGAAAGCGGCCGAAAAAAAGGTTGAAAAGGAAAAGGAAAAGGAAAAGGAAGACAAGAAGAAAGAATAGGCGTTCTTTCCTTCTGAGTGAACTACCGTTACGAAAGAGCCCGACATCTTGTTGGGCTCTTTTTTTGTGAGAAAACACGCAGGTGGGCAACTACTGCGGTTCGGATGCGAGCGAGATCGTCACGGCGCATGTATTGACGCCGCCGGGACAGTGAATGTGAATCATCCCCGATTTGTCCCGGCACCATGTCGCCAATTCCTTCGGCGGGTCAAGTCGAGTGGAAACCGCTGTGCTGAACGATGGCGGCGCCCAGATGATGGTTTCTCCCCCGTCAGGGAGCGGTTTGAACTCCATCTGGAATTCATTGTCGGCGGAGGTTATTCGAGCAGGTATACCGGCAATAGCCTCCGCATAGGGCCGGCCCAGCAGCGGCAGAAAGGATAAGTTCTGCAGATTCTCTGTATAGTGCCGCCAGGCCCACCCGCAGAGGAGATCGTCGAAGGCGTCCAGGTGATCTCGGACGAGCCGGTCGGCCTCCGGCGAACTCTTGCTGATGGCGCCCCACTCTCCGAACCAGGTCGGCGCGGTCATGCGGTCGCCCGCGTCCGCGCCGCGACGAATCTCGGCGAGCACGGCTTCCCGCGTCCCGTCATAGGGAAAGCGCAGGTCTGTGGAAAGATCATAGTGGTGAGGCGCGAAGACGACGTTCGCAAACGGCTTCCCCTCAGAATCAATCGGGGGAGCAATCGCCGTTCGGAACCTTGTATCGTCCCGAAATCGCCTGGCCACGTATTGCCACGCGGCGATGAAGCGATCCTGGATGCCGACGCCGTCGGGACCCGGCCGGTTTGCCCAAAAGTTGTCAAACGCCTTGATGACAGCGGGGGAGGAGTAACTCAGGTACCATGCGCCGGCGACCTTGGTGAACGGCATACCTTCGTCGGGGCACGCCCAATCGGGCGCGCCGTCGCCGATCAGAACGCCGCGACCTTGACCTTCTTGCCCGTGTCCAGCGCCTTCTGCAGGGCCTCGAGCACGGCCACCGGCGCCAACATGCGCCGATGTTCAATCGGCTCCTTGCCGGTCTTCATCATCTCGATCCACATCTGCGTGCTGGTGAGATACGGGCTCTGGTCTCGTTGTGTCAGGGCGATCTGGAGAATCTTTTCGCCGTGGGCCATGAACTGGAAGGTGTGCGCGCCGCCCTTCAGACAGTGCATGGTCGCCATCCTGCCGTCCTTGTAATACAGAACGCCGAGGCCCTGGGGCGCGTTTTCCTTGAGTTCGACGTGCGTTACCTCCATGCCGAACAATTCGATCAGCGCATCAACCTGATGGATACCGTAGAAAAATACCCCGCCGTACTCCGACTTCAGGTCACATGGCCCGGCGGAGGCCCCGGCCACAATCTGCTTGAACGAGGCCGCTTCCGCCTGAAATGCGCGGAAGGCACTCTGCGTCGGAATAGAGCTGAACGATGTGGTCGGCACGCCCTTCGACTTGGCGAGCTTCAGGTACTTTTTTCCTTCGGCGAGCGAGCAGCAGAGCGGCTTGTCCACGAACACGGGGATGCCGGCCTTGACGAACTCCGTCGCAACAGGCAGGTGGTACTTGCCGTGGCGGTGGTCAATCATGACGCCGTCCACCTCGCCGATCATATCGGTCGGCTCCTTCACGATCCGCGGAATCTGGCCCGCCTCGGCGGTCTCCTTGGCGAAGGCGTCTGTCTCGCCCCAGACGGAGACGACCTTTACGTCCTGGATCGCGCCCTCCACATTGATAAGCTTCGACACGGCCTTAGAGTGAGAGTTCTCCGAGCCGATCATACCGATTCGCAGCATGGCTTCCTCCGTTCAAACAATAGTCAGCGCCGGATGTCAAGTGCACCGGCTGTATTCTTACGGCGAGCGCGGCGATTTTCAAGACTTTTTCGCCTTCGCGACAGCAGTGAGCCAAGGCCCTCGAATAGGTGAAGCGAGATGGTCTGTGCGGTTGCGCCAGTTGATATGCCGCGAATCTCCCTTGCGTGCGACAGGCCGGCGGGCCGGGGGTTCGCCTCAAGGAGGATGGGATGGAGCGTTGCGCCGCGGCCATTGCCGTGTGTTTCCAGCAGGATGTCTATGCCCAGCAGTCGGAGCATTTCTTTTTCACTCAGACCGGTGTTAAGCGCCGTCGCCGCGTCACATGCGGCCCTCTTGATATTTTCGACATCGGCCGGCGAAGGAAGGATGCGCGCCCATCGTTCTGCACTGTGAAAATGAAGGTTCGACAAGGCATGGTTGATGTCTATGATGCTCCCGCCCCGGCCTCGTGACGCGACGGGAGCGTCTTCATCGGGTGCGACCTGTGCGTATCCCGAGTCCGCGACGAACGCAATCCCGTTCCATGCCGCATTTATGCGGAGCGCAATGCGCCGCAGGCCCTTGTCGGGTTCCTTTGGACATCGGAATCGAACGTTGCCCCGCTCCTCTCTCAGAAGCGCATCATCGGTGCGCAGAAGGTTATTTACTTTTGCGAAAATATTATCGGCATCGCTATCCCACCCGATGGGCAGGCAGGACACAGAGTCTCCCTCCGTGCCGGTGTTGGGCTGGATGAAGACGCCGCAGCGTCCGTCGCATCGGGCCGCCCTCACGAAGGAGACGACCCTTCGCTTTATCTCATTGGCAGCCATCCCGCGTTTGATGAGACAGAACGCGGGCGCGCCAAGCGCCTCGGCCTTGCTGCGCCAGAGGCGATGCGTTCTCGCCTTGTCGTCCGCTCTGGCGGCGGAGGGGAAGGGATTCAAATCGGGAACGACGTGCTTCCTGCACCATGCGGAAATTTGCCTGTGTTCAGCCCTTTCGTCTTGACGGCGCAGGTGGAGCGTCATCGCGGCATCGAACGAGACAGGTTCCGATAAAATGAAATCTTTTACCCGGCCGTCTGTGTCTGTGACGAGGGCGCGAGTTGCGCGACCATCGGTCGTGAACCAGTCAAGCCGGACACCGATGATGGCGAATTCGGGGCGCCCACGGCGCTCCGCCCAGCGAGTTGCGTCCAACTGCATGAGTTGGATCGTATCCTGAAAAAGAATCGCCTCCGCGGAGAAAATTAGCGCGAGGTGGAAGTCGCTGTGCGGGATGTGGGTCGGAGAAACCGGTTGTGGAACGATCAGCAGCGTCGGCGCGTCCTCCCCGCAGCGCCTTCGCTCCTCGACGATTTCCATCACGCGCCCCATGTATTCCGGATCGGAGATCATCGCATCCAGATCAACACCCCGGCTGGTCGGCAGTTTGTCCTTGAGGGCCCGGACGCCGGCTTGGGTGAGGGGCGACGATGCGAGGTAGTGCTGGAGCGCTACGCTTACCTCGTCGGCGCGAAAGCGTTTCGCCTCATCTGCGCCCAAGGTCCTCTTTCGCTTTTGCGATTGCATCATCTATCGCATCATTTATGGTCGGCTCGGCGTCCGACAGGGCCAATCCCGCAAGGTATGTTGACGGCTTTTTCTGCGGCGCGGAGGCGGCCATCTGGGCCATGGCGTTCAGCTTGTCCCGATAGATATCGCCTCGCTCGCCGAGGCACTTGAATATGGTATAAACCCCCTCCCCCTTCCGCTCGGGCGGCAGTTGATCGTTATGCGGCCGCCACAAGCCGGCGCCGGGATTGGGTTCGATCTTCAGGCAGACCAGCGTGCTGATAGGACGTTTCTTGCGGTCGTATCGCTGGATGCGATTTCCGCCCTCGTCGAACATCGGGATCGGGATCGGTTGGCCATCAGCCCCTACGCGCGGGATGGGCTTCCGTTTCGAATCATAAACCTCTGCGTCCGTCGGCCTCCCTTGCTCATCGAAAAGCGGCAGGAACAGTTCCGCATCCTCGTCGTAGATCTGCACCAGGTTGTCGCTCTCGTCAACGAGGAACTGCGGCATGTAGTCGCCCATCTCGTAGGGGATGTCGCGGTCGTCAAACCCGGTCAGGTCCTTCCCGAATCTCATCTCGACGCGGTCGCGGTACTCGGGATGGATAGCGAGGTATTCTTCGAGGACCATGCGCCAGTTCTCCTTGACGTACTTGCGCTGCGACTCCATCGAGTTGAACGCGGCCTTGCGGATTTCGCGTCGCAGGTCCTCGCGGTACTTCCGGTTGATGATCTCGTCGGTATATTCGTAGAGCAGCCCTCCCTGCCCGACATTTGCGATGCCGGCCGTGCTGATAACGGTGATGTTGTGCGACACCTCGTAACCGTTCTTCCCCAGCACGAGGACCTGTCGAAAATACGAAAACAACGGCGTCAGAGGATTGCGATCCAGGAGCACCGACGCGCCGATCCTGGCGAATCGGTCCACCATGTCCTCTAAAAATTCGCGTGTGTAAAGCTGTCGTACACGGGACCTTATGACGTTCTGTATTGCGGCGTTGTCGGTCTGCGAGATTTCCTGGATCAGGTCGGCAAGATCGTCAATGTTTTCCGTCAACAACCTGCCATCGCGGCGCACTGGAAGAATCCTGGCGCGCCGGCCTCCCGATTCCTTTTCCGGTTTGACGATGATCGTCGGCGCAATTTTGGAGAACTCGGTGAGGCGCCTTCGGATCTCCCGCTTGGCGTCGGCCTCGCTTTGTCCGGCGGAGTCCGACTGGAACCAGTTGATCTGGTCGGCCGTGCGGATGCCGCTGCCCTTTAGCATGTCGGGCAGTCGGCACTTGAGGTGCGTCGCGGCTTCCCAAATGATAGGTTGAATCAGGGGCACGCCTAATCGGCCGATCTCCGGGCGCATGGGATGGGTGAAGTGGAAGAAGATCGCATGGGCAACAACCGGTCGGGAAAATTCCGCCTGGATCAGGACGCCGTTGCCGCCGACGCTCCTGGCCCTCACGGCTGCTTCGGCCTTCGGCACATTCGATGCCACGAGCGCGGCGCGATAGTCTTCCGCACCGATGTACATGAACGCATCGTACAGATGCAATGTCTCGCGGCCGAATCGCGCATCGTTCACCATGGATGGGAATGCGGTCAACATTAGATTCATGTTTTCGCCGGCGGCAAGTTTGGCGCCTTGTTCGAGAGCTACGGGTACCGTTGTGTTGCCGTGAGGATAGACGATCACGACATTTGTCCGCTCTTTGGCCTTAATCACATTCGGGTCCAGACCGATGAAAATCTCCGGCATAGGGAAGTTCTCGTGCCAGAGCACCGAGGCGTCGCGCAGTCGAACGTAGCTGAACCAAAATCGCTGCGCGGGGTCGTCCACATGCACGCCGAGGGGCAGGATATCGCGGTCGGCGTCTCCCAGCCAGGCGTCCTGATATTGCACCCCTCGATCGCGAAGGACCGTCGCATTGACCATCAGCGACCGGATGTAGGTGTAGAGCCACCGGTGGGTCTTTGCGCAGAGAGCAAATATCTCCTGGCGAGTGAACGACTCATAGCCCACGCCTCGATGTTTGTGGTAATGATACGGCGGATAGTCGAACACATGGTTGTTGAGGGTGGCGTCGAAGAACCGGGCGATCTCGATCATCATCGCCCCGGCGTCGTCCATGCCGATGGTTTTCTCCAGGACAAAGGCGATGTCCATGAGTTCGGCAGTTCTTGCCGTCTTCTCGATTAATTTTGTATCACCGTTTGCGGCTTCGGCAAGACGTGCGATGTCGGCGCAGAGGTCGGCATAGGCCTCGTCACTGATCTCGCCGCCGCTGAAGAAATCCGAGAAGCGCTGGGTTACGTCTTTGCCGTCGCGTCTCGGCGTCACAATCCTCAACAGCGCCGCGCTCGCGGCCCTTGCCCATGCCTGGAATGCGCCGAAGGCTGGTTGAGTGACATCTGAGGTCCCATCGCCGAGGGCGGACTTGGCCTTGGCATACAGGCCGTCAAAGCCCATTGCCTCGCCGGTGCGTGTCGCTTCCGGCTCGGCGGATTCAAACTCCTTTTTGCGCAGCCGGAGCTGCCCTATCCGCAGCGCCTGCCGGCGCCGCGCCTCGCGCTTCTCCAGGCGGGACACCTTTTCCTCCGTCGCCTTCAGGGAGCCGCCGATGGCGGCCTCCACCTCCCGGAATGTCTCCTCCGCAGGCGGCGTGTAGACAGGTCGAACGAACGCGCCAAGGATGGCATCCGCATCCCTGTCGTTGAACGCCGGCCGGTATTTCCTCCCTGCGATCTTCTTCATCGCCCCCTCAAACTCGGCTTTACGACGTGCGATAGATTCGGCGCTCAGCCTGCCATTCAGGACATACATGCCGCCCAACAGCAGCCAAGTACCAAAATCCAGCCGTAAAAACGGCATGCCGTTGGACACATTGGCCGCGGCGGCGGAGACGTACCGATAGTCAGGTCTCAACGTCTTCATGCGGCGAGCATTGATTTCCTCGCGGGCAGCCTCCAGGGCGCGATCATCGCGGCGCAGACGGTCTGCGATGCGTCGGTGGGTCTCCTCCGCGTCCTTAACCCGGCCGTCCACGACGTCGTCGTAGAGTTGTCGCGCCAGCGCCATGTCCGCAAGCGCTTCCTCTCGCCAGGCCGCAATGGTGTCGCTGCCCAGTCCGAGCGCGCCGTACTGCACACGATCGTCGAGGGCGAAGAGTTCCTTCACCTTTCGCTTCGACGACGCATAGCGATACGAGAAGCTCCGCCGCCGTCCTCCCGATGTGCCGTCGGCAAGAACGAGCGCGCTGTTCGGCCTGCCTCTCCGCATGAGGTAGAGGAGTTTGGGCAGGTTATCCACCAGGTCGAGCAGCCCGGGATCAGGGATGCCGAGGTCAACGAAATCAACCCCCTGCACCGCGTCGTCGTAAGACTGATATGTGCCCCGTTTGTCAACCACCAGCAGGTGAATCTTTCCGCCAATTTCAGCGATGAGATTGCGCCGCTTCTTTTCCGGCATTTCCTTGATGCCCGCCCATTCTTCGAGGTCTCCCCCATACACACGACAGTTGGCGGCGATCATGTTCTCATCCAGCCCCGCGGCCATCAGTTTTGCGAGGACGTCATCCTTGATCTGTTCGAGGCCGGATTTCGGGACGTGGTTGAGTATGTCCGAGCCGGCGCAGGTGCCGACGATGCGGATGTCGGCGGGCGGCGAGAAGTTCTTGAGGAGGGCGGAGATGACGTCGCGTCCTTCGGGATCTACGTCTTTCAGCAGATGGTCCGCAGCGGTTCCCGCGTAGATCTCCAGCTTCCGCGATCCGGCGCTGAAGCGGACGTCGGCGATGGGAATTTCCTTCCCGTCCTCGCGCTCGCCCTCTTTATAGGGTGCGCTCATCGCGCCGATGAGCTTTGCGTTTGGGGCGATGTGCGGGTTCCTCTTGCGGGCCTCGTCAATGAGCCGGTAGATGAGGTGCACTTTGCGGAACGGGCCGGAGCGGTTGATCTCCTCCATGCCCAGCGCCTTGCGGTTCGCCCAGTTGGCGAAGCGGTACTCCGCCTTTCGGTCTTCTTCTGCATCGGGGGCGATCAGCCCCATTCGCTGGAATGTGCCGGAAAGCTGCGGCAGCCGCGCGATGCAGGCAGGGGCCTTCGTCATCGCAAAATAGTCGGGGTATCTCTCGGAGAGAAAACGCGCCGCCTTTAACTGCCAGTCCAGATCGTCGGTCGCATCGGTCCGCATCCGGAGCGCCCGGCGCATGTCGGCGATGATGGTTTCGTGTATCTCCTCGGGGATGCCGAAGTTTTTGAGTATCTCGGTAGATGTCTCCTTCCGCACCGCAGCAAAGATGATAGCGTGTAGGAGGGTAAACTCCTTGGGCACGCAGAATCCGCCGTAGGTCTCGCCGGCGGGCAGTACGATCCGGTCTCCGCGCAGGTTCCACTGGTCGCGGAAGAACTCAAAGTCGCCGACGCGAATCGTGTCAATGTTCACCCCCGCCGTGAGGGACAGGTAGAAGGGGCCGCCGCGGGAGAAGAAGTTCTCGCCGACTTTCAGGAACTCGGCGAGGCGCGTCTCCTCTACCGCCGTTACGCCGGCGACGTTGTAGAGTGAGTATAGTTCCTTGCCGGCATTGGCCGCCTCGCGATCAAGACCGCCCACCCACTTGGAGACGTTCTTGACGGAGGCGACTTCGCTTGCGCCCAGGTCCACACGACTCGGCGTGTAGAGCAGGTGAAACTTCTTGAACGGGCCGGAGGCTTCATAGCGGAACCGCGGGTTGTCGAGCTCCTTGGACAGTCCGCGCTCCGCGATAATCTGGCGGCGGACGGCGACCGTCGCGAGCTGGCGGTCGAGGTAACGGCTCATGTAGTTGCGCGCCTGCTCGCGGAGGTTCAAAGCGGACACCATTGCAGAACGGGCGAGGGAGAGTCTCACGCTCTCCTTCTCGGCGCAAAAGGTCGCATTGGTCTCAATTACTCGTCGTCCCGCATCATCCTCGGATATGTGTTCATCGCGGGCCAGGCGTTGTACGTCGCCGGCAAGTTCATTGTTTTCGATAACCTTTTGTATCGCGTTGGTCTCGACCTCGGGATGTTCGGCGAGATAATTCGTTACGCACTTCGGCTCGGCAGCGTCGGTCGGGTCGGACTTCCGATCGCCAGCGCTCTCCTCGTGTTCGATGAGGACCGCGAGTGCGCTCGCCTCCGCCGCCACTTCGGGATAGGAGGCGACGAGCTTGATCACTCCCTCAGCGCGGGCCGTTTCATCGTTAGCGTTCAGGCCTTCCTCTTCCATGATTGTGTAGAGTTGACCCTGAAGGTCAAGCTCCTCGACGACGCGCCGACCCACGGCGGCAAGCCGCCGCTGGTAATCATCAATCCGCCGCTCGACGTCCGGCTCCAGGCCGTGCGCTTTTGAGACGTTGTAGAGAGCCATGGATTCTTCGAGCCAGTTTTCCACGTTGAACTCCGTCTCTCCTGGACCAAGCGTGGTCAGCACATGCACACACGGCAGTTTGCGGCGGCGCTTCAAGGCCGTCGGCAGAAGGTGGGCCGCTCTGCTCTGAAGGCCGTGATTGGCCATGACCATGGTCAGGGCGCGTGGGATGCCCGAGGAACGTTTCAGGATAGGCGCGACAAGGTTCTTGCCCGTCCGATTCTCGTGGATGATCCTGCGCAGCGCTTCCATGCGGCTGATGTCGTTCTTCTCGCGGCATTGGGCCACATCGAGGCAGAGTTCGAGGTAGGTGGCTTCGATCAGCGCCGCAAGGTTCGCAATCTCGCGTGCAAGGCCCTTGCGTTTACATACCTCCCGAGATGCTTCTTCTTTGGACAAGTCGCACTTTCGCATGAGCAAGTCAACCTGCCTGCCGAGTTTCATCTTCTCGGTGAGAATGTCCCTCGCGATGGCGATGTGCTCGGAGTCCATCACGCGATTGATGTTCTCCGCCCAGTCGGCGGCGTGGCGGCGATACATGATCTCCAGGATTGCGCGCTGGACCCATGCGCGGACGTCGTAGCCCCCGCCCTCCTTGGGGACGATCTCGTAGCTGGCGTAGGCCGGAAGCGCCTCGATCCAGTCCCGGCATTGGCGCAGCCATGCATTGAGGTTTGATGTGATGTACATGTTGTGGCCGCACTCGCGGATAAGGCGATGGACGTGCTCATCCTCGCCGAAGAACGGATCCACGAACTCGTTGACCGTGCCAAGGTTGATGGCGTCCAACTCAAAGAGCCGCTGCAAGTAGGCCAGGTAGACCGGCTCGCGCTTCGGCGCGTTGGCGAGGTTGCTTTCCACATCGGCCATCGCCGAGGCGATGCCGTCCACCTTCTTCCGGACTTCTTCCCGGTCGCGCCCGAGGGCATTCAGGATCACGCTTCGCTTCCTGCCGGCGCACTCCCGGGCGATCTCATCGCGCTTGGCGGACTGGAGCTTGTCAATTCGAGCAACGATGCCGCTCTCGATCTCGCGCAGGGCGGATATGAATTTGGCGATCACCCCCTCTACCTCGGCCTGGGACACCGCGTCACGAGCTGTAATGTTCTGAAGCAGCTGAAGCTCTCCGCCAACTTTCAGGAACGCATTGGATTCTCCCTGCAGCTCTGCGGATCGGAATTGCAGCGTCTGATGATTTACGAGCGACGCCAGAGCCGAGACGCTTTTCTGCAGATTCCTGCCCTTCAAGACGTCGGCGTTGGCCATCAGCATGGCATCGAGATAGAGTGCCCGGCTGAACCGACCGCCGACTAGGCGCACGCCGCGCTCCAGGCACCAATCGCCGATGCGCTCGGCGTTGACAGCGTCAATCTCGGGCACGTAGGTGTCATTGATAGCATTGTATACGCGCAGGCGCAGCGCTCCGACCTCGGTTTCCTCCTGCAGGGCCCGCCGCACGTCTGCATCGTTGTAGGGCAGTTCCACTTGCGTCCTGGCGCGCAAGCGGGCGATCTGCCGCTCGATTTCGTTGTCATCCCGTCCCGCGCTTTCGCGGAGGAATCTCAGAAAGACGTCCCCCGCGTCAATCTCGGGACAAGAGAGAAACGCATTCAGCGCGGAGCGATCCTCGTCCGAGACGACTTGGTAGAACTCCACGACGGGCCTCAGCGCTTCGCGCTCGTCTTGCCCGAGGAGGTGGCAAAACTCATGGAGCAGGCCCATAACCAGGAAGGGCGCAAGACCATCAGGGGCGCGCTCGGCGGCGCGAAGGGACGCATCAATGTCAAAGCGGATGCGAGGCTTTGCCTCGTTGAGTGGATCGTCAAAGGGATATGTGTCAATCAGCCATTCATGTCGGTCGAGGAACTCGATGGGGATGTTGGATTGCTGTCGGCGGAGAGCGGCCAGGATCTTTCGGCCTGTGGGAAAGGCGCGGAGATAACTCTCGAAATGTGCCATCGCATCTTGGACGGCGTCGGCCATTCGTTGTGCGCGTTCCAGTTGGCTCGACTTCGCCCCATCCACTTTTCGCAGACGCGAGACATTGGCGAATTCGTCCGTTTGTTTTTTGCGAGCGATGGTCGCCCTCGCGACGACGGCGCCGTCGCCTCGGCGGCACTGCGCCACGCCTTTCTCCTCAAAGACTCGTTCAACAACCGTTACAGGCAGGCAGGCATTAGGTCTCATGGTTGGTTTCACCTCATCGGTTGAATGTTCAGATTTCCACGGCGCAAGCGCCCGCCACGGACACGCACACCTCTGCGCCGAAAGGCAGGCCGCGGGCGGTGTAGTATTGTCTCCGCGCGGCGGACAGGAGCGTCTTCACGGCTGAGTTTTTTACAAGCGCCAGCACGCACCCGCCGAATCCGGCGCCCGTCAGTCCCGCGCCCGCCACGCCGCGAACACCCGCCGCGATGTCCACCAGGTGGTCGAGTTCCTCGGAGCTGCAGCGATACCCACCGGGCTGCATCATGATCTGGGCGTCCGGCGGTTGGCGCCTGCCTTGGGAACTCTCGATCAGCCTATCGAGGTAGGCATCGGTCACCTGCGTCATCTCATTGTCCCACGAGATTGTCTTCCCATCAACGTGCCGAACGATCCGGTCGCCGTCGTGCGAGACATACATCAACCTTCCAAATAACTTGTAATCTTTCTGCTTCAGCGGCTTCACGCATGCTGCGCCTCGGGCGATCTCGGACAGGCCGAACATGGCCACCGCCCTCGCGCGATAGCCCTCCGCCGGTTCGTCATGCGTGCGGAATATCCTGCGGAGTCTGTCCCGCTCCTGCGGCAGTCGTTCGAGCAGTTGCCGCCGGGTGATCCGCTGCGGCATCTGTTTCAGGACTTGGTAGAGCAGCGCATCGGGAAACTGCTTCTTGTCGAGATTGAAATCGCCCAGGTGTTTGATGCGGCGGTTGAGCCACGATCGTTTGAAGCCGAAGTATTTTGCGAGGATGTCCTTCATGAGCATGAGGACGGTTCCGTACGCCGCGATCGTCGCGTTGTAGGCGCTGAGTTCGCCGGCCGACTTCTTGGCCTGCCGGAGCGAATTGCAGATCACGATGCTGTGCGTCTTCGGCAGAGGCACGTACTCGAGCAGCTCGAAAGGAAAGAAGCGAAGGTGAGCGATGTATCCCCGACGGCCGAGGATCATGGCGGCGTGATCGCCCGCGCCGCCGCGCGTCCCCACATACCATTCCCCTTCCCCGCAAAGCTCGACCAATTCCCCGGCCGTCAGGCGCAAGTTGTTTATGTAAGTCGCCGCCAATGCGGACGATACGACAACCGCAGAGGATGAGCTGAGGCCCGCACCCTGCGGGATGTCCCCATCCACCATCAGATTCATGCCGCGCAGTTTGATTCGCGGATAGCGAAACTGTAGTCGGAGCACGGCGGACTTGACATAGTTCACCCAGTCGCCCCGCCGCTCACGCACGACTCGGCTCACGCCCGGGCTCTCGATGTACGACAGCCAGTCTTTGTGACGGCTGCGTTTCAGTTCATTCGCAATCGTGAATATGCGCTCGGGGAATGACGGCGAGACGTTGTTCATGACGACGGCGTCGTCCGATCGGGGTTCCGCGACCATCAGGATTTCGCGCCGGTGCGCGACGTAATTCACCTCGCCGCGCCGGTGCTCGGCATGGACGCCCTTGACATTGATCCTCGACGGCGAGCGGACGAGGATGACGGGCCGTCCATTTCCGTATCCTCGGATGAAGGCGCGGAGGACGCGCAGGATGGCCCGACGTCTGTCCTTGAGAAGGTCCTTCTCCTCTCCGTAGATCCGCCTCAGCCATCGGCGGCCTCGATCGGCCTCGATCCGCGCCATGAGTTCATCCGCCGGGATGGGCTCGGCTGATGTGACGACGGCTCTTTTCTCCGGTCGGGTGCTCGGCATCTCTCACCCCCTCCATATCCACAGGACCAGGCAACCTTGCGATGTCGGCGATCAACGCCGCTTTTCGAGCGCCGTTTCGAGCTCTCGTCTCTCGTCGGAATCTTTGGGAAATCTGGAACGGACGTGATCTACCGCGCGCCGCTCCGCCTCCGCGAGCAATTCCTCAAGGAGCGAGTCGAACTGCTTCTGCTTGCGCTTAACCAGTTCCGCTGCGGCAGGCGACAGGTCCCAGTGGGCCACGCTCGCCGCGCGACGGGTCAACCCGCGCTCGGTCATGGAGACGCGAAACCAGATCCACGCCGCGAGGCGCTTGCGTCCATTTGTGTTTGCGAAGAGCTCAATCTTGTAGCCGCCGGTCTGGCGCTTTCGATTTCCACGACCTCGAAGTTCGTTCTCCAATTCGCAGGTCACGAACTCGTACGAGAACTGCGACGGGTCGTCCACAAACCCCTCGGCCAGGTCGCGCCGCCTGCCGGGCCAGACCTCCTCGAACAGGGCGTCGAACTCCGCCTTGAAAAGGTACTGAGGCAGGGGCAGACCGCGCCGCTCGCCGGCGCTTGTGAAGACATCCGTCGTCTCCGACGGCGGCAGGACGGAGATCACGTTTGCGATCAAACTCGTGATTTTGTCCGGGCGGCGCCACCCGCTGCAATCCACATCCGGGGCCAGCCGCCCCACAAGCGCTCGCACCAGGCTCGGCCTGCTGATCAGGCTCACAATGGAATGGATCGTGTGAATCGGCTCGCGAACCAGGAGAGCGAGCGTAAACGCGCTGCCGTTGCTGCCCTCGCCCATCATCACGACGTCCACGCCCTCTTCCGCCAGCAACTCTCCGCCGCGCGCCACCGACGCCTCGCCGGTCTCGACCCGTCTGAGGACGAAATCGAACCGCTCGGCGATTCGTTCCATGAGGGACGAAGTGGCGTCGTTGACGGCGACGCCGACCCGCTCGCGGGCCTTGCCTTGCGCATCATACGTTAATTCTCCGCGTTCGATCTTTTCCCCCACGGCGGCAAGGATGTCGAGGGCGAAGACGGTCTGAATGCCGGGCAGGAAGGCCCCGCCCCGGCCGTCGGGAACGACGATGTTGCGCCGGTCGCCGTCCGTGTCGAAGACGAAAAACGCAACGATCTTCTTGCCCTCGCTCTGCAGGCGGAGCATCTCTTTGCGCGCCGCTTCGGAGGCGGTCGGCGTCGGGGCCAGCTCGTGGACGATGTCCGCTCGCAGCCGGGCGTTGATCTCCGCCACGTGGAATCCCCAGCTTTCGAGATAGTCCCTGTCCTGCCGCGCGCCGCCGTTCGGATCGAGGCCGATCCAGAGGTCCATCGCCCGCACCTGCTTGCTCAGGTGCGCCTTCTTTTCCTGCGCTTCACGCGGATCCAGGGCGCCGGTCATGATGCAGTCGCAGAACTCACCATACACCGCGCGCGCCTCGGCTCGCCATCGATCAATATCTGCGAATACCCTTTGGACGTCTTCCGCCGGGACGCCGTTGACGCGCACAATCGTGTCGCGGATTCGCCCCGGGTCGGACAGGGCCGCCTCATATTCCGCGATGAACTCGTAGGATTCCTTCGCGGGGAGCGTCCGTCCGTCGGCCAGGCCGAGCTTGACGCCGTTGTAGCCGATGGGATTGTGGCTTGCGCTGATGTAGATAAACCCGTCCGCCGACTCGCGGGTGTAGACCACCGCCTTCGTCACGGCGGCGACGAAGATGTAGCGCACGTCCACGCCCTTTGCGAGGAGCATGCGAACAACGACGTCAGCGATGGCCGTCCCCGTCGGGCGGGTGTCAATTCCCACAACGATCTTGACCGGGCCCGACGAAGGCCCCTTGCTTCGCGCCAGGTAATCCACGAATGTCCCCGCAATGGTAGCGACATAAGCCTTCGCCGCGTCGGTGATCTCTGTTCCCCGGCCATCCACAAAATCACTCGGCTCGTCGCCGCGGGTCGCGTCGAAGACCTGCCGGATGCCCGAGGCCGAGGCGATGCCGCCCTTGCGCCGCTTCTCGATGGCCCGGCATAGCGCAGTTAGATCAATCGCCTGCACATCAGGGAAGAGCGTCTTCGAAGAATCGCCGATGGTAAGGCCGGTCTCGTTATCTATCAGCATTTGGGTGCAGCGTCTTATGGATTCCATTTGATAGAGTCCCCGCCCAGTCGCCACCCGAGGGCAGAAAGTTAAGGTTAACCAACAGGGCCTCGGCAGTCAATCGAAATTCTCGATCAATCCTTGACGTTCCGGCATCCCAGAGACTATCATGGTTTATGATGCGCACCATTTAATGCGAAGGAGAACGCGATGAGATCGGGCTTTCGGCTGATCCTGGTGAGTTTGCTTCTCGCCGCTGCGATTCGGGCAGCGGAGATATCATTCCCTGTGGTTAAGGAATCTTCCAGAGACATCCCCGTCGCCTATCGGGTGGATGTCGTCGTGGTCGGCGGCAGCACGGGGGCGGTTGCCGCGGCCGTCGCCGCTGCTGAAAACGGGGCCAAGGTCTTCCTCGCGGCCCCGCGGCCATACCTCGGCGACGACATGTGCGGCCCCCTGCGGCTTTGGCTGCACAAGGACGAAACGCCGACGTCTCCTCTGGCGGAGAAGTTGTTTGCCGCCGAACCCCAAACAGACGAATCCTTCAACGCCGACGCGCTCCTGGACTTCACATACAAGGCCGACAAACCCTCGTCGGGCAAGCACCCGGACAGCGATCCCCCTTCCCTGCTCCGCGACCGCAAGTGGCGCAGCGCGTCGCGGGAAAGCGTCCAGTACGACGGCGACGTCGCCTTCACCGTGGACCTGCTCAAGGAGCAGCAGGTGGAGAAGGCAGGCGCGCTGGTTTACCACCAGAAGGACTTCAAGGTGGACAACGCGGCGGTCCACATCAGCGCCGACGGCACAGAGTGGCGGGAAGTTGCAGTTGTCAGGAATACGAATCCGGAACAGGACATCGTTAGCGAGCAAGCCGTTCCACTCTTGGCCGAGGTGAACGCCGCGGCGCGATACCTCCGGTTTGCCCTCAAGCGCGCCCCCGAAGCGACGCGGCTTCTGATCGGCGAAATCGTGGTCGTCGGAAAAGCAGACCAGGTTCCCGCCGAGGTCCGCTTTCCCGCCAAGCCGTTGCACATCAAGGCGACGCTCGACCGGGCGCTGCTCGACGCTAAGGTGGGCTTCCTATTCAGTTGCTGCGCCACGGATGTCCTTCGCGACGGCGATGGAGAACCGTGCGGGATCGTGATGGCCAACCGCGCGGGTCGGCAGGCCGTGGTTGCGAAGGTGATCATTGACGCCACCGACCGAGCGTGGGTCGCTCGCATGGCCGGGGCCAAGGCCCGTCCGTTTCCCGCAGGCGATCAGACGCTGAGGCGCGTGGTCATCGGCGGCGAGGCGCGAACGGGTCCCGGCATGACCGTTCAAAAGATCGGGAACCCGTACGTCGCCAGGGTACTGATCGGACCCAAGGAAAAACGGCAGGCGGTCGTGCGAGAGTATCAGACCTTCGAATACACGATGAGCCTGCCGTTGAACGATGGCGGCTTTGCATCCTGGGCCAAAGTGGAGCAGACGGCGCGGGACATGACCTGCCATCCGGGACAACAGTTCGCCTCGGAGGTGCTATTTCACATCCCGCCGGACCCCATCGAGGGGCGTGGGCGGTCGGGCGTCGCCGCGTGCCGTCCCGCAGGGGTTGATCGCGTGTATGTGCTCGGCGGCTGTGCCGATGCGCCGCGCGAGGAGGCGGAGAGGCTGATGCGACCGTTGGCTTTGATTGACCTGGGTATGAAGATAGGGGCGGCGGCGGCCGAAGAGGCGAGGTCCACCCCCGAACCTCGACAACCGCGCCTGCCCGGGGCGAGGGGCGAACCGATCGCCGCGGGCGATGTGCGCGAGATTCTGGCCGGCCTTCGTCCGACGCAGGGATTGCCGACCGTTCGGCAGGAGGAGCGGGGGCTGCCTGTGCTTGGGGACTACGACGTGGTCGTCATCGGCGGGGGGACGAGCGGCGCGCCCGCGGGGATCGGCGCGGCGCGGCGGGGGGCGAAGACCCTCGTGGTCGAGTACCTGCACGGGCTGGGCGGCGTCGGCACGCTGGGGTCCATCACAAAATACTGCGGCGGCAACCGCGTCGGCTTCACAAAGGAGGTCGAGGGCGGGGCGAGCAGCTGGGAGATCGAGCAGCGAATGGAGTGGTGGCGGAGCGAGCTGCGCAAGGCGGGGGCGGACATCTGGTTCGGCTGCCTCGGGTGTGGGGCGTTTGTGGAGGGTGACCGCGTGAAGGGGGCCGTCGTCGCGACGCCGGAGGGCCGGGGCGTGGTTCTGGCGAAGGTGGTCATTGATTCTAGCGGCAGCGCCGACATCGCCGCGGCTGCGGGCGCGCCGTGCGTCTGGACCGACGGGTCGGACATCGCCGTGCAGGGCACCGGGCTGCCGTGCCGGGACTTCGGCGTCAGCTATTTCAACACGGACTTCACCATCGCCGACGAGACGGATATGGTGGACGCGTGGCAGTTATTCGTGTATGCGAAAAATATGTACACCAAGCGCTTCGACATCGGCCAGCTGATTGACACCCGCGAGCGGCGGCGGATCGTGGGCGACTTCACTGTTACCCTCCTCGATCAGGTCAACGACCGGACGTACCCCGACACGATCGTGAAGAGCTCCGCCCCCTTCGATACGCACGGCTACACCGTCGAGCCGTATCTCCAGCTTGTGGACCCGCGGCGGTTGCAGACATACACGCCGTATCGCAGCCTGCTGCCGAAGGGCCTTGATGGGATTCTCGTCACGGGCCTGGGCGCAGCCGCGCACCGCGACGCCATCCCGGTGACGCGCATGGAGCCGGACCTGCAGAACCAGGGCTACGCGGCGGGCGTCGCCGCGGCCATGGCGGCGAAGGCGAACGCCGGCACGAGGGATATTGACATCCGTGAACTCCAGAAACATCTTGTCGAGATCGGCAACCTGCCCGAGAGCGTCCTGAGCGATAAGGACTCATATCCCCTGCCCGACGAGCAGGTGAAGGCGGCGGTCGAAACGGTGAAGAAGGACTGGAAGGGCCTGGGCGTCCTCATGGCGAACCGCGACCGGGCCCTGCCGATGCTGCGCAGGGCCTTCGCCGACGCTCCGGAGGGGGACAAGCTGACCTATGCCCACCTGCTCGCCGTCATGGAGGACGCCACCGGCCTGGATACCTTGATCGAGTGCGTGAAGGCAACCCCCGAGTGGGACAAGGGCTGGCAGTTCAAGGCGATGGGGCAGTTCGGCCTGAGCATGAGCCACCTCGACAGCCTCATCCTGGCCATGGGGCGGACGCGGGACCGACGGGCCGTCGCCCCGATCATCGCAAAAGTGAAACTGTTGGACGCGGACCAGGCATTCTCGCACCATCGCGCTGTGGCGCTGGCGCTGGAGATGTTGAGCGACCCGGCAGGGGCAGAGGCGCTGGCCGAACTGCTGTCCAAACCCGGCATGACGGGCTATGCCTGCCACTCGGTGGAGCGGCCCCTCGCAAACCCGCGGCGCACGGTTGACACGAAGGTGCGCAGCGACGCGCTCCGCGAGCTGATCCTGGCAAGGGCGCTCTATCGCTGTGGCGACAAGGATGGCATTGGTAAAAAAATCCTGGCGGATTACGAGACAGATCTGCACGGGCTTTTCGCCCGGCACGCAACGGCGGTGCTGCGGGGCGAGAGACGATAGCCCTTCAGTTTTTTGGAGAAACTCACCGGTGCGAAACCTAACATGGAAACTCGTTGAGCGGATATGGTTAGTCGTCTTGCTGTGCGCAGCGTCCTTTGCCGCCGACTGGCCGATGTGGCGGTGCGACGCCAACCGCAGCGCGGCGTCGCCGGAGGACCTGCCGGACGAGCTGCACGTGCAGTGGGTCCGCGAGCTGCCGCCGTATCGGCTGGCATGGCCCAATGAACCTCGGCTCCATTTCGATGCCTCCTATGAGCCGGTGGTCATGGGCAAGACCCTTTTCCTCGGCTCGCCGTGCGACGGGAGCGTGACCGCGTTCGACACGGAGACGGGCGAGGAGACGTGGCGGTTCCACACCGAAGGCCCGGTGCGGCTGGCCCCGGCGGCGTGGGAGGGATGCATCTATGCCGGCTCGGACGACGGCTACCTGTATTGCCTGAGTGCGGAGGACGGGTCGCTTCGATGGAAGGTCCGGGGCGCGCCGGAGGACCGGCCCGACCGCCGGCATCTGGGCAATGGGCGGCTCATCTCCTATTGGCCCGTGCGAGGCGGGCCGGCGCTCGCGGACGGCGCGATCTATTTCGGCGCGGGCATCTGGCCGACGCTCGGCGTGTTCGTCGTTGCGGTTGATGCGAGGACGGGGAAGGTGATCTGGCGGAATGACAAGTTAAACTACATTGAAAAGGTCCGCATTGATCACAACGCGCTCCACGATGTGGGCATATCGCCGCAGGGATATCTGGCGGCGGTGGGCGACAAGCTGCTCATCGCCAATGGACGGTCAATGCCGTGCGGCTTGGACCGGAAGACAGGCGATCTGCTTTACTACGTGCAGGGCTACCGCCGCGGCGACTGCCGCGTGACGGCGATGGGGGAGTACGCCTTCGTCGGCCGGGAGGCGGTGGTGAACACAAGCGACGGGCGCGAGGTGGGCAGCCGGTGGAAGGCCGCGGGCGAGGATGCGCCGCCGCAGTTTGACCTGAAGAAGATGCACCTATTCGAGGGGCCTATGTTCGGATACAAGATGTTCCCGGCGTGCGACGCCTACTCCGTCCTCACCGACAGCACTGTGTATGGAATGCACGGCGGGGCGTTCTACGCCTACGACCTGACCATGCCGAAACTCACGGAGTATGAGAAGAAATTCTCCGGAGAAACACTAACCCCCTGGCGGTGGGACCTGGCGGCTCTGTGGAAGCAACAAACGAAGCATACGCAGAAGGACGTCTTGAGCCAGACCATCATCAAGGCGGGCAATCGGCTGTACGGCCATGCCAACAAGGTTCTGATAGCATTAGAGCTGCCGACCGATGAGGGGCAGGCCAGGATCGCATGGGAAACGAGTCTTGATGGAACGCCGACAAGCATGACCGCGGCCGACGGCAAGCTGTTCGTGGCCACAAGGGAAGGACGGCTGTACTGCCTCAGCGGCGTCGCCGGAGAGCCAAAAATTCACATATACGAAAAATTGGCCTTGCCTCAAAAGGACGACGAGGCGGCGGGGTTAGCCGAGGACCTCGCTGCCCGCATAAATGTCGCCGAGGGTTATTGTCTCGCGCTCGGCATCGGCGACGGGCGGCTGATCGAGGCTCTGCTTGCCGACCCGAAGGTCAAGGTGATCGCCGTGGACGCGGATGCGAGCAAGGTTCATGCGTTCCGTCAGCGGTTGGTAGCGGCAGGGGTGTATGGGACGCGGGCGGAGGCGTTTACAGGGAACCCGTTCGAGTTCCCATTCCCTCCGTATCTGGCCTGCCTGATTGTCTCGGAGGACCCGAAGGCCGCTGGATTTTCCGCGGACATGCCGCCGCGGAAGTTGTACGACATCCTCCGGCCATATGGCGGCATGGCGTGCCTGAAGATGTCGGTTGAGGAGCAAGATGATTTTGCGAAATCGGCCGAGCAAGCCGGCCTGCCGGGTGCGGAGATCGAGAAGGCGGGGGAATTCGTGCGGCTTCGCCGCGGCGGCGCCCTGCCGGGGTCGGCGTCGTGGACGCACGAAACGGCCGAGGCGGCGCGGACATACTACTCAAAGGACAAGTTGGTGAAGGCCCCCCTCGGAATCCTCTGGTATGGCGATGGGGAGGATTACGGCTTCTACAAACGCAAGGACTACGACGTCGGCGTGAAGCCGCAGGTAGTGGGCGGACGGGCGTATGCATTCCGCATAGACGACCGCACCCTTGTCGCGTACGACGTGTATACCGGGCGCCATCTGTGGGAGCGGAAGGTCGAGCGATACACGCGCTATGTCTCCATGCCGGACGGTATCTACGCGGCGGGCGGCAATCGCTGCGTGGTACACGGCCCCGCAACCGGCGAAGAGATCAAGACATTCCCCATTGACACGGAAGACCCGCCGATAGTCAAGGACATTCGTCTGGCCGACGATGTGATTGTGATCGCCGTGTCCTTCCAGGAGACGCCCCGCATCGAGAATGGACTGTGGGACAGTACCATGCTCGTCGCGCTTGATCGGCAGACCGGCAAGATGCTTTGGAAAAAGGAGGCCGAGGAGCGATTCAACAACAACGCCGTCGCCGCCGGCGGGGGGATGGTGTTCTGTATTGATTCCCTCACGCCGATAGACAACGAACGCGCAAAACGGCGCGGGGAGGAACTGAAGACCATCCCTTCGACCGTTATGGCGCTTGACGCGCGAACCGGCGAGGTCCAATGGACCGCTGTAACCGAGAGCGCGTATCGCTATCGCGGCGAGGCCGGCCAGGCGCTGGGGATTCGGAGCAGTGACGACTGGCTGGCCTACGCCGACGAGGTTCGTGTGCTTCTTGCCGGCAAGGAGGGGCAGACCCGCGCCTTCGATGCGCGTACGGGAGAGAAGCTCTGGGAGGGAAAGGTCGGCGGGCCGCCGATGATTGTGCAGGGGGCGACATTTCTGACGCAAGGCGCGGCGATTTATGACGCAATGACAGGCAAGCATGTCCGGTCGGTCCCGTTTGTTCCCAGGGGCGGATGCAACTACTGCGTGGCGAATGTGCATCTGATTCTTCTGCGGGCGCGGACGGCGGCGTACTTTGACATCGCCAGCGGCGACAAGTACTATCTCCGAAACATCCGCTCCGGGTGCAGCAACAGCCTCGTGGCGGCGGACGGATTGCTCAATGTGCCGAACTTCGCCGTGGGGTGCGTGTGCAACTATCCGATCCAGACGGCCTTCGCGATGATGCACATGCCGGAGGTCGGCCCTTGGGCGGGCGAGGCGCCGATTGCGCTGCCCAAAGACAAATAGGACGTCAGCCGATCGTCCGCTCGTCGCCGACATCCGCCTCCACTATGAACTGGATCAGCTTCGACGCCTCCAATATCTCCGCGGCCGAAATTGGAGACCGACCGTCGATCAGCATCTTTTCGATGGCCCGCGCAGAGGCATCGAACATGTCGGCATTATCGCCGGCGGCGGCAAGCTTCACACCATCCTTGGCATAGTAGCAGATGTTCCATCCTGCCGGGGCGTCGGGGCCGAGCTGCATCGTGACGCGTGTGCCGTCGCGGTACGTGGCGCGGACCTCGATGCCGCTGGGACAGTCCAGTTTGCGGAGCGTCTTGATGCCCGCGCCAAAAATACCGTGCACGGCGGAGATGAGGTGGATGGAATACTTGGGAAGGATGTCCATATTCAGGCGGAAGCTCGCAAGGGCGACGCCTCCACGGGCCATCCCCTTCAGCTCCTTGAACCCCGGCCCGAAGCGAAGCTGGGAATAGGCGGCGATGGGCGCGCCCTGCTTCTTGGCCAGGGCCAGGAGATCCTCGGTGACGCGGGGATCGAGGGAGAGCGTCTTGTCCACGAAGACGGCCTTGCCGGCCTCGATAAATGGGCGCATGAGCCCCGCGCGCTGAACGATCTCTTCGTCCATCACCATCACGCCGTCCACGTCGGCAACGAAGTCGCGGGGCGAGTCGGCGACGCGCCCGATGGCGCAGGACTCGGCGAGGCGTTTCGCCTCGTCCGCCTCGCCGGCCCAGACGTGTGTGACGCGAACGGCGTCGCTCTTCGGGGCGTTGGGCTTGCCCTCGAGCATTTTCGCCATCCAGGGCTTCGCGTTTTTCTTCACCGATTCCGGGTTGAAGCCGTTGAAATAGGCGAGGTATGGATAGGTGTGGATGATCTGCGTCCCGATCATGGCGATGTTTTTCATGCGTTCATCCTCAGACTTACTTCTCCGACGCCGTCAGTTTTGCGCCAAGTTCCCTGGTTACTGTATAGAACTTGAGGGTTTCCTGAAGTTCGCCTTTCTGGTCCTCGGGCGCTGCATTCACGGCCTCCTGCTGGATGGAGATGGCCTTGTCCATCATGCCGATCGCGTAATAGACCCTGGCGAGCGTGTCGAGGTTGGCCGAGGACTTGCGGCCGGTAAGCTTTACCGCCTCCTGGGCGCAGGTGAGGGCCAGGTCCAGGTCGCGCTGGGTCAAGTCGTCGTCCGTGGCAAGCGCCCACGCCAGGTTGTTCAAGGCATCCTGGGCCTGGGCCTTGAGAAATGCATCCGCAGCTTCCCGTCGGGTTTTGACCACTCCCTCGCTATCCTTCTTGTAGTTGAGAATCTTCAGCTTGAGATCGTAGTGCTGATAGACTGTCGGTTCGAGCGCGATCACTTCGTTGACTGCCGCGAGGATCTTCTCCACGTCCCGGCCCTGCAATGCCTTTTGCAGTTCGTCCCTCTTCGCCGCAATGTTCTTTGCGGCGGCGGGATCGAATGTGCCGGCCGCAATGCCTTCGAGGGCCCCGTCAAGCCCGGCCATGGGATGGCCCGCCCAGGCCACCACGCCGTTCTTGTCCACGATGAACGCATGGGGGATGCCGTCAACGCCCGCCATCCAGACCTTGTTCGTCTTCTGCGCATCGTCAATGGCGACGTGGTAGTCCATCTTCGGCTGGCTTGCGACGAAGGGCTCGACCGTCGCCGCGTCCTCCGAGCTGATCCCGATGATAACGACGCCTTTGTCCTTAAACCGCGCCTGCACGTCGCCCAGGTGGGGAATGGACTGCCGGCAGGGAGGACACCACGTGGCCCAGAACTCGACCACGTAGGTGGTTTTCCCATCGGGCTTGGCCGGATCAACCGGCTCGCCCTTCACCCATTTGGCGATACTCAACGGCGGGGCCTTGTCCCCTATGCTCAGCGCCCATGCCGAAGACGCTGCCAGCAGAACGACGCCAAGCCAGATCGCCTTCTTGCCCATCTTGCTCTCCTTCTTGCGGGAGCCATCCGGCGTCGCTCGCTTGGTGCACGATTACGATCCGGGTTAGTATTATTCTACTCGGACTCATGGGGTCGCGTCAATCTGAATGTCCGAGAAGTTTGCCCTGCGATGTGTCATGGGGAAGGGTGAACTCCTCAACCGATTTGCCTTGACAACGGGCCGAGTTGTTCCGTACATTCAGTATGTAACATGGCGCATGCATCTCCGACGAAGGAAAGGAAAAAGCAATCATGAAGATCGGCTGCCAGATCAACACCTGGGGAAAGCTTGACATTCCGAGCATCCTGGAGGAAGTGGCCAAGGCGGGTTATGAGGGCTTCGAGGCGGCGGCGCAGAAGATCGTCGAGTATATGGACGATCCGGCGGAGTTCAAGAAGATGCTGGAGGGCTACGATCTGGTCCTCTCGTCGGTTTATCTCAGCGGGAAGTGGCATGACCCGGCGGAGCGCGTCAACGTGTTGCGCACCTGCCAGAAAACTTCCGCATTCGCCGAGGCGATGGGCTGCGCCAAGATCATCCTCGGCGGCGGGACGATGGACCCAGGGGACGACATGCACACCGTGCTCCAGGAGACCGCGGCCCGATACAATGAGTGCGGCCAGATCGCCAACAGTTACAACCTGAAGGCCTGCGTCCACCCCCACGCCCACGAGAACGCGACGGTGGCCTCGCCCATGCAGATTGCGGAGATCATGGACCTGGCCGACCCGCGGTATGTCTTTCTCTGCCCCGACGTGGGCGGCCACATCGTCAAGGGCGGCGGGCACGCAGTCGAGGTCTTTCGACTCTACGGCGAGCGCGTCCAGTACGTTCACTTTAAGGATATAGACTATAATGGAAAATGGTGCCTGCTCGGCGAGGGCACCACAGACTATCCCGCCATCGTGGACCACCTCAAACACAGAGACTACGGCGGCTGGCTCATCGCCGAGGAGGAGTGCAAGGAGAAGATCGAGGAGCTCGGCCCCACCGAGTGCGCAACACGAAACTGCCGATACATGAAAGCCCTATTGGCGTGATCCCCATTCTCGAACTCAAGCGGCAATATCAGAGCATCAAAGGCGAGATTGACGCCGCGGTGGCTCAGGTTTTCGACTCCGGCTGGTTTGTCCTTGGGAAAAATGTCGAGGCATTCGAGCAGGAGTTCGCCGAGTACTGCGGCGTGAGGTTTGCCGTGGGTGTCGGCTCCGGCGTCGAGGCCATCCACCTGGCGCTGCTTGCCTGCGGAATCGAGCAGGGCGATGAAGTTATCACCGTCGCCCACACCGCCGTCCCCACGGCGCTGGGCATATCCTTCGCCGGGGCAAAGCCGGTCTTCGTGGACATCGTCCCGGACACCTATGTCATGGATGTGGAGCAGGTTGCTTCGATGATCACCCCACGGACGAAGGCGATCCTGCCCGTGCACCTCTACGGCCTGACCGTGGACATGGACCCGCTCATCAGGCTGGCCACGGACAGGAACCTGAAGGTCATCGAGGACGCCGCCCAGGCGCACGGAGCGACCTACAAGGGCAAAAGGGCCGGCGCGATCGGCGACGTCGGCTGCTTCAGCTTCTATCCCAGCAAGAACCTCGGCGCTTACGGCGAGGGCGGCATGGTCACGACGAACGACGAGACCGTCGCCGAGACGGTGCGCATGCTCCGCAACTACGGCCAGGAGGATCGCTATCGCCACAAACTCAAAGGCTACAACAGCCGCCTCGACGAGATCCAGGCCGCGATGCTGCGCGTGAAGCTGAAGCACCTCGACGACTGGAACGCCCGGCGGCGGGAGGTTGGCGGCGCCTATACCAAAGGTTTATCCGGCAGTGGTGTGGCCACTCCTGTCGAGCCGGCCGGCCGGCAACACGTCTATCACCTCTATGTCATCCGGTCGCCCCGGCGCGATGCGCTGCGGGAGCACTTGAAGGAGCAGGGGGTCGGCACGCAGATCCACTATCCGATTCCTGTTCACTTGCAGGGGGCCTACAAGGACCTCGGCCTGACAAAGGGCGCCCTGCCCGAGACGGAGCGCGCGGTCGACGAAATCCTCTCCCTGCCAATCTACCCCGAACTCAGCGACAACGAAGTCCAGCAGATCATTGACGCGGTCAAAAGCTTTTCGGGGTGACGCCTATGGAATCCCGCGAGTACGCCGCCATGCGCCGGGCCGAGGACGACCACTGGTGGTATCGCGGCCTGCGGATGGTCCTGTCATTGTTCCTCGATCGTGCTAATCTTCGCAGGCGCGAACTGGCCCTGGATATCGGCTGCGGCACGGGCGGCACACTGCGCCATGTGAAGCTCGCCGAGCACGCCGTCGGTCTCGATGCATCGGCCACGGCGCTGGGGTACTGCCGGGGCGACGGGCTTCGGCTTTTGGTCAAAGGCTCGGCGAATCTGTTGCCGTTCCGGTCGGGAACATTCGACGTAGCGACCTCGCTGGACGTCCTGTGCCATCGCTCCATCCGGTCTGCGCAGGTGGTGGGCGAGATCCGCCGCGTGCTGAGCGAGGATGGGGTGTTTTGCCTGAACCTGCCCGCCTTTGACGTCCTTCAGGCCCACCATGACAAGTATGTCGGCACGGTTCATCGGTTCACCCGCGGCGAGGTTGATCGGCTCATGGCATGTGCGGGAATGATCGTCGAACAAATCACATATTGGAATATGCTCCTTTTTCCGATGGAACTGGCCTATCGGCTTGCGGATAAGTGCCTCCTGCCGGATCGAACCCAGTCGGAGGTGACGCTTGACCTACCGTTGCTGGACAAGTTGTTTTTTGCCGTCGTGCGATTAGAGGCAAGACTGTTGGGGCGGCTTCGGCTGCCCATCGGCCTTTCCATCTTCGCCGTTTCCCACAGGAAGCGATGAGCGACCTCGATCATAACCAATCGAAGCGGCCCTGGGTTGCGCCGTTGGTTTTTGCCGCGGCGGCCCTTGTCATTGGGAGCATCGGCATCAACTGGGGGATCCCGTCCATGGAGCGCAACCGGCTTTACTTATCCCTCGGGCAGGATGCGCCGGAGGTCCCGCGCGAGATTGTCGAGAAGAGTTGGAAGCACTTCCCCGAGTTCGGCTGGCTGGGCGAGAACAAAGGCCCGGACAACCTGCAGGACAAGGAGGGATTCAAGCGATCGCTCTTCAATCCCGTTCGGTCTTACCATCCCGATGAGTATGTAGTCTTCAAGACCATCGCAAACATGAATCCGGGCCGATTGGATTTTGATCCGGAGTTCTACGCTTGGCCGAGTTTCTTTATCTATCTGGTCGCAATGGCCCTGAAGCTTTGCTCGCTGGTGGGCCTGGCGCACCTGACGACGGACATCAAGCACTACTTCCAGCATCCCGAGGACATGGCGCGGCTCTACATCATCGGACGCGGCATAGTCGTCCTCTTCGGCATGGCAAGCGCCGCCGTGACGTACTTGATCGGGAAAAGGCTCAAGGGGACGCGCTGCGGGTGGATTGCCGCCGCCGTTCTCGTCCTTTCCCCGGCCTTCGTCATCAACATCCACTACATGACGGCCGATCTGCCGATGATGTGCTTCGCACTGCTGACGATTCTGTTTTGTCTCCATATAGTCGCCAACCCGTCGAGGCGATGGTATGTCCTTGCCGGGGCGTCGGCAGGGCTTTGCGCGGGGATGAAGTACACAGGCGCGGTCATCCTCTTCACCCTCGCCTATGCCCATGTTCTTGCATGGATCGGGAAGAAAGATGTCCGACACAAATGGATCATCTGTTCACTGCTGCTGGCCGTTGCGTGTTTCGCTATTGTGAATCCGTTCCATATCCTCCACCTTTCCAAGGTTATGCAGATTCTTTCGTGGGAATCGGAATACGTCTATCGCTCGGATGCCCAGACGAACTGGTTCCTGATCCCCGGACGAATTCTCCTGTGTGGTCTCGGCATGACGCTGCCGCTTGTTGCTCTCGTGGGGCTGCTGAGATTTACATTGACGAAACATCCTCCCGACCTGATCCTCGTCAGCGGGTTTCTGATCTATCTCGCCACAGCGCGGGTCTCCTCGCCCTTCCTGCGGCACTACATGATCCTGGTCCCCTTTGCTGTTCTTCTCGCGTCGCTTCTGGTTGCGGACCTGGGCGGGCGGCTCAAGACGACGAGAGGCGGAAGGCGAATGGCTGTCGTCGGTTGTCTCGTTCTTGTGTTGCCATGTGTGCCGAAGTCGTGGGGTCTGCTGTCGGATTTTGCGTCCGTGAATGTTCGGACAAGGGGCGGCGAGTTCATCGCGGAGCATATCGAGCGCGGAGCCAAGATCGCCCTCGTCTCAGAGCCGTGGCAGTTCGACTGCCCACCCCTCGACCTTCAGAAGTATCAGATCATTGTCACGGGATACGACCCGCAGCGTGTGATGGCGGATAAGCCGGATTGGTTCGTCGGCACAAGTCTCCAATTTGAAACGCTTTATGGCTTCGAGTCGGCATCGGGCAACATGAAGCGATTCCGCGATGAGGTCCTGAGAAACGAGCAGATCGCCAGCCGTTTCTCATTCCAGGGCAGCATGCAGCGCCGACACCGTCGCTGGCCGCAGGACATGCGGTATGTGCGCCCCGAGGTGCTCATCTACCGATTCCATTGGACGGAGGGTCAGTAGCATGTGCGGCATCTGCGGCGATGTCACGTGGTCGCCGAAATACAACCTGGATGAAGTGTTGCTGCAGCGCATGTGCCGCCTCATGGTCCATCGCGGCCCGGACGACGAGGGAATCTTTCTCGCCGCGTGGAAGAAGGGGACCGTCGCCCTCGGCAACCGCCGGCTGAGCATCATTGACATCGCGGGCGGCCGCCAGCCCATGGCGAATGAAGACGGCTTGATCCAGGTGGTCTGCAACGGAGAAATCTACAACTTTCGCGATCTGCGCGAGCAACTCATCCGCCGGGGACACGACCTCAAGACCCGATGCGACACGGAGGTCATCGTCCATCTTTACGAGGATCGAGGGATCGAGTTCATCCAGGACTTGCGGGGCATGTTCGCCCTCGCGTTGTGGGATGCAAACAAGGAGCGCCTCGTCCTCGCACGAGACCGCCTCGGGAAGAAACCCTTGTACTATCGCCACGGCGACGACAGACTCCTCTTCGCATCGTCCATCAAGCCGATCCTCGAAGCGCCGGATATTCCGCGCGAGGTAGATCGTGATGCGCTCCATGACTACCTCACCTTCCAGTATGTTCCCCACCCGCTTACCATGTTCCGCGGGATCAAGAAACTCCCGCCGGCTCACCGTCTGATCTTTGAAAATTGCAAGACCCATATCGAGCGGTACTGGTCTCCCGAATTCAACGAAGACCACAGCATGTCGGAGCATCAGTGCGCCGACGTGGTGCGCGGGCTTCTCCAGGAAGCGACCGAGCTGCGCATGATCAGCGATGTCCCCCTCGGCGCATTCCTGAGCGGGGGGATTGATTCGTCCATTGTCGTCGGCCTGATGAGCCGATTGAGCAAGGAACCCGTGAAGACATTCTCCATCGGATTTGAGGAGAAGAAGTACGATGAGCTGGAATACGCCCGGGCCGCCGCCGATGCGTTCCACACGGAGCACAAGGAATTCATCGTGCGGCCAAACGCCGTCGAGATCATCCCTAAGCTCGTCTGGCACTTCGACGAACCATTCGCCGACTCGTCGGCCGTTCCCACGTACTACGTCAGCCAGATGACAAGCGAGTTCGTCAAGGTCGCCCTCACGGGCGACGCGGGCGATGAATGCTTTGCGGGCTATCCGCGATACCGCGCCGTCAAGATCGGCGAGCTGGTGGATAAGATGCCGAAGCTCGTCAAGGGCATCCTGTCGGGCAGCGGCTGGCAGGGCATCCCCGCGTCGGTGGAGCAGAAGACCTTCCGCCGCCGCGTCAAAAAATTCCTCGCCGCGCTGGCCCACGATCCCGCGCGGCGATACATGATGTGGATCAGCATCTTCGACGAGGAATCGAAGCGCTTCCTCTACACCGACGGCCTGGCCGACGAGACGGCCGGGCGCGACTCATTCGCATTCCTGAAACAATACTATGACATGCCGGCCCGTACCGACTTCCTCGGCAAGACGACGTTCGTGGACATGATGACCTACCTGCCCTGCGACCTGCTGACGAAGGTGGACGTCACCAGTATGGCCCACTCCCTCGAATCAAGATCGCCCTTCCTCGACCACAAGCTCATCGAGTTCGTGGCGACCATTCCGACGGACCTGAAGCTGCGCCGCCTGAAGACCAAGCACATCCTCAAACGCGCCTTCGACGATCTCCTGCCGGGGCCGATCCGCAATCGGCCGAAGATGGGCTTCGGCGTCCCCATCGCCGAGTGGTTTCGCACGGACCTTGCGGACTATGTGCGCGATGTGCTATTGGATAGGAAAGCGACGAGCCGGGGCTATTTCAAGAAATCCTCTGTTGAACAATTGGTCAACCAGCACATTGGGCGACAGGCCGATCACGGCTATCGGCTCTGGGCGCTGCTGATGCTGGAACTGTGGCATAGAGAATTCATTGACGCAAAATAGCAGGGAGTCAAGCATGGAAGAAGCATCCGCCAGCAAGGCAAAAAACAAGAAATTTTCCGAGAGGGCCCCATTCAAGACCGAAGGCAACTGGTACAAAGGCAACCTGCACACCCATACCACCGGCTCCGACGGCGACAGGTCGCCGGCCGAGATCGCAGCGCACTATCGCGCCCAGGGCTACGACTTCCTCGCAATCACCGACCACGGCAAGGTAACGGACATCGCCGGCCTTTCCCATGACGACTTCCTTGTCCTCCCCGGGGCGGAGCTTTCGGCGTCGGGGGCGGAGTTCAACTACGGGTACCACCTCGTGGCGGTCAACATCTGGGAAGTTGACGGCCTCGCATCAAACATGGATGCGCAAGATGTCATAAATGCCATCAATGCGAAAAGCGGGATCGCGATCGTGGCCCATCCATACTGGTCGGCGCTCACGATCCACGACCTCATGCGACTGGAGGGCTACATCGGCATCGAGGTCTATAACACAAGCTGCTGGCACAGCATCGGCAAGGGACATTCCATGATCCACTGGGATGCGCTGCTTTCGAAAGGGCGCAATGTCTGGGGCATGGCGACGGACGATGTGCACTGGCACTTCAACGACCATCGGCCAGTGGACGCCTGCGGAGGGTGGGTCATGGTCAAGGCCCCAGCCCTGACGGAGCAGAACATCGTCAACGCCCTGCGCGCCGGGCAGTTCTACGCCAGCAGCGGCCCAACGATCGAGGACATCACTGTAAGCGATGAAATCGTTGCTGCAACGGTCTCCCCATCGCGCGCCATCCATTTCATTTGCGACAACGGTCGCGGCGAGGCCTTCACCTCCCCAGAAGGCAAACCCATCACGTCCGCCGAGTTCAAGCCGAAGGGCAAGGAAAAATTCCTCCGCATCCAAACCGTCGCCCCCGACGGGGGGATGGCCTGGAGCAATCCGCTGTGGGTGGGCGGAGCGCCCGGTTCATCCAGACCGAAATCCTGACGACGCAAAGAGGGTAGTGTAAGGGCTTGACTCGCCGGCGCACAGACGGTAGGATGTGAACGCGGCGGACGACGGCGAGATAGGTCTCTGACCTGACTGGAGCGCAAGAACGGAATGCTGTTTCATACCTGGGTTTTTGCACTGTTCTTCGCCATTGTCTATCCCGTCTATCTCCTCGTCAAGCAGACGCGACTAAAGATACCATGGCTGCTCTTGGCGTCCTACACGTTCTATGGGTGGTGGAATCCTCTCTACCTTCTTCTCATCCTGTATTCGACGTTTATTGACTATATCGCCGTCATCGGGATGTCTAAGAGCCAACGGAAGGGGCGGTGGCTCTGCCTGAGCATCGTCAACAACCTGGGGCTTCTCGGCTTCTTCAAGTACGCGCGTTTCATTGTGGATTCCCTGAACGCTGTCCTGGCCCAGGCGGGCATCGCATACGCCATCCCCGCCCCGGATGTGCTCCTGCCCGTGGGCATGTCGTTTTTCATCTTTCAGTCACTGACCTACTCCATTGACTACTATCGCGGCCATGTGGAGAAGGAGCCGAGCTTCATTCACTATGCCGCGTTCGTCTCGCTCTTTCCGCAGTTGCTGTCCGGGCCGATCGAGCGGGCCCGCAACATCCTGCCCCAGCTCCACGCGGCGCCGCGTATCACCCGGCAGGACGTGACCGACGGCATGTCCCTGTTCGTGGTGGGCCTGTTCAAAAAGGTGGCCCTCGCCGACTACCTCTCCCTCTATGTGGACAAGGTCTATGCCGCGCCGGGGGAATACGCCTCCCCTGCGCTGATGCTGGCGACTTTCTTCTTCGGCTGGCAGCTCTACTTCGACTTCAGCGGCTACACGGACATGGCCCGCGGCGTGGCGCGCGTGATGGGCATCCGCCTGATGCTGAACTTCAACAATCCCTACCTCGCCGACAGCCTCGGCGATTTCTGGCAGCGCTGGCACATCAGCCTGAGCACATGGTTCAAGGACTACGTCTATATCCCGCTGGGCGGCAATCGGCGCGGGACCGTCCGCACCTATGTCAACATGTGCCTGACCATGCTGATCTCCGGCCTGTGGCACGGCGCCGCGTGGACATTCGTGATCTGGGGCGGGCTGCACGCCTTCGGGCGGATTCTCACCCGCGAGCTCGAACGGACCGCGTTTTACCGCGACCGCGTGCCGAGGTTTGCAAAGCAGATGTTTGTGTTCGCATTCGTGACCTTTGCATGGATTTTCTTCCGGGCCGCCAGTTTCGCCGACGCGCGGTTGATCGTCTGGCGAATGTTCACCGTGCCGGGCGGTCAGCAGGCCGATCCTGCGTGTCCCGTGCTGGCTTTGATTCTGATCTTTGCCGTCTGGATATATCAATTTCTGTATGAATCGCGAATCCGGTGGACGCTTCAGCTCGCGCCCGTGCGCATCGGACTCGTTGCGTCAATGATCCTCTATATCTCCATCTTTGCCAAGTCGGGCGCCCAGGCATTCATCTATTTCCAGTTTTGATTATTGCGAAGAGATATGCCGCCAAAAGTTGATGAGTCACGACAACAGGGAATCTCCCCAAGGGATAAAGCCGAGGTCGAATTCGGCTCGAACGATATCCGGTTGACGGGCTACAATTGGATCTTCGTTTTCGTCGTCGTCGCGCTGGTTTTCTGCCTCGCCCCCTCGTTATGGCATCGGGCGGAAGGTCCCCCAATCGGTCCGGACTACCGGCTGCCCTACTCGCTCGGCAACGACTACTGGCTCTATGAGCAGTGGTGTCGGCGGGCGTGTGATGAGGGGAAGGCGCTCGTCATCGGCGACTCGGTAGTCTGGGGACACTATGTTGCAAGCGACCGGACCATCTCGCACTTTCTGAACGAAATCGCGGGCGAGGCGCGCTTCGCCAACCTTGGGGTGGACGGCATCCATCCCGCCGCGCTCTCCGGCCTGATCCGATACTACGGGCGGGCGATCTCCGGCGGCAAGGTCCTCCTTCACTGCAACCCGCTGTGGATGACATCGGATAAGCACGACCTGCAGACGAAGAAGGAATTCACGTTCAACCATCCCCGCCTCGTGCCGCAGTTCTTTCCGCGCATTCCATGCTACCGCGAACCGTACGCGCAGCGGCTCGGCATAGCAATCGGCCGGAATGCGCCGTTTTTTGGCTGGACCAACCACCTGCGCGTGGCCTATTTCGATAATAATGACATCCCCCGATGGACGATTGAGCATCCCTACGCCAACCCCCTTCGATGCGTCACGTTCCATCTGCCCGGGCCGGATGATCCCGTCTCCACCGAACCCATCGAAACCATCGCAAAGCCGTGGAAGGATAAGGGCATACCGGAGTTCAGCCCGGCGTGGGTCGGCCTGGACACATCGTTCCAATGGTATTCGTTCCGGGCGACGGTTGATCTCCTGAAAAGACGGGGCAACGACGTGTTCGTCCTCGTGGGACCGTTCAACGAACACATGTTGACCGAGGCCAGCCTGACCACATACAATCAGATGAAAAAGGGAATCGTCGCATGGCTTCAGGAACGGCAAGTCCCCCACGATGCGCCTCTGGCGCTTCCGAGCGATCTCTACGCCGACGCGAGCCATCCCCTCGCGGAGGGATACGCCCTGTTGGCCAGGCAACTTTTTGAAAAACCTGAATTCCTCCGCTTCGCCGGAGGTAAGGAGGCGACACAACGATGAGAAAATGGGTCATCCTGATTTCTTGCGGGCTCGTTGCTGTTGCGGCCATGTCCGCCGTCCAAGCGGCTGATGCCGGACGCATTCTATTCTCCAGCGACCGATCCGGGCCGTGGCGCATCTGGATCATGAACGCCGACGCCTCCGACATGAAGCAGTTGACCCAGGGAGACGACGAGGCCCACGACGTGGACCCGACGTTCAGCCCGGACTGCAAGCAGATACTCTTCACATCAACGCGCGGCGGAAAGCCGGGTGTCTGGCGAATGAACGCGGACGGCTCGAAACCCGAACGAATCTGCGATGGGGATCAGGCGGAATGGTCCCCCGATGGAAAGAGCATCGCGCTCCGCCGCGACGAGAAGATACTCACCCGCGATCTGGCCTCCGGCGCGGAGAAAACGATCAGCCCGGATGACTATCCGCATTGCTCCGGCCCCGCCTGGAGTCCCGACGGCAAGACCATCGCCTTCGCGTGCCGGTGGGACGCGGGCAACGGCGTTTTCACCGCGCCGGTCGAGGGCGGCAAGCCGACCAAGGTCTATGATGAGAAGGGGGCTTGCGAGCCGCATTGGTCTCCCGACGGAAAACGTCTCGTCTATGAAACCGAGACGCACCTCTGCACGATCAGCGCGGACGGGACGAAGAATCGCCTCATCACATACTTCGGCGGAGTGCAGCACTATGGACGATACAGTCCCGACGGCAAGAATCTGGTGTTCTGCCAGGGCATGTCGCCGGAAGGCCCGTGGGAGATCTATGTGGTCTCTGCGCAAGGTGGGACGCCTCGGCGGCTGACGGAGGGCGGTTCAGACATGTACCCGGATTGGAGATGAGAAGGGAGGCCCACCCTGTGAAGATTGCCGACTCGTTCCGCATCATCCCGATCGCGTTGGCGCTTTGCGCCATACCATCGCTTCCTGCCGGGGCGCAGCAGCAGGCCGACGATCCCTGCACCTATCTCTTTGACACCGTCGCCCCCCTGCCCGAAGCCGTCACCGGACCCGTCCCCGGGACCGGGTGGAAGCCGGTCGCCGAGGGCGATCTAACGCACGCCTTCGCCGGCGACGCCGTCTTCCTGAACAACAAGATCGCCGTTGTCCTTCGCAAGGCGGGGACCGGCGTCGAGGTCTATTCAAGGGTTGCGCAGGGCCTTGTTCGCCGCGTGGTCGTCGCCCCCTGTGGGCGCGAAGGGGCGCCTCCGCCCCGTCTTTCTTCGTCCGCCGTCAAGGAGAACAGCCGCAGCGCGATGGGGATTGACGCTGCGTTTGGGGCGCAGGACGGGGACGCGGCCTCCGTGACATTCCGCCTCACCACCGGCGATGTGATGTTGGAGGTCCTGCCCGGCAAGGGAACCGATCGGCTCGGCCTTCGCTGCGAAACGGCCTATGTCGTTGTCCCCGATTTCTTCGGGGACGACATAGTGTATGGCGCGGAGGCGCTTGGGGACAGGACCGTCGGCCTTCCCGCCGAGAACTTCTTCCTGAATCTTATCGAAGGCGGCGATGCAATCGTCATGTGCGTCTGGCAGTCCAACGCGCAAAACGCGGACGTGCATTTCGCCGGCAAGGCGGCCATCACTCAGATCGAGTGCGCGAGCGGCCAAAAGATATGGGTCGCCTGCCTGGAAGGCCCAAAGATTTGGCACAGCCGGGGGCTGTCGGAGAAAGACGCACAAGCGGACATCGTCCTCGACTGGCAGCCGCCCTTCGCCGCCAAATGGCGGGGCGATTTCGTCCGGCGGAGCGGCGTCGCCGAATCATGGGCCTTTGAGGAAGAGCAAATTGCCGACTTTATCTCCCCGGTCCACGGCAAGATTCCCTATCCCTGTCGGCTCGACGGCGGTCGCGCCATCGTTTGCCTGCCGCCCTCGCGCGGGGAGGAGGCCGAGCGCCTTGTGGTCTATCCGATTGACCGCAGTCGCGCCACCCCGCTCAGCGCGTTCTGCCCGATTGACATCCTGCGAAACACGCTGGGCGTCGGGCCGTGCCAGTACATCCTGGCATTGGAGGGTGTGGCCGGCGATGCGCCCCCCACCCCCGCCCAGGTGACCGAATGGGTCGAACGGCAGGTCGAGCGGAAGCGCGCCGCGCGCATGGCCGATCAGATCAGGGAGCGGCTGGCGCAGATGACGCAGCACATAGAGCACATGGACGCGAGGATCGGGGAGTATGCAAGGCTCGCACAAGAGATTCAGACGATGTGCAAAGCCCCAGAGAAACCTGGGGATAACACCGGCCTCGCCGCCCGCCTCGGCGCAATCGCACAGGAGATGGAGAAGGATATAGCGCAGCGTCGCAGCGATCAGAACGCTTTAGAATCCGCAAAACGTCTCGCCGACGACCTCGTCGCGCTCCTCGGCAAAGGTGGTTTTCTCGAAGACTGCCGAGGACTGGGCGAGCAGCTTCGGCGCATCGGCGCGGTCCAGGACAATACGCTGGCCAAGTGCCGCATGGCCGTGCGACGGATGAAGCAGGAATGCCGCATGGTCCCGGCGTCGCCCCTGGCTGAGGATGTCCGCCGTCGGGTCGAGCAGATGTTGAAGGCGAAGTGACAGGCAAAGGAGGTCCTCATGTTCCATAGATCGTTCCACCCGGCAATCTGGATCGTGGCGTTGTCCGCCCTTCTTCTTGGCTCAACGGCCCGCGACGCATCCGGGCAGGCGGCGGAGAACCGGTTCGCCAATCCCGGCTTTGAGATGGGCCAGGATGGCTGGTATCTTGCCAAGGCGGAAGGGACCAAAGCCGACTTCCGCGTGGACGACGCCGAGGCAGCGGAGGGGCGACACAGCGTGAAGATCGCCATCGGCCAGGTGAAGGAATGGGGGGCGCAGTTCGGCCAGGGCATAAAAGCCGGGGAAAAGGGCAAGACCTACACGTTCGCCGTGCTCGCAAAGAGCACAGGCGGACCGGTGCGGGCCGATCTGCAGATCGAGCGCCGCGCCAAGCCCCACGAAAGGGCGGCGCGGACCGATCCTTACACGCTGGCGAAGGACAAATGGACGGAGATGCATGTCACCTTCACGGTGGAGAAGGATTTTCCCCAGGGCTGGTTCGCCTACATCAACTGCGCCCAACCCAACTGCGAGTTCCGGGCCGATATGTTCCGGTTGTATGAAGGGGCGTATGTCCCATACGAGAAACAGGCGCAGGAAGACGCCGCCGCGGAGGGCGTCCGGCTCTTTGATACCAACAAATCCTCGCCCTCCCCTCTCTCCGGCGGCGAGATTGCCAAGCGAGAGGGATGGACCGCCATCCCCGAGGACACGACGGCCCACGAATTCAAGGGGGACGTGGTGTTTGCGAACCGGAAGATAGCGGTTGTGCTCCGGAAAAAGGGAACGGGCGCAGAGCTGTATTCATCCGGTCGGAGCGGTTGGACGCGCCGCGCACTCCTGGCGCCGCCGTCCGATCCGCCTACGGTTCTCTCGACAATCTCGATCTCAGAGAACAATCCGGGCGAAGTAGCCGTCAAGGCCCTGGACAATAAGGGGACGGGACTGCGCGTGAGCCTGAAGATCGGACAGATGTTTGTGGAAACAGCGCCGCTCGGCCAGACCCAGGGCCTTCGCATGGAAGCGCCGTGCCGCTTCGCCGTCCTGCCCGATTTCTTCGCGGACGATATTGTGCTGGACGCGCAGGAACTGCCCGTGTCGCAGGTCGAAGTCCCCGGCGACAACTTCCTGCTCCATCTGCTCGGCGGCGGCGAGGCCATTGCGATGGCCGTCTCGAACACGCGGGAGAAGGACTTTCGCGCCCTGCTCGCGGGAGAGAAGGAGGGGCGGCAAATCCTCGCCTCGGACATCCACTATGGCAAGGACGGCAAGGTCTGGGTCGCCCTCCTCGACGAGCCGGCCATCTGGCACATGCGAAACATCGCAAAGGAGGACAAGAACAAGGTGATCCAACTCGATTGGGCCATGCCCTTCCCCGCGCAGTGGCGGGTGGACTGGCGCCGCGACAACGACCTGACCGACAGTTGGGAGATGATCGCGGAGTTGCCCGACGGGAAGTTCCTCAAGCACGGCTGGTTTGGGGGGGCCAGCACGATCCCGGCGGACCGGAAGAAGTGGACCAGCGTGCTCGGCCGCTTCGAGTATCCCTGCTGGGTGGACAAGTCCGGCCGGGGGCGCCTCCAGCCGCTCAAGGAGGCCCTCACGTTCGTGGGTCCGGCGGTCCTCTACCCCATCAATCGCGTGAAAGAGACGCCGCTGGACAGGCTCACCGTGGTGGACATCATCCGCGAGACGCTCGGCGTCGGTCCCTGCGAGTATATCCTGGATGTGCAATCCCAGCAGCTTACGTACAAGGGCCGCGCCACGTGTGGGGTCCGAGACACGCTCAACCCGATCTACGAGAAGAAACAGCAGAAACAAAAGAAGGCCGAGATCGAGAAGGCATTGCAGGACGTGGTAATTTTCGTCACGTATATTCGCGGCAGGATCGAGGAATATGTGACATGGGGGCATGACATGCTGAAATACCTCGACGGGCAGAAGAAGACCCATCCCGAGTTGGCGGAGGTCATTGCGGAGATGGAGGGACTCACCCGCGATATTGACGCGAAGTATGCCGAAAAGAAGGACAAGATCAAGACCCCGGCCTACGTCGCCGATCTCTGCAACAAGTTCCGGGCGGAGGTGATGGACTATGAAGGTGCCGACGCGCTGGAAAGATGCAAGAAGATAACCGCCGCCTTCGTCGAGGTGGGCGGCAATCAGGACCATCTCGTCGGCGACTGCCGCGTGGCGGCGAAGCGCCTCCGCCAGCGCGCGGGCCTGGCCATGGCGAAGGACCCGCGAGTGTCCGAGATTGCGAAAGAGATTCGGAAGCGAACCACCGAGATCATGCGCAACCCCGCCAGCTACGAGGCGCCGAGGTACTAAGCCGCGCGACGTGGATTGGGCGGGCGGAGTGAGCGGCACCCCCATGTTCCTGGCCGATGGAGGTATGAGTAATGCGAAGTCACATCGTGTGTGTGTTGTGCGTGTTCCTGATCGCCGGGTGCGGCAGGGAGTCCAGCCCGAAGGGCGACGGCGCGCCGAAGCCCCCCGAGCCGAAGGCAGGCACGGCAACGACCCAAGCCGGGATGGTCCTTGTTCCCGCCGGAGAATTTATCATGGGCGACGACAGCGGCGAGGACGACGAGAAGCCCGCGCACAAGGTCAAGGTCGGCGCGTTTTACATTGATGCCCGCGAGGTGACGCAAAAGTCCTACGAGGATCTCATGGGCAAAAACCCGTCCAAGCACAAGGGGCCGGACAGCCCCGTCGAGCAACTCGGCTGGCTGGGGGCGATTCGATACTGCAACATGCGCTCGCGCCGCGATGGCCTGGAGCCGTGCTACGACGAGAAGACGGGGAAGTGCAATTTCGACGCGAACGGGTACCGCCTGCCGACGGAGGCCGAGTGGGAGTACGCCTGCCGGGCGGGAACCGCGACGGAGTTTTCCTTCGGGAGCGACCCGGGCAAGCTGACGATGCACGCATGGTTCAAGGACAACGCGAACAAGACGTCCCATCCCGCAGGCCAGAAAACCCCCAATCCCTGGGGGCTGTACGACATGCACGGCAACGTCTGGGAATGGTGCAACGACATCTACTCGGACGCCTACGATCCGAAGGCGAGCGAGAATCCCACCGGACCCGCCGCGGGGGAGGAGCGCGTCCTGCGGGGCGGCGGGTGGAACGTCGGTCCCGAGAGCTGCCGCTCCTCGGCTCGATACAGCGAGCCGCCCGGCCTGGCCGACGTCTGCTTCGGCTACGACGCCTACGGCTTCCGATGCGTGCGGAAGGCGACCGACGTCCCGCCGCGCCGGTAGCCAAGCGCCTCACGCCGCGGCATGACTCATTGCGCTGCCTGACCGGGTTTCTTGTTCTTGGCAAACCACTCGCATAACAGCCTCTGCCGGTCCGTCGGCTCGGTGACGGGATTGGTGTCCTTGCGGTCGGCGCCGTGTTCCACGCTCCAGCCGCTCCACTCGCGGAATGCGTGGTAGGTCCAGTCCCATCCGTGCTTCTCGAAGATGTCAATGCAATCCCGCAGATACCGGCATGCGCTGCCGTCGGGCGCCCATCGGATGGCGCTGAACTCGCCGATGTAAATATGTACTCCGTACATTTTTTGGAAGTCAACGGCCGGCTTGAGCGCGGCCTCGAGCTGCGCCTTGTCCCACATCTTCCCATCAATCTCGCCGGGATAGACATACTTCTTCTGCCAGTTGTCATGGACGCCCTGGTGCGTGAAGGCGTGCGGGAGATACATGTGGACGCTATAGACCACGTTGGGCGCGTCAATGGGCCGGAACCGCCTGAGGCCGTACGGATTGCCCCCATCGGGGGGCTCGACGATGATCGTCCGGTCGGGATCAATGGCGCGGATCGCCCTGGCGGCGCGCTCGGCCAGCTCCTGCCAGTCGTCGAGGCCCTCGGCGACGACGTTCTCGATCGGTTCGTTGGCGAGATCGTAGCCCCACACCGGCCGGGCGTTCTTGTATCGCCGCGCCATGCGCTCCCAGACCTCAATGAACTTTTTCTGGCACAGGGCGTTGTCGAACAGCCCGGCGTCCGAGCCGGCGTACCCTCCCGATGTTCGCTTGCCGCCGGGCGGGGAGTGGAGGTCGATAACCACCATGATCCCGTATTTGTCGCAGAGCGGCAGGGCGGCGTCGAGCTTCTTGAGTTCCCCCTCCAGCCAGGAGTCATAGGCCGCCAGGTCGAGCGGGTCGCCCTTGAACCCGCTCCGGACGAGTTGCCACCGGATGAGGTTTGCGTTCCAGTCCTTGCCAAAGAGGCGGAGACCATCTTCGTCAATGCGGGGACTCACCATCGCGCCGCGGAGCCGGGGCAGATCGTGCCCTTTGTACGGCGGACCAAGAACGAGTCTGGGCTTGGGGACGAAGGGCGGTTTGCGGACGGTGACCTTGATGTCGTCGAACCAGACCTTTCCCGTCACGGACTCCAGGCCGAGGCAGAGCGACATCTCCGTCGCATCGTCGGGCACGCGCACCGGAAACACGACCCGCGTCCAGTCGAATGATCCGACATCAATCTGGCCCTGGGGCCAGTGCCTGCTGTCCTTCGCAACGATGGGGACCATGAACTTGATGCCATTCCAGGGCTTCGGTTTCTCGCTCACGTTCTCGGCCTTTACCATTCCCGAGAAGTAGAGCAGGTAGCCGCGCACATCCTTCACCGGCAGAGGTATTTTTGCAATGACCGATCCGTGCAGCTCGCCCGCCGGCTGCTCGATGCAGAGCGACTGGCCGCCCTGATAGCCCGGCGCAAGCGCGCCGCCACCGGACCAGCCCTTGAGCGCCTCGGCCCCCTCGAAACCGGTCTCGAACACCACATGCCCCCGCTCCAACGTCGGCTGTTTCGGACTCATGGCGCACCCCGCGAGAAGGAACATGGACATGAGACGATGGAACTTGCGCATCTTGCCTCCCTCCCCTGTTTGAGTTATTCGTGCAAGCTGAAGTGGTACGGGACCTCGTCGCCCTGACCGCCATTCTCGTGCTCTGCCATTTAACCAGATCGCTCATGCAAAGGCAAGTGGGCGGGACGAATCGGATGGGATCATTACGTCTGGCGGGATTTTTTTGTTGCATCCTCTCCGCGGAGAGAGTACCCTTCCCATCGGGGCGACCTGCGTCTGTCCACATTCAGATATCTTGTTCGATTTGGGAAGGAGGGAAGAGATGAACCTGTTGAGCACAATCAAGGGTTCGTTGTTGGAGGGCTTTTTTCCGAAGGGATGGGACCTTAGGAAGATTGACAAGTGCTGCTCAAACAAGCCGGCGGACATCACCAAGCGGCAGCCGTGGTGGAACAAGAATTTCGAGCCGGTCCCGTGCGAATCCCTGAGCGACTTCGACACGTTCATGGGCCACGAGATCGCGATGGAAATCCTGATGGCGCACAAGCAACGGCGGAAGATCATCCTGATCCTGCCCGTCGGCCCCATGGGGATGTATAAGTGGGCGGTCTATTTCCTGAACCAATGGAAAGTAAGCTGCAAGCACGTCTATGGATTCAACATGGACGAGTGGAGCGATGCGAAGGGCAACACGCTGCCGCCCTCCAACCCCGGCGCGTTCCAGAACGCGATGGAAGCCGCCTTCTATGGCCCGCTCGGCAAGCTGACCGTGCCGAAAAGCCAGCGCCACTTCGCCACGAAGAAGATGCTGCCGACCTACGGGAAGAAGATCGCCGCGTTGAAGAAGAAAGGGGCGAAGCTGGTCGTCATCTTCGGCATCGGGCGCGTCTTCCACATCGCCTTCTGGGAGCCGCACTTCGCGGCGGAGTTCAAATCCGTCGCCGACTGGAAGAAGCCGACGCACCGCATCGGCGCGAGGCTGCATCCGCTCACCATCGAGCAAAACGCCATTACCAGCTTCAAGAGCCGGACGACGCTCGTGCCGGCCTATGCCAACACGATCGGCCCGGGTCTGTTCCTGAAGGCCGACAAGATCATTGGCGGGTGCGACGGGACGCTCGGCCGTGGGATGCAGTGGCAGGGGGTGTCGCTCTGGACTACGCTGCGGTACGGTCCCAGCCCATGGATCCCGGCCAGCTTCATGCCGACGCTGTCCGGGCGGCTGTTCTTCCTGAAGGAACTGGCCGGTCCGCTGGTCGCGGAATGCAATTGACGGTTGCGCTCGATCCCGAGTTGCATCGAGTGAGACCAGGCAGGGCGCTGTCCCTGCCTGGTCTCCTGTTTTTTGATCCAGGGAAAATACGCAATACTTGCCCGCGTGCGGCTATTGACATGACCGGGCGAAGATGGTAAGAAAAGAAGCACGGCGCGGCGAATAGGAACGCTTCATCTACGCAATTCCGCAAGAAATAGAAAGCGCAGCATGTCTGAAAAATTCAAGAAGCAGGCGGTCAACGAATTCGACAGATGGAGCGAGACATACGACGAGGAGGGTTTCTTCCAACGCCATCTATTCATTCCCACCGAAGACCATATCATCCGGGAGCTGCTTTCCCTGCGAAAACCGGACGAGGCGTTTCACATGCTCGACGTCGGCTGCGGCACGGGCAAGCTGCTGCGAAAAACCTCCGAAAAATTCGCAAAGGCATCCCTTTTCGGGGTGGACATTACGCCGGGCATGATCCAGGTGGCCCAGAAAAACACGGATGGGAGGGACCAGTTCCACTTCCAGGTGGCCAACGCCGCGGAGCGCCTGCCCTTTGACGACGCATCCTTCGACTACCTGACCTGCTGCCACTCATTCCATCACTATCCCGACCAGGCTGCCGCAGCCAAGGAGTTCCGTCGCGTTCTCAAACCGGACGGAAAGTTGATCTTCGTGGACAGCTACATCAACTCCGCGTGGGGGTTCTTCATGCACTGTGTGGTCATTCAGACCTACGAGAAATTCCAGGTGCACCATTTCTGCAAAAACAAACTCAAGGTGTTTTTCGAGGGCTTGGGCTTCGCCGTCGAGCGGCAGGACGTGGCGAAGGGAATGGTGCCGTGGATGATGACGGTCTGTCGGCCGAATGGGCAGATCAGCGCAACCGTCGCGAATCAACCCGAAAAAGAAGGAGGGTCGTTGTGATCGCGAAGAAACGTCGGAAGGAAATCCTGTCCCAGGGCAAACCGGACGTCACATGGCCGGGCGAACCCCTGCTCGGCGGGTACTATGGCAAGGAGGAGATTGACGTCGTTGTCAAGACCATCCGCGAGTCCATGGACTGGAAAGTCGGCTTCGGCTTCATCTGCCCCGAGATCACGAACTTTGAAAAGGCCTTCGCCGAGTATTGCGGCACAGCCGACTCCGTCTCGATCAACGGCGCGGGCACGGGCCTCGACATGGCCATGATGTGCCTTGACCTCAAGCGGGGCGATGAGGTCATCGTCCCGGCCATCAACTTCAAGGCCTCGGCAATGTCCGTCGCCGGGCAGGGCGGCCAGGTCATCTGGGGAGAGGTGGACCCGAAGACGTTCCAGCTCGATCCGAACGACGTGGAGCGAAAGCTCACGAAGCGCACGCGGGCCATCTATCCCACCCACATGAACGGCCTCTCCGCGCCGATGGACGATTATCTGGAGATCGCGGAGAAGCATCCCCACCCGAAGCACGGTCCCCTGAAGGTGATCGGCGACGCCGCCCGCGCCTGCGGCGGCGGGTACAAGGGCACAAAGATCGGCAAGAAGGGATGGATGACCGTCTTCAGTTTCCACACGCAGAAGAACATGACGACGCTCGGCGAGGGCGGGGCGGTGACCACTGACGATCCCGAGGTCGCCAAGAAATGCCGCGCCCTCCGGCAGTTCGGCGGCGGCATCGGCTGGGGGACGAATTACAAGATGACAAAGGTCCAGGCTGCGGTCGGGATGGTCCAACTAAAGAAGCTGGACGAGATGCTCGAAGGCCGCAGGCGCGTCGCCCACGAACGGAACAAACTGCTCGCCGGCGTGCCGGAGCTTGAACTGCCCATCGAGCCGAAGGGCTGCTGGCACACGTATTACCTCTATACCATCCTCGTTCCCAAGAGTTGGGCGGGCGAGAAGCGCGACATGCTCTGCAAGATCATGCTGGAGGAATACAACATCCGGCTCTGCATCGCCAACCCGCCGGTTTACGATTCCGTCCCGTTCCTCCGGCAGCACACCGCCGGGCAGCAGTGCCCGCTTTCGGACGAGCTGGGCAAGCGCCTCTTCTGCCCCCCCGTGCATCCGACGATGACGACGGAGCAGAACGAGTACCTCTGCGCCGCGCTGATCGAGGCCGTGGAGAAAGTCAGGAAAGAAGGCTGAATAAGGAGGGTAGCCATGGCGAAGGCGTATCTGAAAATCTGGGTGGAATCCGGCAAGGAGAAAGATATCCTCGCCAAACTGCGGAAGATGAAAGGCGTGAAGACCGCCGACATCACCGCCGGCGAGCAGGACATCATTGCCTTGGTTGAGGGCCGGACCCACGACGCCCTGCTGAAGATGATCGTCAGCACGCTCCGAAAGGTCAAGGGCATCGCGCGCACCGCCACCAACCTGATCCTGGAATAGAACAGATCGCCGCGGCGCTACCGCCGCCTCTGAATGTTCTCCAGGTAGCCGACGGCCCCTTGTCCGATCATGGCGGCGTTGGCCTCGTCGGTATCCACGTGCATCTCCAGGGCGAAGTTCGGGTTCACCCGGACGATTACGTCGCCGAATGTGAGCGACCGTTCACCCTCGATGCGAATGCTCACCACGTCGCCGTCGCGCACGCCGAAGGACAGGGCGTCTTCGGGGGCCATGTGGACGTGGCGTGCTGCGCATATTACTCCCTCTCGCAGCTTCACGCGGCCGTTGGGGCCTTCCAACGTGACGCCGGGGGTTCCGTCGAGATCGCCCGACTGGCGGATGGGCACGTCTATGCCGAGCTTGAACTGCTCCGTGCGTGATATCTCCACCTGCGACGTGGACCGCACCGGCCCCAGGATACGCACACGCGGGATGGAGTCCCGTGGGCCGATGAGCGTGACCGATTCCTTGCACGCAAACTGCCCCGGCTGCATGAGGTCGGCGTGGACCGTGAGCTCGTATCCCTCCCCATGAAGCTGTCGCAGGTCTTCGCTCGACAGGTGGACGTGGTGGGCCGACACGCCGATGGGAATGGGCTTCTTCCGACTGCGCATGATCTCCTGGACGCTCTGGTATCCCAAGGCCCAAATGGCGTCGCGGGCGATCATGCGCTCCGTGTCGTCGGGGACGACGAGCGCCTTCACGCGGGAGAGGTCCTGGGAGATGTCGGCTACGTCGTCGGGACCGAAGCGGGGGGCGCGGTTCAGGGCTTCGTCAATGACAATGCCCATATGGGAAAGTCCCTGGCAGCCCCGCCATCGGATTTCCTGCGCCTCGACGCCCACGCTTCCGGTGAAAACCAGGGCGTCCAGCCCGCCGAGGGCGGCAAAGTACGACCCGATGTATTTTCGAAGCCGATAGCAGAATACACTGATGGCCAGCACGGCGCGGCGGTTGCCTTCCTGCGCCCGTTGCTCAAGCTCCATCATGTTGCCGGAGATGCCGGAAATGCCTTTCAGTCCGCTTTCCTCCTCGAGGATTCGGATGACCTCTTCCGACGAGAGGCGCTTTTTCCCGACGAGGTGCGTCACGACAAGGGGGTCGAGGTCGCCGGGCCGCGTGTCCATCAGAAGCCCCTCGATAGGGGAAAGGCCCATGCTCGTGTCAACGGCGCGACCGTGGTCAATGGCGCAGATTGACGCCCCCCCGCCGAGGTGGCACGTGATGAGCTTCAGCTCCCCATAGGGCCGCTTCAGGTGCGCAGCCGCCTTCAGCGATGCATATTTGTGTGAGATGCCGTGATAGCCATAGCGGCGCAGCCGGTCCTTTTCGTACAGTTCGTAAGGGATGCCGTAGAGGTAGGCGTGCGGCGGCATGGTGTGGTGGAAGGCGGTGTCGAAGACGGCCACGTGATGCGCCCCGGGCCATATCTCGCGGCCCACCTCGATCCCGATGCGATTGAACCGGTTGTTCGTCTCAACCACGTCCTCGGTTGCTGCAATTTCGCGCAGCATGGCGTCATCTATGACAACAGCCTCTGCATACTGTTCGCCGCCGAAGGAGACGCGGTGGGCCGCCACATCTACGGGAGCGCCGGCGCCCGCCGTCCGCAGCCGCCGATGGATCTCCCGGACGGCGGCCCGATGGTCCGATTGACCGGCAACGGGAATCCGTTCCCGGATCGTGCCGGCGGCGTTGGCGGTGTGAAACAGGGCGCAACGTACCTCATGGGCCTGGCAGTCGAGGACAAGAACTCGGAGGGGCGGATCTACATTTTCGAGCCGGAGGCCATACGGGTCCGCGACGCTCCGGCGCGCCCTGTCCAGCCGGTCGAGACTGGCCTTGTCGTCCTGCCGGGCCTTGAGCCGCTCCGAGAGCAGCCGTCCCAGGAATCGAATCGCCGCGGGGCTTTGGGAAAGGTAGCGGGAGAATACGTCATGGGAAATCAGCGCTACGCGACACGGCTCCACCGCGATGACATCGGCCGACGTCGGCTCGCCGGTGAGGAGAGACATCTCGCCGAAGACGCCGCCTCTTTCGATAAGACCCAGCCTGCGCCGCTCGCCGCCATCCTCCGAGATACTCGCCTCGGCCATGCCGCTGAGAATCACCCCCAGGTTCTGTCCCGGCTGGCCGAATGGGATGATCACTCCACCGGTATTGTAGGTCTTGATTTCCGCGTTTGCCCAGAGGGCGGTTAATGCCTCGCCACTGAAGGACTTGAAAAGTGGCAACCCTGAGACAAACCGCAGGTCGTCGTCCATTATCCTCCCCTTTGTCGCAGCTCGCCGGGGAATAAGAGATTATAAGAAAGCACTGATTATGATAAAGGAGCGGAAAATGTCAACGAAAAATCTGAGGAATTCCACTTTTCTGAGGCAAAGCCACATCGCCCGCGACGCGTGAATGGGTGCAGGGAGATCTCTCAGACGTCCTGCTTCAGCTCCTCCTCCGTGGGCGGGCGGAACTTGCAAAAGCCGATGGAAACCACTCTCGTTGTGCCGAATTTGTTGCGATACTCCCGCCGGGCATAAACGTACAGATAGACCGTAGATACAATAAGCACGGCAAGAAATCCGATCGTGAAGGTAATAAGGCCCTGCAAGGATCGGATCGGAACGAAGCAGGCCAGTCCAAGGACAAAAAATACCCATCGTCCGCGCCGATGGACCTTTCCCCACATCTCATCGTCGGCCAGCGTGTGGGGAAATCGGATGCCGGCGAGACGATTGCGCGGGAGCTTGTGACAGACCGCCGACAGGATGAGCAGCGCCGCGCCCGCAATCCGAATGATCCACAAAACCACTTGTGCGCCGGGATCGGCTTCAGTGCCGTTCATGTCGCGCCCTCCAAATCGTCCGCAATTCCAGTGCGGTTCTTCATGTTATTGGAAATACCTACGCACCCCGGGACCAGGCTATTCGGTATTTTTCATCTCGATCAGCACCTTTCCACAAGAGGTGCGGGCCAAAGAAAAGGCCTGAACGGATTCCCCCAGAAGCAGCCGATGGGAAATGACCGGCTCCCAGATGAGCCGGCCCGAAACGAACGCCTCCGCCGTCATGGTCCATTCACGCCCCGGGAACGGAATCGAGTAGGACATCCACGACCCGTGCACCGTCAGCTCGCGGCGGAGGAGCTTCTCGAACACTTCGGGTGGAAAATCCACCGGACGCGTCGCCGTTCCCACCTGGAGGACATGCCCGCGCGGTCGGGCCAGCTCCCACGCCACCGTCTGCGACGCGGGGACGCCGGCCGTCTCGATCACCAGATCCGCCCCGCCGTCGGTGTCCCGCATGACGATCTCCACGACGTTCTCCTTTGCCGAATTGATCGTCGTTGCCGCCCCGACTGCGGAAGCGAGGGCCAGTGCATCGTCGCGGATGTCCGCTGCGATGATCTTCGACGCCCCCAGCGACCTCGCCCACTGGATTCCGAAGGCGCCGATGGTCCCGACGCCCAGGACGACTACGGTGCGATACCTGCCGGGCTTCGGCAGCATGAGCAGGCCGTGCAGCGTGACTGTCGCCGGCTCGAACAGCACACCCTCGGCGAAGCCCAGCTTGTCGGGCAGGGGGAACAGATTCCGTTCCGGCGCGATGCAGAACTCCGCCATGCCGCCGTCGCGGCGCGACCCGATGAAGGAGTAGTCGGCGCACAGGGCATAGAGGCCCGCCCTGCAATTCGCACATGCGAAACAGGGCAGGAGGGGAACGGCAACTACGCGAGCGCCCGCCGCCCATCGTTCGACTTCGGATCCAACCTCCGTTACCTCCCCGGCAAACTCATGGCCGAGGATGATGGGGAAGTGGTGCGCCGCGCCCGCCTCCCGCGCCAGGTCCGACCCGCACACCCCGCACGCCCGGACGTGGACGAGGACGTCCGTCGGCCCCGGGACGGGCTTTGCGACGTCATCAATCCTGACTTGGCCGGGCGCATGGAGCACAAGGGCTTTCATCGGCTGGATGTCTGCTCCTTTCGGACAAAGCGACCGACGGCGTGCATGCTGTCCTTGAGGCGATCGTAAAGGCCCCGGTAGATATCGAAGAGTTCCTGATACCGTTCATGGTTCTCCGACCGTGGATCAAAGGACCGATCCACGTGGACCATCTGCCGCACGCCGTGCCGGACATCCTGAAATACCCCCGCGCCCACCCCCGCCAGGATCGCTGCGCCGAGGGCCGTGCCGTCGGAAACCACTGGCACACGAATCGGCAGGCCGGATACATCGGCCTTGATCTGGCACCATACGTCGCTCCGGGCCGCCCCGCCCACGGCGAGCAGAAGATCCACCCTCGCCCCCGCCTTTCGCGCCGTTTCGAGATTGTGCTGCAGCGCAAAGGCCGCGCCCTCCATGACGGCACGGACGAGATGGGGCCGTTTCGTTGCGAAGGTGAGGCCGAAGAATGCCCCGCGCGCCTCGGTGTCCCAGATGGGCGAACGCTCCCCTGCAAGGTAGGGTAGGAAGATCACACCGCCCGCCCCCGGCTCGGCTTCCGCCGCCTCCCGCGACAGGAGCTCATAGGCGTCGGGTCCATCGGGGCCGCCGACAGGGGCGGAGATTCCGAACGTGTCGCGGAACCATTTCAGGCTTGACCCTCCGCCGACGGTCCCCCCTTGCAGGAGCCACGAGTTCGGGGCGACATGCCAGCCGAGGATCAGGTCGCGGTGCGCGAGGGGGCGGTCCATGTAGATGGACATCCCCGCCGCCGTCCCGCCCTGGTCCTGCGTCTGGCCGTAGTCCACCACCCCCGCGCCGAGGGCCGCGCAGGCGGCGTCGAGTCCCCCGACAACGACCGGTGTGCCGGCGTGCAGGCCCGTGGATCGGGCGGCGACCGAGGTCACCTCCCCCGCAACCTCGAAGGCGCGGCGGATGGGGGGCATGGTTTCGAGATCCATAGACATCCGCTCGGCCAGGTCCTCCACGTATTGCCCCTTTGCCATGTCGAAAAAGTAGTAGCCGTAGCCGCTCGATAGGCTGAGTGTGTGTTTGCCCGTCAGGAGGGAGACGAGGTAGCCCTCGGAGGTCAGCCAGCGCCGGGCACGCTTGTAGAGGTCCGGCTCGTGCTTCTCCAGCCACAGCATTTTTGGCGTGATGTAGGCGGGATCAATGCGGTTGCCGGTGATTTCGAAGAGGCGGTCGCGGTCGAACTCTTTTTCTAACCATCGGCACTCCTCCTCCGCCCGCCGGTCGAGCCAGAGCATGGCGGGGCGCAATGGCTTGCCGGCCGCGTCCACGGGCAGGCACGACCATCCCTGCCCGCCGACGCCGACGGCCTCGATCAGGCGCGTGTAGGTCTGCGTTGTCCCGATCACCTCCCGTACGGCCTCGCACGCCGCCAGCCACCAGTCGTCGGCATCCTGCTCCGCGCCATTGAGCATGGGAAAACGCAGGGCATATTCCCGGCTGGCCTCGCCGACGGTCTTCCCCGTCTCGGAGTTGTAGAGGACGGCCTTGATGCTTGATGTGCCGATGTCAATGCCGAGCAACAGACCCATGCCGAGTCTCCAAACTTCTAACCTCCCGGAGGTTCAGAACCTCCGGGAGGTTATGTCCGCAGAACTCCGCGCCTCTATTCCTTTCCCTTCACCCTTGCCGCCAGGCGCTCGGCAAGCCGTGCGAGGGCGGGGGACTTGTCGTACTTGTCCAGGTGCACGTTGATGATGCTGAACGTCTTGTCGTTGTCTCGGGCTGTGCGCAAGGCCCGCACGAGATCGGCCTGCGTCTTGACCTCGAACCCCTTCCCCGCATCGAGCAATTCGGGAACCTTGCTGTAGGCCCACATGCCGATGTCGTTGAAGGGGCCGTCGGCAATGTGGCGTTCCGTGCTGTATCCCTCATTGTTCAGGACAACGACGATGGGGTTCTGCTTCAGCCGCACGGCGGTGGAGAGCTCCAGGCCGGTCATCTGGAAGGCCCCGTCGCCCACGACTACGAGGGGGCGGAGCTTCGGATTGGCCAACTGCGCCCCGATGGCGGCGGGCACGCCGAAACCCATGGATGTGTAGTAGGCCGGGCTGATGAACTCCGTCCGCTCGCGAATCTTCATGTCCACCGCGCCGAAGAGGCAGTCGCCGATGTCGGAGACGACGACCATGTCCTTTGTGATGAATCCGTCCAGTTCCCGGAAAAGGTTCTTGACGGTCATTTTCGAGTCGGGCGGCGGTTCGGGTTCGGCGCCGATATTGTGCATCTCCGGCAGCTTCGGACTCTTTCGGTGTTTGAATTTGGCTTTGAGGAGGGCGGCAAAAAAGTCTCGAAAGCGAATGTCCTCGTAGGAGTGCCTGCGGATCGTGACTTTCTCGGACGTGGCGTAAACGGACGCGCCCTGATCGAGATTGGCCGTGTAGATGCCGAGGTTGATGTCGGTCATAAACGCGCCGAGCAGGATCACGCAGTCGCTCGACTCGACGTAGTCCGTCACTTCCTTGCGGCCCATGGCGCCCTCGTAGATGCCGATGTACATCGGATGGGCCTCGCTGATGACCGACTTGCCCAGCAGCGTGGCCGCGACGGGGATGTTGGTCTTCTGGATGAGCTTCACGAGCGAGTCTTGCAGGCCGAAGCGGTGCACCTCCACGCCTGCGATGATGACGGGGCGCTTGCTGGCATTGATCATTCTCGTTGCTTCGGCGATGGCCTCTTGAAGGGTCTCCGGGTCGGCCACGGGGATAGGTGGCTCGCGCCGGGGCACATGGGGGCGGGCGGCATGAACCATGTCGCGGGGGATCTCAAAGTAAACGGGACGCCGGTATCGTTCCAAGGCGTGCAGCACCCGGTCCACTTCGTGAAACGCGGTCAACGGATCGTCCAGGGCCGCGCTGGCTACGGTGATCTTCTCAAAAATTTCCTTCTGCGTGGCGAAGTCGCGCACCCGGTGGTGGAGGAGGGGGTTGCGCTCGCGCTCCTTGAGGCCGGGCGCGCCGCTGATGACGACGACGGCGGACTTCTCCGCGTAGGCCCCCGCGATGGGATTGGTGATGTTCAACCCGCCCACGCAATAGGTGACGCAGACCGCTCCGATGCCGTTCACGCGCGCGTAGGCGTCGGCAGCCAGGCCCGCCGAGTCCTCGCGCGTCGTGCCGATGTGCTTGATGCGGCTCTTGCCGATCATCTCGTAGAAGCCGAGGACGTAGTCGCCCGGGATGCCGAAGATGTGGCGCACGCCGCGTTGGTGGAGCTGGTTCAGCAGGTATTGTCCGATCGACTGTTGTTTGACCACACTTCTCTCCTTAATCCCACACACGCGGTGTTGTGCTCAACGAATCACCAACTGCCCGATCTGGAGGTTCCGGTCCTCGGGAGGTCGCCATAGGTCGTTCGTGAATTCGAGCGTGACCTTGTGCTCCCCCGCAGGGACCTCCGCCTCGTAGCGCAGGATGGACCAGCCGGCGCGCTGAATCTGCTGCTCGCCGACCTTGCGGTCGTCGAGGAGGAGGCGCACGATGGGGAACTCGCCCTCCGCCTCCGTGCCCTGGACCTCGACCTCGAAGACGTAGTTCCTTGCCTTCACAAATTTCACATTTGCGAATACCGATCCGTTCCCGCCGAGATAGGCGATCTTGCCGCTGATCCGGTTGACGGCACTGTCGTCGCCGCGCTGCATGTCTCCCCCGGCGATGGCGAGACCGGCCGGGCGGCGCTCGAACGCGATGCCGAGGTTCGTCAGCAGGTTGATGAGATAGCGCGCGGCCTTGTCGAGCGAAGGTGTGCGGCCGTGCCAGTTGACCTGGTCAATGAGGCAGCCGCCCTTGCCGATGGGCGTGTGGGTCAGCGCCGCCGGACGGAGGATCCGCTCCCCAGGGATTTCCGGGCTTCGCCCCCACATGAGCTTGTCGATCCAGAGATTGCGATCCTCGCCCTTGGCCGGGTCCCATCCGTCGTTGGTGAAGACCAGCGCCACGCGATGTCGCCCGCCCTCCACCTTGACCGACGCAAGAACCGTCTGCCAATCCGGCCCGGACAGTGCGACCGAGGCGGCCACCTTGTTGTCAATGTGCAGGGCCATCGCGGGATAGACGTTCTCCACGGGCGTCCCCCGCGCGCGGATGGCGAAGGCGTACTCGGCGGTCTCGGGGAACTCGATCTCGGTGACGATGTCACCGTTGCGGAACAGGCCGACGTCGCCCTCCTCCGTCCGCTGTGGCTCGCCCTCGCCGAGTTCCATCGTCTCCGCTTCGATGGTCTTGCACTGCGCATCATCCGGCAGGCCGGGCGTCACGATGAAATCATATATCTTCTGCGTGCAGGGAATGGGCTGGTAGCGGATGCCTGTCGGCTTTCCAAGCCAGTAGATGTCCTCATTGGACATGCCGTCAATCCACGGGGCGCGTTGGTCAATGACAACGGGCAATGCCGCCGAGGGGCGGAGTTGGATTGCTTCGGGAAGCAGCCCCTTCAGCCGGGCCAGACCGTCGGGCGTCGCGCCGTGCAGGAGGATCGTCCCGCCCTTCTCGGCGTAGTCGCGGAGGCGGGCGACGTTGCTCGTAACCTCCTTTGCCTCGGCCTCGACGAGCAAGGCGGGGAAGGGCGACAGGTCGGCGTCCGCCAGCTTGCCGGAGAGGTCAACGAATGACGCGCCGACGGTCGTCAGGTCGTCGGTCAACTTCATCGTCTCCTGGACAACGGCGATCTTCCGTTCCGGCGGGGGGGAGGTCAGGGCGGTGTTTACGAGGTCTTCGAAGAGAATCTGGGCCATGGGTTCAGTCTTCATCTTCTCGGCGATGAGGAGCTGCGACAGGAAATAGCGTCCACGGCCGTTGCGGATTTCGATGAGTGGGCAGTACACCATGCCCCCCTCGGCGCTTGCGTCGCAGAGGGAGACGAAGCTGCCGATGCGGGGTTTGAGCACCGCGTCCCGGGCGACGGCGTGGTCGCCGCGCCAGAACTTGAAATCGCCATCCTGCACGCGCTTGAGCGCCGGATGGTGGAATGCCTGCTGAAAGGCGATGGTGCAGCCCTTCTTCGCCAGGCTGGCCGGAAGGAGGCCGGGCGGGTAGGCCGTCTGCTCCAACACGAGGACCGCGCCGCCCTTGGCCGTGAAGTCGGCCAGACGGTGCATGGCCGTGGCGTCGTCGCCGACGGTCGGCATGTCGGTCTCGGTCTTCATGCGGTCGAGGGCGCTCGCGCCGATGATAAGCAGGTCGGCCTCGATGGGCTGGGACAGGTCCGCGATCTTGGTGTAGGCGACCCCCGCCTCATCGAGGACCGACTCTTCCACCCCTGCGCCGCCGAGGATGGCGATCCGCCCCTTGCCCGTGATCTGCGGCTTGCGGCGGGGGAAGGCCCAATAGGCATGTGTGTCCTCGAAGGCGAGACGGTCGCCGTTTTTCACCTTGACGACAAACTCGAGCGGCGTGCGTTCGGCCACTTCCGGCATCTTCAGCGTGACCTCGGTATCAATCTTCTGCGCGGGCGCAGCGGCGAAGGTATGCTCGCCGGAATCCACCGCCTGGCCGTCCTTCTTGAGTTCCCACTTCAGGGTCAAATTCGCATTTGCGAATGTATCGTTGTAGAGATAGACCGTGCGTTTGACGGACTCGCCGCCGAAAAATCGGCAATCATACTCCCGGACGAAGGCGGCGTTCGGCTCATAGACGCGGCGGATGGTGGGGTACATGATCCCGTCATCCTCGGGGAAGCCGCGACTCTCCCAGAGCGTCCACGGACACATGCCCGCCAGCTCTTCCTGTCGGAACGCCTCGACCTGGAATCGCCATGCCATGGCCTTGGCGCGGGTGCGGCCGAGGCGGAAGTCGGGGTAGGCGTCGTCGCCGAGGAAGAGGGCGTACGGCCCGGGCACCTCCGCCGGCGACCACATGAACTCGCCCATGTAGAGGGGCTTCTTCCGGTCCCACTTCCACTCCTTGCCGAGCCACTTGGGGACGGGGTGGACGTCGTCAACCCAGTAGCAGGTGTCGGGGAACATGTTGTATTCGGGGAACTCGTGGGTGTAGTGCAGGTTCACCACATCGGCCGCGCCCTTCGGGTCGCCGTCGGCGTCGTACATGATCGGCCGGGTCGGATCAAGTTGTTTCATGAAGAGGCCCACGTCGGCGAGGTTCTGCTCCGTCTCGGCGATATAGTCGCCGCCGCAGTGGAGGATTTCGTTTTCCAGGCTGTAGAACATGATGCAGGGATGGTTCTTGTCGCGGCCGAACATCCCGCGCAGGTGGTTGCGATAATTTTCCCAGAAGGCGGGTTTCGACAGGGCGTAATTCCTGGAGAAGCACCACAGCGCCGACTCCTGCACGACCAACATGCCGACCTCGTCGGCGGCGTCGAACCACCACGTCGGCCAGAGGTTGGCATGGAGGCGGACGGCCATGACGTTGGCCCCGCGCATGCCCGCGTAGTAGCGCTTGGCCGTCTCGATATCGGACGTCGTCGGCGGATGCCCGGCCGTGGCGAGGAACTTGATCCGCGTCCCGTTCAGGACAAAGTAGATGCCGTCAATCCAGAACTCGCGGAAGCCGAAGCGCGTCTTCAGCGAGTCCAGTTCGTTCCCATCGCTCTCCACGGCGGTGACGAGGTGGTAGAGGTGCGGCGAGAGGTGCGACCAGAGCTTGGGCGATTCCCACGGCTTCGAGATCGCCACCGTCTTCGTCCCGCCCGCGGGGACGGTCACGTCCTGCTCGTCGAAGGTCAGGGCCGCAGCGTCTCCGTCCAAAACATGGGCCTTCAGGCGGACGGGCCGGTCGGTCTTGCCGAGATTGCGTAGGGTGACATCCACGTCAATCTGCTTCTTGCGGACGGAGGTCTTGATGAAGACGTCGTCCACGAAGACGTCGTTTTGGGCGACGAGCGCGACGTCCTGCCAGATGCCGACGTCGCCCGTGCGCGACCCGATGGGGGCCATGATCGAATCCTTCGCCAGCTCGACGAGTTGGTCTCCCTTCTCCAGTTTCTCGATGTCCAGCGTCTCGTCAATGACGCTGCGCACGTCGCCGGCCCGCACCAGAAGCTCGTTTTCGCCGGGCTTGCACGCCTCGGTTACGTCGAGCGCGAAGGGCTCCCATCCGCCGTAGTGCCCGCCGACGTCCGTGCCGTTGACCCAGACTTTCGACACGAATTTCACGCCGGTGAACTGGAGGAGGAGATGCTTGCCGCGCATGGAGTCGGGGACGGAGAACGTCCGCCGATACCAGACGTGCGGCGTGTCCTTGCGCATGGTCAGCATGGAGGGGACGTCCACGTCCGTCCATTCCCCCGTCGGCGGTTTGTCGGCGTCGGCGGAGTATTGAACCTGCCAAGCGCCGTTGAGCGAGACTTCCTCGCGGGCATGGAGAGAGGAAACTACGCCAAGACCGAAAAGCACAATGACCAGCGCGACGATGGGTTTGAGCTTCATCGTATGCACCCTCCGTTAGGTGGTTTGAGTTCGTTTAGGAGATCAGCGGATCGAGGAACGCCTTGCTCTTCTTGAGCGCCTGGCTGCTGTGACATTCGATGGCGAGGGCGCCGTCGTACTTGCGTCCTTTCAGCAGCTTGATGCACCCCTCGATATCCACCTCCCCGTCGCCGATGGCGCACCCGGCGGTGACGCCTGTCTCGTGGCTGGCGTCCACCTCGGCCCGCTTGATGTCCTTCACATGAACGTGAATGACGTGTTTCAGCACGGCCTTCAGCGTCTTCACCGCGTCGCTGCCGGCGACGGTGGTGTTGCCGGTGTCGAAGTTGATGCCGAGATACGGCGAGTCGGCCAGGCTCATGATCTTGAGCAGCCCCTCGGCCTTGGTGGTGTAGATGCCGTGCGGCTCGACGGAGAGCTTGATGTTGTAGTTCTCGGCGGTCTTCAACAGCGTTTCAAGATTGTATTGGATGATGTTGAAGGCCACCTTGTCGGGCATGTCCGGCGGCTTGACGCCCTCGGCGGTGTTGACGATCGGCGCGCCGAGGATGTAGGCAAAGCGAAAGGCCTTGCGCAGGTAGTCCACGCCGTACTCCGTGTTGATCAGGTTCGTGTGGGCGCTGAGACAGGCGACCTTCAGGCCCGCCTTCTCGATCATCTTGCGCATGTCCATCGGGTCGTCTTCGAGGCTGGTGATGTTGCAGTAGCCGTGGATGTTGAGCAGGCAGCGCCCCGTCATCACCTCCGGCTCGATGTATTTGAACCCCAGCTCCTTGGTCTTCGCCACGGCATAGGCGAAGTCATGCTCCTCGGTCCGGTAACTGTCCGCCTGCGCAGTAAGTTTCATGGCCATCGGCAATTCTCCCAAAAGGACTCCTGTGTCACGGTGGAAAAATTCTATGCTATGGACGCACCACAGTCAAGGGAGAGAACACCGGAACCCGCGGGGCGGACTGGGTTAGTCGCCTATGGGTTGGTCACGCAAGGACCCGTTCCGCGCGGCGGAGGCGGCGTCGGATAGCGACGCCGTAGGGGCAGCTGCGTTCGCATGTGCCGCAGCCGCGACACTGCGAGGCCTTCGCGCTCCGTGGAAGCGCGGCATAGGATCGGCGGGCAAGGATGCTCTTGCCGTAGCCATCGTGGTAGGCGAGGTATCGCTGGATGTCCGTCGCGGCGACGCCGTTGGGGCAGACCGCTTGGCACGTTCCGCACATCCGGCAATGGATAGGCGACGTCGCCTCCGCATAGCGGTAGAGCGCCTCGCGCTCGCGGCGGGTCAGGCCAGCGCCGACGACGGCCAGGTTTTCCTTCAGGATGTCGGCGTTGAGCAGTTCGGAGACGATCGTGCCGACAGCGTCGTTCTCGAGGATCCACTTGAGCTTCGCCTGCGGGACGGTGGTGTTTTCGGTGAGGTACTTGTCCAGCTTCTGGAAGTTCCCCCCGGCCATAGATTTCATGGCGACGACGCCAACGTCGTGTTTCTTCGCAAGGGCGAGGACGCCCTCGATGTCGGATCGGTGCAAGTAGTCGTCGTAGGATTCCCCCTTCTTGACATTGACGGTATTGTAGACATTGTAGGGGATGTTCATCACGTCGTAGTGCCCGCACTCCACCAGGACCTTCCCCATCTCCGCCAGCGTTCCGTGCAGCGACGCCCCGGTGAAGCGGATCTTCCCGTCCTTCTTCAGTTTGTCGAAGGCGGCGAGGACCGCCTCGTGGGTCAGGTGCTCCGGCTTGCTTGCGCCGTGGACCATGTAGATGTCAATGTAATCGGTATCGAGGCGCTTCAGACTGGCCTCGGCCATGGCGATGACGCCCTCCTGCGTCGGCGGGCGCAGTCTTTGCGGGTGGCACTTGGTTGCCACATGGAACGTGTCGCGCCGCCCCTTCATCATCTTCCCGACCGTTTGCTCGGAGTTTCCTTTCGAGTATGCCTCCGATGTGTCCACATAGTTGACGCCGCGCTCGATGGTGCGACCGAAGATCATCTCGTCCGGCACGGGGCTGCCGCCGAGGCTGATCTCCGAGACCATCAGCTCCGTCCGCCCGAGGCGGCGATAGACCATCTCGCCCTTTCGGACGCGCCGGGGCTTGGTCTCTTGTGCGGTCAGGGTGGAAGCGGCTATCAGCGTGGCGGGCACAGTCCGCAGGAAATCGCGACGCGAGAATCTGTTCTTCATGTATGCTCCTTCTTCGCCTGCCGTACGTACACCGCGTGGGCGTCACTGCGCGAGCATGACTTCGATCATCCAGTCGCCCCCAAAGTCAACTTCCTTGTCGGGCAGTCCCGGCAGGCCGATGCGGGAGTGCTTCCCGCCGGTGCTTGTATCATAGCTCACATAGACCCCCTTTGTGCGGTGGGCGCGGAAGTCCAAAACGACCCAGAACTCCTTGGGGACTTCCACCGATTCGCGGAAGAGGGCCTCGACCCACTGCTCCTCGCCCCGGTTGAAGAGGGCATAGGGGGCCATCGCCGCATGAGCGATCTCGGTCAGGTCGTCGGTCATAAAAAAGATCAGGAAGCTCTCGTTCGGCGAATCGGGCATGCCGTACCGCGAGCCATGGATGCGCACGCCGATGACTTTCAGCCCCTTCTTCGGCAGCTCGAAACGGATCATCTCGCCCGACCCGCCGAGGCTCCTCTTGCCGTCGGGAGCGCCGTCGCCGTACTGCAGGACTGTCTTCTTGCCGTCCTTTGCCCAAACCGAGACGGCGAGGGCGCAGACGAGAACAAGCCCCAACGGGCTGGTTGTCTTCATGGTTTGACCCTCCCTTTTGCGTCCTTGTGAAAGCAGTGCCTGCGAGTGGCTATGCCGTTCGGTGTTACGGCAACACCGGCTGCGCCTCCTCTGATCTCAGATAGGCGCGATGGTCGCACAGCCGCGCCACCAGGGGCAGGAGATACCATATGTCGCTCAGCGTAACCCGGCGGTCGCATATGGAGCGAAGCATCGTGAGGAAACCGTAGGACCGCCGATACAGCCGTGTGAACTGGCGGTAAAACTCCTCTCGCGGGAGTTTCGTGGGCAGCACCGAGTGCAGGCAATCGAAGAGGCGGTAGTCCCGCGTGACCAACCGCTCGGCCTCCTGCTCGAAGAGCGGCGTTCCCGGAAGCGGGGTTAGGACGGTGAACTGCCGGAGCCTGATCCCGCGATCGCTGACGTAGTCAAGCAGCCGGTCGAAATCGTCCGTCTCAAAGTCCGGATCAACGATGAACGCGCCCCACACATCCACGCCGTTGGCCTTGCAGATTCGGATGGCTTCATCATTGTTGCGGAGGACATTCGACTTGTTTAGTTTTGCGAGTCGTTCGGGAGAGGGCGTTTCGAATCCGATCAAAATTCCCCCCAGTCCGATCTTTGCCCATTCCTCGATGAGGTCCGGGTGTTGCACGATCGTGTCGCTTCGGGCCTGCATGCCGTAGGTCTTCTCCATGCCGCTGGCGCGGATCATCCCGCAGAGCGTCCTGGCGCGGGGGACATTGGCGAGAAAATTGTCGTCCACGAATAGAGTGCTCTTCCCCTGAATGGATTCCAGTTCCGCAAAAACGCGTTCGGCCGACATGTAACGGCACTTCCCCGGGTGCATCCTCCACACCGAACAGAAGTTGCATCTGAACGGGCAGCCACGCCCCGCCTCAATCGAAAACGTCGGGTGGTGGAAGTGAAAGTGGTAGTGGGTGCGCCGGTGCGCCAGAAGGTCTCGGCGTGGAAGCGGGGACTCGTCGAGTCTGACTTGCTCAGTGCGCAGGGGCGTATCAACATAGCCGCCGTCGGCGGCGCGAACGCGCATGCCCGGCACGGACGACAGCGGCCTGGATGCCTCCACGGCCGCAACCAGATCCTTCAGCGTCAGTTCGCCTTCTCCCCTCACGATGGCGTCCACGGACGGACGCTCAAAATCCTGTGGCATGAGCGAGGCGTGGATGCCCCCCACGACCGTGACCGCGTCGGGCAGGAGCTCGCGGGTTCGGTCCAGCACAAGGTGTGCGTCATACACCTCGGTGGTGAGTGCGGTAACGCCCACAACGTCCGGCGTGAACTCGCGGAGTTCGGCGTCGAGCGTGTCGTCAATCCGGAGGTCCAGAATCCGGACCTCATGCTCAGGAAGATAAGCGGCTAGGACTTCGAGGGCGAGCGGTTCGGGAAGCGCCGGCATCCGGAACGCATGCTCTTGGGTCTTGGCGCCCGGTTGCACGAGCAGTACTTTCATGGTAAATCTCTTTCATGTGTAAAGTCCCCCGTCAGCCCACGTTTCCCATCTGACAGTGCTCACGGCTTTGCACCCATTCCCAAAGCGCAAGAACCACCCGCAGTATCATCCAATCAATACCTATACTACCTTTTTGCTGGGGCAAGGTCAAGAAGAATGCCCGGACAGCCCATCATGCACAGGCATGCCTTTCTTGATCTTCGCCCGATTTGGTGAGATGCTCGTTCCGCCCTAATGCAATCCGCGCAGATGATGGATTCGCAGGGGCTTGGCGTGGCCTTTGACCGTCACGTCGCCGATGTCTTCCACGTCGGCGAGATGGCGGACCTGTGCGTACGTGTTCGGCCCGAGGAGAATCTGGTTTGCCTTGGCGATGCCCTGCAGGCGCGAGGCCAGGTTCATGTTCGCGCCGATTGCCGTGTAGTCGAGATAGACCTCGCCGCCGATGTTTCCGACGACCACCGGACCGGAGTTCAGACCGATCCCCATCCCGAACGTCGGCAGGCCGCGGCTCGCCCAACTGCGGTTGAGATCATGGAGCTTCTCCTGCATCCGCAGGGCCGCCCGGCAGGCGCGGAGCGCGTGGTCCTCAAATGGAATCGGCGCGCCGAACAGGGCCACGACCTCGTCGCCGATGAACTTGTCGAGCGTCCCGTCATTGGCGAGAACGAGGGCCGACATCTCCGATAGAAACTCATTGAGGAACGCCACCACGTCCTTCGGGTCCATGTCGGCCACCGTCGTGCTGTAGCCGCGCAGATCGCAGAACAGGGCGGTGATCTCTTTGGCCTCGCCTTCGAGATAGGGTTTGTAGGGGTCGCGGAGGAGGGCGTCGGCCACCTGGGGGCTGACGAACCTCTTGAACAACTTCGTCAACAGCGCCTTGCGCGCGTCCTCGAAGATGGCCGTGTCCGCCTGGCTGATGATGGCCGTCAGGAGGCGTTTGTCATCTGCATCAAAGGCCCTGCCGGTCTTCTTGTTCAGGACGCCGAAGACGCCGATCAGGTTATCACGGAGAAACAGCGGCGCGCAAAGGACCTCATGCGCCGGCGTCTTGCCGCGGTCATCCGGCTTCCAGATCATCGGCCTTGCCGCGGCGACAGCCATGTCGGACACGCGGTCAATGAGGTCCCTCTCCGCGCGCAAAAGGACGCCGCTACCCTTGTCATCCATCGCCTTCAGTTCAAGTTTTTTGAGCTGATCGTTGTAGAGCATGATGAATCCCATCTCGGCGTCGAGGGCGGCCTGCAGTTCCACGAGGATCTGATCCAGCATATCCTGCAAGTTTTCCGTGCTGTCGCGGATGCGATCAATTCGGTAGAGGATCTCGAGTTCCTTGTTGCGAAGTTGAAGTCGTCGCAATACTTTGGCATGTTCGATCGCATTGTCAATCTGCCCCTCCACGGCGGAGAGCGCCGACCGGTCCCGCGCGGAGAAGGCGCGGCCGCTGCTCCGGACGATGCAGAGCACCCCGACCGCCGCGTCCCCCATGGAAATTTTGCAGAACAGCCTGCCGGTTTCGCCGACTTGCGCCCCTTCCTTTCCCTGCGCGTTCAGGGCCTGCGTGATCCACGCCTGGTTTTCCTGGAAGAACGGCTCAGGATCGGGAATGCCTTCCCGCTCGGCGACGCGCAATTCGCCGGTATCGTCGTCGCGCAGGACGAACGCCCCCTGATCGGCGGAGAGGATGTCCATGACCTTCACGAGCAGCCGGCGCAACAGAAGATCGAGGTCGAGGGTGTCATCGCAGATTCGGTCTATGTCATAGACGATTTTCAGTTCTTCCGTTTCCTGGAGCGGGCGATCTTCGGATGTCATGCCGACGGCTTCCTTCAGAGGGGATTTGCAGGGGCTATGCGTTCTCCATGACGACGACGTTTTTTCCCCGACGCTTCGCCTCGTAGAGGCATGCGTCGGCCTTCTTGACGAGGGCGAGAAAGTCACGGTCCACATCGTCGCCCAACATGCCTTCCGCCGCGCCGATGCTGACGGTAAGGTGGATTTTCTTCTTGGTTTCGGATTCTACCCGCTTGCGGATTCCCTCGGCAATGCGGCGAAGCGAAGCCTTCTTGATCATCGGCAGAAAGACGATGAACTCCTCTCCTCCGTATCGTCCCACGAGATCGGAGGCCCGCATTCGTCTTCGGAGGATGTCTCCCATCATCCTGAGGACTTCATCGCCCTTCGGATGGCCGAGTGTGTCGTTGATCTCCTTGAAGTTGTCAATGTCCGCCATCAGAATTCCCACCGCAGCCCCTTGCCGCTGCGCAAGATGGGCCAGGGGCTTCGTCGTAAGGAAGAACCCGCGCCGATTCAGCACGCCCGTCAAATCATCCGTGGTGGTCTGGCGGGCCAGCGCGCAGTTCTCCTTCCACAGGTGCTGGAGCGTCTCGCCCAGCATCTCCATCTCTGGGGTCACCCTGCCGTACTTGACGAGGGCCTCGACGAATGCATTGATGTGGGCGTCGTATTCCTCCTCCAGATTCTTCTCCTCGGATATGGTCTGGATGAAATTGAGGAGTGTGGCAAAGGCCGGGTGGCGCATCACGTAGAACTCCATCCGGTAGGCCAGCAGGAACGCGCAGGACGGATCGGGGTTCGCGACGCACTGATTTGCCATCTCGTTGATCTTGTCGCGTGTGCTCTTCAATTCCTCGGCAACGCGCTTGGGCTGGTCGAAGACCTGGGGAAGCATATTCTCCCTGGCCATGTCCAGCAATCTCTTCCAGATCTGTACGTGCTCCCCCTCCGTCTCGCTCATCTTCCGCCAGAATTGCTTCAGCCCCCGTCGCTTTTCGGCCTCAGCGAAGCGCGCATACGCCATTTCCGCCCGTTGGTCAATGGCGAAGCAGAGCTTAAGAATTTCAACCAACTGATCTTTGCTCATTTCACCTCGTCCAACTGCACGTAGTCAATCCCGAACATATATGCCTTCTTTGCCTTCTCGTTTGCGCCGACGATCTCGACCTGCAGGCGGTTCAGGCCCTGGGTCAGGTCGTGAACGCCCATGTCCAGCTCCCCCGTCGGGATGACGCCGTTATTGTAAAGATCAATCGGTCCACCAAGCATCTTACCGTTCAGCGACAACTGCACGATCCCGTAGTCCCCCGCCTTCGTGAGCTGTGTCTTGACATGATACTTCCCCGCCTCCTTCACCGGAATCCCCAGTTCCAGCACATCACCCGGCTTGCCGCCGCGCCACCAGAGGTGCGCGTCCAGGCTCCATCCGGTCCCGAACCCATTCAACATCTGGCAGTTCGCCGTGCCGCTCGGCTTGACGAGGATGCGCATATCCTCGCCCTCCACCCGCCCCTTCACCGTAGGCAATGGCAACCAGTAGCCGATCCGTTCATTGACCGGGACAGGTTTGTAATGATCCGCGCCTCCCGCCGCAAGATACCAGTAGGCGGTGCAGGCGTAGAGCGTCGGGCGCGTGTCGGGGAAGTACTTCTCGATCGCCCCCTCGAAGGACGTCTGGAACGGCACGTTGTCCGTGATGTGCCACCGGTTCACGGAGACGTGGCCTCGGTTGCCCATGCTGATCGTCTGGTTGTGGTAGCAGTTCTCGAAGAGCGTCGGATTGCACCAGGCGTAGCCGAAATAGTCCTCGGAGCCTGTGCCGAAGGTGGAGGGGAATCGCTCTCCATCTATGAAGAACTTCTCGTCGCCCTCGCCCCACCAACTGCCGCGCGGGTTCCACACATGGAGCATGACGCCGCAGAAGCGCCCGCGGCCCTCGGTCTTGAGCATCGTCCAGTCAATCGTGCGCTTCGGATCGAGGTCCGCGTTGCGATGCCACTTGGCATGGAACCGACCGAGTTGTTTGACAGGATGGGAAAGCGGCGCGACCGTGATCTCCAAATTGACTTTGTGTTCGCTCTTGCCGTCGTTCACCAGCTCGATCAGCGCGCTCTCCGCAAAGGGCATATACCAGTAGGAGTAGAACCCATCCTCCGTCATCCCCATCGGGAGCGATTTGTAGTGGTTGACGCCGGGGGCCGTGCCGAAGAAATCGCCCAGGGGCGCCCAGACGCTCGGCTCCTTCTCGCCGTCCCAGGAGATTTGCAGCGCAAGCTCGCGGAGGGGGTCGCGGTCGTCGGGCGATTCGGGCAGATCTATCTTGACCTTTAACGCGGTAATGGCGCGGGGGCCTGCCAGCTTGGCCACGGTTGTCGTTGCCTTCGGCGCAGCGGTTATGGTCTTCGTCTCCGTTGTCGCGCCGGGCCGCTCCCCGGCAGGGTCACTGCCGCAGCGGGTCAGGATGTCGTTTGCCTTCGCCAGCGCATCGAGATCGGCAGGGGAGAGATCGCGCTTGAACGTCGGAAGGATCGTTCCCTTCGGGTAGGTTGCGTAGGTGAAGTGGTAATACTTCCCCCAATCATTTTCCGCTACAATCTTGCACGATTTCTGGTAGGGGATGGGCACGTAGTTGTTCAGGCCCTTGGCCGCGGTATGGACGAGGGCGGGGTAGGTGAAGGGCTTGTTCTTGCAGTCGAAGTATCCTTCAAATGGCAAATCAACGGCAGGCTCCGTCGCGCCATCGAGAAATATCTTCACATGCCCCTTGCCCGCCTGGGCCGACCAGATGCGCCAGATGACGCCCGGCCCCTCCATCTCGGCAAAGACGAGCTGCCCGTTATCCTCCTTGCGGATCACGCCGCCCCCGTCGCCGTTGGCGTCCCAGTTGACATAGAGGCCGGTCGCCTCGTCGAACCGGCTGCGGCGGTCGTAGCTCGACCACTGAGCGCACGTCTCGCCCGGGGCGGGCAGGACGGCCAGATGCTCCAGATCGGTTAGTCGCTGGACGAGCTTGACGTAGGTTACATCCTCCTGCGTGCAAGACGTCACGGCAAGCAAGAGGATAACGACTGCCAGGAGCTTCCTCATTTCCACGTCCTCCTCTTCATCCCTCTGGGCCGATGATAACCTCGCGCTGTGTATGGTATGCGAGTCGTTCCCGGGGGTCAAGGCGAAAACGGCGGTGCGGGGGAAAGCCTGCCCCTTACTCCCGACCGCCTTTCCCCCGCCTTATACTGCCCCTTCCTCGTGCCCATAGGGTGAGAGGTATCGCAGACGCTCGATGATCGGCGGGACATGCGCGATGATGTAGGCGATGTCCTCGTCCGTGTTGTATCGGCTGAGGCTGAACCGGACCGAGCCATGCGCCCGCGTGAAGGGTACGCCCATGGCCCGCAACACGTGCGACGGCTCCAGCGATCCCGATGTGCACGCCGACCCGGAGGATGCGCCGACGCCCTTTTCGTTCAGCAGCAGCAGGATCGCCTCGCCCTCGACGTACTCGAAGCTGATATTCGTCGTGTTCGGCAGGCGCGCGTCGGGGTCGCCGTTGAGATAGGCCCCCCGAGCCTTCGCGAGCAACTCCTTCTCCAGGCGGTCCCGCATCGCCTTGACGCGGGTGTTCTCCTCCTCCATGTGTTCCATGGCCAGCTCGGCCGCCTTGCCGAGGGCGATGATGGAGGGGACGTTCTCCGTCCCGCCGCGGCGATTGCGCTCTTGGTGGCCGCCGATGAGGAACGGGCGAAACGGGACGCCGCGGCGAACGTATAGCGCCCCTATCCCCTTGGGCGCGTGTAGCTTATGCCCGGACAGGCTGAGCATGTCCACCGTGCTGCTCCTCATGTTCAGGGGAATTTTGCCCACGGCCTGGACGGCGTCGGTATGAAAGAGGATGCCCCTTTCCTTGACGATCTGCCCGATCTCCTCGATGGGGAAAATCACTCCGGTCTCATTGTTGGCGTACATGATGCTGACGATGGCGGTATCGTCGCGCAACGAGTCGCGCAGTTCATCGAGATTGAGGCGGCCCTTTGCGTCCACGCCGAGTTCCGTGACCCAGTAGCCTTTGCTCGCCAGGAGATTGCACAGGCTCCGCACGGCGGGGTGCTCGACCTTGGTGGTAACGATGTGCCGCTTCTCGGGGTGGGTCTCGATGGCGCTGCGGATGGCTGCGTTGTCGCTCTCGGTGCCGCAGCTGGTGATGACGATCTCTTCGTCGGCGGCGCCGAGGAGGGCGGCGACGCTGCCCCTGGCCGCTGCCATCTTCCTGGCCACGTCGCCGCCGAAATCGTGCATGCTGGACGGATTGCCGTACATATCCTTCAGGTAGGGGAGCATCGCGTCGAGGACCTCGGGGGCGACCCGGGTCGTTGCGTTGTTGTCCGCATAAACCTTTTTCATGGTTCCACTTCCCTTACCGAGATCGGCTCGCCCACATATTCCTGGATCTTCTTCTCCACCGTCTGGGCGATGGTGAAGCCGGCCATGGCGCAGCCACGGCACTGGCCGCGGAGGGAGACAAGGACGGTATGGTCCACCACATCAATCAATTCGATATCCCCGCCGTCCTGTCGGAGCATCGGCCGGATTTCTTTCTCGATGGCCTCCTCAATTCGTTTTATGCGTTGGAGGTTGGAGAGCGGTTTTCGTATCTCCTGTTTCTTCGCTTCCTTCCCCTCGGCGGTCCCGGCGACTTGTTTCAGGATTTCTTCGATCTGCGGGTGGCAGGAGCCGCAGCCTCCGCCGGCCTTGCAGTAGTGGGTCACATCATCCACGGTCTTCAGGTGGTGCTCGCGGATGGTCCGTTCGATCACCTTGTCGGTGACGCCGAAGCAGGTGCAGATGATCTTGCCCTCCTCGTGGGGCGGCGGCCCCTTCTCTTCCCGATAGCTGGCGATGGCGGCCTCGAGGGCCTCCCGCCCCATGACGGAGCAGTGCATCTTTTGCTCCGGAAGGCCGCCGAGGTATTCGGCGATGTCGTTGTCGGTAACTTGTTCGGCCTCTTTCAGGGTCATGCCTTTGATGATCTCGGTGAGGGCTGAGGAGGAGGCGATGGCGCTGGCGCAGCCGAAGGTCTGGAACCTGACGTCAACGATGCGCTCGTTCTGGTCGAGTTTCAGGGTGAGTTTCAGCGCGTCGCCGCACGTGATGTTGCCGACCTCGCCGACGGCGTCGGCGTCTGGGATCACGCCTGTGTTTCGTGGGTGCAGGAAATGGTCTTTGACCTTATCGGAATAATCCCACATACCCCCCCCTCCTTTCCTTCAGCATGCCAGGGGGATAGGGATGGCGCGGCGCACCGAGGCCTGCACACGGCGGGCAGGGAGGCGTCCCTTGACGCTCCATACCTCGCACGAGGCCTTTTCGAGGACGCGGGCCGTCGTTTTGCCGACGGGACGGTTGGTCTCGCCCCCGGAGGACATAAGGATGAGGTCCACCTGGTAGTCCTCCACCGCCTTGAGGATTTCCTCGGCCACGGCCCCATGGCGGAGTATGGAAATCACTCGAAGGTCGGTTTGCCGTATGACTTCGCAGAGGTCGTCCAGTTCCTTCCGGGCATGGACCCAATTCTCTTCCGTCAAGGTGCCGATGGTGTAGGCGACGCCATTCACGTCGTACCAATGCGTCTCGAGGACATGCATGACCAGAAGCGTTGCGCCGGATTCACAAGCCCGGCGAATCCCCACGGTCAGGCCGGCCATGGATTCGTGGGAGTAATCCGTTGGGATCAGTATCTTTTCCGCATGTCGCGCTGTCATTTTCGTGCTCCGATCAAGAAAACTCGCATGAGGCCGAGCTGGATGTTGTGGGGGGGAACAACATCCATTTTTGCGAATGACTGCAACGTCATTCGGCTCGACCCCATGCGAAGATCAATTTCTTCACTTGCCCCCCCCCCGGCCTGCCCCTGCTACAGGGTTCGTCCCTTTATTGATCCCCTTCGCAGGACGTGATCCAGAAGGACATCCATCTCGTCATAGTCGTCGTCCTCTATGTTGAAGATCTCGGCGATCTGGTATCGCTTCCCGTTTTCCGGGTGGCCTCTGTGCGGAACAATCCTCCGGTTTCTGGATCTCCTCCGGCTTCGGGAGATCGGCCGGCTTGCGCTCGCCGTTCTGACAGGCACGATTCGTGTGGTTGCGATCATCGCTCATTCTCCGTTCCGCCCCCCGAGGGGCCCATGCCATCCCTTTTCTCTGTGAACGTGGCTTGCAGGTTCCGGTTTTTGGCGGCAGGAGGGCTTATCCGAAACCATGCAAACCACGTCCCAATTGCCCTGCCCCTTTCTCATCCCTGAGCTTCTGTTGTTGGCTGCTCCTCCTGCATCCGCCAGGTTGTCTGCCACCCGTTAAGTGAAAAAGCAATTACTGTGCCACTCCGAGGAGCGGATGTTTTTTAGGGGCCTTCTATGGCTCCTCGGGTCCTTCATCCACTTTGCGTTGCCTGCTTGTGTACAACGGACAGCCCCGAAACGCCCCTTCCGGGGCACAATACCTGTCCATGGTTTCCCGCAGAGGGACGAAAATAGGCTGGTTGGACGCGGAACACGTGCGCGAATCTTTTCGAAAAAAACAGCAGGCGTCTTTGACTCGGTGGACCATGTGTCTAATTACTTTGAATTGTTTGTCCATTTCTTCGTATTTTCCCTCTCCGTCCGGGGGGGGGAGAAATGGGATACCACCCATCAACTTTGCCTCCCCTTCCGCTCCGCAAGCGGAAAGAGGGCATATCTCTGTGCATAAATGCACCGACCTTAGATTAAATAAAAGCAAACAGTGTGCCGGGGTTTTGTGGGTTCACGGGCCTGATCTTGCCGATGCCGGCGGGATGGGTTGTGGGTTACGGGTAGTAGATGACAGGCGAGGGGGTAGTGATTGTAGATTTCGGATTACGGAATGCGGATTGGAATCACGGCTGAACGCAGATGAACACAGATTCCCCATCTGGATTCATCTGAGTCTATCTGTACTACAAACCTGCAAAATCGTCTTTTCCTGAAAGGGATTTGGTTGCAGCGCAAGCCGCGCCGGGTTCGTCTGTGGTTTCAGTCCGCATTACGAATTCCGCTCAGTCCTCCGCCTTTTCGATCTTCACCGCGTCGCCGTCTTTTACTTTTGCGAATTCCTTCTCGTCGCCGTCCACCCGGCCGAGGACGTTGACGGGGCTGTAGGGCGTCTGGCCGAAGAAGATGCAGAAGCAGCTACCGTCGGGCCAGAAGGCGATCGAGCCGGACGGGACCTTGGGCTTGGCGTCCTGGGCGGGCATGTCCACGGGGATGTCGAAATAGACCTCGCGCCCCCAGGTCTTCGCGCTCGATTCGATGGGCAGGGCCTCCCAGATTTTCTTCGCCGTCTCGCAGTCGTTCATCTGCGCCGTCATCGCGACGGGTCCGGCGGTGATTTTGATTTTGTGCGGCATGGCTCTTCCTTTCCGTTTCTCACACCCCATCCAGCAGATGTCCCAGCTTGTCCTTCTTCGCCTTCAGGTAGCGCTTGTTCTCCTCGGTCGGGTCCATCTCGATGGGGACGCGCTCGACGATCTCCAGGCCGTAGCCCGCCAGGCCGGTGAACTTGCGCGGGTTGTTTGTCAGCAGCCGCATCTTCGTCACCCCGAGGTCGCGCAAGATCTGCGCCCCGATGCCGTAGTCGCGCTGGTCCGGCTCGAAGCCCAGCTCCATGTTCGCCTCAACGGTATCCAGCCCGCTCTCCTGCAGGGCGTAGGCGTGCAGCTTGTTTTCCAGACCGATGCCCCGCCCCTCCTGGCGCATGTAGAGGACCACGCCCTTGCCCTCCTGCTCAATCACGCGCAGGGCTTGGCGAAGTTGCCCGCCGCAGTCGCACCGCAGCGAGCCGAAGATGTCGCCCGTCAGGCACTCCGAGTGCACGCGCACGAGGACCGGCTCCTCCTGGGCCTTGACCTGTCCATTCTCCATTTTACCCACGTCGCCCTTGCACAGGGCCAGGTGGAGGTAGTCATCCACCTTCGACCGATAGAGGTGCAGATCAAAGTCGCCGTAGAGCGTGGGCAGCTTGATCGTGACGCGCTTCTCGATCAGGAGTTCGATCCGGTGACGGTACTGGATGATGTCCTCGATCTTGCACATCTTGAGGCCGTGCGCCTCGCAGAATGCCTCCAGGTCGGGCACGCGGGCCATGGTGCCGTCGTCGTTCATCACCTCGCAGATCACGCCCGCTGGCTTGAGGCCGGCCAGCCGGGCGAGGTCCACCGATCCCTCTGTCTGGCCCGCGCGCACCAGGACGCCGCCCTCGCGGGCGCGGAGGGGGAAGACATGCCCCGGAGTGACGAGGTCGTCGGGCTTGCAGTCGTCGCGGATGGCCGTCAGGATGGTGTGCGCCCGGTCATGGGCGGAGATGCCGGTGCTGACGCCGCGCCGGGCCTCGATTGAGACGGTGAAGGCCGTCTCGAAGCGCGAGCGGTTATGCGTCGTCATCATAGGCAAGTCGAGCTGCTGCACCTTCTCCGACGTCAGGGCGAGGCAGATCAGGCCGCGACCGTGCTTGGCCATGAAGTTGATCGCCTCGGGGGTGATCTTCTCGGCGGCGATGGTGAGGTCGCCCTCGTTCTCGCGGTTTTCATCGTCCACGAGGACGACCATCTTCCCCCGGCGGAGATCATCCAGGGCTTCTTGGATCGTACAAAAGGACATTGCCATACACCTCCAGCGGATCCGCTCCCCCGCTCAAAAATTCTCCCGATACCATTCCACGAACTTACGGACGCCTTCCTCGATGTGCACGCTCGGCGAGTAGCCCAGCAGGCGCTTCGCCTTGCTCACGTCGGCATAGGTGATCTTCACGTCGCCCGGCTGTTCGGGCATCTGCTTGATCTTGGCCTTCTCGCCGACGCTTTCCTCGATGACCTCGATCAGGCGGCGCAGCTCGACGACGTTCGACTCGCCCAGGTTGATGATCTCGAACCCCACGTCCGTGTCGAGCGCGGCCACAACGCCGTCAATGATATCGCTGTAGTAGGTGTAGTCCCGCTTCGTTGTGCCGTCGCCGAACATCGGGACGGGCTTGCCCTCCATGATGAGGCGCGTAAACTTGTGGATCGCCATGTCCGGCCGCTGCCGGGGACCGTAGGCCGTGAAGAACCGGAGGCAGACGGTCGGCATGCCGGTGAGGTGGTGGTGCGCGTAGCAGAACAGCTCCCCCGCGCGCTTCGTGGCGGCATAGGGGGAGACCGGCTCGTCCACGCGGTCGTCCTCCGAGAAGGGGACCTTCTGGTTGTTCCCATAGACCGACGAGGACGAGGCGAAGACGAACTTCTTGACGTCGTGCCGCTTGGCCATCTCGAGGAGGAGCATCGTTCCGCGGCAGTTGACGTCCTGGTAGAGCATCGGGTCCTCGAGAGAGGCGCGGACGCCGGCGCGCGCGGCCAGGTGGACCACCTTATCTATGTTCATATCCGCGAAAATCCTGGCGCACAGCTTCTCGTCGCGGATGTCGCCCTCCACCAACTCGAACGCGCCCTTTTTCCGGACCTGGGCGATGTTCTTCCGCTTGATGTCGGGGGGGTAGTAGTCGTTGAAGTCGTCGAGGCAGACCAGCTCCTCGCCCCGATGGAGCAGCCGCTCCGTCAGGTGCGACCCGAGAAACCCGGCCCCGCCCGTAATGAGTATCGCCATGGAACTATCCTGTCACAACGAAAGGCATGAGGTAAGCTCAAATTCAATATTATACTCCTGTTGACCTTCCTCATCAAGCAAAATGCGAAGCAAGGTTTGACATGGCGGTCGAAATGTGGTCAACTAAACTGATGAGCGGAGCGAGTTCGACTCAAAGCAAGGAGCAACCATGACCGGATTCACCCGACGCGCATTCATCCGGACCGCAGGCGGTTTCGTATCCGCCGCGACGCTGGGTTCCATAGCGTGCAGCGCACAGGCCCAGGAGCAGAAGCGCCTTAACATCCTCTTCCTCATGACCGACCAGCACGACCCTTCGGTCATGGGCTGCTCCGGCAATCCCGTCGTCAAGACCCCGACGCTGGACAATCTGGCCGCCGACGGCGTGCGCTTCACAAACGCCCTCTGCTCCACGCCCTTCTGCTCCCCCACGCGCGCCTCGCTCGTCACGGGCCTCTGGCCCCATACGCACGGCATCGTCAGGAATGTTGATGGGGATAAGGAGAAAAAGGGACTGACCGACGAAGCGACGACCACCGAGCAGATCCTGTTCGACAAGGGATACGAAACCTTCCACCTCGGCAAGTGGCACCTCGGCCCGACGACGGACCTCAGATGCTATCGCAAGGACCCCGCAAACGTGGCGGGAAAGGCCTACAACCAGTTCCTGAAAGCCGCCCCCAAGGAGAAATGGCATACCCCGCGCGACGGCGAGGAGAAAATCGGCGAGGTATGCTACATCCCCGAAATGGCGGCGTTCCACAAGGCGTGGCAGGACGAAAAGAGAAAGCCCCAACAGGACGTCTCCATCATCGGCAGGTCCTTGCGTCCGGCGGAGTACACCTACGAATGGTGGCTCGCCGACCGGTGCATCGAACTCATCAAGAAGTACAAAGACCAGAATTTTATGATCACCTGGTCGGTCAGCCCACCCCATGCCCTGCACATCGCGCCCGATCCGTACTACAGCATGTACGACCCGGCGCGGGTTCCCTTTCCGAAGAGCTGGGACAACCGCCCCGAAGTCTATCAGACATCCGTCTCGGCGCGGATGGGAACCATGATGGGGGAGAAGGGCGTCCGGGAATACCTTCGGTGCTATTATGGCCAGGTGACGCTCATGGACGAACTGATGGGCCGCATCCTCGCCGCGCTGAAGGAGGCGGGGCTCGATAGCAGCACCCTCGTCCTCTTCACCGCCGATCACGGCGACATGCAGGGCGCGCACGGCATGGTGGAAAAATCCGTGGGGGCATATTATGAGCAGATCGTCCGCGTGCCGTTCATCATGCGCTACCCCGCCATCAAACCGGGCACGGTGATCCAGCAGCATGTGGACTCGGTGGACGTGATGCCCACGCTGCTCGAATTCGCGGGCATGCCGGTGTCGAAGGACGTGCAAGGGAGGTCCGTCAAGTCGCTCGTGGAGGGCAAGACCGCCGAGGACGACCGGCCCGGCTTCTGCGAGAGGGGAAAGGGCGAGAAGGCGACAAGCCGCATGATCCGGACAAAGCGATGGAAGTATTCCTATTTCGTCTTCGACCAGCGAAGGGAACTCTTCGACTTGGAGGCCGACCCGGACGAGATGACCGACCTCGCCGGCAGCGCAGAGCACAAGGCGACCCTCGCCGACCTGCACCGGCAGCTCCGGCAGCAGATGGAACGCACCGCCGACCCGGCGCTCGACGTCATCCCGAAGACGTGACCCCGGAATCGCTATAGACGTGCGCTCGCGTTTGTTAGCCAAGCGTATTTTGTTCCGCAAAATGACCCTTTTCCCATACGCTTGCACATGCGCGCGCGCCTCGATTCCCCGCCGGTGAATTGGCGTAAGGCATGTCAGGATGGGGAGATGGGACTCGCGCCCGACGCGATTTCTCGATTAGTAACCAAGCGTATGGCCATACGCTTGGCTACTAATCGCAAAACCCCCTTTTCCAGCCCGAATTCGGCCAGAAACGGCTTTTCGGCCCAAATCCACTTAGTAGCCAAGTGTATGGCTACCCGTAAACGCGCCCCGGAAGCCGTCTGACTGCATTTCGCCGTACGCGCCCGATCTTTCACTTTTGCGAAGATTCCCGCTCGGGGACATGGACCGGAAGCCTCCGTCTTCGGAGGATCGGTCCGTGTCCCCAGAAGTCCGGAAGTGCGTCTCGGAAGTGTGGGCGTATGGGAGTAGACCTCCCGGAGGTCGGTCCCGCCCAAGCCCGCCGGGACAGGCTTCGGAGGGTCGGTCCGTGTCACCGGAAGTCCAACCACCATCCCTTTGACTGCCGACTTGCAGAGGGGGGAAAGATGCTGTATAATGAACAGGCATCAAGCAAGGATAGCGCGGCAAGATGAAACCAATTCGATTGACCGAACACGCATGGGAGCAAGCCGCCGAACGCGGAGCGACGGAAGCAGAGATACGTGAAGCCATCCTCACGGGGGCGAGTGAGCCGGCTAAACGCGGTCGCAAACTGTTCCGCTACAACTTTGCCTTCGGCAAAATTTGGCAGGGCAAGCGATATGCGATCAAGCAGGTCGCGCCCGTCGTCAAGGAGGAGGCCGGCGAGATCGTTGTGATAACCGTTTACATATTTTATTTTTGACGAGGACGCGCCATGAGGATCAGCTATGACGCCGAGATAGACGCCCTCTACATTCGTCTGATCGAGGGGAAGCACGAGTGCCGCACGGTGCGGCTAAACGAGGACATCGCCCTCAACATCGGCGAAGGCGAGACGCTCGTGGGTATTGAGATTCTCGACGCCAAGGAGGTCCTCGGCGGCGGCGGCGTCCCTGCGGTGGTGCTCGAGGGGATTGGTTCTTCAAGCGCTCCCTCATCGGTGCGAGAGAATCCGCCGAAGAAATACGGCTCCTGATCTGAGGGGGCGGTTCATGCGACGGCTCATCACCGCAATCTTCATCCTCACTTGCCTCACCCTCCTGACCTACGCACAGCGAGCGAGAGAGGGGAGGAGTACCGAATGAGAAGACCCGGAGAGAATTCCGACAAACCGGCAACCGTGTGGCGGCGCTTCGTGTACTCCATGTTTCTTGTGCTTTTAACCTGCATGACGGTGTCGTGCACGGCTTTGATGAATCTGTATCTTAGGAACCCCGCCGACGATTTGGTGGAATGCGTGGACAAGAGGCAATACGACAAGCTAAAACGTCTTCTTTCCCGTGGGAAGGATGTGAACCGTGTGGAGGGACTCGGTGCAGGTACCGCACTGCACGCGGCCGTCCACAATCGTGATGTCAAAGCGGCTAAATTGCTGGTCGACAGCGGCGCGGACGTCAATGCGAGGGGCAAGTTTGGTCAAACACCACTCGACTGGCTTGGTAAGGAAGCCACACGGACCCCCGAACTGGAGATCGTCACGTTTCTACGCAAACACGGCGCTAAGACATCCAAGGAACTCGATGAAAAAGCCAGAAGCCACAAGTCAGAGGTCAGAGATCAGAGGTCAGAAGTCAAGACGCAAGACAAGAAATGAATGCCTCACACAGAGACGCGGCGGTGGTCGTGTGGGGGTGTGGGAGTGGGGGTTCAAGGTTACGGGTTATCGGTTACACGCCGCCGGAATCCGAACCCGTAACCCGGTAACCCGAAACCCATAACCTATAACCCACAACCTGTAACCCATAACCTGAAACCTGGAACCCATAACCAGTATTCAGCAAATCTGTGTCCGCTATCTTTTCCTTGTGAAAGTCCTTGACAAACCGCCTGCCGTCGGGCAAAATATCGCCCCTTCATATCAGAAGCGTATCCCTAAGGCAGTGAGGAGACCATCATGGCGAAGCAGGCAAAGAAGAAACGATTGGGAATCCTTGTCGGCGGCGGGCCGGCGCCGGGGATCAACGGCGTCATCGGCGCGGCCACCATCGAGGCCCTCAACCAGGGCCTGGAGGTCGTCGGCATCTTCGACGGCTTCAAGTGGCTCGCCCAGGGCGACGCCGATCACGTGCAGACGCTCACGCGCGACGACATGGACAGGGAGCGCTTCCGCGGCGGGGCGATGCTCCGCACCTCGCGCGAGAACCCGACCAAGGACCCGAAGAAGATGGCCAACGTCGTGAAGGCCCTGAAGAAGCTCGACATCACCTACCTCGTCACCATCGGCGGCGACGACACGGCCTTCAGCGCCAGCATGACGTCGCAGGAGGCTAAGGGCGCAATCAAGGTGGCCCACGTGCCGAAGACCATTGACAACGATCTGCCGCTCCCGCGGAGCATGCCCACCTTCGGCTTCCAGACGGCGCGCGACGCTGGCGCCCGCCTGATCGCCAACCTTATGGAGGACGCCCGGACCACGCAGCGCTGGTACATCGTGATCGCCATGGGCCGCAGCGCGGGGCACCTGGCCCTCGGCATGGGCATCGCCGGCGGCGCGTCGCTCACCCTCATCCCGGAGGAGTTCGCGGACACGGATGTCTCGCTCAATCTGTTGTGCGACATCATCGAGGGTTCGATCCTCAAGTCCAAGTCCATGGGCCGCGGCTGCGGCGTCGCCATCCTGGCCGAGGGCGTGGGCGAGCTCGTGGCCAAGGAGCTGACTGGGAACCCGCTGGTGGAGGTGGAGAAGGACGACCACGGCCACATCCGCCTTGCCGAGGTGCCCTTCGGCCTGATCCTGAAGCGGGAGCTGCAGAGGCGGGCGAAGGAGCGCGGGGAAAAGATCACCTTCGTGGACATCGCCATCGGCTACGAGCTGCGCTGCGCCGACCCGATCCCCTTCGACGCGGAGTATGTGCAGCAGCTCGGCGGCGGGGCGGTGCGCTATCTCCTCGGCATCGGGGAGAAGAGCTGGGGCAAGGGCGGGGCGCTCATCTCGATGCAGGGGGGCGAGCTGGTGCCGATTCCCTTCAGCGACATCCTCGACCCGAAGACAGGCAAGACGACGGTCCGCCGGGTGAACATCAACTCGGATCAGTACCGGCTGGCCCGGTCGTTCATGATCCGCGTGGAGGAGGAGGACCTGAAGTCGGCGGATCGGGTGAAGGCCCTCGCATCGGCGGCGGGGCTGACGCCGGCGGAGTTCCAGAAAAAGTATAGGGAGGCCGTTCAGGTCTGAAAGGCCGGAGACATCCGAGGATTTTGCCGCCGGGGCGTGGTTCCGAGATTCTGGATCACGCCCCGGTGTTTTGGGGAGCGGCCGCTCCCGTTCGATTGCGCTTGACATCTTGCACGGACGTATTGTATACATGCCCTGGTCCCTTCCATGCAAGTCGAGGAGAGCCATGTTTAAACGAAATGACTTCCGACGCCTGCGCAGCGCCCTCATGCTCGAGGGCGCGCCGGATCGCGTGCCCCTCATCGAGCTGCACGTGAACCCGCAGGTCCAGGCGGCCTACCTGGGCCGGCCCATCGCGTCGGCGAAGGATCGGGTGGACTTCTGGATGAAGGCGGGATACGACTACGTCCCGGCCGAGCTCGGTCTGATCCAGGTGGGCGGCGTCTTCTCCGGCGATGCGACGACGGTGAAGAAGGGCAGCTACAGCGTCTATTCCGAGGAAGACGTGGAGATGAACTGGGCCGCCGAGCACAAGGGGGTGGTGACGAGCCTGGAGGAATTCGAGCGGTTCCGTTGGCCGAAGGTGGACACGATGGACTTCTCGATCCTCGACGATCTGTCCGCCCTGCTCCCCGAGGAGGTGAAGATCATCGCGATCCTCGGCAAGGTCTTCACGGCGGCGTGGATGCTGATGGGGTTCGAGACCTTTGCGATGGCGACGGTGGAGGGGTCGGACCTGTTGGAGCCGCTCTTCCAGAGGATCGGCGAGCTGCAGTACGGCGCCCTGGCGCGGGCGCTGGAGTGCGAGCGCGTGGGGGCGGCGTGGATGTCGGACGACATCGCCTTCGGCACGGGACTGATGGTGAAGCCGGAGGTGCTGCGGCGGTACGTCTTCCCGTGGTATCGGAAGATGGGGGCGCTGTGCCGGGAGAAGGATCTGCCCTTCATCTATCATTCCGACGGGAGGCTGTTCGACGTGCTGGAGGACCTGATCGGGGTGGGGTTCAACGCGCTGCACCCGATCGAGCCGAAGGCGATGGACAGCCGCGAGCTGAAGAAGATGGTGGCGGGCGATCTCTGCCTGCTGGGCAATGTGGAGGTGGACCGTCTGTCGCGAGGGACGCCGGATGAGGTGCGGCAGATCGCGCTCGACAACATCCGCGACCTGGCCTACGACGGCGGCTACTGCCTGGGATCCTCAAACTCCGTAACGAGCTACGTGCCGGTGGAGAACTATCGGGCGATGATCAAGACCGTGTTCGAGTGAGCGATGGCGGTGGTCTGCTACATCGGCCTGGGGTCGAACGTGGGGGATCGGGAGGAGAATCTGCGGGGCGCGCTGGCGCTGCTGCGGGAGAGCGGGGGCATCGAGGTCACGAAGGTATCGAGTTTTCACGAGACCGCCCCCGTGGGCGGGCCGCCGCAGGGGAAGTTCCTGAACGCGGCGGCGGAGGTGCGAACGGCCCTGGCCCCGGAGGAGCTGCTCGACCGGCTCCAGGCCATCGAGCGTAACCTGGGGCGAGAGCGAACGGTGAAGTGGGGGCCGCGGACGGTTGACTTGGACATCCTCCTCTATGGGGATGTGGTGATTCAGACGGAACGGCTGACCGTGCCGCACCCGCTGATGCACGAGCGGAGGTTTGTGCTGGGGCCGTTGAACGAGATCGCACCGGGGGCGGTCCATCCTGTGTTTGGGAAGACCGTTTCGGAGCTCTTGGGGGGATTGGATGACGTGGAATCACGGTAGATGTAGGATAAGGAAAGGAAGTGGAAGCTGGATGAGGAGCGCAGGTTGATGTCGAAGGAAGGGTATTACGTGGCGGTGGAGGGTCCCATCGGCGCAGGCAAGACAACCGTGGCGAAGCGACTTGCCGAGCGGTGGGAGGCGGCGTTTGTATATGAACGGGTGGAGGACAATCCTCTACTTGCCCCATTCTATGAATGTCCGGAGAAGAATGCCTTCCATCTGCAGCTCTATTTCCTGATTCAGCGTTCGGATCAGCAAAGGGCGATCCTGGCCCACAGGAAAGAGGGGATGGTGGTGAGCGACTACATGTTCGCCAAGGACGACCTCTTTGCGCGCCTTGTGCTCAATCCGAGGCAGTATCATCTCTATCAGGACGTGTGCCGAGAACTCTCTCCCCCGAATGTTCGCGCCGACGCGGTGATCTATCTTCGCGCCGGCGTGGAGACGCTGATGAGGCGAGTCAAGGAGCGCGGCCGAGAGTATGAAAGAAACATGAGCGAGGGGTATCTAACCAAGGTTGTCGCCGCTTATAATGGATTTTTTGCGTCGTATGACCGGACCCCATTGATTGCGGTGGACACGGAGACGGTTGATCTCGTCCGCGACAAGGATGCCCTGGCTGGCTTGGCTAATCGGGTGGCGGAGGCGGCCTGGGTGAACCGTCCGGCAGTTGGGTCGGGTAAATCGTGATGGGGTCCCGGACAAGCGACCCCGCAGGCGAGACCCGTCCGTGCAATACCTCAAAAGGCGTGAAAAATTGCAGGCGCCCCCTTATTGCAGTCCCCTTGCACTTTCTGTTATAGTGGCCCTGCAGTGTTGTCGAACCATATCTCCCGAGGACAGGCATGAAGATACTCGCAACCGGCGCTGCCGGGTTCATCGCTTCAAATGTGGCCGATCTGCTTATGGCTAACGGCCATGAAGTCGTCATCATTGACGATCTTTCGAGCGGCAAGGAAAAAAACGTCAACCCCAAGGCCGTCTTCCACAAGATGGACATCCGCGCCCCCGCATTGGAGGGCGTCGTCAAGGAACATCGGCCCGACTGCATCATCCACCATGCGGCGCATATCTACGTCCGCGAATCGGTGGAGCGGCCGCTCCACGACGCGGAGATCAACATACTCGGTTCCATCCGGCTCATCGAGTACGCCCGGCGGTACGGGGTCGCCAAGTTCATCTATGTCTCCACCGGCGGGGCGGTCTATGGCGAGCCGGAATATCTGCCGTGCGACGAGAAGCACCCGGTGAACCCCCTCTGCCCCTATGGAGCAAGCAAGCACGCGCCGGAGCATTACCTCTTCATGTATCGCCAGAACTACGGGTTGAACTACACCGTCCTGCGCTATCCGAATGTTTACGGCCCGCGGCAGGACCCTCACGGCGAGGCCGGGGTGGTGGCCATCTTCACGGGACGAATGCTTCGCGGCGAGGACGTGACCATCAACGGCACGGGAGAACAGGAGCGAGACTACCTCTACGTGGGCGATGTGGCCGAAGCGAACCTTTTGGTCCTCGAACCGGAAACCGGCAACGGCCAGATTTACAACCTGGGGACGGGGATCGGCACGTCGGTCAACACGCTGTTCGAGAAGCTGAAGGCTGCGACGGGCTATAGGAAGAATCCCATCCACGGCCCGGCCAAGCTGGGCGAGACGTTCAGGATTTATCTCGACGCCGCAAAGGCGAAGAAAGAACTTGGCTGGACGCCGAGGGTCAATCTCGACGAGGGCCTGCGCCTGACCGTGGAGTATCATCGGACGCACGAGGGCAAGTAAACATCCGATAACGAAATGGAGCGAGTGATGAAGCGGACTCCGGCGACCTTATTGGCCATGTTTTTGCTCGCCGTGCTGTCGGCGGGCATGGAGGCGCAGCAGCTTACCTATCCCCCGCAGCCTGGGGAGCGGGACTTCATTGTTGATGAGTCCGGCCTTATCAATCCCGAGGACGCCGCCAATATCAAGGATATTTGCGACAAACTCCTGACGGAAAAAGCCGTCCCGATCATCATTGTCACGATCCCATCCATGGCCAAGTACGGCGCTGCGGGATGGGACATCATGGTCTATGCCCAGAACCTGTTCAACTCCTGGGGCATCGGCTTTAAGGAATGGAACCACGGCATTTTGTTGCTCGTCTCAACCGGCGACCGGAAGGTGCGCATCGAGCTGGGGAAGGACTGGGCGCACCAGAAGGACGCCGAGTGCCAGAGGATCATGGACAACCTGATCATCCCGGAGTTCAAGGCGGGGAACTTTTCGACGGGGATTGTCGCCGGGGTGAAGGGCTTGGACGCAATGGCGCGCGAGCTGAAGATCCCCCACCGCGCCCGGCCCTGGTGGCACTACGCGCTCGTCATCGGCGCCGTGGCGTTGGCGATCTTCACCGTAGTGTCACTGGTACAGAGCGGCGCATCGGGGTGGGCCTGGGTGTTCTGGGGCGTCGTGTTTACCGTCATCGGGGTGATCCTTTACCAGATGCTTCGGTCGAGCTCGCGCCGCGGCGGATTCGGCGGGGGATCGTTCGGCGGCGGCTTCTCCGGGGGCGGCGGCGCCACGGGATCGTGGTGATATACCACTCGTGCTGTGGGAGAACACGCTCAAGCCCGCGAAGGCGCGGCCTTGGGCGTGGCACACGGCAAACCCGACCTCCCGGAGGTCTGGGCCCTCCGGGAGGTCTCATATTGCTGGGCGTTTCCAGCGCAGGAGATATGCAGATGATACGAGCGTCGAGACTTTTCTCTGACGAAGACAAGCAGAACATCTCCGAGGCGGTCGCGGAGGCGGAAAAGAAGACCAGCGGTGAGATCGTCCCCGTCGTGGCCACGATGTCCGGGCGGTACGATCGGGCGGAGGACATCTTCGGCCTGCTGCTGGCGCTGGCCGCTGTCGCCGTGTTCGGTCTCATCTTCCGCCTGCCCACGCTGCCGGGGGATTGGGGGCAGCCGATAGCCGTCAGTGTGTGGCACACGCTGGTCCTGTTCTTCATCACCTTCGTCGCCGGGGCTGCCCTGGCAACCTACGTTCCCATCCTTGCCCGGCCATTCGTTGGCCGGCGAGAGCTGAACGAGGAAGTGATGCGGAGCGCGCGGCTCGCCTTCACGGAGTTTCGCGTTCGCGGGACGAAGGGCGGCACGGGGATCCTCATCTATGTATCCCTCTTCGAACGGCGCGCGGCCGTCATCGGCGATGATCCCATTGCCGGAAAGCTCGATCAGAAACAATGGAATGAAGTGAAAGATCTTGTGATCGCGGGCCTGAAAAAAGGCAAGCCGACGGAGGGCATCTGCAACGCCATCAAGCGCTGCGGCGAGCTGCTCTCCGAGCACTTCCCCATCGCCCCCGGCGACGTGAACGAACTCGGCAACGAACTCCACATCATTGACTAAGGATCACGTCTCGGCAGCCCGGCGAAACGCCTCTGCCATCTCGGGATTCATGTCCACAAGGACCACCTTTTTGAGGGAATCGCCCTTGAATGTGCGGATTGCCTCAACCATGCACTGCGCCGCGTCTTTGGGATCCACCCGGCCGACGCCGGTTCCCATGCCGGGGAAGGCGATGCTCTCCAGGCCGGCTTCATCCGCGCATCGGAGGGCCGATTCGGTGGCGGCGCGCACCTTCTGGACGTTTGTCCGCTCGGCGGGTTTGACCATGGTGGGTGCGTGGATGACGTGGCAGACCTTGAGCCGCCCACCGGTGGTGAGCACAGATTCGCCGACGGCGATGGGCGCTTTGGCCACGGCCTCCCTTTCGATGTCATCCCCGCCGGCCTTTTTGATGGCCCTGGCAACTCCTCCGCCCATGCGGCCCGCGGAGTTGGCGGGGTTGACGATAGCGTCCACATCAACGTCGAGGATGCTTCCTTCGATTACCTCGATCCTCATCGAATCAGCGCATCCAGCGTGCGGACAGGCTGGTTGAACAGCGAGATCGGCTCCACCTGGTAGATGAGCCACTTGTCGCCTTCCTTCTTGAACGAGAGCCGCCACTGGGAAGGGACCTGGCCGCCGGCATAGGGCACGTCGCCGCCGGGGTTGGAGAGCGCGGCAAGGATGCTGCTTTCATAGACGGCGAGCGAGCCGTTGACGTTGAGTTTCTCCTCGAGAATCTTGATTTTCATCGGGCCGGTCAGCTTGAACATCCTTTGACCGAACTCAAGAAGCTCATCCCTGCTCTTGTCTTGAAAATGGTAGTCGGGGGCGATGAATGCGATCGCCTTGTCGGCGTCGGCCTTTTCGACGACGCGGTGGAGATCATTGATCGTCGTTTCGAGGCGCTCGCGGTCGGTGACAATCAGGAATTCGGCGAGGAGATAGATGAGGATGGCGGCGGCGACAATCGCGGCGATCTTCAGCTTCGGAGTCATGTTCCTTTCCCTGCCTGTGAAGGCGGATCACAGCTGGCGGCTGATCAGCTCTTTCTGCAATTTCTCCACGGCATCCTTGTACTTGCTTTCACGGAAGGTATCCAGAAACTGCTCGCAGGCGTTCATTCCCTCGGTGCGTTTGTTCAGCTTGGAGAGGCAGATGCACCACCGGTAGTAGATGAGGTCAACATACTGCATGTCCATATCCACAATCGGGAGTTGTCCATAGTCAAAGCGCCGCATCTCCGAGGCTTTTACGCCGAATAGCAACTCGGTGTAGATCTCGAAGGTGTTCCGATAGGACCCCAACTTGTACCACACCTCGGCTCGACGGATCTTCTCGTCCTTGTTCAGGCTCTGGTACCACTTGACCTTAATGAAGGTGGGGCCGCCGATCTCGATCATGTCGGCCCTCTTGAGGAGCAGCAAGGCAGGGATGGCGAGCACAGCCAGGACGATTATGATTTTGAAAAGAAGTTTGCCGCGTCTTGCCAGGATGGACTGGATCATAGCAATCCTTTCATGAAAGCGACTATTTCTTCGCTTTCTCCTTCACCTTATCGAGGAGCTTCTTTGCCTCTGATACGCCCGGCTCGTCGGGGTACTTCTTCACGATCTTCTCCAGCTGGGGGATCGCCTCTTTCGCGCCGGGGGCGTCGGGATACTTCTCGATGATCTCGACCAGCGTCTTGGCCGCTCGGTCAATCATCTTGTTTCGCTCGTAGTTTCTCGCTGCGGTCAGCTTGCGGTCAACATCTTTGTTGCGTTCCTGCACCTTCGCCTGCTTCTTGGCAAGGCCGTCAATTCGCTTCCGGGCCTCCTTGGCCTCCTCGCTGTTCGGGGCCTTCTTGATCACGTTGTCATAGAAGACCCGGGCGATCATCCACTGCTCCGCCGCCTCGAACTTCTCCGCGCTCGCGAGCAGCTTCTTCACATCCTCCTCTGCCTTGGCCTGCTCCTCGTTCTTTCTCGCGTCCAGCTTCGCCGTAAGCGCGTCCACCCGGTCCTTAAACAGAGACACGATCACGAACACCACCCCGCCTTCCCCCCCCTCCAAACGCTCCTCGGCCAGGGCGATCTTCAGCTCCTTCAACTTCGCCCGGGCCATCTCCTCGTTGGCGTCCTTCGGCTCGGCGACGAACTTCTCGATGGCCTTCTCCGTCTCGGCAAAGAGGGCGTCAGCCTTCTTCTGAAGTTCCTTGGCCTTCTTTTCCGCCTCCTTTCGGTCCTTCTCGGGGTAGTAAGGATTCTCCACGATAGCCGTGAGATGCCGCAGGGCGTCGCCGATCTCGTTCGCCAACACCGACGCCTCAGCGGCGCGCTTCAGCTTCTCCACCTCGCCGTCCGCCAGAACCGAGGACATCTTGAAGTAGAACTCTACCGGCGCCTCCATGTTTTCCTCCAGCACCTCGATCGGCATCCAGAAAATAATCTGCGCCGTCTCGCCGATGTCCTTTCGCGTCAGATTCACCGACGGCGCGCCGGACTGCGCCACGATGCGCCGGTCGCCGTGGCCAAAGACGGCCTCGCTCACGTTCGATGCCTCGAACTCTCCATCCTTGATGAACGCGCCGAGGTCCTGCCCCACCAGCACGCCGTGCGGGATGTCGCTCTTCCGAATCATGAACGCGAGGCCGATGGATTTCATGTCCAACTTCTGTTTGGCCCGGATTGTGTGGCGGATCACCACCCCGCCGGCGGCCTTATCGGCCTGGACGATCACATGGAAGTCTATTGGGGTGAGCGTCATGGGGTCCATCAGCGTGCTGCTGTATTCCTGCGGCTGCCGCTCATGCAGCGTGCAATACTTCTGCCATATCTCCGCGTCCTGTTTCGTCACGAGGCAGAGTTGCACGCCCCAGACGACCACCCCTCCCGGTCGGATGATGGTCACCATGCCCCGCTCGCCGAGTTCCACCCCCATGCCGCGCGCCCCTCCGCCTTCCGGCCCCGCGTAGCCCGGGCGGGGATTCGGCACAAGTTCCACGGAGTGGAACGACACCGGGGCGGGATTGCCGATAGTCACACACGCCACGCGGAGCTCCCCCGCCTGCGCCGGCGGATAGAGGACATCTTTGATCTCGTGCACGTCCGCCTTCCCGGCGGCAAGGTTCGAGAACGACTCAAAGAAATATCCGGGATCGGACTTGTTCGTCCAGACAATCTTCAAACCGTTCAGGCCGTGTTCGCCTTCAGAGCGGAGCTTGCACCGCAGTCCATACACCTTGGCCTGATCCACGGGGACCGTCTTGTCGCAAACGGCGTTGGACACCGCAGGTCCCTTTGTTGCCGGGGCGACAAGCGCCCCATTCTCCACCTTCCAGCCCTTCACGTTTTCCCCCTCAAACTTCCAGTGCTTCTGCTTCTCCGCGCCGCCTTCGCCGCCGAAGGTCCCATACCCATCGAGTAGGTCTCCATTGCCCTTGGTGGTGGGACCGGTGGTCATTATGCTTCCGAGGTCCATGTTTCGTACCGCATAGACAATGCCCACGATAAAGCCGATCACCACCAATACGCCGAGGATGCTTACAATGCGGCTGCGTCTCCTCGGCCGCAGGAGCAGTTCCCGCCTGATCTCCCCCGACGTGGCGAGCGCCTCCGCGGCGGGTGCGGTCGGTACCTGGGGCGCCGCCACTCGGGCGGCCCCGGCGGCCTTTTGCGCCGGAGCGGCTGCGGCGGGTTGTTGAGCGGCCCGCTGACTCGGCGGAGGTTCGACGCCCGCCACGGGGACGAGCTCATAGAATACCATCTTGCTGTTGCCGAGCTGAAGCTGCGCGGCGTCCTGGAGGACCACCGGCCGCTCGCCGAGCTGCGCGCCGTCCACGAACGTGCCGTTTCGGGAATGCAGGTCGCGAATGACGAAGCTGCTGCCGCTCCGCTCAATCGCCGCATGGAAGTTAGAGACCGAGTCCTCCTGGAGGATGCAGGCGCACGACTCGTTGCGGCCCAGGGTCGAGATATCGTCCTTCAGATCGAACAGCTTGCCCTTCTGAGTTCCGTTTAGGACCTGGACGCAACACTCCAAGGGAGCGGGCTTGCGCTCGAAGTAAATGGCGGTGCGACCGATCTCGATCTTGTCCTGCGGTTCGAGGTTATGCTCCTTGATCTTGCGTCCGTTGACGCGCGTGCCGTTCTTCCCCCCAAGGTCCACCACCGTGTACCCCTGGTCGGTGCGTTCGATGCGACAGTGCCGGCCCGAGACGCTCGGGTCGCCGATGCGGACATCGTTCGTGTCGTCTCGGCCTATTGAGGTGACGGCTCGCTTGAGCTCGACGGTTTGCTCGTCTCCGTCAATTTGGATGATAATCTTCGGCATAACGTCCTTTTCTCCTTGACAACCAGAAGCGCCTGAAGAACAACGCAGACGGCGCCGATCACGGCGACGAAGTAGCACGATTCCGCGAGACCCAGTATCGGAACGAAGATCGTGCCCGACAGGAAGGCGCCCGCGCACGCCCCGCCGTGGTCGGCCCCGTGAACCAGCCCGGCGGTGACGCCGGTGTGCCGGCTATGCTCAAAGAACACCCCGCTGGCCAATGGGAACGTAAGCCCTGTCAGCGACCCGCCGATGGCCAGCAGTACCATGAAACACGCCTGCGACGCCAAGAGAGGCAGCCGCGCCAGGACCCCCGACGCCAAGGCCTTGATGCCGAGAGGCAACACGATGGCATATACAACGAGCGCGATCAGCACGATCAACAGCGCTCGATTTGGGCTCCGCAGCCTCTTTAGCATGACGGTCATCGCCAGCCCGCCCATGGCGAGGCCGAACATGAAGAGCGCGGTGATGAAACCGATCATGTGATACAAGAACCCATAGAGGTTCTGGAACGCGAAGAGCAGCGTAAGGCTGAAGACCATCGAGCCGAACCCGCAGGCCGCCATCGCCAGGAGCGAGTTCACCCGCGCCTGGGGCGGGATGCTCCTTCGGATGACAAGGACATAGAACATCCGCAGGAGCAACAGGACGAGAAAGATTACGATGAGGTCATGGATGCGCAATTTTGTCCGAATCCATGTCAGCGCGCCGATGATCTTCCCCAGCTTGGCGTTGCTCGTCTGGATGACGGAGAAGCCATTCTTGTCGAACTCGTGGAGCCACCGGAAGATGGGGCCGACCTTCACCTCCCACTTCTTCCCGCTGATCGTGATGATCGGGTGCTCCGTCTTCTGGTCCCAGATGAGGAGCTGGTAGAAGTAGGAGATGGGCCGCATATCGGTGTTGCGGGGGACATTCTCGCGCGCCATGAGTTGGTCGCGGAGCCATTGCTGCTTCTGCTCGGTGTTCACGCAAAGGAGGAAGTGATGCTCGCTGAAATTCTTGAATTCGATCCCGCACGCTTTGAATCGCTTGACCAGCGGGCCATGCTCGCTCCCGTCCAGCGAGACGACCCCCTTCTTGGGCGAGGCGAAGAAATAGTTATGGTCGCCGGGAGTGATGATGACCTCGCCGCCGTCCTTTTCGAAGGCATCGCGGATGGTATGGAAAAGCGAACCGGCGTAGTCGCCGATGTCCTGGCCCATGTAGTTGACCGCCGAACTCATCGTTCCGGCAAGAACGCCCCCGTCGGCGAGAATCCGTTTCACTTCCTCGTAAAAATCAAGGGTGAAGTATCGGTTGATCATGGCGGAGGAAGGATCGGGGATGTTGGCGAACACCACGTCGAAATTCTCCTTGCAGGTCTTGACGTAGTAGCGCCCATCCATGTGCTTTTGTTCGAGCCGCTTGTCCTTCAGCGCGTCCTGGTCCTCTTGCGGCAGATAAGGCCCAATCACCCCCGTGACCATCGGGTCCAGTTCCACGTGAACCAGTCGGTCAATAGGGTGCTTCAACATATGCCGGATGAGTCCATGACTCCCATTGCCGAGGAGGAGCACTCTCTTCGGTTTCGGGTGCTCGAAGAGCACGAAGTTCGCCACCATCGGCATGTCGTACTCCTCCGGCCAGTTGATCATGATGTGGCCGTTGCTGAGGAGCGAGTAGTAATTCGCATCGCGCCGCGATTGGGCGACCGTCAGGTTCTGGTATCGGCTCTCGACCGCTTTGATGAAGTTGAGGTCCAACTTCAGGGCCTCCCAGCGCCGCTGAACGGAATAGTTGTCCAACGGCATGGCCATGCAGATGTGCTCGACGGACAGCGCAAGAAATATCACACCAAACGTGGCGCGCACGCCCCGCGAGAACCCGCGCAGGTCCAGAAGGAAACACATCAGGCTAAGCAACAGGAAGACGACCGCCGCATTCAGGAAGGGCATGTAATGCTCGACGAGGACGAAGGTGAAGAACACGCCGCCGGCGAGGAAGCCGAGGGATTCGATGACGTAAATCCACCCGATGCTGGAAGGATCCTCCTCCGACGGCGGCTGGACGGCATCGCTCGGACGCTCGCAGGCAGCGGGTGGCTCTTCCCGTTGCGACTCAGTCGGGTCGCTTTGCTTCGGCTCCTCGCCGCCGAAGGCCGCGTCAAGCCCTGCCGAAATGTCTTTCTGCGGAAGTTCCACCCCCACCTTCTCTCCGCCCTCCTGGGCCGCCGGCGCGGCATAGATTTCCTGTGGGCGGCCCTCCTCCAGCGCCGTGGGCGGCGGGCTGCCGGCCAGGGCGGCGGCGCGAATCTCCGTATAGACCTTTACCCCCAACGGGAACGTCACACCGATCATGAACGTGAAGGGGGCAACGCAGATGAGGGCAAAGAGCAGCATCTCCGGGAAGGAGACATAGAGCGACATGGGCACGTCGAAGATATCGCGGACGATCCGGATGGCGTAGATCTGCGCGAAGGGGGCCAGCGCGCCCAGGATCACAAACAGCACAAAAAGCGGCGCAACGTTCTTCACCCATCGGGACAGCAGCGAACCGATCGGCGCGCCGATCATGATCCAGAGGAACCAGATGCCGAAGATGCCGCCGAGACAGAGTTCGTTTCCCTCGAAGACTACGAGGAACTCGCGGATCAGCGTCGTCTGGATGATGATCGAGGAGAAGCCGAGCAGGAAAAACACCACAAACATTCCCAAGCCAGCTTTGCGCATGTCACTCCCTTTTCAGGCTGTGAAACTCGCGGCGGGCCATCCGAACCGCCAGTTTCCGGATATTGTGGGGATAAAAAGGCGCGTCATTTTCCCTTAAGCCCCATGCTATAGACATTTTAGTTTATGAAATGGCGCAAGGCAATGCAACAAAAAATCAGACCCGTGCCGCCTGCTTTGACCGGAACTCGTAAGCGGCAAGATAGGCATCCCGCGTTTCTCCGCGAGGCTCGAAGACACGCTCCACCCTCGCTATCCGCTCCGCCGCCTCCGCCGCGTCGTCATAGATTCCACACCCCTTCCCAGCAAGGATCGCCGCCCCGAGGAGGGCCGACTCCGTGCACGCCGGCCGGTTCACAGGCAGGCCAAGAAGGTCGGCCTTCATCTGCAGCCAGAAGTCGCTCCGCGCCCCACCCCCAAGAGAGATGATGCTCCCGACCTGCACGTGCAATTGAACCAGCGCGTCAATGTGGTCCTTCAGCGCAAAGGCCGCCGCCTCCATCGCTGCGCGCGCGATGTGAGCGCGGGTGTGCCGCGGCGACAGGCTAATGAGCGCATCCTCGATCTTCGTCGCCGTTCGCCGGAGGTCCATCGCCAATCCGTCGCACCCGATGGGGACGCGAACCGCCTCGGCGGTGATTCCCTCATATGGCGTTGACGTCCCATAGCACGTGTCCCGCACAAGCTGGAGGGCCTTCCCGGCGAACTCGGTGTAGGGGAGGAGGTATCCATACCCGCCCACGGCATGTCGGCCTGCCAGCATCCGTCGCTGCGGGTCCGGCATGAAGTCCTTGCACGTGGCGAACAGGGCCAGGCAGCTCCCCGTCATCTCCGTCACGATCCCCGGCCGCACATTCCCCGCGCCGATCGCCCCGGCGATCTGGTCCCACGCGCCGGCCACGACCGGACAGCCGGCAGGAATGCCGAGGGCCCGAGCGGCATCCTCCGCCAGCTCCCCTACGGTTTCCTCTGCGGCGAAGAGCGGGGATAATTGCTGGTGGGAGACGCCGATGAACTCAAGCATCTCATCCCACCAGCCTCCTTGCGGGACGCTGTAGCACGCCGTCGAGCCGGCAAGTTGATGGTCAATCGCCGCCTGACCAGTCATACGGAGTGTGGCGTAGTCCTTCGTCAGAAGAAAGCGGGAGGCCCTTCTGAAAATGTCCGGACGATGTTTTCGCTGCCAGGATAGGACGCTTACTGTGTGGCCCGGGACCAGTTGGGAGACGCCGGTCTGATGATAGATGGTTTCGGGATGAAAACGCGATTCGATCTCAGATGCTTCAAAAGCCGCGCGGCGGTCGAGCCAGACGATGAAGTTACTGAGCGGGTTCCCGTTTGCATCAACCGGAACCACCGTCTGCCCCTGGCTGGAGAGGCCGATGGCCGCAATGTTGTCGGCATTGCCGCCGGATCGTTCGATGGCTTGGCGCATGGCGGCGCAGATGGCCTGCCAGCAGGCGTCGGGAGCGAGTTCGAACCATCCATCCTGCGGAGCGACGAGATCGAAGGGCTGCGCCCCAAGGCCCAGCAGGTCGCCCGATTCGTTGAAGACACCGGCCTTGATTAGCGTCGTCCCGATGTCAATGGCGGCGAGAGGACTCACGACGTTTCCCTGCAGAACTCGGTGAGAAAGGCGACAGTCTCTTCCACCATCGCCTCGAATGTGACCTTGCCCGTTTCGGCGGAGGCGACAGTGGGATCGCCGTAGTAGCCGTGCTCGCTCTTCTCCCGGCCCCAGGTGGACCAGAAGATACCCTTCGCAAACCGCGATGCCGGTCGCAGCGGGTTTGGTCCCTTGACGCTCGCCATGTCCACCAGCTCGGGCGCGAGGTGGAGCATGAGCGAGGTCTCCAGCTCGCAGGCGTGGCATGTCCCCTCCGGTCCCGCCTTGGCCGCCTTGAGGAAACGGTCCATGCCGAGGGCGATGGGGAAGACGACGACGGGATAGACGTCCGTCGCGTCGGCCACCTTGCGCGCGACGATGCGCATGATGCCCACGTGGTTGCCGTGGATGCTGAGGATGGCGATACGGCGGAAGCCCATTTCGACGAGGGAGATGCACGTGTCGTAGAGCATGTCAATGACCGTCTCGGGCTGGAGGACGATCGTGCCCGGCCAGTTCTTCAGGGCGGCGGATGAGTAGCCGTAGCAGACCGTATCCATCACGAGCGTGGGCGCCTCGGACGCCATGCGCTCGCCGACGGCCATGGCGACCCGTTGCGCGATCAGGGCGTCCGTGTTGATCGGCAGGTGGGGGCCGTGCTCCTCCGTCTGGCCGACGGGCAAGAGGATCAGCGCATTTTGCTCGACGAACCGTTCGAGATCGGGAGACTTCTGCTCGCCAAACAAGATTGACATGGCTCTTTCCTAAATCACTCCAGGAACGACCCTCCCGGAGGTTCGGAACCTCCGGGAGGGTAGCCTGGCAACTAAATGACTCCGTTGTCACCGATACTCTTATTCTCGAAGAAGTTGTCCTGCAAGACGCTCGGAGACGACACCTCGAGGAGCAACGAATCGCCGACGCCGGTGAAGGAGTGCCCCGTGCCCGGCGGCATGGCCAGGTGATCCCCCTCCTTCATCTCGCGCTCGCCGTCGCCGATGCGCATGCGGACCTTGCCCTTGACGATGTAGAACGTCTCATGCTTCTTCGCATGGTGGTGATAGGGGCACGTCTGGCCGTCGAAGACGAAGAGAAACTTGCCGCAGTAGCCCTCCTTCGTTTCGTTGGCGATCCAGAACTCGATCTCGCCGATCTCCTCAAATTTGCCCAGGCCGAAGTGCAGCGCCAGGGGATTGACGTTGGGCATTGTCAGCCCCCACCGTTTGATCCGGGCCAGACATCTGCCGACATACCCGGCCTTTTCCGCGCCGTGCAGCTCGACCGCGTCATACTTGCCCATGGCGAAACTCCTTAATCACGTCAACTCAAATGTCACAATCTCCCAGGGGGACAGGACAACAGACAGACATCCTTTTCTCAGAGATGGCCTCTGCGCGCTTTTCTCCGTTTCACCAATCAGGTTGGTTCGGCGAACCTTCTTCACCTTGAACGGCAGAGATACCGTCGCCTTCGTCCGACGTCCTTCGTTTTCGTAGATGCGAAGGATCGTCTTGCCGCCCTCGCGGTAGAGGCCGGAGAGCATCACGTTCTCCGGGGAGACCATCACACCCTCTACGCGGTCCGCCCCTCGGCCCGCGAGTCGCACGTTGACGTCCCGCGCGGCGATCGGTTGGCGGTACTCCTCCACCTCACGATACAGCCGTGCCGTCCGCCAGTCGCCGCGATGGAGCAGGATCGCAAACCGAAACTCCTGGAAACCAAGCCCCGTTCGGTGCTGATTGCTCCACCGGCGGCCGCGGATGTTCTCCGGGGCGATGGTCTTCAAGAGGAAGTGCTCCAGCCGACCATCGCGGATGCGATATCCCTGCTGCCCATCCTCGTCCAAAACCGCCACTCCCGCCGCGCCGTCGGACACATCTACCCAACTATTGCCGTAGAACGCGGGGAAGTCCTTGCGCTCCAGGAGCGCCATACCGAAGGGCTCCTTCGTCATGTTGCGCTCCTCGACGCCCCACGGGATGTCGGCATGAATCTTTCCCTCAAAGGGCAGATTGACCGACGCGAGGAAGAAACCGCTCTTTGCCTGCGTCACATACACCCGCAGGCGCACATCAATCCGAGGTCGGTTGCGGTAGAATTTCAGTTCCCACTCCGTCTCGTTTCCGGCCGTCTCCCCAAGCGACGTCATCCGCACGGCGAGCGGCCCGTCCTCGGCGATCACCCATCGCCGACCGACGTAGAACGACCGGCCCACCACCTTGCCGTAGTGCAGGTGCGACCACGGCTCCCGCGGCGGGGCGTTTGCGCCCGGCCCGAAGTAATGGCCCAGGTTCTGGCTCCGCTCCATGCCGCCTTCGTCAATCTCCTCAAACAGAAAATCTACCGAGCCGCACAACACCCGGTTGAGGTCCATCAGTCTGACGTCCAGCAGTTTTCCTTGCTCAATCCGCGCATGAACAGAGGATGCCGCGATTTCTTTCGGCCACTGAAGGAACTGCGTCGCGCGATTCATCGGTTCCGTACTGTGCCGGACGTAGTATGTGGCGAAGCCCGACGCGGGCACGACGACCGAGGCGTTGATAAGGCATTCGCGAAGTTTGCCTTCGGGAAAATCCCAGAAGGAATCGGAGCAAACCTGAGTGGGGACAACGCCGCCGTTCGAGTCCACGATCTCTATGCCCACCGGCCCGGCCTCGTCAATGGGATAGTAGATCTCGACGGTTTCCTTCCGCTCCCACGGCAGGGGGTTGAACAGCACAACGGGCCGCCCATCCTGCCTCGGCGCGATGGTCTTCGCGGCGTCGCGGCGGACCTGCTCGAGCCGGGCATCAGCTTGCTGGATCACGTTCTTGATCCGGACGAGAAATTCCTCGTAATCGGGGATCCAGAGCCAGAGCGTCGCATGCGACCAGACAGAAAGCGCCTGGCGCCACAATTCTTCCATCTCCGCCTGGGGATATTTTTCTTTGCCGAAGTGGATCAGGGCGCGTTCGAGCTGGGTCAACTTCTTCTCGGCCACAAGCCGCAATGGCCAGAGGCTGTAGTTGCCGTTGCCGCCGTACCAGTAGCTCCAGCCGACGGGATCGAGCGGGCCTTCCCACGCGGGCAGGTCCTTTGCCTTCGCCAGCTTCCGGGCGAAGCGGGCGGGCGTGGAGAACTCGAGGGCGATCTTCTCGCGCTTGCGCCATTCGTCGAGAAAGTCCAACATCCGGTCCGGCTTGTCGGCGTGGGTGCGGAGCGGCAGGCAGTCGTCGCCCGACCCCTGCCGCGCGCAGAGATGCGGCGAGCTGCCGTTCGCGGTCTTCGTCTCGGCCCAGGCAAGGAACGGCTTTCGGGCCTCGTCCCACTTGTCGCGGAAGTCCGCCGGGATCAGGTCACCGCGCAGTTCCCCGTAGTGGCTGCGCTCGGTGATGAGCTTCGTGCCGTCGAGACCGGTCCAGAGGAACTGCGTCGGGACGCCCTTGGCCGCCATGGCGGCGCAGGACCGGGAGGAGGTGTAGAAGGTGAAGCCCAGCTTCGTGAGGACCTGGGGCAGTTGGGTGTGCCCCATGATGACATCCTCGTGCGTGACCGCCGTGAGGTCGGCGTCGGGAAAGATGTCGAGGAACAGGCGCCGGCCATAGACGGCGTTTCGGACATAGGCCTCCCGTCCCGCGCGATCGGGATGGGGGTTGCTGTACAATCCCCCGGCGATGCCGAAGCGTCCCTCCGAGACGTACGGCTTCATGCGCTCCACCAGGTCGGGCCGGTTCTCGATCACGACGCGGAATTGATCGGTCCATGTGTCAATGAACCAGGTGAAGTCGGAGTTCTGGTCCATGAGGTCGAGGGCGATCTCGAAGGACTTGATGTATCGCTTCACGTGCCAGGCGCGGTAGTAGTTCCACGCCCAGTCGGCGTGGCAGTACGGCATGATCGAGATGGACTGAATCTTCATTGAGTTGCTCCGCAGACAAAAGGGATAGCGCCAGAACGGGTATCGAGTTTAGACATATTCCATCCGGTTTTCAATCTTGTTTTCTCTCTTGTAACCTGCTACGCTCCGATGTGGATAAGGCGCAAGATATGTAAAGGAGACATATGCCTCTCATCACCATGAATCAACTTTACGCCGTGGCTGAGCGCCGCGGTTTTGCCGTGCCGGGATATGACACCGCCGGCGGGCAGATGGGCCACCTCGATGTCGTGTTGCGAACGGCCGAGGAGATGAACGCCCCGGCCATCGTCTCCGAGGGCTACAACGCGATGAGCTTCTACTTCGACCCGGAGTGCTACGCCGAGGCGGCCAAAGCGGCGATCCGCAAGGCGAAGGTCCCGGCCGTGCTCCATCTCGACCATTCCTTCGAGTTCGACCATGTGGTGCGCGGGATCAAGTACGGCTTCACGTCGGTTATGTTTGACGGCTCACGCCTGTCGTACGAGGAGAATGTTCGCATCACGCGCGAGGTGGTGCATATGGCGCACGCGGTGGATGTGACGGTGGAGGCCGAGCTCGGCAAGGTCGGCGGCCTGGAGGGCGACACGACCTCGCAGGCCGACACGGCGGCCTATACGGACCCCGATCTTGCGAAGGACTTTGTGGAGAAGACGGGCATTGATTCGCTGGCCCCGGCCATCGGGACGGCGCATGGCTTCTACAAGGACGAGCCGCGACTAGACTTTGATCGGCTGCAAAGGATCAAAGAGGCTACGCAGGTTCCCTTGGTGCTTCACGGGGCGACCGGCGTGCCGTTGGCGGACGTGAAGAAGTGCATCGCGCTGGGGGTGCGGAAGGTCAACATCGCGACGCAGATTCGTTTCACTTTTGTGAAAGCCGTGCACGCCTACATGGACGCGCACCCGGAGGACTACTCCGAGCGCGTCATCAAGTCGGGCCGGGCGGCGGTTCGCGATTTCATGGTGGAGCAGATTCGTGCGTTCGGGTGCGCGGGGATGGCCAGGGAGTTTTGACGCACGCAAGGCGAAAAATAATTGAAATAATTGGAGAAAAAAGCGCCCGCTCGACTTGACAATTTCCATTCATGGGATATACTTATACTGGAGAGTGACACAGATGTCGGGGCGCAAGAGAGTCGAAGGGTCCGAGAGATTCGGACGTTTGACTAAAAAACTATACCGCCCCTTTGTGCCACTCTCTGTTTTTTGTTTTAAGCGTTTGGCCTTCGACTGAAAATCAGCGCGTAATTTCGTAACCTTTGCTTGCACGCGTAGATGTCACATTTCCCCGCGCTTTGCACCTAACGGTCTTCATGGATACTCGCCATTGTCAAGAACCATGCGCCCCCGCACCATCGTAAATTTAATTGCAGAAGATGAGGTGAAGATCGCCTCGTAAGGGCTGTGTTGGCGTCCCGGCGTGGAAACAACCGTGATGTCGGCTTCGCAGCCTTGCGCGAGGCGGCCGATCTTTTGGGATAACCCCAGCGCCCGCGCGCCGTTCGTTGTGGCCATCGCCAATGCTTCCTGCGGCGACACATCATTCCGGCTGCCGACGAGGAAGCGCATTTCATCCAACATGCTGAGCGATTCGCAGCTCGCCAGACTGTCCGTGCCAAGCGCGACGTTGACGCCGAGATCGAGAAGCCTTCGGAAGGGATGCCGGTCGTGCCCGAAATAGGCATGGCTGCGGGGGCAGAAGACGACGGTCGGTCTCCGGTTCGTCAGGATGGCGATGTCGGACTCATCCAGATAGTTGCAGTGGACTAGCAACGTCCGGTTCGTAATCGCCCCCAGCCCGTTCAGCGCGGCGAGGGGACGGCACGCAGGTCGCTCAGCGAACCGGGGCCTGATGAAGTACTCCATGACCCGTCGAAACTCGCCCGTGTTTCTTTCAAACGCCTCGATCTCTTCGCGGGTCTCGTGGATGTGCGTCGCCATCGGCATGTTCAACTCAGCGGCCAGCAGCGCGCACCGGCGGTAGGTCTCCGGCGATGCGCTGTACGGCGCATGAGGGGCAACGCCCTTTTGCAAGAGAGGCGTGTCGAAGACATGGCGCAAGCGCCACCGAACCCGCCCGATCTTCCGCCGGATATTCCTCGCCCGCAGGTCAATGACCTCCTGAAACACGACCGACCGGAGGGGGCCGTACCGCAGGAGATGGAACGACGCGCCGCTGTTGGAAATGTCGGCGACCGTCGTTGCGCCGCCGGCGATGCTTTTCGCAATTCCGATTTTTGCCGATTGGACAAATCGCCCGCACCGGCGACCGAGCAGACCGTCAGCCAGCTTCCACTTGACTACAAACCGACCGACCTGCTTCAGCCAATCAACAAAGCTGTCGGCTCTCTTGATCTTACCGGAAAGATCGCTAAGCTCCAGGTGCGTGTGCGCATTGACGAGGCCGGGTAGGATGACGGCGTCGCCCAGGTCGCGCGTGGAGCCGGAGACATGGCGCATGACATGGGCATGTGTTCCCACGGCGACGATCCGGCTTACGCGAACGGCGACCGCGCCGTCCTCGATACGTCCGTCCGGATGGGGGATCAGATGTTTTGCGCGGAGGATGAGGGTTTGAGCCATTCGCGCCAGTTCGTTCCGATGTCGCCGCGGAGGCGATACCGCTCCATGGCCTTTCGGCAGTTGCACTTGAACTCCGTCGCTTTCAGCCGCCGCGCCACGTTCTGCATGATGCCGGGGAACTTGGCGACGGACTCCTCGACCTTCTCCATCTCGTCGCGCGTGAGGAGGCCCTCGAAGAGCTCGCCCGCGCGGTAGTCGCGCTCCCTGATTCCTTCCGCGTAGTTCGAGACGTAGCAGACCGCCGCGTAGCACATCTCCAGTTCCCGCGCGAGAAATGCCTCGGGACAGAGGGTCATGCCGACCAGGTCGCCGCCGTAGGCTTTCATCTTTCGGATTTCCGCAGGCGTCTCGAGCCGCGGCCCTTCGGTGCAGACGTAGGTGCCGCCCGCGACGAACTGCCAGTTCAGCTCCTTGAGCGTCTCTACAAGGGCGGCCCGGAGCGTGGGACAGAAGACGGGATTCTGGCGGATGAACCCCAGGCCGTTGTTCTCATAGAAGGTGCCCTTCCGGTTGCGCGTCTCGTCAATTACATCCTCGATCACGACAAATTGCGCCAGGAGGAATTTTTGGTTCATCGTCCCCGGGCCGGACCAGGAGATGATGTGCTCCACGCCGAGGTCTTTGAGCGCATAGATGTTGGCCCGATAGTTCACGAAGGGGGCGGCGATGGAATAGCGCCTCTGCCCGTGCCGTGAAAGGAACAGGAACGATGTCCCTTCCGCCTCGACGCGGGCCATGGGCTGGGAGGGGCCGAAGGGGGTCTCCCGCGCGGGGACTTCCTCGCCCACCAGCGCCTTTCGTTTCAGGAGGGCGTACGCCCCGCTTCCGCCGATGACTGCAAGCTTTACGTCATCCATCTTTGCACTACGTTACCAAGGTCTTCCGGGTCCGATGCGAGAACGTCAACATGATGATTATAGCAAATGGAATGGAAAGTGCAAAGGATGTTTCAGGATTTGCTATTCAACGGCAGGCGATACGATCTCGTAATAGACATTGCGCTGCCTCGCCTCGAACCCGGCGTCTTCGATGAGATGAACCACGTCGTCGCGGGTCATCTGAAACTCGACGCCCGCCGCGCGGACGACGTTCTCCTCGATCATCGTGCCGCCCATGTCGTTCGCGCCGAAGCGCAGCGCGAGCTGGCCGATCTTCGCTCCCTGCGTCACCCACGACGCTTGGAGGTTTGCGACGTTGTCGAGCGCGAGCCGCGAGATAGCCAGCGTGCGCAGATAATCAAACGCCCCGGCCTGCGGCAGATCAAGCCCCGTGTTCTCCGGCTGGAAGGTCCACGGGATGAAGGCCGTGAAGCCGCCCGTCTCGTCCTGCAAGTCGCGGATGCGCATGAGGTGCTCCACGCGATGGGCTGGCGTCTCCACATGGCCGAACATCATCGTCGCCGTCGTGCGCATGCCGAGGTCGTGGGCGGTTCGCATGACGGCCAGCCACTCGCTGGTCGTGCACTTGTTCGGGCTGATCTTCCGCCGCACCTCATCAGCCAGAATCTCCGCCCCTCCTCCGGGGATGGTATCGAGGCCCGCGTTGCGGAGGCGCGCGATGCAGTCGGCGATAGTCAGGCCGCTGAGCCGGGCAATATGGACGATCTCAGGGGGAGAGAGGCAGTGCAGATGGATGTCGGACCGCTCCTTGATGGCGCGAGATAGATTTTCGAAAAAGTCAATTTTGAGATCGGGATGCAAGCCGCCCTGCATCAGGATATGTGTTCCGCCGAAGGCGATGGTCTCTTCAATTTTGTCGAAGAGATCTTCCCGCGAGAGCACATAGGCATCCTTCGATCCCAGAGACCGATGAAACGCGCAGAACCGGCAGCGCGAGATGCAGATGTTGGAATAGTTGATGTTCCGGTCAACGGCATAGGTGCGATACGGCTCGGGGTGCATGAGCCGGCAGATGCGGTCGGCCCCCTGCCCCAGCGCCAGAAGGTCGCCCTTGTCGAACAACGCGGCGACATCCTCGGCTGCGATCCGTTCGCCGCCGATCGCCTTCTCGACAATCTCGTCAGGAGACAAACTCAATCTCCGCCCCTTCGGATACAAGCCCATGTTTTTTGCATTTTTCGAGAAAGGCCCTCAGCCCCTCCTCCTCCCGCTTGCCGAGATCGTAATGGATGACTCGGCTCAGGTAGTCCAAGCACACCTCCGGGTCCAGGCCAAGCCGCTCGCTCTCCGACTTTGCGATGGACTCGATGTTCTCCAGGCCGCGGCGCTTGGCGTCGCGCAGCAGTTCACAAAGCTCCGACGCGCTTCCCTTTGCGTTAACGCCCCACAAGGCGTACACAAACGGCAGCCCGGTGAGCGTGCGCCACTCCTCGCCCAGATCGAGCATGATCGGCATGGCGGGGTGAGTCATGGCGGCGTCGCCGATCAGGAGGTAGCCGTCCACGTCCGCGCCCGGGTCGTCCGGCGACCAGGGGACAAACTCCGGGTCAATGCCGAGCCGCTCCCGAAAGACGATCCGCGCCAGCGCCGCCGAGCTGAGCGATGCGGTATGCAGGCCGATGCGATTGGCGTCGGAGATCGAGTCGGGAAAGAACACCTTTACACTCTGCACCGGCCCGTCCGACGCCACGCAAATCTCCGGCACGATGCGCAGGCCCTTCCGTTCGAAGCAGGCAAAGGATGAGACCAATGCGGCGACGATGCTTCCCTCCCTCAGCATCTCCGCCAGCACCGACGGCGGCGCCTCGATCGCCGATCCCTCCGGCAGGGCCTCGCGCAGGCCGAACTGCAACGGCTTGGCGTTCGTGTAGGGCACAAGGCCGAGCTTCCCCTCGATCACGTCGTCACGACTCTCCTGCCCAGTTTCTGCGATTCGTGCATCCCCAGGATCACCCGCTGGTCGGCCAGACCGTCCTCCGCGTTCGGCGCGACCTGCCGCCCTTCGAGGATCGCCGCGGCAAAGCCCTCGAGCTGCCGCTCGTATGGGTCCGCATCCGGCGTCGGCGGCGTCCGGTACTCCTGCCGCTTCGCGTCGAAAACGCTGACGTCGCTTCCCACATAACGATAAGGAAATGGAATCCGGGCCATGACGCTCCCGCCCACGCCGTGCACCATCAGCCCCTCGCACCAGTCCATGCGCACGCGCACCATGAGCTGCGCCGTTCCCCGCGCCCCGTCGGCGAACTCCAGCAGGCTGACCGAGACGATGTCATGGTCCTTTTGGGTCTTCTCCGTCGTCACGGCCACGATGTCGCCGCCGAAGAACCGGAGCGTGTCCACCAGATGAACCCCATGACCGAGCACCATGTTGAGGTGGAGGTCCTCGATCCGATCCGTCGGGCGGCGCTGCATCGTGCTCGCCTCGCGCGGACCGGAGAGACTCGTCACATACTGCATGTGATACACCGAGTCGCAGTACCACCCGCTCACCGACAGGCGCTCGCCCATCTCCTCGCGGACGAAACGCTGCGCGAACTGCAGGCCCGGGTCGTAGCGCTTCATGCACGCCACCTGGAGCTGCCTGCCCGTCTCCTTGCTCACCTGCACCATCCGGCGGCACTCCTCCAGCGTCACGGCCATCGGCTTCTCGACCAGGACATGCTTTCCGGCCCGCATGGCGTCAATGGAGAGCGGCGCGTGGTAGGCGTGCGCCACGGGGATGAGCACGGCGTCTATGTCCGCCTCGTCGAGGAACTTCCGGTGATCGGTGTAGCGCGATTTGACATCGTACTGCCGCCCAATCTTCTCCAAGAGATCCTGCGCCGCATCGCAGATCGCCGTCAGTCGCACATTCGCCGCCTTACGCAGGGCAGGCAGATGGGCAATCTGGGCGATGCCGCCCACACCAAGGACCCCCATTTTCAGTTCTTCTGCCATCCAAGGACCTTTCCGTGTAACTACGTGATTTAGAAACGCTTCCCTACCCTATCACACCGTTCTGTCGAAGTCAACCACCACCCTTCGTCTGGGTAGCCCCTCAGTTACGGGGGGGAGCGAGTGTCATTCCCGCGAAGGCGGGAATCCAGGGCTTCGGGGATCGTGCCACCACATGTGGATTCCCGCTTTCGCGGGAATGACGATGTACGCCTGCGGCGCGATTTCCCCCCGTCACTGAACCATTACTCATCCGGCCTATTTCTGCTTTTATTTTCGGCCCGTCTGATGTACAATAAAAACGATTTTACTGTCAATTATGTGTAGATTTTTTGCGCTTGGAGGGAACCTTCCGCCTCGTGTCGCGTCTAAAAGGGTGCATGAATCCTAATTGGGAGGCTATACGATGTCTGCGCGCAAATTGCTTCCGTTCCTCTTCCTGTTCGTCGTGGCCGTGCCCACCATCGCCCTGGCCGATGGGGTCCCGCGATACATTATTCACGAGACCACCTACACCGCTCAGGCCGACAAGAAAAAATTCGACATTGACGCCGCCTACAAGGTAGAGCTTCTCGAAAAGGGCCTGACCGCCGTGCCCCTCCTCCCGGCCGACACCGCCGTCATTGACTTCAGCACGAACAAAGTTCCTATCTCCACGGCGAAATTTTTCCTCCGCCGCTCCCCCGCCGGATGTGAAGCGATCGTTGAGGAGAAGGGAAATTACGAGATCAAGGTCAAGTTCGTTGTCAAGATTGACCGCAGCGGCCGCACCGCGCGGGCCGTCATCCCCTTCCCCATCGCCTCCAGGAACGAACTGACCCTCGACATCCCCGAAGCGGACCTCAAGATCGTCGCCAAGCCCGAACTGCCCATCGAGATCACCCGCGAGACAAAAACCGCCACCACTGCCCGGCTCTATCCGCCGGCGTTGCGCAGCGTCGAATTGGAATGGTATCCGATGGCCCTCGCGAAGGAACTCGAGGCCGTCGTCGTCGCGCAGGAGCAATCCTTCATCACCTTCAGCGACGGACTCGTCCGCCGCGCAACCACACTCAACTACACCGTCACGCGGGGCAAGGTCAGCGCCCTCTCCCTCCGCCTCCCGAAGGACGTCGCCCTCCGAGACCTCACCGGCGATCTCGTCGAGAAATGGACCGCCGTCCAGCAGGCGGTGGAGATCAAACTCAAGCGCGAGGTCGAAAATTCTTTCGCCCTCCATCTGGAAACGGAGGAGCCCGCCCCCTCCGTGCCCGCTGCGGTCAAGATCGAACCCATCGCCTCCGTCGAGGCCGGCCGCCAGCGCGGGGCCATCTCCATGCTCGCCGAGGAGGGTCTCATGCTCCGCCACCGCGCCGCCATCAACGCCCGCCAGGCGGACATCACGCCCGAACTCCGCGACCGACGCCGACCCGTCCTCCTCGCCTATGCCTATGACAGCCTCCCCGCCGAAATCACCGTCGGCGTGGAAAGGGCAAAACCCAAGATCACTGCGACGTGCGAGAGCCATGTCGAGCTGGAGCGCGGCGTCGTCACCATCCAGTCGAACTTCACCTACGACATCCGCGACATCGGCGTCTATGAATTCCGCCTCAAGCTGCACAAGGGCCTCTCCGTCCTCGAGGTCAAGGGCGGCAAGATCGTCCCCATCCTGACCGAAACGCAGTTGCGTGTCCGACCGCCCGTTACCCCCAACGGCCTGCCCCACGGCGTGAAGATCGAACTTCTGGACTACGAAGTCAAGAACGACATCCTCGCCATCCGCACGCGGGAGAAGGCCATCGGTCCCTACGCCCTCATGGTCGTCGCGCAGATGAACCTGGTCGAGATCAACGGCGTCGTCATCCCCCGCATCGAGACGATGGGCGCCGAATCCGAGCGCGGCGTCATCGGCGTCTCCGTCGGCCCCGACGTCACCCTGCAGCACCACTCCGCCGCAAAGACCCGGCAGATTGACGTCAGCCAGTTGCCCCCGTGGCTCGTTCAGCGCGGCTGCAAGATCGCCTACACCTACGACCAGCCCGGCGGCACGCTCTCCGTCAAGACGATCAAGATCGAGCCGGAGATCACGGCCAAGGAATACGAATACATCGCCATCGAGGAATACTGGGTCCGCCAGGAGGCCCTCTTCGCCATCGAGGTCGAGCGCGCCGGCATGTTCAACTTCCGCCTGCGCATCCCCGCCAACATGACCGTCACCGAGGTGCGCGGCCAGGCCATCGCCGACTGGGCCTTCAAGGCCGATTCCCGCGAGGTCTGGGTTGACCTGGCGGCGGAGGTGCGCGGCGGCTACGCATTCCAGGTCTTCGCCGAACGGCGGATCGAGGACCTCGCCGCCGACATCCCCCTCGGCGGGATCGAGTTCATCGGCACAAAGAAACTGGAGGGCTGGCTCGGCGTCGGGCCGCGCGCGAGCGTCGAACTCCGCGAAGGCGAAAATTCGGGATTGCGAAAGCTCGGCGTCGGCGCCATGCCCCCCTTCTACAAGGGCTTCCCCGAGATGAACATGGCCTACACCTACTCCCGCGCCGACTGGGCCCTCCGCCTGCGGACCGCCGTGCTCCAGCCGCAGCTCACGGCGGAGATCTTCTCTCTCTTGCGCTTCCAGTCCGGCCTCATGACCGCCGTCGAGGAGGTCCACCTCGACATCAAGAAGGCCGAGATCAAGGACCTCCAGATCGTCCTGCCTCCGAAGGCCGTCAACTCCACCGTGGACGGCGACGAGATCAAGACCAGCGAGTTCATCAACGGCACGTGGCACATCACCCTCCGCAACAAGATGAAGGGCCAACTCGTCGTCTGGGTCAACTACGAGCAGGCCATCAGCGGCGCGTCGGGGCAGCTCAACTTCACCGGCATCACCCTCCCCAGGGCCGAGCGGGTCCAGGGATTCATCGTCGTCGCTCAGGCCAGGAGCGACGCGGAGATCAAGATGCGCCCCGTCCGCTCCGTGACGCCGGTGGACGAGTCGGCCCTGCCGCCAGACTTCGTCAGCCGCGTCACGATCCCCATCGTTCGCTCCTATCGCTTCACCGACCCCAAGCGCGAGCTGGACTTCGACGTCACCAGCCTTGCCCGCGCGGAGGTCGCCAAGGCCCGCGCCGAGGAGTGCATCATCAAGACCATCGTCAAGCCCCAGGGCCAGGCGGTGAACTACCTCACCTTCAAGGTCCAGAACTCCCGCAAGCAGTTCCTGAAGCTGGACCTCGGCAAGGGCGCGGACCTGTGGGGGACCTACATCCGCGGCGAGCCGGTGAAATCCAACAAGACAGGCGACGGGGCGATCCTCATCCCCATCATGAGCAAGGGCGGCGCCGACAGGTCCTTCGACGTCAGCGTCATCTGGGCCAATCCGCTCCCGACGCTCGGCGTGATGAGGACCATTGACTTCATCACGCCCGACCCGGACGTCTCCGTCGGCAAGGTGCAGTGGGACGTCTTCTTCCCGCGCGACTACCAGATTCGCGGCACGAGCGGCAACATGGAGATGCAGATTCCCGCCACACCGGACGTCAGCCTGGTGGCGATCATTTGGTCGTACATCCAGGCACTCTTGGGGATCGGGTTGAATCTCCTGAAGGGATTGCTCTTCCCCGTCGCTATTGTGCTCATCGTTGTCTTTGCAGTGGTCTGGCTCTGGCTCAGGGCGGGCCTGCGCTCGTCGCTGGCGCGTATATTCGTCAGCGCGACGATTATCCTCCTGCTCGCGTTCATCCTCGCATCCATCCTCATGCCGACGATGATGCGGAGTAAGCCTGGGGCGGACATGGAAAGGATGCCCATGGAGGCGGAGGACAGGCTCCAAACCAAATTTGTGCCGTCCCCAGCCAAACGCGAACCCGCTAAAGACGCATACGGCTGGCGCATGGAAAGCAGGAAGGCCATGCCCGCCGCCGCCCCTCAAGCAGCGACCGCGCCCCAGGAGATGGAGGAGATCGGCGTCCGGCAGCAGAAGGCGCCATCGCGAATTACGGACGTGGAGTATCCCGAGTATGACGGTGGAGCCAAAGCCAAGACCCGTTACACCTCCGAGCGCGCGAGAGAGATGCACGAGAAGGCGCTGGTCGAGCGGGATGGGCGGGCCGGTGCGGATAAATATGACAGGGACAAGAATATGGCCAAGGCCGCCGCGACCGAGCTGGCCGTAGTTGATGACGAGGTCGGCGGAAAACGTGCCAAGGACATCCAGGGCAAGCCGTCAAGCACGGAGGGGGTTGAGGATTCGCTTCAGGCCGCGCAGCAGCAGGCGCCCCAGCAGCTCCTCCTCCGGAACAAGAAGAAGTCGCAGTCGGAGATGCAACAGGACGAGAAGAAGAAGATTCAACAGGTCGAGGCCGATCAGTTGCTCAACCGGGCCGCTTCATTCGAAAAGCAGGGCCGCCTGAACGAGGCCCAGCGCGACCTGGAGACGGCCCAGCAGCTCGACGCGAGCAATGTCCAGGTGCAGCAGCGCCTCGACCGCGTGAAGGGCATGGCGGCCGTCGCCGGCGCACAGATGCAGCAGGCCCAGGAGCTGACGAAGCAGCAGGCGGAGCCACAAGTGGGGGATATGCTGGCAGTGCAGGTGCCCAAAGATGCGCCGGTTCGTGGGCGAGTCGGGGGCGAACAGGGACAAGGCCAGCCCGCCGGGGCGCGCGGACCCGCCACCGGCGAAGCGGTGCAAGTCGTCGAGGAGCGCGCGGCGGACGTTCGCGCCGCCGTCGAGCATTACCGTAAACTCCGCGCAGAGGGCAAGCACGACGAGGCGCGAAAGGTCCTCGACGACATGCGTCGCCAGCGCGTGGTAGGAGGGGCAGTTGGCTCAGAGACGGCCAAGCCCGAGGAGGCCAAGGCGGAGGTGATGAAGGAAAAGGAAGCGAGGGCGACACAGGCCGTTCCCTTGGCGCCGCCCCCGCCGGGCATCGTCGCTCCGGCGAAGCCCGCGGCTCGGCCTCCCGCCGAGACCCCTGCGGCCGAGCCGGAGAGCAAGCCCGCCGACGCGGCGGAGATCGTGAAGAAAACCGAGATGCTCAAACTCTACGACGAGGGCAAGACGCTCTTCGATGCGGGCAAATGGGGCGAGGCGCGGGGCGTCCTCCAGCGCGTGAAGGACAGCGGCGTGGACGTGGGCTGGTGGCGCAGCCGAAGCGTCGCCAACATGATCTCCGCCTCGACGACCCGGCTGGCGGCGGCGAGCACCGCCGCGGCGACCGGCGTGGGGACGCTGGCCCAGGCGATCCAGCAACAGACCGACATGCAGCGCGAAGGCGAGGGCGCGACGCTCCTGACCAAGGTCGTCGGCGGCCAGGCGAAGGGGGCCCTGCCGATCGAGCTGACGGTGCCCACGGCGGGGACCGTGCCCTACAAGTTCCAGATGCCCCTGGCGGGCGACGTGCAGGGGACGATCCGGATCAGTTGCATCCGCACCGGCGCGGCCCTGTGCCTGCAAGGGGTGATCGCCATTGTGATCCTCGGGGCGGCGCTGGGGATCGGCTGGCGGCGGACGGGGGTGATGCTGGTCGCAAGTTTCGTCGGCCTGATGATGGCGGCGCTGGCCCGGACGACGATGGCCACGCCCGCGAGCGATGCGTATTATGTCATTGCCGTGTGCGCGCTGACGCTGGCGATGATTATTCTTGCGATTCGGATGCTTGTGAAACTTCGGGCGGGAACGTCCGTCTAACAACTGTAGGAGGGGATTCCCATCCCCGACCGTTACGGCGCAACGAAGAGTCGGGGAAAGGATTCCCCTCCTACAAGAAAGAGGAAGAAAGAGATACCGCATTATGGACCACTTTGGAGGGTTAGAGATGAGGCCGAATCGAGTGTTGTGGGCCGTGGTGATGCTGCTGATCGTGTTCCAGTGCGTGTGGGCGGCGGAGCCGGTGAAGATCGAGGTGAAGGGAAAGGAACCCGTCCCGAAGATCATCCCCGTGCCGCCCCCGAGTCCGACCCTGGACTATGTCATCAGCGAGATGACGGCGAAGGGCAAGGTGGTGGAGAAGGTCGCCAAGTTCGACATGCAGCTCAAGATTGAGGTCCTGGAGGATCGCAAGCAGCAGGTGCGCCTGCTCATCGGCGACATCTCGATCTCGAAGCTGTCGGTGAGCGGCGGCCTCTTCAGCAAGGGGGTCCATCTCGTTCGCAGCGGCGACAGCGTGGACCTGCTCATTGAGAACAAGGGCAAGTATGACATCGCCATCGAGTTCGTCCAGCGCATCAAGGAGGTGAAGAGCGAGAAGAGCATCACCCTCCCTCTGGCGCCGGCGGTGAAGTCGGTGGTCGAGCTGTCGCTGCCGCTGCCCGATGTGGAGGTGACGACCGAGCCGGAGGTGAGTTTCGAGACGAAGCAACTGGGCGAGAAGGAGTGCCTGGTGACGGTCTATGGCGGCACGTCTGAGCTGGTCGTCCTCAAGTGGATTCCGAAGGCCCCCGAGCGCGAGCTGGAGGCGATCGTCTTCGCCGACCAGATGGCGGTGATGGAGGTGGGCCGCGGCGTCCTCCGCGTGGACAGCACAGTGGACTACGCCGTCCTCCAAGGCAAGGTGAACAAGTTTGCGGTGAAGCTGCCGAAGGACTGCAGCCTGCTGAGCCTTGACGGGAAGGAGATTCGGTCGTGGGACATCGAGGAGAAGACCGGCGAGAAGATTCTGAAGATTGATCTCATCGGCGAGGTGAAGGACGCGCACCAGATCATGCTGAAGATCGAGCGGGTGCTGGAGAAGATCCCGGTCGTCTTCGACGTGCCGAAGATCGAGGTGATGGACGTGGCCCGCGAGAAGGGGTTCATCGCCGTCACGGCGGCGAAGGGGGTCCAGATCGAGGCGACGGACGTGAAGGACATCTCGCAGATTGACGTGCGCGACCTGCCGCAGCAGATCACGCAGAAGGCGCAGGACGCGCTGCTGGCGTTCAAGTATCTGAAGCGGCCGTTCGAGATCAAACTCTCCGCCGAGGAGGTGGAGGCGAAGGTCGCGGCGGAGGTATCCACGAGCGTGAAGGCCAGCCTCGATTCGCTGCGGCTGAGCTCGACGATCCAATACCAGATTCGCGACGCGGGTGTATTTCACCTGAAGGTGCAACTGGCCGAGGGCCTGAAGTTGATTGATGTAAAGGGCGAGAACATCAACAACTGGGAACTCGATCCGGCGACGAAGATTCTGAAGATTGACCTCCGGTCCAAGGCCGAGGGATCGTACTCCCTGGGGCTGGAGACGGAGATGGAGCTGAAACAGACCCAGCGCGTGGTCATCCCGTCCATTCAGTTGGTGGAGGTCGAGCGCGAGCGCGGGTTCCTGACCATGAGCGCCGTGCCGGGGATTCGCGTCGAGACGGTGGACGTCAAGGGCGCGAGCCAGATTGACGTGAAGGAGCTGCCTCCCGAGGTGCTGCAGGCCTGCCACGGCTCGGCGGACCTGGCGTTCCGGTACATCAAGCCGGGCTACCAGATCACGGTGAACATCAGCGAGATTCAGCCGGAGGTCGAGGCGGAGATTCGCAACCTCGTCACCATTGACGAGAAGGAGATGAACCTGACCACCGAGATCCTCTACAAGATTCGCAAGGCGGGGGTCTTCCAGCTCAAGGTGAAGATTCCGAAGGACCTGCGGCGGCAGGACGTGGTCGGCGACGACATTGACGAGCAGAGCTGGGACGAGGCGAGCGAGACGCTCACCATCAGCCTGAAGAACAAGGTGGAGGGCGAATACCAGCTCAAGATCGAGGCGCAGAAGACGCTCGAAGACATCACAAAGGGCCTCGACATCCCCGTCCTCAGCGCCCTCGACGTGAAGAAGGAGCGCGGCTTCCTGGCCGTCAAGACGAAGACCAGCATCCGCCTCAAGCCGGCCGAGGGGAAGATGAAGGGGCTGGACGACATTGACATCACCGAGCTGCCGTGGGACGTGCAGATCGGCGGCGGGACGGTGGCGCTGGCCTACAAGTACTTCGCCCCGCCGTGGACCCTGGGCCTGTCGGTGGAGCAGGTCCCCTCGCGCGTGATCGCGGAGGCGTTCAACTTCGTGAGCATCGGCGAGAAGTTGGTGCAGGTGAGCGCGACGGTGAAGTACAGCATCCTCCACGCCGGCGTCGAGACGTTCAAGGTGAAGATGCCCGAGGGTGCGGAGAATGTGGACATCAACGGCGAGGCCATCCGCCACAAGGATGAGGATAAGGAGAAGAAGGTCTGGACCGTCACGCTGCAGGCGAAAAAGACGGGTGAGTATCGGTTGTTCTTCACATTCCAGATCAAGATACCGAAGGAGCAGACCAAGTTTGAGTACGCCGGTGTGCAGGCGCTCGACGTGGAGCGCGACACGGGCTACATCGCCATCGCGGCGCGATCCGATGTGGAGATCGAGCCGGACATGGACGCGACGAAGAAGCTGACGCCCATTGACGAGCGGGAGATCCCGGAGGAGTATAAGGTCGGGATCACGATCCCCATCCTCGCGGCCTACCGCTATCTGGAGCACCCCTACACGGCCGCGCTCGCGGCCAGCGTGCACGACCCGGCGGAGGTGACTGTGGCGATTATCGAGACGTGCAAACTGGAGACGACGGTCACCAAGATCGGCGAAACCATCACCGACTTTGTGTGCGACGTGCGCAACAGCCGGGAGCAGTACCTTGAACTGCAACTGCCGGAGGATGCGCGGATTGACCACGCCTTCGTCGGGGCCGAGCCTGTTACCCCGCTGCAGGAGCGCAGGCCGAAGCCGGGGGCGAAGCCCATCGCCGAGGAGAAGCCGGCAGCCGCCGCGGCGGAGAAGGAGGCGCGCACCGCCGCCGCTCCCGCCGAGCCGCCTGCGTCCCTCCCGAAGTATCGGGACGAGGACACGATCATCGTGACCATGATCCCCATCGCCCGCGCGGGCAAGAGCGACGATGCCTTCGAGGTCCGGCTGCGATACCGTTCCAAGCGCGGAGAGCTGGGGCTGTTCGGGACGATTGACCTCACATGCCCGCGGATCAACATCGGCATCATGCGCCTCGGGTGGGAAGTCGCCCTGCCAAGCGGCTACAGCATCATCAGCGACTCGGGCAACATGGACCAGGTAGAGGGGACCTATGAATTCGAGTCACAGCTCCGGTCGCTGGACGCCGACGTCACGGTCAGCCAGATGAAGCGCGTCTCGGTGAATGCGCCTGCTCAAGCGGGCGGCGAGCTGGCCAAGAACCTCCAGGCCATCAGCAATGTGAATGTGGAAACCCAGCTCGAACAGCGCGCCGCCGGACAGGGCGGCAAGCAGGGCGCAAGCCGGCGGTCCATCTACACCGGCCAGCGGCCCGACCTGCCGAACAAGTATTACTTCCAGAGCCTCATCGTCTCGCCCGAGGAGCCGGGGCGCATTTATGCGAGGTATATCAAGGGCAATGTCACGCTCCCCTTCTACGGGGTCGTGGGCGTCCTGGTGCTCGTGGGCTGCTTCTTCGCCTGGCGGGCGATGTCCTTCCCGCAGTTGGGACGATTCGGCATCCTCCTTGCCGCGGCGGTGGTGGTGCTCATGCTGCGCACGCTGGCCGCAGGGGCCTTTGAGGGGCTGCTTAACGTCGTCATGGGCAGCATCCTGATCTTCGACGCGGGGGCGTTGCTGCTGATCCTCGGCAACGCGCTTCAGAAGTGGCAGGCCACTCGTCCGCCTCGTTCGCCGTCAGGCCCGGCGCGGTTCTCGTCCGGCGGGCCGTCGCCGTCGAACTCGGATCGCCCGACCAACGTGAGCCGCCAGGACCTGATGCCGCGCGGACAAAAGGAGTCCGAGCCGCAGCCCCCGACGCTTCCCGAGAAACCGGATAAGGAAGATCCGCGCAGCGCCGTCATGCCAAGGCAGAAGGAAGGGCCGCGGGACGAACCGGAATCCACGGACAAGGAAAAGGCGCTCGACGAGGAAGACGAGGACGAGGAGAAGGACAAGCAGTAGTCCACAACGGAGAGTATGAACAGCGCCCCCAATCCGGTACGGAGATTGGGGGTGCTTTTATAGCGTCTATCGGGCAAGGCTAAGCCGGAGCCTCCCAAGGAGGACGAAACGATGAATCATAGGTGCTGCCGCATTGGAATCACCGCCATCTTGTTTGCTGTCGCGGGCAGGTTCGTACGGCTCACGCCGTCTGGTCACGCCGAGGAGGGATTGATGAACCCGTTCTTTGCCTACAGCGTAAAGGTCCCGCAGGAGAAGCTGCAGGAGATCGGCTATGCTCCCATCGGCAACATCTATGTCGGGATCAATCTGGATGAGGAGCCGCCGTATCCCGCGAACCTACAGGAACGCATCCGGGATATGAAAGGCACGAACACCGTCTTCTGGCTGACCGTCCGAGGCAGGAAGGTGAAGGACGATGCGAAGGTCGCGGCGCTCATCCGCGATCTGGCATCCGTGGCCGAGGAGGCGGGGGTCAAGGTGGCCCTGTATCCTCACTTCGGGTTTTATGTGGCCACGGCGCGGGATGCGCTCCGCTTCGTGAAGGAAGTGGACCGCAAGAACGTCGGCCTGACGATCAACCTCTGCCACGAGCTGAAGGCAGGCAACGGCGACGAACTCCCGAAGATCGTGGACGAGATGAAGGACCATCTCTTCGTCGTCACCGTGAACGGGGCCGACCGCGTGAAAGACGCGAAGAGCGCCGGATGGGACCGCCTCATCCGTCCCCTCGGCAACGGGGACTTCGATGTTTACGCCTTCTTGAAAAAAGTCAAATCGGTTGGCTTTAACGGTCCCATCGGTCTGCAATGCTATGGGCTGAAGGAGGAGCCGGTCGCCCATCTGACGCAGTCCATGAAGACCTGGAAGGAATACTCCGCCCGCCTGGCGGCGGAGAAAGACGACGCGAAAAATCCCTGACAAATCATCTTCGAAGCCGAAAAGATTGTCTGTTGATCTTTTCGCGTTCTGGTGGTATGCTCGGTTGCAGTTGAGTCTTGTGGGTTCCGATGGATGGAGTAGCCCATGCCGAGATTCCGCATACCGATGTGCCTCCTCCTCTGCGTATGGCTCGCCGGCCTCTCTCTTGCCGATGGCTCCACTCAGTTCCCCGATGTGCTCGGCGAGGACATCGCCAGGTTCCACGCCTTCCTGAAAAGCCTCGCGCCGCAGGTCCGCGTGGACGGCGTCCAGGGGGCGCGGTTCCTGCGGGCTTTTGAGTTCGAGTCGCAGCTCATGGACCTGCTGAAGGACAAGGACCCGATGATCCGCCGCGAGACGGTGCAGGCCCTGGCCGAGTGCGGGACGGAGAAGTCCGTCCCCCTCCTGATCGAGCGGCTGGATGATCCGGACTGGCAGGTGCAGGAGCACGCGCTGCGCGCCCTGCGCCTTATGACCGGCCAGTCGTCTCTTGGACCAAAGAAAGCGGAGTGGGAGGCGTGGTGGAAGGCGTCGGCCATCGAGGAAAAACAGAAGCGCCTATTCGACGATCTATCAGGGGCGGACGCGGAGAAGCACGCTGCCGCCGCGCGGGCGATGCGGTGCATGGCGACGCCGCCGTGCGAGGATGCGCTCCTCAAACTCCTCGCCGAATCAAAATCGCTCAAGGGCGAGGAGCGAAAGGCCCTCGTCGAGGCGCTCGACCGGGTCGGCGGGGAGAAGTCGCTGCCTTACTTCCTCCAACAGGCGAGCGTAGGCAACCCCGCAGCCGCCTGGGCGGTCGGTCGGCGCGGCGGGAAGGAGGCGGAGGAGGCGCTGCTCAAGGGATTTCGGCGCAATCGCAGTCTCGATTTCATGCTGAACCTGGATCGCGTGAAGACCACCAAGTGCGGGGAGTTCCTCGCCCCATTGTGCAGGAACTTTCACACGGTCATCCGCCAGGGCATGGGCGAGGAGATGCGCTACCCGCCGTCGCCCCTGCGGCGAGTATCCGCCAACCTGATCCGGCGCAGCGGCCAGGCGCCGATGGTGGTCGGTCTCGTCCTCGCCGACATGGAGGGCAAACCGAATGACGCCGCCATCCCCAAGGAACTCAAGCCCCTGTTCGACGACCTGCGGGAAATACTGAAACCCGAATTCATCCGCGAAGGCTTCGGCGGCTGCGACCCCATGCTCGGCGCATTCTACGACCTGGCCGACGACAAGGCCCTCGTCCCGCGTCTCATCCCTTTGCTCCGAAGCAACATCCTCCTCGTGCGAATCTACTCGGGGATGACCCTCGGCAAGCTGAAGGTCCCCGAGGCCGTCGGCCCGATTCTGGCTGTCGTCAAAGAGGGCTACGCCTTCCCCGACTGCACATCGCCGGTTTCGGCCAAACACACGGGCGAGTTTCGTGAAGTGGATGGAAAAAAGCAGCGTCAGGCCCAGACCGTTCGATGGCTCGGCTACCTGTGCGACGCCCTCGGCCACATCGGGACCGAGGACGCTCGCAAGGCGCTGGAGGCCCTCGCCACCGATCCCAACGCCCCGCGCGATGTGCGATACGGCAGCGTGGTCGGACTTGGCCACACCGCCTCGACGCAATCTCTGCCCGCGTTGGAGAAGGTCGCGCAGGAAGACATCATCTGGCTGAATCGAGATATCGCCAGGCGGACGGCCGAGGATATCCGGATCGCGAACAGCGCGAATGGAAAAGAAACCGACGTCACAAGCGTCCAGTAAGGATGAAGAACCATGCGACAATCCAAATCGCCGATCCTCGCGATCCTCTTCATGTTGTCGGCCATCGGACTTGCCTTGTCCGACGTGATGGCCGCGACGCCGAATGCGATCTTTGACCAATTCAGGAAAGCGCCCACCGCGCAGACCGCGCTGGAGCTGGCGAAACAAGGACAGGCCGATCCCTCCGGGCTTCGGCTGGGCCTGACGCTCCCCGAGCCGGCGCCGGCGCTCCTGGCCTGGGCGATCTGCCGCTACCCGAACCCCGCGGCGCGTGAGGAGCTGGAGGCGCTGCTGAAATCGCCCGACCAGGTGGCGGGCTATTGGGCCGCGAAGGCCCTCGGCCGGATCGGCGATCCCGCGAGCATCGCCGCCCTGGCCGAGCAGTTCCCGGCGAAGGACCGGGAGTTCTGGGAGATCAGCAGCGGCGGCCGGAACAACCGGGGGCGGATGTACTACTTCCGGTATGAACCGAGGCCCGGCCAGCCGTCCCAGCGCGTAGGCGTCCAGGCGCCCGCCGACATGCCGAACATCCGAGTGGCCTATGCAGCCACGGAGGCCCTGGGGCGCATCGGCGGCGAAGAGGCCGACCGGATTCTACTCCGCGAGCTGGGGCGCGACCATTACCTGATTCGCTACGGCGCGGCCCAGGCCCTCGGCGAGATGCGCTGCGCCCCCGCCCGCGACAGGCTGAAGGAAATGGCCGAGCGCGACCCCGTCCTCATCGTCCGCACGGCGGCGGAGGAGGCCGCAGCGCGGATCGAGGGGACCTATCGCCCCGAGGCGTCGCAGCCGCCCGACCTGCCGCCGGCGATCGTGTTTATCAAGACGAAGGAGCGGACGGAGTCGAACCTCGGCTACCGCGACTCGTATCCCTATCCGAAGGTCCCCTGGTACGCCTGGGGGCAGGACCTCTATACTCTCACCCCGCCCCAGCCCGACGGCGAGCTGAAGAACCTGACCAACCTGACCGACGGCGGCGTCCAGGGGGCCGAGGTCTCCTACGACAGCAAGAAAATCCTCTTTGCCATGCGGAAGCATTTCAGGACGGAGGGGTTCCACATCTATGAGATCAACGTGGACGGGACGGGACTCCGGCAGCTCACCTCCGGCAATTGCAACGACATTGATCCCCAGTACCTGCCCGATGGCCGGATCGTCTTCTGCTCTGACCGCACCGGATACCACGAGTTCTATCACCACGAGCGTTCCCGCGCCCTCTACACGATGAACGCCGACGGATCGAACATCCAGCAGATCACGTTCAACCCCAACTCGGAGTTCGAGCCGATCGTCCTGCCCGACGGGCGAATCCTCTACGGCAGCTACCGCTTTTACGGCTGGGACGGCGGCCCGACGGCCCTGCCGGGCGTGGACCCGGCAAAAGGCATCAATCGGATCGAGACCGTCCTTCGCACCATCCTCCCCGACGGCACGCAGGACCAGATGTTCTACGGCAGCATGAGGGGCGGCTTCTATAGCACCCTCCGCCCCATGCCCTATGCGAACCAGTTTCAGACCACCGCCTGGCCGCGGACGGACCAGATGATGGGCGTCTCGATCAGTTTCCCGCGGGTGATGTCCGACGGCCGGCTGGTCTGCGTCACGCCCTCCGGTGTGGCGGTGGTGGACCCGAAGAAGGACCCCATGGACTGCGAGATGCCGCTCTATCCCGAGATCATGAACCTGGCAGGCGGCGAAGAGGTCTATATCCACAACTTCGACGACCAGAACCCCATCGGACGCCTCACCGCGCCATATCCCATCGGCGGAGATTGGATCATTCTCTCCTACGCGCCGTGGTATGACACGCGGTGGAACGGCTATGGCCTCTATCTTTGCAATCTGAAGACGCGCGAGATGCGGTTGGTCTATGACGACCCGGAGATGAGCGACGTGGACGCGATCCCCATCGCGCCGCACCCGCGCCCCCTGGCAATCCCCACGGCTGCGACGCCGCCCGACTCGAACACGGGCTTCGTGTATTGCCAGTCGGTGTTCAACTCCGACCTTCCTTTCGACCGGTCAAGGGTGGCTTACGTCCGGGTGGTCGAAGGGGTGCAGGTGGGCATGTCGCTGAACGGGAACCTGGGGTTCCAGACGCGCATCCTCGGCGACGCGCCGATCTCGCCGGATGGCTCGTTCTACGTCGAGGTCCCGGCTGACACGCCGTTCCGCTTCGCCCTTCTGGATGCGGAGCGCAACGTGGTCGTTCACGAGACGGATTTCAATTATGTGCGGCCGAAGGAGCGCAAGGGCTGCATCGGCTGCCACGAGCAGAAAGGCGCTGGCGTTGTGAACGCCGTGCCCGAGGCGATGCGGCGGCCCCCGTACCATGCCCTTCGCAAACGAGGGGATTTGATCTACGGGGGGCGGTTGAGCCGGTCCTATACATATATCGTTCGGGAGTAAGAGGATATATTCCTCATGGAGAGGAGTGACGCATGAAATACGGGATAAGTCTGGCCTTGTTGCTGTGCATCGTCGGCGTGGCTTTTGGGCAGGGCGGGGTGTCCGAGGACCAGACCACGCTGCTGGTGATCTTCAAGACGAAGGAAGCCGCCGACTGGAGCGGCCAGATTGACGTCCAGCCGGGGCGAGTGGCCGACATGCGCGTCTGGCGGTTCGGCCCGGGGGACCGCACGGAGGGCAATACGTGGAAGATTGCCACGCGGCGGGCGAAGCCGCAGAGCTATGGGCAGCGCCAGGCCGTCAAGGAAGGAAAGATCCTGCCCATCGAGGACAACGGCCTCTTCATCCATCTGGCCGAGACCAAGCCTGATACGCAGATCAAGATCACAACTCAGCAGGGCGAGGCGTCCTTCGCGCTCAAGGACCTCCCCTTCGGCAAGACGATCCGCGGGGCCAAAGGCCTCACCGTTGAGCGTTGCGCGACGTCGGTGCGCATCGCCGAGGGCGTCGAAGACGAGGACTACCCCGCCGCGGCATCGGCCCCGGACGGTGCGATTTGGATGGCCTATGTCGCCTTCACGCGGGGCGAGAAATTCGCGGGACTGCGCGAAAAGGTGGAGACGGAGATTAAGGATTTTGCCTACCTCGCCGAACCGACGGGCGGCGACCGCCTGTGGCTGAAGGCCTGCCGCAATGGGAAATGGGAGGATCCCCTTCCCGTAACCGATGGCAAAGAGGACCTGCACCGGCCCGCCGTGGCCGTAGATGGATCGGGGCGGGTCTGGGTCTTCTACGCAAAGAACGTCAACCCGAGGTCGGACCTGACGGACGGCAACTGGGAGTTGATGGCCCGGTCGTTCAGCAACGGCCAATTCGGCCCGGCGATCAACATCTCCAACGCCCCCGGCCCGGACTTCTGTCCCGCTGCCGCGACGGACTCGACGGGGCGCGTATGGGTCGCCTGGATGGGGGGGCGGGAGACCAACTTCGACATCTTCGCTGCGGCCCAGCAGGGCAATGGATTCGGCGCGCCTCAACGGGTTTCGACAAGCAATGCGAATGACTGGGACCCCGCCGTCGCCGCTGACAAGAAGGGCAATGTGACCGTAGCCTGGGATACGTATGACAAGGGCGACTATGATGTCTATATGCGCGTGTTCCGGGAGGGCCAGCCGCAATCGCCGATGCTCGTGGCCGGCGGCACGGAGCACGACAGCCGCGCCTCCGTCGCCTATGACAAGGAAGGCCGCCTCTGGGTCGCTTGGGAGCAGGCGGGACCGGGATGGGGCAAGGACCAGGGCGCGTGCGAGCGAGAGGGGGGCGGACTCCGGCTCTACGCCCCGCGCGAGGCAAAGCTGAAGATTTGGGACGGCGAGCGCTGGCTACGTCCGGCGACGGAGCTGTCGGGCGTGGCCCCGACGGAGGACAAAGCCAAGAAACCCGATCAGGCGGACAAGGCGGAAGCGAAGAAGACCCGACATATCGAGGACACGGTCCGCGGCTTGAACCCGACCTTCGTTCGCCTTGCCGCCGATGATACGGGCGCGGTATGGGTTGCCTTTCGCGGTCGGCGCGGGGGGATGCGGCATAGCGTTGGCACGGTCTTCTGGAGCTTCCTGACCCGCTACGACGGAAAGACGTGGCAGGAGCCTGCCCTCCTGCCCGACTCGGACAATATCCTCGACAACCGGCCCGCCCTGGTCTCTGCAGCAAACGGCAGCCTGCTGGTCATTGGATCGGCGGATGAACGGCACAAGTATCCCTTCGGCGGGGCGCGGTCGGGGTTCCCGAAGAGGCGCCCGCGCAAGGACGAAACGCCGGTCGAGGAAAAGGAGCCGAGCAAGGACAACATCAACAACAACCTCTACGCCTCGCTTGTCGCTGGGTCGGCGCTCTCGCCCGTCTCCACGGCGCAACTCGAAGAGATCCCGGCGGAGAAGGCGGCCGAGCCGACTGCCGATGTTGCCATCGAGCTGGCCGCCGTGAAGCGGATGCGCGAGTATCGCACCAACCTTCGCGGCGAGACGCTTCAACCCGTGCGCGGGGAGTTCCACCGCCATACCGAGATCTCCTCGGACGGCGGGGGCGACAGCGCATTGATTGACATGTGGCGCTACGCCCTCGACGCGGCCTACATGGATTGGCTCGGCAACGGCGACCACGACAACGGCGGCGGCCGCGAGTACTCCTGGTGGACGACTCAGAAGACGACGGACATCCTCAAGGTCGGCTCGGCCTTCGTCCCCATGTTCACCTACGAACGCAGCGTCATCTACCCCGAGGGACATCGCAACGTCGTCTTCGCAAAGCGCGGCATCCGCACACTGCCGCGTCTGCCCCTCAGCGATCCGAACGACGAGAATCCGCCTCCCGCGCCCGACACGCAGATGCTCTACCAGTATCTTCGCCAGCACGACGGCGTCTGCGCCGAGCACACGAGCGGGACGGACATGGGAACCGACTGGCGCAACAACGACCCGGTCGTCGAACCCTTCGTGGAGATCTACCAGGGAGCGCGGCAGAACTACGAGATGCCCAACGCCCCGCGCTCCAACTCCGAGGGCGACTCCATCGGCGGATGGCGGCCGAAGGGATTCGTGTCGCTGGCGCTGCTCCGGGGATACCGGCTGGCGTTCCAGTCCTCCAGCGACCACGGCTCGACGCACATGAGCTACTGCAATGTGTGGGTTACGGAACCGACGCGCAATGGTATCCTCGACGGCATGAAGAAGCGCCGCGTCTATGGCTCGACGGAGAACATCCTGGCCGACATTCGGTGCGTCGCCGGCGGCGAAGAGCATTTCATGGGCGAGGAGTTCGACGCCAAGGAGCCGCCCAAGTTCACGATCAAGCTCCACGGCACGCAGCCCTTCGCCAAGGTCCACGTCATCCGGCAGAATGAATACGTCTACACCGCCGAGCCGGGAAAGGCGGAGGTCGAGATCACCTGGTCGGACGCCAATCCGGTCGCCGGCGAGACGCGCTACTACTACGTGCGCGGCGAGCAGGCGGACGGCGAGCTGGTGTGGATCTCCCCCATGTGGATCAAGTATTCGCCGTAGAACCGCGTCTTGCTCGGAGAGGTAGCTTGTTGAAAAAGAAGGACCATCATGCTGAAGCAGCCGAGCGTGCCTCTTGTGTCCGTGTTCATCCTCGCGTCATGTGTGCTTTGGGCGCAGGAGGACAGGCTCTTTGATGTGGTCCCGCCGGAAAAGGCGGCCTTCAATTACCCCGACCCGCCGCGTGAGGGGAGGGCGGATTATTTCACCATTGTGGAAAACGGGCAGGCCCGATGTGCGATCGTCCATCCGATTGGAAAGGCGCTCGAAACCCGCCGCGCGGCGGCGACGCTCAAGGCATACCTCGACCTTGCCACGGGCGCGGATATCCCCCTCATCGACGAGGCAAAACCCGTCCCGCCGCGCCTGGCGGCAATCCATCTCGGCGATACCGCCGTCGGGCTGAAGACGGACCTCGCCCTGCCGGATGTTCGCTATGGCGACGATGTGATCGCCAACATCAACGGCTATCTCGTAAAGACCCTTGACGAAAAGACCCTCGTCATCCGGGGTAAGACGGACCGGGCGACCGCGCTCGGCGCCGTCGGGTTCCTCAAGCGATACGTCGGCGTCCGTCACTACTGGGCCGGCAGTCCCGGCGATCTTGGCGATGTCATCCCGAAAACGCCGACGCTTCGGATCCCCGAAGTCGAGTGGTGCGACTGGCCCTACTTCGTCAGCCGCGTCATGAGCGGTTTGAATCAGTTCGGCCCGAAGATCAAGCCGGAATACAAGCGGCTCCGCACCGACGACTTTTTCCGCATGAACTACTCCATCCCATCGAACGAGAGCTATTACCGGTGGCTGCCGGTGACCCAGTATGGCGCCACACACCCGGAGTATTTTCCGCTCTTCGACGGCAAGCGCTTTGTGCCGATAACCCCTGCCGAAGGCCCCGAGAAGGGGAAGGTCCCTCAAGGCTGGCAGCCCTGCGTCTCCAATCCCGAAGTGGCCCAGGTCATGGCGGAGGGACTCATTGACTACTTCCGCAAGAACCCCGACGCCATCGCCATCAACCTGGCCGTCAACGACGGCATGGGCGATTGCATGTGCGAGAACTGCCGGGCGATGGATGCCCCCAATGCGGATCAGGTCAACCGCATCGGTCTCTGCGATCGCTATGTCAAGTTCAGCAACCGCGTCTGCGAGATCGTGGAGAAGGAGTTCCCCGCGAAGATCATCGCCTTTATCGCCTATGGCTCCATGCGCATGCCGCCAGAGACCGTCAAGCTCCACCGCATGCTCATGCCGGTGCTGTGCGTGGGTTCTAAGATGAATGCCTTCGAGCAATGGGACCAATGGATGAGGATGGGGGCGCGGCGCATGGGCATCTACTGCTACCACGACGATCAGGGGTATTTCATTATGCCCAAGCTCGACATCCGCCAGTCGGCGAAGCGCATCCGCTACATCGTGGCATCGGGCCGGGCGCGGCACTTCTACCAGGAGATGTATCCCTTCTGGCCCATGGACGGCATGGTGCCTTACGTGGAGAACGAGTTGCTCTGGGACCCCCGGCAGGACGTGGATGTGATCTTGGAGGAGTACTACACCAGGTTCTTCGGCCCGGCAGGCCCGGCCATGAAGGAATTTTATGATACCCTCGAAGCGGGTTATGAGCGGTGGATCGAACAGGAGGGCCTGCCCCACTGGTACGGCAAGGACAAGGGCTCGCTCTCGGATGGCCGCAGCTTCGAGCAGTTCAAGGTCCTCAACCCTGCCGAAGCGGACAAGGCCGAGGCCCACCTGAAGCGGGCCGCCGCCGCCGCGCAGGATGCGCCTCTCGTAGCAGAGCGGGTTGACATTGTGCGGCGGATATTCGAGTTTGCCGCCATCGGCGCGCGGCAGTATGGGGCGGTGACGCGACTGCAGAATGCAAAGATCGAATCCGAAGCCGATGCAGAGAAAGTCGTCGCCGACGCGCGAGAGGCCATCGCCCTGGGCCGCACACATGCGGACTACAAACGCGACGTCATGGAAAAGCCGCCCGCAAGCATCTATGCCCCATTCCTCAGACCAACGAACATATTCCACGATGCTGTCCAGGAAGGGATCATCCATCCGCAGGTGGTCCAGGCCGTCGGAGACGCCTTCGACCGCGCCGCGACGTTCCTCCAAAAGTCGCTCGGACCGACAGCGGCGGCGGCGTGGTGGAAAAAGCAGCGCGAGAATGTGACCGACCCGGCCCTCTCCGGTGTATTGAAGGTGTCGGAGACCAAGGCGACGGGCATCGCCCCGGAGAACCAAATCAAGGACCCGAGCTTCGAGCTGCGCGGGGAGGGGAAATCGCCCAAGGACGGTCGCCCTCTCGAACCCGACCACCAGCAGGAACGGGGACTCCGCCTCTGGCACAGGCGCGGAACGCCGTTCCATTGGGCCTTGACGAAGGCGGAGGCCCATACCGGCGCCTATTCGGTGGAATTCTCGGACAGCGCCCTCGGCGGGATCACGGAGCCCGTTGCCGCCGGGGCGTCCCGTTGCTTCCGCGTTTCCGTCTGGTTAAAGCACAACGACAAGGAAGCAACCTACCAAATGGTCGTCTATCAGACTGCGCAGGGGAAACGCTCTCCGCGTGCAACCGTCAACGCCGCCCTTCTTCCCAACGAGTGGCAGCAGATCTCGACCGACTTCCTCGCCCCGATGGAGGGAGGCACAATCACCCTCCATGTCTTCGCCATTGGCCAGACCCCCGGCGCAAAGGTGTGGGTGGACGATGTCTTCCTCGGCTCCTATCCGCCATAGGGTTTCGCCCTGCTCATAAAAGGCTCGGGCGGCGTTGTGCGCCGCCCGAGTATTGCCCCTTGCGCCTTGTATCCGATCACTTCACTTCCGGCGGGAAGCAGCAGATCATTTCCAGGTCCCGCTGCCCCTTCTTCACGAAGTCGAAGGCCGGCACGGAGCGATGCACGAAGAGCGACTGCCCGCGCTTGATCGGGATGTCGCCGAATTTGCCCTTCGCCACGCCCTCGCCCTGCAGGCAGATCGCACAGTAGAAGCCCCGCTTGGCCGGGACGGGGGCGGAAATGCCTTTCTTCACGATCAGCTTGGTCATGTCGAAGAACTGCTTGGCCTCGTCGGGGACGAGATGATCCTCGCGGCTTGATCCTTCGGACCGAATTTTTTCGGGGGTCCGCCTGACGTAGTTGTTGAGGTAGTCCAGGGGCATCTTGGAGTAGTCGGCCGCGGCGAGCGCATCGTCCATTGAAAGGCCGCAAGTAACGTCCTTCTTGCCGAAGGGGTAGCCCTTCCACTCGGCGAGGATGTTCCAGTCGGTCGGCTCCTGCGGCTCCAGGTTGCACAGGCCGGAGCCGAGGGAGTGCACGTAGGAGGCGCGGAGGAAGATCACGTCGCCGACCTTCGGGTCCACCACGTGCATCATGCTCCGCATCTTGGGCACGTCCTGCCTGTCCATCCACTTCTTGAAGTCCTTCGGATCAAGGTCCTCCTTCCAGCCGACCCATGCCTTGCCGCCGGGCCTCTTGCCGATGATGAGCCACGCCTCGTTCTTGCCGAAGTCGTTCTTCAGGAGCTTCTTGGAGAACTCCGGGGTCGGATGCCAGTGGACGGGGATGTGCGCCCCGGCGCCGACGTCAAAGATTTTGACCAGGATGCCGAGAGTGGGTCCGTACTTCTTGTAGTGTTTCTTGCCCAGCGTTTCCTCGGGGAACGCCTTGAGCAACTCAGTGATTCGAATCACATCGCCGCTGCGAACCTTGATGCGGCTGATGCCCTTGTCAGGGGGGTTCTCGCGTCCGGGCGTGACGGCGCGGTTGGTCGAGAAGATCCATTCCTCGGAGTAGAAGTCGTCGCCCTCGTCGGGGTCGCCGACAAACTCGGCGCGGAGCTTGCCCCCGTTGTAGAAGTGCTGATAGGTATTGCGTTCGAGGTAGATGGGTCTCTTGAGAAGCAAGGCCAGTTCTTCTTTCGATGCCATCGCGTCTTCTCCTAAAGAATGCCGGAATTCCTTACCGTGGGAAGAATAGTTTGCACCAAACCGTGGCAATAGTCAAGAAATAAATCGGCTGATTGGGCGCTCATGCGGCGATTCGCTTGACATGACGTGTAATCACAGGTAGGATGTCATCGGTCTTCTGTGTTCCTGGGAATGATGTATGAAGAAGATGTCGGTGGACATCGCGGTGATCGGCGCAGGCCCGGCGGGGCTGGCCGCCGCGCTGGAAGCCCGGACAGCGGGCGTGGACGACGTGCTCGTCATCGAGCGCGACGAGCGCATCGGCGGCATCCTCAACCAGTGCATCCATACCGGCTTCGGCCTTCATATCTTCGGCGAGGAGATGACCGGGCCGGAGTACATCGGGCGGTTCATCCGCGAGACGGAGCGATTGAAAATCCCCGTGTCGCTCAACACAATGGTCACGGAACTAAACGGCGATCGCACGTTCTGCGCCGTGGGACATGAGGGCAAGCTGGCGGAGATCAAGGCGAAGGCGGTGATCCTGGCCATGGGCTGCCGCGAGCGCACGCGGGAGGCGATCCTCCTGCCCGGGGCGCGGCCCGCCGGAATCTTCACCGCCGGCACGGCCCAGCGCCTCCTCAACATCGAGGGTGTGATGCCGGGCAAGGAGATCGTGATCGTCGGCAGCGGCGACATCGGCCTCATCATGGCGCGGCGGCTTACGCTTGAGGGGGCGAACGTCAAGGCCGTCGTCGAGATCATGCCTTACCCCGGCGGGCTGACGCGGAACATCGTGCAGTGCCTCCAGGACTTCGGCATCCCGCTCCACCTCCGCCACGTCGTCAGCGAGGTCCGAGGCCGGCAGCGAGTCACTGGGGTGACGGCTGTCGAGATTGACGCGCAGGGGACCCCCGTCGCGGGGACGGAAAAGGACTATGTGTGCGACACGCTCCTCATCTCTGCGGGGCTGATCCCCGAGAACGAGCTCTCCCGCATGGCGGGCCTGGCGATTGACCCGTTGACAAAGGGTCCCGTGATTGACCAGGAGATGCGGACGAGCGTCAAGGGAATCTTCGCCTGCGGGGATGTGGCCTACGTCCATAACTTGGCGGATTGGGTGACGCTGGAGGCCCAGGCGGCGGGACGCGCCGCCGCGGCGGAGGTGGTCGGGACCGGGAAGCCCCCGAGCAAGGTGGTGGAAGTGCTCCCAGGCGACGGCGTCAACAGCGTTGTGCCGCAGAGGATCACGCTGAGCGACAAGCCGCTCGCGGGCGGCATCGCCGTGCGGGTGAAGGCGATTCAACGGAACGTCCGGGCGGAGGTCCGGGATGAGGGAGGCAAGCTGCTGCACTCGGTGAAGAAGCGGATCGTGAAGCCCGCGGAGATCTTCGACATCGAGTTGCAGGACCTGAAACTCGACGGGGCGGACAAGATCACGATCTCAATCGGGAATGGAGAGTCAAAGCAATGAGAATCAAACTTATTGCGTTCCTCGTCGCCTTGATTGCCTGCGCCTCGCTGCATGCCGACCGCCGACCTCCCGCGAAGACGATGCACGACGGCGACTTCGAGGTCCTTCGTTACTGGCAGGTGACGCCCAAGGACGCGGGGACGATCAAGTCGGTATCGGGCAAGGAGAACGTCCACTCCGGCGAACATGCCGCTCGGATCGAGATCGGCCCCACGGCGAAGAAGCCGGTCATCACGCTCTACGGTTCGAGCAAGAACTCCGAGACAGTGTATCCCGGCGAGGCTTACGTCCTGAGCTTCTGGATGCGGGGCAAGGGCAAGGCCACGCTCGCGGTCATCGAGTACGGTCGCAAGGACGAGGAGGGCAAGGAACCGCAGATCGCTTACCTCGGCGGGAAGGACCTGGGGCAACCGGTCGATCTGACCGACCAGTGGCAGGAGATCAAGGGGGAGTATAAGGCGGAGAAGGATGCGATCAGCTATGTGGCCCCCTGCGTCCGGCTGGAAGGCGAGGGCGCGTGGGCGCTGGTGGACGATGCATCGTTTGTGGAGAAGCCGACGGATGTTTCGCTTGAGGTGGAGTTCAGCCCGCGCGTCGCATCGGTCGGCGAGTTTTTCGAATATCGGATCAAGGTCGGCGGGGCGAAGGAGGATGCCACGGTCAACATGCTGCTCTATGATCCGCATGATTTCCTCAAAGAGAAGGCATCTAAACGCATCGGCAAGGATGGCATCGTGCAGGACCGATTGCGCATCCCGGACGACGCGGAAGGAGGCATCCATCTGTTCCACTTCAGCGTCGCCGGCTCGGGACCGAGCGCGGATCGGGTCATGGAGATCATGCCGAAGGAGATCAAGGAACAGGTCCTTTCGCTGGCGAAGAAAGTGACGTTCAAGAAGCCGGAGAAGCTGGTCTTCGTAGGCGATTCGTTGACCGACTTATTTCGCGGTAGGAACTACGTGGACAAGGTTGACCTCTATCTCCGCACGGCCGACCCCGGCGAGTTCGAGGTCGTCAACGCGGGGGTGGGCGGCGATATGATTACCCGCGTGGCGGACCGACTCGAAAAGGACGTGATCGCCATAAAGCCCACGCACGTCTTCATCTTCCTCGGCCACAACGACTCGAAGGTCGCCTGGCCGGAATACACGAAACACGCCTGTGAGGTGGATGTCTTCTCGCCGACGTATCGGGACGTGATCAAACAGATCAAGGAAAAGACCGACGCGAAGGTGACGATCATGTCGGCCACGTCGAGCGTCTGGGAAATCTGCAAAGAAACGGCGGACAAGCGGGCGGCGGAAAAGAAGCCGCACAACCTGTTCGGCAAGCCGTCCGAACTGGAGCTCTACAACAAGTTGGCGCGGCAGGTCGGCGATGAGTTCGGCTGCGACTACATTGACCTCTATACCCCGTTGAAGGACATCCCCGACAAGCGGAATTATTTCACGACGGACGGCGTGCACATCTCCGAAAAGGGAAATCGGCTCGTCGCCATCGAAATCCTGAAATATCTGGCCGGAAGCAAGAATTGATTTGTGGAGTGCGCAAGCCATGCTTGCGCCTTGACACCGGGAAGCCCTGCTTCCCGACGATGGCGCAGCAACCATGCGAGGGTCAGAAGATGGCCTGACAGCGACGCCCCCGCAACGGAAGAGCGGGAAGCGTGGCTTCCCGCAAAAAAGGCGGCAGCATGGCTACCGCACTCCAAAGGAGCGGCGTTTGATGAAGAAGGAATACACCTGCACCGTCTGCCCCGTGGGCTGCACGCTGGTCGTGACCTACGAGGGCGAGCAGATCGTGGACATCACCGGATACGAGTGCAAGCGCGGCACTGAGTACGCCGAGAAGGAGCACACCAATCCCGAGCGGATGCTTACCAGCACCGTCCGCGTCGCGGGCGGCGAGCTGCCCCTGGTTCCCGTCCGCACGACGGACCCGATCCAGAAGGGGGCGATGCTCTACTGCATGGAAGCCCTTGCGAAGGTGGAAGTCGCCGCGCCGGTAAAGGAGGGCGACACGATCGTGTCCGACATCCTGGGGATGGGCATCAATATCGTCGCAACGCGAAGCATCGGGAAGTCTGACGGCACGTAGCGCGGATCTCGATGAGTTCCCGACCTCCCGGAGGTTCGGAACCTCCGGGAGGTCTGACCCGTTATGAGGAGATAGAAATGTTTTTTGAAAATCCACTTGACAAACCCAGGTTTATAGGTTACACTTGTAACCACAGGGGCAACCTCGAACCATTTATGCGAGGGGGGCAATGAAAAAGACGCCCGCGAGTCAACGCCCGGAGCTCTCTCCTTCGGAATGGCTTGTGATGAGGGTCTTGTGGGATGGGGGACCAATGGCGCTCGGCGACATCTACGCGGCCCTTGCCGACAAGCACGACTGGGCCTATTCGACCGTGAAGACCCTCGTGCGCCGGCTGGTGGCCAAGAGCGCCGTCGAATACAAGAAGGTGGGAAACTCCTTCCTGTATCGGCCGGCGGTTGCTCGGAAGATGGCGCTGAAGGAGGCGATCAAGGATTTCTCGGAGCGTGTGCTGAACGGCCTGCTCTCGCCGTTTGTCGCCTACTATGCCGAGCGGGAGAAGTTGACGTCCGAGGACATCGCCGAGCTCGAAAGGATCGTCAGGCGTCACCGAAGAAAGAGGGGGTGCACAGATGGGGACCGATCTTCCTGATCGTCTGGTCGGTGCGTGGCTGGGGTGGATGCTTGCCATGTCGTGGCAGGCGGCGGTCCTCGTTGCGGCGCTGGCATGCATCTGCGTCGTCGCGCGTCGGATGTCGCCGAGGTTCCGGTACTGCCTGTGGGGGCTGGTGCTGCTCAAGTTGTGTCTGCCGCCGACCTTCGCATTTCCGACGGGGCTGGGATATTGGGTGTCCCTCGATCGCGCACCCTTCGCGGTCGAGGAGTTCCAGTCGGCCCGAACCCCGAGTGGGGGGCGTTCGGGTCCTGATGAACCGGCGATGGTTCCGTCTCCAACGGCGTTGGAGCTTGCGGAGTCCGGGGGAGTCCACCCTCCACCGCCCGGTGGGACGGGGCATTCTGGGGGGACGGATTTCCCGTGGCTGCAGGCGCTCCTTGCGGCTTGGATCGGGGGAATGGGCGTCCTCGCAGCCACGGGACTCCTCATGTTCCTGAAGATGCGGCAGACGCTCCAATCGGCCTCTCCTGTGACTGCCCCGCGCATCCTTACGTCCTTCCGCGAGGCGCGGCGGGTCCTGGGTGTCAAGCACGATGTCCCCATCCTTTCCCAGACGGGCCTCAGTTCCCCTATCCTGGTAGGGTTGTTCCGACCGCGGATCATTCTACCTGCCGAAGTCGTGGCCGATCTTCCGGACGATCAGGTGGAACCCATCCTCCTCCACGAGCTGGCCCACTTCCAGCGTCGTGACTTATTCATCAACTTTATCCAAGCGATCCTCCAGGTCATCTACTGGTTCCATCCCTTCGTGTGGTTTGCCAACATGCGGCTGCGGTTCGAGCGCGAGCTGATCGTGGACGACGTCGTCCTGCTTCATCTGGGCGAGGGCGGGGCATACGGCGAGTCGCTCCTGAGCGTCTTGAAGCGCTCGACGGAGGCATGGGCGCCGGCGCTGAACTACCTGGGCATCCTTGAGACCGACTCCGGTATTGCCCGCCGCATCCGTAGGATTATGGATGCAAAGAGAGTGTTGTCGGTTCGGCTTACGTGGTATTCTGCGGTCCTGCTCATGGTCGTGGCGCTGCTGATGATCCCGATGGCCGGGTCGCAGGAGCAGCCCGCCGCGCCATTGGTCGCCACAGAAGAGGCAAGGAGTTTGCTCGGCGAGGGCGTGGCGAAGTGGCGGGCGGGCGATGCGGATGGAGCTATTGAGATTTTCAACGAGGTCCTAAAAAAATATCCGAGAGACAACTGGGCCGGCTGCGCTGTGGGGCAGATCGCCGAAATCCGATGGCGGCAGCAGAAATATGACGAAGCTATCGAGGCATGTCAAAAGGCGCTGCGCGAATACCCCCAGGTCCGGTATGGCAACGGAAATCCCGTGGGCGGCGTCGCCGCATTCCTGATGGCCATGTCTTACTACAAGAAGGGTGACAAGGAAAGGGCGGAGGCGGTCTATCGGCAGATGGTTCAGCAGTACCCGGACGCCTTCGCGGCCGATACGGGGCGGCCCCTTGCGGATGTATTTCCTCTTAGGATTCGGGCCGAGGAGCGAAAGAAAGGCGGCGAGATGCCGGGGACCGACGAGGCGCTTCGGCTCTTCAGCGCGGCGATAAACCAGCAAAAGGCAGGGAACGCGGAGGAGTATGAGCGACTTCTGCGGGAACTCATTGAGAAGTATCCAAAGGACAACTGGGCGGGCTGCGCCGTGGGGCAGCTTGCGTTTCTCAAGAAAGATCAGCAGAAATACGAAGAGGCCATTGAGTTATTCGAGCGGGTGCTTCGGGAATACCCGCTTGCCCGCTATGGACACGGCAAGACGGCGGCCTCCTTCGCGGCCTATTTCCTTGCGATCTGTTACCACAAGATCGGGGAGAAGGACAAGGCCATGGAGGCCTTCGATCAGGCGGTTGAAAAATACCCCGACGCCTGCACCGGCGACGGCGACCAGGGCAAGCCGCTCCGCGACGTGTTTCTCGAAACGATCCAACGGGACAAGAAGCCGTAGCGCACCGGCGGCTACCACTTTACATCAATCACACGTTTCGTGCTCTTCTGCGCCTCGCGCCGCCTCTCCATCTCCACCTTGTAACTGGCTGGCGGAGGCAACCGCATCTCACCACCGAGCAAGATGCTCTTGTCCCCAACCTTGATCTCAATCGGACCCGGTTGCACGTAAATCGCCGCGAGCTTCATCTGCCCCGTCCCTCTCACGTAGGCCAAGTGGCATCGGTTCTCGCACCGCCCGCAGCCAACGCATTTCACCGGGTCCACCTCCGGCGCGAGGAAGCCTTCGTCCTCGTGGGACTTCGCGTGCACGCGAACGTAGGAAATCGCCTGGTATCCGGTGGATTCACATTCCTTGTAGCAGATATCGCAGTGGCCGATGCCCGCGTGCGGCAGGCAGATGTCCTTCCGCACCACGGCTGTGCCCATGACGGCGCAGCGCTTCTCCTCGATGGGCAATGGCCGGATCGCGCCGGTCGGGCAGGCCTGGCCGCAGAAGTTGCAGTTCTCGTCGCACCCGGCCCAGGTGTAATCGGCGTGCGGCGTCCACATGCCCTTGACGCCCTGGTCGAGGACAGAGGCCGGACGGAGAAACCCACCCGGACAGACCCGCACACACGCGCCGCATCGCACACACAGGCTGAGGAACTGCCCCTCGGGCGCGGCCCCCGGCGGGCGGGTGAGCGAACGCGATTTCGTGACGCCCGGTATGGAGGACGTGCGGAGGACTCCGCCGCCTGCGCAGCCGACAACCGTGGCGACGATGAAACCGCGCCGCGAGATATCCGCCTCCTTATCCGTCATCTTTCTGTCGGGCCGCATGCCGTCCGTCTTCCATCGGTGCGTGAATGTGATCGCCCCGACCGGGCACGCGCCGCCGCAGAACTGGCAGAAGGAGCACCGCAGCGGGCGCGTGGTAAAGTCCGGGTTGATCGCGTCGAAGGGGCAGGCCCGGATGCACTTGCCGCACTCGATGCAGGACTCCTTAACCTTGCGCGTGCCGACGCGGAACAGGGCGAACAGCTCAATGACTGCGCCAGTCGGGCAAACGTATTTGCACCAGAAGCGACTGCCGAAAAGGGATGTGAGCAGGATCACAATGAAAATCGCGATTGACACGATCTGCGCCGTCGTGATCGGGGGGATGCGATAGGCCCCCTGCGCGAGGCCAATCTGGATCGGGTTGATGACGAACGTCATTGTCCGCGCAATCGTCGGCACGGCGGCGACGAAGCCTGCAACGCCCACACCCAGGAGCGACGCGATAAGAGCAACAAGGAGAATGTAATAGCGCAGCCCGGTCCACCACCGGCCCACGTTTGTGTGGTTGACACGGAAGCGCTTGATTCGCTTGCCGATGAGCCAATCGAAGAGATCAATCGCGGTTCCGAGGGGACAGAGAAAGATGCAGAAGCCTCCGGGCGCAAAGAGGGAGAGGACGAACACCCCCAATACACACCAAAGGGACCAGACCACCGTGCGCGAGGCAAGGGCCGACCCTGTCGGCACGAGAGGGTCAATCACCAGAAAACTCTCGGTCGCCATGAATTCCTTGCGTGGGATGATGTCCGGGTTTATCTGTTCGTTCCCGGCGAAGGGCCATGCGACCCAAAGGAAGAGAACCAGGAAGATGATGAATACGGCGATTTGGATCAGGCGCGTGATGGGCGAGAACCGCCAGGAGGCGGGAAGCCGCCTCACGAGGCGGCCGTCCTCTGCGCCGCGTGAATGACGAAAGATGTTAAACACACGCCGCTCGCTTCCAATCCGCTTGGAGCCCCCCGCAAAGAGATTTCGTCAAGGCCTACTTCTTCATCGCCTCTTCAAGGGCCGCGCCCGCCGCCGCGACAATCGCGTCGGAACTGACCGTCGCCGATGTGACCGCATCAACATCGAGGCTCTGGTTCTCCACGATCTGTTCGGGGATGGATTGGATCGCCGTGTAGAACCGGGTCTCCTTGTGATTGGTGACGTTCACCTTCCCGATGGCGCCGCCCTTCATCACGACCGCGACCTCGATGTCCCCCGCATATCCCCGCGCCTTGCCGGAGTATGTCCCGTCGGGGACCTTGCCGAGGTCCAGGGCGTCGTGCAGCTTTACCACCCTTGCGGCCGCCTGAGCGCGCTCCTTGATCCGGTCCACGCGGCTTTGTTCATCCTTGGTCTTCTTGGCGTCGCCGCGATCGGGGACATCCACCTTCTGGGCCTGGTCGTAGAACCCCAGGGCGCCCTTGTAGTCCTCATCGGCGCGGGCGGCGTCGCCGCAGGCGAGCAGGGCAATGGCCTTGTCATAGCCGGAAGACGCCTTGACCATGGCCTCGCCGACCCTGAGGGCGAGCTTGCTTTCGCCGAGTTTGGTGTACCGGCGGACGACATCCGCGTCCCGCCCCACCGTCTTCTCGTGCTTTTTGTAGAGCTCCATCGCCATGTCCTCGTTGCCCATTTCGAAGTAGCAGTCGCCCAGGCCGATGTCCACTCCGAAGCTCCCCGCGGACAACTGGCGGTAATAGTGCGCGGCGCGGGGGTAGTCGTTCAGCAGGTTCTTGTAGTAGCCGGCGAGGTCGGCCATGATCTGGGTCTTCTGGGAGGCGTTGCCTTCCGACTTTTTCATGCACTCGTGGGCCAGCTTGATCCCCTCCTTCCATCGGTCGGGGTTGGGGACGATCTTCGACCAGATGTAATTGGCCGGATACTTGTCCGCCGCTTCATTGGCCTCCTCGCCGCCCGGCGCGCGCCATGCGGCCAGATCCAACGTATCCGGGACCTCCAGATTGACGTCGTCCCACCAATCGGGCTTGTCCTTCTCCGCCTTCTTGATCGCGGTCTCGATCTTCGACGGCGAGACCTTCTTGGGCTTTTTCGGCTTCTTGGCCGGGCGCTTGGCGACGGCCTTGGGCTCTTCCTTCTCCTTCGGCTCTTCCTTTACCTCATCCTTGGTCTTTTTCGGCGGCGGCGCGGGGGCGTCGCCCTTCTCGTTGATCACGCGCCGCTCGCCGTTCTGCGTGACGGCATGAATCTTGTCGAGGGGGAATTCACGCTCCCGCCCGGCAATCTTGATGACGACCGCCTCGTCCGTAACCTTGATGACCTCTCCACTCATGGAAATCCCGCTCAGGAACTCGATCCTGTCCTGAGCGGTGACGGCGGCGGAGAAAAGCAGCAGGCAGACAATGCACCACAGGAGGATTGGCTCTCGTTTCATCGCGCCTTCCTTTACGTCTTGATCGAGGTATAAACCCCTTCGTAGAAGCCTTTATGCTATTTTACCGGGATTGCGGACAATGTCAACCAATTTGGTGGGGAAGGTTAAATCAAGGTTCGCAAATAGTCTCTTCTATCCGCTCCTGCCATTGCTATAATGTTGGGGCAAGGGTGGAATGGCGCAGGTTCGTGGATAGGTTTCGGAGGAGTTTACCATGCGAGGACAATTCTTGATGATGGTATGTCTGGCTTTGATGACAGGTTCGGCGGCGGGTGCGGAGTGGTGGAACGCGACGTGGAGGTATCGCACCACGGTCACGCGTTCGACGCCGTACCGCGATGAGGCCCACAGACCGGTCGAGGCGGCGGTGGACTTCCCCCTGTTGCTGAAGAAGGCCGGCATCGCTGGCGAGTTCGACCCCGCATCCGTCCGCGTCGTCGAGGATGGCCGGGAAGTCCCGTCGGCGGTTCGCACGGAATTCGACGCGCGTCGGGGGCGGGAACAGGTTTATGTGACATGGATCGCACAGCCCAAGATAAATACCGTCGGCGCGGCGCACATCTACTTCGATACGAAGGACCGCGGCATCGAGAAGCCGAACTACGACGCCGCATCCCTCCCACCTGAGAACCTGCTTGCGAACGCGGGCTTCGAGATCGAGAAGGACGGTCGGCCGGATGGATGGCAGGTATCCCCGCCCGAATTATTCACTCTTGCGAAATTCAACCGCGCCGCCGGCGAGCGGTCGGTGAGGATCGCGGTGGATGAGAAGACGCCCGGGACGACGGGCCGCATCGCCATGATCTCCCAAAAGATTGACGTCCGCCGGTTTGCCGGGCAGGAGATGGTGTTTGAGAGCGACCTCCTGGCGGAGCGGGCGGCCTACGGCGCGCCGATGACGGTGGAGCTGCAGCAATTCCGGGCGGACGGCTCGCGCATCCCGGAGTACGCCGTCCAGCCCCGATGGCTCAGTCTGGAGCTGGCCCAGGGGCAGATGGTTCAGTTCTGCGAACGGGGCAGGTTCGCCCCGGCGGCGGCGACGGTGGACGTGGTGATTCGCGTGCGCTGCGAAGCCCGCGACGCCGATACGGGAAAAGCGGTCACGGGACCGGAGTCTCATTTCACGGTCTGGCTCGACAGAGTCGTCGTCCGCCCCGGCGAGCGATGGCCCTGGCCCGCGGAGAGCCATGCGGGGTTCGCCGAGGGTGCGCTGCCGAGCGCGCCCCTCAACCGCGGCTTCGAGTTCACGGGGCAACGGCGTCTGGCCTTCAACGGCGCATCGGAGGGTACGCTGACCGCGAACGCCTACAACCCCGACCCGAAGTCCGCCCACTGGGGGGTAGCGGCGGGGACGATCGAGTTCTGGTGCAAGCCGAAGTGGAACAGCGACGATGGGAAGGAGCACATCTTCTTCGACGCGAAGGCCTATATGCACCGGCTCCAGTGCCGCTTGCGGAAGTGCGATGCGAGAGGGAAGAACCAGATCGAGTTCACCATCGGCGACTCCAACGCCAAGCCGCACACGATCCAGGGCTCGGCGTCTCTGAAGGCGGACGCATGGCATCACATCGCGGCCACGTGGGACCTGTCGAAGGCGCACATGCAGTTGTTCGTGGATGGAAAACCGGCGGCGAGCGACGGTCCCGGCAAGGAGCCGTGGCCGTTCAGCCTTGCGGCCAAGGGCGACGAGAAGCTGGCGGGCCTGGGCGTTACGGAGGACGACAAGCGCAGCCTGCCGATGCAGGCATTCATCGGCGGGGACTGCAACGAACGAGCGGAATTCGCCGCCGAAGCGGTGATGGACGAGTTTCGGGTTTCCGATGTCGAGCGCTACACGGGCGAGTTCGCGCCGCCGCGCGAGGAATTCAAGGTGGACGAGCACACCCGCGCGCTGTGGCGCTTCGAGAACGAGCGACACGGCGTGCACGATTCCGACGACCGGTACGTGCAGGGCCACCTGTCGTGCGAGCTCCAGCCCCTGGAGGAGACTGCGCCGATCGAGATCAACAAGGATGGGAATATAGAGAGCCGGATGGTCGTCGTGAAGCCGCGCCCGCCCGAGGGACTTTTCGAGAAGAACCGTGCGGAGAACAACCTGCCGGCCCGACGCGCGTTCGTGGCCCTGCCCGATCCCCGCTTTGTGGAATTTTGCGAATGCGAAATTACCCGCATGGTCGCCGGCGGCGACGACGCCTTTGCATTGGACGTGGGCGGGGACCTCGAGCCGTTGATGCGCTCGATCACGTTCGAGCGGTCCGACGCCAAGTCCGCGGAGACCACGCTGCTCCCACGCTGGCGGGCGAACGACAACGTGCTGCCCTTCAGCGCGGAAAGCATCGCGGCGACCCTCGCTCCGAATGTCAAGGATGATGCGGAGCGGGCGTTCCTGGCCTTCAAGTACGCCGTGGAGGTGACCAACTACTTCGACGCGCACTACGCCGAGACGCTGCCGGACGGGCGGCATCGGCCTCGCGTGTCCTACGTCTTCACGAAGGGGATCAACATCTATCCCTTCGATCAGTGCGGGCCGCTCAACCACGTGCTCCGCAAGCTCTTCCTGGCCGTCGGTATTTCATCGAGCAACGCATCCGGCACGCACCACCAGTTTGAGCAAGCCTTCTACAAGGGGGCCTGGCGGCTGTTCGATCTCTCCTCGCGGATTTACTGGCTCGACCGCGACGACGAGACCGTGATCGGACGGAGACACATGGAGGACGATCCATGGCTCAAACTCCGACAGGGCGGGGACTTCAACGCATGGATTCCCGGTCGAAAGAGCTCGGCCACCTTCGGCTCTGCCGAACGGCCCCACAACATGGACTTCTTTCTCCGGCCGGGCGAGCGGGCAAGCGTCTGCTGGCACAATGAGGGGCGGTGGTTTGAGGTGACGGAGAAGGACCGCAGCCCGATCCCACTGGCGAAGATTCCACCGTACTTCGGCAACGGCGCTATCCTCTACGAGCCGACGGTGCAGGGCGACGCTGCCGTTTTCAATAATCTCCGGCTCGATGGGCGAACGCTTCAGCCCGTTGACCCAACAAAGGAGGCGAGCCTGTTCTATCGCATCCAGTGCCCTTATATCCTATCGGACTTGCGCATCACTGGATCGCACGCGGCGGCGCAAGACGACGCGGTGCGCCTAACATTGTCTTTCGATCAGGGCCAGAACTGGAACGATATGTGGCGTAGCGGCGCGAACAAAGGCGGGATGGCCGTCCACCTGACGCGGGAGGTGATGGGATACTATGCCTGCTGGCTGAAACTCGAATTGGCCCCGAATACCAAGGCGAGTCTGAAGGACCTTGCGGTGCGCACGACGTTCGTGGTCTCGCCTCTCTCGCTGCCGGGGAAGCTGCGGAAGGGAAGCAACCGCATCACGTTCCACGGCAAGCCGAGCACTACGATCAAGACGACCTGCCGTTGGGTCGAGCGGCGCAAGAGCGACGCGGGCATCGGACTCAACGCCGTCAGCTATTACATGAACAGCGGCGAGGCGCACCGAAATGTGTTCGTCGTTCCTCCGAAGGGAACGCTTCCGGTTCAGGTCTCCCTGTTGGGGCGGTCGGACGGGACCGTCACGATTGCGAATCTGCCGGAGGGCTGGGAGTGCAAGCGCGCCGACAAGACGGGCCGTGCGTTCCTCATAGGGACAGGCGATACGATCGAGGGCGACATCCGCGCTTTCCAGGTGGTCGTGCGGAGCGGGGATCGCGAGCGGCGCGCGCCCACGCAGGTCCTTGTTGCCCGGGCGGCGATGGCGCAGGAGGCCGAGGCCGCTGCGGAGATCACAGGAGAGGCGAAGCCCGCCGATCTGCCTGAGGCGAGCGGCGCAAAGATCGTGGCCTTTGCCGGCGACGGGCGACTTGCGTTCGATCTCAATGCACCATCCGCCGGGACGTATGCCATGTGGTTCAGGGCCAGGTGGGAGGAGAACGGCAACACGGCCATGACGCTGTCCCTCGACGGCGGCAAGGCGCGCAACTTCCGGCCAACCGCCATGATCGGGTTCACGGACTGGACCAGCCCGCAGAGCGCCCACACCAAGATGTTTGCCCACTATGGCGAGCAGTACGGCCACTGGTCGTGGTATCGGCTGCCGGATATCGAGCTGGCGGCGGGCGCGCATCGCCTGACCATCGGGGCCGGCATGGGGACCTGCCTCGATGCCCTGCTCATGCTGCCGCAGAACCCGGCGGTGGACCGGGCGGCGATGAACCTGTTCCAGAACTGGAACTATGCGCCGTGGGACAATCCGATGTAGCGGCTGCTACCGCTACTACACCAGCCGACGGAACCCGGCGTGGGCTACCGGGCCTCTAAGGCGGTCCTTCACCTTGCCCGCGGACAAGGTTTTCGCAATCTCGGAAAACACGTCGTCAATGGCCGCGCCGTAGAGGTCCAGAATCTCGTCGGTGTGGGCCAAGGTTGCGTAAAGCCCCGCCCCCGCCAGGAAGCCACGTTCGAGCATGAGCTGCGTGTAAAGCGTCCGGAGATCCTCCGACAGCTCGTGGTCGAAGTGGAAATGCGCGAGGCATGGACGGGCCTCATCCGTGACGACGGGGAGACCGTGCTTCGCCGCGTGCAGCTTCCAAAATCCAAGCACCTTTTCGCCGACGCGCCTCACGTGCGCGGGGATATTGATCCGCTCCATCTTCTCGATCGTCGCCAGCGCGGCCGCCGGCCCCACGCTTTCCGTCCAGTAGGTGCTGCTGATGAACGACGTGTGCGCGCCCTCCATGGCCGCCTTTGTACCGATCACGGCGGCGATGGGATGGCCGTTGCCGAGGGCCTTGGCGAAGATCGCAAGGTCCGGCTCCAGACCGTAGCTAAGGTGCGCGCCGCCGAGGGCCAGGCGCCAGCCGATGGTGATCTCGTCAATCACCAACAGCGCGCCGCGCTTGCGCGTCTCCTGCCGGATCAGTTCCAGGAAGCCCGGCTTGGGCGGGTCGCGGCGGAGAGGTTCCATGACCACCGCCGCAAGCCGGTCGCCGTGCCGTCGCATCAGGTCGGCGAAGGCGTCGAAATCGTTGTAGCGGAAGGTGATCGTCGTGCCGGCCAGTTCCCTCGGCACGCCCCCCGGATCGAGGCCGGGTAGGAGGTGGCCGTCGAGGGCGTCCGTCTCGCCCAGGTTCGCCGCCAGATACCAGTCGTGCCAGCCGTGGTAGCCGCAGACGGCTACGAGGGAGCGCTTCGTTGTCGCCCGGGCGATGCGAACGGCGACGGCTGCGATCTCGCCGCCGGTGCGTGCGAACCGGGCGCACTCGGCCCAGGGATGAAGTTCGCAGAGCTTGTCGGCCAGCGCCACTTCCTCCGGCGGGTTCAGCGTGCTCATCGAGCCGAGACTGATCCGACGCTGCACGGCCCGTGTGACGTCGGGATCACGGAAGCCAAGGAGACATGCGCCGATGCCGTTGGTGGACATGTCGAAGTAGCGCCGCCCGTCGAGGTCCCACGTCTCGCAGCCGCGGGCCTCGCGGAAGTAGGCCGGCCACTGGTTCGGGGCCATCATCTCCGGTCGCTTGCTCAGGAGCTGGGTCCCGCCGGGGATGCGGGTCTTGGCGTGGGTGTATAGGGAATGCGTTCGGTCCTCTTCAACCGGTTCAAATCCGAGCAGCCGATTTGCATTTCGGCAGAAGATGTCCTGTAAGTCGTCCTCGTTAAGACCGAAGCCGTCGGTTGCGTCCTTCAGCGCCGAGAGCGATTCCAGGCCGACGGTAGCGGGGGTGCAGGGCGTTTTGAGGGCGTTCCAGTTCACGGTCTTTTCGTCGAGCCAGATGAAACTGTCGCCGACGGAGACGCACTTGCCCGTCATTTCGCAGACGGGAAAATCGCTTCCCCATAGCAGTCTGCGCGGCCCGAAGCGCTGAAGGATCGTAAGGATCGGGGCCGCCTCGCAGACGGCGGATGTGTCGAACCACACGTTGTCCAATCCATCAAGGGCGGCGATCCCATCCTGCAAATTCCTCGGGCAAAACCCTCGCGCCGCATGGGCCAGAATCAATGCGGCGTTCGGGTGCTGCTTGCAGTGGGCGCGGAGGTATTCCTGGTTGGCCCGGTCGGCGAGCGCCGGGTGCTTGACCAGGTGCAGCATGATGATAAGGCGGCGGTCGTCAGCCATGCGCCATGCCCATTCGGGCAGGAACGTTCCGATGCCCGCCTCGAATGTGTTCGCTTCCGGGCTGAAAAAGTGATACGGCTTGAAACCGACGATCTGACGGCGCTGAAGCGCCCCGGCCACGCGCGTCTGGTCGCACTGCGGCGTGATGAGGATCAGGCCGCGGCTCATGGGATCCGCTTCGAGTTGGTTCGCAAGCCATTCGTTCGCGGCGGCGACGTCGCATCGGGGCGTCGGGTGCGGGAAGAAAAGGCCGCCCACCAGACGGTCCACGCCTACGTGTGCGCCGATGCGTTCCCGCCAGAGGGCGAGGGTCACATCGGCGATGTCGCTGAGCATGGGCAACGGCTCGGTCAGATTCAGATGGGCCTGTCGGTAAACATGGGCATGGCTGTCATAGATTCGCTTCGGGAGAAAGCCGTCCAGATCTGCTGCACGCGCCATTGGATCACTGTTCCTATTGTAACAGGTTGAAGGGAGCCTCGCTGATCATGTCAGATCGCGGCGGATGCTCAGCTCCAGAATGTTTCTGCCGTTTGCGCGTCGGTAGTTAATGAAACTGGCGACGGCGCGCACGAGGTGGATGCCCATGCCTCCGATCTTTCGTTCCTCGATGGGCTTGGTGGTGTCGGGCTCGGGCGCCGCCACCGGATCGAATTCCCGACCATCGTCTTCGAAGTGCAGATGAACGTGCGTGGATTCGAACCTGATTCGGATGTCGATGTCGTGGGGCGCCGTATCGTTGTAGGCGTACTTCATAACGTTCGTAATGATTTCCTCGACGGCCAGCTCGACGGCGTAGGCGGCCTTCGGCGAAAGGGCTTGGCGTTCGATCACGGCCAGAACCGCGCGGGTTACTCGCTCCATTTCAGCGAAGTTGTTTCTGATGGTCAGATGAAGTTCGTCGGTCATAAATATCTTCTACACGGATCGGAGCGCTCTTGGAATTGGTCGAGGGCGTTTATTTGACCGCCTTAAGCAGATTCATCGCCTTTTCCTCATCATCGGTCATGCCCATGATGTGGTCTATTCCCGCCGCCCGCAGCGTGTCGGCGACGAGGGGCTGTGGTTTCAGAAGCGCCATCCTGGCGCCATAACTTTTCATGATCTCCGCCGCTTTGATGAGCATACTAATGCCGGTGGAGGTGAGGAACGCCACCTCGCTCATGTCCACGAGCACCGGTTTCCTCCGGGCGGCGATGCGGTCAATGAACGCGCCCTCGACGTCCTGAACGCCGGCGATATCCAGCCGCCCCGCCAAGGCAACATGGGTGACGGTCTCGTTTTCTTTAATGACTTTCAGTTCCATAATTCGCTCCTTCCTGCTTGCTGCGCCCTGCCATTGCGGATCAAGGTCCCGCTATGACTGCCATGGTCCGAACGGTCAATTTTCCACTTGCTTCCGGTCCTTAAAGAAGCCTGCGATGGGATTGTTCCAGCCTGCGGGACGCCCGCCCTTCGCCGGTTGCACAGGTTCGGGGGCCTTCTTCGGTGGACGGCGTTTGCGAGGCCGTTTCGGCCTCTCTTCCGTCGGCCTTTCTTCCGCGTGCGGGGGCGGTTTTTCTTCGGTGCGCGTCCTCTGCTCCGCCTTCGGCGGGCGTTCCGGGTTCTGGCGCATGGATAGGGCGATGCGAGTGCGCCCGGCGTCCACCTCGATCACCGTGACCGCCACCCTTTGCCCGACCTTCACCACGTCGGACGGACGCTTGACGAATCGGTCGGCAAGCTGGCTGATGTGGACCAAGCCGTCCTGGTGCACTCCCACATCCACGAACGCGCCAAAATTGGTCACGTTGGTGACGACCCCGGGCAGCTTCATCCCGGGTTGGAGGTCACCGATCTCCCGCACGCCCTCGGCGAAGGTCATGGCCTCGAATTCCTTCCGTGGATCGCGGCCGGGCTTGGCCAGTTCCGTGACGATATCCGTCAGCGTGGGCATGCCGACCGTGTCTGTGACATATTGCTCCAGCCGGATCTTCTCCCGCAGTTCGCCGGTCCGCATCAGGTCGGCGACCGCGCAGCCGATGTCGGCGGCCATGCGTTCCACGATGGGGTAGCTCTCCGGGTGGACGGCGGAGGCGTCGAGCGGATTTTCGCCATCGCGGATTCGGAGAAAGCCGGCCGCCTGCTCGAAGGTCTTCGGTCCCATGCCGGGCACGTCCATCAGGTGGGTCCTTGATCGGAACGCGCCGTGCTCGTTGCGATGGGCCACGATGGTTTCAGCGAGCTTCGGTCCGAGGCCGGACACATAGCGGAGGAGCTGCTTGCTGGCGGTGTTGACCTCCACGCCGACGGCGTTGACGCAGCTCGTGACCACGTCGTCGAGGGCTTTACGCAGGTCCTTCTGATCCACGTCGTGCTGGTATTGTCCCACGCCTATGGACTTGGGGTCAATTTTCACGAGTTCGGCCAGGGGGTCCATGAGCCGCCGTCCGATGGACACAGCGCCGCGGACGGTGACATCCTGATCGGGGAATTCCCCGCGAGCGGCCTTGCTGGCGGAGTAAACCGACGCGCCGCTTTCGTTGACCATCTCGATCAGGAGGTTCTTGTCGAGTTCGAGGCCCCGGCAGAAGGCGTGGGCCTCGCGCCCGCCTGTCCCGTTGCCGACGGCGACGGCCTCGATGCCGAACTGCTGGACGAGTTGGCGAACCTTCTGGGCCGCCTCCTCCTTCTGGTTCTGCGGTTCAAGGGGAAAGATTGCGTCGTGGTGGAGCAGCTTGCCCTGCCGGTCGAGGCAGACTACCTTGCATCCCGTGCGATGTCCGGGGTCAATGGCAAGGATGTTCTTCTGCCCAAGGGGAGATGCCAGGAGCAGCACGCGAAGATTCTCCGCGAAGACGCGGATGGCCTCCTCGTCGGCGCGCTTCTTGCTTTCGACGCGCATCTCCGTTTCCATGGAGAGATTGAGGAGCCGGTTGTAGCTGTCCTCGACGGCGGCCTTCACCTGCCTGCCGGCGGCGTTGTCGGCTTTGACAAATCGGCGGGTCAGGATGGCGAGGGCCTCCTGTTCGTCTGGGTGGATGGAGTAGGCGAGGAAGCCCTCCTTTGCGCCGCGCCGAATGGCCAACATGCGATGAGAAGGGATTTTGGTCAACGGCTCCTGCCAGTCGAAGTAGTCCTTGTAGTTCGCGCCGTCGGTCTCCTTGCCCTCGACGACCTTGCTGCGGACAAGGGCCTTCCTGGCGAAGAGGTCGCGCAGTTCAGCGCGCGCCTCCGGGTCCTCGTTGACCCACTCGGCGATGATGTCGCGCGCCCCGGCGAGGGCGTCGTCGGGTGTGTTGACTTCCCTTTCCGGGTTGACGTATTTCGCGGCTTCCGCGGCGGGATCAACATCGCCCTGTTCGAAGAGCAACTTCGCCAGCGGCTCCAGGCCCCTCTCCTGCGCGACGGTGGCGCGCGTCCGGCGCTTGGGGCGGTAGGGCAGGTAGATATCCTCGAGGGCGCTCAAGGTCTCCGCAGCCAGGATGCTCGCCTTGAGATCATCGCTGAGCTTGCCTTGTTCCTCGATGGACTTGAGGATCGTCGCCCGGCGCTTGTCCAGGGCGTCGAGTTGTTCGAGGCGATCACGAATGGCGATGACAACCACCTCGTCCACGCCGCCGGTCGCTTCCTTGCGGTAACGAGCGATAAAAGCGACGGTGGCCTCGGCTGCGAAGAGTTCGGCAACCGCCTTCACCTGACGGACTTGCAGTTTAAGCTCACCAGCAATCTTGTCAATGTGTATCTCGTTCATTTGATGTATGGGGACCTTCCCGTGGATAACCAAAGTATGAATATATGAATCATATGGAAGACCAAATTATACATCCTTTCCCAGCCAACTGTCGAGAGAATTTGGCGCATCAGTCCACGCGGTTTTCCATTGAATATCCGCCAGGCTTTCATTACCATAGAAATACTTGATGATACGATCCGAGATCAACCTGTCCGAAACTTCGGTGATGCGAGTGCCCACATTCAGCATCGTTATCCTGTCCCGCGACAAGGCCGACTATACCGAGGCATGTCTGACGAGTCTCCTCACAACCACGGGCGCTGACTACGAAGTGGTGGTTGTGGACAATGGCTCCAGGGACCGGACGCTGGGGCTGCTGGAGTCCATGAAGCTGAAGTTCAGCGCCGCAAGGGCGCGCCTCCGGGTCATTGCGAAGGGGAAGAACGTTGGCTGCTGCACGGGGCGCAACGAGGGCGTCGCCGCGGCGGAGGGCCGGTACACCGTCTTCCTCGACAACGACACGATGGTGAAGGATACGGACTGGCTCGTCCGCCTGCGCGGGGTGCTGGACAGCGATCGGGCGATCAAGATCGTCGGGCCGAAGATCACGTATCCCTTCGAGCCGCACTGGATTCAATGCGCGGGCGCGGCGATCTCGCGGACGGGGCGGGTGCAGTTCCGCGGCCGGGGCCGGCCGAGGGAGACCCCCGAATTCAACGTGCAGAAGGACGTGCAGTGCCTCATCAGCGCGTGCTTCATGTTTCCAAAATCGCTCTACGACGAGATCGGGGAATTGGATGAGGCGTTCAACCCGATCGAGTTCGAGGACTTCGACTTTTGCTACCGCGCCCGGAGCCGGGGGTATCGGGTGGTCTATACGCCGAGCGCGGAGATTCACCATTGGGAGAGCATCACGTCCGACGGCACGCCGTCGCTGCCGAATACGTATCTGATCATCAAACACGGGATGTTGTTCAAGGAGCGGTGGCGTCACATGTTTGAAAGGGAGGACGGGCCGCCGGACTCCGAAACGAAGTGGAAGAAGATCGAGATGCCGTCGTTGCACGGCCGAAGGGTGAGATAACCGGAAAGGAATCGCATGGGTGAGGCAAGCTCCGTCGAAGACGCCGTCAAGCAGATGATCGTGGAGAGGCTGTTCCTGAAAATCAAGCCGGGCGACATCCCGGACGAGGAACCGCTCATGGAGAAGCTGGACATAGACTCGGTGCAGCTCCTGGAGATCGCCGTCGGGCTGGAAGAGGTCTACGGCATCTCGTTCGAGGACGAGGAGTTCGACATCGAGGTCTTCAAGACCGTGAAATCCATCGCCGATTTTGTGCGCGAGAAGACGGGGAAGTCGTGACGGAAGAACAGGTCACCTTCGACGGCGGCGGCAAACGCCTGCTGGGGATGCTGCACATCCCCGAGGGCGAGGTCAAGGCGGGCGTCGTCTTCTGCAACGCCTTCGGGGAGGAGCGGAAGTGTTCCCACCGGGTTCTCGTCCTCCTTGCGCGGGAGATGGCCCGGCGGGGCTGGGGCGTCCTGCGGTTCGACTACATGGGATGCGGGGACAGCGCGGGGGAGCTGCGCGACGCGACGATCGCGATCTTCGAGGCGGACATCCGGGCCGCCGTTCCATTCATCAAGGCGAGACTTTCCCCTCCCGCGGTGGGTCTGCTCGGCCTGCGTCTCGGCGGGGCGATGGCGGGGCGGGTGGCGGGCGCGCTCGGCGGCGTTGATCCCCTGATCCTTATCCAGCCGGTCCCCCAGGGTAGGAGCGCCTTCGCGGGCGACCTCAAGCGCAAGATGATCCGCGAGATGATGATGAAGGGCAAGAGCGGAGGCAAACGCGCCGACATCGTCAAACAGTTGGAGGGCGGGGAGGGGGAGATTGACCTGGACGGGTTCGTCATCACCGGCGCCCTCTACAAGCAGTTGATCGAGATTGATTTGAACAAGCAGATCGGCGCGTTCTCCGGTCGCGTGCTTATCGTTCAGGCCGCGCCGAATGCGACGGTTAGGCCGGAGATGGAATCGCTGCGGGAGGCGTATGAGAAGATCGGGGCAGCGGCGACGGTCGCGCCGCTTGTGCTGCCGCCGTTCTGGAGTCGGATCGAGTTCCTGGAGTGCAGCGAGCTGATTGCCTGCGTCTGCGACTGGCTGGGTGGGTAACACATGGAAGAGCCGGTTTCATTCTTGAATGACGGCCAGAAGATTTACGGCGTCCTGCACGCGCCCGATGCGGGCGGCGCGGCGTGCGCCGTTGTTCTGGTGCACGGTTGGACCGGCTGCCGGGTGGGGCCGAACCGGATTCTGGTGAACGTCGCCCGCCGTCTGGTCGCGGAGGGCATGGCGGCGTTCCGGTTCGATCTCCGGGGACGGGGCGACAGCGAGGGGGATTTCCACGCCAACGACTTGGACGGCATGATCGCCGACACATGCGCGGCGGTGGATTTTGTGAAGCAGCGCCTCCCGCCGTCGCGCATCGCCGTCTGGGGCCTGTGCTCCGGGGGGAACGTGGTCATCGGCGCGGCGACGCTCCGCGACGACATCGCCCTACTGATCCCCTGTTCCACCCTGCCCTTCCAGCCGGAGCAGCAGAAGATGGTGGCGATCAAGGTGAAGCGCACGGGATCATTCGCAAAGGAGTATTTCAAGAAGCTCTTCCGCCTCGAGACCTGGAGGAAGCTCCTCCGCGGCGCGATCCAGTTTGGCATGATCAAGAAGGTCCTCTTCGGCCACATGGCCGCGCCCGAGGTGGACGGGCGGAATCCGAAGGATTCCGCGCGAGACATCATGGCCGCCTTCGCCCAGTACAGGGGGAAGGCGCTGTTCCTCTACGGCGGGGCCGACCCGGAGGGCGGCGAGGCGCGGAAGCACTTCGAAGAGTTCGGCAGGGAGAAGGGCCTCGACCTCCGCTTCCACGTGGTCGAGGGGGCCAACCACAACTTCTCGTCGGTGGAGTGGGAGAAGGAGTGCACCGACCGGACCGTCGAGTTCCTCAAAGGCTGAAGTAGGCGATGCCCAGCCTCTCGGCCTGTTTGCGGTCGTAGGATTCCCGGATGTCCACCAGCACGGGCCGGCTCCTCATGCGCGCCTTCAACTTGCCGAGGGGGATTTTCTTGAACACGCGATGGGGCGCGCCGACGATGACGACGTCGTAGCCCCTGCCGACGTCCTCGAATCGCGTGGCCAGCGGCGCGTCGAACTCCAGCCCCTCATGCCCCGCCAGCAGGGGATCGAACGCGACGGTCTTGATGTGGAACTCCTGCAGGCCCGTGATCACATCGGCGATCTTCGAGTTGCGCGTGTCGGCGACGTTTTCCTTGAACGTGACCCCCATGACGAGGGCCTTCGATGTTTTGAGGACCTTACCGGCCTGGTTCAGCCCCCGGACGGCAAGTTCGACGATGTGGCGGGACATGTTGTCGTTGATCTCGCGTCCGGCGAGGATGACCCGCGGGTGGTAGCCGAGTTCCAAGGCCTTATGAGTCAAGTAGTAAGGATCTACGCCGATGCAGTGGCCGCCGACGAGGCCGGGGTAGTAGCGGTGGAAATTCCACTTCGTCGCCGCCGCGGCAAGGACCTCGGAGGTCCTCAAGCCCAGCTTCTCGAAGATCAGCGACAGCTCGTTCATGAGCGCGATGTTCAGGTCGCGCTGGATATTCTCGATCACCTTCGCCGCCTCGGCGGTCTTGATGGACGGGGCCTTGTAGACCCCCGCCTTGACGATGGAGGAATAGACGCGGGCCACCTCGTCCAGCGTCGTCTTGTCCATGCCCGACACGACCTTGGTGATCCTCGAAATGGTGTGCTCTTTGTCGCCGGGGTTGACGCGCTCGGGGCTGTAGCCGATCTTGAAGTCGCGCCCGCATCGGAGTTCCGAGGTGCGCTCCAGAATCGGCGCGCAGATTTCCTCTGTCACGCCGGGATATACGGTGGACTCGAAGACAACGATCGTTCCCTTCGACATGTGCCTGCCCACGATCTCGCTTGCCGACCGGACATGCCCCAGGTCGGGGATCTTGTGTTTGTCCACCGGCGTGGGGACGCAGACGATGACGAAGTTGCACCTGCCGATCTCGTTCGGGTCGGTGGTGAATAAGATGTCGGACCGCCGAAGCTCCAGAGCGGGGACTTCACTGTTGGCGTCGAGGCCCTTTCGGAGATCGGTCACGCGCTTGGCGTTGCTGTCAAATCCCACCGCCGGCCCGCGCTTGCCGAATTCCACGACCAACGGCAACCCGACATATCCGAGACCGACGACGCATATCTTTCGTTTTTTCATAATTCTATATCGCTTTCCTTATCCTGTGATGCGACAGGAGACGCGCACCACTGTGTAAACCCTCACTTCCGGGAGGTTGAATCGAAGTACGCCGTTCTCGGCATCCTGGGAGAACTCGATCTGTTTCGCCACCGGGACGTCCGGGCTGTGGGCCGTCACGGAGAATACGCTCCACTCCCTTGGGAACCGGACGGAGCAAAAGACATCCCGCTCAGGCATGACGGCCTTTGCGCCCCGCCGGGGGCAGACATTGTAGTTAACAAAGTGGATCAGAATATCCCCCGCGTGCTCCGACCGCCTCATCCGCGTGTTCACCCGCACGTGCCATGCGCCGCGTCCGATCACCTGGAGGGGGCCGGCCTCGATCCCGCGTCGGATGCCCTGGGCAAGGGCGTCATCGTCGAAGAATCTCGGCGTATGGACAATCCATCCCTTTTTCACAGGCGCATGGAGGATGTCCTCTTTTCGATTCTCCGGCCGGTTGATGGCGCGTTCGAGCCAGGTCTTCTCGCGCTCAATGTATCCTCCATTGTATCGGAAGCCGTCCTCGGAGACAACGAGCGTTCCTCCTTGCTCCACATAGTTCTGAAACGTCAACACCTGCGCGTCGCTGGCGTACCGGAGGGCTGGGAGAATGACAGCCCGATAAGCGGACAGCGCACCCGGGTTGCAGTTGCCCTCGACGATGACCTCAAAGGGTACGCGGTGCGCGGCAAGGCGCTCCATCACGAACAGGGCCTGCTCCACATGGCGTATACCCCGGGGATAGCAAGCGTGTTGCCCGAAGAAAACGATCCCCACCTGGGCATAGGGCGAGGCGTCGGCAAAGAGCTCGGCGTGGCGAGTCAGGAAGTCGCGATACTTCGCCGAAGCGGCCGAGTCGGCGGTTGTCATTGATCCTCCAAAGATCGGCGGCGCGCCGAAGGCGAGCGCCTCGGCGAAGCCAAGTTCATGGGTGATCGCATCGTTCGTATGCATGTCAATCATCAGTTGCGATTTTTGGGCAAGCGCGGCGGCGCACTTGTAGGGGATGATGTTGGTGAAGCTCTGCCGATCACAGATGCCGTTGATGATCTCCGTGTCGCGCGCCCCCGGGATGTTGAACGTCTGCCCCTGCCCTACGGCGTCGAAGGCAAAGAATTCCCCCACGTCCGCGAACTGCTCCATCTGCCAGAGGCCGATGCCTTTGAGGGCGAGTCGGGCCTTCTGTTGGCCGCCGATTTCCCGCATCGCCCCCAGGAGTTCCTTCAGCATTAACTGCCTGAAGAGCATCGTTTCGACGCCCGCGAACGTCTCCTCATCCTCGCTGAGGCGAATGGCGTCAAGGCCCTGGCCGTGGAGTTTTTTGTATTCTTCCGGTTGGTACTTTGCGGATAGGTAGGAATGGAACTTCTCCTGGCACTGTGCGCAGCAGCATGGCTTTATGTCGCAGTGGTCCACGTAAGCCCCGTCGTATCCGCACTCGACGCAGGCGCGGACGACCTGCTGCATCCAGGCGCGCCATCCGGGATTAGCCGGGCAGGCGGCGTAGCGCTTCATGGGGCGGAGGTAGTCGGGGTCGAGCGCATCGCCGACGGGGAGGGGATTGTCGAGCGTATCCACGGCGAACCATGCATCGGGGGAGGGGGTGGGCCGCTGGCCGAGGCCGGGGTACTCATGCCAGCGACGGTAGAATTCAAAGAAGCCTGTCGGTTTCTCCGCCTCGCCGATCAGGGAGATGGCAGATGTGTAGGGGAGGATGGTCTTGACGCCCGATTCGCGGAGGACCACGTTCAGCCGACGGAGGAACTTGACGCGCTCCTCGAGGTCCTTCGGTTTCAGCAGGGCGGCGTCTTTGATGTCCCTGGCCGCGCTGTCGCCTCCGGCCATGAGGGAGGTCGGCCCCAGGGCGTTGTCGAAGGGGACCGCCCTGCCGAGGAGCAGGAAGTCCGGCCGACGGTTCCTGATTTCCTTCAGATAGGACGGATCGTCGAGGTCCGGGGCGCGCAGATGGCGCAGGAATGTGATCGGCCGTTCCTCGCCTGCCGCGGCGCGGCAGAGGAGCAGCGCGACTGCCACCAACGTACCTGCAATCCGCCGCGCCTTCATGCTACTCCTTGACAAAGAGGGTGGCCCATCCCTCTTGCTCAACAAGAAATGGTTTGACGTTCAGACTCAGGTGGACAAGCAGATCGTCGAGGACCGATTTTTCATCCACAGGGTCTTCAAACATGACCGACCAGGTCCGGTCGTTGGCTCCACTGGGGACTTGGACCTTGATCTCCGTCGCTTTGTCGTAATCGCCTTCTTCTTGATGAACGATCTTGCCGTCGGCGTCGTGAATCGTCACGCGCGCCCCTTCTTTCGGCGTACCGGCGTGGACGTAGATCGAAAACTCCTGAACCGACTTCGGGACGAAGAAGTGGAGCCTGCGGCAGCCGCCGCAGATGTGAAGCGGGCGCGCCTTCGACGCGAGGTGGGCTGCCGGCGTCTGGCCGGTCTGGATGTCATATGTGTTGCCTCGGCATCGCAAAGCGATGACGTGCATGCCGTCCTTGCGGAGCGTGTATGAAAAATTCTCTTTCCGGGCGAGCGGAGCCATCCCGCGGCCCAAGACCTCGCTGTCGGGCTCGATGACATCGAAGGATACGCCGGTCGGCAGATCGCTGTGGCGTCGGCAGTTGAGCGTGAAGCGGAGTTCCCCGCCCTTCTTGCCGACTACGCAAACGTATTGGTCGTCGCGCAGGATGGTGGTCTGGCTTTTGTCCTTGGCCTCGGTGCGAGACAAGGCGCTGAGGCAAGTGATCACGGCGAGAAATGCCTGAATCGAACCGCGCATGATGGGCATTCTGTGAAGGTTACTCGGATGGGATGAGATGGTTCAATTTCTTACTCGTCATACAGATAGCATGATTCGCTGGTCGGCGCAAGGAAATTTTGATTGAAGCCCTCCCCGTCTCCGAGTATTCTGTCTAAGGTTTCGACCTCCCGAAGGTTCCGAACCTCCGGGAGGTCAGCCTAAGGAGGATCCATTCGTGTTGGGTGGTCGGTTCTGGAAAGCCATCCTGTTGGGAGCGACGCTCCTTGCGATGGGGTGCGAGGACGTGGCGATCTTTGTGGACAAGGACGCCCCCGCGCCGATTCGCTTCGGGGCGTCGGAGATTGCGGCGGCGCTGAAGCGCAGGAGGATCCCCTATCGCGTCCTCGAGTCGGGGATCGGGGGCCGCGTCAGCATCGCGCTGCATGTCGCCGGCGCCGGGGACCCGACTGTTCCCGACCGAGCGGAGTCGTACGCCCTCCTGAAAAGCCATCTGAAGATGGGCGGACATGATTCGTGTCTGGTCCAGGCCCTGGGCCGCGACACAGCCGGGACCATGTATGCCGCGCTCGACGTAGCGGAGCAGATTTCCCGCGCCCGATCGCTGGCCGATGTGGATGCGGCCATCGAGGAACGATCCCGCTCCCCATTCCTCCGGGTTCGCGGCGTCAACTTCTTTCTCCTGAAGCAGTCAATGGAGTCGCCGGACTCGGAATTTCACTCCGCCGACTACTGGAGGCGTTACATTGACCTCCTGGCGCGCTGTCGGTTCAATTTCATGGATATCCATGCCTGTTATGATGTTATGACAACGGATTATCCCAATGCCTTCCCTTATCTGATCCGCAGCGACACATTCCCGGGGGCGACGCCCGCCGGGGTGGATCCGGACAAGAACCTTGCCATGCTCAAACAAATCGTCGCAATAGCGAAAGATCGCGGCATCCGCGTGGGGTTCATGAATTATCCCGCGGGGGGGGTGAATGTTCCTGCCGGGAGACTGACCGAGTACTACCGGGAGTGCGCGGCCAAGATCCTGAAGGCATGTCCGGACCTCGCTATGTTCGGGTTTCGCATCGGTGAATCGGGCCAAGGCCCGGACTTCTACAGACAAGGCGTCCTGGCCGGCGCGACCGAGAGCAAGAAAGACATCCATCTCTACACGCGGACATGGTTTGTCCCGCGCCAGGAGATCATGGAACTGGCCAGGGAACATGCCGGCCGCTTTTTCGTGGAAACCAAATACACCGGCGAGCACCTCGGCCTGCCCTATGTCGTGGCGAGCAATCGGATCAGCGAATGGGGGAGCTGCGCCTATCAAGCCTACACCAACTACCCCCGCAATTACGAAATCATCTATCAGGTCATGGCCAACGGTACGCAGCGCATATTCCACTGGGGCGATCCGGACTTTGCGCGGCGATGCGTGCAATCGTGCGCATTCGGCCAGGCGGCGGGTTGTTCGATCGAAACGATGACGGCCTTCTACCCTCGGACAAATTACTTCCTCAACCGTGACACATTCCCCCAGCCGTACTTCACGTGGGACTTCGAGCGCAACTGGTTCTGGCACATGGTCTGGGGCCGCACCGCCTACGACCCCGGCGCGCCGGAACTGGTGTGGATCAATGCCTTCCGAGAGCGCTTCGGCGAGGAGGCGGGGGAGGATGTCTATCGCGCCGTGGCCCTCGGCAGCCGGGTGGTTCCCTTGATCTACGCCGTGCACTGTCTCGGCGCGGATCGGCGGCGCATGGCCCCCGAGATGGAGACAGGCGACGACCACCGAAGCCGACGGCTGGCGGAGGGCAATGTTCGGGTGGACTGGCGCGGCGATATCCTGGAATTCTCGAAGGTCGGCGTCCTGGACGACACTGTCATGGCCTCGATTCGGGAGTACGCCGATGCGGCGGTGAAGGGGAACGCGAACGGGAAGTTCGGGCCGTTGGACGCGGCCCAGCGGCTCTCGGAGATTTCCCTTTCCGCCCTGGAGCATATCGAGAAGGCGGACAAGGCTGTTACACATTCGAAGGACGAGTTCCGCGCCATCCGCATGGACGTCGAGGCGCTGCGCGGCCTGGCCGTGTATTACGCGGAGAAGACGCGGGCCGCCGTGGCCCTGGAACTCTACCGCCGGACGCGGCACTACGCCCTTCTCGGCGACGCGGACGCCTACGCGCGGCGTGCGATTGATGCGTGGGATGACCTGACCGACGCGACGATGCGGCAATATCGCCCGCTCATCGAGCGGCTTCGGATGTGCACGGCGCACTTCACGTGGGAGGAGGAGGGGCGACATCTGACAGGCGACTTGGAGACGATCCAGCGCGTGCGCGAGGAGTTTGAGGGGGCGCTTCAATCGAAATTTGGCGGCGAGATCAGGGACTTGGTGAAGGAGCTTCGGGAACACGGCGAACCCAGCCGCGATGAGATGGCGCGCCGGCACAAGGAGATGGAGCGGCGCATGGCCCAGCATCCGCCGGACATCGGGCATCTGCCCGTCCACCGGGCGCCCCCACATTCGCCGATATGGATATCCGCGACGGTGGCCACGCCTGTCAGGGATGCGCCCGCGTGGCTCTACTACCGGCGGTCGGGGGAAAAGGAATTCAAGAAGACGCCCATGACTCAGCGGCCCGACCGATACATGTCCGCCGCGTTTATCCCGGCGGAGGCCGCTGCGCCGGGTGTGGTCGAGTACTACATTGAGGTCGGCCAGGAGAAGGCAAAGACACAGTGTCCCGACAAGGGGCCCAACGAGCCGCAGCGGGTGACCGTTTCCGCCGACCGCAGCAGGCCCGTCATCAGCCCCGTCGTCCTGGACGAGCGAACGCGCGGAGGCAAGGTGAAACTTGCCGCCCGCGTAAGCGACGGCGAATCCGTCGCTTCCGTCACGGCTTTTTACAGGCCGATGCCGTCCTACTATGAGTGGACGGGCGTCGCCATGAAGAAGTCCGGCGAAGCGTATGAGGCCGAGGTTCCCCTCACGCCGGAGGGGTTGCTCTACCGCTTCGAGGCCGCCGATGCGAACGGCAATGCGACGGTCCATCCGGACTTCCTTGAACGCACACCGTACTATGTCATCCAGAGTTGGGAACCGGCGTGGGTGAAGCGCGATTTCATATCCTTTGAGGAAGGTATGGAAACCTATGAAGCGGCGGCCGGGCAGCGCCCCTTCACCGACAGCGATCTTAAGATCGAAGCCATGTCGGTGGACCTGAAGGGGCTGGTCGGCGTTCGGCTTCCGATGAAGGCGGCGCGGGCGGCCTCGCTCTACCAGGGCGGCGGGATCGTGGCGCGGTTCAGACTCGACGCGCCGGCGCGGATGTTTGTCGGGTTCGGCGGGCGCGAGATGCGGGGCTGGTGCACGCGCCAACCGGGATGGGTCCCCCTGCCGGAGCTGCAGGTGAAGGTCGGGCGATCCACCCTCGACATCTGCTGCCGGGACTACCCGGCGGGGGAGCACTCCTTTGCGTTCGCCCAGGGGAGCGGGGTGATCCTCGGTTTTCGGAAGTTGACATCGAAGGAGAAGCGGGCGGATCGCCCATTCCTGCTGATCGGGGGCGAGGAAAATTACAATGTGGTGAAGGAGTCGTTCCTAACCGTGCCAGCGGAGTTCGGCATCTATTCGCCCAAATTCGGCCGAAGCGCCTACACCGACAACAGTTCGATCATCCTGGCGATGCCGAAGGAGCTGGAGGGGCTTCTGGGCATCCAGCTTTCGAGTTTTCGCGCCCTCTTGGGGGACTATGCTGTCCCGTTCAAGCTGGATGAGCCGGCGAGGCTATACGTTGTGTTTGGCAAACCCGGCGAGCAGAGCTGGGAGGAGGCGCACCCGGAGTTCACGCTATACAAGAAGGGGGCCTACAAGCAGACCGACGGGATCGCGCGGGACATCTATTTCAGGGATTTCCCCGCCGGGCAGTCAATCTTGTTGCTGAAGAAGGGAACCGCTGTGATTCTTGGGTTCGGGAAATTGAGTGAGATAAAGGAAAAACCATGATGGGCAGATCGAGACTATGCTACGGCGCAACGGGCATCTGCGTCGCGTTGATTCTTGGCCTGGCATTCGCCGGGTGCCGGGAGGAACAAAAGCGATTTGGCCAAGGGCCGGTTGACTTGACGAAATGGACTGCGATCAACTACATCTATCCCGACAATCAGCAGCCGACGGCCAATTGGACGCTGAGCGACGACAAGCTGTCCGTCACACAGACGGTGAACGCCGACCCCTCGATCTTCATCAGCGATCGAGATCTTCTTGACACGTCCATATCGGGAACATGGCTCGTGACCGATTCAGGCGACGACGATTTTATTGGGTTCGTGTTTGCGTATCAGAATCCGGGGCGGTTCTATCTGTTCGACTGGAAGGGCAAGGCGCAGGACGACCCGAAGGTCGGCCGCGCCGAGCAAGGCATGTGTGTCAAGGTGGTGGACGCGCCTTATGCAGGGAAGCTCGAACCGGGTAAGCCCTTCGATGGGAAAGATCTCTGGCACACGCAGGGCGTGGCGGGGAAGGTGAAGCTCCTCCACCATGAGCCGACAGAGGGCTGGACCGTCCAGAAGCCTTATCACTTTCAACTGGACTTCCACCCCGGCAATTTTCGCATCGTCGTCAAGGACGGCGACCGGGTGATCTACGACAAGGCGTTCCGCGACGCCGCCTACACGACGGGACGATTCGGCTTCTACAACTTCTCGCAGGGGGGCGTCGTCTACAAAGGATTCCAGACGCTTGAACTGCCGAGTGAGGCCGGTTATACATGGCTGGTCACTCCATGGCCAATTGTCCCGATAGTCCTTCTGCTGCTCTGTTTCGCCTTCATGGTTGTCGTTGTTGTTTGCATCAAGCGCAGTTCGCGCAAAGACGAAGAGCGGGAACCATCACACGAGGGCGAGGAAGGGCAGGAGTCGAAACAGGAAAAGGAGTGAGTTGTGGAGAAGTATGCAGGAAGAGAAACACTCGGTCGCGAACCCGTCGAGGTCATTGATCTCGACTCGCGCCATAATCCAGCCGAGTCCATCTCGCTGACCTACTATATCAAGACCAAGGGCGACCTGGTCGAGGTGGCGAAGGAGATCGCGCGCGATGAGACGACCGGCAAGTGGATTGACAAAGGCAAACCGACCGACGTCTTCAACCGCGCCCAGGCCGATTGCTTTCGGGTGGAAAGATACGGGCAGAACGAAGGCGTAATCCATGTCCGATCGCCGCTTTACAACATTGATCTTGACTCGGATATCCTCTATCAGTTCATGATGCTCACCATCGGCGGGCCGATCCTGGAATTTGTCTATTACGAAAATGTGGCGTTCCTCGATTTCGAACTACCGAAACGGTTGCTGAAAAAGTTCAGCGGCCCGAAGTTCGGCATCAAGGGCACGCGCAAGATTCTAAAGCTCGCCGATGACCGGCCGATCATCGGGACCATCGTCAAACCTTGCGCCGGCCTGACGCCGAAAGAGGTGGCACGGAAATGTTACGAGGCTGCGCTCGGCGGATGCCGCTTCATCAAGGATGACGAGAAGATGTTCGGTCCCGACTATTGCCGCGCCGAGAAGAAGATCAAACTCGTCGTTGAGAAGTTGAACGATGCGGAGCGGAAGACCGGCATGAAGACGATCTATGCCCCGCACATCGTCGCCCGGCCCGATCGGATCAGTGATTTCTGCAAGCAGGTCATCGAGTGGGGGGCGAGCGGGTTGATGTTCAATCCCATTGTTCAGGGCATGGGCACGCTGCAGATGCTTGCCGAGGACCCGGAGATCAACGTACCGATCTATGCCCACTCGGGCGGGCGGTCCGGTTGGTCCACAGGACCGAGGCGCGTGGACGATGTGGTGATGGTCAAGCTCCTCCGCCTGGCGGGAGGCGACTACTTCCAGACCGGCGTGATGAACCAGCGCGAGTGCCATGTGGCGTCGCTCTGCCCCGAGATGCTGATTCGCCTTTACGAAGTAATGAACGAGCCGATGGACGACGTCAGGGACATGGTCGTCGTGACGGCAGGCGGCCTGGGGGCCGGAAACATCGTGGATCAGTTGAAGGCATTCGGCGCAAACTTCATGGGCCTTGCCGGCACGAGCATCCTGAAACACCCCATGGGGATCAAGGCTGGGGTGGACGCCATGCTCCAGGCGGTCGAAGCGTTCCATGCCGGAAAAGAAGTAGTGGATTATGCGAAAGATCACGAAGAACTTCGTGTTGCACTTGGGATGTAGGAGTTGAACCATGAAACGAATCGGAGTTTTGACGGGCGGCGGCGACACCAGCGCGCTGAATCCCACGATCAAAGGCATCTGCCTGAAGGCGGAGGAACTGGGCTATGAGGTGGTTGGGTTCATCCGCGGTTGGGCCGGGGTCCTGGACGCGGGCGAGTACGCGGTCATCAACAGCGATATGATCGCCCCGGATCTCGGCGGCACGATCCTCAAGACCTCGCGAACCAAGCTCGGCAAGATCGAGAGCGGCTACGAGCAGGCGGTGAGGAACATCAAGCGACTGAAGATTGATGGCTTCATTCCCATCGGCGGCGACGACACGCTGAGCGTCGTCGGCCATCTCAAGGGCGTGCGAAGCGTCGCAATCACGAAGACGATTGACAACGACGTGGGCACGAACGCGCCGGAAGGAAAGGTCGTAAGTTACGACAAAATAATCAATTACTATACGCCCGGCTTCGCCACAGCCGCGGCCCGCGTCGCCGAGTTCACCAGCATGGCCAACGGCGTGCGCACGACGGCCTACTCCCATGATCGAATCATGATCCTCGAGGCGATGGGGATGAGCGCCGGCTGGCTGGGCCTTGCCTCAGCCTATGGCCATGCCGATCTCATCATCGTGCCGGAGTACCCCCTCGTGATGAAGGAACTGGAGGAGAAGGTGCTCGAACGATATGAGCGGAGCAAGGAGGTTGTCATCGCCGTCTCCGAGGGGGCAGTCGGACCCGATGGAAAAATCCTTCACGAAGACGAATCGAACGTGGACGCCTTCGGCCACAAGAAGCTCGGCGGCGTGGCGGAGTTCGTGGCCCAGCGGTTGAAGGACTCGCTTGGCGATAAACTGAAGACGCGCAACTTCAACGCGGTGATCCCGAGCTACCTCTGGCGGTGCGGCGCGCCCTCGGCGGTGGACCGGGACAATGCCATCGCCCTCGGCAAGAAAGCCGTCGAGGACATAGACGAAGGCGCGAGCGATCGTATGGCGTGTCTCGTTCGCAAGGGAGACAAGCTCGTGGCCACGTCCGTCCCCTTCGATACCTTGCCGAAGAAGCCGGACGGGAGTCTCGTGCCGCGGAAGATGGACAAGCGGTTCTTCGATCCAAAGAAGTTCTGCATCACGAAGGCGGGGATCAAATACTTTGAGCCGATCCTTGGCCCGATGCCCGATCCGCGGCGTCCGGCGGTGCTTGATATTCAGAAGATCGCTGATGCGTGAGCCAATCTTATTAGAAGAGGTGAACCGATGAAGATTGCGATATTCTCCGGCATGTTTAAGGCGCACCCTCTGCCTGTTGCGATGGAGGAGGCGGGCAAGATCGGGTACGACGCCATCGAGATCATGGTCGGCTTCGGCGGCAATCATCTTGATGTCATCTGTGCCCCCGACCAGGCTCGGGAGATCGGCAGGATGGCGAGGGGGAATAGCCTGGCCATCTGCCTGATCTACACGACGCTCGGCGGCCCGATCCTCGCCGGCGACGAGCAACGGCGGAAGGACTTGGACGCCGTGGATCGGTTCCTCGACATCGGCGACGCGATGGGCTGCAAGATGCTCAAGGTCACCGCCGGCCGCCTGAAGGACAGCGCATACAAGGACGACGAGGCGCGCATCGTCGCCGACTGGCTCGGCGCCGCTTGCGACCGCGCGGCAAGGCATGATGCGCGGATCGTCGCAGAGATTCATTTCGGCCAGTACTGCGAAACTGTCGCCATGGCGCGGAAGATCATTGACCTCGTGGACCGGCCCAACTTCGGTGTCATCCATGATGCCGGGAATCTTCATATTACAGGGGATATCTACGGCGAGGATTCGGTCGAGGTCCTCGGCGACCGCATCTTCCACGTGCATATCAAGGACATGGTTCACGCGGCGGCCGATGACGCAGCGGCGCACGACTACAAGGCGGGCCGGTTCAAGCGGGCGCTGCTGAACGAGGGCGACGTGGATCACCTGCCGCTGTTCCGGGGCCTGAAGAAGATCGGCTACGACGGCTATCTCTCTTGCGAGGCCAGCGGGGGCGACGACCCCGTCGCCGTGGCGAGGCACGAATTCGCTGAAATGAAAAAGTTGTTGAACAGGAAGTGAACAATGATCCTGAATCACTGCCATGTCATGCCGGAAGGCGTCAAGAAGGACGAACCGTCGTGGGGCACGATCCTTGTGTTGAAAAGGTGGATGGCCGAACTCGGCTTTGAGAAGGCGATTGCTTTTGCCCCGTTTTACTATCAGATGAAGGCCGATCCCAACGAATGGCTGCACGAGGCGATCGAGGACGAACCGGACCTCATCGGCTACGCGACGATCAACCCGAAGGACGAGGGCGCGGCGGAAAAGCTCCGCGCGCACGTCAAGCGTGGCTTTCGCGGGGCGAAGTTCCATCCGCCGATCTTCAAGGCGCAGATCAACGATCCGGAGATTGACGATTTCTACTCCGTGGCCGAGGAGATGGGCATCCCCATTCAGTTTCACACCGGCGTCCATGGCTGGTTCATTCGCAAATACGAACCGATCCTGCTCGACGACGTGGCCCAGGCGCATCCCAATCTGCCGATCATCATCGGTCATGTCGGCGGCACAGCGTTCTTCGACCAGGCGTTGGCGGTGCTGCAGAACAACCGGAACTGTTACGCGGAGCTGGCGCAGACCCGGCGGGAATCGGTGGCATGGCATCTATCGCGGGAGCGGATCAAGACGCTGCTGCGGACCATTGGCCCCAGCCGGCTCATCTACGGGGCCGACTATCCCTACAACGACGTGCAGATTATCCGCGATGACGTCGAATGGATTCGCGGCTGGGGATTGAAGGAGGAAGATACCCAGAAGATCCTCGGCGGCAACATCGCGCAGTTGATTGGAGGCGGCGGCTGAGCGTTCCCCATCTTGTTGTCCAAATCGCAAATCGGCAATCGCAAATCGAAAATCATTTGCCTTTGATCTTCTGAATTGCCTCGGCTGCGGCGGCCTTGACCGAATCGTCCGGGTCGCCCTTCTGCGCCTTCTCCAGCGCCTTCAGCGCCGGGCCGGCGTCGGGACCGATCTTGCCGAGCGCCTGGCAGACGGCGACGCGGATGTCGTCGTTCTTGTCGTTCAGCATCCGGCTCAACGCGAGAACAGCGGGGGCGGCGTCGGCGCCCATGTCGCCGAGGGCGATCACCGCCTCGCGGCGCGTCACCGCGTCGTCGCTTTGGAGGTCGGACAAGTGTTTTTCAATCTGCGCCGATTTGTCCCCCGAGCAGCCGGCGACAACCATCACAAACAGGACGAGGGCGAACACTCTTGGACGCATGGGGCATTCTCCTTTTGGGCAATAATGTTTGGATGATCGAGATTACCGCCTTGCGTTTGCATTTGTCAAGGGATAGAATGCCGTGTGGAAACTTGCTTCTGTGAACGATGCGAAGGAGACGAGAGGGCTTTCGCTTGAAGATAGGAGGGAGGATTGCGATGAGGACATTTCTCGCCGTTGCGGTGGTGGTGTGTCCGATGATTGCGCATGGGCTGGACATTGTGAAGGACGGGCAGCCGAAGGCGACGATCGTCGTCCCGGCGTTCAAGGAGGATCAGGCGAACGAGAAGAAGTGGACAACGATGGCCGCGGAGTGGGTGCGCGACTATGTCAAGAAATCCACCGGCGCCGAACTGAAGATCGTCGCGGCGGGCGAGGCCACGGACGGGAACATCATCTCCGTCGGCCACACGCCGCTGGCCCAGTCGGCGGGGATCGCGACGGACGACCTGAAGTGGGACGGGTGCAGACTCGTTGTGAAGGGGAATACACTCTTCCTGATCGGTCGGGATACCTTCGGTCCCGAGAAGCGCGACTACCTCGGCGCGAAGGGGACGTGCAAGGCGGCGGCGATGTTTCTCGAAGAGTTCGTCGGCTGCAAGTGGTTCATCCCGTCGCCCGAGGGGGAGATGGTCCCGGAGAAGAAGGACATCAGCGTTCCGGACGATCTGAACAGGACGATCACACCGGTCTTTGCTTACGGCCACGGTCGGTATCTCTACGGCACCGGGACGCCGGCGTCTTTTGCCAATAACTTCCGCACGGCGATTGTGGCCTACACCGCGGGCGGGCACACATGGCCCGTCTGGGTCCCCTACACGACGTATTTCGCGGAACACCCGGAATACTTTGCCATGATTAACGGCAAGCGCGTGGGTGATCGGTGGAACCATCTGTGCACGACTAATCCGGACGTCAAGGCCATTCTGTTGCGGGAGATTCGGAAGAAGTTCGACGAGGGATATGAGTGGGCGCAGCTTGCCCAATCGGACGGCTACAAGCGGTGCGAGTGTCCGAACTGCGATGCGCTAGACAACTACCGCGAGTGGCATGGCGACGACAAGACCTTCTTCTTCGAGACGCTGCGGAACAATCCGTGCGAGCGGATTCATATCCTCCACAAGGCGATCATTGACGAGTGCGCAAAGTCGCATCCCGACAAGAAAGTACACTTCATCGTTTACGGCCCGACGAGTTGGCCGTCGAAGAAGTTCGACCGCTACGGCGATAACGTGGTGGCCGAGGTATGTCCTCACTACGAATACACGCTGCCCGTGTGGAAACCGAAGGTCTGGGCACAGACGGTCTACGTCTATTTCTGGGGCTACTACCACGGCGCGGGCATCGGGCCGAAGTACACCCCCGGTCAGGTGGCCGAGAGCATCCGCCTCTTCCGCGACAACAACGTCGTGGGGATTTACTACTGCGGCGGCGGCGAGGACTGGGGCCTGGAAGGCCCGGCCTACTACACGGCGGGCCGGCTCATGGGCGACCCGGACCTCGATCCGAATGTGTGCATAAAGGAATACTGCGACTTTATTTACGGCGAGGCTGGGATGACGATGGCCCAGTTCTTCGACGAACTGCACAAGCGTGTCCAAGGCCACAGACCCCTTGCCCAGATCGGGCGTGACTTCAAGAGCAGCGAAGTGATCTACACCACCCTCTTCCCGCCGCAAGCCATCCAGAAACTCGAACAACTCCTGATGAAGGCAGAGAAGGAAGCGCAGAGCGAGCGGGCCAAGGGCTGGCTCAGGCTCACCCGCGATTCCTTCGACTATATGAAGATACATACTGAGATGTTCACATTCTACCGGGCCTATCTCCTGAACAAGAGCGCGCCGAATCTATTCCAACTGAAGGAGTCGGTCGAGAAGTGGAAGGCCTTCCGGCAGAAACTGCTCGACTACGGCAACGACAAGAAGTACGTCAACGCCTGGTATCCCGGCTGGGGCGTGGTGAAGGCGTTCATAGACGAGGGAGGCCACATGCATTCGCGCATCGGCGCGCCGGTGAACTGGGACTTCGACAAGCTCGCGACTCGGTTCACGAAAAAATCCGCCGGCCCTGCCCGGATGGTTGTAGCGCGGGCTAAAGCAAAGCCGACGATAGATGGTGTGATAGATGAGAAGGAATGGGAGGGCGCCGCCGTCCAGGAGATGGGGCAGATGGAGGGCTATGTCTCGAAAGAGAAGACCACCGTTCGCCTGCTCTTCGACGACGAAAAACTGTATGTGGCGTTCGCCTGCGACGAGCCGACGATCAACAAGCTCGATGTTGCCCAGATGGGCCACGACGCCGGCATCTGGGGGACCGAGTGCGTCGAGATTTTCCTCGACACCGGGGCGACGAGGACACGCTACCAGCACCTCATCGCTGCGCCGCGGGAGGGGGCCTACTACGACGGCCAGCGCGGCTTCATCACCGACCCGCTCAATCCGGTGATTGACAAGGACGACAAGAGCTGGGACCCGCAGTGGGAGCGCGCCTTCAAGCTGGACCCGGCGGGGAAGCGGTGGACCGTCGAGGCGGCGATCCCGTTCAAGAGCCTCGGCGTCGAGACGCCGACGCCGATGTCTCTGTGGACGGCGAACTTCGGGCGAGAGCGCTACGCGGGGCAGAAGTCGCCCAGCCTATACCTCTGGGCGCCGAACGAACTGGGCACGGGCTTCTGCGAGCCGCTCTGCTTCGGCGAGGTCTATTTTGAAAAGGCGCCGGAGAAGAAGTAGCGCTACTTCCGTGAAGTCGCTCCTTTCATCGGCAGGAAGCTCGTGAAAGCGCCGCCGGGCAGGAAGCCGAAGTCGTTCGTGACAATGATCCCGCCGCATTCGATGTCCGCATCGGAGGCTGCGCTCAGGGTGAGCGTGTGCCTTCCCTTTCCGATGCGGAAGCCGAACCGCTCCTGTCCGGGGTCGCCGGCGAGCGGGGCCGAGAAGTTCCAGAGCCAGTCGCCCGGCACGGGCCCTCCATGTCCCACGCAGAGGTAGCCGAAGCGGATCTGGTGCCTGCCCAAGGGCTTCCCATCAATCGCCAGGGCGAGCTCGCCGCCGGTCCCGTGCGATGTGGAGTCGAAGCTCTGCCATTTGGTCCAGACGACGATGTCCGCATCGCTGGGGGACTCGAAGGCGACCTCGGTCTGCCCGACCGCCTTCGGACGCCATGTTGCATCGAAGCGGGCGAATAGCCGATCCCGGATCGGCGGCGTGGAAACCGTGGCGACAGCCGATGGTCTGCTCTCGTTGCCTGCCCGGTCAACGGATGTCGCGCAACAGGAGTACGTCTTTCCCGCGGCCAGCCCCCAGGCAACGTGGCTTGCCGCAGCCGGAGAGGCGATGAGATTCTCCTGCTTCGCCTGGCAGTCCGACGAGTCGGCGAGATACAGGTTGTAGTGATGGAAGTCGCGACAATACACGGGTTGCCATCGAAGTCGAATGGAATAGGGGGCCAGCGCATCGGCGGTCATACCGTTCGGCGCCGGCGGGGGAGTGATGTCCGCGCCTTCCGCCCCGGAGGGCTGGAGGTCCGGGTTGTCGGTCACAACCAGTTGATCTATTGAGACATATGGCACGCTGGGCGCGAGGGCGACCCTGTGCGCGCCTCTGGCGAGATGGAGTCCTTCGGCGATCCTGATCCAGCGCCATCCTCCCTCCTCGCCCGAATGCGCCTTCGGAAGTTGCCCGTCCACCCCTGCCGTAAGGGTGAAGCCATTGTCCGGGCTTTTGACGCGCAGCCAGAGCGAATACTCGCCGTCGCGCGGGACGTTGAAGGGCATGGAGAAATCCTTCGCCGGTTCGTCGCGGCCGAGGTTCATGCCGTACAGCCCTGAGGCGGCGGTATCGAATTCCTCCATCGCGGGCGGCCCGGTCACCGGAGCGAATTCGCATTCGAAGACCCTTCGGATTCCGCCGGGCCATGCGGGGTCGGAACAGACCTCATCGGACTTCAGGCTTTCCAGCCCGCAACGTTCGAGCGACGCGACTGTGTAGTAGAAGGGCCTGCCGGCCGGCGGCGCGTCAACGAACCTGGTTTCCTTGATCTCCGTCGGGGAGATCTGTTCGAAGGGCTCGCCGCTCTTGTCGGAGCGATAGACGAGGTAGCCGCGGATTTCCTTCGAGTGTGTCGGGGGTTCCCAGGTCAGCTCGACCCTTCCGTTCGCCGATGCGGCCTTCAGTTCCTCGGGCCTGCCGGGGAGCATCATTACCATGAAGTAGAAGTCAATGTCGCCGAGCATGGACGAGGCGTAGCCGAGCTTGGTCCCGTCGGGGCTCATGGCGGGGTGGGCCTCGGTCCAGTAGGTCGAGTGGCCGATGGCGGAATTGTGCGAGCCGATTCGGTGGACGAACCCTCGTCCGTCTGCGGCAAACCGGATCAGGTGCGGATCGGAACTGGCGGCCAGCCACGATTCGTCGGCTTCCCAGGATTGGTGGTTGCCGCCGATGGGGGCGAGGGGGGTGATGTCGCCGGTGAGCTTGTTCACGACTTGGAGGCGTCCGCCGGGACACATCAGCTTCCCCGATGGGCTGTGGGCGCGATGGCCGGCCCATTGACCCTCGCCGCCGAAGATCCGTTTGATCGAGCCGTCCTTCTTCATCATAAAGTTGCCCTCGGGGTATTCGCCCGGCTTGTAGCCGCCGTGCTCATACTCGAACTCGACGGAATGGTCCGGCAGCTTGGTGAACCACAGTTGGTGAATCTGGCCCTTCGGGTCGAGGATGATGTCCTCTTTGCCGTCCAGCGACAGAAGATGAATTTTGCTCTTGGCTTGCCAGGGCGCCTTCGGGAAGGATTCGCGGACAAGGAGGTACTTGTTGTCCTGGCTGATCGGCCAAACGTTGGTGGCGCCGTCGAACGTTCGCAGAACGATTTCCTTGTCGTCCTTCAGAGAGTAGCAGACGGCGGACGTCTTCCCGCCTTCAACGCCCTTGCAGTAGTAGATTCGGTCCGGGTCGCGACGGTCCCAGGTATAGCAGCTTGCCTTGATGGGGAGGCGCCTCATTGCGCTTCCGTCGGCGGGAAGGAGCGCGTTGAACCGCTGGCCCCACTCGGATGAGCAAAGCACGATCTTCGATCCGTCGCAGTTCCAGGGCGGGACCTCCATGTAGAAGTGGCGGTTGCTCCCGCCGGGCGTGTCGGTCAGCCGCCAGATCTGCGCGCCGGTGCCGGTGTCTCTGAAGATCACACGTTCCGACTGGATCATGTCGCCCCGTGAAACATGGGAACACGGCTTGAACGGCGCGCGCGCGGCGAGCCGCTCCAGCCGGTGATACCTGTGCGGCTCGACCTCGCGCCCGCGCCTGAACTCAAGGCCGTTCACCCTCTGCACTCGGACGTCATCCACCCAGACCACGCCGGATACCTGGGAGAGCTGGATACCCACGCTCATCTGCGCCCCGTCCGCCTCAACGCGGAACCTGATCTCGCGGCGCTCGTATCCCTTCGTCGGCGGTTGGCCCATGCTGTATTTCTTGACCCGGTTTCCCGAAGCGTCGTGGAGACTGTGACGCATGACGAAGGCCTTGTCGGAGCTTACCAGCGCGGAGAACTCATACATCGAGTGCGGTTGAATCGGAAACGGGTTGGCGTGAAGCTGGGGGAACCACATCTCGGGGGTTGTCTTCTCGTATCGAATGCACCGCTTTCCCTCGGGTGCGTTGCTCTCACTCAGCGCGATGACGCCCTTGCCCTCTTTCTCGTTGTAGCAGAAGGCCCAGCCCTGGGGGATTCCCTTGTCGCTCACCGGGCCTTCAAAGCCGCCGTTGGTCAACAGGTTCCGGTCGCCGAAGATGAGGTAGCCGGAGCAGGTCGGATCGTGGAAGGATGCGGTCGGATTCCTGGGCCACATCGCGTGCGGGAAGCCGGGGGCGTTGCTGCCGACGCGGACGAGCCACACAAAGCCCTGCGGTGGGGCCTTCTGGTCAAACGCCCGAAAGGGGATCACCATCTCCGCCGTCCAACCGCCGGGGCGCTTCTTTGTCTCGTGTCGCCATTCAGGGTCCCACTTCGCGTGTCCCGTCGTTCGGTCTGGAATCACGTGCGCGTCGAGGATGGCATTGTCGCAATTCAGCATGAAGTGGTAGTAGTCTTTGGCCGAGGGCGACGTGTGGAGGAAGAGCTCGACGGAATCGTCGTTGAAGACGGGATCGTCGTGCCGGCGTTCCTGCCTGGCTGCGGGGACGACGCCGGGGCGGGAGGCGGCGTCCACCGCGACATAGAGATTGTCTTTGTCGCAGAGGAAACGGATCGCCATCCGGCGAGGGACCTCTTCTGGACACGCCCCAATGGTATGGAACACCGGCGAGGGCCTGGCTCTCCGCCAGCAGCCGTCGTCGAGGGCGCCGTCGAGTTGCGGCGGCGAATCGGCGGTCAGACAGAGATACTCGCGGGCCGCGATATCGTCGCGCGACGGTTCAGCCGCCCCTTTCGTCGGAACTGTGGGCGCTCCGCAACCAAAGAGAATCACAGCAAACAGGCAAGCGGCGATCGGCGTTCGCATGGTTCGGTCTCCTCAACAGACATGGATGGCTGCCAAGGATACGACAAAGTCCCGGAGGACTGCAAGGGCCTACTTGGAGAGGGCCGGGGAGGTCGCGGAAGGGATGGACGCGATGTATTCCTGCAGGGACGTGACGCTCATCCCGGAGCGGAGCATCTCCTCCATGCCGCCCACGGCGGCAGAGGCGGCGGAGATGGTGCTGATGAGCGGGATGCCGCGGGCGATGGCGATGGTCCGCATGTGGGTCTCGTCCCGGCGCGGCGCCTTGCCGCTCACCGTGTTGATGATCATCGCGATCTCGTCGTTCTTGATGAGGTCGAGGACGTGCGGGCGGCCCTCGGAGATTCTGAACAGCACCCCGGCCTTCACGCCGTTGCGACGGAGCGTCTTGGCCGTCCCCTCGGTGGCGACGATCTCGAAGCCGAGATCAATCAATTGTTTGGCGATGAAGATGATGTCCCGCTTGTCCTGATCCCTCACGCTGATGAACACCTTGCCGGAGGCGGGCAGGCCCGGCGCGCCCGCGAGCTGGCCCTTCGCAAAGGCCAGGCCGAAGTTCGCGTCAATGCCCATCACCTCGCCGGTAGACTTCATCTCCGGCCCCAACAGCGCGTCCTGACCGGGGAAGCGATTGAAGGGGAAGACGGAGTGCTTGACGGCGAAGTGCGGGATTTGCACCTCGCGGGTGAAGCCGATCTCATCGAGCGTCTTCCCGACCATCAGCTTCGCCGCGATCTTGGCGAGGGGGATGCCCGTCGCCTTGCTGAGGAAGGGAACCGTCCGGGAGGCGCGCGGGTTCACCTCCAGCACATAGATCGTCTCGCCGCGGACGGCGAATTGCACGTTCATCAAACCCACCACGCCGATCTCCATGGCCAGCGCCTTCGTCTGCTCGCGGATCTGGTCCACGATGCGATCCGCCAGCGAGTAGGGGGGCAGGACCATCGAACTGTCGCCGGAGTGGATGCCCGCCTCCTCGATGTGCTCCATGATCCCCCCGATGACGACGCGCTTCCCGTCGGACAGAGAGTCCACGTCCACCTCGACGGCGTCTTCCAGGAACTTGTCCACCAGCACCGGGCGCTCGCCGGAGACCTCGATGGCCTGGCCGATGAAGCCCTCGAGCTGGGCTTGGTCGTGGATGATGTCCATCGCGCGGCCGCCGAGGACGAACGAGGGGCGGACGAGGACGGGATAGCCGAGGCCAGCGGCGACCTTCACGGCCGCCTCGACCGATCGCGCCATCCCGTTCGGCGCCTGGGTGAGACCGAGTTTTCGCAGCAGGTCGCTGAAGCGCTCCCGGTCTTCCGCGCGGTCTATGGCGTCGGGATCGGTCCCGAGGATCTTCGCCCCCGCCTTCGCAAGGGGCACGGCCAGGTTGAGAGGTGTCTGCCCGCCGAGTTGTACGATGACTCCTTCCGGCTGCTCGCGATCAACGATGTTGAGCACGTCCTCGAGGGTCAGCGGCTCGAAGTAGAGCTTGTCCGACGTGTCGTAATCCGTGCTCACGGTCTCGGGGTTGCTGTTGACCATGATCGTCTCGTAGCCCAGATCCTTGAGGGCGAAGGATGCGTGGACGCAGCAGTAGTCAAACTCGATGCCCTGGCCGATGCGGTTGGGGCCGCTGCCGAGAATCATGATCTTTTTCCGGTCGCTCGGTCGTGTCTCGTTCTCCTGTTCGTAGGTCGAGTAGTAATAGGGGGTGTATGCCTCGAACTCGGCGGCGCAGGTGTCCACGAGTTTGAACGCGGCGTCGAGGCCGATGGACTTCCTCCGCCGGCGCACGTCCTCCGGGCCGGCGCCGAGAAGATCGGCCAGTTGCGCGTCGGAGAATCCCATCCGCTTGGCCTGGCGGAGCATCTCGTCGGACAGCTTGCTGAAGGATTGGAGCGCTGCGAGTTTGCCCTCGAACTCGACGATTTCCTTGATGTTGTCGAGAAACCAGGGATCAATTCTTGAGTGTTTGGCGATTTCCTTGACGCTCATGCCGTGCATCAGGGCCAACTTGATGTAGAAGAGCCGTTCGCGCGTCGGCGTTCGGAGCTTGCTCTCGATGCCTTCTAAGGTCAAGCCCCTCAAGCACTTACGATCCAGGCCGGAGAGGCCGATCTCCAGGGAGCGCAGGCCCTTCTGCAGCGCCTCCTTGAAGGTCCGCCCGATTGCCATCGTCTCGCCGACGGATTTCATGGAGGTCGTCAGGGTCGGGTCGGCGTGGGGAAATTTCTCGAATGCGAATCGCGGGATCTTCACCACGCAATAGTCAATCGTCGGCTCGAACGACGCGGGCGTCTCTTTGGTGATGTCGTTTGGTATTTCATCCAGGGTGTATCCGACGGCAAGCTTGGCCGCGAACTTGGCGATGGGGAAGCCCGTCGCCTTGCTGGCCAGGGCGGAGCTGCGCGACACACGGGGGTTCATCTCGATCACGACCATCCGCCCGTCCGCCGGGTTGACGGCGAACTGGATGTTCGATCCGCCCGTCTCCACGCCGACCTGCCGGATGATGGCGATGGCGGCGTCGCGCATGACCTGATACTCCTTGTCGGTCAGCGTCTGGGCGGGGGCGACGGTGATGCTGTCGCCCGTGTGGACGCCCATGGGGTCCACGTTCTCGATGGAGCAGATGATGACGACGTTATCGGCCTTATCGCGCATGACCTCCAGCTCGAATTCCTTCCAGCCGGCGACGGACTCCTCGATGAGGACCTCGTTCGTGAGGCTGAGTCGGAGTCCGTTGCGGGCGATCTCCTCGAACTCCTCGCGGTTGTAGGCCACGCCGCCGCCCGTGCCGCCCAGGGTGAAGCTGGGGCGGATGATGATGGGGAAGCCGATTTTATCGGCGGCGGCCCACGCCTGCTCCATCGTCGTGGCGATGCCGCTCCGGGGGACTTTCAAGCCGATTGCGTTGATCGCCCGCTTGAAGAGGTCGCGGTTCTCCGCCGTGCGGATGGCCTCGTAGGTCGCGCCGATCATCTCCACCTTGAACCGGTCGAGGACGCCGCGCTCGGCCACGCGGACGGCGACGTTTAGCCCCGTCTGCCCCCCCAGGGTCGGCAGGAGGGCGTCGGGCCGCTCGCGCTCGATGATCTTCTCGACGATGTCCGGGTCTATAGGCTCGACGTAGGTGCGCTGGGCCATCTCCGGGTCGGTCATGATCGTGGCCGGGTTGCTGTTGACGAGGACGACCTCGTAGCCTTCCTCGCGGAGAGCCTTGCAGGCCTGCGTGCCAGAATAGTCGAATTCGCACGCCTGGCTGATGATGATGGGGCCGGAGCCGATGATCAGAATCTTATGAATATCCGTTCGCTTGGGCATCTTCTATTTCTATTCCCATTCTATCGTGCTGGGCGGCTTGGAGCCGATGTCATATACCACGCGGTTCACGCCGCGCACCTCGTTGACGATTCTGCGTGAGATGCGGTCGAGCAGGTCGTACGGCAGCCGCGCCCAATCCGCCGTCATGCCGTCCTGGCTGGTGACGGCGCGCAGGACGATGGTATAGGCGTAGGTGCGCTCATCGCCCATGACGCCGACGCTCCGGATGGGCAGGAGGATGGCGAAGGACTGCCAGATTTCATCGTAATGGTCGTACTTCTCCATCTCCTGCTGGACGCGCAGGTCGGCCTCGCGGAGGATGTCGAGGCGCTCCTTCGTCACGTCGCCGAGGACGCGGACGGCCAGGCCGGGGCCGGGGAAGGGCTGGCGCTTGACGATGCCGAGCGGTAGGCCGAGCTCGCGGCCCAGCTCGCGGACCTCGTCCTTGAAGAGTTCGCGGAGCGGTTCGATCAGCTCGAAGTTCAGGTCCGCCGGCAGGCCGCCGACGTTGTGGTGGCTCTTGATGGTGGCCGAGGGCGCGCCGGTGGGGGAGTGGCTCTCGATTACGTCGGGGTAGAGCGTCCCTTGTGCCAGGAAGCGGATCTCGCCCAGTTCGCGGGCCTTGTCGGAAAATACCTTGATGAACTCGTCGCCGATGGCCTTGCGCTTCTCCTCGGGATCGGTCACGCCTTTCAGCCGCCGAAGGAAGCGCTCCTCCGCGTCAATGTGGTGGAACTTGAAGGAGAAGTCGCCGCCGAAGACCTTCTGTATCTCATCCGGCTCCCCCGCGCGCAGGAGGCCGTTGTTGACGAAGACGCAATCCAGTTGCGGGCCGATGGCCTTGTCAATGATGGCGGCGGTGACGGCGGAGTCCACGCCGCCGCTCAGGGCGCAGATCACGCGGTCGTCGCCGACCGTCCCGGCGATCTGTTTAGCCGCGTGCTCGATGAAGGACGACATGGTCCACGAGCGCGAGCAGCCGCAGATCTTCGTGACGAAATTGTCCAGGACCTGCGTGCCGTGGATCGAATGCACGACCTCCGGGTGGAACTGGACGCCGTAGAGGCGGCGCTTGGGGTCGCGCATGGCGGCGATGGCGCAGTCGTCGGTGCGGGCGATGGTCTGGAAGCCGGGGGGCAGCTTCACCACCTTGTCGGCATGGCTCATCCACACCTGGGAGAAGGAGGGGACGCCGACGAAGAGGTCGCTGTCCTGGGACGCATGGAGTTCCGCAAATCCGTATTCCCCGGATCGTCCCTTCTGGACCTGCCCATTGAGGAGTTGTCCCATGAGCTGCATGCCGTAGCAGATGCCGAGGACGGGGACGCCGAGGTCGAAGATATCCGCGGCGCAGCGAGGGGCGTTCTCCGCAAAGACGCTTGCCGGTCCGCCGGAGAGGATGAGGCCCTTCGGGTCCATCCGCTTCAGTTCGGCGGGCGATATGTTGTGGCCGACGAGGACCGAATAGACGTTGCACTCGCGCACGCGCCGAGCGATGAGCTGGTTGTACTGGGAGCCGAAGTCAAGGATGGCGATGAGTTCCTGACCCACTACTCGTCCTTTCTATCCAGGGCGGCCCTGATGAATTCGCGGAAGAGGGGATGCGCGTCCACGGGCCGTGACTTGAACTCCGGATGGGCCTGGGTGGCGACAAACCAGGGATGGGCGGCCAGCTCGATAAACTCCACCAGCTCGCCGTCGGGCGACAGGCCGCTGAAGACCATGCCCTTGGCGGCCATGAGTTCGCGGTACTTGTTGTTGAACTCGTAACGATGCCGGTGGCGCTCGGTGATTTCCGGCTCGCCATAGGCCGCGCGCGCCTTCGTGTCGGATTGCAGGCGGCATGGATACGCGCCGAGGCGCATGGTTGCGCCCTTGGTCACAATTTCCTTCTGCTCTTCGAGGAGGCAGATCACGGGATCGGCGGTGTCGGGATCTATCTCCGTCGTGTTGGCCTTCGGCAGGCCGCAGACATTCCGGGCGAACTCGATGACGGCGCATTGCAGCCCGAGGCAGATGCCCAGAAACGGGATGCGCCTCTCGCGGGAGTACTGGATGGCGAGGATCTTTCCCTGCACGCCGCGCGTGCCGAATCCGCCGGGCACGAGGACGCCCTTCACCCCCGCCAGCGCCGAATGAGCGCCCTTCTTCTCGATGTCCTCTGAGAGGACCTTGCGGATGTCCACCTTGCACTCGTTGGCGATGCCGCCGTGCATGATGGCCTCGTAGATGGACTTGTAGGCGTCCTGAAGCTCGGAATACTTGCCTACCACGGCGATCGGCACGGTCTTCTCAGCCTTGGTGAGCACGGTGACGACCTTGCGCCACTTCGTCAGGTCGCGCGACGTGCCGCGAAGGCCCAGGTGGTCGCAGATCAGGTTGTCGAGGCCCTGCTCGGCGAAGACGAAGGGGACCTCGTAGATGGTGTGCTTGACGTCGAGCTCCTCGATGACGGCGCGGACCGGCACGTTGCAGAAGAGGGAGAGTTTGTTACGAATTTCTTCGTTCAGAGGCAGCTCGCTGCGGCAGATTAGGACGTCCGGGATGATGCCGATCTCGCGCAGCTTGCCCACGCTGTGCTGGGTGGGCTTGGTCTTGATCTCCCCCGCGGCGCGGATGTAAGGGACGAGGGTGAGATGGATGTAGAGGACGTTGTTGCGCCCCTCCTCGTGGCCGATCTGGCGGATGGCCTCGAGGAAGATCAGGCTCTCGATGTCGCCCACCGTGCCGCCGACCTCGCAGATGACCACATCCACGTCGGGCGCGGCGAGATTGCGCACGCGGCGCTTGATCTCGTCGGTGATGTGGGGGATCATCTGGATCGTCTTGCCGAGGTAGTCGCCGCGGCGCTCCTTCATCAGGACCTCGTAGTAGACGGACCCGGCGGTGGTGTTGCTCTCGCGGGAGGTAAAGTCGCCGGTGAAGCGTTCGTAGTGGCCGAGGTCGAGGTCCGTCTCCGCGCCGTCCTCGGTGACATAGACCTCGCCGTGCTGGTAGGGGTTCATCGTGCCGGGGTCCACGTTCAGGTATGGGTCGAACTTCTGGAGCTTGACCCGGATGCTCCGGGACTTGAGGAGCGCGCCGATCGAGGCCGACGTGATCCCTTTGCCGAGGGACGAGACCACGCCGCCTGTAACAAAGATGAACTTGGCCATCAGCCGTTTCCTCTGCTTTTCTCTCGCGTCATGGCTTCCGTGAATTCCTTGAAAAGGTACTCCGCGTCGTGCGGGCCGGGCGACGCCTCGGGGTGATACTGCACCGAGAAGACCGGCATCTCTTTATGCCTCATGCCTTCGAGGGTTTGATCGTTCAGGTTGATGTGGGTGATCTCGACCCGCTGGTCCTTGAGCGAGTCTATGTCCACGCAGAAGCCATGGTTCTGCGCCGTGATCGCCACGCGGCCCGACCGCAGGTCCTTCACCGGCTGGTTGCCGCCGCGGTGGCCGAACTTGAGTTTGTAGGTCTTTCCCCCGAAGGCAAGGCCAAGCAGTTGATGTCCGAGACAGATGCCGAAGATCGGCTTCTTGCCGAGGAGTTTTCGAATCTCCTCGATGGCATAGACGACGGCGGCAGGGTCGCCGGGACCGTTGCTCAGGACCACGCCGTCCGGATCGCGGGCCAGGACGTCCTCGGCCTTCGTCGTCGCCGGCAGGACGGTGACGCGGCATCCGGCGCGTTCCAACATGCGGAGGATGTTGAACTTGACGCCGTAGTCATAGACCACAACGTCAAAGCGTTTTTCGACGCCGCTGTTTTTTTCCCATTTGTATTCGCTCTTGCAGGTGACGCACTCGACGGTGTCGCGCCCGACGAGGCCGGGCCATTCCTGGGCCTTCCTTTGGAGGCTTTGCGGGTCGAGGTCCTCCGTTGAGAGGATGCCCTTCATCGCCCCCTGTGTTCGGATATGCCTGACGAGGGCGCGGGTATCCACGCCGTCAATGCCGATCACATTATTTTTTTTCAGGTATGTCGGCAGGTCGGTCTGCGAGCGCCAGTTGCTGGGGATGCGGCTGACCTCGCGGACGACGAAGCCCTCCACCTGCGGCCGGGCCGACTCGACGTCCTCGCTGTTTGTCCCGTAGTTCCCGATGAGGGGGTAGGTCATGGCGACGATCTGGCGGCAGTAGGAGGGGTCGGTGAGGACCTCCTGGTAGCCTGTCATGCTGGTGTTGAAGACAACCTCGCCGAGGCGCTCGCCCGATGCGCCGAAGGACCGGCCCTCCAGCGTGAATCCGTCCTCCAGGGTGAGTAGGGCCTTGCTCACGAATGGGTCTCCATGGACAGTTTCTCCATCTTTTCTTCGGGCAGCACGGGGTACTGGCCGGTGAAGCACGCGACACAATAGTGGTTCGCCTGCTCCCCGAGCGAGGCGAGCAGGCCCTGAACGCTCTGGTATCTGAGCGAGTCAACCCCCAGAAAATCCCGCATCTCCTCCTCGCTGTGCTCGGCCGCGAAGAGTTCCGTCTTGGTGGGGAAGTCAATGCCGTAAAAGCACGGATGCCGAATGGGGGGACAACTGACGCGCATGTGAATTTCCTTCGCGCCGGCGTCGCGGAGCATCTTGAGCCGTTTCTTGGACGTGGTGCCCCGGACGATGGAATCGTCAATGACGACGATGCGCTTCCCCTGCACGACCGGGCGCACGACATTGAGCTTGATGTCAACGCCGTGGCTCCGGCCCTCCGGCATGATGAACGTACGGCCGACATAGTGGTTGCGGACGAAGCCGCGGTCGAGGGGAATGCCCGACGCGATGGAATAACCCATCGCCGCCGAGATGCCGGAGTCCGGAATGGCGATGACGGCGTCCGCGTCGGCGGGGTGCTCGATGGCCAGGTTCCGTCCGAGGTTCATCCGCACGGTGTGGACATTCACGCCGAAGATGAAGCTGTCGGGCCGTGCGAAATAGATGTGCTCGAAGACGCACTGGGACCGCTTGCCCGAATGGGCGAAGCGCTCGGCGCGCAGTCCGTTCTCATCGATCGTTACCAGTTCGCCCGCGTCCACCTCGCCGAGGTACTGCGCGCCGAGGAGGTCGAAGGCGCACGTCTCGCTGGCCACCACATGGGCGTCGCCGATCTTCCCGATACAGAGGGGACGAAAGCCGAGCGGGTCGCGGGCGGCGATCATCTGGGTGGGTGTCATCAGCAGGAAGGAGTACGCCCCCTTCAGATGGTTCAGACAGTGGCCGATCCGGTCGGGGCGGTAGACGTGGTCTGGGTCGGCCAGGAGGTGGACGATCACCTCGCTGTCGGTGCTTGTCTGGAAGATGGAGCCTCGCGCCTCATATTCGGCGCGGAGGGTTCGGGCATTGACGAGGTTGCCGTTGTGGGCCACGGCGATGAGGCCCTGGGAGTATTCGATGACAAGCGGCTGGATGTTCTGCACGCGCTTCGAGCCGGTGGTCGAGTAGCGGACATGGCCCACGGCGAGGTGCCCCTTCAGGCTTTCGAGCTCGTCGCGCGAGACGGCCTCGTTGAGGAGGCCCAGTCCTTTTCGGCTGACCACCTGCTTGCCGTCGGAGACGACGATGCCGGCGCTTTCCTGTCCGCGGTGCTGAAGGGCGTAGAGGCCGTAGTAGGTCTTGACGGCGGCGTCGGCGGCCCCCCATACGCCAAAAATACCGCAATACTCTCTCTTGTTCATAGCGTGTGAACACACAGGAATCGGCTGGATTCCTACCGTGCTTGGTTAAGCCAAAGGACCCATAACGGTCAAAGGGGGGAGAGCGCGAGTTTCTCAAGCGCGCCCAAAATCCATTATATGCGATTCATCGGGGGATGCAAGAATTATTTGCTTTTTTTTTGCGGTTAAATCCGCCCAAATGGGCGAAATTCCTTCGTAAAACAGGAATCTCTTGGCATAATTTTTGACGAAACGGCAAAAATATGTTATACTTACGACGCACGACGCATAAGGCCCAATGGTTGCCATGAGGAGCGTGCCGATGTCTGACGCTAAAGAGCAGGCCGCAGAATCTCGCCCTCCTGAGTCGCCAACCGCACCGGCCGGCCGGCCGGTGGAGGCGCCAGCCCAGGGGGGCATGGATGAGGAAACAAACCGACTGGTCTCGGATACCCTCCAGCAGATGCGGGTGGCCCTCCAGAATATCCGCCTCTACCCCGAGGGCAGCCCACAGGCCCTTCGGGCGGCGGGGTCCGTCTTTGAGCCGGTTTCCCGGTTGTTGGCGGGGAAGGAGTCAATGGCCTTTGGGGTGAAGGACGGCAAATTCCTCGTCAATGGGGTTCTTTTCCGCCCGGTGGACGACCGAGCCGCTGGGGCTGTCCAACGATTCGCCAAAGTGCTTACCGACTCGGCCATAAGCTCCATGACGTTCGTACAGGGACTCGCCACAGAGGAATTGGGAATATTCCTCGATGGATTCAGCAGAAGAAAATGGACGAAGGAGAGCGTTCGCCAGGTGGCTGAGGAGCTGAGATCGAAGGGCGTCACGCACATCCTCCTGAACGAGCAGGTGTACGTGGCGGTGGAGGAGAGCGACGCGGTGTTTGTCGTCGAAAAGGGGGGGCCTGTGCTGGGGGAGGATGGCGTGGCGCGCGAGAAGGTTCTGAAGGCCCTTAATGACGTTATGAAAATGGTGGTGGAAATCGAGGATGATACCGTTCGCGGCGATGTCCACCTGGAGATAGCGAAGCGAATTATCCAGTTGGACCCGGACCTGCTGCCGAAGCTGATGGGGGACCCGGAGTTTCGCCGCGCGGGGGGCAAAGGGGAGGCGCGAGCGCAAATTGCCGGGCTCTCCGGCGAGGACGTCAGGGAGATCGTGGATAACTTCATCCGGCTCTACAACGATCTTCGTCGCGATGAGGGCAAGGCGGGCAAGGCGGACGCCGCCGCGCAGGAGCTCGGCGCGATGAGGGCGTTTGTGGATCGGATTATCACGCTGTGCGAGCAACGGGGCACATCTACGTCGCCGCTTGAGGAGATGCTGAAGGGCGATGCTCTGACTGCCGCTCTCGCCGAGGGAAAGCCGCAGACTGCGGAGCGCCTCTCGGCGGCGGCCGCAATGATCGAGGATATGCTCGCAAAAGATCCCCTCTTCATCCTTCGCGACGACCATCGGGAAAGCGTGGATGCCATGATCCGGGATTTGGACATGGGGGAGCAGGCCCAGGTGATGACGCGCCTGCTGGCCCAGTTGATCCAGGCGCTTCGCAGCCCGGATGACAACGTGCGGCTGAAGGCCGTGCGGCGGATCGCGGAACTGCAGGATGCCCTCGAGTCCATCAATGACAGGGACTTGGTGAAGGTGCTGGACGCGACGGTGACGGAGATGATGGATAAAGAAACTAACCATCGCGTGTATGCGGAAGCCGGTCGCCTCTTTCACAACATCCTGAACCGGGCCATCATCGAGCACGATTACAAGCAGGCAGTGCACGCCGCGACCCTGCTTCGCCGGCACACGCGGGAGGTGGGGCGCGGATTTCAGCAGCGGGCCGAGGAGGCGAAGGGCATACTGGCCCGGCTTGCCGACCGGGAGATTGTGGGGCTGTTTATTGCCGAGCTGTTTTCGGACCAGAAAGACGCCAGCCATGCGGCCCGGGACATTTTGGTGAAACTCGGCGCCGAGGGGATGCCTGCGATCCTGATGGACCTGAAGGAAACAGGAGACCGTGCGCACCGTTTCATGCTGGCCGACGTGATCCGGACGATCGGCGCGGAGGCCGTGAGGCGTCTGATGGCCGAGGTGGAGCGGGAGAGCAACACGGAAGCGGCCGGTCGCCTGCTGGAGGTGGCTACGCGCGTGGGACAGGAGGAAGAAGTGTTGAAGGCCCTGGAGGCCATGCTGCATCGGGCCAATCCGGAGGGCCGCCTGGCGGTGGTCCGAGCGCTCAGCCACATGAGCGGGGAGAGGACGATGGATCTGGTCTGCCAGGCAATGCGCGACAGCAACCCCTATGTGGCGACAGAGGCGATCCGGGTGCTTGAGGATTCCCCCAGCGAGAGGGCCACGCCGGTGCTTATGGAACTTGTGCGGGGCGCGCCGGGGCTTTCGCATGAGCAAACGGAGCAGATCAAACAGGCGGCCTGCCGAGCGCTGGGTGTGGTCGGCGATATGGCCGCCGTTCAATGTTTGATGCAGGTGGCGAAAAGACCGGGTTTGCTGGAGCGTCTGCGGAGCAAGGGTTTTGCGTCGGAGGTGCGCTGTGCGGCAACGGCCGCGCTGGCGCGGTTCAGGAACCAGCCGGAGGTGGCGTCGGTGCTGCAGTCGCTCATCAACGACAGCGACGCCCATGTCCGGGACACGGCAAGGTGGTGTCTGGGGGCATAAATTTTCCTAACGCAGGCTTCGCCCGCAACCCAAGGGAAAAATTCAAGTTGGGCACATAAGAAAACAAAACCCGCCTTGGGGTTTTGTTTTCTTCCTCTCTTTTCCCTGACCCGCCGCGCGTATCTTGGCCGGAGACGAAGATTTATTGAATCGCCCCCAAGGCCGGGCGATTCAATAAAGTGTGCCCAACTTGAATTTTTCCCTGCCCGGTCTGTGCGCAAAAAGGTGGCAAGTCCCGGAGTAGGATTCTACGGATAGATGCCCCTCGTCTGCGTGGCGCCGGCGACGCGGCGGACGGCCAGCATCATGGCGGCCTGGCGCATGGTGACGCTGTTCTCCGACGCAATTTTGTACACCGCCGCGTAGGCCCGCTCCATGATGTCGCGCAGTTTGAGGTTGACCTCCCGCTCGCTCCAGAAGTAGGCCTGCAGTCCCTGCACCCACTCGAAGTAGGAGACGGTCACCCCGCCGGCATTGGCCAGGATGTCGGGGATCACCCACACGCCCTTTTGCTCGAGGATTTTGTCGGCGGCGAGCGTCGTCGGGCCGTTGGCGGCCTCGGCGATCACCCTTGCCTTGATTCGCTCCGCGTTCGCCTCGGTGATCTGGTTCTCCAACGCCGCCGGGACGAGGACGTCGCAGTCCATCTCGAGGAGGTCCGCATTGGAGATTCGTTCTGCGCCCGGGAAGTCCGACACGGTGTGGCTTGTCTGCAGATGCTCCTTGATTTCGTCCGGCTCGATGCCGTTCGGATTGTGGATGCCGCCGAATTTGTCGCTTACGGCGATCACCTTGCAGCCTTCGCGGACCAGCACCCGCGCGGCCGAAGACCCCACCTTCCCAAACCCCTGAATCGCCACGCGCGTCTTATCGGGGACCAGCCCCAGGTGCTTTGCCGCGCTCAGGATGACGAAGACGCAGCCCCGTCCGGTGGCGTCTGTCCGGCCATGGGAGCCGCCGATGCTGATCGGCTTGCCGGTGACGACGCCGGGCACGCTGTATCCCTGGTCTATGCTGTAGGTGTCCATGATCCAGGCCATCACCTGCTCGTCGGTGTTGATGTCGGGGGCGGGGATATCCCGCTCGGGGCCGATGAGGGGGATCAACTCGAAGGTGAATCGGCGCGTCAGGCGCTCAAGCTCGATGGGCTTCAAGTTGTCCGGGTCGCATATGATGCCGCCCTTGGCCCCACCGTATGGCACGCCCACCACGGCGCACTTCCATGTCATCCACATGGCGAGGGCCTTGACTTCGTCGAGGGTCACATCGGGATGGTAACGGATGCCGCCCTTCCCCGGCCCTCGGGCGAGATTGTGCTGGACGCGAAAGCCCTGGAAGACCTGGATGGTTCCGTCGCTCATCTTCACGGGCAGCGACACGATGAGCGAGCGCCGACAGTTGGAGAGGATGCGGTGGAGGTCCGGGCTGAGGTCCAGATTCTCGGCCGCCTCCTTGAGTTGCGCTCGCGCCATGTCCCACGGATTGTATTCTGCGTTTGACATTGCGTTCTCCCTGCAATCGCTAATGGATGGCTCGTTTGCCCGATTCCGCCGTGCTGATGCGGACGGCGTCTTCAACGGGGATGACGAAAATTTTGCCCGCGCCGATGGTCCTGTCCTTGGCCAGTTTGCGGAGGATGGTGACGACGTCGTCCACCATCTCCTCGTCCACCACGATCTCCAGCTTGAGTTTTTTGAGGAATCTTATGTCCTCCGCCGGCTCCTCGTCCGCCAGGTGGCCGCGCTGTCGCCCGAAGCCGCTGGCGTCGAGCACGCTCATCCCCTCCACGCCCGCGGCGATCAGGTCGTCCTTTAGCGCATCCAATGCCGAAGGATTCATAAAACATTCGATTTTTTTCAGCATGCCGCACCTCTCGCACAAGGATAAGGATGTGGAATCTGAGCCGAATTGTAACCGCACAGGGAGGGGTTTTTCAAGACATCTTGCGCCCAATAAAGAAAGCGCCCGCCATAGGGCGGGCGCTGGAAGGAAATTCGTTTTTCGGCGGCGCGGATGGTCGGATTACGGATATCCCTTGTAGTTCTGGAAGGCGTTGCCGGGCAGAATGAGTCCTTCGGGCGAGTCGAAGGCCTTGAACGTGTTGCCGATGCCCATCGCCCCGGCGAGGAGTTGGCCGTTGAATATTCGTCCGACTGTAGCGTCGCCGAATCGCCCCCCGACAACCATATAGCCGGCCATGTCTCTTCCGGCATAGATCAGGCTTCCTGCGGCCGTGCCGGTGATGAGGAGATATGGATAGTCCGTAATGGGGGCCAGTGGATCGGGTTGATGGATGTCGCTGGTGTCCTTCGCAAAGGTGCCTGTGAGGTACACCCTCTCGGTGAGATTGTTGACGATTTGCATGGAGAACTGGTCGGTCCAGTTGCCCGCCGTTCCCTTCGCGTAGCCCAGGTGGATGTAGCGGGCGTTGTTGCCTATGATCCAGTCGAAAGCAGCGTCCTCGTCCGACAGAGCGCCGCCCACCCTCAACTGATCCAGATCGTTGCCCACGGCGCAGTCAACGTTCGTCATGTCACCGCCGACGCTCATATAGTCCAGGTCAATTCCCACGGTCAGGGTGGGGGCGGGTATGCCGTCGTACCACGAGAAGCCGATGAAGAAGTCTACACCGTCGGAAAAAAGCCACGGCGTGATGTCGTCGGAGAGGTTGGTGGTGATCTGGTCAACGCCCGGCACGCCATCAACCCAGTAGTAGATGTCGTAGTTGTATGAATCGCCGACGGCGTGTCGGTGCTGGTAAGCCACCCCCGCCGTGAAGGTGTTCGGGTCCACCCAGACGGACGGCTCAAGGTTGTACTCATCGGCGGGGCTGTTGGTCACTGCGCTGGTCACGCCCGTGCCGCTGTTCCAGAACATGATTTCAGGGCTGCCTTCGATCTCCTCGCCGCCGCTGATGTAGGGTTGCGGCGCAGGATCATGATCTGTATCCTCATACTGCTCCCACGCGATATAGGCGCTTTGCACCGGCAACGCAAGCGGGTTCCAATAGATGGCAGGGTTCAGGTCATCCACGGCATTATTGGTAACCTGCGTAATGGCCCCGCTCCTCCAGTAATACACCTCATAATCCTCCCCATCGTTCAGGACATAGGCGATCCTGCCGCCGTTGATGGCGGGCGTCTCTCCCTCAATCCCGCTTGCCGCGTTGAGGACCTGGGTTACCGGCAGGGGCCAGGCGGGCAGGGTCGGATTGATGGTGGAGTAACAGATGTAGAAGGTGTCGCCAGAGGTCGCGTCTTCCTGCTGCCAGGTGAAGCCGATGCTCGTCGGCGTGCTGGACTGGTCAATCATTGGGTAGCGATCCTCCACGTCGTTTCCCGTGCCGAGGGCCGTGCTTACGGCGACGAGGGAGGCGTTGTCGAGGTTGGTAAGAGGCAGCGCATACGGAAGGTTGCTGTTCCAGTAGACGATTTCCCAGTCGCCGGGATCGGTATCCTGCTGCCACTGCCAAATGATATGGATAACCTCAAAGCCCGGGCCACCGCTGTCGTCAACATAAATGCTTGGGAAGATGTCGTCGCGGTCGTTGTTCGTCAGGCGAATCGGTCCTCCGTCGTTGATCTCATACCAGATTTCCCAGTCCTCGTTCGTCGCCTCGCGCCGCTGGAAGACCATGTATTCGTTCCCGGAGCTGTCAACAAAGATGGAGGTTCGATTCTCGGTGATGGGGAGGGCGGTGGAGCTCCAATTGGTCTCGACGCCGGTTCCTCCGTCGTAGAACATGGCGTCATAGGCGCCGAGCCCCGGGTAGATGCCTTCGAGGCTTCCGAGGATGGCAATCCGCCGGGCGTTATTCGTCACGTTGATGCCGGAGGAGGTCATGCTCCCCGTAATGAGAAGCCGATTGAGGTCGTTTCCGATGCTCAGCAGGGTGCTCTCAAGGGAACCGAGGATGTTGATGTTATCCACCGTATCGGTTGTCGTCAAACTGGAGGATTTCATGCTTCCTAAGACTGTGAAACGGGAAAGAAATCCGGTTCCGGGCGCCCCGCCGACGGTGAAGTTAACGCTATCAAGTCCCGCCACCGCCATGATCCAGCCAGTCACATTACCGCCGATGGTGACGTCGGCGGTCTTTGCCGTGCTATAAATAGCCAGGCTTGAAACGTTCCCCGTTACGTTTACCGTTGCGCCGTCAATCCGGTATATTCTAAGGTTGCCGGCTTGCACATTCCCATTCACGGTGAAACTCGATCCGGTGCCGAAAAGGTACGGCAAATCCCCGCCGCGGAGGAGATTGCCGTTCACCGTCATGGTGAAGAAAAGGGACGTGTTTTGCTCGGCGGATCCGCTGGTGACTGCTCCCCGCCGTACCGTTCCCAAGTCGCCGTTTACTGTGATTGTTGAGTCCTGAATGCGGCTAAAGAGGGAGATGGAGTCCACGTTGCCGTTCAACGTCACGTTGGTGCGATACAGCCCGATGGCGGCCGGATCGGTCTTGAAGGTGAGGGCGCCTGTTGTGCCGTTCACGGTGAGACTGCTGGAAACAGCGCCCGTTTCCCAGTCGGCAAACTCTCGCCAGATGGTGATCCGACTGGCCCGGTCCGCAGGAGTCAAACCGCCGATCTCAATATCTGTCGCAAGTGCGTATCTTCTTAAATCCAGTAACCTGCAGTTTCCCTCGATGTCAATGTCCGCCCCCAGGACCGACCATGTTCTTGTTCCACCCAGCAACTGCACGATGCCGGCGTTTCCGTTGATGTCAATCAGGGGAACACCGACGGCCCCGCCGTCAAAATTGCTGACGAGTCCCTTGATTATCAGATTGTCAATGTTGTTGGTGGTAATCGGCGTAATGGCATTCGCCGTTATAACGTTTCCGAGAATTTGAATCATCCTGGTGTTGCCCACATTGATCGCCGCCTCGTTCATGCCGTTCCTGAGCATGATGCTGCCGGTCGTGCCGCCGACAGTGACGCCCCATCCCACGTTGGCGGAGTTGTCCAGAATTCCCGTCATCATGATCATGGTGGCGTCGCCGCCGATGGCGATGTCCGTGTTCACCACCGTGCCCCCCGTGGCGGTCATGGAGATTCTGCCCATGGGATTTGCGCCGGAGGTGATCGCCCCGCCTGTGAGGGTGGGAGTGGCGGAGCCCCTGGTCACAATGGTGGCTGTGTAGCCGGATCGGATGGTTGTGCCGGCAAGCACCACGGTCTGGACCTCGTCGTTCAGCACGGGGTTGGCGCCGCCGATGGCCCACGTGACCGTCGCAGTCCCGTCGCCGGTGAACAGGAGGCGCACCACATCGTTGTCGCCGTCCGTAAAGCTTACGCTTTGGCCGCTGGTCAGCACAGCGGGAGAAACGCGGGACTCCAGTTCTTCGATGAGAAGCGTTCTGTGAATTCTACGCGACATGACACTCCCCTTTCCAGAGGTCTGGGTTCAATAATAATCTGCTTCCTGGTGCGTCCTGGGAGGTTATATTATTATAGGCCGATGATTTCCGTCTGTCAAGCGCTATCCCGGAAATTGTTGGTGAAAAAGCGACCTTTTGCTCGGAACCATCTAATAGATGCAGTAAAGGGATTTTCCGGGGCCAAACGCCTTCCATTGTTACGGCCTTCAGGGCGAGACCTTCGGCCGGCGAAAACGATCCGAGAATGCGGTAATGATCAGCATGACATGGGCCATGCTTTCGAGCGATTCCTCGGTCCAGCATCGCATCTCAAGTCCGTAGTGGATGCCGACGACCCTCAGGATGTTGCGGGCGACGAGCTCGGAGAGAATATAGGTGAATGCGGTGGCACACAACCATACCAGGAGCCGCCCCTCCGCCGCCCCCGTCTTCAACCGCCCGCGCCACAGCCACGCCCACAGGACAAGCAGCGCCAGTGCCGCATAGACGCCGTGAGTGGTCCCCGCGAAGTGAATCTCCCGACACAAAAACGCGATCGACAGCGCGGCGAGGAGCTTATGGACCGGATTGCCGCTGCGCCACGCAAGGAGGAGGTAGCAACCCGCCGCCGCCGCCGTCAGGTGGGTCCCCAACGCCTCGTGCAGCCCCTTCGAGAGGAACCATGTCCACCCAAGCCGGCGCGCGAGGCATACGAACAGCATATCCGCCGGGCCCAGGAGCATCGGCCACCAATTCCACCAGCGCAGGCGATCCGCCGAACTCGATTCGGAGATTTCTATAACTTCCGGAAACATCATGACTAATTCACCTATCCATGTAGGAACGTGCCGATAATTTGCCCCCGATGTGGGATGGTGGGAATGCCGTCTTCACCACAATTGCAAAACATATTATACATAACGATTCTCGCAGAGCGAAGAGAAATCTCACAACGGCGACTTGGCATTGGAAGCCCGGCTTGCTCGCCCGGCGTGTTGATTCCATTGCTGCCGCCTCGTTGACAGTCCCCTATAGGCTGTGGTAGCATTTATTCGCATTCTCGGAAAGGGAGTAATATGGACTTCGCCCAAGCACTGCGCATCGTGACTGAAGAGGTCGAGAGAACTCTTGCCCGCGTGAATTCCGGCGAGATGGATACCCTGGCTGGCGCCATCCTGAAGGCCCGGCGAATCGCCGCCACCGGCCAGGGCCGTTCCGGTCTTGTGGCGCGCGCATTTGCGATGCGGCTGAATCACCTGGGCCTATCGGCGCAAGTTGTTGGGGAATCCACCGCAACGGCAATCAGGAGGGGCGATCTCCTGGTCGCCATCAGTTGTTCGGGTTCGACCGATGTAACATGCCATATGGCCAAGAAGGCCAAGGCCGCCGGCGCCGCGATTGCCTGCCTGACGGGCCGCCGGCGCTCTCGCCTGTGGCGCATGTCCGACGTGGCCGTGCTGGCGCCCGCGCCGTCCAAGGCCGAGGGGAGAAGTCCCTCAAAGCAGGCCAGGTCCCGGCAGTTCGGGAGCACGTTGTTTGAGCAGTGCTCCCTGGTCCTTCTTGATGCGTTGTGCCTTGTGTTAATGAAACGACTCAGGCAGACACATTCGAGGATGCTTTCCAGGCACTCAAATCTGGAGTGATAGGGGTAAATAATTGCTTGAAAGAAAACGCAGGATGTGCAATAAATGGAAAAAAAGGAAAGCGAACAGAAGTTGGCAACCCGGTTCCTCAGGTCGTTGGAGAGAATAAAATGACAGATGAGAAACGCAAAACTCCACGGATCACGTTCAAAGGACTGGTGCATTGCGAACAGGTAGATGTCTCGCGCTTAAGTCACAACGAGACAATGGGCCGGACCCTGGACATCAGCGAGGGAGGGATTCTTCTGGAAGCCCTGCAACACTTCCCCCTCCTTTCACAGATTGACTTCGGCATCGCCCTGGGCGACGAGATTGTAGATGCAAAGGGAAAGGTAATCCATCTTTCCCAGAAGGAAGACGGCACGATCCACATGGGCATCCAGTTTGTCGAGATGCGCGACGTGGATAAAATAAAATTGCGCGAGTACTGTCGGAAAAGGAAAGAAGATGAGATTTCGTAGGGCTATTCCGGGCGCAGAGCCCGTTCTTTACGCCCCGCGCCGACATGCGCCTTTATAGCCCGCTCGTCTTGCTTGCCTTTCCCGGTCCTTCACCCTTGCCGGGCGCGGCGCCCGTGTCGGGGTCTGAACCGGCCTGTGCTGTAATGTGCGACCAGTTGACCCCCATGTCTCCTCCGTTTCTGCCCTTGCCGCGGCAGGGGGAATTTGCGTCCAAGCGGCCATCCTTCAAGAGAAGGGGATCCGCCGTAATTGACTGTTCGTCGCATTTTTTGGCCTTCTGCAGTCCGGTGAGATGTGTGGCCAGAACATTCGGCTCGGATGACTGTCCCTGCGAGGAGGGGGCGCCGGGCCCGCCCATCTTCCAGAAGCAGTTGTAGTTCCACCTCAGATCCATCCGCTTCGGCAAAGCGCCCCCGCGGAGAAGATCGCCAACCTCGATAAAGATGTTCTCATACACTGAAAAGGCAAGCAGATCAGGGGTTCCCGCCTGATCTTTTGGCTGATAGACTACGAAAACGCTGCCGGCGTTCTTCACCAAGTTATTGTGGAAGACTACGTGGGGCATCTCGGACGAGGCGGCGAGCAGCACAGCCCCGTAGACATCCTGGAACACGCTGTCGCGGATCTCGGTCTCCTCATGGTTTGACCCGCGCATGACGCCGTATCGCAGGTGCGAAAACGTGCACCCGCGCACATCCAGGCCGCCATAGTAACTCCCAACCGCCGAGATCTTTTTTGAATTATGCCCTACGAAAACCAGATTCCGAATCTTCCAGTCCGCCCCGATATACAGCAGGTAATTGCTATAGTTCTTCAGTTCCATGTCGGCCGGCCATCGGATGCCCGCCCTTTTTCCGTTGGCCACCCGGATGGTGACGTTTCGCTTTCGGTTGACCCCTCTCTCCTCCGGGTCCTCGCTATTGTAACTCCCCACATTGCCCTCGTCATAGATGTGGCTGTCCTGGATTTCCACAACTCCGCCGCTCTCGACGGTCATCAAAGCCTCACGAATGGTCTTGAAGTTTGCCGTGCCGTCGCTCTTGACGGTGACAAATTTCGGGTCGGGTCGGCTTTTCTCCCACTCCTCAAGCCGCTTCCCCAGCTTTTTTGCAATCTCCTCGTCCGATCCCCACCCGTCAACCGACGCCTTGCCTTCTACTGGGGAGGGTCCCTCTTCCTTCGGCTGGGGGGCTGCGGGAGAGGGCGGCGGTTCGGGTGTCTCCCCTGCCCAGCGCCCCGTCTGGATGTACCACTTGCCGATGATGAGGACGATAAGAAGTGTACAGCTAAACACCGACACGATGAGCACCGGCGGCAACTCGCGCACCCGCTTTACTCGGGACTGCGTTGGGGTGTCCGGCGGGCTCGCCGCCGTTTCGCCCACCCACTGGTGGATGGGGCGATCCTCCCCCCCTTCGTCCAGATCGGCTTCCTCCGCAGGCTTTGCGGGGGCCGCCACCGTAGGCTGCGCCACGGGCGGAGCGACTAGAACAGGCTCCAGGTCCAGCACCGTCTGCTCGGCCATTTCCTCCGCGCGCCGGTATTCCTCCTGGATGGCGGGGGTATCCTTGACCTCTTCTGCGGCTTCCTCCGGCTCGGCCACTTGAATCTTCTCCCCACAGGCCGGGCAGGTGATCTCTCCGTCCGCCGGAACCGAATCGAACTGCATTCGGCACCCACAGTCGGGATTTGGGCATTCAACGTCAATCGCCATGGTACAACTCCGTCTCGGCCTTGGGGCCCAGTCGGCGGCCCACGCGCGCCGCTCGCAAGGGGCCATAAGCCCCTATACCGGCATCCCTGTTACGACCCCCTCGAAAACGACCCGTCCGTTCACAACCCCCTGCGTCTCGAAGACGGCCCGTCGGCTCTTGAGTTCGATATTCTTTGCGATGATGATGAGACGATCCCCTGGGACAACGGTTCCCCGGAACTTCACTTGGTCCAGTCCCCCAAACCCGAGAAACCGCTCATCTTTCGTGCACCGCTTGTAGTAATACGTGCATGCCTGGGCCGCCGCCTCGGCCATCAACACCCCCGGCAGCAGCGGCCGCCCGGGAATGTGGCCTCGGACCCAAAACTCGTCGTCGCGAACATCCTTGTAGGCAACCACATACTGGTTGCCAGGATCGAATCGGATGATGCCGTTGATCTGCTCCATCTCATAGCGCTGGGGATTACATTCCCGAACCCCGTCAATGGGCACTTCCACTTGGTTTAAGTCAATCCCGTCGAGGTTTACCAACAATTGGGGGGGCATGACTGATCCCTACGTAAAGATACTCCGCGCAATACAACTCGATATCGGCACTCGGGTCGAGATGGGCATCGCTTTAGGAATTTCAATTCTACCCCCCCATACCCAATCTTGTCAACGAAAAATTCCGCAACACATCCGCAAGGTAAAGAGATTTGCCGAACTGTAAAGAAGCCGCGCGGCAACTCGCCCTTGGCTTGCACCCGCAAAAGAAAATATGGATTTTTTCGAACTTCTGAGAAGGAAGCAGCGTCTAAAAATATACAAAAGAAAGACCGATGGCTGCAGGACGAATGACATTAAACATTTTTAATGGCATTTTTCCTGAACGTTCGGCAAGGAAAGTGCGTATATACTACTGGAACGGGGCGTTAGGCGGTGTTTTTCTCATTTTGCGATATTGGAGAAGGGATGTTTAGATCACGAAGGAGACGCAAGGGATTTGCTCTTGGGGGGGAGCTGCGCAAAATGCGCCGCTGCCTCTCCTGCGACCGGATGTTCATGTCGTCCGGCCCCGGCAACAGACGTTGCCGCCGATGTGCCAAGGAACTGGCCAATGTGACCCCCGGGCGGACAGCGCGATGCGTCCTGACCGGCGTGCGCTTCCTCGGCGTCCGGGACTCAGAGCTTGTTCAAGACCTGCTTTCTGAAGAAGATTGAAGGCATCCTTGCAGATCCAATCTATTATTGCATTCCTGCCGACCGGACGCACAGCATAAGCCGCGTCGCACCAGTCGTTTTCTGTACCCGCCATAATTCAGTTGCACATTCCCACGTCTATGGTATATTGCACGGGTGATAGGCCGGCATGAAAACGGCCGCCGCGCGTGGATTATCCCTTCAGCAGACACGAGAGGCCCTTGTGAAATACTTCCTCGGCATTGACGTCGGCACACAGGGAGCGCGATGCATCGTTGCCGACGAGCAGGGATCCCTCGCGGCCAGCGCGTCGCGACCCTTCTCCTCGCCTGCCAACGTCGCGCGGAATCCCGGCTGGCACGAGCAAGACCCCCAGCAGTGGTGGCAGGCCACCGTTGCCTGCATCAATCAAGTCGTCTCTCAACTCGGCAAGAATGGCGTCTCATCCGATCGCATTGTCGCATTGAGCGTTGACTCGACATCGGGAACCATCCTCCCCATTGACGCCGCAGGCCGCCCCCTGCGTTCGGCCATCATGTATAACGACGCGCGGGCCGAGGCCGAGGCCGAGGAGATCAACAGCGTGGCAGTCGAGCACTGCCGGCAGCATGGCTACCGATTCTCGTCCTCCTACGCCCTGGCAAAAATCCTCTGGATCAAGAACCACGAACCCCGCATCTTCGAGCAGGCCCACCGCTTCATCCATGCCACCGACTACATCATGGGACGACTCACGGGCGACTTCGCAACAACCGATCTATCCTCCGCCCTGAAAACGGGTTGCAACCTCTTCCAGAGCGCCTGGCCCCGTTTCATCCCGTCCCGTCTCGGCATCCCTCTGGAGAAGCTGCCGGACCTCGTGAAGCCCGGCAGGCTCATTGCCAATCTCTGCCTCGCCTGCACCGAGGCCACCGGCCTCTCGCTCCGAACCAAGGCCGTCGCCGGCGTCAGCGACGGCACCGCCGGATTCCTCTCCTCCGGCGCGTCGCAGGTGGGCGACTTCAACTCCACCCTCGGCACGACCCTTGTCATAAAGGGCATCTCCGAGAAGATCCTCATTGACCCCGAGGGCAGGCTCTACAGCCACAGACACCCCTCCGGCTACTGGCTCCCCGGCGGCGCGAGCAACGTCGGCGGCGAATGCCTCGCACATCAGTTCGCAGGACGCAACTTCCCCGAACTGGACAAGCAGGCCATCGGCATATCGCCCACCGGCCTTCTGGCCTATCCCCTCGAACGCACGGGCGAGCGCTTCCCCTTTGCAAAGAAAGACGCGACGGGATTCCTCATCGGCGATCCCAGGGACGAAACTGAGCGATACGCCGCTCTCCTCGAAGGCGTCGCCCATGTGGAACGGATGTGCTACGATCTGCTGGCCGAACTGGGCGTCTCCATCAACGACCGCATCTTCGCCACAGGCGGCGGCTCGAAAAGCTGCGAGTGGATGCAGATTCGCGCCGACATCCTGGGCCGCCCCCTCCTGCGCCCACAGGTCGCCGAGTCGGCCTTCGGCTGCTGCCTCCTGGCCGCCTCGCACTCGGCCTATCCCAGCCTCACCAGCGCCACCCAGGCCATGGTCCATTTCGCCGAGGAGATCGGGCCGAGGCCCGACAGAGCGCAGGCCTATGCCGACCAACATGGGGCGTTCATTTCCGAGTGTCGGAAGCGGGGGTATATCCGGTAGGTCAGGTGCCGGGGAGCATATCAGGTTTCGACCTCCCGGAGGTTCCGAACATCCGGGAGGTCGGGCCCCTCAGGTCGCCTTCCCTTTTTCGCAGCACCAGATCACGATCCGTATCATGAGTTCGCGGTGATACTCGGAAAACGTCCCCCACAGGATCCAGTGCGCCGGTTCGCCCCAGGCGAGGGGGCTCATAAACACCGCGACCCGCTTCCCGGAATCCAGAATCAGCGCCGGCGCGTGACCGTCGGTATAGCGAAGAACAACATCCGCCCCCCGCCCCGGCTTTACGTGGTAGAAACGCCCGATGCTCTGAACGGTCTCGGGATAGAGGGGCAATCCGCGACGAATGGGGTGCTCGATGCCGGGGACCAGGTGGATCCGCAGCGCCGGGATGTTCTCGGCCTGGGGATCGCCGGAGCGCTGGGGCATGGGGGGACGCTCCACCCGTTCGACAGGCTCAGGCATCCCGCCGGTGGGGAGCATCGGCTGAAGCGACATGGCGAACGGCGCGGTTGCGAACAGCCCCCCTCCGGCTTCGAGATAGCGGCGGAGGCCGCCCGCATCCAGGTCGGCGGCGCTCAGGAGGACGACGACGTGGAAGGGACTCAGCGCGGGCAGTTTCGAGGGGGACGCGGACTCGATGCTTGCGCCCTCGCGCCCGAGGGCGGCGCAGAGGTAGAGCAGTTCATTCCGGCGCGTCGGGTCGTTGCTGTCGGCGACGATGAGTACCCGTTTGCCGGCGAGACGCTTCATGGAGGGGCCGCGCGCGGCCCCTCGCGGATTGACCACCCGCGACGCCTCGATCAGCTTCTTGGCTTCGACGGTGACGGCAATCTTGACGCGCACGGGCCGGTCGTCCGGCAGCAGCACATCCACAGGGACCCGACATGTCGAACCGGCGGCGCATTTCTTAATGGGCCGCGTCTCGTCGAAGATGCCGACCCCGCCCAACGACTCGATGCGGATGTGCACGAGGCCATCCTCGATGGGCGCTGTGGGCATAAACAGAATCTCGAACTGATCCGGCTTGGAAATGCGGGCATCGAAGGCGCCCTGTCGGTCCACATGGGCGACCTGTGACAGGCCCGAGCCGAGAATGATGTCCATGCCCCAGGTTGCTTCCTTCCCCGGCAGGAGGTCAATCTTCGTGAACGGCTCGATGGCGTAGGTGCGCCCGCGCAGCCAGTTGCGCAGGCGGAGGAGGGGGAATTCCCATCGCGCCGCGAAGAACAATTCTTTCTCGCCGCCTCCCGTGGCAAACCAGTTCTCCCCGCCCAGTTCCGGCGGCGTGAGCCAGCCCCACACCGTGCCGGGGGGCTGCATCGTCGGCAGGGCAAACGATTCTCGGCGCACTTCGCCCTTGTCTCCGAGGGCCAGAGGAATCTCCTGCCAGCATTCGCCGCCGTAGCCGCCGTAGGCGAAGAAGGGGTGCAGATACCAGTCCGTGTCAATGGGCTTGGCGCCGGTGTTGCGGAGGGTGGTCTCGATGCGAAAGACCGATCTCTCCGGCTCGACGAGGATGCGCCGCGTCAGCTCGTAGGCGTAACCGTAGCTGGTGTTCAGGTTCTGAGTGAAGCATGCGATCTTTGCGCCGTCGGGACGGTCCTCGACCTTGAACGTCCACGGCGCGGTCTCCGCGAGGGTCCACTTGGCCCCTTTGGCGGCGGGTCCCTTCTCGCGCGACAGGACGCCGACGCCGATAAGGAGTTCCTTGCGCAGCGTCTCTGTCTCATCGAGGAGGATCGTCTTCTCGAACTGATCGGGCAGGCCGAGGTAGTGCGCGTGGTCCCAATCAATGTCGCCGTGGCGGAAGTATCTGCCGACCATGTGGTTCAGGCCGACTGGTTTGGAGATCGCATCAGTAATCCATCCGCCCCAGACGAAGCGTGTCTCGTATTTCTCTACGCCCTTGCTCTGGGGCAGAAGGGCGATGAGCTTGAGGCAATCGTTCTCGATCACGACCTCCGCCTCGCCGTCCTGGTCGAGATCAACCTTGTCAATCCGGATGGGCGGTAGTTTCTCGGCAGGCGCCGCGGGGGATGGGGGCTTGGCGCATCCGTGGAGGAGAATAATTGCCGCGAAGAGCGATATGGTTTTCCTCATGTGCAGTCTCCCGGAACATTGCTTGGGGCATAGTCCACGACGTCAAGATACAAAATCATGTTGTCATTGTAAACACGTTTCGGGATATAATGGCATCCCACAGTGATGTCGCATGGAGTCGAGACGCCGATGCTTTTTCGTTTCTCCCTCTACGGGTTTCTGAAAAACCAGCAGTACTACGAGTCGTTCCTGATCCTTGCCTTCATACAGAAGGGCATGAGCTACACCCAGATCGGTTACCTCATCTCCTTCCGGGAGATATGCATCTATCTTTTCGAGGTTCCCAGCGGTGCGGTGGCCGACGTGTGGGGGCGGCGGCGCTCGATGATCCTATCGTTCTTCGCCTATATTGTCTCTTTTGTCGCCTTCGGCCTGGGCCGCGAGTACTGGCAGTTCTTTCCGGCCATGTTCCTTTTCGCCGTCGGCGAGGCATTCCGCACCGGCACGCACAAGGCGATGATCTTCGACTGGCTCGCCCAGCAGGGCCGCGCTGACGAGAAGACGAAGGTCTATGGCTTCACGCGCGCGTGGTCGCAGATCGGCTCGGCGGTATCGGTCGTCATCGCCGCGGCGCTTGTGTTCATCAGCCAGAACTACGTGTATATCTTCTATTTCTCCATCATCCCCTATGTCCTGGGGGTCATCAATTTTTTGGGCTACCCCAAGAGCCTGGACGGGGCAACGGACCGGCGCATCTCTCTCCGCGAGATGGTTCGCATCCTATTCGGGTCGATCAAGCAGGTAATACGAAAGCCAGCTCTGCGCGGGCTGGTGGTCGAGACGATGTGCAGCGAAGGGGCGTTCAAGGCGCTCAAGGACTACCTGCAGCCCATCCTGAAGCAGACCGCATTGGCCCTGCCGATGCTCCTGGCCCTGCCCAACGAGAAGCGCACGGCGGTGCTCGTCGGCATTGTGTTCTTCGTCCTTCACATCCTGTCGGGCGCGGCGTCGCGCTATTCCCATGTGGTGGTGGACAAGGCGCGAGGCGAGGACCGCGCCGCACGGTGGATATGGCTGGCGAGCATCGTTGCCTATGCCGTCCTCATCCCCGTCTTCTGGGGCAATTTCATGGTTGTGGCGATGGGGGTGTATATCGTCCTTTACATGCTTCAGAACTTCTGGCGGCCCGCACAGATCAGCCGGTTCAACATCCATGCCGAGGCGGAGGCGACGGCCACGGTGCTTTCCATAGACTCCCAGTCGCAGACCGTGGCCACGATGATTACCGCCCCCATCGTGGGCAAGGCGGTGGACTGGTGCGCCCTCTACTGGCCCGACGGCGTGGCGAAGTTCATCCCCGTCGGCATTATCGGGCTGCTGGCTACCCTGTTGGGGTTCCTGGCAAACCGGAGATGTTTTGTTCGTACACATGAACATCAGTCAACCGAGGAAAGGAAAGAAGAATGATTCAAGTCATCGGACATCGCGGGGCGGCCGGCCTGGAGCCGGAGAACACGCTGCGGTCGTACCGCCGCGCACTGGAAATCGGGGTGGATTATGTCGAGACGGACGTTTATCTGACAAAGGACAAGCGCCTCATCGTCATGCACGACAAGACGGTGAATCGCACGACGAACGGCTCCGGCCCCGTAGAGGAGATGACCTTTGACGAGGTTCGCAAGCTCGATGCCGGAAACGGGGAACAGGTCCCGACGCTCCGCGAGGTACTGGCGCTCATCAAGGGCAAGGCGAAGATTCACATCGAGCTGAAGGGCGATGGGACACCGAAGCCGGTCGTGGACACGGTGCGCGAGATGGGCATGATCTCGGACGTGGTCATCACATCGGGCGTGACGGAGCGCTTGCAGGAGGTGAAGTCCCTCTGCCCGGATGTGACGGTTGAGCACATCTACGGCAATCCCCCGCCCGATGCGATTGAGCGCGCCCTCTCGGCGAAGGCCGGTCGTGTGAGCGTGAACATCCGCCACATCACGCAGGAGTACGTGGACGCCGCGCACAAGGTCGGCCTGCTTGTGATCGCCTGGCCGCCTAATACCGAGGAGGAAATCCGCCGCGCCTTGAGCTTCGGCGTGGACCTCATCTGCAGCGACCGGCCGGATGTGGCGATGAAGGTCCTGGGGCGGGATTAGCAGAACAGGCCGGCGGCTCAGGCGTGTCGGCTGCGCCGAGAGAGGAGGAGGATGTCGCGCAGTTGCTCGACGTTCTTCGCACGCATCCAGCGCTCCTGAAACTTCGGCTCCTGCACGATGTGAGCAATGGCCATAAGCGCCCGCAAGTGGAAATTGCGCTCGTCCGAACTGCCGATCAGGACAAAGGCCGTGTGCACCGGCGGATGGAGCTCCGAGAAGATGGCCCCCTCCTGGCAGCGCACGATGGTGAGTTCGAAGATCTTCTCGCCGTCCACCACAATATGCGGGATGGCCAGCCCGGGATGGATCACGGTATTCGACTCCTTCTCCCGCTCGATCAGAAGCTCGCGGACGCGCGCGGGAGGCACATGCAGGCGGTCGGCCATGGCCTCGCTGATCTTACCGAACAATTCCAGGGCGGAAATCCTCTCCTTGATGTCGAGGATCGGCGCGTCGCGCACCAGACGGTCGAAGCGATCGGCCACGATCTCGTCGCGCTCCAGGGAAATCTGCACCAGCTCGTCCTCCAGCCCCGTGCGGCGGATGTGCTTCGAGAGGATCGTGTTGACGAGATATGCGACGGCCGATTCGCGGTCAATCTTGTGTTGCACATAGACCACGTACCAGACGCTCGCCGCCGCGATGAAGCCCGCCGTGACCAGCAGCGGAATCATGCCCATCTCCGCGATGAGAAAGCCGTAGATCACAATGGCCGCGATGGGAAGATAGGGGTGGAACGGCGCCCGAAAGGTCGGACGATAGCCTGCGATCCGGCTGCGCCGCATGACGATCACGGCCACGTTCACCAGCGCCAGCGAGAGGATCAGCATGGCCGAGGCGGTCTTGACCAGGTCCTCCAGCGTGAGGAATACGATAACCAGAATCATGAATGCGCTCGTGATGAGGATCGCGACATGGGGCGTCCCGAAGCGACGGCTTTTTCTGGAAAGGAACTCCGGCAGCAGCCCGTCGCGGCTCATGGCCATGGGCGAACGCGAGGCGGAGAGGATGCCCGCGTTGCCCGTGGTGGCGTAGGCGAGAAACGCCGCGATACCCACGAGGACCAACCCCGCCCCGCCCATGATCGCGCCTGCGCCCTCAGTGATCGGCCGTAGACTTCCCGACAGGGCCATCCGGTCCAGCACCCCGACCGTGACAAAGGCCACGGCGACGTAGAGGACGTTGACCACGCCATAGGCCAGGAACATGCCCACCGGCAGGTTTCGCGCCGGCTGCCGGACCTCCTCCGCCACATCCACCACCTTCGTCAGCCCCCCATAGGAGATGAAGACCATGCCCGTCACGGCAAAGAACGTCTTGAAGTCGGACGTAAAGAATGGGGCGTACCGGATGGCCTCGCTGTTCATGAGGCCGACCCCGACGTATAGAATCAGGATCGCAAGAAGCCCGGCAACCAGCCAGCCCTGGAGCCGCCCCGTCCCCTTCACCGTCGTCAGATTCAGGACCATGAAGAACACACAGAACAGGACCGCCGTCCCCTTGACGGCCCACTCGCCAAACGATGGGAAGAAGTAGGCCCCGAGCGTGCCGATGCCCACGAGCGCAAACGCCGCCTTCAGGCCGATGGCGCACCAGTTGATCAGCCCCGCCACCGTGCCCATGAATGCGCCGAGGCTCCGTTCCACCACGAAGTAACTGCCAGCGGACTTGGGCATGGCCGTCACCAGCTCGGCTTGGGAGAACATGGTGGGGATGTTCAGGACTCCTGCCAGGCCGTAGGCCACGATCATTGCCGGCCCAACCTTCTCAAAGGCGAGGCCCGGCAGCACGAACAGCCCGGAGCTGATCATCGCCCCGGCGGAGATCGAGAACACATCCCACAGCCCCAGTTTCCTCTCGAGCGAGGTATCCTCCGGCATCATCCTCTCCTTCTACAACGCATTATACCCGACGCGGCCTTCACCCGCAACCCAAGAGCAGAATTCAGAGAGGGAGTGTCATCAGCTCCTGCCCGAAGACGATCTCGCCGTTGAAGCCCCGAGCAATCTCGGCCACCGCCCCCTCGCGCCCGCCGGGGCGGTTCAGGCGCGGGCCGGTGTGCGTGAGGATCAGCTTTCCGACCCCCGCTTCCCTCGCCATAGTCGCCGCGCCCGTCGTCCCGGTCTGGCCGGGGGCCTCGCCGTTGGCGTCCATCGCCGCCTGGGTGTCCCAGCAATTCACCACGAGCACGTCTGCGCCCTTCGCCAGCTCTGCCACCGGATCGCACGGGGCCGTATCCCCGGCGAAGCAGATGCTCCCGTCCTTCGCATCCACCCGGTAGGCGAGCGATATGAGCCACGGCTCGACATGCTGGGCCGCTGCCGCCCGGACGGACCAGTCGGCGTGCCTCGTCACCTCGCCGGGTCCGATGTCCTTCACCGTCAGCGACGGCTCCGGCCGGGGCAGGGAACCGCCGCGGTTGGCATGGACGCACTGGCTCACCGGCGCCCCGACGCGGGCCTTCCAGTCGCAGGCGAATGCGCCGTCGGGACCGATAAGTTGTTCGGTCATGCGCCTTGTCGGTTCGGGACCGAAGACGCGGAGTTCGTTCTGCTGCCCGCGGCTCTGGTCCCACCGGCAGAGGAGGAAGCACGGGTAGTCGGCGTTGTGGTCGAAGTGATGGTGGGTGAAGAAGAGGAAGTCAATCTGCGTCGGGAAGAGGCCGGCCTTGACGAGCTTGTGCGTCGTGGCCGGTCCGCAGTCGAACATGAGGTAGTCGTTGCCTATGTTCAAGACATAGGATGTGCCGAACTGCGACGGGGTCGGCGTCGGCGTTCCCGTGCCCAGGAGGGTAAGTGTGGCCATTGAAAAATCTCCTCTGTAAAAGGTTGTGGGTTCACTTTACGTTCTCAAGGCAAGCGTGTCAATTCGCAAAGCGCGGGTGAGGAATAATCCCTTGCACTCTGCCGGCGTTCGTTCTACCATAACAATATCGGCATGATACCTTTTGAGGAAGGAGGGAGCCGAGATGGAGATCAAAATCACGAGCACGGCGTTCGAGGAAGGCGGCATGATCCCGAAGAAATATACCTGCGACGGGTCGGACGTCTCGCCGCCGCTGGCGTGGACGGGCGCGCCCGAGGGAACGAAGTCCATCGCCCTTATCTCCGACGACCCCGACGCGCCCGTCGGGACATGGGTGCACTGGGTCATCTTCAACATTCCGCCGAAGACGACCGGCCTGCCCGAGAACGTTCCGCCCGGTCCCGAGTTGTCGAGTGGCGCGCGCCAGGGCGAGACGGACTTCGGCCGGATCGAGTACGGCGGTCCCTGCCCGCCGAGCGGGACGCATCGCTACTACTTCCGCATCTACGCCCTCGACGCGATGCTCGATCTCGAATCGGGCGCGACGAAGGCGCAGCTCCTCGCCGCGATGAAGGGCCATGTCCTCGCCCAGGGCGAGCTGATGGGGAAGTACCGGCGGCAACGGTAACGGGTGCTCTGAAGGCGCATGGCATGAAGGCGATCGCCATCGAAGACATATCAATTTTCAATGTGGGGCTTCTGCTGGTTCTTCTCGCTCTTACGACCGGCGCCGACGCCTTCGCGCAAAGGAAATCCATCCAGTGTTTTCCTGTCTCATCGCCGCGCAGGATGGATGGGCGATTGGACGAATGGCAGGGCGAGACGCCCCTTGCGCTGAAGCAACCGGCGATCAGACTGTGGACCGCCTGGGACGCGGGGAATCTCACTATTGCCTGCCAGGCGCCCCGACCGAGCAAGGGAAAGAACGGCATCGCCTGGCTGGACCTCTATCTCGACCTCCGGCCCAAGGCGGAACGCAACGACGTCTATCGCAGGGGCGTCTATCACATCCGTCTCTCGCCCATGCCCCCGAAGGCCGACGAGGACGCCCTGCGTGAAGAAGCAAAGACGGGCACATGGCTGGCCGAGACGGACGACCCGGCCGCCGGACGGATGCTCTGGAAGGAACTCGGTTGGACGGGCGTGAATCGCACGCGCGTCTTCGCCGCCATGAAGATAGAGGGCGATCACATCAACATCGAGGCGCGATTTCCGTGGGCGACCTTCCCCCTCACCGGCGGCAAAACGTTCGAGCCGAAGGCTGACGAACCGTCCGCCTTGGCCCTCGACTGGGCCGTGGGGGGAGCGGGCGGGGGCGCGCTCTTCTGGGCCGGATCGCGCGAGAACCCTCACGACCCAAGCGGTCTTGCCGACGTCGAGCTGCTTTCGTCCGCCGAAAAATTTTCTCAAAAGCGATTTGACGCCGAGAGCGCGCCTAGCCCCGGCTCGCCCCCTGGGAAGAAATCGAGAAGCGAAGCGACCTTGCGCCTCTCGGAGCGGCCGTCGGGTTTCAATGTCTCGGAGGCCCCCTCCCCTACCACGTATGTCCAGGGAGCGGATGTTCGCATCGAGGTAATGGCCGGGCAGCCGACGGGGTTCCGCGTCAGCCCGTTCATCTTTGGCCAGTTCAGCGAGCACCTCGGCACAGGCTGGCCCATGTCGCGCTTCCTCTACGCCCAGGCGCTTCTGAACCCGAGCTTCGAACCGGGGCATCCGCGATACTCCTCACCGGTAGGGCAGCGCTACCTCCCCGGACGCACGGCGGAGCTCCTGGCGCGCTGGAGCCCGACATACAAGACCCCCGAATGCGCCCAGGCCGCCGCGCCCCCCTGGACAGTGGTTGGCGATATCGCGGGCGTCTGTCTCGACGGCGACGCCTTCAACTCGGAGCAGTGCCAGAGGCTCACCGCCCGCGGCGGCGAGGTCGGCCTCGGCCAGATGGTGCAGCTTCCGATCCACCGCGAGCGCAGATACGACGTCGCGTTCTATGCACGGGCCGATTCGCCGACGACTGTGACGGCATCCATCCGCGACACGGAGCGCATCCTCGCCTCCGCGACAGTGACGGTGGATGGAAAGGCGTGGAAGAAATACGAGGCGCGGATCGAGATGCCGACGGGCCTCGACCCGAAGATCATTCGCTTCCTCTTTGCATTGACCATCGAGAAGGGCGGGCCGATGTGGATAGATTACGCCACCCTCCTCCCGGCCGACAACATTCACGGTCTCTGCCCGGAGGTGATCGAGATCTTCCGGCAACTCAAGCCCGGCCATATCCGCTACCCCGGCGGCAACTTTGCGTCCGGCTACCACTGGCGCGACGGCATTGGCCCGCGCGAGAAGCGCCCCACCCGCCTGAACGTAGCCTGGGACGGACTTGAATGCAACGAGGTGGGCACGGACGAAATTCTTCGCTTTTGCGAATTAACCGGATTGAAGGTCATGATGTGCGCCAACTTCGGGAGCGGTTCGCCCGAGGAGGCCGCCGAGTGGGTGGAGTACTGCAACGGCGCACCCGACACCCCCATGGGAAAGCTGCGCGCGCAGAACGGACACCCACAGCCCTACAATGTCATTGACTGGGACATCGGCAACGAGGTCTGGGGCTTTTGGCAGATCGGCCACTGCCCGCCGGATGAGTACGCCGAGGGTCTCCTTCGGTTTGCCAAGGCCATGCGCGCCCGCGACGGGCGCATCCGCATCGTGGCCTGCGGCCACTCGCCCTTCCATGAAGTGGGGCGTGACTGGAACCGGACCCTCTGCCAAATCGCCGGCGGCGCGATTGATGTGATGACCTTCCACACCTATATCCAGCCTTTGCCGAAGCGCCTTTCATCCAATCCGGAGGAGGGCTTTCGAACGGTTCTGGCCCACCCGTATTACTACGAGCAGACCGTCCGTGACATGGCCGACCGGATGCGGTCCGACGGAATCGCAAAGCCGCAGATCGCCGTCACGGAATACAATCTCCAGTGGAAGCAATTTGAGTCGCAGCGGCTGGACCGCGCAGTGCATCTGCTCTGGTTTGCGCAGATGGCGCACGTCTGGATGCGCGCTGGCGACCTCGTGCCGATCTGCCACGTCACGGAGTTTGCCCCATTTGATATCCACCTCCGCCGCGCGGGGCAGTTGGGGCCGCGCTACGAGGTGTTCAATCTCTATGCCAACCACGCGGGCGATCGGCCGGTCCGGACGAGGGTTGCCTGCCCGACCTACGAGACGAAAGACGCAGGCTTGCAGTATGTGCCGCTGCGGGGTGCGCCGACCGTTGATGCGGTCGCGCTCCTGGGGGAGAAGGACGGTCGGCGCTTTCTGACGCTCCTTGCCGTCAACAAGGATCTGAAGCAGACAATAAAGGTGAACGTGGCGCTTCGGGATTTTGCCCCCCGCCCGCAGGGGGAGATGTTTGTCCTCCATGATCCCGATGCCATGGGCAAGGGGATGCCGAGCCTGAGCGCGGAGAGGAAGAACATTCCCGTCGGCGGAACATTTGCATACGACCTGCCGCAGTGCTCTGTGTCGCTGCTTCGCATCCCAGCCCGATAGGTGATACCTGCCTGCGGCGTTCGACGCGCAAGGCGCGCCTACCAGTCGCAGGCAGGGCACGGCGCTATTCGGTCCGTCGAGCCGACCCTATTGCCTTTAGCTTCGGTATGCCCTCGCGGGTCTTTCGCAAACCATCGCCAGCGACGGCTTTGCCGCAAGAGCGAACTCGACCGATTCAGGCTCTCTGATCTGCTCAGAGGCGTCGAGCAATTCCAGAGAAACAAGGCGCCCCTTCTTATCGTAGTCCAGAATCAGTCCTTCCCGCACCTCATCGCTCTCAGCAACCTTGCCCCCTTGCAGGATTATGGTGAGCGTGTCCGTCTCTCTGTCATAAATAACTTTCATGGCTGTCTCCAATACTTGGCGACCTTGTTTGTCTTGTAAACGGTAACGACATGATACACTTGCGCATCCTCTTTCACAACCACGCGCAACAACATCCTTCCCCCTGCGATCTTGGTCTGGTAAATCTTCCTCCCCTTGCGGGACGCCAACACCTGCCCCGGGTTCGCCCTATACCCCCCTCAAATGGTAAAATGGTAACTACGGCCTGACGGACAGCGATACCCTAAACCCGAAGTAGTAGGTGTCGAGATGGGACGGATCAGTTGCTGCCTTTCCCATCTTCTTCCCTCCAAGAAACCATGTCTTGTCCTACCGTTTGGCTGCACAGTACCACACCTCCCGCCAGGGATCAAGACGTTGCTTGTTTTCACGCCCTGAAGCCGGTATAGTATTTTCGGAAATCCGAAGAAGGAGATGATGGTGCGTCGAGCCGTTCACTGTGTGCTCATGCTCGGCTTCGTCGCCTGCTCCGCGGCGGGCGCAAGGGCCGAGGAGAACCTGATCCAGAATCCCGGTTTCGAGGATGGGGCCATGCCGCCTCCGCACTGGGAACCTAACAGCAGCGCAAAGCGGTGGCCCGCCTTCGGGACCTACGATACGGAGATAAAGCACGGCGGCATGCGGTCGTTCAAGATGGTCCGACCGATGGACGATGTGTTTACCTACTGGTATCAGAACGACATCGCGGTCCAGCCGGAGACGGACTACATCTTCGGCGGGTGGATCAAGGCGGAGAAGGTGGAGGGGGAGCTCGGCGCATTCCTGCTGATCTTCGGCTTTCCCGCCGGGACAAGCGCCCACGAGATGAAGTTGTTTAATGTCCAGGCCGCTATTGCGAGGGGAACGCATGACTGGCAGGAGTACAAGGGCCGCTTTCGTACGCCGCCGAAGACCCATCATGTCACCTTTTTCTTGGAGTTTCCGAAGAGCGAGGGGACCGTCTGGTGGGACGACCTTTACATCCGGCGGGCAACAGAGGCCGAGGCGGGCTTGTCGCCGCCCTGGGCGCGGGCGCCGGGGGTGGTCGCGTGGCAATCCTTCGACGACGTGGTGAACGGTGAGTTTGCGGGCGTGTCGCCCCATCATGTGAAGGGGCGGCTGAACGGGAAGGATGCGAGACCCACGGCGGACGGCAAGTTCGGCGGGGCGATCGAGTTCACCGGACCGCAGGGAAATGCCTCCATTGGGCGGCTCGACATCGGCGACAGCATGACGGTCGAGCTTTGGCTGTACCGACAGAAACAAGCCGAGGTGCAAGGGCACGGTGAGGTCATTATCCGTGGGGACAACTGGAGCTTCCGCATCGGCGACACGCAGGAGAAGCAGCGCTTCGTATTGCTCCGCCCCCGGGACTGGAAGCGAGTTCTTTTTTCAAAGACGCCTATCCCCTTTGATGAGTGGACCCATGTCGCCGTAACGCACGACGACGCCACGAACACATCGAAGATATACATCAACGGCCAGCTCGACGCGGAGGCCGTTGATGACTTTGAGTCGTTCTCCGGGGCGGTGGCCCTCTGCCAGGACACTCCTCAGCACCGATTCATCGGAAAGATGGATGAGGTCGGGATCTCCCGGCGGGTGAAATCGGAGGAAGAGATTCGCAGCGATATGCTGCGAACTGAGCCTGTGTTTTGGGCCGACAACGGGGTGATAAAGCTGTGCTTCGAGAAACCAGGGCCAACATACCTTTCCATATTTCACAACGGACATTTTGCCGGGCGGCTCGGCGGGGCGATTGCCATGTTCGAAAAGCAAGGCATGGGGTATAAGGGGTCCGGCGTCGGCTCGGCCTACCCTACCGCCGTGAAGGGCGTGGACGTGAAGGCGCAGACGGCGTCGGAGTGTGTGGTGGATGTCACGCTCGAACGGACGGTGAGCGAGGAGGCAATGCGCAAGTTTGAGGCGACGTACCGCGTCACGCTTCGTCCGGGCCGGTCGTGGTTCGAGAGTCGGCTGGTGCAGGTCAAGAACAGCGATACGGTAAAGTTCGAGCTGCGGGGCTACTACCACATTCTGCAACCGAAGAGCATCGGGACGGCGCCGCGGTGCTACGGCTCCATCGGCGGCTGGGTGGGCGCGTCGCCCTCGGCGGGGGTGATCTGCCCTGATGATTTCACGCCCGGGTTCCGCAAGGTTGAGGATCGGCTTTATGGCGAGATCACCCGGCGTATTGTTGCGCCGATTGCCCCGGGGACCTGGCGGGAGGGCGAGGAGCCGGCGGTCATCATCTTCGCCGTTCCCTCGGAGGATGCGGAGCAGTTGTACCGCACGGCAAGGGAGGTCCAGCACAACCCCGACCCGCCCCTGACGGGCGCCATCAAGTACCCCGACAAGAAATCCACGCCGACACGACCATAACGTCGCTTGCATGGATGGGGTGTTTGTGGTAGGCTGACGTTCGTTGATTCAACGAAGGAACTATTCGGCTGGAGGGAAGGCGTGTCGAAGTTCTGGCAGTCACAGCGCGTGCTCGTGACCGGCGGCGGAGGGTTTCTCGGCAGTTTCGTGGTGGACAAGCTCCGCGAGGCCGAGGCGAAGGAGGTCTTCGCCCCGCGCAAGCGAGAGTGCGACCTGACGCGGATTGACGACGTCCGCCGCTGCCTCGATAAGACCAAGCCTACGCTGATCATCCACCTTGCCGCCGTGGTGGGGGGCATCGGCGCGAACCGCGAACATCCGGGCCGGTTCTTCTACGACAACCTGATGATGGGGGTGCAGATCATCGAGGAAGCGCGATTGCGCGGCGTGGGAAAGGTCGTCGCCATCGGCACGATCTGCGCCTATCCGAAGATGACGCCCGTGCCCTTCCGCGAGGAGAACCTCTGGAACGGATACCCGGAGGAGACCAACGCGCCCTACGGACTGGCGAAGAAGATGCTCCTCGTCCAGACCCAGGCGTATCGGCAGGAGTACGGCATGAGGGGCATCTATCTGCTGCCGGTGAACCTTTACGGTCCGCGCGACAATTTCGATCCGAGGTCCAGCCATGTCATTCCCGCGCTCATCAAGAAGGTGGTCGAGGCGAAGGAGCGCGGCGACGACCACATCGTCTGCTGGGGGACGGGCAAGGCGACGCGGGAATTCCTCTATGTTGAGGATGCGGCGCGTGGTATCCTGATGGCGTCGGAGCGGTACGACGGCCCCGAGCCGGTGAACTTAGGGGCGGGGTTCGAGATTTCCATCCGCGATCTGGTTCGCAAGATTGTCGAGATCGTCGGCTTCGAGGGCGAGATTCGCTGGGACACGAGCAAGCCCGACGGCCAGCCGCGGAGGTGCCTCGACGTAACGCGCGCGGCGGAGTACTTCGGCTTCCGGGCGGAGGTCGGCTTCGATGAGGGCCTTCGCCGCACCATTGACTGGTTCATACGCCACCGGGCCGAGGTGGAGAAGGCGATTGAAGATGGGGTGAGGGCGGTGTGAAATGACGAATGTCGAATGACGAATGACGAAGGAATGACGAAGCCCAAAGGCCAAACAAAAAAGGTCGAAGAGTCGAAGGGTCCAAGGGTTGAAGATCAGGAAACCCTCGGCTATGCGGCCCTTCGATTCTTAGCCCCCGCAGCCCCTGACACATTAGGCATTGGGTATTCGGCATTCTTTCGTCATTCGGGTTTCGTCATTCGTCATTCAACCGTTGCTGCAAGGCGCCTGCGACGGCGCATGTACTCGTTTGTGTCTGCCTTTTTTGCTGGCCTAAACAAGTCTGGAGGTCGCCATGAGCGAACCGACGATTGCGGTGTTTATAGACTTTGAGAACCTGGCCATCGGCGTGCGCGACCTGAAGGACGCAAAGACCTTCAAGATCGAACTGGTGCTCAAGCGCCTCCTCGAAAAGGGCCGCGTCGTTTACAAACGGGCCTACAGCGACTGGAGCAACTACCGCGACGACTTGCGCGAGTTCCACGAGCAGGGCATCGAGCTGGTGGATATTCCCCGGAGCAAGATGAGCGGGAAGAACTCCGCCGACATCCGAATGGTCGTGGACGCCATTGACCTCTGCCACACGAAGGAGTACATTGACACCTTCGCGCTCGTATCGGGCGACAGCGACTTCTCGCCGTTGGTCTCCAAGCTGAAGGAGAACAATAAGCGCGTGATCGGCTGCGGCATCAAGATCTCGACGTCGCAACTACTGGTGGCCAACTGCGACGAGTTCATTTACTACGATGATCTCATTCGGGCGATCGCCGCGAAGCCCCGCTCGTCCTCTAAGAAAACGGGAGCCAAGAAGACCACCCGGAGGCGCATCGCCAAGGCGCCCGCAGTTGAGAAGGAAACCGCCGAGGTACAAGCGGCCGAGCCCGAGACGACCGGGACGAAGAGCGACGAAGACAAACGAGAGGAGGCCCGCATGAAAGTGCTGGAGATCGTTCGCTCGCTGCAGGGCGACTACGACACGCTGTGGGGGTCCATGGTGAAGCAGGCAGTCCGGCGCGTCCATCCCGGCTTCCAGGAGGGCTATCACTGCTACCGCGATTTCGGCGAGATTTTGGAAGACATGGCCGAGCGCGGCTGCATCGAGATCGAGTACGACAAGAGCCGCGGGAACTACAAGGTAAAGCTGGTGTCCTGAGCGGGGGGCGGATCGTGTGCCACGGTTTGCTTGCAAGCCGTGTAGGGCCACGCACGGGTTGCAAGCAAGCCGTGGCACACATAGAACCAACAGGGGGCAACACGGTATCGGGGCGAGGCGCGCCCTATATCTCCGCTTGCGTCCCCGCCTGCGCTTCCTCCTTTGCATGCCCCACCGGCGAGACGAGCAGGAGCGGGAGGACAATGTCGCTCAGGCAACATGGAATGATGATACACAAGACAAGGATTAGGAAGACGTACGGCAGCGTGCTCCCACCCACCCAGTCGCTCATACCAAAGGAAATCAGGTAGAACAGCGACGCGAGCGAGCTGACCGCCACGTGCATGGAGTGCGAATATAACGTGCTTCGGTTCACGGCGTCCGCAGCGATCAACCCTCCGACAATCCCCAGGGCTACGAAGGGAATGACCGACATCGGATGCCGGATGAGACACCAGTGGAAGTGCATGTGCTCGACGGAGAGCAACTGCCCCGTGAGGTAGGGCATGAAGATGTCGCTCAGGCCGCACACACCGATGGACCCGAAGAACCCGATCAGGATAGCCCGGATGATATGGCGGTCGTACCGCCGGAACATGGCGGTTGTGGCGATGGCGCTGAAGAGGAGGTGGATCGGGTGGAAGGCGTGAAAGAGCATCTCCGACGCCCGCTCTGTGTTCTCCTCGGACGTGCCCGCCACCATGCTGACGTACGTCAGCATGGCTGCGATGATGATACCGAAGGTGGTGAAAAAGATGGTGAATGGGAAGTGGGCGGTCAGCTCCCGCCACAGATATTCCATCTTTGCCTCGTGCGAATGCTCCGGAATCGTTCCGTGAGGTCTTGCCTCCATGTCAGGGTCTCCTCAAGTTTAATTTCACGCAGCTCTACTTTCCCTTCTTCCCCGACACCCCACCGGAGACAAGAAACGTCATTACCTGCGAGCTGTCGGCGTCGAGCAGAGAAATCTGCTCTTTCGGGAAAATCAAGAGATTGCCCGCGAAGTTATAGGACTGCGGCACGTAGACCGCTACGTGCTCCGCCAAGCCAAACGACTCCAGGCTTTCGTTCGTGATGAACCCCAGCACCTTCGGCCCGTTGGGGACAAGAGAGACGGCGACCGGTTTGCTTAAGCTTTTCTCCTCCCCGACGAATGCGCCGATCAGATCCTTGAGCGACGTGTAGAGGAGCTTCACGAGGGGGAGTCTCTTGAACACCCAATCCACTATGCGAACGATCCAGCTCGTGAAGACATTGGATGCCAGGAAGCCGATGATCGTCACCAGGACGAAGGTGATGACCAACCCCGCCCCGGGGAACGGGAGGTCTAGGCCGGGAACCAGACTCACGATCATCGCGTCAACCCGGTCAATGACATAGTAGAAGATGAAAACGGTCACGGCCAATGGTAGGAGAACGAGAAGCCCCTTGAAAAAATATCCGGCGATCCGCTTCATAGTCCGGGGTCCTTTCCAAAGGTTTTCGTCGGATGTGGCCCTCGTCACCCTTTCAGTATCCTGCGGACCAACTCGACGTTCTCCTCCACTATATTATCCTTGTCGCCGCGGTGCATGCCGACGTTCACCACGTCGCCGGATTTGATGTTCTCAAACGCGAACTCAAAGGCCATCACCGGGTCAATGCGCCCCGCTCCCATGATCTTGTAGCCGATGCAGGGCTTCCGGATGCGGCGGATGCACTGGACGGCAGAGAGGATGTCGGCCAGGCGGAACTTGTGCCCCTTGCCACTGTGCAGGCTGCCGCAGGGGAAAAAGCACACGACGTGGAAGTCCACCAGATTCATATTGTCCACCCAGTGGTGCGCATCGGGGATGTGGCCGGCCACGCCCACCGGGATATTATACTTTCGCGCATGTTCGACCCAGGTGCGCAGCGTCTTCTCATCCTGTTTTACATAGAGGTCGTCCACCACCCCGCCGTGGAAGTAAAACGCTTTGGCGCCGAGCGCCACCGCCTCGTCCACCGCATCGAACATGCTGCCGTGGACCTCTTTCCAGCAACTGATCTGCCCGATCCACTGGAGCGGGCCGCCCTTCGCCAGGTAATCCTTCAGCGCCTGCATGACGTTCGGCGAGTGGTTGTTGGTGATCATCGTGTTGATCCCCGCCGCCTTCGCGCGCCCCCACGTCTCCTGGATTCGCTCAGGCGTGTAATACTTGACCATCTCCTGATCGCGTTCCTTGTTCTGATGGCTGAACCCGCCGAAGGGGTTCGCGCCGATGATCAGCCGCGTCACTTTCAATCCGCAAAAGTCCACCGTTGGAAGCATGTGTAATACCTCTTTCTACTCAGTCCTTAGTTCCAACCTCCCGGAGGTTCCGACCTCCGGGAGGTCTATCCTCTGATTATACCATTACGGCATGGTTTTCCACAACTTTGCCACGGCGCTGCGGGTGATCGGAGGGGTGGCTAACGTCAACCGCCCTCCGTTCGACTTCGCTGCCTGCCGCGCCAGGACTTCCCCCGTCGTCGTCTCACACCATGTTACCGAATACTGTCCGTCGGGGACGTCCTTCAATGTCAGGATACCTGCCTCCTGCTCCTCCAGCTTTCGCCCCTCCTTGTCGTAGATCCAGATGAACTGCGGGTTGCGCGTCCAGATGAGCAGGATGTCGTCGGTCTGGATCCCCATCACATCCAAGTCCGGCCCCTCGCGGCGGATGAACTTCGTCAGCTCGTAGGCCGTCAGTATCTGCCCCGTTCCTGTGTTCAAGACCTCGATCTCATGATGGCCCGCCTTTACGGCGACCGGATAGTGTTTCCAGTAGGACCACGGGTCTTCTGTGTCGCGCGGCAACGGCTGCTGGAGGGCCTTCTTATCGTCAACGGTGATGTGAAGGACGGGCTTCCCCCCTTCGGATATTTCGGGAATGTGAACGACAAACTCCCCATCAACGGGGAAATCCATCGAGAAGGCGTGAGCCCCCTTCTCCTGAAGCACGGCGTTGAAGCTCTCGGCATTCTCCACCTCGCCGTCGGGCAGCACACGGAACTTCGTCGGCAGCGGCTTCTCGACCCACGTGTAACTGAAGTTGCGCGGCCAGCCCTCGAAAAACGCGCCTGCGTAATATGGCGGCTTTCCCGCATCCTTGAAGGCGAGTTTTTCCACAGTCACGGCCTTCCACTGTCGCTTGTGGAACGGAATGTCCCGCGTCACGTCGGCCGCCGGCTTCCAGTAGTGATACATGTTCTGCGGGTCAATCCAGTTGCTCCAGCCCCACGGCAGGCCCGTCCCCGCGCTGCCGGACATCACCGCCCCCCACAGGCCGTTGTGCACGATCACGCCCTTTGGGTCCTCGCGAATCCACTTGCCGTGGTGCCCCGGCCCGTACTCGGTCATCAGATACGGCTTGTTGTATCGAGAGGTCATCACCCGCGTATACCACGCGGACGTCTGCCCCATGTCGCGGCGGGAGTAAATGTTTGTGGAGACGACCTCCGTCTCCGGCAGGCTGTCCACCTCCTTGTAGCCGTCCATGTTGCCGTAGTTCGTGTGGATGATGTGTTGGTAGGGATCAATGGAGCGCAGATACCGCCCCATGCGCTCGTGCCACTTCGCCGCATTTGTATTATGGTAATCGTTGCACGCGCTGACCTCGTTCCAGAACTGCCACGAGAAGATAGCCGTCGAGTAGGACCACCGCGCGACGATGTAGCGCAGCCGTTTCTGGAAGTACTTGTCGCATTCCTGATTCACAAAAAAATCCGCGGGCAACTTCACCGGCCCGCCGTTGGCCGCGTTGTAGGTGAACTTTGGCCACCAGCACTCGCGTCGAAGGTACTGCTGCGTCTCCAGGCAGGCCATGATGTAGATGTCAAGTTCCTCGGCCATCTCCACCAGGCAGTCAATCCGCCAGGCCGAGCTGAGCTTATATTTGCCTAATCCTTGCTGAGGGTGATCGGAAACCTGGCTCTCGAGGTCCGTGTGGGCGGCGCACCACCACGACCGCACGAGATTTCCACCCGTTCGGGCCAGGCTCGCGTACCATTTACTGCCGTCTCCTGTGCCAAGGTTTGCCAGGGTGGCAACGTTCATCCCGACGGCGAAGAAGGGCGTGTCGTCGTCGAACCGGAAGTAGTGCGGGTTCTCCTTCGCCACGCGAAGGAAGCCGTGCTTGTTCCCGTTGTCCGTGCACTCGAAGGCCTGCTCCTCCGTCTCGACTGTTTTGCCCGCGCTCGCGAGGCGGAGCTTGAAACGATGTGTCCCCGGCGCGGTGGGGCAGAAGCGCACCTTCCAGACCGGCTCGCCCAGAGGCGTCAGCTTCTCATACCCGTTGATGAACGCCCGTTGGAAGTCCTGGAAATAGAAGGCGGGCATGATTATGGCTTTGCCGTCCGGCGTGACAAACATCCCATCTATAGCCACCTTGTCGGGATCGAACGGGTTCGACCACTTCCCCGTAGCGTTGAACGTGATCTCAAATTTCTCATAGCGCGGCACGGTCTTCGTATTCACCGTGACATTGGAGATGCCCGGCTCGCCCTCGGCGGCGTGAATCCGCGCACAGCACATCAAGAGCGCGGGCAGTGTCATCAGCGCGAATGGGCCGATCATTCTGAACATTTGGCAACTCCCTCTACAAGTTCTCAACACTTTTCGTCAAGTCTGCCACCATCACTCGCCGCGTGCCGTCGGGACAGGCGTTGAAGGCGATGCGCCGGAACTCCCGGTCCCACGCGGGATGCGGGTCAACGCGCAGCTCGTTCTTCGGGCCGGTGAAGTCCGGCACGGCCCGGATGCGCACGATGTCCTTGTCTGTCTCCTCCTGCAAATCCACGAGGCGAATCCGCTTGATACCCTCTTTGTCCGGGGTCGTGTCCGTCACAATGTGGCGGCCGTTCGGGTGCAGGCTCGGGTGGCCGGAGCCGGGGATCGTGTCGTGCAACGCATGATAGTCGCCGCCGTCGTACCGGGCGGTAACGAAGAGCAACTCCCCGCCGTAGATGCCGAGGTTCATAAGCACCGTCTCGCCGTCGGGACACCAGATCGGGTGATGCCCGCCTTTGACGCCCCACTCCGAGTTTGGGATCGCCATGTGGATGTCCGACCCGTCGGTCCGCATCGTGATCACGTGCTTCTTCATGTTCTTCTTCTTGTCCACCTTCGGGTCGCTGGGAATCCAGCGCAGGACGAGCATAATCCGGTCGCCCTGCGGGTTCCACTTCACATGTGCGGCGTAGAAGTCGCCGCCACCGTACTCCGACAGATTCATGCGCGGGGTTACCGTCTCGACGACGGTCTTGAGCGAGACGAGCAGATTGCTCTTGCCGGTCTCGATGTTCGTGACATAGACTCCGTCATCGGCGGCGATGCCGTGGTTGAAGATGCGCCGCTCCGCCGGGACGATCACCCCGTATCCGGCCTGCGTTGCGGCGGTCCGCCGGAGGCACGGGCTGACGGCCCATTTGCCGTCGAGCGTCACGGCATAGATCGTCCCATCGAGTATCCTCTTCTCGCCGGTGGATGGATCGAGCTTGACGCCGAAGGGCCGCCAGGTGGTCGTGTCCAGATCGTTGTAGAACAGCTCCGAGTCGCTCGCCCCCCACTGGGCCTGCGCGCCGAGCTGCGTGTCCCAGCCGCGAGTGTCGGCAACGATGCGCTCCTCGCCGCCCTCAAGGTTCACCAGCACGACCTGGGCCACGTCGCCGGGCTGCGGCAGTCGGGCCTCGGTGGGAAAGCGCGTTAGGGCGATCCACCGCCCCGACGGGCTGAAGGGCGACGTGTCCCAGTAGCGGTGGATGGTCCGCCCCTCGCCCGGCGTCACGCACCGGACGGGGACGAGAGGGTCGAACTCTGTGTAGCGCGGAAAACGGTCGGGAAGCTGCACGGTCATTCCATCTCCTTTCATCGGATCGGAACAGTAAACCCCAGAACGGGAGAGATGTCAAGAGCTGCCCGGCGTTGGGTTGCAAACGGCAGGGGGATAGGGTAGGATGGGCTGTGTTTGGTTGGAAGATTGGAAGATTGGAAGGATGGGGTGGTTGCGCAGCATGCCCCATCCCATTCTTCCAACGTTCCATCCTTCCATTCTTCACAGTTTTCGTTTCTGGAGGTCTCCTGATGAGTAAGGACTGCATTCGAATCGGCCTGGTCGGCGTCGCGCACCGCGCGGCAATGGCGGAGAACTGGGACAAGGACGGCCGGGCGAAGATCGTCGCCGGCGCGGACATCAGTTGGATGTTCATTGACCGCTTCCGCAAGCAATATGCCCAAAACAATCCGTGGGTGACCAACGACTGGCGGCGCCTCGTTGAGCGGGACGACATTGACGCCGTCGGCGTCTTCACCCCAGACTACCTCCACGCCGAGCCGACTATCGCCGCGCTCGAGGCCGGCAAGCACGTCTATTGCGAAAAGCCCATGGCTATCAAGACCGCTGACTGCGACGCCATGCTCCGGGCGTGGAAGCGCTCCGGCAGGCATCTCATGGTCGGTATGAACATGCGCTATATGGACGACTTCCTTGCCCTCAAGCAAATCATTGACTCCGGCCAGCTCGGCAAGGTGACGGCCGTCTGGGTGCGCCACTTCGTCGGCTTTGGCGGTTTTGCCTACTTCCACGACTACCGCGCCAACGCCGACATGGCCACCGGCCTGCTCCTGCAAAAGGCCAGCCACGACATTGACATGATCCACTTCCTCACCGGCCGCTTCACCAAGCGCGTCGTCGCCATGGGGGCGCTCGACTACTTCGGCGGCGACAAGCCGGACGACCTCGTCTGCGAGGAGTGCGAAGAGAAGGACACATGCACCGAGTTCAGCACGCGCGAGCGGAAGACCAACTGCTGCTTCCGCAAGGGCATTGATGTCGAGGATCACTCCATGCTCCTCATGGACCTCGGCGACGCGCGGGCGAACTACGTGCAGTGCCACTACGCCACGGAGACGACGCGCAACTATCTCGTCATCGGCGGCGACGGCATGGCCGAGCTGACCGGCAACAAGCTCACGGTCAAGACGCAGAAGGCGAATTCCACCAAGGCCCGCGCCCGTGCGCGCTTCGCCACTGCAACGTATGACATCGGCCCCGCGAAAGGCGGGCACGGCGGGGCCGACCCGGAGATCTGCCGGGCCTTCCTCGACCTGATCCTCGATGGCAAGCAGCCCCATGTTACGCCCGAGGCCGGACGCATGGCCGTGGCCGTGGGCTGCGCGGCGACGGACTCGATTCGCGGCGGCAACAAGCCCATGGACATCGCCCCGCCACGGGTGTGAGCTATGGACAAGATGAAGATCGTATCGGTTGCGCCCGCGAACCAGCCGCCGATCCCGGAGGATGTGTTGCGGGTGGAGTATAAGAGCGGCGTGGATGGCCTCGCCGACTTGGCCTTCGTGCGCCTGGCCAGGAACAGCCGCCTGTGGATCGTCGCCATCCACGGCCACGGTTCGCACGCCGATCAGCTTTACACAAGGGAGGACGTCCGGCGGACGCGCGTGCCGGAGTTTGAACGGCTGGGACTGAACGTCCTCACGCCGAATCTGCGCGACAACGCATGGATGTCCCCATCGGCCGTCGCCGACATGCACGATCTGTTGGGGTTCGCCCGGACGGAATGGCTGGCGGAGAGGTTCATCTTCTTCGGCGGGTCCATGGGCGGCGCGAGCAACATGATCTACGCCGCCCTGCATCCCGATGACGTGGCCGCCGTCGTCGCGCTGGGTGCGGTGGTGGACCTGCCGGACTATGTCCGATGGTGCCGCCAACGTAGCGAAGCCATCCTTCGGGAGGTCGCCGATGCCATCCGCGACAGCTACGGCGGCGAGCCGGGAGATCAACCGGAAGTTTATCGCGCCCATTCCCCCATCTATCATACTGACCGACTGACGATGCCGATCTTCCTCACCCACGGCGCATGCGACACGCTCATGCCTGTGGAGCAACCTCGCCGTCTCGCCGAGAAGATGAGGCATTCGCCTGTCTTTCGGTATGACGAGATCCCCGGCGGCGGCCACGACGCCCCGATCGGGAACACGGAGGGGCTGAGGTGGGTGGTGAAGCGGATTTGACGGCAAGCCATTGACATCGGGGCGGACATATGCTATCATTATGATATCACATGCCGAGCTAACTTGGAGGGTGCTATGGCGCAGATACTCGTTCGCAACCTCGACCCCAAGGTCGTCAAACGGCTGAAGGACCTGGCTAAGCGCGAGGGGCGTTCTCTTCAAGCCGAGGTCAAAACTATCCTCGTGCAGGCGGCAAACGCTCCGCGCGTGGACATGGCCCGGGCTCGGAAGTTATGCGAGGAATTCCGTCTTCGATTCAACGGCAAGCGCTTCAGCAACAGCGCCCGGCTCATCCGCGAGGATAGAGAGCGGTGAAGGAGTACGTAGTTGACGCCAGCGTCGCAGCGAAGTGGTTTTTCGACGAGCCGCACGCCGTTGTCGCCCGTCGGCTCCTGAGTGACTCGTTTTCGCTCCATGCGCCGGATTTCTTCCTGCTCGAGATGGACAATCTGTTCTGCAAACGCATCCGCCGCGGTGAGATCACGGTGAAAGACGGAAACGACGCCCGCGCGATACTCCGAGCCGGCCCAATCCAGTTTTATCCAATCACCCCCGTGCGGGACATGGCTTATCGCATCGCAATACAAAGCCGACGCAGCATTTACGACTGCATATATGTGGCCCTTGCTGTCCTCCTGAACGCGACGATGGTGACGGCGGATCGGCGGTTGTATGAGGCGATCTCCGCCGGTCCTCTTGGGGGATACGCGGCGTGGGTCGCGGACATTCGTAATACATGAACCAGTGTGCACTCCAGAGACTGATATAGGAAGTACCCGTGACTAACCTACTATACAAAGACGATTTCGATGCGGCCCGGGATCGGCTAACCGCGTGGTGGCGCGGCGAGGACATAGGTCGGCCCGTCATGCAGATCACGGCCAAACGGGACAAGCCGATCAAGGACATCCCGGCCATGCCCCAGCCGGAGGGATGGGTGACGCATTACTCGACGAGCAACTTCGACTATCGCGTCAACCTTGCGGCCCGCGAGTGCATCAATACCCACTACATCGCCGAGGCGATGCCCGCCGTCTCTCCATGTCTCGGCCCAAACTGCCTCGCCCTCTACCTCGGATGCAGGGGCGTCGAGCAGCCGGGGACGGTCTGGTTTGAGCCGTGCATCACCGAGCCGGAGGCGGCGCGGTTCGAGGTTGATCCCAAAAACTTCTACTGGGACTTCACGCTCCGACTGGTCAAGGAGCAGTTGCGCATTGGCAAGGGCAAGTTCCTCGTCCGCTTCCCGGACCTCATCGAGGGACTGGACACGCTTGCCGGCATGAGAGGGACGGAGCCGCTGCTCATGGACCTCATCGAGCGGCCCGAGTGGGTGCGCGACTGCCTCGACCGGATCAGCAAGCGATACTTCGACTACTATGATGTCATCTACGACCTCATCAAAGACGACCGCTGCGGCAGCCACTTTTGGTCGTGGGCGCCGGGGCGGATGGCGAAGTTCCAGTGCGACTTCTCGGCCATGATCTCGCCGGCGATGTTCGGCGACTTCATGGTCCCCGTGCTCAACGAAATCTGCGTGGGTGTTGACTACTGCATGTATCACTGGGATGGGCCGGGGGCGATCCCGCATCACGACCATCTTCTCTCCATCCCCGGACTGACGGCGCTCCAGTGGACGCCCGGGGCGGGGGCGGCGGGGGTGGCGGACAAGAAATGGTGGCCGCTCTACCACAAGACGGTCGAGGCCGGCAAGCGCATAGTCGTCCTCGGCGCGCCGGGCATAGACAGCCTGAAGGTCTTGAAGCGGGAGTTCGGCCCGAAGCTCAAGAAGTTCATCATCGGCATAAACATCCATACGCCCGCCCAGGCCGACGAGGTGCTGAAGGTGGTGAGCGATTGAAAGCTGTGGGCTGTCGTAATTCCTTTTAGGCGCTTTCGGATTTGTCTCGCCCTGATTCTGTCTTGATTGCTTTGGTTCCCTGCGACCCGAGGGCATGGGCGAGGATTCGCTTGACGGCCTCGCGGTCGCCGGCGGTCCACGAGACGATCTTTGCCCCGGCCAGCATGATGCCCAGGGCGATCCAGCCGAGTAGAATCGCGCCGACACCCAGGACCGCCACGGCGAGGAACGGCGCGATGGGATAGGTCTTTTCCTGAATGATGACCGTCAGCCCATTGCCGCCGACCGCAGATTGCCATTTCGTCAGGAGGGGGGCAATGGTGTCCGGGTCCTGCAAGGCGCCAAACGCCGCGCCAAATACCTTGATGGCGTAGAGCAGACCGATCACAATCGCGATGATCCCTAAGATCGTGGCGGCGACCCGCAGCGTACTCATCACCGTCTCGACGGTTGACGCCACACCGTCGTCATTCTGCTCGAGCGTGGGCATGGTTTCTTGCGTTGCCTCCCTCTGAGGACCAGGACCTGATGCAACCGACTACCCGACATCCGCAATCCGCACCGGCTGTCCCGAGGCAGCGGAGCGCTGGATGGCGACCGAGATCTGGAGGACGGCGTAGCCGTCGTCGAGGTTCGGCGACGGCTCGCGGCCCTCGCGGAGGTCGTGGAAGAAGCACTCGTGGTGCTCGATCCGACCGCCGCGTGTGACGTCTCCGTACTTCTCCGGCTCCGAGAACTCCTTGTCGCCCCAGAGCTTGACGCGGACCTTGCCCGTGTGGTCGTAGGCCACGGTCCCCTTCGTGCCGCAGACGCCGATGAAGCTCTGGCCGAAGGTATTGGTGAAGCTGTCGCCGAGGGAGCCGGTGGCGCCATTCGCAAAAGTGAAAATCGCCCAGACGTTGTCGTCGGCGCCCTCGAACCGCGCGCGGTGCAGGCGGGCATAGACCTCCTTCACGTCGCCGCAGAACCAGCGCATGAGGTCAATGTCGTGGGGGCTGAAGTCGCCGGCTATGCCGCCGCTCTTCTCCTGGATGCCATACCAACTTGGCTTGCCGTCGGGACCGACATAGTGGTTCGCCGGCATGTTCCGATGGCTCCAACAGTAAACCAGGTCGCCCAGCGCGCCGGAACCGACGACGGTCTTCAGCGCCCGGCCGTACTCGGAGCATCGGAGCTGGAAGCCGATCTGATACTTCACGCCCGCGGCCTTGACGGCGTCGCGGATGGCCTGGCCGTCTTCGAGATTGGCCGCGAGGGGCTTTTCGGTAAACAGGTGCTTCCCCGCCTTCGCCGCGGCAACGATGTGGTCGCGCCGGGCGTACTGTCCCGTGCACGAGACGAGGACGTCGAAGTCGGACTTCAGCATCTCTTTGTAGTCGGTGAACATATGGGGGATGTTGTGCTCCTTCGCAACCTGCTCGGCGCGCTCCTTGACGATGTCGCAGACGGCGACCACCTCGACGCCGTCCATCGCGGCGAGTTTCTTCGTATGGTTCGTCCCCACGCCCTTCAATCCGATGACGGCCACCTTGAATGATTCGCTCATTGTTTTCGGCTCCTTGCGGCACAATTCCTTTGGGTCAACATGGAGGGGCATTATAGCCTGAACTTGGGGTTGCATCAATGGGGTATGAAACGGGAATTTGTTCTGTCCGCGCGGTGGACTTACTTAGCCGCCGTCGCCTCGATCCGGTACTCCAGAATCCGGTTCGTCGTCTTTCCGGAAGCGACGGCCGAGCCGTTGATCATGGTGAGATGGACCCAGAACTCCTTCGCGTTCCGAAAGCGCTCGTCCTGCGATGCATCAATCTCGACCGCGCCTCGGTATGCGCCGCTCTCGTTCTCATGCCCTTGCGTGGACTTGGTCACGAGCGCATCCTTCCCGTCCAGAGACAGGCCGAGGACATTGTATGCCCCAAGCGCCCGGTGGGCGGTGGAGGTCATGGAGACGCGAAGGTTCGACAGGGGTGCTTCGCTCACAAACTTCTGTTTCAGTGCAACCACGTTTTTTTGCCCTTTGACGCCGTGTGTGCCGATGTGGCCGCGCTGCCATTCGAGGTGGTCCACGTTCTGTATCTCGCACTGGTGAATGAACTTCTGGGTTTGGAAATCGTCGAAGTAGAACACGCGCCCCTCGGCGTCGGGCGAGATGACGATCTCGCGCCGGGCAGGCGGCGCCACCTGGCATGTTACTCGGAGACGCTTGAAAAAAACCTGCTCGCCTGGTTCATTGCCGACGAGCGAAGTCACCATAACCTGGAAGCTCTTACCCCTGTCTTTCCCCTTGAAAGGCGCGTCCCTGTCCGTATCCACGGTGAGGAGGAACGATCTTTGATCTTTTCCCCGTGCTCCGGCGCCGAGGAAGGACTCCATGCCTTCGGTGCGCAGGCTCACCGATGCCCTTGCATCCTCCTTCAGTATCTCACCCTCAAGCGTCGCCTTGACAGACGACATCTCGAACTCGGATGAGAATTGGAAAGTTAGACTTGCTGTTGGAGGAGAGGATCGCCTCGCCGTTACATACAGTGCGGCTTGATCGCCGTCCCACCGCAGGAGCGAGAAGTCCTCGATCCATGCGTCCTCAATGAATCCCTCGCCGATTGTCTCGAAGCGTTCCTCATACTCATATAGGTTCTGCGCATTTCCCGCGACCGGAATCAGGCGTCCGGTGGACAGTTCCGGCAGACTACCCGGCAAAGGCATTGACTTGATCTTCTTGATCTCATCGAGCAGCCACTCGCGGACCTTGGCGACCTCCGGTTCATCGGACTTGAGCCACGCGTTGGGGGACCCCAACTTCGGATCAACGCAGTAGAAGAACATCGGTACGTTGAACTCCCTGCAGATCGGGATCTGCTCGCGCGTGGCGGCAAGGCGCTCGTCGGCCCGGCCGGAGAATTTTCCTTCGGGCGAGGCCCAGGCGCAGTTAATGACCGGCTTGCCGAGGACAAGGTACTTCATCAGATACTTGCGAAACTGGTCCCCCTTCATGCCGTACGGGTCTATGATCCATCCGTCGGCCCGCTGCTTTGGGTGCGCGACCATCGGCATCGAGTACCATTGATAGACGGGGATGCCGTGCCTCGCCTTGATGTGATCGTAGAGCGCGTTGAGGATCTCCAGTCCGTTGTTCCAAGTCACATTCTCCTCGCTCAGGAAGACGGCGTGTACCTTCTTCAGGTCGAGGGCCTGGAGCATCCGATCGGCATTCTGGATGTACTCCTCGATGGGTCGGGAGTAATTGAGCCGGTCGAAGCAGTAGAGTCCGACGAGGTTGGCCTTGCCCTGGGCATGGACCTGGTTGATGCGCTCGGCCATCTTCCGGTAATAGGCATCATCCTTCACACGAATCTTGAACACGCTATAATCGCAGAAATCGAAGCACTCACCGTAGACACCGACCGTGGAGTAGTTCAGGCGGTTCGGCCCGGCCTCGCAAGAGGCGATGATCGGGATGAGGACCGCCGCGCACAGGACGCGATTCATGGGGTTACTCCCTTCCGGGTCAGGAATCCGCCGCTCATTATACCGCGCCGCGTGGAGTCTTCGCAAAAATAAACGTTGACAATTGGGGGAGTGTATGTTTGAATCCTGCCTCACTTTTTCTGTCCCGCATTCGATCACAAGTCGGTTCAGGGGAAGCATTGGCCAGGAGCACGAAGCAAAAATCACTCGTCATTGTCGAGTCGCCGGCCAAGGCGAAGACGATCAACCGCTACCTCGGCTCGGCCTACACCGTCAAGGCGTCAATGGGTCATGTGCGCGATCTGCCCCCGCGACGCATGGGGGTGGACATCGAGCACGGCTTCGAACCCACCTACGAAACGGTGCGAGGACGAAAAGACCTCGTCGCCACTCTGAAAAGCGCCGCGCAAAAGGCCGCGGCCGTCTATTTCGCCACCGACCTCGACCGCGAGGGCGAGGCCATCGCTTGGCACCTGGCTGAGGCGCTCCATGTGCCGCAGGACAGGGCCTACCGGGTCATCTTCAACGAGATCACAAAGGCGGCGGTTCAGAAGGCCTTCCAGGAACCGGGCGAGATTGACATGAACAAAGTGAACGCCCAGCAGGCGCGGCGCATCCTCGACCGGATCGTCGGCTACATGCTCAGTCCGCTTCTCTGGAAAAAAGTCACCAAGGGCCTGAGCGCCGGGCGGGTGCAGTCCGTGGCCGTGCGCCTTGTCGTCGAGCGCGAGAAGGAAATCCGGGCCTTTGTGCCCAGGGACTACTGGACCATCAAGGCCCACCTCTGCCCCACGGAGAAAGGGGAGTGCTTCCACGCCATTCTCCGCGCCTTCGATGGCCAGGAACTGCATGTTTCCGGCGACACAATCAAAGAAGCGGAGCAGAGCAGAGAGCCCGATAAGCTTCGCATCATCGCCACTGAAGATGAGGCCCGGAGGATTGTGGGGGTGCTTCGGGGGGAGCAGTTCATCGTCACGAGCGTGACGAAAAAGGAGACCACAAGCCATCCCTCGCCGCCCTTCATCACCAGCACCCTCCAGCAAAGGGCGTCGAGCCTCCTGCGTTTCAGCACCCGGAAGACGATGAGCGTCGCCCAGGAGCTCTACGAGGGCATAGACATCGGCGAAGAAGGGCCGGTCGGACTTATAACTTACATGCGGACCGACTCCTGCCGCATTGCCGAACAGGCGATCCAGGAGTGCCGCGACTTGATTCCCCGGGAATTTGGCCCACAATACCTTCCGGATGAACCGGTCCGCTATCGCCCAGCGAAAGACGCCCAGGCCGCCCATGAAGGCATCCGATGCACCAGCGTTTTGCGCAGACCCGAAGACGTCCGACGATATCTCACCCAGGACCAATTCGACCTCTACGAGCTGATATGGAAGCGCACCGTCGCGTGCCAGATGAAGCCTGCCGTCTTTCGGATTACCAGCGCCGACATCTCGGCGGGGAAGGGGACTTTCGTGGCCAATGGGCGCGAGGTGCTCTTTGACGGCCACACCGTCCTATCCGGCCTGCAGTTGGGCGCGGACGAACAGATTCTCCCTGAACTGGAGGAGGGAAAGCCCCTCGTTTTGAAGGAACTTGTGCCCGAACAGCATACCACCCAGCCGCCGCCGCGCTTCACCGAGGCGAGCCTCGTCCGCGATCTGGAGCGAAACGGCATCGGCCGACCGAGCACCTACGCCCCCATCATCTCCACCATCCAGGAGCGCGGGTATGTCAGGCAGATGAAGCGCAAGTTCCACGCCACGGAACTGGGTATCCTGGTCACCGATAAATTGGTAAAGCATTTTCCGGACCTCCTCAATGTCGAGTTCACCTCGCGCATGGAGGGGGACCTGGACCATATCGAAGACAAGGGGGAGGATTGGCGAAAGATCCTCGAGGGGTTTTATGGGAAATTCAGCGCCGATCTCGATCGCGCCAAGACCGAGATGGCCAGTGAAAAGGAGGACGCGGAGATGGCCGAGCAGAAATGCGAAAAATGCGGCAAGCCCATGGTTGTGCGCTGGAGCAAGCGCGGCAAGTTCCTCGGCTGTTCAGGTTACCCCGACTGCGATTTCACCCTGTCCCTCGACGAGGAAGGCGCCCCCGCCGAACCGGAGACGACCGACGCCAAGTGCCCGAAGTGCGAAAGCCCCATGGTGGTCCGCCAGAGCCGCAGGGGAAAATTCCTCGGCTGCTCCAAATACCCGGACTGCAAGGGGACGCGCCCCATTGACGGCGGCGACCCGAAGCCTCCCCCCCAGCAGACTGACATCAAGTGCGAGAAATGCGGCAAACCCATGGTCATCCGCGTCAGCCGGCGCGGCCCGTTCCTCGGCTGCTCGGCCTTCCCCCGATGTCGAAACGCGAAGCCCCTGCCGGAGGACATGAAGAAGGAGGGCGGCCAGGAGACCCAGACCCCGCGGAAGAAACCCGAGGTCACCGACGTCGAATGCTCGGAGTGCGGTGCGCCGATGGTCATACGCGACGGCCGGAGAGGGAGGTTCCTCGGCTGCTCCAAGTACCCCAAGTGCAAACATACCCAGCCACTGCCGGCGTCGGAGTGACGGCAGGGCCGTGAGCAGGAAACATCAGGAGAGATCACGGACGGCCCGCTCGACAATGGCCCGGAGTATCTCTTCGGTCTCGTCCGAAATCGGCCTCGGCGGATCGAGCCGGTCCATGATCTCGTGGTAGATGTCCACGGCGCGCTCCAGATCCGTCTTGGTGTCGCCGCCCGCCCATGTCCCGTACATCTCGCGCGCCCAGAGCGTCGGCTGCCAGTGCTCCGTGCGGAAGGTGCGGGCGGTGTGGTCTGTGTCCGTGAAGAACCCGCCGGGGCCGATTTCCTTGATAAGGTCCACCGCGATGGTCTCGTCGGAGATTTCACATCCGCGAATGATCCGCCGGAGAGCGCCGACGATTTCATTGTCCAGGATCATCTGGATCGGCGAGAAGACCTCGTCCACCGACAGCAGCCCGGCGCCGATGGATGCGCGGCCGCCGACCATGAGGACCGGCAGCGCCGTCATCACCTTTTGCGCCCCTGCCTCGCACGACGGCCTCTTGGCGTCGGAGTGGCCGCAGTGGCCGGAGTAGGACGCGCCGTACCATCGCGCCACCTGCGCCATCATCACGTTGGCGATCACCCGCTCCGGTCGCCCATACGGATACATCAGGCTCTTCATGTCGAGGACCGAGATGGTGCACGGCGTTGACAGTATCTTTGCCCCGCAATAGGCGCGGCGGATGATGTTGATGAACATGGACTCGGCGAGGAAGAGCGTGATCGCCCCGGCAAGCGTAGTCGGCGCCGACCCGCCCGCCGACATCATGTGGCCGATGCCGACGGTCATCCCCCGGTCGGTGAAATAGAGGAAGTGCTCCGCTTCGCTGGCCGCAAGGCGGAGAGGAGAATTCAAGTACACTGCACCGGCGAAATAGTCCGATGGCTTCCTACCCGTGGCCTGCGCCATGACTTCGCACATTTCCAGGATGTATGGACAGAGACGGATGTCCCAGATCGAGCCGCCGCTGCGAGCGCCATGCTTCCAGGCCAGGTAGCGCTGCCACAGCGGATGGGCCACTGCGGGCAGCTCCTGGATCGGGCAGCCGAACATGTGCACCCCATCAATCTCCGGCAGGTAGTGGGCGAGTTTCGCATACTTTCGGATTCGATCCTCCGACCATCGCTCGAAGCGATCCGTCTCCGGGTCGAGATACCGACCGACATACATCCCACCCGATGAGTTCAACTGCGGCTCGATGGCGTCCCAGTCCACCTTGTCTGAGTCCGCAATGAATGCCTCGACAAACTCGGGCGAGAAACGAACGATGGATGCGGCCTTGTCCACGATCCCGCCGTACTCGGCCATACGGTCGAGCATGGGGCCGCTCTCGATCTTCATGCCGACTTCCGAGACGATCCGGAGCATGTTCCGGTGGATCGTCTCGATCTGATCGGGGCTGAGCCGACAGATCAGATGGCGAGCGAAATCTTCCATACTCCCGTTCCCCTACTACTGACTCTGTTGCAGCTCCAGGATTTGCAGCGTTCCTGCCGGCAAAGTAATCGAAAAATCATTGTTGAGCAAACCAATCGGCTGTTTGTTGAGCCGATCAGTGACGCTCCATCGTCCGGCGATTCGCGCGGAGAGTTTCACCAACCGATCGGCCGGATCTAGCCAACCGGAATCAATCAAGACCACGAGGTAGTGATCGGGCGCCTGTTCGACGACTTGGTGGAAGACGCGGCCCTCGACGTGGAACGAGAGCCGTTTCTCGCCCTCGGCCAAGTCGGCAAGGATCAGTTTCCGCGCCTCTTCCAGCGAATGGTTCTGCCCATCTTTGGAGAGCGAGTCGCCGTCAGTCGTCCACACCGAGGACCAGGGCCCATCCTTGCGCGGCGCAGAACCGGGTATGATACAGACAAATCCGTGCGGCGTGGTGGCGGCCACGTGTTCGGCGGCGCGGCGCGTGCGCCCCCAGAGGTAGGTGGACACATCCGTCAACGGCAGCGGGGCCATGCCCCAATAGCAGTCCAAGCGGTCGAATGGCCACGGCCGGGTGTCCGTGCCGTCGCGATTCCAGCCCTGCTCGGCGTGACCATTGGCCCCATGCACTTCGAGACGCAGGCTCGGGTCCTGAATGTTGAGCGCAACGGGCGATATGGCGCGCAACTGCTCGCGTTTGGGCGGCGTGATGACGCCCTTGCCCAGCAGGTGCATAAAGTTGGCTGTGCCCTCCAGACCGACGCGCGTCCATTCACCGCTTCTGTTCGCACGCTCGCCATTGAGCATCATGAACACCCGCGCTCCGAGCATTGCTTGCGAGACATAGTAGCGCAGGTGCGGATGACCGGTCATGACGTATTCCCACTCCCAACATCGGTTGAAGCAGAACCAGTCGGCGCTGCACCGGCTGGACCAGTCATCCACCTGGCCGTCGAGCCACAGCCCTACGCGTGCGGCCAATTGGGCGTCGGCGGTGATCGAGTTGCTGTCCTCCACGCAGGGCAGCAGCACGGAGCGATACTTGCCGTTGAAGATCGTCCGGCGCAGATTTGGCTCCGCCGGCCAATACACCCACCACAGCGCCTTGTTCCGCGGGATGAAGCGTTTGCCGTGCTTCAGACACAACTCCAGAATAGGCTGGATGTGATGCTCGTGATAGTAGGCTATCTGGTCTGTCTGCTCGTCCTCTGCGCTGATGAAGCCCAGGCACATGGTCGGCGCCGCATCGAGAATCGCCGCCGCCGCCTCGACGCTGCAATGCGGCGCGCACCCATGGCCGACCTGCACCCAGAAATGGCAGCGCGCCTCCTCCAACTTGCGCGCCCCGGCGGCGATCTGCTCTCGCGTCAGGTCGTGGGCCAGCCGCGCGTCGCGCGTCCACTCCTTGCCGTCGGGCCGCATCAGCGGCAGCTTCTCGCCGGGCCAGAAGGCAATCGAGAACCGCAGACGCGAATACGGAAACGCCTTTTCATAGAACCGAACCTCCTCGATCCAACGGTCAACAATCTTGAGGTCCGGCCCGCCGTTCCAAAAGTAATGATTGACCACCACGTCGTACGGCCCGTCGGCGCCGATCATCGGCGGACCCTGCCAGCGCGCCGCGGCGTCGGCGATGTGACGGAGGTTCGCCTCAATGTCTGCCATCCGGCCTCGGCGCGGCAGCGACTCGAGCTCTTTTTTCCAATCGCCGCCGAAGCGGACACGGTAAAGATTGTCGTCGCCGTTCGGGCTGGAGCCGAGAATCACCGAGCCATGCGGCGCGCCGGGCACATACACCACATCGCTGAACCCGAACGGCGCGTGCGCCGCGGCGATCACCTTGCCGTCCGACTGGCAAAGCTGAACGTCCGGGCCCTCCACGACGACGATCTCGTTGCCCGGATGCTCGGTCAGATCGCCCGCAGCCAGGAACCGCATGCGATAGTGATAATCGTAGCTCCACACCTTTGGCGGATCGGGCAGTTCAACCACGCGACGGGGCGCATCGGGTCCCTTCAGCGTGTAACCCCATCCTCCCAACAGCAGTTCCGCCGCGCCGTCGCCGTTCACATCGGCGACAAGCCCGTTGGTTGTCTTAAGTGTGTTCCCGCTCCACTCAAAGACGCCTTTGCGGAACTTCACGTTGCTTTCCTTCGGTTCCAGTGCGCCCGATGCGGTCTTGACATACTCCGTTCTCTGAAGCGGAATGCGCGTCTTCGGCATGGGTTCCAACGCCGGCCCCTTTAGGAACCGCACGTCCTGGGCCTGGCCGCGAATGGGCAACAGGGCCACTTCGTCCTGGCCGTCGCCATCGAAGTCTCCGGCCCGGAGCATCCGCACCGCCGCGTTGGCGATTTCCTGGTCGAGATTGACGCTACGCATCGGTTGGCCGGTCGGGAAGAGCACAACGATCTGGCGTGAAACGCCGCCCGCGAGCACGACCGGCGTCTTGCCGTCCAGTCGGGCGATACAGACCTGAAGAACCGGCGCTTGCAGGTCATGTTCCCATCGCAGCCTGCCTGCCGCGTCAAAGACGCGCACGAATCCGTCCGCGCACGCGGCGGCGATTTCGTCGCGCCCGTCGCCGTCAAGATCGCCCGCCGCGAGGTCGAAGACGAAGCCGCCCGCAGCCGCATCCCACCGGTGTTTGCCGTTCGCGTCGAACGCGCACAAACGGTTATCGTAGGTTGCACCGACGATGTCCCCGGCAGTCGGATTGCCATCGAGTTCGGCAACCGCCAAGCGGTAAATGTTCCGACCTCCGGTGGGAATGATTTCAACGTCGGCCATGCACGTTTGCAACAAGGCGATGAGAGTCATCCACAACAGCATCTTCCGCATTGGGGGGTCTGCTCCTCAGGATTTGGGATGGAGTTTGTAACAGCCGAGATCGGCGAGAACCATTTCGGGCGCATGCGGATATGACTCGCCTGGGGAGATAGTCCACTCGGCGGTGTCGGGCGGTTGGCTTTCGCCTTCGCGTAACAGATGCCAGCCACTGAACGCCGTCAACGGGTCGCCCGTGCGCTCCATCTCGGTCCGCAAGAGTTTCTTCAGGCGCTGGATTTCGTCCTGATACTTCGGATCGTCAATCCGGTTGGTCATTTCGGCCGGGTCGAGTTCAAGATCGTAGAACTCGTCCATGTCATAGGCGTTGTAGATGTACTTGAACCGCTCGGTGCGTATCCCTCGGACAGAGGCCAACGCAAACGGGTCGCCGCCTGAAGTCCAGAAGGCATAGTCGCGCTTCGGTGCATCCGGGTCGCCGCGCAGGATCGGCAGCATGCTCTTGCCGTGCAGGTCGGGCGGCACAGGCGCTCTGGCCATCTCCAGCAGCGTGGGTAGGATGTCAATCGTCTGGACGAACTGATCGCTGACTGTGCCCGCGGCGACGCTGCCGGCCGGCCAGCGAACGAGCATCGGGATGCGGTAAAGTTCGTCTATCATGCGCGCGTCCTTGTCGAACACGCCGTGAGCGCCGTTGGGTGCGCCGTGGTCGGCAGTCCAGATGACCATTGTGTTGTCCGCCACGCCCAGCCGATCGAGACAGGCCAGCAGCCGCGCCGCCTGATCTTCCACCATGGCGCACATCCCATAATGCTTCGAGATGGATTCGGCCCAGCGCGCCCATGGCTCATTCTGCGTCAGCCAGGCTTCGCGGCGCAAGCGATGGGTCAGCGGATGGTGGCTCAACTGGTCGTCGAAGTTCGGCCAAGGCGGGATGCGGCCCGGGTCATACATGTTGGCATAAGGCTCGGGCACAATGTAAGGCCAGTGCGGCTCCTGGCTCAGGTGAATCTGGGCGAGGAAAGGCTGGCCTGTGCGCGCATAGGCCTCGATGAGACGGATGCCTTCGCTGAAGATGAACGCCGCGCCGGTGTGCTCCGCCGCATAGTCCAGCAGGCGTGCGCTCATCGCATGCCACTTGCCGCTGCGATAAAACCTTATGCCTCGCTCCGCCTGATCCACGCGCACAGGCCCCTCGACCTTCACCCCCTGGGCGGCAAGATAGTCGCGAAAAGGACGCGGAGCGATGTGCCGGTTTCGGTCTTTCGCGCCGCCGAGGAAATCCAGGTAATCATCATAGCCATGCTTCGGGGGCGAGCCCGACATGTGGAGCTTGCCCACCAGGCCGCACAGATAGCCCGCTTCCTTCATATAGGAGGGAATCGTGCGTATTCCAAATTCGGGCGGAACCAGCAAGCCCGGAGAATGCGCCACCTGCCGGGAACTCCACAGGTTGTTTGGAATCCCCAGATAATGCGCAAAGTATCCTGTCTGCATGGCGCATCGGGCAGGGGCGCAGATGCCCGTCGTGGTCGTAGCGTGGGTAAAACACATCCCCTCCTTTGCCAAACGGTCGGTTGCCGGGCTGTGCCGCTCATGGCCATAGCACGCGAGCGAATCCACGCCTTGATGATCCGTCAGGATGATAACCACGTTCGGCCTATGAGCCACGACTCATTTTCCTCTTCTACGGCTTCTGCGGGAAAACATTTTGCGCTTTGCGCCCTTTCAGTTTAACGCGCAAACTGAGGAACGTAACTTTTCGACTTTCTCAACATATCATCCAACATCTTCTCTGCCTTTTCGACGTCATTGACGTTTGGATCGGAGAGAAGCGCCTGAAGGGCAAGGGCGCGGTCGCCGCGAATCGAGGCATCGACGCCCAGCTCCTGCGTCTCGATGATCGGGGTGATGAGGCTCTTGATCCCTTGCGGCAGCGGGCCGACCTTCACGCCCTCGAAGCTGTTCCTTCGGAACCGAACAGGCACCTCCACCACGATCTCATCGGGCAGATTGGAGATGTATCCCTTGTTCGGGATATTGGCGTAATACGTCTTGCCCAGATCGTTGACGGTTGAGCGGATGATCTGCATGGCCATCTCGCCGGAGTCCTTCAACGGAGGCAGTTCCTTCTTCCCGCTAACAACGTCCTCGCAGAACTTCCTGGCCTCGTTCTTGCGCCGATTTGTCTCGCGATTGTCGCGCTGTCGTAGGCCGTATTTCTCCATCGTCTCCTTGGACTTGAGATAGAACGGCACAAACTCGGCGAGATGGCTGCAGCCCGGCGAGGGATAATATCCGTAGATGCGAAGAAGTTCCATCGTGACCGGCCAGAGCTTCCCGTCAGTCTTTTCGAGCAGATCCTTTCGGATTTGCGGGTACAGATCTTTCCCCTTGTGCGTGATCTTCAAGAACCAGATGAAGTGGTTCACGCCCGCCGGGACGACCTTGATCTCTCGCGGATCGAGGTTCAACTTGGCCGCGATCTGCCTCGTGATCCCCCACGTCCCATGACAGAGGCCGACCACCTTCACCTTGTGCTCGCTCAGGCGATTCATCAGCCGGCAGACCATGGTCATCGGGTTGGTGAAGTTGATTACAAGTACCTGGGGGCAGTACTTCTGCATGTCCGTGACGAAGCCCTTGAAGGTTGAGTAAGAGGAGTAAATTCGCATCAGCCCGCCGGGGCCGAGCGTGTCACCGACGGGTTGGTAGAACCCGTACTTCAACGGCGTCTCGACGGTGACGAGGTCCTGCTTTCCTCCGCCCACGGTCAACGTGATGATGATGAAGTCCGCGCCGTCGAACGCCCGCGCGCGGCTGCGCTCGCCGGTGACTGTGATGTCGGCCCCCTCGCGCTCGGCCATCATACGGGTGTAAGCGGTCATGTATCTCAGCACCCGCGGGTTGATGTCGTGCATCACCACGTCCACGTGCGGCATGTCCTTCTGCCGGATCAGATCGGCCATGAGGCGTTCTGTGAATATCGCGCTCCCCGCGCCGAGAAAAACGATCTTCTTTCTCTTAGCCATCGAACACTCCTCCAAAAGTCCCGTTCGCATCAACACGGCCAACATGCACCTGTATACCCCTCCTCCCGAGAACCGTCAATCAAAAACGGTTGGACGGGACACTGTTTTCCTTGTATAATCGTCCACTATCGTGGGATGGAGGGTGCTGAATGGCGAGAAACGAAAAGGCCGTAGGCTTCCTATCGCAGGCGAGGACGATGCGTCTGCCCCTCAGCCCCGACGCACCAATCTCGGTGCGGATTGGGGAGCGCCCGAGGGACGAGCGCCCGGCCTATGACGTGCACTCGGCCTGCGAGGTGGGCGTGGTCCTCCGGGGGGAATACCTTCGTATTTATGAGGGCCTATCTCGGCACGTAACTCCCGGTCAGGTATGGCTTTGCGGCGTGTGGGAACCGCATGGTCATCAAACGATCAAGACCCCCACCCGCGCGGTGGTGGCCACGTTCCTGTTGGAGTTTCTGTGGGAAGGTGAGGGGGTTGATGCGCCGTGGGGACGGCTCTTCCTGAATCATGCGCCGGAGAACCGGCGGCTCACGCTGACGCGCAAGGATGGGCAAGCGGCCACGCGCCTCGCGCTCGAGTTGGAGGAGGAGTGCCGTCTCCGCCGGCCCCACTACCTGGCGGCCGCGCGGCTGTGCCTGAAGCGGCTCCTCCTTCCGCTACTGCGAAAGTCCGAGCCTGCATCGGCAGAAGGAACGACGACGGACTTTCATCGCATCGAGCAGGTCATGGCGATGGTCCGGCAGCGTCTGCCGCGGCAGGTCACCATAGCCGATGCCTGCCGGGCGGCGGGGCTCAGCCGGTCACAGTTCGCATCGGTCTTCCGGCGAACGACCGGCGTCACCTTCGGCGACTTCGTCCAGCGGGCGCGCGTTGCGCGGGCGGCGCACGACCTGGCGACAACGGATGCTAAGATCGCCGCGATTGCGAAGCAGTGGGGATACACGGATCAGAGTCACATGCATCGGATGTTCAAGAAGATTTTTAGGTGCACACCGATGGAATACCGAAAAAGGAGCATCGAGTAGGGAGCGCGGCATAATGCGAGACTTTGTTCGCAAGCAATGGTTTCTATTTGTGTTGGTCGGCGCGGTGCTTTTCGGTTACTTCTGCCCCGGCCCGGGCCTGTTTCTCCGAAAGAGCCTCTCAATCCAGTGGTTTATCATGCCGACGCTGTTCCTGATGAGCTTCTCGCTGAAGACTGGGGCGATCTTCCGTAGTTTCCTCAATGTTCGCGGCCTTGCCTCGGCGGTGGTGGGGGGATACATCCTGACCGCTCTGTCCCTGTATCTCCTCGGACGAGTCTTTTTCCCAGGAAATCCGGACCTTGCGCTCGGCCTGATTGCCTGCGGGGCGACGCCGTGCACCCTGGCTTCGGCCGCAATCTGGACGCGCCTCGCCGGGGGGAACGACGCCCTGGCCCTGGCCATCACCATTGTGAGCAACCTGACGAGCTTTATCTTCTCGCCGATCATCCTGTTGGTTACGCTCGGCAGCGCGGTGTCGCCGCCCTTCGGGCGGATCATGACCAGCCTGTTCACGGCGATTGTGATCCCGGTGGCGCTGGGGCAGGTCCTGCGGATTTGGTTCGGCGCGTTCGCCGACCGGCGGAAGCGCGTCATCAGCGGGGTGTGCCAGCTGCTTATCCTGCTCGTGGTCCTCGTGGCCGTGTCCCACGCAAGCCAGACGGCGGCGCGGGCGGAGGGCGCGGGCCTGACGGGCGCGACCGTGGCGCTGCTTGTGGTCGCCGTGGGCGCGGGGCATCTCTTTGCGCTGGTTGGGTGCGCGCTGGTCGCCCGGTCCCTGGGCGCGCCGGCGGAGGATGTCGGCGCCGTCATGTTTGGGGGCAGCCAAAAGACGCTTCCAGTGGGGATCTACATCGCCGAGATGATCGCCGCGGCCCGGCCGGATGAGACGCTCGTGTTCATCGCCCTGCCGATCCTGATCTACCACGCGACGCAACTCACGATTGACTCGTTTCTTGTCGGGCCGTATCGCAGATGCGTGATTGGCGAGGAGGACGTCGAGGCATAGGGCGCCACCGGATTGCAGGCCGCGCCTGCGTTAGAAGTCCCTTGTGGCGACGATCGTGACCGTCTCGTGAGCGGCCGTTCGGTGCCGCATGGTCTCTTTGACGAGGACAAGCCGCACAAGTACCTGCCTGGCGCCGGACGGGCCGATGACCTGCACCTCGAGGCCGTGGGGGAACCCCCTGCCCGCGAGAGAAATATCGGGATAGCCGAAACGCGGCACCATGACCGGCGACTTGAAAGGAAACCACTGTTTGTAGTTCTCCCTGAACGCTACGCCCATCCCGGCGATGAACAGGTTAGATTGAGTGTTCCAGGATATTGTGGCCTGCTTAGCCTCAAGATTCAGGACGACGTGCTCATACTTGGACATGGGGATGTTCAAGTCCGAAGACGATACCTCAAAGGCGGAAATCGGGGCGCTGGCGACCATATAGTCGCCGGAGCCGGCGTCCTGCACGAGTTCGTAGAACGCTGTGTCCGCATTCTGCGTCGTGTCCCAGCAGTAGTTTATGCCCGCATCTTCCACAAGCTGTCGGATAAAATCCGACTGCATGACGGGCAGTGTGGCATCCTTCTCCGCCTGGGTCGCGCCTTCCGGGGTGGGAAGGGGATCGCGCTCGGCGAGGGACTCAAGTTGTTCCTTGTCCACAAAGCGGATGGATTCCCACCGAATAAGACTGAGCGAGTCTTCCATCCCACCCACATTCCCGCCTTGCATCACGGTGAGATAGTAATAGACGATGCGGTAGACGTCAATCATGATGAGGCGCGTGTTTATCTCCGGGTCGAATTGATCCTCGGGGCCGTATCGCGCCCGCGCCGAGAAGGCGGGATCCGTCTTGATAAACATCAGGCAGTTGCCCGTTCGTTGCGTGGTCGCGTCATCGGGACCGAAGGCGCCGTTCGGATCGAGAACGGGCAGGATGCCCGTCCCTTCCCTCGCCACGAGTTCCACGCCGATAGGAGGGGCGTCGGCGGGAAGGGTCAGTTCCCTGCGGTACTCGGCCACGCGGATATTAGGCGCATAGGTGTCCGAAGCCACAGGAGGATCGGTGCCCGGCTCGAACCGGAGGCCGAGGACCTCCTTCGCCGTGGCAAGGTCTTCCTTGAGCTGGTTGGACGCCTTCTGGCAGGACGACGCCATCTGGTTGAAGGCCAGCGCATACTGGGTCGCATCGGCGGTGTACATCGTCACCTCATAGAACAAGGCGCACACGATCACCATGATGACGACCACCATCATCACTTCCAACAGTGAGAAACCGGCGTTGGTTACTGCCTTGGGTCGCATTTTGTTATCCCTTTGAAACGTTTTTAGATGTCATCTGCTGATGAAAATCTTCTCAATATGATACGAATAGTGCAGCGGGCACCCCTCGCGGTAGCACTCCACCCGGATCAGGTAGCTGCCCTCCGGGAACTTTGTCTCGTTGCCGATATTCCACATGAAGACTTCGTCTCCGACCACGGAATCGGCAAGGAGGTGCGGATCGTTGTAGTGGTACCCGAGGCCCGGGCCGTCCGGCGCGAGCACGTTGGTGTCGTCGGACATGTACTGCCAGGTCTCCGCGTTGTCGCGGCTGTACATCACGACGTACTTCAGATCGCCCTCATCCTGGGCAAAGGTGTCGGCGTATTCGGCGGTGTACGGCTGTTTGTCCCACCGGAGCCACTTGACCTCCCATTGCACCGATTCGGGACCCGCCGGGTCGTCCAGCTCCGTCTCCAGCGTCGGGCTCTTGATCTCGACGCGCGGGAGCTGCGTGATCCGATAGTCAATCGTGGCGTCCTGCAGGTTCGGATGGCCGCAGGCCAGGAAGCTGTGGATCAGCGTCAGCAGGGAATACTTCCCAATGAACGCCGTTCCCGTCTCTGTCGTCTTGTCAATGCCGTTGACGACGATGTAGCCGCATTTTTCGAGGCTGTCCAGCTTCGCGTTGCCATCGGCGTCTATGGCCGGGGCCATCGTGCGGACGATGCCGCTGCCGATCAGATTGGCCGGGTCTTCGTTGTGGTTGTAGAACTTCTGCGGGACCTGCGCACCGGTATCCGGGTCCGTCATCCGGTAGGGAATCTCCGACAGGTTCCGCTGGTTGTAAGGATAGTAGTTCCACTCGTTCGGGAAGTCGTTCGTCGCATTAAGCTGGAAGGGACGGCTAATTTTTGTTTGCGTGGGAACAGGGAAATAGTACCGATTCGCCAACTGCTCTCCAGGCGGCTGCAGTGTGCCCAGGCTCCCGTAGGCCTTGAAGATGTGTCGGAATGCATTCCCGCCGGCCGCCACAGAGTTGAACATTGACGTGCAGCCCCGCGTCTCCGACCGCCGGACGGAAAAATCGTAGGTGGTGCCGTAAGGCCGGCCGTTGCCCGCCCAGGGCGAGTTGTTCTGGCAGACCCAGCCGCGGCTCATCCATCGGAATGTGTCGGATCCATTTCCGGTGGGGAGGTTGCCGCGCAGCTCGGCCACAGCCGGCTCGCCGTCTTCCGGCCAGCGCCATTCCGTCATGTAGAGATGGTCGGGGTAGATCTCGCCCAGCCACGGTTTGCTCCACCACCGGACGCCGCTGCCCGCGGGCATCTCGTAGTCGGCGACCACCAGCTTCGCGCCTTTGCGGTTGCCGCTCGAGCCGCTGTCGTTGAGCTGCGTCTCCGCCGCCGGGTCGTCGCCGCTCCAGGTCGAACCGTTCACCTGCACGTCGCCGTTCCATATCTTTGCGTTTACCGGCACGCCGTACTCGAAACATGGGCCGTTGGCCGAGTCATATCCCACCTCGCCGCCCATGCACATATAGTAGAAGGAGAAGCCGGTCAGCGTGGTGAAGACGGCCCGGCTCTCGATGATGGCCTGGCGGAACCAGTAGAAGTACCGCGGCACGTCAAACTCGCAGTTGTTGCTCGACCATCCGTCCTCCAGCCTGCCGTCCTCGAAGCCGTTGCCCCACTCCGCCACGCCGTCGCCGCTCCCATCCTTGAGATCGCAGAAGTACCAGTTGTACCCGTCGGCGAAGGGCGTATTCGTCGGAGGGGTGGCGCCGTTGTACCGCAGGTCGGCGTACGGACAGTGCCTCGGATCGCCGTTGAATTGGTAGCGCTCCGAGAAGGGCACCTTCTTGGATTCGTTCACCCACCAGGTTGTCGTCCGGCTCACGTTGGCTGGCTTGTTCCGGCCGGTGATATCATCAGCCAGGTTCGCCTGCAAGGGCCAGAAGACGCCCGTGGTCAGATCGTTGCCGATGCGGGTGGTAACCCGAATCGCTCCTTCGCCCGTTGTCACGCCCGCCGACAGGAGGGCCTGCTGAACGGCCTTCTTCGGGATCTGGACGATCCACCGCGCCGTGTTGCGCGGGGGAGGATCAAATTCGGCCACCGCGATGGAAGTCAGGTTGTAGTTGGACGTGGTGATGGTTTGCGCGGCCTGGAATCCGCCAGCCCTGTTGTTGATATACAGTCTGCCCAGGGTGCCGTAGTTCGCCGTGATGAGATCCATCCAGCCGTCATTGTTCATGTCGGCGGCGGCGATGGCCCGCGTCTGGTAGGCGGTTGCGTCCACATTTGACACCGTCGCAAACCCCCCGGCGCCATCGTTCAGGAACTGCCTGCACTGATAGGCCCAATTGCCGAGAACGATATCCTGGTCGCCGTCATTATCCACATCGGCGACGGCGACGCCGTCGGTCTGGCGATACGTCGTGTCCAGAGTGATTGATCCTGCATCGGTGAACACGCCGCCGCCTTGATTGAAGTATATCCTGCTCCAATACTGCTGGGAAGCCGTGCCCCAGTTGCCGGCGACGATGTCCGCCGAGTCGAGGTCGTTGATTGAGCCGTCTGCGTTGTCATCGTTCAACTGCGCTATTGCGATGGCATAGGTGCGGCCGACCGCGGAGCCGATGTCCGCCGGCGCGGCAAACGTGCCGTCGCCGTTATTCAGGTAAACGACGCTCAACTGGCCGGCGCTGCTCACCTGGGCGCCGTTGCCGGCGACGATGTCCAGGTCGTGGTCGCCGTCCACATCGCCCACGGCGATGGCGCGCGTGTCGCGGTTCGTGCCGCCGTCAATGTCCACCCCGTTCTCGAACCCGGTCCACACGTCGCCCAGATGGGGTTCGAAGGCGGCGGTGCCGCCGTTATCCGTGAACTGGCCATAGTAAACGTAGTTGGCTGCGCTCAGGTCCTGATTGCTGGCTCCGCCGTTGCCCTCGACAATGTCAAGCGCCCCGTCGCCGTCCAGGTCGGCCAGGGCGAGGGCGGTGGTTTTGTTTGACAAGTCGCCAGCATTGGAGCCGGTAAAGGCGCCGAACCCGTCGTTTCGATAGAGTCGCAGTCGCTGGCTGGTACTCCAGTTTCCGGCGATGAAATCCATGTCGCCGTCGCCGTCAACATCGCCCGCGACGATGGCGCGGGTGTCGTGCGCATCGCTGTGGGCGTCCGAAATGGTCCACGAGGTTCCGCTCAGAGATAGCTTGTTTGTCTGATTGCTGGCGGCGTTGGTATAATTTCCTCTGGCGAAGACGACGTCGGGCGAGCCGGGCCAGGCCAGGTTCCGGACGTAGGGATGGGGCCGGCCCTGGCTTCGGAGGGAAAGCGGGAAGCTGTTCCAGGGGGCGGCCGTAGTGGCGATTTGTTTGTCGAGGTCCCCGTCGCCGTCGCTGTCGGAATAATAGAAGGGGCAGACGCCTGCGCTGTCGCTCCAGTCGTTGGTGAAGGCGCTGCCGCTCCACATCCCGTTGTCGGGGCTGGACGGGATGTACTCCATCTCGTAGAGGTGCCACCGGGTGCCGGCGCTGCCGCGGCGGTTCAGGAGCCCCTTGAGGGAGTTGGGGCCGCCGTTTGGCGCGCACACCTGCGGGGTGTAGAGGGGGGTGTTGTAGAGCTCGAGGACGGTGGTCTGCCGGTTCTCGCCGAACATCCCGCGCTGGCTCCTGATGCCGGCATCCACAGGCTGACCTATGGCGGGATTTGCCGGGGCAAATCGGGCGTACATCTCGCCATTATAGGCGACGGTGGACTTCTGAACCGCGTCGCCGTTGGGGCCGGGGGTCATGTCGTCATAGAGGCGGCACTCGGCAACCCAGTAATCGTCCTGCTGGCCATCCGGGGCGGGGGTGGGGTCCGCCGGGTCGGCCTTGGCCAAGTCGAAGCCGCCCTCGACCTTCCAGACCCTCGGCTTGGGGCAGTCGGCGGGGAGGAAGGAGGGATCGGCCAGGTTTAAGGAAACTATCTCTCCACCGGGCTTTTCCAACTCGATGGCAAGGGTGATGGGCACGTTATTGTTGGCGACGTTGTTTCCGCCCGCTGCGCTGGGATCATCGCCGGGCATGTATTCAATGCCTGCCAGGGGCAGAAGGGTGTTGGGATGGCTGTTCGGATCGGTGGTGAAGTACCCCTGCTTGTTGGGGTTGACGGTGTTGGCATCATTGGCCATGGGATATGGGGCGCCGCCGGCGGCGGTGTCCTGCCCGGGGGCCACCCAGGCATACACGCGGAGGTTGATGTAGGCGTTCGGGTCGTTGGGGTCTTCCCAGTCGGGGGTGCCGTTTGCGTCGGCGTCGCCGGGGTTGTCGCTGTCGGTCCAGATCTTTTCGGGATGGGTGACAACGCGCCAGCCGGGGTGGTCCTCGGGGTCTTTGGCTGCGTCGGCGGAGTTGTGCACGGGGGGGATGGGCATAAGTTCGCCGTGGATGTTGATGATGATGGCGTTGAGGTAGTTGCCCGGGTTCAGGCTCATATCGTCGAGGAGGTAGCTGTAGGGCGGCTCGCCCTCTCCATCGCGCCCGCCGCGCTTTTCATAGTATTCCCGGTTCTCTGTAAAGCGATGGGAATGGTTCCACTGGTCGGCCACGGCGTAAGGGAAGGCGTTCTTGTCGGCGTTAAAGTCATTTTGAAGGGCTTCATCTACGTTGATGCGGGCCTTGACGCGATCTGGGGCGTAGTATTTGTCCACGTCGCGGGCCCTGTTTGTCGCGGTCACGATCTCGGGCATCGTGCTGGGGTACCAATAGACGCGATCTACAGGTTGCTCGGAGTCGGCGGCGGAGTTGAAGTAGGGGGCGTATTCCGGGTCGCGCCCGTAGCCGGCCTTGGTGATCCAGTGTTCCCGGATGTCGAGGCCGGGGTTCCGGTTTTCGAGGTCTTTCAGGCAGGTCTCGATAAAGGGTTTTACGTAAGACATGTAAACCCACCAGCCGGGGATGGTGTCAATGGCGATGCAATAGACGTCATAGACCTGCGTGGTGGGGTAGGCCTCGGCGGTGGTCCTCATAATCGTGCCGACCTCAGCGAGGCTGGCCTTGCGGCCGTCTTTCCTGTATCCGAAGACCTTGACAAGGACGATTCGGACATCGCGGCTGACAATGATCCCCTGCTCGTATAGGGGCCGGACGATCACCTGTCGCTCGAATTTCCACCAGTCCGTCTTGCCGCCGCTGTCCCAATCATCACGCTCGCCTTCCATGCGCAGGTTGTTGCTCAGGGCGTGGCCGGGGTCGGTGACCTCGTCCTCGATGGTAAGGAGGGGCGTGGTCACGACGCCGTCGTCAAGGGCGTCCAAGTCAATGATGGTCTTCGCCCGGGTGGTGGTGTTGCCCTCGCCATCGGTCTCCTCGATGGGCGTCTCGAGGAAGGAATGAATCTCGTTCAGGATGGAGATGGCCTTCTGGACGGCGAAGACGCGGTCCTCGTTGGATTCCGTGGAGCGCCATGCGCCGGTGGTAAAGCCTACCGCCGCCACGAAGGTGACGGCGAGCATGACAACGCAGATCATCACTTCCAATAGCGTGAAGCCGGCGCTCGGCGCGAGTCGTAATCGTTTCATCGGATGCACCTCCACAAGGGGGTCGGGAATTTATTATTCCACCACATAGATAGAACGGGAGAAGCGATAGTTGGACATCATGTCCTGCACCCGCTGCAGGATATCCGCATCGTAGTCAATTTCGGAGTAGTCGCCCGCGCCGGAGACGTTGACCGTGGCGCAGGGTTCGCCCGTGTCCCACTTGTTGTTCAGGTTGGTATCCTGCCAGCCGCAGGTGATGACGGTGCCGCTGATGAGGGATGGCGCCTGCTGCACATAGTTGCCCGTCACATAGATCATGCCGCGATATATGGAATTGGAGCTCGCCTCGATGGTGAGGTTGCCGTCCACAAACAGGACTCCGACACCGTCCAGCCTTTTCTTTCTTCCGTCAGGCCAGTCGCCGGGGCTGAAGACGGCGTCGCCGTCAATGTAGATGAGGGAATAGTTCGGCAGCGGGTTCGGGAGTTCCGTATAGTCGGTGGTATAGATATCGGCCATGGCCCGAAGTTCCGACTTGTGCATTTTGGGGAAGACGAGATGGATTTCGAAATCGTCGTAAATGTTGTTGTTGTTGCTGTCGCCGGTGTCGGGGGGTGTGGGGCCGACGGTCTGCGACGAACCGTTGACCTCGCCGGAGATGCTGGGGCTTCCTGTGCTCTGGGCGTAGAGGAGGGTCGCGCCGTCACCGCCGACGACGCGTCCCTTGCTCCCGATGGTGATTGCGGAGCCGCGATGGGCGCAAACGGCGGAGTTGCCGGGGGGTTGGATCATAAATCGGCGGAGCTCGGTGGCCACGACGGCCCGGGAGAGGACCTTCACCGCGTTCATATCCACGGCGTACTGCTCCTCCCCTTCCGCCTCCGGTTTGACGCTGTAGAAATCCGTTGTCTGATAGGTGTCGGGGTCTTTCTTTTTGAAGATGTAGCCTACCGAGTAAATCAACCATGCCTGGCCGTTGCCCTCGGTTGCGCCGGGATCGGTGTAGCATCGGTCGAGGGAGACGTCCTCCACCTTGTAGGTGCCGAGCTTCCTTACTTCATAGCGGCCCCACAAGTCGTCCCGTTCGCTGACCTGGAACTCCCGAACGATGCCCATGGAGGGGTCAGCAGTATCGTTGATCGGGCGCGGGGAGGCGGCCAGATCAAGTTGCGGATTAAACTCGCTCTCGAGCGCATTCCGGCGAAACCAGGAAAGCGCCTCCACGAGGCCGGCCTTCGCGATGCTGACGGCTTGGCCGTGGGTGCGTAGTTGAAGCTCGACCATGGTGCTGGTGTTGAGCAGGATGATCGTGCCTGTAGTGATGAGTCCCGTTACGACGACAATTCCGACGAGCGTGAAGAACAGAGCCGATCCATGTTCTTTTCTCATTTTGTCTCGCCTCATTTCTGGACTGTGCATATGGTTGGTGTTAATTGATGCGACAGAAAGGACGACGCACTCCCAATTCAGGTCCCCGGGAGTAGATCTTTTTGCTCTGTCAGTAGTATAGCACTACATTCCAGATAGTCAAATCCAATTACCCATTAAATATGGTTAATATGGTATTAAATGGCGTTAATAAGGCAATAATAGTGGGATAATTATGTTGATATTGCCCAAATAGGGTTTTATCACCTGAAAAGCATCCTTGATTTTCCCTGCGGAACGCTGGTGGGGTAAAATAGAAATTTTTCGATTTGGTCTGAATTTTACCCACAAACAGTAGGGGAAAGACTTGCAGAACCCGCCCGTGGCGGGATTGCGGGCCAAGCCCGCTTTGGGCATATACCGCTCCCGTGTCTCTCCGCCGAAATGGGTTTGCAAGGCATTCAGCAGAACTGCTTGATTCTTTCCCTCCGAAGCGATAGAATACTACGAGGGCTGTTTCACCGCCGGAGAGAGGAGCAAGTGTGCCTCAAACAAGGGTGTTAGTTGTTGACGACGAACCCAACGTGGCTCAGGCCATCCAGATTGGCCTGGAGCGCATGGGCTACGCCGTCAATACCGCATCAACCGGGCAGGAGGCGCTGGGGGCGTGCGACATCGGCGCCATTGATGTCATGCTGCTCGACGTGCGGATGACCCCCCTGGATGGTCTGGAGGTGCTGAGCCGGGTCAAGAAATCCCACCCGGAGATCGTGGTCATCATGATCACCGCCCACGCCGATGTGAAGGCCGCGGTCAAGGCGATTCAGTTGGGCGCCTTTGACTACATCCTGAAGCCCTCGTCGGCCGACGAATTGAGCGAGAACATCAAGAGGGCCATCGCTTTCCGGAATCTCGCGACGGAGAACAAAGAACTCAAGCGCCAGCTACGGGCGAAGCATAAGTTCGACAGTATTATCGGCAACAGTCCGTCCATGCAGAAGGTCTTCTCCATGATGGAGAGCGTTGTGGAGAAGGACAGCACGGTGCTGATCGTCGGCGCCACCGGAACGGGCAAGGAGCTGGTGGCGCGCGCCCTCCATTACAACGGCCCCCGCGGCGACAGGCGCCTCTATTGCCTCCACTGCGCGGCAATACCGGAACACCTGTTTGAAAGCGAACTGTTCGGCCACGAAAAGGGCGCCTTCACCGGGGCCGATTCGCGGAAGATCGGCGCCTTTGAGGCCGTGGACGGCGGAACCTTCTTCCTCGACGAGGTCGGCGAGACCCCGCCGCCCATTCAGGCCAAATTGCTGCGCGTGCTGCAGGAGCGGGAGATTGTCCGCGTCGGCTCGACGACCCCCATTAAAGTGAATGTGCGACTGATTGCGGCAACGAATAGGGACCTTACCGCCGAGGTGGAAAAGGGAAACTTCCGGGAGGATCTCTACTACCGCCTGAACGTGGTGGAGATTCGTCTCCCCCTCCTGAAGGAGCGCAAGGACGACATCCCGCTGCTGGTGCAACATCTGCTTGAGAAATACGGGAGCGAGGCGGGCCCGGCGAAGATCTCAGACGATGCGATGATCTTCCTGAAGGCGCATGACTGGCCCGGAAATGTCCGCGAGCTCGAGAATGTCATTGAACGCGCCGTTATCCTGTCCAAAGGAGGCGAGATCCTTCCCTCGCACCTCCCGCGGATGGGTGCGCCTCCGCCCCCCGGGGATGAGGGGCCGACAGTGGACCTGAGTCGGTCGCTCGCGGAGGCCCGCGATGAGTTTGAGCGGCAGTATGTCGCCGGCCTGTTGCGAGAGACCAAGGGGAACATCAGCGCGGCGGCCAAACGCGCCGGAATCGCGTGGCAGAACTTCCAGAGGAAGCTCAAGAAGTTCAATATGAATGCCAAGGATTTCGGTTAGAGCCCTGGGCCTCGGACTTATTCCCCATAGAGAACGAGGAGAGGTTCCTTGGCGGCGAAGCGCATCCTCATTGTCAACAGCGACCCGACCGTCAGTCGCCGGATGATGAGCGCCTTGGAGCGAAACGGCTACACCAATTTCTCCGTCTGCGCCGATGGCGGCGCGGCGCTGGCGGAGATCGAGGCCGATCTTCCTTCTCTCATCATCGCCGACGCGAACGCGCCCATCATGGACGGGTGGCAGTTGTGCCGGGTCATCAAGTCCGAAGAGTACCGCAGGTTCAATGACATTCCCATTCTGCTGACCTCCGCGAGCTACCGCGACGCCACCGCCGTGCGCCTTGCCGCCGATGTCGGGGCGCTGGCTCTCCTCCAGGTCCCATTCGAAGAGGAAGACTTCGTTGACCTGGTCTCCACCCAGCTCGCCCCGGCTACGGTGAGCCGCGATAAGAAGGGCCTCCTCACTCCTCGCCGAGACGTCCTCATCGTGGACGACGACGTCTCCATCAGCACGATCCTGGAGCACTGCCTCAAGCGCGAGGGCTACGATGTGCGCATTGCCCGCAACGGCGAGGAGGCCGTGGCCGCCATCGAAACGCTCGCCCCCCCGCTGGCGCTTCTCGACTACAAGATGCCGAAGATGGACGGCATGGCCGTCCTCCAGTGGGCCCGCAGACATCATCCGGACATTATGTTCATCATGATGACCGCTCACGGGGATGAGGCGCTGGCCGTGGACCTCATGCGCGCCGGCGCCTATGACTACATCAAGAAACCGTTCCATATCCGCGACATCCCGCCGATCTGCGAGAAGGCCCTGATCGTCCACAACATGAGACGGATCCACCACCAGTTCCTTGAACACATCGCCGCCGCACGGGCTTCGGAGCGCAAGTTCGAGGCGATCTTCAAGACCGCCGGCGAAGGAATCCTTATCAGCGACGCGGCGACCGGCCGCGTACTCGACGCCAATCCCGCTTTCTGCAGCCTCTTCGGCTTCCAGCGCGATGAACTCCTTGCGATGAATGCAGCAGACCTTCATGCCTCCGGCGCCTTTTCGGCCGACGCCGCGCAGCGCAGAAAAGCGGTGGAAGGCATCGCCTGCACCCGTCAAGACGGCGCCGTGTTCTACGCCGACATCACATCCACCATCCTGGAACAGGAAGACCGCAAGGTCGTGCAGAACATCGTCCGGGATATTACCGAACGAAAGCGACTTGAAGACACCCTTCAGGAAAACACGGACAAACTCAGGGAACAAAACATCCGCCTCCGCGAATTGGACAGGCTGAAGACGGATTTCCTGAACACCGTCTCCCATGAGCTGCGCACGCCGCTCACCTCCATTCAATGGTCCATTGACTCCCTCCAGGCATTCGTCTCCGACCAGGACCAGGGCAAAGTGGACACGCTCCTCAACATCCTGAAGGACGATACCAGCCGCCTTGCAAATCTTATCCAGGACCTGCTCAACTTCTCGCGGATTGAGGCCGGACAACTTCAGCTCGACAAGATGCCCCTGGATGTGGCCGAGCAGCTCCATCGGATGATTGAGGAAAGCCGCGCAGTCAGCGACGCCGAGCGTGTGTCAATAGTGAGCGACATAGCGGAGTCGTTGCCGACGGTCTCTGCCGACCCAGAAAAGTTGCGCCAGGTGATCTCGAATCTCATCGGCAATGCGATCAAATATAGCGATGGCAAGGCGGAGATCGTGGTTCGCGCCAGGCGGCGATCCTCTCCCGTGGAGGCCGTGGAAATCAGCGTCAGCGACAACGGCATCGGCATCGCGGAAGAAGACCTCGATCGGGTGTTTGACAAGTTTTACCGCGTCTCCCGCAAGGAAGTAATCGGCGTCCCCGGAACGGGTCTGGGGTTGGCCATCGTCAAGAGCATCGTCGAGGCGCACGGGGGAAAAGTGTGGGTCGAGAGCAACCTCGGCAAGGGCAGTCGCTTCACCTTCACGCTCCCCGTCGCGCAACCGTAGGGCGAGAAGCCGGACCGAAGGAAACGTCGTTCGCAAAAATACAACCGCCTGGCGCATTACCCAAAAATCCACATTTCGCTTGACAAGCCAGAATCCGTGGGGTAAACTTTTGCCGCGTATCCGCTTCTGTGATATGGCGTTGCTACGAAACCCACACGGCGCAAGGGTTTCTTCTTATGTACGGGGAGTGTGTTAGGAGGGGTATGTCTATGCCTTCGAACGATAAAAGCGATTTCTTGAACACGGCCATTCCCATCGGATTCCTGGCCGTGCTCAACCTTCTGGCTATTATTACGATGTGGTGCAACGTCGCTCGTCTTGACGCGACGGATTTCCTTGCCTGGTTCGCCGTCATCGGGTTGACCGTAGGCTACTTCTGGGTGGTCAGGCCATTCGCACCCAAGGCCGCGGAGCAGGTGGAGAGCGCCAAGCAAGCCCCCGCCGTGGACCTGGCGAAGGTCCACGAAGTCGCCGCTCGCCTCGATCAGATTGTCGGGGACGTAGAATACCTGAAACGCAGCAGCGCCGATCTTAAGGCACTCAAACAACAGATTGCCGCCATAGAGCAATCTGCTGTATCCCCGGAATCCCTTCGCGCCGAAATCGCCCGCCTCCGCGACCAGATCGGGGTCATTCACAAACTCGCGGGCGAGGTGTCCCTCCTCAAGGACACGGTGGGCCAACTTGGAAAGAAGAAGGGCGATGGCGAGGTCCAGGTCGCCGAGATCGAAAGACTCTCCACCGCCCTGTCTGCGATCGAGCAGCAGCTGCGCCAGGGCGAGGGCGGAGCGGATGTCGCGCTGAAGAAACTGGCGGCGGAGGTCGAGGCCCTCGAACAAAATGAACAATCCCGCGAGAGCAAAATTCGAGAGATGGCCGAAATCCTCCATCGCGTGGAGGATGCGCTGAACCAGAGCCAGGCCGACCTGAACTGCAAGGCCACGAAAGAGGAAATCGCCGCCGTCCAACAGGAGGTGGGAGCAGCGGCGGCCGCGCGCGATGAAATCGCGCGATTCAACGGCGAGCTGGCCAGGCTCCAGGACCTGTCGGCCGACGTGGCCAAGTTGAAAGAGTTGGCGCAGGACCACACGGCGTCGGAAAAGGTCCAAAAAACGCTGCAAACGACGAAGAAGAAACTTGGCGATTCCATAGAGGACCTAAAGACGCAGTTCAAGGCGCTTCAGGCCGATATGAGCAGGATGCCGAACGCCCAGACGGTCCTGTCGCTCAGAACGGACATTGACAAGAAGTTAGAAGACTTCCGGACCGACCTGGATGAGAGGGTGAACGCGGCTCAATTGCAGGAGATGGCCAATCGCATGATGGCGGAGGTGGCGTCCATGCGGCAGGCCGTGAAGGACCTGCAGAACAGCAAGATGGCGGATGAAGTGGAGCAAATAAAGGGGCGCCTCGACAAGGCCGTACAGGTCGCCGACGTCGAAAAACTCGCAAGGAGTGTGAAAGAGAAATTTGCGGAGGTCAGCCGCGACGTGGCGGCCCTGGGCGATCAACTGGGCCAGATGGGAGACAAAGTGAGGGACCTGGAGCGGCTGAAGGAGACGGAAAAAGCCGTTGCGGACATCCGGGCCGACGTCGAGGAGGCGCGCTCCGGTCTGCAGGAATTATCACGGAAGGACGACATCAGGCCGCAGCTCGCCCTAATCGAAAAGCGTGTGGACTCCCTCACGGAGGAGCTTTCCCGGCTCTCTGTCGGTGCACAGCGGAAGGCGGACGACCTCGAAGAGACGTTCCGCACGTCCCTCGCCACGATGAAGGCCCAGGTAGACGAGGCGCAGAAGAGCGCCCAGTGCGATCCCGACCTCGCCCGAAAAGTAGCCGCCATTGACGACGAGGTGTCCTCCCTCCGCGAGGCGCTCACTTCGATGCAGCAGATTCGAAAAGACCTCGCGGAGACGAAGTCCCAGTTCTCATCGCTGAGGCGCGAGCTGACCTCTTTGCAGGACATCTCCTCGCAGATGGAGGAATGGAAGGCTGATGTGGAGGAGAAACTGGCGGCCGCCGAGTCCCGTTCCGAAACGGCCGGGCCAAGGGAGGACCTTGAGGATGCCGTCGCGGAAGTTCATCGGAAAATCAGCGAGGTTGAAATGCTGGCAAAACAGGCCGCGGACGCGGGGAAGATCAACGGCCTCTCGAACAAGTTGGCCGATGTAGCCGAGAAGCTCGACGCGCTCGCGCGGGATACGGAACGCATTGACAAGCTCGCCGGTGAACTGGGAGCGCTTGCCGTCCAGATCGAGGAAGTTCCCACCCGCAAGGCGGTCGAAGAACAACTTTCGCATCTGCAAAATCAACAAGACCATCTCGCCAGGACCGTGAAAGGACTATCCGAAGCCGAGGGCAGGATCAATGATCTGGAGAAGACGGTTGCAGACGATGTGGGCCGGCTTCGCACGCGGCTTGACGCGCTCTCGCAGATCGAGGAGCAAGTCGCGGGAATCTCAAAGATCGAGAACGCCCTCGATGATCTGCGCAAGGGGTTGTCCGACGCCGCTGCCAAGGACGCGACAAGCGATGCTATCAGCGACCTTCAGCGCCGGATCAACCAACTCCAGTTGAGCATCGGGAAAGCGTCCGGGGCGGAAGACGTGGAGGAGATTTCCGCCCGGCAGGGAGAGGCATTGTCCGATCTGCGCAAGCACGTTGACCAACTCTCCGCCGCAAGCAGAGAACAGATCCAGGAAATGAAGAACGCCCTGGACGCGCAGGCCCACCGGCTGGAGACGATCGAACATGAAGGCAGCCGCACCGCCAGGGAACTTGCCGACAGCGTTCGGGAGCGGACGGCGGAAGCCGAGGCTGTCTCATCGGCCCAGGAGCGAATTGATGCGATCCGGCAGGAATTCGCCGCGGCCATTGACGGCATCCGGTCCCGCGTGGACGAGAAAACGTCCGCCGCCGCCCAGATCATGGACGAACGACTCGCCCTGCTTCGCCAAGCTGTTGATGTGATGGAGCAGGAATTGCACTCCCTGGGTGAACGACAGGGAAGCGAACATCTTGCCGAACAGTTGCGAGGTCAATTGGACGAGATCCGAACCGGGCTGGATGAGATTCGTTTGCGAATGGATGAGCAAATCGCCCAGGTGACGGCGCGAATCTTTGAAGAGACGGAAAGGCTTCGAGCAGAAAAGGGGACCCGGGAGGAAACGCCGTCTCAATCCGACGCCATCGCTCAGGAGATTCAATTCCTGCGCGAGGGGCTGTCCGTCCTTGAGCAGGTCGCCGCTCACGTAGCCGCGCCGGAAGCCGCGTCGGCCGGGGCGGCGGTGGCCACCGCAACACCGGGGACGCAGCTTGTCATTCACATGAAGGAATCAAAGATGACCCGAACCAAGGACGGCACCCAGATCGAGTGTCGCCTCACGATCAGCAATCCGTCGGAGACCCCAATGGAGATTATTGCCGTTCGGGGTGAGCTGGATTCCGGAAAGGAACGAATGACCCCCACGGTGAACAAATACTGGCTTCCTGCCGGAGTGGAACCGGATAGAGACCGCAGCTTGGCGCTGCCCTTCCGGGTCCTGGACAATGCGACAAGCCAGGAAATTCTCTACACTGTCACAGGCTGGCCCCTCGAAAAGTCAAAGGAATCCTACGATTTCAGGATCGTCCTTCTCGACGAGAATAAGGGAAAACACACCGGCGTCTTTCCCCTCTCTCCGCCGGAATAAATGAGAAGACCGGCGCTGAGGGGAACCGGACGGCGGGCAAGAACGGGGTCCTCAAGCCAAGAATACGTAAACGCCGCGCTTGCCCGGTCGGAAGCCGATCTTATGCTCCCGCGCCAGCCAGCCGATCCCCGCGAAGAGCATATCGCGCTTCAAGCCCGTCTTCTTTGCCACGGCCGACGGGGCCATTTCGCCGTTTTCGTTCAGGCAGCGCCAGACCCGACCAGCCGCATCACCGATTTGATTTACCATGTTGTCCTCCTACCCTCTGCCAAAGAGATAATGAGTTGGACACTCCTGCCAACCGCCAATATCCTACCACGAGCTTTTCCGCAATCCAAGGACAAAATTCATGCCGGACGTGCAATCGCGCCCGGGATGGGCGGTTCCGCCCCTTAGGGCATTCCGTAGCACCACGCGCGCTTTTCGTTACGGCCGCCCAGAAGTACCACCCATTCCCGGATCGCGAAAAATCTCGAATCTCAGCACGCAGTGTCCCCGCCCGTGGGCGCCGCTCCGCACGACTGACGGATGACAAGTTCAGGTTCGAGCACTATCTTGCGCGGCTTCATCCCCTCACTCTTGCCGCTAATCCGTTCGATCAGGAGTTCCGCCGCCTGTCTTCCAATGTCTTCTGCCGGCTGCGACACCGTCGTCAGCGGCGTGGCCGCATATCGTCCCACCTGGATATCGTCAAACCCGACCACGGCCACATCCTCCGGCACCCGCCTCCCGGACTCACGCACATAGGCCATCGCGCCGATGGCCACCTCATCGCTCAGGCAAAACAACGCCGTGGGCGGGGAATCGAGATTCAACGCCTCGCGCGCCGCCTCATACCCCTCTTGGCAGGGGTTCTTCGACGCGATGACCACCACCATCTCCGGGTCCACTCCCATTCCCCGCTCGCGAAACGCCTTCTCGTAGCCCGTGTATCGGTCGCGGATGGCGCGCTTGGTCGGATCGCTCGATAGGAACGCAATCCGCTCGTGCCCCAGGGAAAGCAGATGGCTTACCGCCTTATACGCCCCGCGCACCCGATCCACCGTGACACAATCAATCGCCACCCCATCAATCGGCTCGAGGGTGACAATGGGAAGCCCTCTCTCGGAGAGAGTTTTCACCTCCAGCCGCAGCAGGGGCGAAGTGTCCGACGCGATGAGAATCCCATCCAGCAGTCCTCGCGACAGGAAGGAGACATATTCCGCCTCTAACTCCTCCTGCCCCCGGGCGTCGAGAACGATCACCGCATACCCATGGGACGAGAACACCTGCTCAGCGGCCTCGATTTTCCGGACCATGATGCGTATGTCGAGCCGCGAAGAGATCACGCCGATGATATTGCTCTTTCCCGAGCCAAGGCTGCTCGCAAGCAGGTTGGGACGATACCCCAACCGCTTGGCGATTTCCTGCACCCGCTTGACCGTCTTCTCGCTGATTAGTTCGTTGCCGCCATGCCTCAGAATCTGCGAGACCGTGGCCGTTGATACATGGGCCGCATTGGCGACATCACGAATGGTGGGTCGCTTGTTCACAATCGTTTTACACTTATCGTGATACGCTAAACGATTTAGTGCCTCTATAAACTTATAGCATGTTCCCCCCCCACTGTCAAACGCTTTTTTGAGATTTTCGGGTCTCTCCGCGCAGCGTCATTTCCTCCAGGATTTAAGAAACGCGCTTGACCCCACGCTCCCTTCTCTATATAGTCAACCTCCCGGAGGTCGGAACCTCCGGGAGGTCATCTTGATGCCAAAGACACAAGGAGGAGTCATGCGTCCCTTCTGCCTTTTCCTGACCTTCTGTATTCCCGTCGTTCTCCAAGTTTGCTCGTCTTATGGCGCCGAGCTCGGCAAGAACATCCTCGCCAACCCGGACTTCGAAGAGGGACAAGAACAACCCACTGCCTGGAACTTCACCTGGGAGTTCACCCATGCCAATGACCGCGACCGCGGCGTGAAGAAACAGGAACCCGACTGGGGATGGGACGACAAAACAGTCCACTCCGGCAAGCGAAGCGTCCGCGTCGGCGTGCGCCGGACCGAGGATGACGGCGTGTGGAGCCAGGACAACATCCCCCATGTCAAGGGCACGAAGATCTACCTCGTCCGCGCCTGGATCAGGACCGAAAACCTGAAGGACACAAAGGCCGCCATCGGCTGCGTGTCCCTCGACGAGAATGGAAAGTACCTTGAAGCAAACTACTCCGTTATCGCCGCCGAGGGGACGCACGACTGGAAGCTGCTCACCGGACATTACCAACCCCACCCCAAGACCGCCAAATTTCGCATGCGCCTCTGGCTCAACATGAGCTATACTGGAACCGGAACTGTCTGGTTTGACGAAGTCGAAATGATCCCCACAGACATGACCGAACTGCCTCCCGTCCGATATACGGACAAGAAGGAGATGCCGCCCCTTTCGGACGCAGACAAGCAGGCGGGCTGCGTGATCTTCGAGAAGAATTACCTGGAGATGGTCTTCCCCAACACGATCCCCAGGGCCACGGAGATTCACGATACGCTCAAGATGTTCGCCGCCCCGGGGGAGTACGAACCCGTTATGTTTTGTATTCGGTCGCTCAAGGACCTCGGCACGGTTAAGGTGAAGGCGGGGGAGATGAAGTCGGAGGCCGGCTCAATCCCCGCCGATGCGGTTCGGGTAAGTCCTGTCAAGTGCCTCGTTCAACATGGCCAAAGCCGATGGGGAGAGTACGCCGAGGGCGATATGCTCGTGCCGGTGATCGTCGAGGAAACGGACGCGACCATCGTTCCCGCCGAGACCACGAGACAGTTTTACGTAACCGTGAAAGTTCCCCAGGACGCCAAGCCCGGCATCTACCGGGGACAGGTGGAGGTCCAGCCCGAAAAGGGGGCGAGGCGGAACGTCAACATCGAACTCGAGGTCCTGCCGATCCGACTGCTCGAACCGGAACACATCTACTTCGGCATGTACTGCCGCTTCCGCGGCGGCGCTGATCTGAACTTCACTAACGCCACCTACAAGGACATGCGCGAACACGGCATGACCACGATGGGGCTGTGCTCCAGCTTCGGCGGCAAGATGGAGATGGACGGCGAGAACGTCAAGGTCACATTCGACGGTTCAGGCGACCTCGAACAGGCGATTGCCGCGTATCTGCGCGCGGGATTCAAGATGCCCATCCTCTGGCTTATGTCGGCCGACATCTTTGCCTTCTGTTACAAGCAGGCCGGCGAGGATATGAACAGCGACAAGTTCGAGAAGTGCTACCGGCAGGTGATCGAGGCCATCGTCGCGGAAGGCAAGAAGAAGGGCTGGCCGGAGATCATCTTTCAGCCCTTCGACGAGCCGTATGAACATGGAAAGGGCACAGTCTTCCGGAAGGACCCCCAAAGCCCTCCATTCCTTTCGGCCACGAAGCGCTGCCTCCAGATCATGAAGAAGATTCCCGGCCTCCGCACGGAGGAGGACGGTGCGAACGGGGCGTCGCAGTACTTGGAGGAACTGCATCCCTGGGTGGATATCGAGTGCTACCACGACGGCCCCGTCCTCAAGCGTGGGACATACGACGCCAAGGCCTGGGGCGAATTCCTCGAACGGCTCAAGCGCGAGGATAAGGAGATCTGGTTCTACAACATTGACATCACCGGCTTCCATCCTGAACCTCTTCGCTTCGGCTACGGCTTCGGCCTCTACGCCGCGAAGGCGACGGGCATGATCGAGTGGGCCTACATGACGGGCTACCAGTCCGACAAGCCCAACAAACTCTACGAGAGCAAGCTGCCGATGGCCTATCGCTACAACAAGACCGACGCGGAGCCGGGCGGACCGACCACGGCCTGGGAGGCGGCGCGCGAGGGCGTGGACGACTACAAGTATCTCCACACACTCCTCACACTGGCCAGGAAACTAAAGGCGGATGGAAAGGCTGACCTCGCCGAGCGCGCGGAGGAGGACGTCCTCGATCGCATCGCCAAAATTGACTTCCACGGCTGCACCGGCGCGGCCTGCCAGGGGGCATGGACCGGCGAGAAGGGCCGCCTGCCCACGGGCGAGAAGTTCGTCTCCGGCGACTACAAGATGGCGAACGGCCTCGATTTCTCCGACTACAACGCAACCAGGCGGGCGATTGCGGATTGGATTATCAGATTGCAGGGCCAATGAACGCTTGCATTGGGGGCGCGCATCGGGCACAATGTGTGCCTGACAAGCAGATGATCTGGTTTTGGAGCGGAGAATCGCCATGCTTATTCATCCCTGTCACGGCTTGACCATCCTTTGTTTGTTGACCCTCGGCCTTGCCCTTGAACTGCGCGCCGAGTCCGCCCCGCTGGGAAAGGAGAAGCCGAAATCCCTGGCCGGCATCGAGAAGGAGATCGCCGACCTCCTCGTCCAGTGCCGCGACTCCGGGTCCTTCGCCGGCTCAGGCATGACGCTGCTCAATGCCATGGCCGACAAGAAACTCAAGGGCATTGACGTCGCCCTCGCCAAGCGGAAACTATATCGCATGACCTATCAGGTCGTCGCCCTGCGAGAAGATGCGCCGGAACTTACCAAGTCCGACCTACTTCTCTACAAGGGCACGCTGACCGATCCCGCGATGAAGGACCTCTTCGCCCTGATGAAAGACGCCGACCCGGAGAAGCAGGCGTTCGAGATGGTCAAGTATGACCGCATCAGCGCGGGATACACCTTCGTCGTCTGCGGCGACGGCGACGTCTTCGCCTTCACCCTTCGACCATCGAAGGCGGGCATCTTTGGGGCCGACATCTACATCGTCACATCAAAGGCGACCCTCGCCGTCCGCGACCTGACTGTCCTGGTCGAGAACCAGGACCCGACGGACTGGCAGTCGAAGCTCGCGGTCAAAGAGGTTGCTTACGATTTGCAGGGAAACGTCCTGCGCATCACGCACAAGATGGACCTGGGCGGGGAGTTCGACCTTGTCGCGACCATCCGCCCCGATAATGCTATGATGCGCATTGACATCGAGTGCCCGAGGCCGATCAGCGATATGCACATCGGCCCCACCGACCTGCCGCCGAAGTGCATCCATCTGGGAGCGGCGCAAACCGTCAAGGAACCGAATGACCTCGTGATCGAGGCGGGCGACCCGAAGCTGGCGGACGGCTGGGCGGGAGTGGATTTCGAGAACGGCCTCTCGCTTGTCCAGGCGTCGGATAAGGCGCCTCGCTCCCTCGTGGTAAAGATGGAACAGAAGATTTGCGCCCTGCATATCGGTCCCGCAGCATCGCTGCGGCTGGGTCCGACGTGCCGCGGCGCGGCTCATGCCGCCGCTCGGCTCCACGCAGCGGCGAAGGGCGGCAAGTAGGATTGGGACAGTCCGGGCCGTTAATAATCGGTCCGGCTGTCGGGGCCGGGTTCTTTCCCTTGCCCCTTTGCTGATAGTCCCTCTCGTATCGCCCCGATCAACTGCCTTTCGGAGATCGTAACCGGCCCGGTCATGAACTGCGGGATGCTGTAGGCCCTCAGGAAGCGCGCGTGCGCGGCGGGGTCCTCCTGCGGCAGTTCGATGGCCCGCGAACTCCTGCCGTTCTCGTCAACGTGCGTGAAATACAGGCGGGTGAACACGCCGTCCTTTCGCTTGGACGAAAAGACGAGCCAGCGCCCGTTGTCGGACCAATCGGGCAGGGACTCGCTCCCAGGGGTATTGCACGCCATCGGCTTGTAATTCCCCGTCGCGGCGTCCATGAGATATAGATCGGCCTCCGGGCGGGTGAGCGGCCACACCCCATAGTCCACGGCGCAGAACACGATGAAACGGCCATCGGGAGAGACGGCGGGCTGGGAGATGCTCTTGCCGAGTTGCTCGGCCGATAGCGCCATCTCCGGCTCGCCCCATGTGTCCTCTGTCTCGTCATAGACGATTCGCATCAGATCATAGCGAACGTCCCTGTAGTTCCCCGGCAGTGTCCTGCGTTTCTCGCCAGCGATGATGAGCCATTGAATCTCCGCCCGACAGAAATACAATTGCTTCCCATCGCCGGACCATGCGGGGAATGTCTCCGCGTGGTCCGGGGACGATAGACCGGACACGCGGACGAATTCGTTTTTGTCCGTGCGATAGATTCCCACATCGGACTGGAACTCAAAGACCTCGCGCGGCTCGCCGGCGCTCTTGCTGAAAAGACCCAGGTCCGGGGAGGCGAAAACCATTAGCCTCCCATTCGGATGGAGCGAGGACATCGAGACAGGACCGTGCTTTTCATTTGCGCGGGTATCAACTCTCGTCAGTTGCCCTTCTCGATTCACGAGCATGGCCGGGCCGATGTCGCCCCGCAGATGCAGGATCATGGTCGAGGGGCGGTTCGCCGCGAAGGCGTGACAATTAAAGCAGGCGGACTCGCGGAAGGAACTGTTGTGCAGCAGGACCTTTTCGTCGAAGCTCTCCACGTCTCGCTGGTAGGTTCCCATCTCGATGTCGTCATGGAACCAGAAATAGGCCGGGGTGATGAGGCGATAGGAGACATACGGGTCTATTGGTTCCTCCGCCACACGATTTTGGATCGGCTGGAAGGAGGACCACCGGCCATCCTTCCCCTTCGCAAAGACCGTAACCTGCAGGTCTTTGCCCCGGTTCCGGCTCAGCAGGTCCCGCCACGTGTGGATGGGGAAGCAAAACGACGGACCACGGGACTGAACATCAATCCTCCCGCCTCCTTCGCCTGCTATCGTCACATAGAATCGCGTCCCGGGTTCCTCAACCACAAAATTCAACGGCGCGATGTTCTGGGGAATCATAACGTTGATATAATCGGGCTGGATTCGGGGGAGGCGATCCACCACAAGGCAGGAGGCCGGATCGGGCGTGCCGCCGGCGCGCGCCCACCACAGCCCACCTCCGCCCACGATCAGGGCCGCCGCCAGAAGAGTTATCGGAAGGTATCTTCTCAATGTTCCAGCCTCTCCCCAAAGCGGTGGTAGAAGAAATACGTGTCGCCGAACTTCCTCGCCAAACGCATCCGCCCCGCATGGCCATCCGCCAACGCCGCCTCTTCCCGAAACTCGCGGAAGCGCCGCCTCGTCTCCGGGGCGATCTCCAGTTCCCCCGTCTCGGCACCCGGATTGTCGGCATGGACGAGGAACGCCTCCTGATAGAGCCGCAACTTCCCCCGGCATCCCGCCGCCTTTACCCTGGACAGGTTCTCGGCGAACTCATCAAGATGGCGCTGGAGCAGCAGCCAGGCCATGGTGAATTCCAGGGCCATCCGATTGCCTGGGTTCGCTTCGAGAAAGTCCGCCACATTCCGCATCTGATCGCGCGGGTATTCGGAGAAGGTCCTGTCCTCCATCGGCGCAAGGGTGGCCGGCCCTGAAGGGATGTGGGCGGGGTCATATTCCTCGGCCCAACGGCGGCATGACTTGTCATGCCGCAGGGCGTCGTAGAAGACACGCGCAGTATCCGGGCGATTTTTGGCGAGATAAAGCCGACCCAGCTGCCGCAGGACGAGGGGGTGGTCCCCCACAACGAGGTTGGCGAAGGCGAACTCCTCTGCGGCGTTGAGGTAGCCCATCTCGAAATAGATGCCGGCATAGAGGGACATTTCCTCCCACGACGGCGCCGCCCCCAGGCCGAGCCGGGAATAAGGAAATGCGAACATGTCGTCCGCCAGGTGCCCCGTCTCGTAGAGGGCGAGGGTCACGCCCAGCCGCGCCGCCCCATCCGGGTCGTGCAGATAACGGACCTCCGTCAAGACGTCCCCCCATCGCTCCATCCGAGCGAGGTAGTGGAGCCGGAGGCGGGCATGCCGGTCCCAATCGAACAGCGATCCTGCCGCCGTCCCCGCCACGGCGATCAGCAGGAGCGATGAGCAGCACCAGCCGCCTATCGGGCCGAGCCTCGCACGGAACATTCGTCGCACGATGCCATCCGAATGCGTACCCGCGGCGGAGCGATGCTCGGGCGGGACGCAGGCCCTCCAGGCCGCCAGCACCACGGCGGCAATCGGCAGCGCCGTGAGGAGACGGCGCGCAACCGATGGGGTTCGCGGGTCAAATACCGGTCCGAAGGGAATTGTGCGGGCCAGCCATTCGAGGAAGTCCGCGTCCCGCGCGGCAAGGAGCCAAAGCCCGCCCGTCAAGAGGAGCACCGTTAGGATGCCGATTCCCAGCAGCCGGCGCCGCTTCACGCACAATTCATGTGTTGCGCAGAGCACGGCGAACACAAGGGTCGCCAGTCCCGCTGCATAGTAATGGACAAAAAATGCAAGGGCCAGAAAGACCCACCACCGGCCGCGCGTGAAGGGGAGGCGCACATACAACAACGCGGCGAGCGCGGCCAACAGCAGCCCCGCCACAAGCAGAGACACACTCTGCCAGGCAGGTAACCGGGCAATTTGTCCGAACGGCCTCTCGTTCTCCGTTCGGAGCGATGCCTGCAAATCCGGGCCGAACAACAATATCATCACACCCACGGCGGCAAGCAGGAGGAGCAGCGACTCGGCGGTCCACGCGGGGGCCATATCCTGCCGAGGGGCGTCGCCTTGCGGAGCAAGCCGAAGACGCGGGCATACGAACATCAGCAGGGGAACGAGGGCAAACAGCAGGATATGCAGACCGCGATGGTCCCATGCAACAGCCGGATCGAGGGGAGTAAGGCGGAGATAGGCTTTGGTCAGCGGCGCGTGATAAACGAATCGGCCAACGAATAACGGGATGACCAAGCCAAGAGCCAGGACGGATAGACCCAGAACAGCTCGACGTTGTCCGAAGACTTCATGGACCGTGCAGGCAATCCCGAACAACAACACGGCCCCCGCGCCAAAGAGATAGACCGGCGTACCAAGAATAAGAAAGAGGAACAAGCGGCCCACCGCCCTGGCAGGGGCAAGGGTGTAGGCGGCGGCGCACACGAGGACCAATGTCATCGGCAGGGCGTACTCGATGCCAAAGAACGGCCTGTCATATCGTCCCGCGATAGCGAGGAACAAAATCACCGGGACGTAGGCCGCACCCGGCAGACGCTTGCCGCTGACCGAGGCAACAAGCCGGTCCGCGCTCCAGTGAAGCAGGATGGCGATAAGCGCGAGGGCGGTCGGCCCGGCCCAGGCGCGTCCGAAGTACCTCAGCACATATGCAGACAGGAATTCCCCGACCCCGCCGGGACGCTCCCGCACGCCCAGGACCAGGGCCTCGTCGTTCGCAAAGGTGGGCAGCTTGACGACCGTACCGTGGGCGAAGAATACCAGCTTGGGGTCCACAAGGCAGTAGAGATAGAGGAAGGCCAGAAGGAAGAACGCAGCCCATCGAAGCCGATCACGGTTCATCTTTCGTTCACCCGGCTACCATTCCCCCGACATGCAAAGAGGCCGCGCCCGCGAGCGGGCGCGGCCTCTTTTGGAAAACCATCGTTTCGTTAGCGTCGCCTTTTGTTCTTCGGTGCGATGTTGAACTTCCGGTTGATCCGCCGGCGGCGGCTCAGGATGGCCCGCCCGCCGCGGGTCCGCATCCGCTTGCGGAAGCCGCACATCCGGATCCACTTTCGCGTGCTCTTGCGTATCTTGGTTCTCATTGCACTTCCTTTCGTCTTTTCATTGCAACAAAAGGTTTATTATAGCAAGAGCCGGAACGAAGTCAAATAATTTTCGCGCCGCAAATACATCGGGGTCCCGTGGGGCCGACTCGCAACTGCACGCCGCGGAAAATCCTCAGCCGCTTTCGACAGGACCGGCCAGGGCGTTCACCGCGCTTCCCCTTTCACGGGAACCGCGCCGATCCCCTTGCAGCCCTCGCATACTACTTTTTTCCCGCCCCCGCACTCCGGGCACACAATCCGGATGTATCCCTTGTTTCCGCACTTGGGGCAGTCCACTTGCTTGACGCCCTTTCCCTGGCAGACGCGGCAGACCACCTTGCCGCGCGTGCACGCCTGGCAGTCTATCAGGCCCTCGCCTTTGCATGTGGCGCACCGTTCCGGTTGGCCGCCGGTGGCGCTCTCGATCTTCCCCGTGCCGTCGCACTTGTGGCACTTCAGTTTCCCCACTCCATTGCAGGTGGTGCAGGTGAACGCGCCCTGTCCGTTGCACGCCGCGCAGGGAAACGTCTTGCCGCAGTCGGGGTTTGGGCATGGCCTCTGCAGGTTCTTGGCGTACCGGCAAACCAAGCACTGGACCTTCCCCTCGCCGTCGCATGTCCCGCACTTCTCGTGCCACACGCCGTTGATCTCCCGATAGCCGAGCTGTTTCCGGCTCGCTTCGTGTTTGGGGTCAATGGCAATTGCGTCGCGGAAGGCTTTCTTGGCCTCGACGCGAAGCCCGTTGCTCAGGCACCAGCAACCGAGTTGAAAGTGAGCCTCGGCATCCTTCTCTCCGACGGCAGCAAGTTTCTCGCGGTAAATCTCGTGCAGCGGCTTCTTCTCCTCGATGCGCGCCACGCTGATCTTCGGCACCCGCATCACCCCAGCGCCACGCTTCACGATATACACATCCCCCTCCAGCGTGACTTCCCCTTCGATCGTGCGGCCATTCTTGAGATGCAGCACATCGGCCGCAGACGGCAACTCGATAAGCAAGAAGACAATCACCCCGATAACCGCCGTTCGCGTCATAACGCACCTCACTTTCTCGGTATCTCGTCCTATGCCTCGGCCAGCTGCTCCGCGAAGGCCTCGATATTGGTCCGTGTCTGCTCCTCCGAGTAGAGGCGCAGGTCGTTCAGGTCGCCGTTGACCACGAGATATGGCTTGCCCAGCTTCTCCCGGAGGCGCTGGGGCATGCCGTACCGGCTGTTCGAGTTGTTCGGGCAGGTCTTTGCGTCGTGGTAGAGGATGCCGTCCACCTTGTACTTCTCCACCATCCTGGCGATGTATTGCTCTTTGTAGTCGTCGGAGCGGCAGATAAAGAGTTCCGTGTAGGCGCGGGCCATGCTCCGGAACGGATCGTCCGGGGCGAGCGCGTCGAAGACCCAACTGTTGCAGTATGTCGAGGCCACGACGCACGTCTTGAGCGCCATTAACTGCGTGGAGAGGTCGCGCAGCTTCCCCCAGATGGGCATCCCCTCCCAATAGACCCGGAACCGTTCCCCCGCCACCGCCCCCACGCCGTCCGCGATGCGCTGCTTCAGCTCGGCGAGCAAGGTTTCATAATATTCAATTGCATCCGAGTGGCCGCGGAGGACGACCGCCGGTCCCATGTGGACCGTCCCGTCGAAGAAGGTGATGGGGGACGGGACGTTCGCCGCTGCATCGAGCACGCCCTTCCACAGGACCGTGCATTTCCGGGACAGATCAACGATCTCCTTCAGCTTTGCCATGTCCAGCTTCCGGCCGGCCGCCTCTTCCAGAGTAGGAACCAGGGCGAGGGTCTGCCGGGCAACGTCGTCAATGATTGAATTGGAGACCTGGCCGATGGCCCGCGGCGTGTGGATGCCGACGCATGGGACGCCCCACTCCCGGCCGTACCACTGGAACCAGTCCTTCACGTCGCGGCACTGGTTCGTGTTGAAGACCAACACATCCGCCTTCGGCGGGCCGGGCATTTTCATCTTGTGAAACGGACTTTCCTTCTTCAGGTGGGAGCCGATGTCGCTCGTCAGGTAGGAGCAGATGTCCGGCGAGAAGCCGCGGGCGTTCGCCAGAGGGATGAGGTCCGTCGCCATGCGCGTCGCGCCGAGCATCGCGCCGTGATTTTCGGGAAAGTAAACATTGAATCCCAGCGCCCGCAGGAGTTCCGCCGGGCCGACGCTGGTGCACCACGCCGTCTTCTTGCCCTCCTCGGGGCCCTTCATTAGCTCCATGTAGTACTTGCCCATGACGGCCTTCATCTTTTTTGTGGATTCGAAATCCTTCCGTTCGGATTCGGATGACATCCTCAGACTCCTTTCATTTCCCTCAACAATTCACACGGGGAAAAGCGCTCCCCAAGTTGTCCGGCCAGCGCATCGAGTTTTTTCAGAACGGTATCCAGACCGAGATCGCGGGCGTACTTCAGGACGCCGCCGCGAAAATCGGGAAACCCGATCCCCAGCACCGTCGCCGCGTCGAGGTCCGACTCCCGCCGAACGATGCCTTCCTTCAGGATATAGAATGCCTCGTTCACCATCCGGAGGATAAGTCGGTCGGTGATTTCCTCCGGGCCGACCTCGCGAGGCGTCCGGGCGGACGCCTTCTGCGCCTCAGCGACGATCCGGTCGGTGATCGCACTCCTATACGGAGTATAATCTCCCTTCTCATATTTGTAAACACCCGATTCGGTCTTCTGGCCGAGATGGTCTTCCTCAACCAGGCGAGTCACTATCTGCGACAACGGGCCGTGGCTCGGAAACGCCTCGGTCAGCACGCGGTCGGTGTGGACGAGGATGTCAATCCCCGCCATGTCAATCAGCGCGAGCGGCCCCATGGCGAAGCCGAAATCCACCATAGCGCGGTCAATCCCCCCCGCCGGTGTCCCCTCTTCTAACAGCCAAAACGCCTCCTTAAGGTAGGGTACGAACATGCGGTTGACGAGAAATCCTTCCCGGTTCCGAACGAGTACGGGCGTTTTGCGGATGGTCTTCGCAAAGGCCAGCGCCGTTGCAATCACATTGTCCCGCGTCTCCTTGCGCCGGATCGCCTCCACGAGCGGCATCCGGTGCGCGGGGTTGAAGAAGTGCAGGCCGATCAGCCGGCCGGGGCGCCTCATCCCCTCGGCAAGGATGTCCAACGAGATCGTGGACGTGTTCGATGCGATGATCGTATCCTCGCGGCATACCTTTTCGATCAAGGCAATGACCGACCGTTTGGCCTTGACATCCTCAAAGACGGCCTCGATGACGAGATCGGCATCGGCCACGCCCCGCCAGTTGGTCGTGGTCGAGATCAGCGCCAGCGCTGCGTCGCGCTGCTCTGCCGTGATTTTCTTCTGCTCGACGGCTCGGCGGAACGAATCGCGGATCCTGTCCATGCCTCGTTCGAGCGCCGTTCCCTCCTCATCCCGGACGACGACCGGCACGCCGCCCATGACGATCGCCTGCGCGATGCCCGTCCCCATCGAGCCCATGCCGATGACGGCGGCCCTTCGGATGTCTCGCGGTTTGGTGCTCGCCAGCTCCGGCGCCTTGCCCGTCTCGCGCGTGGCGAAGAAGAGATAAATCTTGTTCTGCGTAGCCGGGGTATTCATGCACTCGGCGAACACATCCTGCTCCTTGCGCAGGCCGGCGTCGAAGGACTCTGTGAGTCCGATCCTGACAGCCTCGAGAATTTTCCGCGGCGCGATGATTTCGCGGCGACCCTTCTCAACCATTTCTTCGGCCCTGCGAAAGTCGGGATCGGACACCTTAACGATCCGGTCCCGTGTCCTGATCGCCGCGCCGCCCGACCGGAGCATGTTCTTTGCCGCACTCAAGAGTTCATCCCGTTCACACACCGCATCCATCAGCCCCAGATCGAGAGCCGCCTCCGCATCTATGGGCTTCCCCGTGAGCAGCATATCCAGCGCCGGCCCGACGCCGATGAGCCGAGGCAGCCGCTGCGTCCCCCCAGCCCCCGGGTTGATGCCGAGGGTGACCTCCGGCATGCTGAACGTCGCGCTTTTTTCGCAAGCGCGAAAGTGGCACGCCATCGGCAGCTCCAGCGCGCTCCCCATCACCCTCCCCCCCACGGCCGCGACGACGGGCTTTGCGGAATCCTCAACCTCCTGGAACGCCTCCTGAAAAAGACGTGAGGTCCGAATCGCATCGTCGGCGGACTTGATCTGTTTGAATAGATTGATGTCGGCGCCCGCGCTGAAGTGCCCCGGCGCGCCGGTGATGATGATGCCCTGGACGGCCGCATCCGCATTGGCCCGGCGGACACACTCGCGAAGTTCGTCGAGCAATTCAAACGTGATGGTGTTAAGAGGAGGCGTATTGAGCCGGAGGAGGCACACGCCGTCGGAGACGCTGTAGTCAATCATGCGAACCACCTTGCGGAAATCGAGTAACGAAAGATCGTAGCACGGCGCACCCGCAAGGTCAAGCCGCCGGTTCGCTCACTTGCCGCCCAGGATCATGGTCAACTTCGCCTGAATCGCATTCACGAAATTTTCGATATATTGCTCGCGCGTGCCGGCGATGCCGAGGTACGGAGTGGTGACGCACGACCGCAACACATAGACCGACCGCACCCGGTCCCATTCTTTCCGTGGGATGCCCAACCGCCCGACGAACTCCCCGGGCGCGTCGCCATACTCGTTGTATTCAAGGCTGGTCTTCGACGTGATGAAGTCGTAGGTGTAGATAGGGCCGGACTTGTACGAGCATTGATCGTAAATCCGCTCGTTCAGATCGTTCATCTGTGCGAGGTCCTTGTTGCCTTGGAGGTTGAACGCATAGACAACGATGTTACAGTCCGGCACGGTCAGGGGTTCAACGCGCACCTTCTGCCCATCCACCGTGAACGTCCTTTTCGATTTCAGCGCGCTGTAGAATCGGAAGGCGCCCTTGATGCTGTTGCCGATGATCTTCCCGTATCCCGTGATGTTCAACGGCACGCAGCGATGCGCCGCCCAGACCGACGCGGCCGCCGCGCCGGCCTTTGATCCCTCCATGATGTAGCTCCCCAGGAGTTGCGGGCTGGTGTCGGCCCCCCGCTCCTCGAACACATAGGGGGCGAAGTGCGAGACAAGGTCCCTCACCCGCTTGTCCCGAAAGACCACCGCCCCCGCCTGATAGGGAACATAGCCGAGCTTGTGGGGATCAATCGTGACCGAATCCACCCCCTCCAGGGCCTTGTACGCCCGGTAAACCTCCTGCGACGGCCATCGAAGGCGCCGCGTCAAAATGCCCTCTCGGCGCAGCGCGCGACGCAGGCGATCCATGCTCATGAACCGGTTGTTCTCATCCATGAAAAGCGAGCGCCCATAGCCGCCGTAGGCCGCGTCCACGTGGATATAGAACGACACGCCGTGCCTTCTCTCGAACAACTCGCGGAGCTGGAGTATCCGATGCACTTCATCCACCGCCCCCTCCTCTGTCGAGCCGACCACGGGGATCACGGCCAAAATCGGGATCCGGCGGCGGACGAGGCCCTCGATCTTATGCCTCAGATCGGCGATGTCCATCCGATAGTTCTCTTTCACCTGAACGCTCACTCCGCTGTCCTGCCCCAGGCCGAGCACATCGAACGCCTTGATCCAGGAGTAGTGCTTCGATTGCGGGACGAGCACCTTGCCGAGGTTCATCCCGGCCAGCCCGCGGCCGCGCACGGACTCATTTTGCACCTGGCCGATCGCCGAGCGGGCCTTGTCCATCAATGCAAAAACCTTGCTGGGCGGGAGGTTCACGAGCTGCCATGCGTCCATCCCCCTCACCAGAGAGGGCCGGACCTTCTTCAGCGCCATCGGCATGGACTTAAGGTTCCGCGCCACCCACAGGCCCTCGTAGTTGGCGACCGTTCCGCCCGAGGTGATGTGCCCCCAGGCGGTCTCGCGGTCGAAGCCCAGCAACTGGGCGAGGTCCTTTCCGGCCTCGATTTCCAGCCCCGTCGTCGCCGGCGAACCCTCATAGGCGCAGTTGTTGGGGTTGTAGAGCATCGTGGCCATGTAGGCCAGCACGGCGGGCATCAGGATGTCCGAGGCCATGTGCCCGAGGTAGCGCGGCGAGTGCCACGGCATGGAGCTGGTCTTCAGTCTCGACGAGAGATCGAGAAGCACCTCATGCGTCCGCTGAACGGTGGCCCTGAAGCCGGGGCTTTGCTGGTCGTAGACGGCGATGCTCGGCTTGTCGTTCGGGTGGAAATTCCTCCGCCAGTGGATGTGCTCGTCAATCATGAAATCGAGCAGCTCCTTGAAGTAGTGATGGTTCTCGGACTGCGGCCCCAAAAACAACGCCTCCACATTGACAACTTTGTTCATGGCGGCTCCCTTGATGGCGGACCTCAAATCCCAGTGGACTATCGGCATCCTTTATCCCATATTGACGCCGGATCGTCAAGGACCGCCCAACAACCTGCATTTTCCTACGGGTGCACCGGCAGTTTTCTATTGACCCGTTCCACCCCATATTGATAGCCTGCTCAGACAAGCCACTGAGTGAACTCAACACAAGATGTGAAGGAGGTCGCAATGAAGCAGTCTCAAACACCCGATCTGCGCACCCTTGAGTGCGGCGTCGCCCTCACGCTGCCAGACGCCACGCTTCAGGTTGATGTCCTGGAGGCAGGCATCCTCCGTGTCCGCAAGTTTCCCGGCGCGGAGCCGCCGGAGAAGCCACTCATCCGGTACGGTCTCTTCCGTGACGAGTGGCCGACGCCGAAGTTCAACGTCGAGACGAATCGGCAGGGCGTGAAGCTGACGACCGATCTTCTCAGCATCACCATTAAACGCGCCGACGGCGCGCTGACCGTCCGCGACGCCGAGGGTAAGGAACTGCTCGCCGAAATCGAGGCGTCCGCATCGGGGCCGGATCCCGGCCTCTGCACCCGCTTCCTCCTGCCCCCCGACCGCGCCTTCTTCGGCCTGGGCGATCAGACGCGGGAGCGGATCGAGCATCGCGGCACGAAGGCGGACCTCTGGGTCATCAACGTCAGCAGCTACATCCCCATCCCGTTCGTCATGACAAATGACGGCCTGGGCTTCCTCGTCAATACGACGCGTCGCATCTTGTTCGACCTCGGTGAATCATCCAAGGAACAATTCGGCTTCGAGGCCAAGGGCGACACGCTCGACTACTACATCCTCCGCGGCGCATCCCCTGCCGAGATCATCGGACGCTACACAGAGATTACCGGGAAGCCCCCCATGCCGCCCAGGTGGGCCATGGGCCTGTGGTTCATCTGCCGCACCCAGGCCGACGCGCGGGAGTTTGTGGACGACTGCCATGCCTTCCGAAAGGAGGGCATCCCCTGCGACGCCATCAGCCTCGAACCCGGCTGGATGGCTAAGAACTACGATTTCTCCATCACGAAGGACTGGCACCCCGAGCGATTTCCCGTGCCCTCCTATGCAAGGAAGGGTCGCCACAACTTCCTCTCCGCCGCCCGGCGCATGGGATTCAAGCCGGGCCTCTGGCTCTGCTGCGACTACGACCTGTCCTACGAGGAGGAGCGCCGCGTCAAGCAGGCAGAAGCGCAGAAGAAGGGGGAGGAAAAGGCCGACGGCGGCTACGAACAGGACGCCCTCCTGATGAAGGGGGCGCGGCGGATGGACCCCGGGACGAAACCCGACGTGCCTTGGTTCGAGCATCTGAAGGATTTTGTTGACCAGGGGGTCGAATGGTTCAAGCAGGACGGCGCGAACCAGGTTCTCACCCATCCCGACCGCCTCTGGGGCAACGGCATGTTGGATGACGAGATGCACAACCTGTATCCCCTGCTCTACTCGAAGCAGATGTATCTCGGCTTCCGCGAGCACACGAATCGCCGCCCCTTCTGCTTCACCCCTGCCGGCTGGGCGGGCCTCCAGCGATGGACCGGCACATGGACGGGCGACACCGGCGGCGAAGAGAACACACTCGTCGCCTGCCTGAATCTGAGTCTCTCCGGACACGGCATGAGCACGTGCGACATGGAGGTGACGACGAAGGAGGGCATCCACTTCGGCTTCCTCCTGCCGTGGGCGCAGCTCAACTCGTGGAATTACTTCCGCCATCCGTGGTACCAGGGCGAGGAGCTGCAGGCGATTTTCAGCGATTACGCGAAGCTGCGTTATCGCCTTGCGCCCTACCTCTACTCGGTCGCGTGGGAGGCGCACACATCCGGCCTGCCCATGCTGCGGGCCATGCCTCTGGTCTTCCCGGAGGACCGGGAGACCTACGGCCTGCTCCGGCAATACATGTTCGGCCCGGCGTTCCTCGTCGGCGCGTTCACCGAGAAGGTCTATCTGCCGGAGGGCGATTGGTACGATTACTGGACGAGCGAGAAATATGCCGGCGGCGAGTGGGCCGAGCCTCGGCTTTCGGCTCGGAAGGGCGGGCCGCTCTTCGTTCGCGCCGGGTCCATTATCCCAATGGGGCAGGACGTTGACTATATCGGCCAGAAGCCGGACGACGAGCTGACTGTCCATGTGTATGCAGGCGCGTCGGGCGCGTTCACTTTCTACGAAGACGACGGCCATACGTTCGCCTATGAGAATGGTGGCTTCCGCGCCACGCAGATTCGCCAGGAGGCGAAGGGTAACTCGCTGCGCGTCGAGATGAGCGCGGCAAAGGGGAGTTACGCGGGCGCGCTGCCGCAGCGGCGATTGGAATTTGTCATTCACGGACTGAAATCCGCCGACAAAGTGGATCTCGACGGCAGGGAACTTGCGCAGGGCGTCGGTCTGCATGGGCCCTTCTGGACCTGGGACAACGTGTCGTCCACCGTTGTGATTACCCTCGGCGAACGGGATGCAAGCCGGCAGACGGTCGTGACGGTATCGAGCTGATGCTGCCTCCGCCATCAGGAAGAGTATGCCATTGATGAGAGTTCGATCCCTTGGCGCGACAGGCATCTCCATCTCCGCTGTTTCCTTTGGCGCGGGACCGGTGTCGGGGCTCATGACGGAGCGGAAGGCGCGGCGGGACCGGGTCGAGACGATCCGCCGCGCGATCGAGGCAGGGATCAACTGGTTCGATACCGCCGCCACCTATGGCGACGGGGAATCCGAGCGCGCCTTGGGCCTTGCACTGTTGGAGCTGCGGGCGCAGTCGCGGGTGCATGTCGCTACAAAAGTGCGCTTGATGCCGGACGAACTGGACGATGTCCGGCAAAACGTGAAGATATCGGTTCGCGCCAGCCTTGAGCGGCTACGACTCGACCGAATGACGCTCATCCAGTTGCACAACTCGATCACGCGCCGTCGCGGCGATCAGCATACGTCCATCACCCCGGCGGATGTGCTTGGCCCTGGCGGCGTGCTCGATGCGTTTCAAGATTTGAAATCGGAAGGGATTGTTCGGCACTTTGGCCTGACGGGGTTGGGGGATATGGATTCGGTGCGAGAAGTCGTGCGCTGCGGCGAATTCGAGACCATGCAGGTTTGCTACAATATCCTGAACCCGAGCGCGGCGCGGAGAATGCCCGCCTCGTTTGATGGGGAGGACTACGGCGAGATCATGCGCGAATGCGCAGAAAGAACTATGGGCGTGATTGCCATTCGTGTCTATGCCGGCGGCGCGTTGACCGGACAGCCGCCCAGCGCGCATACGCGCAGGACCCGCTTTTTCCCTCTGGACCTCTACGAACGCGACATGCAGAGAGCCCTGCTCCTCGCCGGCCGCCTGCCGCCGGGTGTGAGCACCAGAGAGGTCGCGTTGCGCTTCGCGTTGAGCAACCCGGACGTCTCGACGGCGCTTATCGGGTTTGCCGGTCCGCAGCAGATTGCCGAGGCGGTACGGTTTGCAGAGGCCGGACCGTTGCCGCCGGAACTGGCAGCACAACTGGGCAAGACGGATTGAGGTACGAACATAGAAACGAGATCGTTCCATGAAAATTCAGGATGAGAGTGTTGATCGTCTGATCGGCACGCTGCTGGATCGAATCGCCGATCCACGACATCAGGCCAAGAAAAATGTCCCCAGCCCGCGGTTCACGACATTCCTGGAGAACCTCGGCTGGGCGCAGTGGTTCGGGTATGACATGAACCGGTTCTACGGGGAATCCGAGTTCAACCTCCAGATCCAGCTCAGGCAGAAGCTCTTCCACCTGGACCACTTCGACGACGACACCGTGGTTGCGCCCAACGTCAGCGCATCAAGGGGTATGTACTTTGAATACACTGTTGTCGGCATGAGCGTCCGGCACCAGCCCGACGGCGTGCCGATCATCCAGGACGATCACCCCCTGACGAAGAAGCCCGACCTGGGTCTCCTGACGTTGCACGACTTCACCACGAGCGGCGAGATGCCGCAGGTGTTTCGCCTTTACGAAGATCTGCAGCGGTTGTCGAAGGACCGCCTCACCGTCACGTTCCCCACGTGGCAGCGTGGGCCGCTGGACATGGCGATCCAGCTCCGCGGATACGAACAGTTCATCATGGACACCATCGAGCGTCCGGCCTTCGTGCACGACCTGATGGACTACCTCATCGAGGAGCGCATGCGTTGGTGGGACGCCTACTGTAAGCACTTCGGGAAGACCGACCGAACCGCCGGCATCTCGGACGACTGGATCAACGTGCCCTTCATCACGCCGGCGATGTTCGAAGACTTCGTCCTGCCGTATTACCTGGAATTAGAGAAGTATCACGGCAAGATCGTGAACGTCCACTCCTGCGGCAACAAGGTTCCCGTGCAGAAGATGCTCCTGCGCCTGAAGACGCTGCCGGCGCACGAGGTGAACCACTGGACCGACCTGGAGGCTACCTGTCGCAACATCCCGCCCGACAAGCACTTATACATCTCCATCCTCAACACCGAGGTCCTTCTTGCCGACGAGGAGAAGATGGAGCGCGACCTCCGCCGCATCGTCGCTCTCTGCCGGGGCCGCTCCTACAACGTCGTCGCCCAGGCCATCGAGAAGGTCAACGACGACATGGCCGACGACATCGCGCAGGTGGAGCGATGGATCGCCGTGGCGAAGCGGGTGTTTGGGCGGCCAACGCCGCAATAGGGCAGATGGTGCAACACGTGAAACCCCGTGCGAAGTCTTTCCGGCTGGCGCTTGTTACATTGATCCTTGCGTCCTGTACAAGCGCCAAACGTCCGGACGTTCCTGTGGTCCATGGCGAACATCGGTTGCGTGTACTGACTCTGAACCTGATGCAGAAGTCGCCCGTCGCGGGGCGCGAGGAACGTCTGGAAAGGATAGCCGAGTTAGTCAAGTCCAGACACGATGCCGGCGAACCGATTGACGCGCTCCTCTTGCAGGAGGGATGTTCCGGCGTCACGGTCGGGACGATGGACAGCATCGGCGACCTCGCGGCCAGGCTGGGGGCGAAGGGCCTGCGTTACTATGTGCGCAGCGAGCCGTGTTTCGGCGTTCCGAATTTTCTGGTATTCCGCGTCGGGGTGCTGACGCGGGCGGATGTCCTGTCCTCCGACGGCAATGGTCTCGAGTGCCGGACGGGGGATTGGTTCGACGATTTCCCCCTGCCGGGACGCAAGCGCGTGGTGGGGCTGAGCACGAGCACTCCGATGGGCCGCGTGAATTTATTTTCGGTGCATTTGTCTTCCGGCGGCAGTCAGGGCGATAGAATCCGCCAAGTTCGGGATCTTATTCAGTTCGTCGAGAACTTCGGTAAGGAACACCCCGCGGAGGTCGTCATCGTAGGCGGCGACATGAACACCACGCCGACGACGGATGCCTACCAGCAATTGTCGGCCGCGTGGGCGGACAGCTACGCGGCGGCAGCAACTTCTTCACCCGGTCACACGTTCAACCTGCCCGGCAATCCCCACTGCAAAGGATATGTGGGCGACCCGCGCAGGATTGATTTCATTTTTGTGAAGGGCGAGTCCATCCGCATCGAGCGGAGCGATGTGGTCTTCAACAGCGACGGATGGTGGGTCTCCGACCACTGCGGAGTCCTGACCACTCTGAAAATCCGCGTCTCCTCGCCGTTGCCCCGTTTCTGATTTGATTCCCATGCCGCCCTATGCTCAAATGGTGATGCTTCACGGGGCACATGAACAAGTTTTTCGCCTGGACCGCAAGGGTCTCGTCCTTCAATGGTAGGAGGAAATGATGCAAAAGCCGACTCAGCTCACGATCATTGCTTGCATCCCGGTATTATGCACATGGATCGCCGCCGATGATGCATGTCCCCCCACCCCCAAGTGGCTCTACGACATCACCCGCGTCGCCTACACCGACCTGCCGAACACCCGCGTCATGGAGGACTGGCCGGAGAAGGTGATCGAGGATTTCGCCGCGGCGGGCGTGCAGATGATGTTCTCCCGATGCCACAGCGGCGAAGGCTGGGATGGTCTCGGATGGCGAAGCAAGTACGGCGAGATTGACTCGGCGATGAAGGGGAAACTGATTGACTGGCAGATCGTGGGAGGCGACGCGGCGGAGGGGGATGTCCATTCCGGCAAGCGCTGCCTCAGATTGATTCACACGAAAGACCGACAGCAAACCTATCTCAATCGAAGATGGAAATACCGAGGCGGCGAGCAGGGCGCCATGCTCGATCTGCTCAGCGGCAAGGTGTCTTATTGGTACAAGGTGAAGAGCGCGACCAACGCAACGTTATGGCTGGGCATTGCGCCGATTTCCTCGGATGGGGTGGAGAATACCGGCTCGCAGCGAAGCGGCGTCCAGATTCCCGCCGAGCACATCGGCGACGGCCAGTGGCATCATGCCACCATCCCGTATGATTACACGAACAACCCGAAGGTGAAATGGGTGCATACCTCGTGCTTCATCGGCGGAGAGGCGGCTGAACTGCTCATTGACGATGTGCAGTATCTTGGAAAAGAGCCTCAGCCTATTACCAACGGCGGCTTCGAGGACGTCGAACCCGACCGCGACGGCACGCGCGAGGTGACGGCCCTCTGTCACAAGCACGGCATCCGATACCTGCCCTACTACTGGGCCCAGCGCGAGCCGAAGTGCGTTGGCGAGGAACATCCCGAGTGGCGATGCGTCAACGCGCAGGGGAAGCCCACGCAGTACTACTGCGTGAACAACGCCGCCTATCGGGAGTTGGTGAGGAACCGCATCGTCGAGCTGGTCAAGGAAGTGGGCGCCGACGGGATCTTCTTCGACATGTTCCACGCTCGGGGGCAGGAATGTTACTGCGACGCATGCAAGGAGAAGTTCCGCAAGCTCACCGGCCAGGAGCCGCCGGTCAAGGAGGACTTCGCCAGCCTGCTCTGGCAGCAGTGGGTGGATTTCAAGTATCGCTCCATCGAGGAGGCCATGCTCGATTTCAACAGGGCCATCAAGTTGGCCAACCCCGAGGCCGTGTTGGTCGTAAATACTTGGAACGCATGGGCTTATCGCACTTCCTACAAGGAACCGCACAACATCCGCAACTCAATCCGTGTAATCGAAAATGTGGACGGGCTGCTCGAGGAAACCGGCTGGTATGACACCGTTGATCAATCCTTCTTCGCCTTCCCCGCCCGGCATAACTTCATGAACTGGCACCTCGCCGGTCTGTGCAAGCGCAAACGCGCCTTCATGTGGGGGGCCTGTTCCATACCGGGGTGGATGCCCGCCCCGCCCCTGGAGCCGCGCATCCGCGTGATGACCATGATGACAAACGGCGCCGTCGCCGCGCACTCCGTGCCGGGACGCGATACGATGAAAACCTACATGGCCGAGATCGCCGAGCGGGATGAGTACTTCAAGAACGACAAACTCTATCCCTGGTGCGGCCTCGTCATGTCGGAGAAGACGGAACTGTGGTACGGCCGTGACAATCCCAAGGACCGCTACGTCAAGGGCGTCTATGGGGCCTATCAGGCCATGCTGGAACGACACCTTCCTGTCTCGCTCGTCACCGACCGCGAGTTGGAGGAGGGGACCCTCGAAGACCACAAGGTCCTCTTCATGCCCAACTGCGCGGCCCTGTCGGACAAGGAGATGGAGACCGTGCGGAAGTTCGTGCAGAACGGCGGCGGGCTGGTCGCCACATACGAGACGTCTCTCTATGATGAGCACGCCCGTCCGAGGGAGACATTCGGCCTTGCCGATCTGCTGAAGGCGAAGAAGGTGGGGGAGTTTGACAACCATGCGATGCGTGTGAGCTGGGAGGTTCGCACTACGCACAACGCGCACCTCTATTTCCCCGAATCGCACCGATGGGGCGACGATCCAGTCATCATGAAGACCCTCTCGCTCCGAAGCGTGACCCGGCCCGAATCCTCCCTCACCCGCCACGTGCCCGTGCACTGCCGGATGCTGCTCGTGGAGCCGGCGGAAGGGACGCCGTCGCCCATGCGCCTCACCACCGCGCGCTTCGATCGAAAGACCGAGAAGATGGAGCAGACCAACCACGTCGCCGTCATCGAGGCGACCTTAGGCAAAGGCAAGGTGATCTACTTCCCGTGCGACATCACGTGGTCCTTCTTCCGATACGGGCATGAGTACCTGGGGCGGATCATCGAGCTGGCCCTGCGCGAGACCGCCTCCGCCCCGCCGCCGGTGGAGGTGAAGGCCCCGACGATCGTCCAGGCCATGACGCACGTGCAGGGGGACCGCCTCGTGGTGCATCTCTTGAACGACATCTCCTCCACGGGCCGGTCGCAGTGCGTGGCCGGCGAGTCGCTCTACACCCGCCGCGAGGTGCTGCCTATCCACGACATCGAGGTCACCTTCCGCGACAAGACGTTCAGCCGCTTCCTCCTCGTGCCTGGCAAGACGCGGCTTGAGGCGCGGTCAACGGGCGACGGCCCGACCGTGCGGATTCCGAGGCTGGACATTCACTGCATGGTCGTGGCGGAGCGGTAGGATTTGGATTGCGACAGATATCCGACGGCATGAAGGGTGCGATTTCGGGAGCGGAGCCAGGGCGATTTGCTCTCCGTGCTCACTTCTTCAGCTCCGGTTGAGTTCATTGCCCGTCTTCCCGTGAGCTCGGACGAAGACGAGTCCCGCAGTTCGTCGCATGGGGCGGTCCTTTCTGATGAGCGCGGGTTCATTGTGCCCTCTGCGGCATGGCGGAATCGAATCCAATTTCTGCGTCTGCCCCCTTTCGTTCGTGGCGATGCCGTTGTGAGAGGGCTTGATTTTGGGGAGGGTTGTGGTAAGATGATGTACTGCGGATTGGATTCGTCTGCGGGTTGTTCAGGAGAGATAGATGGCGCGCGCGTCAACCATCCAATGGCTGCCGTTTGAGGAGGACGTGAAGGAGCTCAACGAGCGGATGGAGAGGCTTCGGGCCTTCGGCGAGGAGAGCGGGCTGGATGTGGGGGGGCACGTGGAGCAGCTCGGTCGTGCGAAGGAGGACCGGACGCGGGAGGTCTTTGCGAGCCTTCGTCCGTGCGATCGGGTGCTGGTGGCGCGGCATCCGCAGCGACCGGTGGCGAGCACATACATCAGCCTGCTGTTCGAGGACTTTGTGGAGCTGTGCGGGGACCGACGCTTCGGCGAAGACAAGGCGGTGGTGTGCGGTCTTGGGAAACTGAATGGCGACCGGGTGATGGTGATCGGCCAGCGCAAGGGACGAACGACGAAGGATCGGATTGCGTGCAACTTCGGGATGCCCCATCCGGAAGGATTTCGGAAGGCGCTGCTGAAGATGCAGATGGCGGAGAAGTTTAAGCTGCCGGTCGTCACGTTCATGGACACGGCGGGGGCCTTTCCGGGGATCGGGGCGGAGGAGCGGGGGATTGCGCAGTCAATCGCGGAGAATCTTTACGCGATGGCGAATCTTCGGACGCCGATTGTTTGTGTGATTATCGGTGAGGGGGCGAGCGGGGGGGCGCTGGGGATCGGCCAGGGGGATCGGGTGCTGATGCTGGAGAACTCTTACTATTCGGTGATCACGCCGGAGGGGTGCGCGGCGATATTGTGGCGGAGCCGGGAGCACTGGGAGGACGCGGCGGCGGCGTTCAAGTTGGTGCCGGAGGAGCTGATCAAGTTTGGGATAATTGACGAGATTGTGAAGGAACCGCTTGGGGGTGCACACCGGGACACGGAGGGGGCGGCGCGGGCGCTTGGGGAGGCGATTCGTCGGAACGTGGCGGAGATGAAGAAGGTGCCGATGAAGAGGCTGCTGGAGCAGCGATATCAGAAGTATCGGAACATAGGAGTGTATTTGGAGGGCGGGGAATTGCGAGGGATTGGGGCAGGGATTTGAGGGGGCGGAAAAAGATTTTGTTGTCGCAAGTATTGGATTTATTAGGGGTTGTAAAATACTTTCTAAGTTTTGCTTGACAAGGTGGAGAGGGCGTGATAATATAGTGAATACCGGTGAGGGATAGGAATAAGCCCTTTCCGGAGAGGTAATGAGAGAAGAAACCTTCCGACCTGTCTGTGCAGAGGGGAGGCGCAGAGAACGGTCGGTTACGCTCTTTGACAATTGGGAAGCCTAAGCCGTGAGGATGTGGGATCTGCCCGTGGAGCTTTGCACGGTCTGCGGGTAGATAAAAGAATCCAACATCCTTACATACAACAGGATGTTTGTGCAACCTTCTAAATCAATTGAAGGGTTTGATCCTGGCTCAGAACGAACGCTGGCGGCGTGGATAAGGCATGCAAGTCGAGCGAGAAAGTCCCCGCAAGGGGGCGAGTAGAGCGGCAAAAGGGTTAGTAACGCGTAGGTAACGTGCCCCGAGGCCTGGGATAACCCATCGAAAGGTGGGCTAATACCGGATATGCCACTGGTGCGCATGCACTGGCTGGGAAAGATGGGGATCTTCGGACCTGTCACTTCGGGAGCGGCCTGCGTCCTATCAGCTTGTTGGTGAGGTAACGGCTCACCAAGGCATACGGGTAGCTGGACTGAGAGGTTGACCAGCAACACTGGGACTGAGACACTGCCCAGACTCCTACGGGAGGCTGCAGTCGAGAATCTTTTCCAATGGGCGAAAGCCTGAGAATGCGACGCCGCGTGCGGGATGAAGGCCTTCGGGTTGTAAACCGCTGTCAGGGGTTAGGAAATGCGGGTGTGTGAATATCACATCCGTTTGACCGGCCCCGGAGGAAGCCATGGCTAACTCCGTGCCAGCAGCCGCGGTAATACGGAGATGGCAAGCGTTGTTCGGAATCACTGGGCATAAAGGGCACGTAGGCGGGTCCGCAAGTCAGATGTGAAATCCCCCGGCTCAACCGGGGAATTGCGTTTGAAACTGCGGTCCTTGAGTGCAGGAGAGGAGAGTGGAATTCCTGGTGGAGCGGTGAAATGCGTAGATATCAGGAAGAACGCCGGAGGCGAAAGCGACTCTCTGGCCTGTGACTGACGCTGAGGTGCGAAAGCCAAGGGAGCGAACAGGATTAGATACCCTGGTAGTCTTGGCTGTAAACGATGGGCACTAAGTGGAGGGGGTTCTGATGCCTTCTCTGCTGAAGCGAATGTGCTAAGTGCCCCGCCTGGGGAGTATGGCCGCAAGGTTAAAACTCAAAGGAATTGACGGGGGCTCGCACAAGCGGTGGAGTATGTGGCTTAATTCGAGGCAACGCGAAGAACCTTACCCGGGTTTGACATGCAGGTGGTACAATCCCGAAAGGGGGAGGACCTCAGCAATGGGGAGCCTGCACAGGTGTTGCATGGCTGTCGTCAGCTCGTGTCGTGAGATGTCGGGTTAAGTCCTTTAACGAGCGAAACCCTTGTCGTTAGTTGCCAGCGCGTAATGGCGGGTACTCTAACGAGACTGCCGTTGTAAAACGGAGGAAGGCGGGGATGACGTCAAGTCATCATGGCCCTTATGCCCGGGGCTGCACACGTACCACAATGGCCGGTATAAAGGGAAGCGAGACCGAGAGGTGGAGCAAATCCCAAAAAGCCGGTCCCAGTTCGGATCGAAGGCTGCAATTCGCCTTCGTGAAGTCGGAATCGCTAGTAATCGCGGATCAGCTACGCCGCGGTGAATATGTTCCCGAGCCTTGTACACACCGCCCGTCAAGCCACGAAAGCCGGTAATGCCCGAAGTCGTAGTCCTAACCCGCAAGGGAGGGACGCGCCGAAGGTAAGACCGGTGATTGGGACTAAGTCGTAACAAGGTAGCCGTAGGAGAACCTGCGGCTGGATCACCTCCTTTCTAGGGAATACTAGAACAGGCGTCTGCGGCGACGCGGCGCCTGGAGATCAGCACAGCCTCACGGTTGGCTTCCTCAATTGTAGATTTTGCGACGGGAGAGCGCGTTCGGGCGCGCAGGCCGAGCCCATGGGCCTATAGCTCAGATGGTTAGAGCGCGCGCCTGATAAGCGCGAGGTGAGTGGTTCGAGCCCACTTAGGCCCACCAGTTTCGATTGGGGATTGCGGATTTTGGATTCTGGGCTTGAGAAGATATTCAATCCGCAATCGGTTGCTGGGGACGTAGCTCAACTGGGAGAGCACCAGCTTTGCAAGCTGGGGGTTGGCGGTTCGAGCCCGCTCGTCTCCACCAGGATGTGGCGCGCCGCGTGGGGCGGGGCGAAGAAGATGATTCATTAGGAGTCTTAAGGGGTTATGCGAGCCTATTCGACCTGAATAGGTCCTTCGCGCGGATCGAAGAAGTCCAAAGCGGAGGGCCGGCGTAAGAAGATGTTGACCCTTCGCTTTGGGCTTTTTTGTCGCCCAAGGTTTGTTCTTTGAAAACTGAATAGTGTAGCGGTGAAATCATCATTGTGAGATTTCACTGGTTCTGACTACAGAGCGTCGAACTATTGAGGTCAAGCTACTAAGGGTGCATGGTGGATGCCTTGGCGTCAGAAGTCGAAGAAGGACGTGGCAGGCTGCGATAAGCTCCGGGTAGGTGTCAAGCAACCATTGATCCGGAGATCTCCGAATAGGGAAACCTATCCCGCAAGGGATACCCATGCCTGAATATATAGGGCATGGGGGAGAACGGGGAGAAGTGAAACATCTCAGTACCCCCCGGAAAAGAAAGAAATTTCGACTTCCTGAGTAGCGGCGAGCGAAACGGAACCAGCCCAAACCGGACGTGCGTAAAAGCTCTTGCGCGTTGCACGCTTCGGGGTCGCGGGAACTGCAGTCGTGCCCGGCAAGACGGGCCGAAGGAGTTACAAAGGCAGCCGAAGCTGAAGGCTTCTGGAAAGCTGCATGCCACAGAGGGTGAAAGCCCCGTAGGCGAATCGGTGCGCCCTCCTTTGCGGTTTCCCAAGTAACACCGGTGCCGTGAAACCCGGTGCGAATTCGGGAGGACCACCTCCCAAGGCTAAGTACTTTCTGACGACCGATAGCGAAGAAGTAGCGTGAGTGAAAGGTGAAAAGTACCCCTGTTAGGGGAGTGAAATAGTACCTGAAACCATGTATCTACAAGCGGTCGGAGGGCTATGACAGCCACGCCCCGTCGCAAGATGGAGATGCGGCTGTAATGCCCGACGGCGTGCCTTTTGCAGAATGAACCGGCGAGTTACTGTATGCTGCAGGTTAACCTCTTCAGGAGGGAAGCCAAAGCGAAAGCGAGTGCGAAATGCGCGACATTGTAGCATGCAGCAGACCCGAAGCGAGGTGATCTACCCATGGCCAGGGCGAAATTCCGGTAACACGGGATGGAGGTCCGAACCCATGTGCGTTGAAAAGCGCTGGGATGAGCTGTGGGGGGGAGTGAAAGTCTAATCAAACCTTGTGATAGCTGGTTCTCCTCGAAATAGCTTTAGGGCTAGCCTCGAGACACTCCGCAATGGAGGTAGAGCACTGGATGAGCTACGGGGCCTACCAGGCGACCGAGCCCAACCAAACTCCGAATGCCGTTGCGATTATCTCGGGAGTCAGACTGTGGGGGATAAGCTCCACAGTCAAAAGGGAAACAGCCCAGACCGCCAGCTAAGGTCCCTAAGACGGACTAAGTGATAAAGGAAGTGAGAGTGCTAAGACAGCCAGGATGTTGGCTTAGAAGCAGCCACCATTTAAAAAGTGCGTAACAGCTTACTGGTCGAGCATTTTCGCGCCGATAATTCGCGGGACTAAGTCCGTCACCGAAGCTGCGGGTTCGACCGCCCCCTCGGGGGCGGTTGAGCGGTAGAGGAGCGTTCCACGCGGATTGAAGGTAGACCGAAAGGACTGCTGGACTGCGTGGAAGTGATTATGCCGGTACGAGTAGCGATAAAGCGGGTGAGAATCCCGCTCGCCGAAAGCCTAAGGTTTCCTGGGGAAGGTAAATCCGCCCAGGGTTAGTCGGACCCTAAGCTGAGGCCGAAAGGCGTAAGCGATGGACAGCAGGTTAATATTCCTGCACCACCCAAGACGCGTTACTACCGATGGGGAGACGCGGGTTGAATGGTCAGCGTCCTATAGCTATGGCGTTTGCTGCCGGGGGGGCCGTCCCAGGCAAATCCGGGACAACAGGCCCCGAGGGCGGCGACGCGCCGTAAGGCGGGAAGTGATCTGAAGGCCCGACACGAAAATCCTCTAGGGAGTTTCTTGGGTGTCCGTACTAAAACTGACACAGGTAGGCAGGGTGAATATCCTAAGGCGCTCGATAGAACCCTCGTTAAGGAATTAGGCAACTTAGCCACGTAACTTCGGGATAAGTGGCGCCCCTGCGGGTGAACAATCTATGGGAGCCCGCGGAGGCCGCAGTGAAAAGGCTCTGGCGACTGTTTACTAAAAACACAGGTCTCTGCCAACTCGCAAGAGGATGTATAGAGACTGACGCCTGCCCAATGCCGGGAGCTTAAGGGGACTTGTTATCCTTCGCGCAAGCGGGGGAGAAGCTCGGAACCGAAGGTCCGGTGAATGGCGGCTCTAACTATGAGAGTCCTAAGGTAGCGAAGTTCCTTGTCGGGTAATTTCCGACCTGCATGAATGGCGTAACGACTGGAGCGGTGTCTCAACGAGGGATTCGGCGAAACTGTAGCAACGGTGAAGATGCCGTTTACCCGCGGTTAGACGGAAAGACCCCGTGAACCTTTACTATAACCTAATATTGGATTTTGACATTGCATGTGTAGTATAGGTGGGAGGCTTGGAAGCTTCGGCGCTAGCCGAAGCGGAGCCGCAATGTGAAATACCACCCTTGTTCTGTTAGAATTCTAACCCGTTGCCGTGAATCCGGCGCGGGGACCGTGTTAGGCGGGTAGTTTGACTGGGGCGGTCTCCTCCCAAAAAGTAACGGAGGAGTCCAAAGGCTCCCTCAATGCGGTTGGCAATCGCATGTAGAGCGCAAAGGTATAAGGGAGCTTGACTGCAAGAGCTATCGCTCGAGCAGATGTGAAAGCAGGGCTTAGTGATCCGGTGGATTCCAAGTGGAAGGGCCATCGCTCAACAGATAAAAGGTACTCCGGGGATAACAGGCTGATCGCTCCCGAGCGTCCATAGCGGCGGAGCGGTTTGGCACCTCGATGTCGGCTCATCGCATCCTGGGGCTGGAGAAGGTCCCAAGGGTTCGGCTGTCCGCCGATTAATAGCGGTACGTGAGCTGGGTTTAGACCGTCGTGAGACAGGTCGGTCCCTATCTACCGTGGGCGTAGGATATCTGAGGAGAGTTGTCTTTAGTACGAGAGGATTCAGACGGACGAACCTATGGTGCACCAGTTGTCATGCTAATGGCATTGCTGGGTAGCTACGTTCGGACAGGATAAACGCTGAAAGCATCTAAGCGTGAAGCCCACTCCAAGACCAGATATCCCCTACGACTCCTCGAAGACTACGAGGTAATAGGCCGGGCGTGTAAGCACGGTAACGTGTGCGCATACCGGTACTAATCAGTCGTGCGGCTTGACCTCAATATTCCGACGCTCTGCGCAGAACCAAACCCTACGCTATTCATCCCCCTTTCCGGTGACCAAAGCAGAGGGGCCACACCCGTCCCCATCCCGAACACGGTAGTTAAGCCCTCTGCGCCGATGGTAGTGGCTCAGCCGCGAGAGTAGGTCATCGCCGGATTCTTTTACGCCCCGGCGCGCAACGCGCGCCGGGGTTTTTTATGCAATAAAGGCGGGCAACCTCCGCCCCAACAGCAGAGGAGTCGCCTTGCCCCCTCAGTCCTCCTGTGGTCCCCCCTCCTGCTCCCCCGCCTCATGGGCTTTCTTCTGGGCGGTAAATCTGGGATATATCTCCAGGTAATACTCCTCACCCTCCACCGGGGAAGGGAGCCTGTCAATCAACTTCTCCCTCACAAGATCGTCAAGACCACCGGGCCACGCCCCCTTGCCCCGCTTGAACTCCTCCACCGCCTTCTGCAGCCCCGCCAGCGCCGCGCGCCGCCTCGGACCCAGCGCCGTGGTCTTTTTCAACGGCTCCCCCGCAGGGAGACGAAACCGCGCGAACTGCCAGAGCTGAAATTCCGTTTCCATAGCCGTCTTGACCGCCTCCTCGAACGCCTTCTCCCCATACTCATCCACCACCATCTTCTTTACGTGAGGCGCAAATTTCGCAAACTCCTCATCGCTCATCTCGCGGCCCTTCGCCTCTTTGTAGATCCTGACGCCATCGGCCAGTCTTTTTCTCATGATGCCCATCAGCACTCGGCTGATCTGCTCCTCCGCCACCTGGCGGTACACCGGGGAGTCGCTCTGCAGCCAGGGCTCCCATATGCGGATCGCCGTGTCGAACCGGTCATGCTTCGCCTCGAGAAATGTGCGCAGCCGCAGCACCACGGGCGACGCCTCCGGATACCTATCCCGGTCCGAGGCCTCCTTCAGCCACTTGAGCGCCTGTTCCTCATCTCCGACTTCGAGGAGCAGGATGCAGGCCAGCTCATACGGCAGCTCCCAATAGGTCCGGGGATTATGGCGAACCCCCTTCTCCAGGAGATGTATGGACTGCCGGGGTCTCTTGGAAAGTGCGCTGACGAGCACCGCACCCCCGCGGTAGGCTGGGATGAAATGTGGATCGAGATCGGTGACCACCTCATAGAGGTCCGGCAACTGCATGTGCCACCCCTCGGTCGGTTTCTTGTGGCCGGCCTCGATGAGCTGCCACTGGCCCTGGACGTAGTGGAAGCCGCGAATCCACAACAAGTCGGCCACCACGTTGTTCCACCCGAACTGCACCCGGCGAACAAACTTGCCGTACTGCAGCCCGATCACCTTGCGATAGGGGTCGAGGCAGAGGTCGCAGCCGCCCGGGTCCTCCGGGAGCTTGTCGAGGATTCCGCGCTCGACCATCTCGTCAAGGTCCGCCGGCGCGCGGCCGAACTTCTCCTCAAACCGATCCACGGCGGACAGCAACTGAAACACAATCTCCTGGCGCTCGCGCTTGAGATCGGTGTCTTTGTCGTAATCCAGCGCCACCCGCTTCTGTTTGGCGTCGAAGCGGAAGCAGCCGCCGGCCGGTTCGGGTGGAAATTGGCGGATCAGCTCTGCGTCCTTGATCTCTTGCAGGTTCTCCGGCCATCGGCCTTTCGCTTTCTCGAATTGGAGCGCGACGCCTGTCAGGAGGTAGGCCGTGCGCTCATCCACCAGCCAGCTCTTCCAGTACGGCAGGTAAACCATCTCGCCGCCGAACTTGTCCTGCCATTCGCCCACCAGGGCCTTCTGGATAGGGTAATTGACAAGGAAAAGAATGGGGATGATAAGGATTTTGAGCGCCTTGCCTATTGACCGTTTCATCCTTGTTCTCCTTCAGAAGTTCCTTCGTTTGAAGAAGAACAATGAGATTGTGATCAGGATCGCGGAGTAGATCACGCAGTATCCGATGGGTAGGACAATATCCTTTGCAACCAGCGGCAACGTCGGCTGCACGGCCCGGCTCTTGATGTCGAAGAAAGTCAGGTTCGGCATGACCCAATAGAAAAATCGGAAGAGATTGCCGGAGACGGGTTGATGAAATTTCTGGGCGCGCTCGGCCAGGAGCATGTAGGCGTCGCTGCAGTGTCCGGCTACGAACATGCAGAAGGTGAACACGGCGCTCAGGATCGGCGACGCCATCGAGCCGAACATCATGGCCATCGCCGTGATGAAGACCAGCTCCAGGTAGATCAGGAAAACCGCCAGAGGCAGCCGAAGGCTCGGACGACCGAGGGTGAGCCAGTGGTATGCCAGGAAGATCGCGCACATGATCAGGATGTTGACGAAGAGCATCAGGAGCAGGCCGATGTACTTGCCGAGGATGAACTCATATTTTTCGACCGGCTTCGAGAGGACCGTGTAGATCGTCTTCTTGTCAATCTCCTTGTAGACCAGTCCCGTCCCGACGTAGATGGCGATGATGACGCCGAAGAACCAGATGGTAGTCAGGCTGAAGTCCTGCGTGATCTTCACCTCGTCCAGGCCGATCCAGCCGATGGCCTTCGAACACAGCAGCATAACGATGGCAAAGACCAGGAGCACGTAGAAGATCCGGTCGCGGGCCGATTCCTTGAAGGTGTTTCCCGCAATCGTAAGGATGTTCACTTCCGGCCTCCTTCCTTCGAGCGCGCCATGAAGTAATCCTCGAGCGACTCCCGCTGGGGGACGTAGGAGAGCAGTTCCCCCCCGGCCTCGTGGATGAGCTTCACCACTTCCCGGCCCTTCTCCTGGTCGCGGACCGAACAGTAATACACCGAATCCCGCTCGGCAAACTTATCCGCCGTCTGCTTCAATGTCTCGACGGCGGGGCCGGAGAGGTTGCGGGCAGAGATTTCGATCGAGCGGACGTGCGACTCGAGAAGCGATTCGATGGCGCCCACCTCCACCAACTCGCCATGGAACAACATGCCCACCCGGTCGCAGATCTGCTCCACGTCGCTTAGGATATGGGAGCTGAAGAAGACCGTCTTTCCCCGCTCCTTCAGGCTGACGATCTTCTCGCGGAGCTGCCGCCGCCCGACGGGGTCGAGGCCGTGGAGGGGCTCGTCCAGGATCACCATCTCCGGGTCGTGGATCATGGCTTGGGCCAGGCCGAGGCGCTGGCGCATGCCCTTGGAGAATGCCCCCACGCGCAGCTTAGCGATGTCCGGGATGTCCATATACTCGATCATCTCCGGTACGCGCCTGCGCCGCTCCTCGCGGGTCATGCCGCACAGCTTGCCGTAGAAGTGGAGCGATTCCTCGGTGGTCAGATACTCGTAGAAATAAGGGTTTTCGGGCATGTAGCCGATCTTTCGGCGGGCCTCCACGTCGCTAATGTCCTTGCCGAGGATCGAAGCCCGGCCGGAGGTCTGCCGTTGCAGGCCGACGAGAATCTTGATCGTGGTGGTCTTGCCGGCGCCGTTCGGGCCGACGTAGCCGAATATCTCGTTCGGCTCGATGGTCAGGTCCAGGTCCTTCAGCGCCGCTTTCTTGCGGCCCCAGAAGCCCGTCCTGTAGATCATGCCCAGCCCTTCGATGACAATCGAGGACATACTTCAGCGACTCCTATTCGAGGAAAATCCGGCCGGTCCTGCATGTGGGTTCGTCGTCAGGAGAAGTTTACCCCGTCTCCTCCTTTTTGTCAACCGTATGGAGAGGATGTTACAAACTTGTTACATTCCCGCTTCTTCTTTCTTTATCTCCGCCAGACGTCTCGCCAGCGTCTCGATATGCTCCCGGTTCTCCAGGCGGTCCACCCAGTCCTGCGGGACGGCCTCGATGCCGAGGTAGGCCCCCGAGATGGCGCAGGCCATTGCGCCAAGGGTATCGCTGTCGCCCGGCACAACCACGGCGTGCAGCAGACAGTCCTTGAACGACTTCGGATGCATCAAAAAGGAATAGATCGCAAACGGCACCGAGCCGACGGCCGTGACGTCCGTCCCCAGCTCCCGCGCCGCCGTCGCCGCATCGGCCCGGTCGGCAAGCAGGTCCTCCATGAGGGCGATCTTGCTCTCAAATTCCGGCGTCTCGGCGATATCCCGCAGGCGCCAGAGGAAGTCCTTTTCGGGAAAGTCCTTTTCCGGGTCCAGCCGCACCGCCTGGGCGATGGCGCAGGCCAACAGCACAGCCCCCTCGATGCCCAGGGGATGGGTGTGCGTAACCTGTGCTGAGGCGGCGGCGGGGGGGCGGATGTCCTCGGCGTCATAGTAAAACAACCCGATCGGCGTGATGCGCATGGCGGCGCCATTTCCATAGGATCCTATCCCCCCGAAGGCGCTCCGGGCCGCCTGAAGATAGGAGACGCCCGTCTGCCGGCAGATGTTGAAGATCGTTGGGGGATTCATGGCGTAGCCCCGCCACGGCTCGCGCTCGTAGTTGCGCCGCAGCGTATCGCCCAGATGCTGATGGTCCAGCTCGCCCCGCTCGATGAGCGACTCCGCGATGCCGATGGCCATTGCCGTGTCATCGGTATAGATGAGCGGGCGCGTCTGCTGCACTTCGCGGAGAAGGGCGTCTGCGCTGCGATGCTGAAAGGCTATCTCGCCGATGGCGTCGCCCACCGCGCTCCCGATCATCCCGCCCATGAATTTCGATACAAGGTCCGTCTTAGTCATGGCGCAATCTCCCGCGGCTGTGTTTCTACCTCAAATTAGTCATAGGCCTGATTGAGACAATAATATCCCTCTCGATTATCCATCACCTTGACCATCCTCCTTCTTTCTCCTCTCGCCTTGAGAGGATAAGGGGTGAGGGCTTGACGAAGCAGCGCGCTTCTACCTCACCCCATCCCCCTCTGCGCGCGGAGAGGGGGATTTATATGCGCAAAATCCGAGGCTACCTATGCCTTCGGAACCACCGGATCAGATGGTTGGTCGAGCTGTCGTGCATGAGCTTCGGCTCCGCTTTGGATTCGACCTCCGGGAGGATGCGTTTGGCCAGAAGCTTGCCCAGCTCGACGCCCATCTGATCGAAACTATTGACGTTCCAGATAATCCCCTGGACGAAAATCTTGTGTTCATAGAGGGCGATTAACTTGCCGAGTGTCTCGGGGTCGAGGACCTCGGCAAGGATCGTGTTCGTTGGACGATTGCCGGCGAAGACCTTGTGGGGGACCAGGCCGTCGGGGACGCCCTCCGCCCGCACTTCCTCCTCGGTCTTGCCGAAGGCCAGCGCCTCCGTCTGCGCGAAGACATTGGCGATGAGTTTTGCGTGATGGTCGCCGATGGGATTATGACTCTTCGCAAATGCGATGAAATCGCACGGCACGAGTTTCGTGCCTTGGTGCAGGAGCTGGTAGAAGGCGTGCTGCCCGTTTGTGCCGGGTTCGCCCCAGACGATCGGCCCCGTCTGCCACGCCGTGGGCGAGCCGTCCAATTGGGTTGATTTCCCGTTCGACTCCATATCCCCCTGCTGGAAGTAGGCGGCGAAACGGTGGAGATATTGGTCGTACGGCAGGATGGCATGGCTCTCCGCCCCGAAGAAGTTGTTGTACCAGACGCCGAGCAGGGCCAGGACGACCGGCATGTTCCGCTCAAAAGGCGCGGCGCGGAAGTGCCGATCCATGGCATGATAGCCGTCCAACATGCGGAAGAAATTCTCCGGCCCGATGGCGACCATGAGCGACAGGCCGATGGCCGACGGCAGGCTGTACCGCCCCCCAACCCAGTCCCAGAACTCGAACATATTGGCGGCGTCAATGCCGAACTCCTCGACGCCCTTTTTGTTGGTCGAGAGGGCGACGAAATGCCTCGCCACGGCGGCCTTGTCGCTGAGGGCGGCGAGGAGCCAATCGCGCGCCGAGTGCGCATTGGTCATGGTCTCCTGCGTCGTGAACGTCTTGCTGGCGACGATGAAGATCGTCTCGGCGGGGTCGAGGTCGCGCGTGGCCTCGGCAAGGTGCGTCCCATCAATGTTGGAGACGAACCGGACGGTCAGGCTGCGGTCGGCGTAGGGCTTGAGGGCCTCATAGGCCATGACCGGCCCGAGGTCCGACCCACCGATGCCGATGTTGACGATATTGCGGATTCGCTTGCCCGTGTGGCCGGTCCACTCGCCTGTGCGGATCTTTGAGGCGAAGGCGGCCATCTTGTCCAGCACGGCCCGGACCTCCGGCATGACGTCCTTGCCGTCCATGTAGATCGGGTCGCCGAACCGGTTTCGGAGGGCGATGTGGAGGACGGCGCGGTCCTCGGTGACGTTGATCTTTTCGCCGGTGAACATGCGCTCGATGGCGTTCTGCAGGCCGACGGCCTCGGCGAGGGCGATCAGTTTCGCCATTGTCGCGGCGGTGATGCGGTTCTTGGAGTAGTCCAGGAGGATGCCGCAGTCCTCGATGGTGAAGGTTTCCGCGCGCTTGGGATCGTTGCGGAACAGGTCGCGGAGGTGAAGCGATTCCATCTCGTTTTTGTGTTCGCAGAGCGCCTTCCACTCGGGGCGTCTGGTGAGATGGGTCATCGCGTGCTCCTTGCTGCGGCCAGAAAGAATGACGTCTCTTCTACGCTATGGTTTCTTTTCCTCCGGCGCTTTCGGCTCCTCGGGTGCTTTTGGCGCGGCGCCTTCACCCTTCTTCTTTTCCGGTTCCTCGGGTTCGGCCGGGAGGACGCCGTCCTTCACCCGGTCCACGTCGGCCTCGGTGGTGACGCCGTCTTGCGCATCGGTGCCGAGGCCGAAGCGCCAGTCATATCTATCAACCCCGCACCCGACGGTTCCGATGGCGAGAGACGAGAGAAACAATCCGAGCGCGATCCATCGGCCATATCTCATGGCGACCCCTCCTTACAGCCCTGTGTTTCTTCCGAGAGTGAATCGAGGATTCCGGGTCAAGGCGACCGCAGGGAAATGCGTGTCCTGTGTCCTAATTTTCCAAATTTACCACGGCTGGCGGCGATTTTCAAGTATTTTACGCGCCGTGATCGAAAAGAAAAGGCCATGTTTTTCTTTGTGGACGCCTTTGGCATCCGGTATTATCGGGGCATGTCCGGAAAGATAACAATCCTGCTCTCGACGGGTTCGATATTCCACCTACCCCTGGCGGATCAATTCCGCGCCGCAAAGGAAAGCGGCTTTGACGGGGTCGAACTCATGCTCGGGCCGGAGCTGGAGCATGTCCCCGACGCTCAATTCGCTTCGCTGTCCGAAACGCACAATGTCTCCATTCGCTGCGTCCACGCCCCTTTCTTTGCCGCGTCGGGATTGACCGACGACTATGTGCGGGAAATTGATCGCGCGATCGAGACCGCCCGGCGCGTCAACGCTGTTTTGGTGAATCTCCACCCCTTCGGCCTGATCCGTCGGCCCGAGGAGGTCCGACATCTGGCCGAGCGGGCTGGGGACATCATCTTGTCCACCGAAAACATGCCGCGGGGGATAGACATCTTCGACCCGGATGAGGCCCCTGTAATCCACGACCATGAGGCCCTGAACGACTTTGCGGGCGCGAACGGTCTGAAAATGACCTACGATGTCTCGCACTTTGCCACCTGGGGCAGGGATATCTTTTCCGGCTATCGTCTCTTCCAAGCCAATGTCGCCAACATTCATGTCAGCGACTATATCGCAGGTTATCAGCACCTGCTGCCGGGCAGGGGCGAACTGCCCTTGCGGGGGCTTCTTCGTTTGGTAGGGGCGGAAGGAGTGGCGGCGTTCGTCACACTGGAGGCGTCGCCAGATTCATTTGGTCGGAAGGGTTATGAGTTTGTCGTCGAGGCGTTAACGACAGCGCGCGAATTCATCGAGAAGGAACTGAGAAGGGGAACGTGATTCCTTGCTCAAATTGAGCACTTTTCGGGGGACTATCTCCTGACCTTCTGGCCCCTCGTTGTGATCTTTGATCTAGTCCTGGCGCGCGCCTTGCGTGGGGGATTGCCCGCCTTCTTTCTCGTCAGGGTATTCCTATTTGCGCGGCCCCTCGCCCGGGCGGCTATGTTTGCCGAACGCATCACGCGCCCTCTCCTGTTTGGGGAGGCGGTGGATTTTGGGGCGGGGACGGCCTTTACGCTCACGGTCTTGACGATCGGCTCTACGTGGAGGTGGGAAAAAGGGGTGGTTTCGATGTCAGACCGAAAATAGCGACGCGCCACTTCCGGGTCTATCTCCACCTTCTTGCCGTTGGGCAGGGACACCACCCACACCGTAATGCGTTCAGTCTTGGCCATTCCTTATGCTCGAAAAACAGGAGCGATTTCGCCCGGTTGACGATTGGATTGAGGCCGTTTACTAATGACTAATCCCGCTTTCCAGCGAAAACGGGCGCAAATTCTGTGTGGGTTGGAGACAAGCCCCTTTGGCCCCCTTTTAAGTTTCTATTATAACATCCATACCACCCCTCCGTCAATCCTTTTCTTTCGAGGAATTTCCCTAAAATATAATGCGTTGGAGTCATATCATCAGATGCAATCTGTGTTTGGGACAATCGAGAAGAGGGGGGGGCAGGAGCCTTTTCGGGTCCTGGCTAAATCAGACATTTCATTCCTGACAGGTTAATGCTTGTCTTAATACCGTTTTCCGTAACATTTTATCACCGTCGCGTGTAATAGTGGTAAGAGGAAGGAGATATATATTCGAGTTTGCAGGAAACTGCTGAAAGGCCCCCATGAAGAAGACCGTTGTCTCGCTCACCCTTGCCTTTCTTATTCTCGCCGCACAGGGATCGAGCTTGGCGGAAGAACCCATCCGCATAACTGGCGGACTTATCACCGGCGAGGAACGTAACGGCGTCCGCATCTACCGCGGCATCCCCTTCGCTGCCCCGCCCGTCGGGGACCTCCGGTGGAAGCCGCCGCAGCCCGTCGTCCCCTGGGAGGGTGTGCGCGAGTGCATCCAATACGGCCCGTCCTGCCCCCAACCGACCCCGCTCATGGGCCCGCCGCCGGTGAAGTCGAGCGAGGACTGCCTCTACCTGAACGTCTGGACGCCGGCGAACCGAGGCGATAGGAAATTGCCCGTCATGGTGTGGATTCACGGCGGCGGCTTCACCACCGGCTCGGGGTCTGGCCCGTGGTACGAGGGCAGCGCCCTCGCCCGGCAAGGAGTGGTCGTGGTGACGATCAACTACCGGCTCGGTCCGTTCGGCTATCTCGCCCACCCATTGCTGTCGAAGGAGTCCGAGCGCAACGTCTCCGGCAACTACGGCATGTTGGACCAGATCGCGGCGCTAAAATGGGTGCAGGAGAACATCGCGGCCTTCGGCGGCGATCCGGGGTGCGTGACGATCTTCGGCGAGTCGGCCGGCTCGGCGAGCGTCTGCCGCCTCATGGTATCGCCGTTGGCGAAGGGCCTGTTCCATCGCGCCATCGCTGAGAGCGGCGGGGCGCACGGGCGCAACCGCCACCTCCGCGAACGCTGGTATGGACTGGAGCCGATGGAGAAGGAGGGCGAGCGGATCGCCCGAACGCTTGGATGCGACACCGCGGAGAATCCCATCGCCGCGCTGCGACAGAAGAGCAGCGATGAAATCCTGAACGCCTCCAACGCGGCTCAGGGGCTATTTGGCAAGGGGTTCAAGTTCGGCCCGGTCATTGACGGCTGGGCGCTCCCCGACGATCCCTCCTTGCTCTTTGATGAAGGCAAGCAGCACAACGTCCCGTTCATGACGGGCACGAACGCCGACGAAGGGACGATCTTCCTCCAACAGGTCCCCGTGAAGCAGGTCGCGGGGTATCGCTGGTTTATGCGCATCCTTTTCGCGGAGCAGGCGGATGATATGCTGCGGCTGTTCCCCGCGTCGAAGGCGGAGGAGATTCCGGGGGCGCTCAACCGAGCGACCACCGTGGCATGTTTTGTCGTCCCGGCGCGGTCCCTCGTGCGGGCCATGGAGCGGATGGGGGGGACGGCTTACCTCTACCACTTCACCCGCGTGCCGCCGTCGCCGAAGTCGCAGCAGCTCGGGTGCTTTCATGCGCTGGAGGTTCTGTATGTCTTCGGGAATGTGACCACCGGTCCCGCCTTCAACGCCGCGGACCGGAAGTTGGCCGATGCGATGAGCGCCTGCTGGGTCCGCTTCGCTGCGACCGGCGACCCGAACGGCGCGGGCATCCCCGAGTGGCCCGCGTATCGGGCCGAGACGGATCAATACATGGAGTTCGGCGACGAGATCGCCGTCAAGTCCGGCCTCTACCGCGAGGCGTGCGACGCGATTGAGAAGCGACACGCCTCGCTCCGCGAGAAGCGGTTCGGGAAGTGACATGGAAGTGACATAGTATCATTCGCAAACACACCCCCCTCTCCCCCGCGGACAATGGGAGAAGATCAGCGATAGAAGTTACATGCACCTGCCTCGTTCATGAGTATTGACACACGTACGAGGGGGTTGTACAATAGCTCTCATCTCATGAGAAGTAGGCTGTGGGGATGGTTCTGTCCATCACGGCGGCCATGTCTTGATAGGAGGTAATGTATCAGGAAAAGGTAGGGTTTTCATAACATACTCGGAGTGATTGCCGAGCGCCGTCTCTGACTGAACTGCAAGAAATCATTGGCATGATCGGCGTCTGGCATCGCTCCCCATCCGGGGAGCGGCTGGACGTGCTACTTTCATGCCAGGGCTCTTGCAGGCCCAGTCAGGGGAGTGGACGTTGCGGCTGCTCCCTTTTTGTTTGGTCTAAATTGGCAAGGAAGGAGGGACGTCATGGCTGGATGTTTTCGGTCTTCGGGATGTGGGAAAGGGCGTCGTGCGGGATTTGTGCGCGTAGCGTTGGCCGTTGCTTTCGTGCTTTGCGGGTTACTTCCTGCGATGTGCTGGCTGTCCGCGCTTTCAGATGTCGTCCTTGCGCAAGAAAAGAAAAAGAAGACGGGGTTGAAATGGAAGGATTATCGAGACCCGGAAAAGGCTATCTTCGCCTATGATCCCAATAAGGACAGGACTGTCAGTGAGGAGTTTATCAGGTGGGATATGAAAGGATTCAAAAGCCAGATTCTGGATGACGAGCCGGACCTACCCAAGAGAATCCTGGAAATTGGAGAGGAATTGAACAAAGATCCAGTTCTGATTGTGGCTCACCTTCACATGACTAAGTATGAAAAACAGTGTGACTACTCTCCAATAATCAAATCTCCTTGGCGCTGTAATGCCCCAAATGACGCACCGCAAGAAAAAATCTATATTGATGAAGGTGGAAGAAAGGTTCGTAAATTTGATACGTGGGCGGAAGGAATCAAAGTCTCCTGGGCAAGAAGTAGCAGCCAGGATAGAGTTACTGAATCGTTTCCTGAAGGAGCGGGAAAACTTGTATGCAACATTGCAGTACAGATACAAACACTTGATGAATACCTGGACAAAAAGACCAAGGGGAAAAAAGAATATGACGTCAAGATTTGGAAGCCCTTGTGGGATAAGGTAAAGAAAGAGACAAAATAATAGCAACCCTTTGCCCCGGATCGTTCTCAAACGCAGTCCCCTCTCCGCCCGCGGAGAGGGGCCGGGGGTGAGGCGCAGGTGCCTCGCCGCGCTGCCTCTCCCCCTAACCCCTCGAAGGTGTGAAGAAATCGGCGGCAACGGGTGCCACGGGTTGCTTGCAACCCGTGCGGGGCCGTACACGGCTTGCAAGCAAGCCGTGGCACACGAGCAAAGGGGGTCACACAATTTTTTCACACCTTCCTCTCCATTGCATGGAGAGGGGAATTATCTGCGCCAGTTGTTCTAAGAACTTGCACAAACACTGGTTACGATTGCCGCGACAAGGCTTATGAATAGTCCGGCATACCCGCCGCGGGACTACCCCTGCCCATGCCGAGAGCCGATCTCGTGCGCCATTTCGCAATATAGCCGTACGCGCTCGATGGGCGTCTCCGGCGTGACGGGGCTGCCGAGACCCATGATGAACCGCCCGCCGTTGCAGCGGCCGGCGGCGATCTGGCGCTCGATCTCGGCCCGGAGCCGCGCCTCGGTTCCGTTGGGCAGGAGGTTGATGGCGTCGAGATTGCCGAAGACGGTGCACCGCCCCTGCACGTGATTGACGACGTCCTCGATGTCAATGTCGAACCCCTTCTTGCTCTCCTCCAGGGACAGGGCGTCGGCGCCGGCGTCGAGGAGCAGGTCCCACTTGCCCGCCGGATTTCCGCAGAAGTAATAGACGCTCTTCATGCCGAGGGCGCGGACCTCGTCGGCGATGGCGCGGATGAAGGGCAGGTTCAGGCGCCTGAACGCATCGGGGCTGACCATATCGGTGAAACACTCCTCGATCCAGACCGCGTCCGCGCCGCAGGCTGCGTCCTGGCGCACGCGGTTCAACTCCTCCGGCAGGGCGCGGCGGCAGGCGTGCTCGACCAGATCGGGCCGGTCGGCGATCATCGTCATCATCCCCTCAAAGCCCCACACGCCGTAGCACTGCCATAGCGGCGATGTCGCGCCGCCGAGGAGGCAGAGGTCGGGAAATTCCTTTCGTATCTGCAATGCCAGGTCGTCGCGGCCCTGCTCCACGAAGGCGTGAGCGTCGATGTCCGGCGGGGTGGGTATCTGCTCGTTGATCTCGGCGACGGTCTCGATCAACCTTGCGGGGTGGTGGGAATGAAGGGCGCGCCCCTCGCTCCAGCCTGAGACGGCCGGGCGCTTCAGTTGCTGTTCCCTGCCCGTGCGGGTGTTGACCCAGAAGACGCCCCCGGGCCGGACATCGAGCCGCCAGATTCTTCGCTGCTCCCGCGAGGCGCACGGCGGGGACTGGATCCAATCCTGCGGCACACGGGCGACGAGGTCGCGCCGCCACTGCATCTGCTCGTCGAGGTCGTAGGAATGGTGGAACCACCAGGGGCGGTCGGTGACCTCCTCCCAATGATCGCGCACCATGATCCCCTCATAGCAGATTGTCGCCGGAACCTCCGGCGCGCCGGAGGGGGAGAAGGCGGCCAGCATTTTTTCGCGGGCGGTCATGGGTCTAATCAAAACTCAAACGGAGCATTTACGTGATCGAAGATACAGCCAAATCCAGTACCCCATCATGCCCACCAACAGGACGTCCTGTGGTTTAATTGCGAAGGCATGGCAGAACGCAAAGTTGCGTCCTGACGAACCAGTTGAGATCATCAGCGCAACAAGGGTCAGCCGGTCGAAGGTATAGACCAACCGATCAAACACAAGAATTCCCCAGATGCGCCGCCTCAGTTTCGTGCGCTGCCAAGGCGCACGTTCTCTCAATGTTTTCGACACCGTGGCCGCGATCAGGACAAAGAGCAACACAAAGAGCAAGGATACAGTGACATCACGATAGTCAACCCACAAAGGAGCCGGTGGCCATCTCGGTACGCCCCTGAAGAACGGAGCAACCGATATCATGGTCCAAAACGGAAAGCGCATCGGTCCACCAGACAAGAGGTAGACCAGCAAAACAACAGAAAAGGCCCGGTACTCGAACCGCAGACTGATCCGCGAGTGGTTGCACAACGGACACCGCCACCTCGTCGCGTCGGGATCATAGACCCCGCCGCAGCGTCGGCAGCGGACCCGGACCGCGGGCGGCTTGGCATCCGCCTTCGGAACGGCGACTTCATTTTCGTCGTGTTCGGTCGTCATCGAGCTACGTCACCCAACCGTTGATCGTGGATTCCCGCTTGCGCGGGAATGACAACCAGTTCGATCATCGCAGGTAGGGCGGGTCTTCGGCCCGCCGTCTTCTTAACGTAGAAGAGCCTTCCAGGCTCTTCGGGAAACGGCAAGATGCCGCTTCTACTTTCCGGCGGGCGGATCGCCCGCGGCCATCATCCGAAAAAGTCACCCATAATGCAACCGTGGGTTCTCGCTTTCGCGCGAATGACGGCTGTAAGTGGCCCACATCCACATCGGGGGAGCGGCGGCGTCAGGGAATACTACTATTGTGGTTACACAATACCACCTTACCGCATTTATTCTTTGCCGCGTTCATGGGGGCCGTCGCATGCCTACCCGTGTGCGTCTGCGCTCATCTGTGCCTCCCTTGCCGCCCGATCCGCCGCATGGATTTCTACGTGCGCGGGAATGACGGGCGCAAGTCGCCCACATCCACCTCGGTCGCGCGGCAGCGTTGGGTAATACTGCTATTATGGTTCCACAATACCAATTTGCCACATTTATCCTCTGCCGCGTTCACGGAGGCCTGCCGCCTGCCTATCCGTGCGCATCTGCGTTCATCTGCGTCTATTTCTTCTCTTCGCGTCCTTTCCCGCCCTCGCGGGGACGTTCTTCGTGGTTTCCCCAAATCGAAAATCGTCAATCGGAAATCCATCAGAGATCATGCCATCTCGTATTTCACGATCAACCACGGCATCCACCGCACGTGTTCCGTCGGGACATCGTCCCGGTTGGCGTACTCGGCGCAGCGCAGGGCGTCGTCGAACTCATCGTAGAACCCGGAGCGATTCGGCCGGATCCCGAGATGGCGGAAGAAATCCCGCTCCAGACCGTGGCATAGCGAGGAGTGGAATCCACCGCTTTCGAAGCCAAGGACCTCAAAGCCAAGCACTTGCGCAAGCGGTTCGAGCGCGAGCCCTTTGCTCAAGACCCAGTGAACGCCGTCACCGTATTCGCCTACGTGCGCAATCTCCTGGGTGAACGTGCGAACAAGGGTTTGATGAAGTCCGATGCCGATGAGCGCCCAATCCTGCGAATTGCGGAGAAAGAGATGAGCGAACTCACTGGCGACTTTGGTCGAGGTGAACACATCTGGCCATGCAAACTCCCGGGCCTTGCGCCGCGCTTCAGTCCACCGCATCGCTTGCGTAAGCATGACAGACTCAATCCCCATAGCCGAAGCCATTCTTTCTCGTACCTCACGTCCCTTATCGCCCATACCGCGATATGCCCATGCGTCAGGAACTATGTCAACGATGCAATCCGATGCGCTAAGGATGCGATCCGGCAAGAGTTCGGAGGGCATGCACTCCGGCCTGTCGAGGTAATTGGCGATGAAGTAGCCGCCCGCCACGTAATCCTTCATAGCCGGTCTCCCAGGAATGAGATGATTTCCTTCCTCATCTCCGCCGTCTCGAAGTGGCCGATCTCGTAGCGGAGGAGCCGCCAGGCGTCGGGCGCGCCCTCGGCGGCATAGACCTTGTTCAGCTCCGCGTCAATACGGTCGAGGCCGGCGGGCGGGGTGAGCTTGTCGTAGTTCCCGGCCAGGCTCAGGTGCGCACGGGGCGCGATGAGGGCATTGATCTGCGCCGTGCTGAAGTGATTGAGCAGGCGCGGGACGTAGTAGTAGATGCCGTGCCCGTCGAGGCCGCGCGTCTCGATGAGGGCCTGGTAGTCGGTCAGGCAGCAGAGGTCCACGCAGACCTTGATGCGCGTGTCGAGCGCCGCCACCCACCAGGCCATCGTGCTGCCCATGGAGAGACCGAGCGTGCCGAGGCGGTCGGCGTCCACGTCGGGACGCGAGACGAGGTAGTCCACGGCCTTGATGCTGTCGAAGACCATCATGCCCCACATCACCTGCCCGCGCCAGAGCATGAGCTTGAAAATTTCGGATTCCGTCCGGCCCTTACGCTCGCCGAAGGCCCAGTGGTCAATGCACAGTGCGGCGCATCCGCGGCGCGTCAGCTCCTCGGCGTACGGCGGCTTCTGGAAGGCCTCGCCGTGACCGAGGAGGAGTTCGTTCTTGCCGAGGGGGTAGTTGCCGCCGTGGGCGTGATTGTAGAGGATGGTCGGGAACGGGCCCTTCTCCTTTTTCGGATATGCGAAATATGCCGGGACCGACTCGACGCTGTTGAGGTCGAGGACGAGTTTCTCGAGGACGAACGTCTCGCGCTCCTCATCCATCACCTTCACAGCCGATACCGTGCGGTCCCGGTCGGGCAAGTCGCCGAGGAGGTCGTAGAGTTCCCGACGTCGCGTTTCTTTGTCTTTGCGCATGGTTTTCCTCCTGAAGTTCCTCTTTGCAGATGCCATCATAGCGAACGCGGCGCGCCGCTTCAATGGTTGAGGCCGCGCCGGGCGCACGTCATTTTTCTCGGTCAACGGGTCCCATCAAGGGACGTAGGGCGGTCCATCCGCCCGCCTGTGCAAATAGCAGTGAACGGCATAGGCCAGACCTTTTTAAGTGGTTGTTTGTACATCAGTTAAGACCAAACTTATTACGGATGCGCCAATCTCATCCCGTTTCTTTTCCGCACGAGAGCCGTCCGTCAACATTATGTGTGTATCAACTGTTATATCAAGATGTTAAATATACCTGATACTTATACCTGCCCGCAACCGACCGCGGCCTGGGGTTTTCGATGGGAATCGCTTTCCTGCTATGGTATGGTTTTCAAGAGTTTCGGATGGACTGGGCATCGGAGAAGAGAAACGGAGCAACCATGACCAAGACGACGCGAATCTTGTGGATCGGACTGATTCTGATGATGATCGGCATTGCCGCGCCGACAGGCCTTCGCGCCGATGTCGTGGTCCTCAAAAACGGCAATCGCTTCGAGGGGCAAATCCTCGAGGAGACCCCCGACAAGATCGTGCTCAAGATGCAGTTCGGGACCATGGACTTCAAGCGCAGCCAGGTGCAGGAGGTCAAGAAAACGCAGGGTCCCGCCATGCCCCCGCCCGCGCAAGAGCCGAAACCCGATGAGGGGCCGCAGCCGCCGTCGAGGCCCGAAGCGCTGCCTGGCGCCCGCCCGACCGCCGGGACGCTCGGAAACATCAAAGTGGTCCAAAAAATCGCGCAGACGACGAAGAACTACGCCATGAACTTCAAGAGCGCCCTGGCGCTCCTTTACGATGACGATCCGCGGAAGATGATAAGGCTCTCCTTCTTCCCCTACGATCTGACCGATGAGGATATAGAGACGCTGAAGAGCAGCATGTTGCGCAACAAGCCCAGCCCGGATCCCAAGATATGGACCTCTCCCCCCGAGATGTATATGACCATCTACTTCGAGGAGGGCAAGGAGCGGAAGCAGGAGAACATCGCCGAGATAAGCTGGTGCTTCTTCGGTTTTGCCTACTCCAATGAGAGCTGGGTGGAGGAATGGAAGGGCGCGAAGGCCAGGGGCGCGATGCGCCGGTTCAACCTCTCCATGGACGGCGAAAAGGGGACGCTCGAGATCATGACGTCGGGCAGCGTGACGGGCAAACGCGAAATCTCGCAACCTGTCCAGTTCATCACCTACACCTGGAATATCAACGCGACATGCAAGGCGCTCGTGAGGTAGGAGGGAATATGTGCGGAAAGAACGGTCTCCATTGGATAACGGCCGGCCTCGTCGTCGGTTTGTTTGCGATGACCGTCGCCGTCGGCCAACCGTCCGTCGGGACGTCCGGCGCGACCGCTCTGCCGAAGGTGGAGGCGGGCAAGATGGCCCTCGACGGCGACGCAAAGGACTGGACCGGCCTGAAACCGCTCTGGGAGGAGGCCGGCGCAAAGGGCGGCGGCATGTGGAAGCAGACCATTGACTTCAAACAGGTCTATGTGGCCCACGACGGAAAAAGGCTGTGGATTCTCGCGTGTTCCTCGCCAAGCCCCGACGAGCAATACAGGACGCACGAGAGGAGCGGGCTCTTTGAGCTTTACTTCGACATGGATGCGAACCGCGACACGGGCTACCAGGCCGCCGGTCCGTTCGACATCGCCGCCGCGCGCGGAGCGGAGCTGGCCGTCGGCATGGCCGCCCGCCCCAAGGGGGGAAGTTACCAGGACGGATGCCGCATCATCATGGCCCTGCATGGCCTGAACAGCCGGGGCAAGTTCGGGTCCGACGCGCAGGCGTCCCCTCGGCAGGATTCGGACGAGGCGGGAAGCTGGATCGCCCACGGGCCGGACGGGGTGGAGATGGCCATCCCCCTCAAAGACCTGAACGTGAAGGACGGGCAGCCGTTCCGCATCCTCTTCGGCGAGAAGAATCAAGGCCTTGATTCAAGCAAGGCGGTCTTCAGCGAGGCGGTCGTGGTCGTCAAAGACTAAGAACTTATCCGCGAATTGGTAGGCGCAGGCTTTAGCCTGCGATCCGACGCACCCATAAAGGGTGCGCCTACAAATGCCGCGATTCGCGAATAAGCTCCAATCCCTGAAACACCGAATATCGAACACGGAATGTCGAATGACGAAGCAGAAGAAAGGCTCGTGCGCAAATTCTTTCTTCACTTCAACATTCGATATTCCTTGTTCATTATTCGACATTCAGAAGGCACTGAAGCCCTCGCCACAAACAAGCCTGCCCTCCCCTTTATTCCTCGACCTCAATCACCTGAAAAGTAGAAAGTTGAGACCAGACCCCCTATTCTCCTCAGACCCCCTATTCTCTTGCGTGGCCCTACGTGGTTCAAATATGTCATCGCCCCCTGACCATGTTCCTGGTTCTGCTGCCAGCTATATCATCTGTCAATGGTCTCGTGGGTTTCACTCACACCCGATTCCCGCATTTCCAGCATATAATTCTGCTACCGCCTTCCTCCCCTGACCAGACGAAGTAATATTGGCAAAGCGTGCCTTTGCAGGAATGACAGTCCTCTATCGTGCACGTACTGGCGCTGAGCGTGCCGTCGCCAAACAGGCATTGCCATTGGTATGCACCACCGCCCCACAAACCTCTTGTACGAATAATAGCGTAGACACAGCCACATTTGTTGCAGTGATATCTGAGATGGAAACCGCTAACAACAATCTTGGTTCGATCCCCCTCGCAGTAGGGACAGCCATAGGGAAATGTTACCCGCAAACTCAGAAAGCGACGATAGAATGTCTTGAATACTCCCATGGAGTTCCTTCCTTGTAAGAACTGAGAACTGTAAGGGTCAAGAACTGTAAGGGCCAGGTCTTAACTTTCTACTTTTTGGGTGTGTCATTGCATTGTTCCCCGGAGCGCCCGGGATTGGATATCCCATTGATCTCTCACTTGTGTAAGTATATTCCGAGATTTGGGATTGTCAATGCGAAAGTCGCTCGGCCCATCCTCGCGGGCGACGGGATCGATATCGGCGGGAGATGAGGGGCAGAGCGTTTGTCGCCCCTTCGACCGCAATCCCCTAAAAAGTAGAAAGTTTAGACCTGACCCCCAATGAGGATGACCCCCGATTAGGCGACGGGTCTATTTTTGCACGATGCAGCCAACGCTGCGTGGGCCGATCTCGAAGGATAACGCGGCCATGCCGCCCTCGATCTTCGCATCCACCGGCTTGCCTCCCCATGCGTCGGCGTACGTCGCGCCTTCTATGTGCGGGACGACCATCAGCCTGCCCCGCAGCGTCCGGTAGTTGGCGTTGAAGAGCGTCCAGACCGCCTTGGCGGGGACGGAGAAGCGGTTGGCAAAAAGATTCGGCGCCTCTGTCCGAACCATCGGCTCCACATCCTCGGACGTGAAGGTGTCCACATGGTCATGCTGGACGCGGAAGACGTTCTTGTAGAATGCCTGTGTGTGTTCGTCGCTGATCCGGCACGCATCGGTCAGGTAGTAGCCGTCGCCGTTGAAGAACGGATACCTGAGCAGGAAGTAGTTGCCGTTCTTCCCGGGCACGTAGTAGATCAGCTCGAAGCTCTTGAAGTCGGGGAAGGCGAAGCGGTGCAGATTTACATAGTGCGGGGCGTCGTCGTCGTAGCCGCGTCGCCAGCCATCCAGCGCCACGTGCCCGAAGCCGCCGTCGAGGTATCGGCACGTCGCATCGCACGGGATGAATTCGGAGTATGTGGCGATCTCCGGCGGGATGGCCTCGCGAATCTGCCGGATGAGGATGCGCTCGCCGGGGGACATGCCCGTGGGCGAGGGGTGGCCGTGCTCCTTGCTGTAGCATGTTCGAGACGGCGTGCATCGGCCGAACTCGTCAATGTACATCCCGCTCGGCTTCACCTCCGCCGCCACGCGCTTATACACATTGGTCAGATACTCCCGCCACGCCGGGACGTAGGGGCACATGGAGTGGGCGACGTAGCTCTCGTGGTACAGCATCTCCCCTTTCTCCGTGCGGACGGCCCACTTCTCGCGCTGGTCCATCGTCGGCTTGAGCGACTTGGTGGAGACCAGATACCCGTCGAGATACAACCCGAGGGGGATGCCTGCGTCCTGGCAGCGGCGCACCTGCTTCACGAACTCCTCCATGCCGCCGACGGCGTCGTAGTGATCGTAGTCGCCCCAGTGGCCGTACTGGTCCGTCTTCGCCCAGCCGAAGAGGTGGATGTAGTCGCACGCGCCGATGGCGTCCTTGAGTTCCCCGGACTTGGCGACGAAATCAATCCGTTTCTCCACCGGGTCGGACATTTTCGACGTGGGGCTGCCCGGGCAGAAGGCGAAGACCTTGCGGAACCAGTCCTTCCGCGGGACGAGGGGTTTGTACCATGTCTTCGTCCATGCGGCGTACGTGTTATACTGGTCCTTCCAGTCGCCGGGGATGACGGCGGCGACGACGGGGATGGACATCCACTTCTCTCCCGGCGGGACTGTTTGCGGCAGGAACTCGAGGCAGTACCGGCACCCCGTCTCGTCCTTCTCCACGCGGTAGTACCGGAACACACCCTCCATGTCGCGCGGCATGAAGGAGATGCCCGCGCCGATCGTCGGGTTGAAAAATCCGTCCACCTGGATCGGGTGGCCCTCGCCGATCTCGTCGCGCCAGTAGCACGGCGCGCGGTTGATCACGCCGCCGCGCCGGCCGCAGAAGTACCATGTCTCCTCCAGCGAGCCGATCTTCAGGCCCTCCACAAAGGGGAAGAGGAGGGTCCCTGTCACGGGGCCGTCGCCCGTGTTTGATATTTCCAGGGACAGCATTGCTCCGCTTGGTGGTTGATGTTTCACGTGAAACATCGCGCGCAGAGAAACATTGCCCTCGGTGTATGTTGCTGTGGCGCTGAGACTTGCGCCGTCCCTTGCGACGTCGGCAACGGTCCATTTCGACGAAGGTAGTTCCTTTTTCTCCTCACCGTTTGTCAGGGTCAGATGGAATACGGGCCGTCCCGCCAGGTCCACCGCGCCGCCGAGCATGGGCGACTCGATCTTGTCCCACGTGAGACCCTGATCGGTCTTAAACGAAACGGTCGCCTCGGCCGCCGCCGGCTTCTTCACCGGCGGATACCAGATCGTCTGGATGTCCGGCTCCCGGAACTTTGGCTGCCCCGCGTTCACCGTGACGCCGAGGACGCCGAAGCAGGCGTTGCGCATGTTGTCGTGGAGCACCAGCTTGGTGGGCGATTTACCGGGCGACGGGTGAACGGCATACACGGCGATGTCGTGCCCCACGCCGTATTCCGACTTGACGGCGTGGATCGGGAGCATGTGGTCCGACGTCCCATCGGGATACACCAACTCGATGGTCAAGCGCTCCGGCTCGGAGAGCATCCGGAGGGGCGTCGGGCGCCGCCAGCTGGAACCGAACATCTCGCTGAATGGAAAGGCCGCGGCGACGAGGAGCAGGACCTCCCTTGTGTCCGGCGGCAGAGCGACCGCGAGCTTGTCCTCGCCCACAGTGCCGGAGGCCAACATGGCCGATGGATCGGCGGGAACCTGGAAGGGAATTCCCTCGACGGTGATGTGAGGCGTATCGAACCACGACCCGATGCCCATGCGAGGGATCATAAAATGGTTCGGGACCATTCCAGCGTTCGATACCTGCAGGGCGGTCAGCCCGTCTCTACCCTTGGGCCAGGGCGCATCGAGTTTTTCAAAGGCCAGCATCTCGGCGATGGGCGTCTTCGGCGGCAGGGAGGAGTACTCGACATAGTCCATTTCGATCTCCGCCTCGGGGCTGAAGGAATCCACGCCCACGGCCATGGTCCCGCCGAGGCCCTTCTCGCCGAGCTTCGCGTGGAAGACGTGCCACCGCCCGTCGCCGTCCACGTCGCCCGGCGCCATGGGGTAGGTGCTGACCTTCTGCCCCTTGTCGTCGGTCGCGCTCATGTAGAAGGCGTATCCCCCAAGCGCGAACTTCCCTCTCGCTCGGTAGCGGATGGAGACGAATGGCATCTTGCCGATGTCGAGACCCTTCGGAGCGGCCGCCGACCAGCGCATGGACTTCTGCTGGCCCGCCATGTGGAAGCGGACAGCCGCATCGGTCTTTTGCATGTCGTGCTTGTCGGGGGGGCGCGGCGTCCAGTTGGGCGAGGGATTCCACTCGATCTCCTCGAAGTCGATGCGCGCCTTCACCGGCTCGACCGGCGCAGCGCTTTTCGGTTCGATCCCGGCCGGCGGGTCGTTGGTAAACTGCATCTTCATCAGCAGGCGGCCGCGGCCCTCGTCCGGCCCGCCGATGCGGAGGGCGAACTGATAGATCGGCTCAGGCGGGGCATAGCTGAGGACGTCGATGACGAAGGCGTGCTCCTTACCGTCGGTTTGCATCTCTTCGCCGAGGAGGAGCTGCCGCCATCCGGGCGAGCCGTCCTTCATGAGGAGAAGGTAGCTGCTGTCCTCTTTCCTCAGGTTATCGGCGCGATAGGTGAGGACGAGATAGCGCGGCTCGTACTTCATCTCCTCGGGTGACGGCTGGAGGGTCCAGGTCATCAGGCTGTTTTTGCCGGAGAGGGAAAACTCCAGCCGGCCGTCGTTGTCCTTAACGGCAAAACTCTCCGCCTCTCGCCCCGGGGCCCAGCCAGGTTCGGGCTTCCATCGCTCGGCCGACCGGCCGTCAATCGGCTCGGCGGCGAAGACGTGTGCAAACAGACAGGCGAGGACGATGGGGAAAAGGGCGGCGACCTTTCTCATGCCATCTCTCCTTTCGGGCTTCTTGACCAAACCCATTCTGCGCTGCATATAAAAAGTAGAAAGTTAAGACCTGACCCTATTGTCCACTATTGTCCAGGTTCAGCGCGAGCAGGCGCTCCAGAATCTCCTCGTCCGAGAGGTCGGACCCCCAGCCGTAGGCGGCGAAGACGGCCTCGTCGAGCTTCTTGTGGGCGAGGTCGAGCCAGGCGGGGCGCTCGTTGTATAGATTCGTCAGCGTGCGCTTCTTCAGCTTCCTCGCGCACTCCTCGTCCCTGGGGACGATGCGGGGGTAGCGGACCGTGCCGATGCCTGGACCTCCCGGAGGTTCCGACCTCCGGGAGGTCGGATCAATGTAGCGCGCCCACGGCCCGTCCACTGAGCCGGGGAATTCGAGGACATCTTCCTTCGTCCATTCGGGCGGATTGAGCCAGTTATTCCGCAGTTGATCGAGTTCCTTCGCGGCTTCGGCGATCTCATTTTGGATTTTGGATTGCTGATTTTGGATTGAATCGGATTCCTTTGCGTTCTTTGCGTGCCTTGCGAGAGACTTTTCCTCTTCCATTCCGCATTCCGCATTCCGCACTCCGCATTCGGGAAAGGGGAACGTCTCAAAACACGTCGTCGGCGTGTAGCGGGGTCGCGTCTCCAACCGAGTGCCCAACCGCAGCACCCACACCTCGTGAATCCGCGAGTGCAAAACCCCAAAGAAATAATCGTCGGAACGGGCGAAGAGGTATATCCCATCGTCGCACATCACTACAGGAGCCACCCATGTGAAAACCCGGAACTTCGAGACGCGTGGCGTCGCAAGATACCGGTGCAAGTGTTTGATCGAAAGTCGCATGTCAGGTGCCGACCGTTTGTAGAGCCACCAATTCTCCCTTGTCCGTTTCTCCTTATTCTTGTTTCGCTCCGCCTTCACGTGCGTCAACACATGCTCAAAGACCTTCTCATACCTGGAAAACTCCTCAAGTGGGGTATCGACGCCTGCGTCAATAATCCATCGCTGAGGTACTCGCTTGGTGATAGCCTCGCCATTGAGCCAGGGCACTAACACATCCGATGTCGGACGACCATTCGGGTTAGGTAGTTGCAGCCAATCCAGCGCGACATCGCTGTCAACATCAAATGGCCCGGCCTTCTTCGTCCCTATGTAGCAGATGTTCTGGTTCTCTTTCAGAACCACTGCCTTCGTGATATCGGCGGTTGACGACAGATTCGGGTTGATGGTCTGGACAGATTGCCCGTCAAGTATTTTCGACTTCTCCGAGCCGTCGTCGAACCCGACCATAGAAATATGCACATTCGCCCCGTCCAGAATCCAGGGGCGGTCACTCTCGGCGAAGAAGATGTCGCCCGTTTCTTTGATTCGTTTGAGGACTTCCCGGTTTGCTCCGCCCCGGATGCCCTGTGTAGCGAGCAGCCCTGCCCGCCTGCACAGGCCCTTCTCGATCTGTGTCCGCGCCTTCTCGAACCAGTAGCAGCAGAGGTCGGCGAAGCCCGGCACTCGGTCCTTGTAGACCTCCCAAAGTTGCTCCTGGTAATCCCGGCCCAATTCCTCCCATATCTTGCTTCCCCCCAGGAACGGCGGGTTGCCGACGATGAAGTCCACCGTGGGCCAGTCGGGTTCGGTGGGTGGGCCCGGTTTGTCATCGCGAGCGCCCGAAGGGCGCGTGGCGATCTCATGAGATTGCTTCGCTTCGCTCGCAATGACATTGCCTTTCTGTTCCTGGCTTGGTTCATGTCCCCGGCCCGTGAGGTCGAGGATGGCGTCCTTGCACGCGATGTTGTCCATCGGCTCGAGCACCGGGTCGCGCGGCCAGCCGAAGCCGTTGACGCGCGTCCATTGCAGATAGCCGATCCAGATTGTCATCTGCGCCAGTTCGTGGGCGTAGGGGCTGATCTCGATCCCGTAGAGCTGCTTGGGGTTCACAAAGGGCAGGAACGCCCCCAGGCCGCGCTGCGAGGCGTAGAGGATCGCCTCTTTTTCCAAGTCCTTCAACTTCTGGAGGGTGACGTAGAGGAAGTTCGCGCTGCCGCAGGCGGGGTCCAGCACCGTCACGTGCGACAGGTCTTCGAGGAATCGCTGGACGATGCGGGCCGCCTCGCCGCGGGCCTTGCGAAGATTTTGGATTTTGGATTTGGGATTTTGGATTTGGCCGGACGCCTGGGGCTTTTTCTTTCCTGTTGTGAGAAGGTTTTCGACGATCTGTTTGATCTCGTTCCATTCCCGCCGCAAGGGGGCCATGACGACCGGCTCGACGAGCGTCTCGATGTCCTGGCGGCTGGTGTATTGCGCCCCGAGTTGTGCGCGCTGGGCGGGGTCCATGCCGCGGACAAAGAGGGTGCCGAAGATGGAGGGGTCCACGGCGCTCCAATCGAGCGTGGCCGCCGCGCGGATGCTTTCGATCTCCCCCATCGTCAAGTCAAGGATCGGGCCGGGGGTGAACAGGTTGCCGTTGAAGCGGCGGATTTCGTCCATGCCGAAATCGCCGCCGTTGGCCATGGCGTCGAACAACTGCCCGATGAGCTTGGCGAAGCGGACGGGGTCGTCCTTGCTCTTTTCGAGGATGCGGGCGAATAATTTTTCGGGCAGCAGGCCGATGTCCTCGGCGAATAGGCAGAAGACGATGCGGTCAAGGAAGTGGGCGACGCTGCGGGCGTCCAGTCCGCGGTCGCGGAGGGCCTGGGCGATGTCGCCGATGCGGCTGGCGGCTTCCTGTGTGATGGCCTCGCTGGTGCGGCCGGGCTTGAGCTTGTCGGGGTCGTGGAAGACGGCGCGGAGGATTTCGAGGCTGCGGGGCTGTCCGAGGTCCTTCAGGGCGATCTCGTGGGTGTCCGTGGCCGTGCCGGTAAAGTTGGTTCGGACGATGATGCGGTCCATGTCGCAGACGACGAGTAGGGGCGGGTTTTCCAGGGCTTCGCGGTAGTTGAGGAGCTGGTCGTAGGCCCGGTTCAGGTCGGCATGTTTCTTTTTGTATTCCCAGCCGAAGAAGCCTTTTTTCCAGACGTCGGCCCAGCCCTCGCCGCCGGTGTGTTTTTCCGCGCCTTTTTCGAAGGTGAAGGTCTCGCCGGTCTTGTCCACGTCGGCGGGCTTGGGGTGGTTGAGGAGGTCGCAGAGGTCGAGGAAGTGCTGCTGGCAGGCGGAGCGTTCGGAGAGTTCCGATCCCTTCCATTTCTGAATAAATTCACCCGGGTTCATCTACGCACTCCGCAGCGCAACTCACGAATCAGGTGGGGAGCACCCCCACAACCAACTATTGGGGTCAGGTCTTGAATTTCTACTTTTTGGATGTCTCATGGCATTATTCTCGAAGGGCTTGGGATTGAATATCCCATTGCGCTCTTAGTTGTTCAAGTATATTCTGAGATTTGAGATTGTCAATGCCCATGTTCGCCGCGAAAAATGACATGCACCCAGGCGACCCGAAGCGTTTGACGTGGAGGCATTCTATCAGGTATGATCGTCGCGTCAAGATCAATCGCCTAAGGGATAAAACGTACGGCACATGGCGAAACGGATTGTCATTATTGTGTATATTCTGATCGGCCTCGCGCTCGGGGGGCTGTTCGTCTGGGTTCAGGTCCGCCGCGGCGCGGCCGGGTTCGAGGAGTATGCGGAGCGCATGGACGTTCTCGCCCTGATCGCCGCCGCCCAACAGGAATACCAGAGGGCCGCCGCCCGCGACGAGGACAGGGACGGGGTGGGGGAGTATGGGACGCTTGAGGAATTGTGTCGGCCCGACGGCGCCAACAACGCCTCGTGGATCGAGCGGGTTTCTGCGGAGCGTTCCTCGACCCAGCCAACCTTCGACGCGCAGATCAAAGATTGGGTCATGCAGCGCGATGGAACGATGGAGACGCGGGGCTATATCTACACCATCGTCCTGCCCGATACGGTGGATGGTCGGGAACGGAACTGGTGCGTTTTTGCCCATCCGCGCGAGTTCACACAGGCGACGTCCCAGACATATTTTTTAGAGGGTAAAGACATAATCTCCGCATATTTTACGGTTTACGAGGGCTATGCAGGACCTGGCCGCGCCCCGTCGCCGGAGAAGGTTTACGAGGGGAAGCCTTTCGACAGTTGTGTCCGCGAGTATCACTTGCCGTCCACGCCCGACGATCGGAGTGACCGACTGGACGAGAATAAGATGCGACGCGCCGCGGCCCGGGTGCGAAAGAGCGAGGGGACGCTGTGGATTCGTTGCCGGATGGGGGAGTCACCCGGCGTCGGCGAGCAAGAAACGACCAGGGGTCAAAAGTGACCACATCAAATCAGCCGGCGGGAAAATTTTCTCTTAATTCGTCAACCATCCGAATATCACAAATTGTATAATTTTATAGATGGCGGTCAGTTAAGACTATGGCATTTACAATAGCGGAGATGAAAATTCTCTAAAACTTTTTAAATTTTGCCTTGACTGCGAGGAAAGATATTTGCTATGCTATTATTTGGCAGGTGACCCAGCTCTGCCCCACGGCTACAGCAATGTAGTCGGGCTGGCACCTGCCTTTCTGCTGTACATCACTTGCCCGGCTTATCCCTGTTCGATCAGTTCCTTGATCTTTCCCGCCAGATAGAACGACCCGGTGATGCAGAGCAGGTCCGCCTTCCCCAGCCCGCGCTGCGCCGCCGCAAGGGCCTCCGCGGGATCGGGAATCGCTTCGACTGCAACGGGGCAAAGCCGGCGCGACCGCTCGGCGAGATCGTGCGCATCGGCCGCGCGGGGATTATCCACTTTTGTGAATATCACGCGATCGGCCAACGGCACGATCTCGGACAGGAACCCGTCAACGTCCTTGTCCATGGACATGCCCATGAGCAGCACCATCCGATCGTAGCGAAGGCGCCCCGTGATGGCCCGCTTCAGCGCCCGCGCGGAGACGACGTTGTGCGCGCAGTCCAGCACAACCATCGGGTAATGCGAGATGATCTCAATCCGTCCGGGAATCCTCACGGCGCTCAGGCACTCCCGCACCGTGTCCGCCGACAGCGTCACGAGGCCCTGCGCCTCGATCGCCTCGGCCGCGGCCACGGCGGTTGCCACATTCTCGGCCTGGTGCTCGCCGATGACCGGAAGGAAGAGGTCCTCGTACCGCCTGCGCCGGCCCTCCAGGCTCACCAATATCCCGGGGCGGCCCTCTCGCTCGGCGTTGATCGAGGACAGGACGCGACAGGGGTGCAGGAGTTCCGAGCGCGTCTCCCTGGCCCGACTCTCGATGACCGTGTATGCCTCGGCCGGCTGCGGCGAGACGACGACGGGCACGCGGTCTTTGATGATGGCCGCCTTCTCGCCGGCGATCTTCGCAAGCGTTTTTCCGAGCTTCTCCGTATGGTCGTAGTCAATTCGCGTGATGACACACGCCCCCGGCATAATCACGTTGGTGGAGTCGAGCCTGCCGCCGAGACCGACCTCGATGACGCTGATGTCGCACCGTTCCTCAAAGTAGTGGAGGAACGCCACGGCGGTCAGGATTTCCCAGTAGGTCGGGGCCTCGCGCGGGTTCCGGGCGCGTACGGCGTCAATGTGCGGCGCGAGGCGGTTCATCACCTCGATCACGCGCGGCTTGGGCATCATCTCGCCGTCCACGGTGATGCGCTCCTCGACGTGCACCAGATGCGGCGACGTGAGCAGGCCCGTCCGCAGGCCGTGGGCCGACAGGATCGAGGCCAGCAGGATCGCCGTCGAACCCTTGCCCTTCGTGCCGGCGATGTGGACGAACTTCTGCTTCTCATGCGGATTGCCCACCGAGGCGAGGAGGTCGCGCTCACGCTTCAGGTTCAGCGTTGCAGGATCATAGGAGTACTTGCTCACCTTCTCGAAGTTGATGGCCGAGAAGAGGTACTGCACGACCTCGTCGTAGGAGGCGAATCTATTGGTTGCCGGGGTCGGGGGTCTTGACATGGCTCGGTTCCTTGGAACCGCGCTTCGGCGCGGCGGAGGAGAATCGGTCAATGGCCTCCTGCCAGTCGGCGATGGGGTCCTTCCCTCCGGGCGTGGGCGTGCTCTCGGCGGGCCGCACGATATTATTCACATTTGCGTAAATATGATCGAAGGGCCTGTAGGGTTCCCGGTCGCCGAAGAAATTGTTCACCAGGATGTGGTGGGTCATCTCGCGCTCGAAGACCTGACGGTCCGTCATGCCGCGGTTCTGGATGTATTCCTTCAGCCGCTTGTAATGGCGGAACCAGATCTTCCGCAGGAGGTCAAGGACGGGGAAGTTGGCGCGGAAGGCCTTCGTCGTCTTGTAAAAGGTCGAGCGCAGTCGGCGGTGCTTCCACCGCAGGAAGAGCAGCTCATCGGCGGTCAGGTGGTCGGTGCGGATGTTCGCCCAGTAGCCGTTGTACCACCGGAAGTCGTTCGGGTTGACCACAGACCCCGCCGCCACCTGCTGGTCGCGGGCGATGGTCTTGGGGTACGGGGTGATGATCTGGTCGCCGTAGAAGTCAATGTCGAGTTGGTCGAAGAAGTCGTAGTTCTCGATGAGTTCCTTCTCGTCGTCCCACGGGTGGCCGATGATCATCCCGCCGACGATCATGATGCGGTACTTGTGGAGCAGCCGCACGGCCTCCTTCGTCTTCTCGACGATGTTGCCCTTCTTCATGTGCTTCAGGCTGCGCGCGCTCACGTTCTCGATGCCGAGGAAGACGATGCGGAAGTTCGCCCTGTCCATCTTGCGCACGAGCGACTCGCTCGAAGCAATGCCGTGCGAGCTGGCCTGGACGATGTAGAAGACGTCGTTCAGCCCCGCCGCGACGATGCGGTCGCACAGCTCCTCGAAGCGCGGGATGTCGAGCGTGATGTTGTCGTCGCCGATGGCGATGGCGCGAACGCCGTGCGCCTTCGCGTCGGCGATGTCGGCGATGACGCGGTCGAGGGGGAAGCGGCGGAAGCTCTTGCCGTACATCTTCTGCATGCTGCAGAAGGTGCAGGCCATGACGCATCCGCGAGAGGTCTCGAGGACGTCGAGGTTCTTCATGTAGTAGCCGTAGCCTGTCCAGATGCGCGCGTCGCGCTTGGGGTAGGCGATGGTCTCTAAGTCTTCCAGTTCACGCGGGGGATTGTGATGGACCTCGCCGTCGGCGATGTAGGTCAGGCCGCGGACGGTCGAGTAGTCCTGGTTGCCGTCCACGGCGTCGGCCAGCTCGGCGAAGGACTTGTCGCCCTCGCCGCGGAGGATGAAATCAAAGTACTGTCCGTCCTCGCCCTCGCTGATTTCCATGAACATCAGCGTCGCATGGTACCCGCCGATGGCGATCTTGACGTCGGGGAATTCCTTGCGGATGAGTTTCGCGCAATGACGGGCCGTGTCGTACTGGAAGCTCATCGCGCTCAGGCCGACCAGCCTGGGCCGGTAGGTCTTGATCGCCTCCTGCACTGCGCCCGGCACATCGCCCCGGCGCAGGACGAGGTCGGCGATGAAGACATCGTGCTTAGGCGTGTTTGCCGCGAGCAGCCCGCAGGCCAGGCTCGGCGGCTTCCACGCCGTCGGGCTGAAGTGCGGGATGCTATCCGGCATGGAGAAGAGGACGATATTCATGGTCTCTTGGGAAATGTTGAGTGGGGCTCGCTTCACCAACCTATGGGGCGCGTCGCCTCCGGACGCTCCCCGCTTACACGATACATTCTATCTATCCTATTTATCACAATGGCGGCAAAAAGTCAAGGTTCCGGCGCAGGGCAGATTGTTCGCTGAACCAACAAGACCGCTGGCGACGCAAGGCTCAGCCGCGCCCGTATCCTCCCTCCGTCAGCGCCGTCTCGACCATGGCCATGAAGTTGTCCTTCGGCGTGGGCAGGACCACATCGTGGGAGCTGCCGAGGATGAACCCGCCCCCCTCCTTCGCCGCGGCGATGGCCGCGCGCGCCATTGCCCGGACCTCCTCGGGCGTGCCCCGGGCCATGCGGTCGTTGTCCACATTGCCCCAAAAGGCCAGCCGGTCGCCGACCTGCCGCTTGTAGTCCGCCAGAGGCTCGTATATCTGCACGGCCTGATAGATGTCCGGCCCCGCCTCGGCGATCTGGTCAATCACCGGGGCCAAACTGCCGTCCACGTGGAGGACCACTTTGAGGCCGGCCCGGTGGACGGCGGCAACCTGCGCCTTCAGCCCCGGCAGGAAGGCGCGGCGGAAATCGGCGGGCGAGCAATACGGCCCCGTGCTGCAGCCGTAGTCAAAGCAGATGCGCACGGCGTCGGCACCGCGCTCGCGCGCCCGGAGCGACCCCTTATAGACCCCGTCGGCGGCCAGGATTTGCGAGTTTGCGATGGACTCCGGGTTCTCCTTGATCCGAATCATCAGGTCCTCGAACGCGCCGAACCGGCTTTGCCCGAGGCTGACGCGGCAGTAGCACGGCGGCTGGAGCGGAGGCGCCATGGCCATGATGAAATGGGTCTTGCCGAGTTTGCGGACGACATGGTCCCAGAATTCCCACTCGCTGCCGTCGGGATCGGGATGGGGTTCGTGGGGGACCTTCTTCGTTCCCGCCTCGACGATCTCGATGTCGTGGACGTTCTCGTACCACCGGAGCTTCGCCCCCGTGGCGTCCTCCCACAGACCGTCGGCGAGTCTTGTCGGTTTCTCGAATTTCCAATTGCGCGGCGGGACGAGGGAGACGCTGGCCATGTCGAGTCCGGTGCGTCGGATGAACTCGACGTAGTGGGTCTTCTTCTGCTCGACGACCTCGTCGCGCCGGCCCTCCCAGTAGGCGATGCGCGTATAGCCCCAGGCATTGTAGAGCGTTCGGTCAATGCCGAGCACCTGTTCGACAAGGGTGTGGGGGACCCAGTGCTCGCCGACGGGGACGCGATCGGTCTCGCGGTGCTCGGCGGCGGCGATGAAGCGTTCCTTTGAAGTAACCATGAGACCTATTCTCCGAATGGTGAGGATGCGCCGGCCCGCTACTTGACGTCTCTGACGCACCGGAGGCCGACGGACAGTTCCTTGACGGTGGGTTCCATCTGGTTGCGGAGGGTCGCGGTAAGGGGTGGATTCGCGGGGCGGGTGTCCCATCCGCCGCCGCGGACAACGCGTCCGCTGCGAAGATCGTCGAACCAGTCCGACGTCCACTCGGCGGCGTTGCCGAGCATGTGGACCGCGCCGAATGGGCTTGCGCCCTTAGAAAATGCGGGGTCGGTTGGGGGGACAGGATACTGTGCGCCGTCACGATTGGAGGCGGTGACCATGCATGTCTCGTCCATCTCGTCGCCCCAGGGATAGAGGCGTCCCTTCTCGCCCCGGGCGGCCTTTTCCCATTCGGCTTCCGTGGGAAGTCGCTTGAAGACGCAGGCGGCGTAGGCGTAGGCGTCGTACCAGCTCAATCCGACCACCGGCTGGTCGGGTTTGCTGAGGGATTCTTCGGCGAAGCCGAGGGCGAGGTGATCCTGGTCCTTCGGCTCCTTTTGGTAGCAGAAGGAGTGGTCGCCTGTCTTGGCGATGTAGTCCGCGAAGGCCCTGTACTGGGCGTTGGTGACCTCGTACTTGTCAATCTGGAAGGAGGGGATGGTGCGATCAGCGTTTTCCTGGTAGCGGAACTTTCCGCCTTTGATCAGGATCATGTCTTTCTCGGCCCAGGCCATCATGCATACGTGCGCCCTGCCGGCCAGTCGCTCCAGTTCCGCCTCTTTTGACTTGTATATCTCCGTCTCGCCGTAGTCGGCCTTGATCTGCTCGACCATCTGGATCACGTCTTCCCATTTGCGTTTTTCGAAGAGGTCCTGCGCCTGCTTCACCAGCTTGTCTGCGTCGCCGGCCGCTATGGACACGCCGGCTACCTCGATGCGCTCCAGAAACGCTGTGGCGAGTCTAAGTTCGTCTTTCCCGCCTTTCACCGCTGCGGCCTGGAGCTCTTCCTTTGCGCTCGTCGTGTCGCCATGGTAAACCATGAACACGCCGCGCATGAGGTGGCTCTGCGCCGTTTCCTCCTCCTCGCCGCCTACGGCAAGCTCCAATATCTTCAGGGGTTCGATCTTGTCCAGGGACTTTGGGAAGGGCACGCCGTTGATCTCGAGCTTCAGATTGCCGTTCTCGACTCCCAGGATGGTCCCGGTCATGCCCGATATCGTGAACGGCCGCCCGCCCATGCGTTCGCCGCAGTTCTCAGCGCGCTCGCGAATTTTCATCATCAGAAGCAGGGCCTCTTTCTCGACGTCGAGTTTTTCCTTCAGGTCCTTGCCGGCCGCTTCTTTCGCCAGACTTTCGCAGTGGGCTATCCCGCCGGCGTAGTCCTTCCGGTCCACATATCCCTGTATCTCCGCGAGGATCTTGAGGTATCCCTTTCGCACAGCGGCCGTGGCCCGGTCCCGCTCCTGCGCCTGGAGGTTGCGGATCGTCTCGATCTCCTCATCGGCCCGTTTAGTGATGGATGGTAAGCCGTATTCTTTCATCGCTGCGTAGAGCTTGAGGGCGTCCGCCAGCTTGCCCTCGGCCACCAGGGCGTCGGCCTCCTTCTTTCGTGAGTCGAAGCGATGGTGGACTGCCTGCTCGATCTTTTCGCGGCTGGATTTCACCCACTTTTCCCCCGCGGGGGGAAAGCGTTCGAGGAGGCTCAGCGCCTCCGCGTGCTTGCCCTTTTCCATCAGCTGCTTCACCTGCTCTTTCATCTCGGCAAGGGGATCGGCTGCGGACGGCTCCTTCGGCGGCTTCTTTCCGTCGTCCTTGCCGGGTTTCGCGGGGCCTTTATCCGGCGACGATTTGGGCGGGGGAGTGGGTGCGGCCGCCGGAGTCGCGGTTACCTGCGCCGGCAAAGGACTCGCTACCTGCGCTGGCGGTGGAGGGGGCTTTTCCTTCTTTTTGTCCTTCGACATCAGGACCAATCCGATCACAAAGATCGCGGCGAACACCACCGCAGCGGTCAGGACGACGATATTGATCCTTGCGCGCCGCAACCGCCGGGCAACGACATCTGCCGGAATCGAGTCCCTCTGCACAGCGCTGACCACGCGCGCCACCACGGCGTGGGCCCTGCCCCGACCGCGCGAGTCGAGCATCTGCACCACGTCCTCGGCGCTCTGGTATCGGTTCGCCGGGTCGGTGGCCATCATGGTCTGGATGGTGCTGCACGTCCACTCGGAGAGCTCGGGGTTCAGTTCACCCGCCCAGGGCGGCGGCAGTTCGAGTCGTTTTCGGAGGATTTCGAGGGGGGTGCGCCCCCGGAACGGCGGCTCGCCGGTGGCCATGAAGAAGAGGGTGGCGCCCAGGGAATAGATGTCGCTGCGGCTGTCAATGCCAACATCGCCTCGGGCCTGCTCGGGGGACATGTAGAGCGGCGTGCCGATGGCGGCGCCCGATTCGGTGACGGAGGCGTCGTCCAGTTTGGTCTGCTTGGCCAGGCCCATGTCGCAGAGTTTTACCGTGCCGTCGCGGGCCAGCATGATGTTGGCCGGCTTGATGTCGCGGTGGACGATCCCGAATTGGGCGGCGAAGGCGAGGCCCTCGGCCACCTCCTTGCAGATGCGCAGGGCCTCGCTCTCGGCGATTCGCCCGTTGCGCTCCACGATGTCGGCGACGGTGGGGCCGTCTATGAATTCCATTGCGATGAAGTAAAACCCGTTCGACTCCCCGACGTCGAGGATGGTGATAATGTTCTTGTGGGCCAGTTTGGCGGCCGTCTTGGCCTCGCGGATGAATCGTCGGACGAAGATTTCGTCCTTCGCCAGGCGGGGGGGGAGCACCTTGAGGGCGACCACCCGGTCCAGGCTGAGCTGGCGGGCCTTGTAGACGGTCCCCATCCCGCCTTCGCCCACCTTGTTGAGGATTTCGAAGTTGCCGATATGGGGACGGACGCCCTCGCGGACGAGCCGCCGCAGGATCTCCAGGACCTCTTCCTTAGTCAGGAAGCCCTTGTCAATCATGATGTCCTGGAGCGACCGTTTTACGCCGACCTTGGCGATTGCCTCCATGGCGTGGCGGCAGTCGAGGAGCTGCTCCCGGGAGACGAAGCGATCCTCCACGGCGATTTTGGCGAACAGCTCATCGAGCTCCGGTCGGTTCACGAAGGGTTCCTCATCTGGCGCACGGACCCATGCTATATCGAGATATTGCCCCCCCTGCAAGTGAATTACTTTTAAAGTATAGCAGAAGGGGGCCGGATTTCAAGTCAATTTGCCCAAGATTGTGCGAGGGCTGTCCGGCGCCCCTGATGCGCGGTATCAGTACCCCAAGTTTCGACCTCCCGGAGGTTGGAACCTCCGGGAGGTCGGAGCCTTGTATCAATATCCCAGCGTACTGCGCACGTACTCCCGGCTCATCTTCAGGCTTTCGCGCAGCGGTCGGGTAAGTTCGAAGTTCCGCTCGTGGGCCAGCTCGATGGCCGCGTCGCCGTAAAATCCGACTGCCTGCAGGGCCTTGCCGATGGCAGCGTAGTCCATGTCGCCCTCACCCATGGCCTCCGACCACTTACCGTCGGCGGCCTGGTCGCGGAGATGGAGGAACACGATTCTTTTCCCATGGCGGCGGATGAAATCAACAGGGTCTATCCCTCCCCGGAGGGCCCAGTTGAGGTCCGGCCCCAGCTTGACATCGGGGATGCGTTCGAGAGTGCCGCGCAGGTCATGCTCGTTGTTCTCGACCTCGTAGGTGTGGTTGTGCAGGTTGAGAAGGACGCCGTGGTCCTTGCAGACGGCCATGATCTTCCGGAGGGTATCGGCCTGGACGTCGAACTGCTCGGGGGCCTTGGGCTGGGGGGCCTTGCCGACCGACGTGCCCAGGTTCGTTCCGCCCAGCTGGGCGAGGCGGGGGATGATGAGTTCGGCGTCTTTCACCACATCTTTGGCCTGCTGGGCATCCCACATGTTTCCGCCGAAGGACGTCCCGATGACCGGCAGGACGTGTTTCTTTGACAACTCGCTCAGGCGCTTGACGGCGCCGTCGTGGCGGAGGGCGGTGTGCATCAACTCGATGCCGCCCATGCCGGCGTAGGCCATGTCGCTGAAGATTTGATCAAGGATGGGAAAGATGTCGTATTGCGGCTGTTTCGCCGCGTAGACCCACGGATGAGCGCCGATTCGGATCTTCGCCATGACATACTCCTTTATCCAAGAGTCAAAGGGGCCAAGAGTCAAAGGGTCTAAGGGTCTAAGAGTCGGGAATTCTCTACTTTTCGACTCTTCGACCCTTGGACTGTTCGACCTTGCGCTACTTCGCCGCCTTGCTGGCTGCGTACATTTCCGCCCACTGGGCCCCCTTCCCCATCATGTCCTCCCATGGGGGAAAGATGGCCTTGAATCCGTCATAGAGCGCGGTGGTGACCGTCTTGGGAACATAGACGATGTCGCCGCCCTGAAGGATGATATTCTGCCGGGCGTCGCCCTTTTCGATCTTGTTATAGTCCAGGTTGCAACTCAAGGTTTTGCCCTCGGAGGGGCGATAGACGTGGATTTTCTCGGCCGTGCCGCGGGTGGTGATGCCGCCGCGCTGGGAGACGAGGTCCAGGACCGTCAGGCCTTGCTTGTATTCGAGCCGGATATCCCCGCCCTGTGTCTCGCCCACGATATAGACAAATTCCTTGTTCGTCCCCCCTTGGAAGGCTGGGTCCATCTTCCGCGCGGCGCAGCCGGCGGCCAGCAGCAAACAAGCCCATAGCATGGATCGCGCCATCAGAACACCTCCCAACGTCTTACTCACAAATCCTACTCTCTCGAATGCGGTCAATCAAGAGCATGGTCTTGGCCGCGTCGGAGAAATTCGACATCGGGGCTCTGCCCGCCCGGATACATTCGATGAAGTGCATGTTCTCCTGGAAGAATCCTTGCACTTTATGGTAGTCAGCGCTTCCCGCCAGCCCCGCCGGATCGAGCCGGACGCCCTCTTCCAGCTTGTCGTTATCCTTGTATACCACACAGGTTGCGTCGGGATTGATGAATGCCGAGACGCCCCTGCCGTGGATCTCGAAGCAGTGCACCCGCGTCCCCACCGACCAATTCGTGTTCAGGATTGCCGTCGCCCCGCCCGCGAAGCGCATGACGGCGTTGAAGCTGTTCTCGTAGGTTACGCCGAAGCGGTTAATGTCGCTCGCCGCGGCCTTCGCCTCCCCGCACAGCCAGCGGAGGGTATCCACGCAATGAATGCCGTCGGCGGTGAGGATGTCGGTCGCACCGCGGAAGAAGGGCATGTTGCCGTCGTAGTTCTTGAAGAACGTCGCCATGCAGTGGGTGATCGGCCCGCGCTCCTCAACCATCGCTCGGGCCTTCACAAGGACCGGCATGAAGCGCCGGTTGAAACCGACCATCGTAAGGCAGCCGTTGCGTTCGGCGAGCTTGGCCAGCTCCACGGCCTGGAGGCTGTGCACGCCGAGGGGCTTCTCGACGAAGATGTGCTTCTTTCGGTTGAGGCAGTCCACGACGAGGTCGTGCATCAGGTGCGGCGGCATGACGATGTAGACGGCGTCGAGTTCGACGGAGTCGAGCATCTCCTTGTGGCGGGCGAAGCGTTTCTCGACGGCGAATTTTTCGCCCGCTTCGTTCAGGCGCTGCTCGTTCAGGTCGCAGATTGCCTCGATCGAGGCGCTCTCAATCTCGACCAGGGAGGGATAGTGTACCCGCGTGGCGAGCCCCCCGGCCCCGATGAACCCAATCCGGACATGATCCATGGCCTACCTCATGTCGCCGCCGCATAGGTAGAAAGGCTTCGAACGCAGGACGTCCGAAGCCTTTGGTCCCGGCGAATCGTACTATTGCTCGTCAACGGATTTCTGGATGAACGCCACCGCGTCGCCGACGGTCTTCACCTCGAGGGCCTCGTCTTCATCCATCTCGATGTCGAACTCCTCCTCGAAGGCCGCGACGAGCTCGACGCTCTGGATGGACTGCGCGCCGAGGTCCTTCACGAAGTGGCTCTCCGGCTTGACCTGGGATTCGTCTATCTTGAGGATTTTCGCCGTGACCTTCCGGACGCGGTCCGCTACCGATTTTTCTCCCATCTCTGCTTTCCTTCCTATTGAACAAGCCAAACCTCCCGGCGGTCTGGGACCCGCGGGAGGCTGCAAACTATGCCAATCCGGCTTCCTGTGACAGCTCCTTCCGCGACTGCTTGATGAGCGGCATCCGGTCGTCCTTGGTCATGTCGAAGACATGCTGGAGGAGCGCCTCGTCCGCCTCGCTCAGTTCGAGCTTCCGCCGACCCATGGCCGTGCGGGCCGTCGCCGTCTGCTGTTTGAAGCCCACCTTGTAGAACTTGTTGTTCATCACCATCACGAATGACGGTATATACTTCGGCAGGATGCCCGATCCGCCCACCACGTTTGACATGCATCCGACCATCGTTCCTGTGTTGAACAGCGTGCCGATGCTTGTCTTGGTGTGGTCGCCGATGAAGCATCCCACCTTCGTGCTACCGCTGTCCATCAGCTGTCCCTTCATGTAAAGTTCGACGGTCTTATAGTCGTTCTTCAGGTCGCTGTTCGACGTCAGCGCCCCCAGGTTGATCCACTGGCAGATGTAGGCGTGGCCGATGAAGCCGTCGTGGTACTTGTTGCTGTAGCTGTGGAAGATGCTCTCCTCGAGTTCCCCGCCCACGCGGCAGACCTCGCCCACGGACGTCCCCTCCCGGATCTTCGCGCCGAAGAGGGTCGTCTTCCGGCCGATGTAGCTCGGCCCTTCGATGCGGGTATAGGGATGGACCTCCGCGCCCTCGGCGATGGTTACGGGGCCCTGCCGGGTGTCCAGCGTTACGAAGGGGTGAATCTCCGCTCCGGGGGCCACATAAACGAGTTTCTCGTCGCCATAGATCGCGGCCTTGTCGGAGAAAGACCCCTCGATGCCCTTCTTCCCGGCGGCCTGGAAGTCCAGCGTAATCATCGAGGGATTGTTGTCAATGAGGTCCCACGGATAGCGGATCATCGGGGCCTTGACTTCCTTTGCTCCCACCACCGCCTTGGCCATGGCCAGGCACTTGCCGAGGTCGGCGGCCTTGCATTTCTCCGCTGTCGCCGCCTTCAGCCGGACGTAAACCACATCGTCGTCGCAGATAGCGATCTCGTCCTCCCCCTTGGCCGCAAGATCGAAGTCCTTCATCAGCAGGCGGCCGTTGACAAGGAGGATGTCGCCGCCCATGAGGGCCGACATATCGTTTACCGGTCGGCCGTTGGCGCGGGCCTTGTAGCTCTCGGCCATCCAGTCCCGAACGAAGTAGCAAACGTCGGCTTTGGGGAAGGCCCGGATGATCTTCTCTTCCAGGCTTGTCGCGCCGCACTTCAGCTCAAAGACCGGCCTAAGATAGGTCAGCGGGTACAGGTTGTCGAACTTCTCGTCCTCAAAGATGCACAGCTTCATTCCCTCAGACTCCTCCTCTTATTCGTTTCTGTGGCGGAAACGCACTCACCCGTAGCAGAAATTGCCAGACTTCCAATCTTCCCCTTGTCATTCCCGCGAAAGCGGGAATCCAGTCCCACGTCCGCGCGGGACTCGACCGCTCGTGGATTCCCGCGTACGCGAGAATGACGAGAGGCAGACGGCATGCAAACCTCCGGGAGGTTTGTGTCTCGTTATGTCCTGACCGCCGCCTTCTCCGCCACGGCAAGCGTATCTCGCGCGATCAAGAGTTCCTCATTCGTCGGCACGACCATCACCTTCACATGGGAAGCGCCTTCTGATATGATCGCCTCCTTCGCCCGCGTCGCCGAGTTCTTCTTCTTGTCGAACACGATCCCCAGAGGCTCCAGGCCGATGCAGATCGCCTCGCGGACGCCGCAGGCATTCTCACCGATTCCTCCGGTAAACACAATGGCGTCGGTACGCCCCAGCGCCGCCAGGTAGGACCCAATGTATTTTCGCACACGGTAGGCGAACACGTCAATGGCGAGCTGTGCGCGCGCGTTGCTCCCTTCGGCCGCTTCGTGGATTTCGCGCATGTCGTTGCTCACGCCGCTCAGCCCCAGCAGGCCGCTCTGCTTGTTGAATATCTTGTCCATCTGGTCCAGCGAATAACCTCTCCGCCGGGCGAGGTAGAAGATGATCGCCGGGTCGAAGTCCCCCGTGCGCGTTCCCATCACCACCCCCTCCAGCGGCGTCAGGCCCATGCTCGTGTCCACCGACTTGCCCTCGCGCACCGCCGTCAGGCTGCACCCGTTGCCCAGGTGGCAGGTGATGCAGTTGAATTTGTCGCGCGGGATGCCCAGTATCTCCGCCGCTCGCATGGACACGAACCGGTGCGACGTGCCGTGGAAGCCATACTTCCGCACGCGATCTTCCTTATACAATTCATACGGCAGGGCGTACATGTAAGCCTGCTTCGGCATGGTCTGGTGGAACGCCGTGTCGAAGACGGCCACGTGCGGCACGGAGGGGAAGGCCCTCTGCGCCGCGAGAATCCCCGCCAGGTTCGGCGGATTGTGCAGCGGGGCCAGCGGGAAATAGTCCTCGATCGTCTGTTTCACCTCGTCGGTGATGACCGTGGACTGGACGAAGGTCTCTCCGCCGTGCACGACGCGGTGGCCGACGGCGGAAACCTCGTCGGTGCTCTCAATGACGCCGTGGTTCTTGTCGAGCAGGGCCTCGATCATCAGGTGGAAGGCGGCGTCGTGATCGGGGGCCTTCGCCTCCTTCGTGATTTCGTTCCCGTCCACGGTGTGTTTCAGGAAGGACGTCTCCTCGCCGATCTTTTCCACAATGCCCTTGGCGAGCACATCTTCGTTGTCCATATCGAACAGGAGGTATTTCAGCGAGGAGCTTCCGCTGTTGATCACCAGGATGTCCATCGGTTCCCTTTCAAGACCCTTTCGCCTGGACAGCGGTGATGGCCGTGACGCCGACGAGGTCGTCCACCGTCGCGCCGCGCGACATGTCGTTGATCGGCTTGGCGAACCCCTGCATGATCGGCCCGTAGGCCCTGGCGTTGGCCAGGTACTGGGTCAGCTTGTAGGCGATGTTGCCCGCGTCTAAGTCGGGGAAAACGAGGACGTTGGCCCGTCCGGCCACGTCGCTTTCCTTTACCTTCTTCTTGGCCACGCGCTCAACGAGGGCCGCGTCGCCCTGCATCTCGCCGTCAATGCAGAGGTCCGGCGCGATCTCCTTCGCCCGCTTCGTCGCCTCCACCACCTTGTCCACGTCCGCGTGCGAGGCGCTGCCCTTTGTGGAGAAGGAGAGCATGGCGATCTTCGGCTCGATGCCGAGGAGGGTCCTGGCGCTGCGGCCCGAGGCGACGGCGATCTCGGCCAGTTCCTTCGCCGTCGGGTTCACGTTCACCGCGCAGTCGGCGAAGATCAGCGCCTTGTCCGTCTCGCCTAGGCATTGGGGCACGACCATGATGAAGAAACTCGACGCCCCGCTCAGCCCCGGCTGGTAGCCGATGGTCAGCCCCCCGGCCTCGATCATGCGGGCGGTGGCGTTGGCCACGCCGCCGACCATGCCGTCGGCGTCGCCGACCGAGACCATCATCGCGCCGAACAGCAAAGGCCGCCGCAGCAGGCGCGCGGCGACCTTCTCGCTGACTTCCGGCTTGCGGCGGTTGTATTCCGCCGCGTATCTCGCCAGGTCGTCCGAGGCCTTCGGATCAATGACGGTCACGCCGTCCAGCTTCGCCCCGGCCTGTTTGGCCAGGGCCTGCACCTCGTCCGTATTGCCGATGACGATCGCCTTGGCGAGCCCTTGTTCGGTGACGGCCTGGGCCGCCTTGGGGATTCGCTCGTCATCCCCTTCGGGATAGACAATGGTCTTTCGGGCCTGCTTCGCCTCGGTCTTGAACCGTTCGATGAGGTCCATGGCGCGCCGCCCCTCAGCTCTGGTGCATGAGCTTCAGCCCCGTGGCGGCGTCCTCCGTGAGGACGAATGTCACGTTCGGGTGCGTCTGCAGGGCGCTGGCGGGGCAGGAGGCGGTGATGGGTCCCTCGATGGCGGCGGCGACAGCCTCGACCTTGTTCGCGCCGCTGGCCAGGAGGATGATATTCGCCGCCTCGAGGATTGTGCCGATGCCCATCGTGATGGCGCTCTTGGGCACCTCGCTCATGCTCTTGAAGAACCGGGAGTTGTCCTTGATCGTGTTCTCAGTCAGTTTCACCTTTCGCGTCCGCGAGCCGAGCGAGGAGCCGGGCTCGTTGAAGGCGATGTGGCCATTGCTGCCGATGCCGAGGACTTGGTAGTCAATCCCGCCGCAGGCGTTGATCTTCGCCTCGTAGGCGGCGCAGCTCGCCTCGGTATCCTTAGCCATCCCGTCGGGGACGAAGGTGTTCTTCTTGTTGATGTTGACGTGATTGAACAACTTGTCGTTCATGAAGTAGCGATAGCTCTGATCGTGCGTGGGCTTGAGGCCGACATACTCATCGAGGTTGAACGTGATCACCGTGCTGAAATCCACTTCGCCCTTCTTGCACATGCTTGCCCACTCCGCGTACATCGTCTCGGGCGTGCTGCCCGTGGCGAGGCCCAGCACGTAGGGGCGATCCTTCTTCTTCATATCCGCGGCGATCAGCTCCGCGCCCTTCTTGCCCATGGCCTTCTTGTCCTTCACCACGATCACTTTCATCTTGCTTTCTCCTCTTTGACATCACAAAACCACACTGTACGAATCAGGGCCGTTCGCCCCAGACAAACGAACTATGCAAAATACACCTTTCCCATGCCTTTGTCAAGGCCCAATTCCGCGAAGGGTGTACGTCATTTCTCTCGGTCCATGAGCAAGTTCTTTTCAGATGGACAGCTTGGCGTGGCCGGTCCTTTGGACTGCCGCCTTTCTTGCGGGAAGCCATGCTTCCCGCTCTTTCGTTGCGCGGTTGTCGCCGTCAGGCTGTCCCTGCGCCTCCGCACGGTTGCCGAGCCATCGTCGGGAAGCAGGGCTTCCCGATGTCAAGGCGCAACCACGCCTGGGCATGGTTGCGCACTCCACAAACGGGACGGTCCTTCCGTCCAGCGAGGGAAACGACATGCACCGGTTCACGAACTCCTGCTTGAAATGGCAAAACGACGTGATACAATTACGCCGGAAAGGAAATCCTATGAGCCACCCGACCCGGGCCGAAATCCGGCTCGGCAATATCATTCACAATCTCGAAGAAATACGAAGGAAGGTCGGTCCCCGCGTTAAAGTCCTGGCCGCTGTCAAGGCCAACGCCTACGGCCACGGCGCCGTCGCCGTGAGCAAAGCCCTGGCCGCACATGGCGTGGACATGCTCGGCGTCGCCGCCGTCTCCGAGGCCGCCGAGCTCCGCGACGCGGGCATCGAGACCCCCATCCTCATGCTCGGCGCCGTCCTGCCCGATCTCGTCGAAGACGCCCTGCGCCGTTCCGTCGCCCTCACCGTCTGCGACGCGGACCTTGCCCAGGCCGTCTCCGAAACGGCCCGTCGCCTAAACGTCGTCGCCTCGGTCCACGTGAAGATTGACACAGGCATGGGGCGCATCGGCGTCAGCCCCGACGGGGCGCTCGACCTCATCCGGCGCGTCCTGTCCCTCGGCCATCTCTCCTTCGACGGCGTCTGGACCCACTTTCCCGCCGCCGATGAGCCGGACCTCTCCTTCGCGCGCCGCCAAGTCGCCCTCTTCAACTCGATCACCGCAAAAATGAAAAAAGAGGGGCTGCCAGTCCCCCTCCGCCACGCCGCCAATAGCGGGGCCATCGCCCAGCTCCCCGAGGCGCACTTCGACATGGTCCGCCCCGGCCTCGCCCTCTACGGCTACCATCCCACCGCCGACATGAGGCTCGACTTAGACCTTCGCCCCGCGATGACGCTCAAGACCCGCGTCTCCTTTGCCAAAAACCTGCTCGTTGGCGCAACCGTGAGCTATGGGAGGACGTTCACCGCCGCCCGCCCCACCCGAGCCGCGACGCTCCCCATCGGATACGCCGACGGCTTGAACCGCCTCCTCTCTAACACGGGCCATGTCCTCATCCACGGCAAACATTGCCACATTATCGGCCGTATTTGCATGGATCAGTGCGTGGTTGATATCACAGATGTACCGGAGGTGCAGATAGGGGATGACGTGGTCGTCTATGGGCGGCAGGGCGACGAGATGATCTCAGTCGAGTCGGTGGCCAAACTCCTCGGCACGATCCCTAACGAAGTCCTTTGCGCCGTGAGCCGCCGCGTCCCCCGCTCTCACCCCTGGTAGTTGTTTTTGGTAATTAAATATCTGAGGGCGCGTTGCCCAAATGTAGTCGCAGGCTTTAGCCTGCGCGATTCGGGGTCGCACGGCCAAACGGCGCAGGCTAAAGCCTGCGGCTACAGATCATTTTTGCCAGTTCGGGATTTGGGCAACAGGCCCCTGATATACATTCACCGGAGCCTCCGGACAAGCGGCCCGTGCCCTATACCTGGAGGATGTGGAGCCGGCGGACGATCCCTGCGGCTTCACGCCGTGGTGACATCTGCTGATGCGGCGACTGTGAATCACCATGGGGGTTCTGCAACTGAGTTCCGGGGACACCATACTTAATTATTTGTATCAAGTCTCGACGAAACAGTATCTTGTGATCTATCGGCTTCCGCTTCCCGGGGACTCGGAGTCGCGGCTTCGCCGCCTGGTTGATGTCCCCGCAGCTCGCCGTCAACCCCGGAACCCGCGATGCGACTTCACTTCTTCAGAAACGGCTCGATGAACTCGGGGGAATACTTGTAGGCGCGATAGACGATCTTTTGCCCCTCGGCATACTCGGCATACGGGTTCTGGAACTCCCAGACGATCTCGCCGTCGGGCGTGACCTCGAACAGCCGCCCGTGGTCCGGCTGCGAGCCGGAGCAGATGAACGTGTTGCCGTTCCACAGGCGCTGCGCATTGGACAGGGCCGACGCAAAGAACGACGACGGCGGGTCGCCCTTGTAGGACCAGACGATCTCGCCGCTGATCGGCTCGACCTCCCACACCGCCGACCACTTCCGCAGCGTGCCGTTGTCGAAGCAGATCATGTGGCCGTTATCCATCATGATCGTCGCGTGCTGGCGCGACATCACGCCCGGTCCCCACGTCCAGACGATCTCGCCCGTCTCGCGCTCGATTACGAGGGCCGTATCAAGGTTGCGATGGCTCACCATCACGTTGCCCGGCTTGAAGCGCGGGTCGCGCAAGGCAGGGGTCTCGGGGAGGACCTGCACCGTGTTCGAATGCGTCCAGTCGGGATTGTCGCCGGGGAACTTGACGCCGGCCAAGCGCTTCAGTTCCTCGATGTGGTCCTCGCTGTACCACTCCCAGACGACCTCGCGGTCGGGCGTGACCTCATAGAGGTATGTGCTCAGGAGCGTGCCGCGGCAGATTTGCGGCTTCTCGATCTCGCGCTGGCAGAGGACCATCGTGTTGCCGTTGTCGAGGCGCTGGAAGTCGTGGTGCACCTGGCAGGGGCAGGACCAGATTTCGTTGCCGTCCCAGTCCACCTCGACGATGCCGAGGTCGCGGTCGGGCGAGAACTCGGTGTCGAGCAGCAGGTGGCCGTTGGGGAGCAGATAGCCGAAGTGCGTGGTCCATGCCTTCCACTCGTGGACGATCTTGCCGTCGAGGTCAATGAGGAGGAACTTCTTCGAGTGGTCGGGGCTGTAGAGGACGTAGCCCGGGGCGGCCTTGTCGCGGTTGCACAGGCGCAGGCCGTCGCCCCGTTCCTTCTCGGAGGATGGGAGCACCTGGTAGCCGGGCTTCTTGCTCACGACGCGGGTGTTCCACGCGAGGATGGTGCGGACGCCGTCCTCGCCGACGGTGGTGAAATGCAGTCGCTCGGCCTTGTCAAGTTTCATCAATCAGACTCCTTTTCCTTGTTATTGGTCCCTTGACCCGAATCCTTACCGGCCAGTTTGCTTTCTCCGCTCGACGAGTTCGGGATATCTGTCGTCCGTGTCGCCGTACTTCTCTTTGAGCGCATCGAGCTGATTGCGGAGGTCGCGGATCGTGTCGGCATGGGCCGGGTCCTGGTAGAGGTTCCGCAGCTCGAAGGGGTCGTTCTGCATGTCATACAGCTCCCATCCCGCCGGGGACTTTTCATTCACCGCGCCGGCCGCGTCGAGGGGGAGGCCGTAGTAGAAGATCAACTTCCAGCGACCCGTCCGGATGCCGTAGTGGGCCGGGTTGTGGTGCTTGTGGGCCAGGTGCATCCAGTAGCGGAAGTAAAGTGCATCCCGCCTGGGCGCGTTCGACTTCCCCGCGAGCATGGCACGCCGTGAGAGGCCCTGCATCGCCTCGGGCGCATCCACTCCCGCATAGTCCAGGAGCGTCGGCGCGATGTCGGTGTTGTCCATCAGCGCGTCGGCGACCGTCCTCGCCTCGATCTCACTCGGGTAGCGGACGATAAACGGCGACATGAGACTCTCCTCGTAACTCCACCGCTTGTCCTGGTAGTCGTGCTCGCCGAGGAACATGCCCTGGTCGGAGGTGTAGATGACGATCGTGTCGTCGAGGATGCCCTGCCTCTCCAGCTCCATCATCACCGCGCCGATGGCGTCGTCAATTCCGGCCACGGTGCGGAGGTAGTCCTTGAGGTACTTCTGGTAGGCGGCGATGCCTTTCTCCTCGAAGGTCATGTTCTCCGTGCCGCTGAGGGGGCCGGTGACATAGTTCGGCTTGCAGAAGTCGGCGTAGAGGCTGCGGACGCCGCTGCGCGGGGTGACGGAGCTGCCGTAGTCGCGCGACGCCTCCGAGCGGTGGCTGCGGTCCTCGAAGAGGCTGTGGGGCCAGGGGATTTCAACGCCGTCGAACATGCGCTCGTGCCGCTCGGCGAACTCCCAGAAGTCGTGCGGGGCCTTGTGGTGGAACATCATGAAGAACGGCTTGGCCGATCCCTTGCGCCGATGCAGCCACTTGAGGGCCATTTCGGTAATGATGTCGGTCACGTAGCCGGTGTACGGGACTTCGCCCAGGCCCTTCTCTGCAAAGACAGGATTCTGGTAGGTCCCCTGCTCGTGGCAGTTGCACATGTATTTGTAGTCGTCGAAGCCGACGGGCGTGCAGTGGAGGTGCCACTTGCCGATCATCGCGGTCTCATACCCCGCCTGCTGGAGGAGCAAGGCGAGGTTCGGCCCGTTTTCGGGATGCCATGTGTCGGCCAGCGTGCGCACGCCGTTGATGTGGCCGTGCTGCCCGGTCATGATCGTGGCCCGTGCGGGGGTGCAGATGGAGTTGGTGGCGAAGAAGTTTGTCAGGCGAACGCCCTCCGCGGCAAGCCGGTCCATGTTCGGGGTCTGGAAGACCGACGCGAGGCGCGAGCCGTAGCAACTGATCGCATTGGCGGCGTGGTCGTCGGCCATGACATACAGGATGTTGGGGCGTCTCATCGCGGAACGCTCACAAGTTCAAGAGTCGAAGAGTCGAAGGGTCGAAGAGTCAAATAGTCCAAAAAATTGTTTGGCTGTGCAATACACTGGATCAGTCGCTCGGCTTTCTGAGGTGAGCGATGAGCGAGGCGATCCCGGCTGCGATTCGCCTCAGTGTCTCACGCCGCTGCGCTGCTGTGTCCTCCGTGACATACTGCAGATCCTGCGCGGGGTAGTACATGCTGCGGACCTCGCCGCAGGAACCTTTGGCGATTTCGAGGAATCGGGCGAAGTCTGCATCCGAGTTTCGTTCAAATCCCTCGGCGATATTGTTCATGACCGAAATACCTGCTTTTTGAACTTGGTTTCTGAAACCGAAGTCCTGGCAAGCCGGCGTGCCAGCGCCGAAATCCGAGTAGATGTTCCTCACAACAACCCGCGCCTCCTGCCACACCCACAGATCTTCAAAACATCTCGCCGCCTCCATTTTCCTCTCCCTTCTGTCAAATATCTCCCACTATTTCTTGCTCTTTGACCCTTCGACCTTTCGACTCTTCGACCTTCCTGTCACTCCTCGACGACCTCGACGGCACAGATGACTGGGTCCATCTTCGTCTTAGGGACCAGTTCAATGACGATCCTGTCGCTTGCCTTGATAGCCTTGAACTCCTTCACGAGGGCGGTGTTCTTTCCACCCGCCTCCCGCGCGATGTCGAGGCCCTCGGCCACGGTCTTTCCCTGGATCGCCACGTCGAAGACCCGTTGGCCGACTTCCGCGCCGTCGAGCTCGGCGAAGTGCATCCGCACCGTGAACGACCGCTCCTCCGGGGCCTTCGCGGGCGCAGGAATGACCCGCCGAAACCCGACGCAGCGCTTGAAGTCCGCGCCATACCGCGGGTCCACAAGGAAGATCGCCTCCGACCCCGCCCCCGTCAAGTTCCGCGACATGCAGTTCAGGTTCAGCCGCTTCAGATCAATCCCGGCATCCGTAAGCGTCTTGATCGGGATCGCCGCCTCTGCGCTCCACGCCTCCGGCGTCTGTGTTGCGGCGCACGTCCACTCGCCTTTCCAGCGAGGATCGTCCTTCGGGTAGCGATCCACCGTGCCGAACCGGGCGAAGGTCTCGCCGTTGCGTTTCACGCCGCATCGGATGCCGATTTTCTGGCCTTGATCGCCGATGTAGATCTGGAACTCGTCGCTCTGGCCCAGGGCGGCTTCGTCAGCCCCCTTCGGCGGATCGGAGATCGGCTTGCGGTGGTAGCCGAAGTAGATGTTTTCCGCGTCGCGGCAGATGCGCAGGTCCACGCTCGCCCCGAGGAGCGAGAACGGCGTGTTCTCGAAGGGCACGGCGTTCACGGCCTTCCAGCAAGGGTCGTCCAGCTTGCCGTCAATCGTCGGCTTTTCGTCGCAAGTGGGGAGAAGTACGCTCGGCTGGAGGACGAGGCCGATGGCGATCTGCCCGCGCCCGCGCAGATACGAGGAATAGAGCCAGGGCGAGTCCGCGCCCTTGATCGTCGCCGTGGCGCGCCGCCGGTAGTCGCAGGAGGCGTTTTCCATGAGAATGGCCACCGGCGCGGGGCAGGCGTTCGAGATCATGGGCCGGGGGAAGCCGAGCCATGCGTTGCCCTGATCGTCCTTCTGGTCGCCGGGCGCGCCGAAGTTGACGGCCATGCGCCTGATAAGGCCACCGCCGGCGTACTGCGGAAAGACGTACCACCAGTTGCTCCGGTCGGAGCTGGGGATCAGCGCGAGGCAGGTCTGGTAGCTGTAGGAGCAGCAGCACCCACTGAAGCCTTCGGGATGAATGAGCAGGCCATTCGCGGTGAGCATGCTCCGGGAGCAGCCCGACCGGGTTCCCCCGAAGTTCGTCGTGCCGTCGGCGAGCATGTCGAAGAACCCGTTCGCCCCGGATCGGAAGAAGAGCACATTCTCGTTTCCCAGCGTCGGCCCGCAGCCGTAGGTGCGCTGGTGCCGCCAGGGGACCTCCTCGCCGGTGAGGAGGTCCTTTGTCATGCGCTCCTCGGCGGTGCGAAGATCAATGGCGAACGGATGGGCGAGGAGCCATTTGCCGAGGACGATGGGGAGGTCCTGGGGGCGCTTCGCTCTGGACCAGAGTTTCTTGCCGGTGGCCGCGTCGTAGGCCGCATTTGCGCCGTAAACAACCACGCCATCGGCGTAGATGAGATGCCCCCAGTTGGGCATGCCCATGAAGAGGTGGGTGAGATTCGACTTCAGCCGCGTCGGGATGTCGCGGTCGCCGAGCATCGGCACGTCGTCCTGCCGCCACAGCTCCTTGCCGTCGGCCAGGTTCAGGGCGACAAGCGTGAGCTTCGCGTCGATCTTCTCGCCGCGGTGTCTCGCCTTCACCAGGTCCGCCTTCGACGTGCCGTCTATGAGGAACAGTTTCCCGTCGCCGAAGGCGATCTCGATATTCGCAACGATCCGGTCGCCCTCGGGGCGATAGACCCATCGGAGCGATCCGTCCTGCTTGTCCAGCGCAAAGACAGCCTTGCCCTCGGACCGCCAGATGAGGTGCGACTCCGCCGACTGGCCCTCCATGATCGGGACGTTGTAGCCGCCGAGAACAAGGTCGTCCGTCACGGACAGGTAGCCCCAGACCATGTCGCGAAGATTGGGCACGTTCGGGTCCTCGCCTGCGGAGATGGGCTGCAGCTCCCTGGCCCGCTTCGCCACGCTGTCCGACGCCAGCGCCCAGCCACGGCTGCCCGCCTTCACCATCACGGCCAGCACGTGCTCGCCCGCGGCCACGTCCACATCGAAGACGAAATCTTCCGGCGCGCAGGGCTTGCCGAAGAAGTTGTCGCGGTTGCCGATGTTCCCGTCCTTGAGTGTGTCGAAGATGGGCCTGCCGTCAAGGTACCACTGCATCCACCAGTCGGCCCCCGCGCCGATCAGCAGCTTCCCGTCTGTTGGGAAGTTGATTTTCGCAAAGGCGTAACACATCCGGCCCACGTCGGGGAAGCTGAAATCCGTGCCTTTCTGCTGGCGCGCCTTCGGCTTCTCGCCCGGCGCCAACGGCTTGAAGCCGTAGCCGCCGTAGAGGGTCGTGAAGTCAATGAGATGATCTGCGGCCTCGATCCGGGTCGCGACGTACTCCTTGTCCTTCACCGTTATCCGCTCCGGCACGGCCTTCAGGTCTGCCGGCTTGAGCGGCGGCTTCGCCCCGGCCCCGCCGGGGAGCGGCCCAAACACCTGCCAGACCTTTGGCCACTCGACGTCCATGTAGTCCGGGACGGGCGCCGGGGAAATGCCCTGGACTGCCGCGTCGGGGATGGCATAGGTGGCGATGATCTCGCCGGTGGCCGCGTCGAGGCGGTGGCATTGGTCGCGCTGCACGACGTAAACGCCGTCGCTGTCGGTCACGAGACTGCTGGAGTAGTACTGGGAGTACTTTCGGCCCACGCCCTGAATCTCGCGGCTCCAGAGCTCCCGCCCATTGTAGGCGTCGAAGGCGATGACGTGGTTCTCCCCCTGCATGAACACGCGCCCGTTCGCCGAGACGGGGGGAGAGCCCATCAGGTGGCGGTCCACCAAGCGGTCCGGCCCCGGCCCGCCGAACCAGAGGAGGTCCATCGGCAGGCGGACGCGCGTGTCCTTGCCCACGCCGCTTCGGCCGCCGTCGGCCCAGGGATAACGCCAGTCCGCCGCGCCGGGCAGCGTGCCTCTGACGACGATCCGGTCCGCCTCCGAGAACTCTCCTTCGGACACTGTCGCTTTCTTGACAAACTCATCGGCCTCTGTCCGGGCGAATCCGACGAAGCACATCTTTCCCCCGCACGGACGCAGGAGACGATAACATTCCGTCGGGGACGCCCCGCTTGACTTGTTGGAGACGACGACCAGATCGGCGAAATAGGACCCGTACGGAAGCCGAGACATATCCTCCAGCCCCTGCACATGCACGCGCGATCCATAGAGCCCGGCCTTGAACAACCGATCCCGTTCGGACTGGACGTTCGCCTCGCCCTTCAGCACGTTAACGACGCAGAGCTTCGTCTGCGCGGCGATGGCCTCGGCCAATTGGCTATCCGGCTCGCCGATGACGAAGGCATAACCCTCCGCCTTGCCGGACGTTGTGATGATGCCCTTCGCGGCATTGCTCGCCTCTGGAGAAGGTGTCGTCGGTTCCTTGCTTTCCGTTATCTTCTTCGCATTCGTCTTTCCTGGGCCAAGGCAGAGTAAGGTCCCCTTGTCCGTGGAAGCGAAGCCCCGCCCGTCGCTGACCGCCAGACCGCGCACCTGCCCGTCCACATCGCAGTTCCAGACGACCTTGCCGTCGGCGGCGTTAAACGCCGTGATGGACCCCCGATTGCCGGTGAGGAGCGTCTGCCCGGCGAGGGCGATGGAATAGACGCGGGCCTCGTGGGGGGTGGACCACTTGGTCACTCGCTTCTTCCCCCGGAGCGTCGCCATGTCCAGCGCGTCAATGGTCCCCATGCCGACGGTGTAGAGGGTATCCCCCGAGGCGAGCACGCGGTACTTTCCGTTGAAGGCCGTCTCCGGATCACCGGAGGCAAAGGAATACATGAGCATGCCGTCGCCGGGGACAGGGTCCGCTTCGCCGATGAACGCCTCGGAGGGGTTCTGGAATCGGTTCTTGGGATTGAAGTAGAAGCCCTCCGTTGACGTAGTCCATGCGCCGCCGTTGAAGAGGGCATCGGCGGGTTTGTAGTGGAGCAAGCGTCCTGTGTGACGATTGAAGGCAGCGGGGATGCACCGCCCGGTGGGGACGAGGAGGATGTCGCCCCGGACGAGGAGGTATCCCTGCGGGGCCACGGCGCTGAAGCCCATCGCCCCGGGGTGGGGGAGGTCCACGTAGATGGACCCGCTGCTGTCGTTGCACCAGCGCTCGTCGCCGGTCGCCGCGTCGAGGGCATAGATGTAGGCCCCCTCCGTGGGCCACATGCCCGCCGTGCAATAGACGACGTCATCCACCACCAGCGCCCCCGTCCGGCAGGGCCAGCGCGAGATCATCCGCCCGTTGCCGATGATCCGGTCGTCGCCGGGGGCGAGGCGTTTTTTCCACAGCGCCTTTCCGGTCTTGGCGTCGAGGCAGTAGAGATGTCCGTCGTCCGATGCAGCGTAGGCCCTGCCGCCGGCAATCATCGGCGCGAAGCGGATCGGGCCGTCGGTGGTGAAGCGCCAGAGCAGATCCCCCGTCTCGGCGTTCAGGGCGCGGAGCGTATCGTCGGCGGAGGAGCCGAAGTAAACGATCCCCCTGGCGACCACGGGCTGGAAGGAGTAGTCGAAGTCCATCCGGTGAAGTTCCTTGCCGGGTTCGGGCCAGGCGGGGAGGGGGGGCTGTTTCGGCTGGTAGGTCCATTGGGTTGCCAGCGGGAAACTCAGGCTATCGGCCGTCGCGCCGGAGCGTCCGGGGTCGGACTGGTATGTCGGCCAGTCATCGGTGAGGACGGTTCCGCAGAGAAACAGGATTGCGGCAAGGATAACAGGGCAGGCTTTCTTCGGGGTCATGCGTATTCTCCTATGGGCGGCTCGTCGGAAGTCTGGCGACTTCCGCTACGTGGCTTTGGGTATTCTTTCGGCATTTGTCATTGCGCCGCACACGCAAGTTACCGGCGACGGCCCATGTCCTTGACTTGACGCCGCTCGCGTCTGCCCCCTTTTCAGCGCATGGCTACGGCTGTTTTGGTTTTTCTTCCTTCACCGCGTACTTCCCGCCGGGCTTCGTCATGCCGGTAACGCGGTCGAAGACCCCCTGGAAGTAATCGTCCGCCCGCTTGGGATTCCACATGGCCTCGGCGGCGACGGCCATCTTCGCGGCGAGGTAGCCGCCCGGGATGCCGGAGCGGTACATGACGCACTTGGGTTCGAGGGGGATGAGGCGTCTCATGGCCGCCAGTTCGTCCTCCCATTTGTATTTCTCCGATCCCTCGATGCCGAGGATCGCTCCGCTGCGGATGTAGAAGCCCGACTCCGGCCGCATCTGGATGAGCGCCTCGGCGATCGGCTGCGGCGGAGCCATGGACTCGCACCAGATCACCGTGCACCGCTTGTTGATCTCCTTCGCCAGGCGTTCGAGTTTGGCTGAACCCACGTAGGGCGCCGGGTCGAATTTTTGGATTGCATATTCCGCGCAGAGCCACAGGTTCGGCCGCTCCGCGCTCAGGAACTCGACGGCCATGTTTGTGTGCTCGATGGGCCATTCGATGGGCTTGTTGGCGTGCAGCTCTTCGCTCTGGTGTTTGAAGCGGGCCTCGCACTTGGGGCAGTGACACAGGATGTAATCCACATCGGCCGTCTCGAAATTGAACCCGTCAATGCCTGCGTCGGCGGCCTTGAGGAGCATCTCCTTGATCGCCGCCTGGGCCTTTTCATTGGAGGGGCAGTAGAGCGCATCGAGGCTCCATTTTCCATTTTCCGTATTATGGAATTTCTCCGGGATGACGGCCTTTGCCTCCGGGATCGTCTCGCAGATGTGCTTGCCCTCGTGATATCCGTTGACGCCGAATCCGTGAAGCACATCCACCCCCCGCTCGTGGGCGTAGACGCATATCTCCCGGCAAAGCTTATCGTCCTTCCAGGCATCCAGGCCCCAGATGACGACGCCGTTGCACTTCCACTCGCTGGCGAAGTCAATGAAGGGCTTCCAGTCTCCCTTCAGGTTTTGCAGCCACAGCCAGAGGTATCGGCGAGGCGCGGCGGGCGTCTCGGTGAGCGAAATTTTTTCCACAAACAACTGCCGTTCCTTGCCGGAAAGATATTTTCCGCTCAGGTCGCGAACCGCGTAGAGGAGGCTGCGGTCCTTGCCGGTGATGAGAACCTCGGGTTTGCCTTCCTTCTCATCGTAGAGGATCGAATAGGCCTGGTCCGGCGCCGGGCCTTTGGCCGGCGCCTTTGCGTTGAGAAGGACGATCTTGCTCGCCTTTGCGCCCGATAACGCATTCACCACATCCGGCCTCTTGCCGGTCATCGCCTCAATGGCCCGGGCCAGCTCCTGCGCGGCGAAGGTCTCGATGGCCGTGGCGTTGGGGGGGCAGATGATGACCGGATCGGGAAGCGGGGCCTTTACGCCCTGCGTGTGGGCGACGGAGCAAACGAGACTCATTGCCGCAAGAGCGACGAGGCGGATGCATCTCATGTTGATTGGCTCTCCATGATGTCGGCAACGCTTTCCAGTATATAATCCGGTTTTATGTCCATCTTGTCAAGATCGTTTCGCTGCGTCACCCCGCTCAGGACCAGCGCCGTGCCCATGCCCGCCGCCCGGCCCATGACCATGTCCGTCTCCAGCCGGTCGCCGACCATGAGACAGTCGCACGGGTCGAGGCCCAAGCGGCGACACGCCACCTCGAGGATCAGCGTGGATGGCTTCCCCATCACCCGCTCCGGCCCCTTGCCGGTGACGGCCTTGAGGGCGCCGATGATGGGCGCCGCGTCGGGCAATTCGACGCCGTCCTCCACGGGGCATGTCTTGTCCGCGTTCGTGGCGATGATCCGCGCCCCCCGCTTGATGGCGTTGAAGGCGAAGTCCAGCTTGCCGTAGTGGAATGTGCGGTCGAAGGAGACCACCACGATGTCCGTCTCATCCGGCGATTCGGCCAGACGCAGGCCCGCGGCGGCGAGCTCATCAATCAGGGGCCTCTCGCCGATGACGTACAGCCGCGCCTTGGGCTCGTGCTCCGCGAGGTACGACGCCGTGACGAGGGACGAGTTGATGACGTCGCCGACCTCGACGGGGATGCCCAGATCGTTCAGCTTCTTGGCGTAGGTCTCGCGCGTCTGGATGGCTTTGTTCGAGAGGAACAGGCATCCCGCCCCCTTGCCGCGGAGCCACTCGATCGTCTCCTTGGCGCCGGGGATAAGGCTCGGCCCCCGGTAGATCGTGCCGTCCAAGTCGAAGATGTAGCCTCTGTATCGTTTCATTTCTTCCGAGGCATAGCGATAATTTCTCGAATCTCGAGATCGAAGAAATTGTTCTGGTGCGCGGCCTTCAGGACGATCGCCGTGTCCGCGCCGCTGCCGCTCCCACCAACGGCGATGATCTCCCGGTCGGTGGGAATGGCCCCGGCGTCGGCGGCCATGACCGACACCTCGACAGCGACCTTCATGCCCTCGCCCATGAGCTTCAGGACGTGGGCGATGATCTCGACGTGCGAGATCGTGCCGAACTTGTCGGAGATAGACCGCCCCACGCCGCTTAGGGCGTGGATAGACATGACCACGCGAATCCCGTCCGCCTCCAACCGTCTGCGCGCCTCGTCGCTGAGGAACTTGTGGTCCTTCTCTTTCCAGCCGGCGTGGAGGGTGACGCAGACGACGGATATCCCCCGGCCCCTGAGCGCCTCGTTGAACTTGCGCGCCGTTTCGCCCGATGTGGACGCGACGACCACGTGCCTGATGTCCAACTCGTCGGCCCGCGCGGCAACGGCCGCTATAACGTCGTCCGTGTTCCGCCGGCCGGCCTTCTCGAAGTAGATGATGTCCTTTTTCATTGGCCCTGCCGATTCCTCCATCGAAAGACATATCACCCGCATTATGCCGATTCCTCGCCTTCGCGTCAAGGGCAAGGCATGGACTTTTTGCCCTATTTCTGGTAATAAGTAGTTCTTAATCGTAATCCTAATCTTAATCCTAATCTTAATCCTAATCTTGATCTCTGCCGGAGGAGATTACGATTAGGATTAAGATTAGGATTAGGAGCAGGAGTAGGATGTTTGACAAGGAACGCACGTGAAGGGTGATTTCGACATCATCGTCGTCGGCGCGGGCCACGCGGGGTGCGAGGCGGCCCTCGCCGCCGCACGGATGGGCATGGAGACGGCCCTCTTCACGATCCGGCGTGACCGTATCGCCCAGATGTCGTGCAACCCGGCCATCGGCGGCCTGGCCAAGGGGCAACTCGTTCGTGAGGTGGACGCCCTCGGCGGGGAGATGGCGAAGGTGACTGACGCGACAGGCATCCAGTTCCGCATGTTGAACCAGCGCAAGGGCCCCGCCATGCGCTCCCCCCGCGCCCAGGCGGACCGTAAGCTCTACCGCGAGGAGATGCGCCGCCACATCGAGGCGCAGGAGCGGCTGAGGGTCCTTGAAGACACCGTGGACGAGCTTCTGGTGCGCGACGGCAAGGCCGTCGGCGTCCGCACGCATTCCGGCAACGAGTACGGGACGCGGGCCGTCATCCTGACGACGGGCACGTTCCTCAAGGGGCTGATCCACATTGGCGAGCACCAGGAGATCGGCGGGCGCATCGGCGAGCCGTCGGCGGAGCGCCTTTCGGCCAGCCTCGCCGCCCACGGGCTGGAGATCGGCCGCCTCAAGACCGGCACGCCGCCTCGCCTTGAAGGGAAGACCATCAACTACGGGAAAATGACGAAGCAGCCGGGCGATCCTGATCCGACGCCGTTCTCTTTTTCGACGAAGCGCATCACCCGCCCGCAGGTCCCGTGTCACCTCACATGGACCACGGCGGAGACCCATGAGATTCTGCGCAAAAACCTCGATCGCGCTCCGCTCTTCACCGGGCAGATCAAGAGCGCCGGACCGCGGTACTGTCCCTCGGTGGAACTGAAGGTCGTGCGGTTTCCCGACAAGGACGAGCACCAGATCTTCATTGAGCCGGAGGGCCTGGACACCACCGAGGTCTACTGCAACGGCCTGGCTACGAGCGTGCCGAAGGACGTGCAGGAGGCGATGGTGCGCTCCGTCCCCGGCCTGGAGGAGGCCGCGATCACGGTGTACGGCTACGCCATCGAGTACGACTTCGTCCCGCCGACGCAGCTCAAGCCGTCGCTGGAGACGAAGCGGATCGAGAACCTGTTCCACGCGGGACAGATCAACGGCACGTCGGGCTACGAGGAGGCCGCGGCGCAGGGGATTATGGCCGGGATTAACGCGGCGCTGAAGCTGCGCGGGGAAGGGCCGCTCATCCTCCGCCGCGACGAGGCCTACATCGGGGTGCTCATTGACGACTTAGTGACTAAGGGCACGCAGGAGCCGTACCGGATGTTCACATCCCGGGCCGAGTACCGCCTGCTCCTCAGGCAGGACAACGCCGACCGGCGGCTGATGGCGCACGGCCACCGGCTCGGTCTCATCGGCGACGAGCAGTTTTCGACCCTGCAGGACAAGGAACGCAAGATCGCGGAGACGATCGCCTTCATGGAAAAGACGCGACCTCCCGGAGGTTCCGACCTCCGGGAGGTCAGCCTCCGGGAGGTCAGCCTTGCTCAATACCTCCGCCGCCCGCACGTGACATTCGAGAACGTGATGAAGATGTGTCCGAAACTCGGCGAGGTCTGTCCCGATCCTTGCGTCCGCGAGCAGGTCGAGATCGAGCTCAAATATGCGGGTTACATTCAGCGCCAGTTGGCGCAGATTGAAAAATTTCGTAGAATGGAGGACTGGCGCATCCCGGGCGGCATTGACTACGAGCGCATCAAGGACCTGAAGCGCGAGGCGCGGGCGAAGCTGAACGAGGTTCGCCCCGCGTCGCTCGGCCAGGCGTCGCGCATATCGGGAGTCACGCCGTCGGATATCTCGGTGCTCATGGTGTATTTGACAAGTAAGAAGTAGCCTTTCCCGGTTGTCGAGAGGAGGTTGCATCATGGAGAAGCGTCTTGTGTGGCTGATGGCCTGTGCGTTGGTCTGGGCTTGTGCGGGAGCCGCCTTCGGGCAGCAACCCCAGGCGATACGGTTCAAGACGGCCTCGTGCGTGGATACGCAGGGGATCGGGCTGGAGGTTTTCCACATGCTCATCCCTGCCGACTGGCAGTTCAACGGCGGCATTCAATGGGTGATGGACAATCCCGCCCTGCCGGCGGTGGTGGCCTTCAAGGTGACGAATCCGACGCGCACGGCCGAGCTGGAGGGCTTCCCCAACCGCATGTTCTTCTGGACGAACAACCAGGGCCTGCTTCAGATGTTTCCCCAGGGATCGCGCTACTTCGGAGCGGAGGTCTGCCCTACGATGGGTGCGGCGGACTATCTCCAGCGCATCCTCATCCCACGTAACCGGCAGGGCGTGAACAACCTCCGCGTTGTCTCGGTGACGCCGATGCCGGAGCTGGCCCAGGGCCTGACGGGCCAGATCGGGCCGGGCGTCTCGATCTCCTCCGACGCGGCCAAGGCGAAGATCGAGTACCAGATGGGAGAGGTATGGGTCGAGGAGGAGATATACACCCTCGTCTGCGCTACAACTTTCCAGATGCAGACCATGTACGGCACCGTGGCCAACGTCAACTGGGGACCGGACTTTCAGTTCTCCTTCAAGGCGGTGAAGGGCCAGATGGCGGCCCACTCAAAGATCTTTCAGACGATGGTCAAGTCGTTCAGGGTGAATATCCAGTGGTTCAACAAGTATTCACAGGTGGTCGAGACCCTCATCCAGTGCCAGATTCAACAGATTCACACCATCGGGAAGATCAGCGAGATCATCGCCCGGACGCACGACGAGATCAGCGCGATGATCACGGACTCCTACGAGAGACGTCAGGCGGTGTATGACAAGATCAACAAGGACTTCAGCCAGTATATCCGCGGCGTGGACGAGTATTACGACCCGGTGAAGCAGCGGCCCGTCGAGCTGCCGAGCGGCTACCGGCAGGCATGGACGAACGCCTTTGGGGAGTACATTGTCTCCGACAGTCCGAGTTACAATCCGAACCCCGGCTCGAACGTTACCTGGCATCAACTGACGTTAAGGCGGTGACCTGATCCATGGCAGACGCGCAGCCGACAAAACAAGCGGATACAGGCATGTCCTTGCCCAAACGTCGTCTTCGACGATGGCTTCTGCTGGTTTTTCTCTTCGTTGTGATTGTCTGGTTCCTTTTGGCCTATGTCATCCTGCCTGCGCTGTGGCGTCACTACGAGCACCATCCGGCCATGGTGCGCGCTCCCAAGACGACCGAGACGAGGGACGGCATCCCCGGCGATCCCCTCAATGTCGGACTGGTCGGCAGCGAAACAGAAATCGTCAATGCGTTCTTGCAGGCCCACTGGTATCCGGCCGACCCCAAGACGTTTCGCACGGCCCTTCATATCGCAGCAAGTGTTGTGCGCAATCGTTCCTATCCTGACGCGCCCGTGAGTGATCTTTACGTGTGGGGCCGCCGGCAGGACCTGGCCTTTGAGCAGGCGAAGGGCAAGAGCCCGCGCCAGCGCCATCATGTTCGCTTCTGGCAATCCACGGACCTGGGGGTAGGCGGGCGTCCCTTCTGGATCGGCGCGGCCACATTTGACCGCAGCGTCGGACTGAGCCACCGAACGGGGCAGATCACCCATCACATCGCGCCGGACGTGGACGCGGACCGCCGCAAACTGATCGCCGACCTGACGGAAGCCGGGCAGCTTACGCGGGTGTATCAGGTGACGGGCGTGGGGTCGCGCCTCATCGGACGCAATGGCGGCGGCGACTGGTACTACACCGACGGCGAGCTTACGATAGGCGTCATCGCCCCGCAGAACATTCCACAGGCCAATCCCCCCACAGTGCTGGACGATCCCCTTTCCGTTCAGATGAAGAACAAGGCATGGTCGTGGCTGTATCCCATCATGGGCCAGATGCAGGAATAGATAGGGCGAGAGAGTGGGGTCTCGTCGGAGACACGCTCAAACAAGTGGATTCTCCCTTGAATCAAAAGAAATTTCACGCCTGTTCTTTACATGGTTTAGAGCCTATCCGAAAACCTCGCCGGGTGCCACGGGTTGCTTGCAACCCGTGCCGGGGCCGTTCCACAGCCCACGGCTTGCAAGCAAGCCGTGCCACCCCCCGTAGGGTGCGGCTACAAATGCCTGGTTTTCGGATAGGCTCTTACATGGCGGGGCAGGGATTTTCGAAAAAAGCCAAGTCAATACTTGCCTATCAGAGATTATTTATACACTATTTTATAAAATATTTTCCAAAATGACTTGACAACTCCCTATTCATGTGATATGCTCCTTTTGAGGGCAGCGTGGTTGCCCCACGTCGTTTAGCAGAGAGTACGTGCCTGCATTGGGGACAGTCCTCGCTGCTGCATGGCGTTGAAGAAATCCACCGTCAAAGGAGGAAGGTTTAATGGAAAGAGGACGCACCAACGTCGTCATCGTGAACGCGCCCCAAAACCGACACCCCCCCGAAGATTAAAAATTACGGAACGAACTCAAAAGGTTAAAATTACGAAACGAACTCAAAAGGCCGAAATTACGAAACGAACTCCCCTCGCCGTTCATAGAGAGGGAGGCTGCACCTCCCGGAGATCTGGGACCTCCGGGAGGTGAGATTGCTTACTTTCCCGACTTGGTCAGTTTTCGGAACTCCTTGAGGAGTTTTTTCGTGATGGGGCCGGGTTTGCCGTCGCCGATGACGCGGCCGTCCACCTTGACGACGGGGATGATTTCCGCCCCGGTGCCGGTGAGAAAGCACTCCTCGGCGGCGTAGACGTCGTACCGGCTGAGGCAGACCTCCTTGACCTCGATCTTCTGCTTCTCGGCCAGTTCCATGACGACGCCGCGTGTGACGCCCTTGAGGATGCCGGCCGTGCCGGGCGGCGTGCAGAGCGCGCCCTCGATGACGAGGAAGATGTTGTCGCCCGTGCACTCGGCGACAAGGCCGTCGGTGTTAAGCATGATCGCCTCGAAGGTCCCGGCGTTTTCTGCCTCGATCTTGGCGAGGATGTTGTTCAGGTAGTTGAGCGATTTGATCCGCGGATCGAGCGCGGCGGGGTGGTTCCGCAGCGTCGTCGAGGTGATGATCTCCAGCCCCTTCTCGTATTGCTCCTCGGGGTACATGGAGATAGTGGTGGCTACGATGATGATGCACGGATCAACGCATTTGCTTGGGTCGAGGCCCATGGGGCCCTTGCCGCGCGTGACGATCAGCCGGATGTAGCAGTCGGTCAGCTTGTTCGCCTTCACGGTGTCCTGGACGGCGGCGATCATGTCCTTCTTAGTCATGGGGATTTCGAGGCGGATCGCCTTGGCGGAGAGATAGAGCCGATCAATGTGCTCCTGGAGTTTGAAGACCTTGCCCGCATAGGCGCGGATGCCCTCGAAGACGCCGTCGCCGTAGAGGAGACCATGATCGAAGACGGAGACCTTCGCGTTCTCTTCGGAAACGAGGTCGCCCTTTCGCTTGCCATGCTGCATGTAGATCAATAGACTCATCCGGTATTCTCCCTCTCCAGATTACCTTCCTCGCCGTCGGTGATTTTGCCGTCAACAATGTGGACCATGCGGCCGGCCTTCTTGGCCAGTTCGCGGTCGTGCGTCACGAGGACGAGCGTCTTGCCCTCCTCCTTGTTCAGGCCGAGGATCAGGTCGTGCACGGCCTCGCTCGTCTTGGTATCCAGATTACCAGTTGGCTCGTCAAAAAACAAGATGTCAGGGTCGTTCATCAGCGCCCGGGCGATGGCGACGCGCTGGCGTTCGCCGCCGGAGAGCTGGTTCGGGCGGTGGACGGCGCGGTCCTCAAGGCCTACCCGCGCCAGGAGCGACGCCGCGCGGGAGCGGCGTTCGCCCCGGTTCTTTTTCTCCTCGCCCTGCCGGCCGATCAGGGCGGGCAGCATGACGTTCTCCAGCGCGTTGAAGTCGGCCAGCAGGTGATAGAACTGGAAGACGAAGCCGAACGTCTTGCTTCGCAATTGGGAAAGGCCCCGATTCGACAGGGCATATATATCTTCGCCCCGAAAGCGGACTGCGCCGCTCGTGGGCCGGTCGAGGGCGCCGAGGACGTGGAGCAGCGTGCTCTTGCCCGAGCCGGATTTGCCCAGCACGGCCAGAAACTCGCCCTCATAGACAGAAAGGTTGATGCCGCGGAGGACAGGGAGCGTGCGCTGGGCCATGACGTAGGCCTTCTCCAGGGCCTCCGCCCGCATGATTTCCTTTTTCTCCATGTTACTCATACCGCAGCGTCTCGATCGGGTCCAGCCGGGCCGCCCGCCAGGCGGGGTATAGGCTTGCAAGGAAGCTGACGAGCACCGCCGCCAGGGCGCAGGCCGCCACGCTGAGGGGGCGAATCTCCCAGGGGATTTTGTCCAAGTAGTATATGTCCGGCGGGAAGACGCGCCAGCCGGTGGCGTTGTAGATGACCTCTTCCAGCCAGTTCAGTTTCATGGTAAAGAGGATGCCGCATACCGCCCCCGTGACGGCGCCGATGACGCCCATGGCGAGGCCGTTCATGAGGAAGATGCTCATGATCCCGCCGGACGAGCCGCCGAGGGCCTTGAGGATGCCGATGTCCTTCGTCTTTTCCACAACCACCATGTGCAGGATGGCGAAGACCATGAACCCGGCGACGATGATGATGAAGAACTGGATAACGGCCTGGAGTTTTTTCTCCACGGCCACGGCGCCGAGGATGATGGACCGCTTCTCGCGCCAGGTCTCGACGGTGTAGAACCGGGAGCGGACCTTGCTCAGGCTGTTCATCAGTGCCTGGGCGTCGCGCGCGTCCAGCGCGGCTTCCATCTCGGCGCGGGCGTCGCGCTTATCCAGCTCCATAAGGATTTCACCCATCAACAGGTCGGAGGGCAGCTTGGCGCTGAGGGCCTTCAGGGCGTCGCCGTCGTTTCGGGCCGCCTCGATGTCGGCAAGGGCGACTCCGGGGGGGAGTTTCTTCTCGATGGCTTTCAGGTCGTCCGTGCTGTTAAGCTCGTGCTTGAGCGCGTTGTCTATGATGTCCTTGTTGAGGTCCATCAGGATCGCCCACCGGGCCGCATCGGAGTGGACCGGATCGTCCACCTTTACGAAGATGCTGGTGACTGTATCGCTCGGCATCTTCCGGAGCTTCTGGGCCAGGTCGAGAGGGATGTAGAAGTACTGGCTGTCGTATTCGGACATGCCCGACTTGAACGTGCCCGTTACCCAGAAACGCTTCAGGCTGTGTTCGTCAATGCCGACGAGGGTATAGACGGTGACGTCCTCGCCCACGTTCACATATTCCGGCCGCTCCGACGGGCCGCCGGAGAGGTTGAGGAGCTGGACGGAGACGATGACGGGCCACCGATCCTTCGCATCCACGCCCATTCGAAAATCGGGGGGGATGTTCGTGCTTTCGAATTTGCCCCCCTCGTTGATCCGGCCTACGTATTCCTCGAACTTGCCGACCTTCTTTTCCAGTTCCGGGTCAATGCCCTCGAATATCCCCCATTTGCGGATATTCCGCAGGCGGATGAAGGCCAGCCCCTCCAGCCGGGGGGAGGAGACCTGGACGTGGGGGACCTTATTGATCCGATCCAGGACGTCGGTCATGGGGAAAGCCCCGTCGGTCCGCGACACGATGAGGTCGGACAGGGTGCCGCGGATGCGGTCGGCCATCTGGCCGGTGAAGCCGTTCATGACGGACATGATGACCGTGAGCATCATGACGCCGACGGCGACGCCGCTGATCGGGAAGAAGTTGACCTTCTTCGACCGGAGGTATCTCATGCTCACGATGAAACGGTACAATTGAAACTCCTTTGGATGATAAAAAACAAGGCAGGCGCCGGACTCCCGCGCGGGCTGGCGGCCCGCGGGAACCAGGTCTGCCTTCCGGTTCGCAGTGCGGCGAACCTTGTTCAGACTCGAATTACCCCGTACTTGTCCTCGTACTGGTTCATTAGTTGTTGGAGGGTCATCAGGATTCGCTTCGCGTCGCGGACGCTGACGACGATCTTTGCATCAATCTTGATCTCTCTCTTCTGACGATTGACGTTGCCGAAGGCCAACAGGGCCTCGGTGATGGCGAGCGAGCCGGCGAAATAGTCCGCCCGTGCGGTATAGGCGCCTTCCTCGTTTATGCGGAATCCCTCCGGCGCCACGCCGCCCTGTTCGGCGGAGGCGGGCTGTGTCTGCGGCGTCGCTGCCCCAGGTGTGGGTCCTTTCGCGCCTTCTTTCGCTTTCACGTCTTTTTCCTTGTCCTTCGCCATTGGGTTGTGCCTCCAATTCGGGTTATCCGTAGCTCATGTTATCATCGGATGTTACGACTGTCAAGAACCTTTATTGCCGCCCTTCAGTGCTTCTCCCGCCTCGGCCAGGCTGTCGTAGGATTTTAGTATCGGTTTCAGGTTGGCAATGTCAATCACTTGATCAACAAAGGGCTTCACGCGGGCCAGGACCAGCCTTCCTCCGCCTCGCCGCGTCTCCTTCAGCGCGCCTATCAGCAGGGACAGGCCGAAGCTGCTGATGTATTCCAGCTCAGCAAGGTCGAGGATGATGCCGGCGCCCGGTTTCTCCTCGATCAGTTTCTCCAGATACTGCCGCGCCTCGGGGACGCTCTCGATGTCCAGCCGCCCGCACAGCGCAATCGTAATGATCTCCGCAACCTCCGTGTGATTGATCGTCAGTCTCTTCTTCATCTCTCATTCCCAATAGAATTCAGCATAACCCATCCCCATCAATCAAGACGTTTCCCTCTGCGGACGGAGCAGGGGGAAGAGCAGCACATCGCGAATCGAAGGCGAGTCGGTCAGGATCATTACCAGCCGGTCTATCCCAATCCCCATCCCCCCGGCAGGGGGCATGCCGTAACGCTGCGCCGTCACGAAGTCCTCGTCAATGACCTTGATCTCCTCCTGCTTCTGCGTCACCTGCTCCTCGAACCGCCGGCGCTGCTCGTCCGGGTCGTTCAGCTCCGTGTAGGCATTGGCCACCTCCATCCCCGCGATGAACAGCTCGAAGCGCTGGGCGCGCGCCGGGTCGTCCTCGCACGACCTCGTCAGCGGGCACACCCCCCGGGGATAGTTGAATACAAACGTCGGATCGGAGAGCTTATCCTCGACAAACTTCTCGAACAATTCGTTGGCAACGAAGTCCGTCGCCAGCCCCTCGGGGTCTATGCCCGACTCCCTGGCCTTTCGGCGAATCCCCTCCTCGTCGCCCAGGCGCACCCCGGCATGTTCCTCCAAAAGCTCGGCGTACTCCCGCCGCGCAAAGGGCTTGGCTATCTTGAGCGCCCGCTCGCCGAAGGCAACCTCCTGGCAGTCCTTGCCGTACAACTCGTTGACCAGCCTGGCGATCAGGTCCTCGGCCAACTCGGCCATCAAATGGTAGTCGGCGTAGGACTGGTATATCTCCATCATCGTGAACTCGGGGTTGTGCTTGGTGGAAATCCCCTCGTTCCGGAAATTTCGGTTGATCTCATAGACCTTGTCCATTCCGCCGACCAACAACCGCTTTAGGTACAGCTCCGGCGAGATGCGCAGGTAAAGGTCTATGTCCAGCGTGTTGTGGTGCGTGACGAAGGGCTTCGCTGCCGCGCCGCCGGGGATCTTCTGCATCATCGGCGTCTCGACCTCGACGAACCCCGCATCATCCAGGAACCGGCGGATGGACGCAATGATCCGCGTCCGCCTCAAAAACCGGGCCATCGAGTCGTCGTTGACGATCAGGTCCAGATACCGCTGCCGGTAGCGCAGCTCCACGTCCTTCAGGCCGTGCCATTTTTCGGGGAAGGGGAGGAGGGCCTTTGTCAGGACCGTCAGGTCGTCCACGAATACCGTGATCTCGCCCCGCCGCGTCCGGCCCACTTTGCCGTCCACGCCGATGATATCGCCGATGTCGAGGAACTTGCACAGGCCGAACTTCTCCTCGCCAAGTTGATCCAGGCTCGTATGGACCTGGACCTTGCCCGTCCAGTCCTTGATGTCCATGAAGACGGACTTGCCGTGCCCGCGAATAGCCGTGATGCGCCCGGCCGTCCGGACGGTCTGCCCCTCACCCTCGGCCGGGGCCAGGGCGATCACTTCGCGCACGGGGAGCGCGTCGGCGAACCGCTTGCCGAAGGGATCAACCCCCGCCTCGCGCAACCCGGCGAGTTTGCTCGCCCTGTCTTCTTCGAGTTTTCCGCCGCTCATCCTATTGCCTCGGGAAAGCCGTGAAAGCGCATATTCAACCGTTTGCCGCCGTTAGTGTCAAGACAAAAGATTCGCAGAGTCGCACATTCTTGATTCACACGACCGCTTCTGACATAATCCGATGTCACAATCGAAAGGAGCATGCGGCATGAGCAAACGAAAGAGCGGCAAGATCATCGTCTTCGGCATGGACTCCATCTCCCTCGAACTCGTCAAGCGATTCATCGCCGAGGGGAACATGCCCAACACCAAACGGCTGATGCGGGAGGGCGCGCTGAACTACGCCATGCCCTGCCTGCCGGCCTACACCCCGACGAACTGGGCCACCATCGCCACCGGCGCATACCCCGGCGCGCACGGCGCGGGCAACTGGGACGATCGCGCCCCCAGCGATCCGCCGGGAAAAAGGAGCCTCTCCACCTTCAATTCCCGCGCCATCCTGGCCGAGACCATCTGGGAGGCCGCCGAGCGCGCGGGGCTGAGGAGCCTCGTCATCGGCTATCCGGGCTCGTATCCTTCGCGTTTGAAGAATGGATACGTCGTCGCCCCGCTGCCGCACGGGCTGGTGTCCTTTGTCATCCTCCCCGGCTGCGCCTATTCCACTTTTCCTGCGCAGGGGAAAACCGTCGCCGTGGCGTTGAAGAATGCGCAGGGGTGGAAGAACCCCCCGAAGCGCCCGGCGTTGGAGACTCAAGTCTCAGTCTCAGAGGATGTTATGATGGCCGGACGCGGGCGCGCCCAGGCCGCCAAACGCGCCAAGGCCGTGGGCGACACCGAGGACGGCGCCGATCTGGAGGTCGCGGCGATGACCGGCAAGGAGCGAAAGGTGGAATCCGACCCGAGCCGGATCGTCTTCCATGTACTGGTCGAGAACTCCCAAGGCCGGGGCTTCGATAAAATTCACATTTGCGAAATAAAGGACGTGTCGAAGGCCGTCGCCACGCTCCGGCCCGGCGAGTGGAGCGACTGGATTATCAAACCCATCCGCGCCCAGGGCAAGACGCGACCGGCCTCCATGCGGTTCAATCTGATGGACCTCTCAAATGACGGGCGGAGGTTCCGCCTGGTCCGCTCCGAGGTCTATCCCGCGCGGGGGTTCACCGCCCCGGCGTCGCTCTCCGCCGAGTTGATCGAGAATGTCGGCCCGTACTTCGAGCACGCCGCCCTCGCCGCCGGCGCGGATTTCGACAACTACAATCGGTGCGTCTATGAGGAGATCGCCTACCAGGTGGACTGGCACATCAAGGCCGCCGAGTACATCAACCGCACCCGCGGTTGGGACCTCTACTACAGCCACTGGCACTTCAGCGACTCCATCGAGCACACCTTTCTTTCCCCCGCCGACCCGGAGTCGCCCAACTACGATCCGAAGCGGGCGAAGAAGTGCCTCGACGTCCTGCGCAGGGGCTTCCATCTCGGCGACAAGATGCTCGGCGGGCTGTGGAAGATCGGCGGGAAGAACTGCCACATCGTCCTCGTCTCCGATCACGGCAACTCGTCGAACTTCTATGCATGCAACCTGCCGCGCCGACTCGAAGAGTGCGACCTGATGAAGCGCAGCCGCAAGGGAGGCATTGACTGGAAACAAACGAGGGCCTACCCCCACGGCGGGGCGCAGGTGTGCGTGAACCTGAAGGGGCGGGAGGCGCACGGGAGTGTTTCTCCGAAGGATTTTGCGTCCGTGCAGGAACAAATCATTGACGCCCTGCTCGACTGGAGGGAACCGAGGACCGGCAGGCGCGCCGTCGCCCTCGCCCTGAAGAAGAAGGACGCGCCGCTGATCGGCTACTGGGGAGAGCGGACGGGCGATGTATTCTTCATCTACAATGCGGGTTTTGCCTGGCAGAACCCGAAGGAGGGGAGCATCGGCCCGTCGCCGGGCGGGGCGAACCACGGGCCGCAGATCCCGACGTCGGGCACGGAGTTTTCGAGCGTCCTGGCCGTCTTCGGCATTGCCGGGCCTCGGATCAAGAAGGGCTATGTGCGCGACACCGACCGGCTGGGGTACATCCATCTTGTGGATCTCGTTCCCACGCTCTGCCACATCCTCGGGATTGACCCTCCGGCCCAGTCGCAAGGAGCGGTGCTGCATGACCTGTTCAAGTAATCGGCTGTTTGGTGCGGTCCTGCTTGGCTTACTCGCCGCCATACATTGCATGGCGGCCGACGACCGTGAGCTCGACGCCGTGCGGAAGCAGTTGCCTGCGGATTTCATCGTCGAGCGCGCGAGTTGCTTCGTCGTCGCGGGCGACATGGGCCGGGAGCAGTTCGACCGATTCAAGACATGGACCATCGGCGAGTGCAGCGAGGCCCTGCACAGGGCCTACTTCAACAAGAAGCCAAATTACACAATCACGATCTACCTCTTCAACGGCGACAAGAGCTACCGCTCCTGGGCCAAGAAACTCTTCAACGAGGAACCGTCCAGCCCCTATGGATACTACACGCCCTCCGAGCGGCGGATGGTGATGAACATCGCCACCGGCGGCGGGACGCTCGTGCACGAGATGGTCCACGCCCTTATGCGGCCCGACTTCCCCGGTGCGCCGACGTGGTTCGACGAGGGCCTGGGGTCGCTCTACGAGCAATGCACCACGGGCGAGGACGGCCTGCTCAAGGGCCTCATCAACTGGCGTTATGAGGGTCTCATGGAGGCCGTGCGGAAGAACCGGCTTGTCCCGTTGAAGGATGTGGTGCGGATGAGCGACGACCAGTTCCGCGGGCGCGGCAGCGGCCTGCACTACGCCGAGGCCCGGTACTTCTGCATGTACTTGCAGGAGAAGAAACTCCTTCGGACGTTTTACAAGACGTTTCGGGATCGTTACAATGAAGACAAGACCGGGGAGACGTTCCTCGTGGAACTTCTCGGCAAGGACCTCGACGCGGTGGAGGCCGTATGGATTGCCTGGGTAAAGGGATTGGAATCGCGGTGATGCTCCTCTTGCTCGGCGCGTCCGCGCCCTCGGGTATGGCGGGCGATGACGATGCCGGCTTCGAGAAGATGCCGCCTCCGAAGCCGGGCGACTGGCTCTACGTCCACAAGGAGCCGGGGCAGAGCATCGAGGAATACCGGCGCGATTGCCGAAACCGAAAGACGAAGACGCGAAGGATCATCTACATCCAGCCCCTCGGCGAGATCAGAAGAACCAAGGCCGATCTTATCGAGACGCTGCGCGAATATCTAAGCATATTTTTCGATTCGGAGTGCCGTGTTCTCGACCCCATCCCCCTCCCGAAGGAGGCGTTCCACCCGAAGCGGCGGTACGGCTGGGACCAGTACGACGCGGACTATCTGCTCCGCGCGCTCCGGGGGCGGGTCCCCGACGACGCCGTCGCGGTGGCGGGGATCACGGACCAGGACTTATTCTATAGGGACATGAATTTTGTGTTCGGCCTGGGGTCCTTTGGGGAGCGGGTAGGCGTCTATTCCATTCGCCGCTACGGCGAGACGTACGAGGGCCAGCCGGGGGACTGCACCCTCCTCAAGCGGACGCTCAAGGTGGCCAATCACGAGATCGGCCACATCCTCGGCATGGACCACTGCATTGAGTACAAATGCACGATGAACGGCTCGAACTCCCTGCCCGAGGCCGACTCGCGGCCAATCCATCTCTGTCCGCCCTGCCTGAAAAAGCTCCAGTGGAACCTGGGCTTCGATCCAATTGAGCGCTATGGGAAGCTGCGCGATTTCTACGCGCGCATTGGCCAGACGGACGACGCGGAGTTTCTCGCCAAGCAGATCGCGCGGTTGCAGAAGAGGCCCGATCGGTAAGGCATCCGGTGGCGGTGGTTTCTGCATGTCGGATAGGATAGCGAGGGGAGTAAATTCAGAACCTTATTCCCCCGCCCGGACATGGCATACAACTCAACTGCAAAATTCACATTGGACACATTTTTTCCCGCGAGAACCAACGTCATTTCGCCGATGGGGAGCGATATCGCTCCGCAAAATCTCTTTTTACGTATACCACCCTTCCTGAAGACAGGAAGGGTGGTATTATGTGTCCGATGTGAATTTTGCAGTTGGGTTGCGGGCATCGCCCGCGCTCAGGAAAATTTCCCGATGATGAGCGATGCGTTGTGGCCGCCGAAGCCGAAGGAGTTGGACATGATGATTTTCGGGCTCATCTCCCGCGCCTGGTTGGGCACGTAGTCCAGGTCGCACTCCGGGTCGGGCGTCTCGTAGTTGGTGGTGGGCGGGACCACCCCGCGCTCGGCCACAAGGGCGCAGATCACGAGTTCCACACCACCCGATGCGCCCAGCATGTGCCCCAGCATGGATTTGGTCGAGCTGACGGCCAGTTTGTCGGCATGGTTATTGAAGACGTGTCGGATGCTCTTTGTCTCGATGGCGTCGTTGAGGGGGGTGGACGTGCCGTGGGCGTTGATGTAGTCCACCTGCTCCGGGGCCAGGCCGGCGTCGTCGAGAGCGGCTTTCATGGCGCGCGCAGCGCCCTGGCCGTCGGGATCGGGGGCGGTGATGTTCCAGGCGTCGCCGCTCATGCCGTAGCCGAGGAATTCGGCGTAGATCCGGGCGCCGCGCTTCTTCGCGTACTCCAATTCCTCCAGGACGAGAATGCCCGCGCCTTCGGCCATGACAAAACCGTCGCGGTCCTTGTCGAAGGGGCGGCTGGCCTTCTGGGGGGCGTCGTTGCGCCTCGATATGGCGCGCATCTGGGAGAACCCACTCAGGCCCATCGGTGTGACGGCGGCTTCGCTTCCGCCGGAGATAGCGATGTCCGCGTCGCCGCGTTGAATGATCTTGAAGGCGTCGCCGAGGGCGTTGGCCCCCGATGCGCAGGCCGTGGCCACAGCGGTGTTCGGGCCGCGGAGGCCGTGGCGGATAGAGATCTGCCCCGCGGCGGCGTTGACCATGAGCTTGGGGATCATAAAGGGCGATACACGCGACGGTCCCCGCTCTATAAGCATGCTGTGCTGGGACTCGATTTCCGTCAGGCCCCCGATGCCCGACCCGACGACGACGCCGACGCGGAGGGCGTCCACCTTCGCCACATCAAGGCCGGAGTCTTTAATGGCGAGGTCGGCGGCGGCGACGGCCAGCTGGGCAAAGCGGTCCAGATGGCGCACGGCCTTGCGGTCCAGAAATTTGCCGGGATCGAAGTCCTTGATCTCCCCCGCGAACTTCACGTCGAAGGCGGTGGTGTCGAACGACGTGATGTTGGAGATCCCGCTCCGTCCCTCGCACAGGGCATTCCAGAGGGTTTCCTTCTCGTCGCCGAAGGCTGTAACCGCCCCGACGCCCGTGATGACAACGCGTCGCCTTGGCGGCATGACTTACATGTGCTCCTCAATGTAACTGATGGCGTCGCCGATGGTCACGATCTTCTGGGCCTCCTCTTCGGGGATGCTCAGGTCGAACTCATCCTCGAAGTCCATGACCAACTCCACCTGGTCCAGGGAGTCGGCGCCCAGATCATTCACAAACGACATCTCTTTCGTGAGCTGCTCACGGGGCTTGTCCAGCTTCTCACTCACGATGTTGAAGACCCGTTCTTCAATGGAAAGTTCCGATTTTGATTCGCTCACCTTTCGTCTCTCCTTGCAGACACTGTTGAGTCCACCCGATAGACCAACAAAACCATAGACTCACATCGCCATGCCGCCGTCCACTCGCAGCACCTCGCCCGTGACGTAGGCGGCTTCGTCACTGGCCAGGAACAACACCGCGTTGGCCACATCCTGGGGCTGACCCAGGCGGCCCATGGGGATCATGCCCACGGCGGCGTTTCGCGCCTCCTCGGAAATGGCCTGCGTCATCGCGGTCTCGATATATCCCGGAGCGACGGCGTTCACCGTGATTCCCCGCTCGGCCAGCTCCTTGGCCGTCGTCTTGGTCAGCGCGATTACCCCGCCCTTTGAGGCCGAGTAGTTCGCCTGGCCCCGATTACCCATGATGCCCACAACCGACGCGATGTTGATGATCCGACCGCCGTCCTTGGCCTTCAGGATATACCGCATGAAGGCCTGGCTGCAGTTGAACACGCCCTTCAGGTTGACGGCGATCACTTGGTCCCATTTTTCCTCGGCCATCCGGAGCATGATGTCGTCGCGGGATATGCCCGCATTGTTCACCAGGATGTTTATCTTCTCCATCCGGCCCGCCACGTCCTTCGCCACGGCGACCATCTGGTCGTGGTTGGTCACGTCGGCCTCCGCGCCGATTGCCTTCACGCCAAGCGCCTCGATCTCTGCAACCGCCTTGGGGATCTCATCCTTCAGCACATCGAGGATGGCGATGCTTGCCCCCTCCCGCGCCAGCGTGAGTGCAATGGCCTTGCCGATGCCGCGGGAACCGCCTGTGACTACCGCAACCTTCCCGTCCAATCTTCCCATCTGACTGATCGCTTCTCCATTACGAGGCCAACTCGTTTACCGCCTTGGCCGTCCCCACAACCACCACCTTCTTTGACCGGTCAATGCGGCGCAGCAGCCCCGACAACACCTTGCCCGGTCCGATCTCGTAGAACTGCTCGACGCCGTCGGAGATCAGACGGGCCATCGAACCGCTCCACAGCACCGGCCTGGTCAACTGCTCCACCAGCGAGACCCGGATGTCGTCCGGCTCCACAACGTACTCCCCGCTCACGTTTGCCGCCACCGGCACGCGGGCCTTCCGGAACTCGACCTTTTCGATCTCCGCCGCCAGCCTCTCCCGCGCGGGCTGCATCAGGGCCGAGTGAAACGCCCCCTCCACCTTGAGGGGTACCGCCATCTTCGCGCCCCTCGCCAGGGCCAGCTCCGATGCGGCCTTTACGGCGTCCGGCTCGCCCGATATGGCCACCTGCCCCGGGCAGTTGAAGTTCACCGCCGAGACGATCCCGTTCTTCGCGGCCTCCTCGCAAACCGCCCGGGCCGCGTCGTCGTCCAACCCGATAATCGAGGCCATCGCGCCGGGGTTCTGGACGGATGCCTCGTGCATGAACGCACCCCGACGCTCCACCAGCCGCACGGCGTCCTCAAACTGTAGCGCCCCAGCCGCGACAAGGGCCGTGTACTCCCCCAGGCTCAGCCCGGCGGCCGCCTCGCAAGTCGGCGCCCGATCCCGGGCGGCCGACTCCATCGCCCGCAGTGCGGCGATGCTCATCACGAGAATCGCCGGCTGGCTGACGGAGGTCTTCGTCAATTCTTCTTCGGGTCCCGTGAAGCATATCTGCTTCAGGTCGAACCCCAGGATATCATTTGCCTGGTTGAAGGTCTCCGCAGCTGCGGGAAATGCCTCGCACAAATCGGCGCCCATTCCGACAAATTGCGCCCCCTGGCCCGGAAAGAGAAACGCCGTCTTGCCCATGGGCTACCACCTTATGACGGCGACGCCCCAGACGAGCCCGCCGCCGAATCCCACCAGGATCACGTGATCCCCCCGCTTGATCCTGCCGGCCTTAACGGCCTCATCGAGCGCCAGCGGCACCGAAGCGCCCGATGTGTTACCATATTTTTCAATATTCATAAAGACTTTTTCAATAGGAATCCGGGCGCGCTCCGTCGCCGGTTCGATCACGCGCTGGTTCACCTGATGGGGCACGACCAGGGCCACGTCTTCTGCAGCAAGGCCGCATTGCTCCATGCCCTCGATCAGAAGGTCCGACATCTTCCGAACGGCGAACTTGAATACCTCCCGGCCGCGGATTTTCATGAAGTGCATGCGGTCGTCAACCGTCTTGTGCGATGCCGGCAGGCGCGTCCCGCCCGCGGGGATCATCATCATGTCCGCCTCGTCCCCTTTGCACCCCATACTGCAATAAAGCACGTCGCTGCTGTCGCCGCTCTCGCCGAGGACCACCGCCCCCGCCGCATCGCCGAAGATGATGCAGGACGTGCGGTCCGTAAAGTCCGTCAGCTTGGACAGGCACTCCGCCCCGATGACCAGCACCTTGGCGTCCTCTCGAACACGCACAAAGTCGGTGGCGGTCGAAAAGGCGTAAACGAAGCCCGCACACGCCGCGCTGAGGTCGTACGCCCCCGCCTTCTTCGCGCCGAGCCGGTTTTGCACGTGGCACGCGCAGGCCGGCAGCGGCTCGTCCGGGGTGAATGTGGCGACGACAATAAGGTCCAGTTCCTTGGGCGACACCCCCGCGTCCGCCAGGGCCTTGCGCCCGGCCTCCGTGGCGAGGTCGGAGGTCGCAATGCCGTCGTCAGCGATCCGGCGCTCCCGGATGCCGGTGCGCTGGGTAATCCATTCGTCGGTGGTGTCCACCATCTTCTCAAGGTCGAAGTTGGTCAACACTCGGTTGGGGACCGTCGAACCGACGCCAAGAACACGAACCTTTTTCATCCGTCTTTTGCCGGGCTTCTTCAGATCGTCACCTATGGGGTCGCGGGGCCCATCTTCAACGACGCTATGTCCGCCACGATGCGCGAGTTAACCTGGTTCTTAGTGAACTTCGTGGCCACACGGAGGGCGTTCTTGATCGCTTTTGCGTCGGATCGCCCATGGCCCACGATGCAGACGCCATCCACACCGAGCAGCGGCGCGCCGCCATATTCGGCAAAGTCGTTCTGATCCTTGAGCCGCTTGATGGCGGGCTTGCAGAGGGCAAAGCCGATTCGACTGCGAAGGCTTTGACCGGCTTCCTTCGTCAGCAACTGAAGCATCGCCTCCGACAGCCCCTCGCTTACCTTCAGGATGACGTTGCCGACGAACCCGTCGCACACCACCACGTCGCTGTGGCCGATAAAGATGTCCCGGCCCTCCACATTCCCGGCGAAGTTGACTGGGGACCGATAAAGGAGCGCGCGAGTTTCCTTCACGAGCTCGTTGCCCTTCTCATCCTCCTCGCCGATGCTCAGAAGGCCGACGGCCGGCTTCTCGATCCCATGGATCAAGTGATTATACGCGGCGGCCATGACGCTGTACTGAAGCAGGTGGGACGGCCGGCACTTGATATTGGCCCCCACATCAATGACGGTGCACAGGCCCTTCTCATTGGGGACCCGGAAGGTGATGGCGATCCCCGGCCGCTTAACCCCCTCCAACGGCTTCAGGGCAAACAGGGCGGCGGCGACAAAGGCCCCCGTGTTCCCCGCGCTGACCACTGCCTCAGCCTCGCCGTTCCTGACCAGCGCCACGCAGCGGGAGAGGGAGGAGTCGGTCTTGTGGCGGAGCGCCTCCACGGGGAGCTCATCCATGCCGATCACCTCCGTCGCCTCATGGATGCTCAGCTTGCCGTTGTCCGACGCGCCGACCTTGTCCAATTCTTCCTTGATCCGGTCTCCCTGGCCCACGAGGACGATCTCAAGGTCCGCAAGGCTCTGAGCGGCCAGGACCGCCCCCCGAACCGTGCTGGCCGGAGCCGTGTCGCCACCCATGGCGTCAAGGGCAACTCGCATTCCTCAAGACCTCTTTACGACTGTCCTGCCGTGGTAGTAGCCGCAGTTGGAGCAGACTCTGTGCGGCCGTTTTGTTTGGTTGCACTGGGGACAGACCGACAACGACGGCCTCTTCAGAGCATCGTGAGTCCGCCGCTTGCGGGTCCTCGCATTTGAATGTCTTCGTTTTGGCAGAGCCATCTATTTACTCCTCAAGATCGCCCGATTATCCCCCTCGCGCCGGCGATGCGCGTCTTACGTAGCGAAAACAGCATATTCTATGACTCACTCCCCAAATTGTCAAGCAAAAACTGACGCGCTATACCCCCAGGCCTTCCCGCAACAGCTCTCTTGCGCGGTTCAGGGCCGCGTCCATCTTGGACGGGTCCTTCCCGCCCGCCTGCGCCATGTCGGGGCGGCCGCCCCCTCCCCCGCCGGCTATCTTGGCCGCCTCCGATGCGATGTTGCCCGCATGGAGGCCCCGCTCCACTATGTCCTTCGTCAGGGCGACGAGGAAAAGCGCCTTGCCGCCGTCCACCGTCCCCAGCGCGAGCGCCACCGACCCGCCCGATTTGCGCAGGGAGTCGGCCATCTGTCTCATGCCCGATGCGGATATGTCCTCCAACTTCCGCACGACAATCTTCGTCCCTCCTGCCTCCTCCGCCGACGACAGCAGATCGGGCGCAGACTCCCGGGCCGCGCCGCTCTTCAGGCGTTCCACTTCCTTGCGAAGGGCCTTCAGCTCCTTCGCCATCTGCTCCGCTTGCTGAAGGACGCGGCTCTTTGGCGCGTCCAGGGCGACACAGAGGCTTTCGATGAGTCTCTCGTCCTTGATGATCTCCTCAAAGGCCGCGGCCCCCGTCGCCGCCTCGATCCGGCGCACGCCGGCCGCCACGGACTGCTCGGACGTGATCCGGAACAAGCCGATCTCGCCCGTCCGGTCGCAGTGGGTCCCGCCGCAAAGCTCCTTGCTATAGTTCCCGGCCGAAACCATGCGGACCTGCTGCCCATACTTCTCCCCGAAGAGGGCAATGGCCCCGCGCTCCCGCGCCTCGTCAATCGCCATGCCCTCGGCCGTAACCGGATCGTTCTTTGCTATCTTCTCGTTTACCAGCGCCTCGATCTTGCGCAGCTCCTCCGGCGTCACCGCGGAGAAGTGGGTGAAGTCAAATCGAAGCCGGTCCGGCGCCACCAGAGAACCCGATTGCTCGGCGTGCTTGCCGAGAACCTGCCGCAGGGCGTGGTGGAGGAGATGGGTGACGGTGTGATTCTTCTTGATTGCGGCCCGCCGGTCCGCATCCACTTCGGCGTGCAGCGCGTCGCCGATTTTGACGCTGCCCTTCGTGATCTTCCCTACGTGCAGGATGTAGCCCTCCGTCTTCTTCGCATTTGTGATCTCGATCTCAACGCCGTCGCCGACGAGTTTGCCTGTGTCGCCTACCTGACCGCCGGACTCGCCGTAGAAGGGGGACTGGTCCAAAAGGACGGTAACCTCTCCTTCCCGGGCCTCCTGCACGGCCTTGTCGTCCTGAATCAGGCCGACGACTTTTCCCTCGCCGACGGCGCTGTCGTAGCCGGTGAACTCGGTGGGTCGGGCGGTCTCCTTGATCCGGGCCAGGGGTCCGGCGCCGAAGATATCGCTGGCGATGGCGCTTCCGGCCTTGGATCGCTTCCGCTGCTCCTCCAGTTCGGCCTCATAGCCCTCCCGATCCACGGTCATGCCTTGGTCGGCCAGGATTTGCTCGGTGAATTCGATAGGGAATCCCAGTGTGTCGGCTAAGTAGAAGGCGTCGGCGCCCGGCAGGACGGCCCGCCCGGACTGCTTCACTGTTTCGATCTTGCCCTGCAACTCGCGCCATCCCTGGTCGAGGGTATCGCGGAACTTATCCTCCTCGATCTGGATGATTCGGGCGATGTTGTCCCGCCGTTGCTTGACATCGGGGTAGACGTCGGCCATGACGTCCGCCACCACGGGGACGAGCTTGTAGAGGAAGCTCTCCTCCGCGCCGAGCTGCTTCCCGTCGCCGACCGCCCGGCGGAGGAGGCGGCGGACGACGTACGATCGCCCATCGTTGCCGGGGAGGACGCCGTCGGCGATGCAGAAGGTTACGGCCCGGATATGGTCGGCGATGCGGCGGAGGCGCGGCCCCGCCTCGCCGTTTCGCTTGTACTCGAGGCCGACATGCCTGGCGGCGGCGGCCACGATGGGAAGGAAGGCGTCGCACTCCTGGACCATGGGCACGCCTTGCATGACGGCGGCGGTGCGTTCGAGGCCCATGCCGGTGTCAATGTTCTTGTTCGGCAGGGGGGCGAGGACGCCGCTGTCCCTGCGGTCGAACTGGGTGAAGACGAGGTTCCAGATCTCGACCCATTGTTTGCACTCGCATGCCGGGCCGCAGTCGGGCCTGCCGCAGCCGGAGACATCGCCCTGGTTGTAATGTATCTCGGAGCAGGGGCCGCAGGGGCCGTTCGGCCCCTCCGACGGGGCGTTGGCCGGCCAGAAGTTTTCCTTTTCGCCGAAGCGAAAGATTTTTTTGGGGGGCAGGCCGATGACCTTGTTCCAGATCTCGAAGCTCTCGTCGTCATCCTTGTAGATGGTGGCAACAAGCCGGTCTTCAGGGAGGCCCATCTCGCGGGTGACGAACTCCCAGGCCCACTCGATGGCCTCCGTCTTGAAGTAGTCGCCGAAGGAGAAGTTGCCGAGCATCTCGAAGAATGTGAGGTGTGCGCTGGTTCGGCCCACGTTGTCAATGTCGCCCGTGCGCAGGCACTTCTGGCAGGAGGCGGCGCGGGTGTAGTCCTCCTTCCCCTTGCCGAGGAACATGTCCTTGAACTGGTTCATGCCCGCCGGGGTGAAGAGCACGGAGGGATCGTTTTCGGGGACGAGTGAATCGCTCGGCACAACCACATGCCCACGCTCTTCGAAGAACTTCAGGTACTTCTGCCGGATTTCTGATAGCTTCATGCGACTACTTCTGCTCTTTCCTTGTTCCTTTGATGAGTTTGGCCCCGTCGTTAGTCAGCACGGCGGCGTCCGTCGCATCGGCGATGTCGCCGACGATCTTGTGAAATGCGTCCACCGTCTCGACCGGTTTGAACTGGACCTCCAGGATCACCTGTCCGGCGCGGATGCCCGCCTCGAAGGCAGCGCTGCCGACCTCCACCTTCGATACAAGCACGCCCTTCTTGCCCTCCAGACCGATCTCCTTGGCCTTTTCCTCGGTCAGTTTTTCCACCCGGAGGCCGCGCCACCCGCGGGGGTCGAGCGTCCGCGCAACGGGTCGCTTGAACTCCCGCTTGGCGATGACCACAGTCTTCTGCATCTCCTCGCCGCGGCGGATCAGCGTGATGGTGACCTCGGTGTCCACCTTTGACTTTTCGATCTTCTCCGCGAGGTCGCGCGGCTTGTTCACCTCCTCGCCGCCGAAGGAGAGGATCACGTCGAACTGTTTGATCTCCGCCTTCGCGGCCGGGCCGCCCTCGGCGATCTCGGAGACCAGGACGCCCTTGCCGGGCGGGGCCTTCAGCGCATTGGCGAAGTCAGGGGTCATGGCCCGGAACTCCGCGCCGATTGTCCCATAGACCACCTCATGCTCGGCCTTGAGCTCTTCGATGATCTTTTTGGTGCGGTCGTCAAAGGGCACGGCGAAGCCGATGCCCTCCGACCCGCCGGTGAGCGAGGCGATCATCGTGTTGATGCCGATGATCCGGCCCTGGATGTCGGTGAGGGGGCCGCCGCTGTTGCCCATGCTGATGGCGGCGTCGGTCTGGATCATGTTCTCCAGCCTCTTGATTTCCTTCCCCTTCGCGTCGCGCTCGATATGGGTCCGGTTCAGGGCGCTGACTATGCCCAGGGTCATGGTGGAGTCGGCGCCGGTGGAGATGCCCAGCGGGTTGCCGAAGGCAATGGCGAGCTGGCCCTTCCGCACCTTCGACGCATCGCCCCATTCCACGACGGGGAACTTCTGGTCGGCTTCGATCTTCAGGACGGCCAGGTCAATCTTCGGGTCGGTCTTCACCACCTTCACGTTCTCGAACTTCTTTCCGTCGGCAGTGAAGACGCTGACGTTCTTCGCCCCGTGGATGACGTGCTCGTTGGTCAGGACGAAGCCGTCTTCGTCAATGATGACTCCCGATCCCATCCCGCGGACCCGTCGCTGGCTCTGCTGTCCCTCGCCGAAGAAGTCGTCCTCGAGGACGCCCTTTGCGCCGGTCATGTCAATGCTGACGATGGCGGGGCTGACCTTCTCGCTGGCGGCGATGAGGGCCTTCTCCAGCGTGAGCGCGTCGTCCTGCGCCGGCAGACGGACGGCCAGGAGGATCAAGACGATGAAAATGACGGTTTTACTCATTCGTCGCATTCGTCGCCGTTTCCTCCGATTCCGGCTCCTCCGACGCGGACTTTGCCGGGAGGCGCATTTCCTTCAACTTAGTCTCCAGTTCCTGCATGACATCGGCATTTGCTTTCAGGAACTCTCGTGCGTGCTCTCGGCCCTGGCCCAGGCGCATGTCGCCGTAGGAGAACCACGCGCCGCTCTTTTCGACCAACTGGGCCCCGATGGCCAGGTCGAGCACGTCCCCCTCGCGGGAGATGCCGCAGGCGAAGAGTATGTCGAACTCAGCGGACTTGAAGGGCGCGGCCACCTTGTTCTTCTGGACTTTCGCCCGGACGCGATTGCCGATGACGCTGTCGCCGTCCTTGATGCTCCCCACGCGGCGCAGTTCGATGCGGACAGAGGAGTAGAACTTCAGGGCGCGCCCGCCGGGGGTCGTTTCCGGGCTGCCGAACATGACGCCGATCTTTTCGCGCACCTGGTTGACGAAGATCACCGACGTGCGGGACTTGTTGATCGCCGCCGTCAGCTTGCGCATGGCCTGCGACATGAGCCGGGCCTGGGCGCCGACGGTGGCGTCGCCCATCTCGCCGGCGAGCTCGGCCCGCGGCACGAGCGCCGCCACCGAGTCCACGGTGATGACATCCACCGCGTTGCTGCGGACGAGCATCTCGGTAATCTCGAGCGCCTGCTCCCCGCTGTCGGGCTGGTTGACCAGAAGCTCGTCGAGGTTTACTCCCAGCCGCCGGGCAAAGTCAGGGTCAAGGGCGTGCTCGGCGTCAATGAATGCCGCGACGCCGCCGGCCCGCTGTGCGTTGGCCGTCACCTGGAGGGCGAGCATGGTCTTGCCTGTGGCCTCGGGGCCGTAGATCTCCGTCACCCGCCCGCGCGGGATGCCGCCGACCCCCAGGGCAAGGTCGAGCGAAAGCGCGCCGGTGCTGATGGCGGGGACATCCATGACGACCCCCTCGCCCAGTTTCATGATGCTGCCCTTGCCGAATTGCTTCTCGATCTGCGACACGGCCCGCTCCAGCGCCTGCTGCCGCTGTTTGTCCTCGCCATTCTCTTGCTTGTCATTCTTTGCCATGTTGTCGCTCCGCTCCTCTCAAGGGAACTGGGTTGTCCATGGGGTCACTCCCCCTGTTTTGCCTGAAGTCTTGCCTCGTGCAAGACGGTGTACTCCGCTCCGGCGGGCCTGAGCTCGCTCATCATCAGATAGACACGGTCCACCTCTACAGAACCGTAGTCATCCTCCGCTCCGGCGCGGACCATGTCAATAAGCGTCCCGGTACCCTTCGGGGATTTCACCCGCCCCAGGGTGATGTGCGCCTTGAAGTCGCGGTCCTCCCGCCCCACACCGAGTTCCGCCATCCACTCGTCCACGGCGCCGGCCAGGGGCGCCAGAACCCCTCCTTCGTCGATCACCCCCGCATAGATCACCCGTGGGCGCTCCAGCCTCGGCAGGGCCCCCAATCCGCGGACGGCGAAGCGGAAAGGTTCGGTGTTTTGGGCCGCCTCGTCAAGCGCCCCGGCGAAGTCCGACACCTTCTCCGCGTCAATGTCGCCGAGGAATTTGAGCGTCAGGTGCATGGCCTCGGGCCGGACCCAGCTCACCTTCGCGCCGGACGCCTTCAGCCTCCCCTGCGCCTCCCCGATGGCGGCGCGGGTCGCGTCGTTTAGATGCACGGCCACAAAACTTCGGATTTGTTTCATTTGATCCGCAACATTGAAAGGTATTCGTCAAGGCGCTCGTCAATATCCCGCCGCTCGATCTGCTGAAATCGGTTAAGACTGAAGTCCTCGACGTTGAACGACGCGCACATTGTTCCGTAGGCCAGGGCCTTCTTCAGGCTGCCGTCGCTGACCTGCCCGCGCTCGGCGAGGTATCCCATCATGCCGCCGGCGAAGCTGTCGCCCGCGCCCGTCGGGTCCTTGACCGTCTCGACGGGGTAGGCCGGCAGGGCAAGGACCATGTCCTCGGAGACCAGCATCGCCCCGTGTTCGCCCTTCTTGACGACCACGAGTCGCGGTCCCAGGGCCTGAATCCTCCGGGCGGCCCGGAGAAGGTTCGGTTCCCCGGTGAGCATCCGCGCCTCTCCGTCGTTGAGGACGATGCCGTCCACGACCTTCAGGAGATCGAGGAGCGCGTCGCGCGTCGTCTCGATCCACAGGTTCATCGTGTCGGCCACCGCGAATTTCGGGTTCGTCATCTGTTCGAGGACATGCTTCTGGGTCACGGGGCTGCCGTTGGCCAGGAAGACGAACTCCGAATCGCGGAACGACTCCGGGATCTCCGGCTGGAAATCGCCGAAGACGTTCAGTTCCACCCGCTTCGTCTCGGCTTGGCTCATGGCCCCCTCATAGGCCCCGCTCCATCGGAACGTCTTTCCGTCAACGATCTGCAGGCCGGCGGCGTCCACGTTGCGGCCCTTGATCAGATCAACGAATTTCTTCGGGAAATCCCTGCCGACCACGCCGACCAGTCGGACGCGGGTGAAGAAACTGGCCGCATAGGAGAAATACACGGCCGACCCCCCGAGGCCGCCCTCCAACTTCCCGTGCGGCGTCTCCACCGTGTCCAACGCAACCGAGCCAACCACCAAGAGCGAAGACATGCGATCCCTCTACAGAGAGTTCAGCTTCTCAATAACTCTATCCACGCGCCGGAGGACCGTTTCCTTGCCCAGCAGGGCCATCGTCTCGAACAGCCCGGCGCTCGCCGTCCCGCCGGTCACGGCCACACGGAGCGGCTGGGCGACCTTCTTGAAGCCCACGCCGAGCCTCTCCGCCACGCCGCGCAGACTGCCCTCCAACGCCTCGATCGAGAGATCGTTCAACGCAGCCACGGCCGCGCGGGACTCCCTCAGGACGGCTGCCGCCGAGTCCTTCTTCAGGACCTTCTCGACCGCGTCCGGTTCGTACTCAAAATCGTCGCTGAAGAAGAAGCGCGTCTTCTCCGCGAACTCGCTCAGGTTCTTGAGGCGCTCCTGGTAGAGCGCGACAAGTTGCACGAACCACTCACGCCTCGACTCGTCAATCACAATGCCCGCTCCCTGCAGGAACGGGTCGAGCTGCGCCGCAAGTTCCGCCGGCGACATGGCCCGGATGTATGCGCCGTTCATCCACTCCAGTTTGGCCAGGTTGAACTGCGATGGCGTCTTGCTCAGGCCCTCGAGCGTGAACCGGGCGATCATCTCCTGACGCGAGATGACCTCCTTGTCCTCGCCGGGATACCACCCCAGGAGCGCCAGGAAGTTAACAAGCGCATCCGACAAAAATCCCGCCTCGCGGTAGGTCCCGACGAACTGCGCGCCCTCGCGCTTGCTCTCCTTGCCGCCGCCCTCCTTGTGGATCATGGGCAGGTGGACGTACTTCGGCGGCTCGGCGCCGAAGGCCGCGAACAACGCTAACTGCTTGGGCGTGTTGGATATATGATCGTCGCCCCGGATCACGTGCGTGATCTTCATCAGGCAGTCGTCCACGACGCACGCGAAGTTGTAGGTCGGGAATCCGTCGGATTTCAGGAGGACAAAATCCTCGATGAGCGACGCATCGAAGTTGATCCGTCCGTGCAGCAGGTCGTCGAATCCCGCAGCGGCGTGCTCCATGCGGAACTTGATGGCCGTGCCCTTCTCCGCGTCGGTGGACTCGTATGCCTTGCCGGCGTCGAGGAGCTTCTTGGCCCACTCGCGGTAGAGGTCGAGGCGCTCGCTCTGGAAGTACGGTCCCTCGTCCCAGTCGAGGCCGAGCCATTTCATGGCGTCGAAGATCTTCGCGATCGCCTCCTGGGTGGAGCGGACGCGGTCGGTGTCCTCGATGCGGAGGATGAACACGCCCCGCTCGTGCCGGGCGAAGAGCCAGTTGTAGAGGGCGGTCCGCGCGTTGCCGATATGGAGAAATCCCGTCGGGCTTGGCGCAAAGCGAACTCGCACGGTCTGTTGCGACATGAAGCATCCTCACTATGGGTAAGGCCCGATGGTCGGACCATAAGACCATCATGTTAGCGTTGCGCCCTCTTATTGTCAACAGTTTTTAGGTCGAGGCTGTGATGTCCGCCTACTTTTTCGGCTTGCCTCCACGCTGCTGGACCTGGGTGAACAGGGTTTGCGCCTCCGCATTGCCGGGGTCGAGGTCGCAGGCCTTCTTCAGCGCGGTGGCGGCCTCGTCGAGCATGTTGTTGTTGAAATACACGTTCCCCAGGTATTGGTGGGCCTTGGAGCTCTTGGGCAGCATGTCGGCGACGTTCTTGCACCACGCGACGGCTTCGTTCCCTTTTCCCAGCGTGACATAGATTTCGGCGATGTCCAGACGCGCATCCATGAGGCTGCGGTCGAGACGAAGGGCCTCCTGCATCTCTTGAAACGCGGGTTCATAGAAGGCCCGGTTCTTATAGAGTTGGCCGAGACCGTGGTGCGCCCTGGCGTTGTCCTTGTTGATCTTGAGCGCCTCCTTGAAGCGGACCTCGGCCTTTGGCGCATCGCCTTTCTTCATGAGCAGAAAGCCGGAGGCGACGACCGTCGCATCGTCCTTCGGCTCCAGCCGTAGAATCTCGTTGCACATCACGATGGCCTTGTCAATGAAGAAGGCGGCCTCCTTCGGGTCCTTGCACTCGTCCGCCCATTTGATGCACACCTCCGCCAGGCTGCGGTAGCCGGCCGGATCATCCTTCCGGATGACTACGGCCCCTTCATAGATTTCGATGGCCTCCTTGCGTTTGCCCTGATTCTCGTAGATTTTTCCGAGTGTTTGGTAGTGGGCGGTATTGCCCTTGTCCAGCTCGATGAGTTTCTTGTATGCCTTGATGGCCTCCTCCGGCTGGTTGGTTTTTTCGAACATTTCCGCCAGTCCGACTTCCGCCTCGATATACGGGCCATCCTTTTTCAGCTCAATCGCCTTTTCAAATTCCCTTTTTGCCGCGTCGAAGTTCGAGGCGTTCATGGCCTCCTTCGCGCGCTGCAGGTGCGTGGCGGGGTTCATCTCGTGGAGATGCCGATAGCCGAACATGCCGCCCAGGCCGATCCCGATGACGACTAAAAGCGCCGCGAGGGTGATGAGCGCCTTCTTGAAGAATCCACCGCCCTTGGCCTCCTCGGCCTGCGCCTCCGGCTGCGGGGGCGCGGGCGGTTGCTGGCCGGCGACAGGCGCAGGCCGCACAGGCGGCGGGGCGGGCTGCTGCGCCGGGGGCGGCGCCTCGGCGGGAGGGGGCGTTGGCGGCATGGGCGGCGCGGGTGGGTGGGCCGCCGCCTCGCGCGCGAGCGCTGCCGCTATCGCCTCAGGCGTCTCCTCGCCTGGGGCGGTAACTATCTTGTTGCAGTAGGGGCAGGTGACCGCTTGCCCTTGGATATCCGGTGTGATGCTCACCTTGCCGCCGCATTGCGGACAAGTGAACTGGATTTCCGCGCCCGTCGGTGGGGGCGCCGGCTGTGGCTGGGCGGGAGGCGTGGCAGAGGGGGGGCCGGCCTTCGGTATGGTGAACGTCCGGCCGCACTTCTTGCACTTCACCGTCTTGCCGGCAAGGTCGTCCTTCAGATTGTACGGCTGACTGCACTGCGGACACATCGTCTGGATCGGCATGGGCTTACCCTTCCCTGATCAAAACCTCCGATTCTCACGAAAGCGGCAGATGCTTGAGGATCGCCGTCAGGCTATCCGCCGTCACGCGGCGCGTCGCGGCCTGATTCGTCTCGGGCTCGTTTGAGTTGAATGCGATGGAAAACCCCGACAGCTCGAACATCGGGATGTCAATATAGTGATCGCCCACCGCCGCCACATGCTCCGGGCGGATGTTCATTCTCTCGAGGAACTCGCGAAGGACCCGCCCCTTCTCTCCGAAGGGCACGTTGATCCGCAGCTCGCCGGACAGCGTCCCGTTGTCGTGTACGGCCGTGTTGGCGAAGTGGTGCTCGATGCCGAACTCATCGCTCATCCGCTGCGACAGGACGTCCAGCCCGCACGAGATGGCGCAGACCATAACCCCGCGCCCGTGCAGCTCCCGCATGACCTCGCCGCAGCCGGGGACGTATCCCACCTCCTGGGCCGATTTGCGGAGCAACTCATACGGCGCGCCCCTCCAGACGCCCACGTCCATTCTCGCAAAGGTGTCATAGTCGAACTCGCCGCGCCGGAAGCGCTCCCAATAGGGGCAGCCGTGGCTCTCCCACGTGCCCAGCTTGCGGTGCATGATCTCCCAAATTGTTGGATCAACGGTCAGGGTCCCTTCGATGTCGAAGGCCACGAGTTTCAGCTTCGACGCCATTCAATCCCTCGCTCTGAGCTGCCCGCAGGCGGCGGCAATGTCCCGCCCGCGGCGGAAACGGATCGTGACGAAGACGCCCGCCGATTTCACGTGATGGCGAAATCGGACCACATCCTCGGGAGGGGGCGTCGCGAACCGTTCGTCCTCGATCTGGTTATAGGAGATCAGGTTCACCTTCGCGCCGATCTCTTTGGCGATCTCCGCCAGGGCCTCGGCGTGGTCGCGCGACATGTTCACCCCCTCGAGGACCACATATTCGACGGACACCTCCCGGCCCGAGACAGCGGCGTAGTCCTTGAGCGCCTGCATCACCGGCTCGATGGGATAGCGTTTGTTCACGGGCATCAGTTTGGATCGCTCGCCGTTGAAGGGCGAGTTCAGCGACCAGGCCAGGTTCACCTTCACCGGGCTTTCCGCGAGGCGCTTGATGCCCGGGATAACGCCGCTCGTCGAGACGGTAATGCGCTTCGACGAGATGCCAAGGCCGTCCTTCGATGTGAGGATCTCGATGGCCCCGATGACCGCGTCGGTGTTCAGGAGCGCCTCGCCCATGCCCATGAAGACGATGCTCGTCACCCGCTCCCGCGCCCGTTCCATGGCGAGGACCTGGTGCACGATCTCCGCGGGCGACAGGTCGCGGACAAACCCGCCCTTGCCCGTGGCGCAGAACTGGCACGCAAGGGGACAGCCGACCTGCGTGGAGATGCAGGCTGTCTTGCGCCGGCCGTCGCGGAGGAAGACGCTCTCGATCCGGTTGCCGTCGAGCAGCTCGAAAAGGAACTTGGTCGTGTCGTCAATCTGCGACGTCTGCATCTTGATGATCTTAAGCGGTTGGACCGAGATGCGCTCGGCGAGCGCTTTGCGGAGGTCCGCCGGCAGATCGGTCATTTCCTCAAAGCCCTGGGCGCGGCGGCTGTAGATCCAGCAGAGGACCTGTCTGGCCCGGTACTTCGGCGCGCCGATCTTTTCGATTACGCGCCGCACCTCCGCCGGGTCCGGAAGAACCAAAGCCAGGGATTGTTCTGCGGGTTCGGGAACCATGACATCAGTTTACCACAACGGGCGCAGCAAGTGAAGATGATGTTCCGTGCATCAGCCCGGATTATGCCCACGGTCTTCCGGTTTCGGCGCCGCCTTGGGTTTGGAGAGCGCCTGGAACTCTTCGTGGAGTTCGTCGAATTTTTTCTTCAGATCCTCCGCCTCGCGCATCAGCCCGTCGGACTCCTCCGGGCGGGCCTTCTGCATGCGCTGCACGACCGATGCAAGGGCCTTCTGCACCTTGTCCATTTCACCCATCAGTCTGCTCTGCTCGCGCAGGATCACGGCCGACGGCAGGGCCGTTTCGATCGGCGGCCTGTGAACCGGCGGGGGCTCGCCGAGCCAGGAATACAGCCACACGCAAAACACGACAGTCAGCGCGCCGAAGATCGCCTGGATCAGCCATCGCCTTGGCGAAGGCGATGCGTCCTCGCCCGACGCCTCGCCGGCATCCTGCCCCACCAGTTCCTCCAATTCAGGGGCGATTGTTACGCCTCCCGCCCGCAACGCGGGAAGGAGCCGCTCCTCGCCAATCAGCCCCCTGAGCCAGAGACGCCACATCTCGCCGTTCTTGAGCCGGATGCTGATGCCGCTCTGCACGTCCATCGTCAGCCCGGCAAGGGAGGGATTTCTCGCCAGAAGGGCCACGTAGAGCATCCAGCGCGGAAGTCTGTATTCGATCAATTCCACCCTTTCGATATCGGAGAAGCGGACCTCCCGAACGCCGGACAGAGAGGAGGCGCGGAGCCCGTCCGAAAGGACCACGACCTGATACGAGCAATACGAGGCCGCGACCGCGATGATCGCAATCGCAAAGAGTCCCATCGCCCAGAAGACGAGCGTGAAATAAGCCGCACCTGTCGAGAAGTCGAGCGGCGCGCCTCCGATACGCGGCCCGCCGCCCCCCGACAGGACGAGAATGGGCAGCGCAAAGAATACGCCCGCCACGCCGACGCCGACGATGTCGGGCAGGATGCCGCCGCGAATCAGGCTGTAGCGAATGGCGCTTGCCGGATGTCTGGGCCAGGGAAGAAATATATAGGCCAGAAGCCCCACGAGAAGAAAGGCCGGGCTCCAGGCGCGCAGCGGCCTCGACACCGCCCAGGGCGCAATGTGCAGGTCCGTGGAGTGGACATAGGCGACGCTCAGATACCTCGTCCTGTCGCTGTCTTGCAGAAGGAGGTAGAAGAAAACATCCTCCTCGGATAGCTTGTTCGACAGCTCGTCGAGCGGCTTCTCGTCGGGCCGGAAGTAGAGGTTGTTCTCCGCGTAACTCGACCCGAAGCGCTTGTCCCATTCCGGCCCACCGCCCCCGGCGTTGGCGGTTTCGACGCTGTCGAAGAATTTCTTCCACTTCTCGCCTTCGACGCGGATGAGCCGGTCCTTGGTTTCATCGGCAATGAAGGCGTCCAGGGACTTCTCCGCATAGTACTCGCCGAAGGGGCGGCTGCTCTTTCTCGCCTTGTCCTTCTCAAAGTCCTGCTCCCTCACACAATAGAGGACCGGCGTGTAGATAAAGCCGGTCCACAATGCGCCCAGCACGCCGCCGACGAGAAATACCCGCCGCGCCGCTTCGACCGCGCCTGAGGGGACAGGGGCCTCCTCCGCAGAATCCATCCTGGTCTGGTTGCTCATCGTTTCTCTCTCCAAGCATATTCAATCATCGTGCAGGTGGTCGCCTGTCGGCATTATGCCCGCAGACATCCGCCGCCAAGAGCGGGAGAATGTCCCACGTCATCGAGTTCCATATCCGAAATGTAGCACAAGTGAGTGGAAAAGTGAAGCAAGACTTGGGGGGGCGACGCAAGGATCGTTAGGGCCGCCCCGGTCAACCCGCCTATACCTTGGCATTATCCTGTCGCAGCGTGTCCTGGAGCATATTGATATCCAGGAACCGCGGTTGGACGCCCTGCGCGGCCGAGAGCGCCGCCGCCGCGCCGGCCGCCTGGCCCATGGCCATGCAGCAGGGGATCATGCGGGCGGAGGCGAAGGCTTCGTGGGTGGCGGAGAAGCATCGGCCGGCGACGAGGAGGTTGTCCAAGCCCTTGGGAACGAGGCATCGGTAAGGAATGTCGTACGACGTTCCCGGCTCCGGCCCTTTGCCGGAGTACGGCCCTGGCTTCTGGGAGGGGGCGATTGTGTGGATGTCAATCCAGCAGGCGTAGCGGGCGATGGCGTCGTCGAATTTCCGTGCGCTTAGGACATCCTCGGCCGTGAGTATGTATTCGCCTACAACCCGGCGACTCTCGCGTACACCGAGCTGGGCCGCCGTGGCTGAGAGATAGGCATTCTCGTATCCGGAAATATTCGTTTTTGCGTATTCCATGCTTTGCCAGATGAAGCGCCGCGCGGCGATCATGGCCTCACTCAGATCTTTCGCGTTCGCGCCGTCGTGGCCGAAGACCTGATCGGTGTTGAAGAAGGTCTCGTCGGCGCGCAGCAGGCAGTCCGTGCCGGGGCCGATGTAGGGCGGCAGATTCTCGCCTCTCGCCTTGGCCTCCTCGAAGATGCGCTTCCGGTTGTTGACCAGGTAATCCTTTGTCTTGTTCCGATCGAGATTCGCCATCTTGAAGAGGAGCGTCATGGGCTGCATCAGGCCGTCGCCCGGTCGCCCCTTCTCGAAGTCCGCGCCGGCGGCCGCGGCAACATCGCCATCTCCGGTGGCGTCAATGATAATCTTCGCAGGGATAGCTTGGCGGCCCGACTTGCTTTCGACGATCACGCCCTGCGGTCGGCCGGGTTCGCCGAAGACGGCAACGGCGTGGGAATAAAACAGCGTCGCGGCCCCTGCCTCCTCAGCCATCTGGTCGAGGATGTATTTCAGGGCCTCGGGGTCGAAGGGGATCCAGTATAGATCAGGTTCATCACGCGGGCAGGGCGCCGGCATGGGGGCCGCACCCATCGCCGCGAGGCGCTCGACCACTTCCCACGGGATGCCGCCGAGTATGATCTTCTCCTGGTCGTGGTAGGGGCCCAGGCGGTTCATCATCCCGCTCGTGGCCATGCCGCCGAGGCAGTTGTGATATTCCACGATCAACGTCTTTGCGCCATGTCGCGCCGCAGCAATGGCCGCACCCACGCCGGCGGGCCCGCCGCCGCAGACAAGGACGTCCACCTCACGGAAAACGGGTATCTCGCGGCTCGGCTCGGTGACTGTTCTCATTCGATGGACTCCTGCCAGAAGACACATGCCTTCCGGAATGGTATGCGGCGGGGCCATAGCTGTCAACAGAAAAGCGATCCATCAACACCGTCTGTGATCCCCGCTCTTGACATGTGGTCTTCGGCGGCATTATAAGTGCTGCTCAAACTGGCATGGCGTTTGGATGCGGAAATTGGGATCAAGAGGAGAAGAATCGTGAACGTTATTCTGATCGTCTGCGATACGTGGCGGCGCGACCACTCGGGCGCCTATGGCAACGAGTGGATTCACACCCCGAACATCAATCGCTTCGCCGAGAGGTCGGCGGTTTTTGAAAATGCGTATTGCGCGTCCTACCCGACGCTGCCCTGCCGGCGCGACATCGCCACGGGGCGGTACGAGTTCCCCTGGCGAGGCTGGGGCGGGCTGGAGCCGACCGATGTCACCGTGGCGGGGAAGGTCCGCGCTGCGGGAAAGGTGTCCTACTTCATCACCGACGTTTACCACCACTGGGGCCGCGATGCAGGGAACTACTGGGCCGACTTTACCGGCTTCGACCTCGTGCGCGGACAGGAGCGCGACGGCTACATCACCGACGCCGACGTGCAGTTCGAGCACCGGGCGCTGGATTATCCCCCGCACAACCGGGCGGATGAGCCGCACTTCCGCAATTGTCAGTACTTTCGCAGGGAGGAGAGGGATTGGTTCAGCCCGCAGGTCTTCTCGCGGGCGACGCGCTGGATTCAGCACAACGCCGCGCACAAGGACTTCTTCCTAATGATTGACTCCTTCGACCCACACGAGCCGTGGGACCCGCCGCGGCACTACATAAACCTTTACGGCGACCCGCATTACAACGGAAGGGAATTCGTCTGCGCCCCATACGCCCCTGTGAAGGGGAACCTGACGGAGGCCGAACTGAAGCAGGTGCAGGCTCAGTACGCCGGTGAGATTACGATGCTCGATCGGTGGTTCGGCCACTTCATTGACCAGGTGGAGGCCATGGGGATCATGGACAAAACGATGATCATCCTGACCACCGACCACGGCACACACAACGGCAGCCATGGCCGCACGGGGAAAAACTGGGTCCTGATGGACGAGATCTCGCACATCCCGCTGATCGTCTGGCATCCGGAGCTCGGTCACGGGACGAAACCGAGGCAGTTCGTCCAGCCGATTGACTTCTTCCCGACGATCATGGAGGCCGTGGGCCTGGGGTCGGAGGTTCCCGACAATCTGCACGGCCAGAGCATCATTCCCTGGCTGAAAGACCCCGACGCAAAGGACAATCGGGACGCGATCCTCTTCGGCGAGTTCCGGTGCACGTGCAATATCACGGACAAGGAGTACGTCCTCTTCCAGGGAGTGGCGCCATCGAACCCGCCGCTCTATTCCTACTCACTTATCAAGAGCAAGTGGAGTTCCGACGACTGGGGACCGTTCGACGGGACGCGGCGGCTGGTCGGTCCGAAGAACGCGAACACGGCGGGCGGAAAAAACGAGACGCAGTTGTACCATCTCCCGTCCGACCCGGACCAGGAAAGGAACATCGCGGCGTCCGATCTGAAGGCGCTCCGCCGCATGCAACATTTAATGGTCGAGACGCTGAAGTCCATCGCTGCGCCGGCGGAGTTGGCAATGCGGTTTGGGTTGGATAAGCCGTGAAAAATCGCATTTGTAGCCGCGGTTTTTAGTCCGCGTCTTCGTGCCGCCGCAGGCTACTCGGACATTCTCTCATTCCTTTACTTATGCAAGCCTCAATATTATGCTGGTTTAGCGTATCCACATGTCGCGAGCCTTGGCGTAGCCTGCATTGCCGTCCGGCCCGCCGCAGATCCGCCACTCCTCCGATCGGACGACACCGTCGCCGTAGCCGCATATCTCCCTTGTAGATGTGATGCGCTCATACAACAGCCCAAACACCTCGCGGGCGGAGAGCGTCGCGCCGGGCATGAGGCCGAGTTTCTGGAAGACGTCCAGGTCCTTCTTGTAATCACGAATCAGGCCGCAGGCGTGGACGCATCGGGTTGTCTCGGGGTGAAATCCGTCGCAACAGTTGCACGCCTCGCAGCAGCCTTCAACAAGGGTGATCCGAACATCCGGGTCTTTCGTGACCCGCCGGTAAATCTCAGCCAGCGTATCGTTCCCGCGCAATCCCTCCCCGCCGCTGCCACCTACCCAGCAGCTCAGGCACATCAGGTGATGCGGGCGGATGAATAGCCGCCCGTCCTTCTCAATGCGCTCCACGCTCCGCCGCCGATAGTCGGCCTTCTCCTCCTCAGGCCGGTCATAGACAACCGCCTTCCATCCCTTTGCGCGGACGCTCTCGTAGGCCCCGCTCCGCGCCTGCGGGCAGCCCTCCCATCCGGACGTGTCGTACGCGCAGATGCCGTCGGGCGTCTCAATGCGCTGGAAGAGCAGCTCGATCAGGCAGCGCGACCGCCGCGTGTCGCCGGGGGCAAGCCCCAGGCGCTGCAGGACATCGAGGTCGCGCTTCCGGTTGAACACGGTTTCCTTATCCAGGTTTGCGTAGTCCTCATCGCTCAGGGACGTGTAGTGCGAGATCGCGTCGGCGTCGGACTCCAGACGGATGGCGACGGTCGGGTCGGCCTTGATCTTCTTGAGAAATGTATCCGCCTTTTTCTTCCCTATCAACGGGCAGTCGGCCCCCCCGAGGACGCAGATCGCCCCCAACAATTGCCGGGCCTGGAGCGCAACCGCAGCCCCGCACAGCCCATCTGTCCGTTTCTTCCCGCAAGACATATCTCTTCTCCCGAACAATCAGATTGCGCTGGCGATCTCGACGACCTCCCATTTCCGCTCGTCACTGTTCACGCTGAAGGACACCGTGTCCCCGACGGTCTTGCCCATAAAGGCCAGGCTCAGAGGCGCGAGGTAGGAGTAAATCCCCTTCTCCGCGTCGGCGTCCCACGGACCGAGGAAGGTGAATATCTCCTCCGCTCCGGTGTTCAGGTTCCGGGTCTTTACCCGCACGCCGACGGTGACGTGATCGGTATGGACCATGGCCTGCGTGATCGCCCGCGCCTTCGACAGCTCCGCCACCATCATCCCCGCCTTCCGCGCCAGGCGGTCCCGCTGCTCCAGGGCGGCGGTGTATTCGGCGTTCTCGCTCAGGTCGCCGAAGGACGCGGCCCTGCCGACGTCCCTCTCCGCCTGGTCCAGATCAATGTTCACCAGACGGGCATGCTCCTCTCGGCGGCGCTGGAGACCTTCCCGCGTGGTGTAGATGACCTCCTCCTCCCAGGGCGGCACAATTTCTTTAAACAAATCCCCGTGCGTTTCATACAGGGCATGGAGGATTTCCGCCTTGGCGTGATCGCTCAGCCCCAGATTTCGCTCGGCGGCGTCCCGAACCTCCTGCGCCCGGTGCGCCCCGATTTCGGAGACGACCCGCCGGACCGTGGCATACTCCCTCGCCGACAGCGCCCCTCGAATCTCTGCGAGCGCCCCCTCGTCCCGCCCACCCTTCCGCTTCGTATCGTGGGCCAGACGGAGAAGGCCCAGCAGCACGGCCACCCCGTCAATGTGCTGGAGCGCGTTCGGGTGCTCGCCTGCGCCGACCGCCTTCCAGAGCCAGACGAGGGCCAGGGGGCCTCGCTCCGGCTCCGCCACGACCCGCGACGCCGCGGCCTTCAGCGCGTCCTCATGCCCAGCCTTGACAATCTCCTGGGCGATCAGGTCACATGCCGCCGCCGAAGCGCCGGGCAGGGCCCCCGCATACCACTCATGCCACCGATCGGGAAGCGAGGCGCGGAGGAACGCAAGGACGCGCGACGACAGGCGGTCGTCCTGAGTGAACCGGAGCGTGTCGGATGGGTCTCGTAGGACCGAAAGAACCTCCGCCAACGATGGAAGGGCCTCCGGTGGAAGATCGGGGAATCGCTCGTGCAGGTGGTGGATGACGGCCAGCCCCGCAACGGCGACCGCCGGTTCGGTTGCCACGGCATCCCGCATGATGGACGCGAGATTCGCGGCGAAGCGCTGGAGGACGTCTCGGTCCTCCCCCTTCATGCCTTCCACGTAGTCGAGCACCGTGGCCAACTTTCTCTCGCTCGACTTCGCCGAGTCGAAATCCTCGCGGATGCGCTCCTCCACGGCCACCGGTGCGCGACGGAGGGTGAACTTCGGCTGCGTCCCCTCGGAGACATCGAGCCACGGCGAGCGCCTGATCTTCACCTTCGCGTCCGCCCACCATGTATTCCACGAGACGTCGAGGACGTCCTTCAGCCGCTCACGGATGTCGCGGTAGGTCAGCTCCCTGCCGAAGGCGCGCATGAGGGCAGCCACCAGCTCGCCGGGGTCCTCCGCGGCGAGCCGCTGCAGGCGCGGCCGATCGAACGCGGCCAGGGCGCGGAAGTCGTTCGGATCGAGGATCAGCAATCCCTTGATCGAGGCCGCATCATACCGCCTTTCGCCGTCGGCAAATTCGACGACCAGCGCCTTGGCCTCCTCGTCGAACCGGACGACGCGGCCCGGGGCCTTCTCGTCCAGGATATATGTTCCTGGTTCCAGGGCAAGGAGTTTCTCAAGGCGCGCGATGGCGTCGGGCAGGGGCGTATCGTCAGCGGCGACCGTCGCCTGGATCATCGCCTCGACGGCGGGGCGGGAGGCGTGGGCGCTGCGGTAAAGCTCGACGGCCTCCCCGCGGAGCGAGGCGCTGCCGGGCAGCCGGGCCGCGGCCTTGGCGATCGTCGCCACGGCGTCCTTCGCGCCGAGCCGCTCGGCCTGCTCGATCAGCAGGTAGCTGAGGAGCGACTCGGCCAGTTCGGTGTCCCCGCGGCGAACGAGCAGGTCAAAGACGGGAAAGAGGTCGTCGGCGCATCGCGGGTCGGCCTGGACGGTCTCGAGCCAGGCGGATTCGAGTTCGTCGTACAGCCTCGACTTCGCCAGCTTTTGCAGTCGCTTGGTTGCGGGGGAAAGTTCGTTTTCCTGATCGGTCATGTCAACGCCTCTCCGGTCCGATGGGACAGTCCACACAGGTTGAGTTTACCACAGCCGAGGCGGCGAAATCAACCCGCTTGGGGGTCGCAGCCGAACTCGCCGGAGTTCAGGCCATGTCGGCGCATGCCGACAGGGCGCTATTTTTCCTCGATGCTTGGGATCACTGTCAATTGTTGTAGGTGGGGAACCTGTCCAACGCAGCAAGGCTCAGACACGTCTCGGTGATTCGAAGACAGTTATTTTACCCCGTTCCACAGTTGCACGTTACATGCCCGGGGTCCAGACCAAGGTCGGCGTACATCTTCAATGTCTCCTTGCAGAGACCGACGGCGGGAACCGACAAGCGGTCGAGGCAGAAACGATAGAGGGCGAGGCGCGCCGGGTGCGGGATGCGGCGGCGGTTGTCCACGCCGATCTCGCGGGCTAAGGAGAAAATCTCCCGCCCTTCGCGGACGTGCTGCAAAATTTTGGGAAAGTAAAAAAATCCGAGGAGCGTCACGATCTCCGGCTGCAGCGCGTTGATCTCGTCAATGATCGCCGCATACTCGCCCTGCCAGTTCTCGATCGGCAGGAGCGGGTCGAGCCGCAGACGGATTCGCCACCCGGCGTCCTTCAGCCGCCGCGCCGCCGCGAGTCGCTGCCGCGGACTCGGCGCGCCCTTCTCATACCGGCGCGACACGGCGTCACAATTCACGGAGAAGGACGCGACGACCCACGGCATCGGATCGAGATCGAGCAGGTTCCCGATGTTCAGCGATTTCGTCACGAAGATCAGCGTGTGCCGGTCCTGCCTGGCGAACATCGGGACAAGGAGCCGCGAGAGGCCGTTGATGTGGTCGAAGGCAAGTCCGTCGGAAAGCGACCCACAGCTCACCACCGCCGGGATCATGCTCGACAGAAACGCGGCCATCTCGCGCCGCAGGTCGTCGAGGTTCGTGAAGACCTCCAGCCGCTCCACGTAGCGTAGCGTCAGCCGCAGGTAGCAATAGTCGCACGAGAAGGGGCAGCCGTTCGCGTGGGACAAGATGTAGAAATGCGGGCACACGATCCCCGGCGGCGTGCGGTCGAACAGCTTGATGAACGGGGTCTTTCGCGTCCGGCGGACCGGCTCGGTACCCACCATGTTGGCGTCTCCCTCGGATAAACAGGTACGCGCGTATCATCTTACTCGTCCTCGCGCAAAAATCAACGACATGGCGCTTCCGAACGAATATAAGTCAGACCTATATAATACCGTATGCTACTGATAGTTAAGCGCTTGATATTGACGCGCGCGGGCAGTGCGGCGGAAATCACGGAATGAATCAGGATGAATGTCAATAATAGAAGCATAACAATCGTTTAAAACAGTAGTTAAGCATATCAGATAATATGTGAAAGGGAAAGGCAGCGACGATCGAGGTTTGGGATAACCTATTTCAGATCAAACAGATACAGAAACATCTCCGCCGCGTGCCACGTGTGGGGCACGGAGAGTTTCCGTTCCACGAATTGCGGATCAATGAGGCGCATGCCCTCGTAGCGAGCCTGGCTGGCCTGGGCCTCCCAGGTCATCGGATAGCGCTTGCCCGCAAGGCGCATCGGCGGCGGCGCGCCGTGAAAGTGCGCCTCCGCCCAGGACAGATATGGATAGAGTTCATTCGACTCGAAATAGCGCTTATTCGTCGGCCGGCCTCGATCCTTATACACCCACCAGACGAGGCTCGAGTAGGGGTCTTCCACGTTCGGAACGACATACGAATCGCTGAGTCCTAACGACCTCAAACCGAACTTGAGCCACTTCGTCTGATAGGCCGGGTGCTCACCCCCGTCGGTGATTCCGTTGATGTGGTCGCCGTGGTGAAACTCCTCAGCGGTGTCCAGGATCAGGTCCACGAGACGGTGCGACCGATCGCTGACCAACGAGATCATGTAAAGCGCCTGTCCGAGGTTGTCCGGCTCGCGGTGGCCCGCGTTGTTCCGGTCAAACGGTTCGCGCAGCCCCATCACCCAGTTCTGAATCAGCGCCGTGTTGCCGGTTTTCTCCAATACCATAGCCATCATTGCCGCGTCGCGGTACCACGGCTTGGGGTAAACCAGGAAATTCGGCACGGGCCGCCCGCCGATGATGTTCACCAGAATCTCGTGGTGAGTGACGCGCAGGGGTTCCCGATAGGGATGCCCTGCAAAGGTCGGGAGTTTCACCGCCCCCTGCGTCAGGGGTTCCTGGCGGCCGTTGCGGTCCAGCCACACCCCTTCCTCATCCTCTTCGATGCGTATGGTCTCCCCGCTTGCGGTCTTCAGTTCCACAGTGTATGCGGTCGGGTCAATGGTTTCCGCAACGGCGTCCCATTCCATGTGCAGTTCGCCCGTGCGGGCGCGGAACAACTTTCCGTTGCGATACAGGAACTTCTCGCGCGGGCCGATCCCAAAGAGAAAGAAGTTGACGTCGGGAATCTCGACCATGCGATCTTACTCTCCGGTAATCTCTTTGACTCTTGCGAAAAATCCCCGCTTCCGCGCCGACCGGACGCCCCAGTCCACAGGAACCGACTGGAATCCCTCTTCAAAGCCTTCGCCCTTTCGACGGAAATCGAAAAATCCCCAGGAGGCGTACTCGCCTACGGCCGCCAGCATATTGTTCAGCGGCTTGTCGAAGTCGTAGTGATCATCCTCGTTGAAGATAATCGGCATGGGCCGGTAGCCCTCGACGCGCCGCGTCTCCTGCACCATTTTGGCAATCCCCTGCGGGTCGCTTACCCCGTTGCCGTGAAGCAAAAGGAAATCCGCGCAGCGGACGACGTTGGGTCGGGGGACCGCCCGCCCCCCATAGCTCGTGCTGACCAGGAAGCGCCGCCCGTTGCGCTGCCGGACCTTGGCCCGCTCGATCAACTCATGGACGCGGTCGGGCTTCAGAATCTCGTGCTCGTATTTCCTGACGTTGCACTCGTTGTTGATCTCGATCAGCACATTGCGGTAGCCGCGGTCGAAGAGCCAATCGAGGGTGTTGTCCACGGCGCGAACGACGGCGGCCTCATCCTTGAGCCGTTCGTCCTGGCCGAAGTAAAAGACGCCCAGGATGACCGCCATGCCGAGTTCGTCGGCGCGGTTCAGGATGCGTTCCAGGCGCGCCATGTAATCCGGGCGCAGGTCGCCATCGGGCGTCAGCGCCGAATTGTGCCACGGCTGTTCCTTGGAATACCCCTGGGGACTCCCGCCCTGAAGATTGAGCGTGAACGCAAGCAGCCCGCACCGCCGCCACTCCGGCATGGCCGCGATGAACTCGCGGGTGTTGCGCTCCGCGTCCCAAACGCCTGTATCGGAATAGGCCCACAAGCCGCGTGTCTCCGGGTTCAGGTCGTCGAAAATACATTGAACGAGCCGAGCGTTAAACAACAGACCTTCGATGCGATGGCCGTTCCATGTTCGCCCTTTGCAGGTAGGGCGTCCATTAATCCAAAACTGCTCGCCCTGAATAGAAACCTCGGTGCGCCGCCCATCCGCGAGCGACCTGCCCTGCATTGCCAGCAAGATCGCCGCGCTTGCGAGACCTGCGAGTGTTGGAATAGAACAAATACCCATACTCGGCACTTCTATTTTGCCGCCGATACGATGGCCAGTTGGACCTTTCGGTCAGGGAGGGACCAGAGCAACTTTCCCTTCTCCCATCGGAGCGGCTCGTCCGTCAAGGCATCGCGAGCGGGCTGGTCCCGCAGGGCCGCTAAACGCCCGTTCAGCGCGATCCGGAACTCGCCCGCCCCCTGCGCGATGAGCAGCGCCGCCTTTCCATCCTTGCGCAGATACGCGCTCACGGTCGCCCCGCCGGGCGAAACAGCAATCTCCTTGCCATTGTCCCAATAAGGCAGGAACTCCGCGTCCGCCACGCCGAAGTCGTGCAGGATGCCTTGAATCTTCTTGTTCAGCAGTTGAGATTCCCGGCCCAGCCAGGCGTGCACACAGATCACGTCGTGCAGCAACGGGAAGGCGAGGAACTCCGCCCCGGGCATCTTCTCCTTCTTGTCCGGCTGAAACTTGACGAGCGTCGGCAGGAGAAACGCCGGCACGCCGTAGGGCTGGGGGCTGAGCTCCGCCCGGAATTTGTCCAGCGTGAGGCTTCGCAGGTCTTTGCGGTTGTACTGTTCGCCGTTGAGCACCGCATCGCTGAATGAAAAGGTCGTCATGATGTTGTTCTCGGAGATGTGGCTGTAAACGAACCCGCGCTCGCCTCGCTTTTCCCTGACCATGGCGTAGATCCGCTTCTGGATGTCGCGGGTGGCGAACAGGGGATACCGACCCGGCGCGCAGCCATGCTCCGCGCTCCGGCAGAAGTTCGGGTTCGAGCAGTCCAGGTAAGGCCCGTCGGTTCCTGTCTCATCCATCGTCTTGGCGATTGCCCAGACGAGGAAATCCGCCCACGTGCTCGCGTTGCAGGCGCTGGCATAGCTGATGTCTTTGGTCGCCGAGGACTCGGTGTACGGATTGCGCCGCCACTCCCGCTCCATGATCTGAAAGTCGGGGGTGCCGACCTGGGTGTAATTGAGGGCGAAGTAGGAGAGCACCGCGTCCCATCCGTTGTCGCGGAGGAGCTGCACCTTCCCGCGCATCTCCGCCGGGTTTGCCGGAAGGTAACTGAAGGTCCCGACATGGTTGTTCCACAGGTGACCGATGTTCCGGCAGCCCGGCGCGGCCCAGCCCTGCTTGCAGAATCCCTCCAAGTGGATGGCACTGATGGACATCTCCCGCCAGTCGCGCCAACCCGTCGGCATAGGCTTGACGGGGGTGGCCATGAAGCCGAACGTGAGACGCATGGGTTCGCCGAGCTTTGTCTCACGGTCAATAAAGCGAACGCGCAGGTCAACGCCCTCTTGTGTGTGCGCGATCTCGACGGCCTTATTCGCATCGGCGTTGCTCCAGTTCTGCTTGTGTTCGCAGAACCAGGCCAGTCCGCCCTTCTCCGTCCCGATCCAGACGTAGGGGACGAACGCCAGGGCCTTGCTCCATCCCGCCGGGCCGACGGCTCCTGCGTCGGAGAGGTCGGTCCATTCGCCGTTGGCGTGATGGTAGAGCGTAGCCGCCTCGGGCCGAAGCGGGACGGTCAAGACCAATTCGTCAACGGCTTTGGGCGCGGTCGACGTCAGTTCCATGTCGAGGCGCATGAAGCCGTCGAATTCAATGCGGCTTGCGGTCTTGCACTGCAACGGACCGAACGCGCTTGCCCACTGGCGCGTCACGGCGGCATCGCCCCCTTCCCACGCGCCGGCAGGGGCGGCCTGGAGGGACGCGGACTTTCCTCCGGCCCGGACGGTCATCCGGATCGGTTCCCGGAGCAAGGATTGTTCCTGCGTGACGACTTGGCTCGGAAGCGGCGATCCCTTGCACGTGTACTCCCTCCCCCACATCTCGACCGCGTCGCCGTTGACGCGAAGCGGCGTCCAGGGCGGCAGGACCTTCTCGGCCTTGCCGAGGTCGTTTCCGAGCCAGACGGGCCTTGCGGGGACTGTATAGGTGATTTCCCCCTTTCGGACAGTCGAGCCGTCACGACGGCGGAGCGCCGCCGCTACCTTGCTCGGCCCGGTCGGGAATTTTATATAGTCGAAGGTGACACGCGCCACACCGTCCGCGCCCGCGGGGGCCTGCGCCTTCATCTCCTTGCCGTCGCTCGAAAGGGCCACCTCGACCTGGCCCGGTTCCTTTCCGAGATCGCGGCGCGCCCCGCGGAAGTCCACCTCCACGACCAGCTCATTTCGCCCAAAGAGCACATAGGGGCGCAGCAGCAATTCGGCCTTGGATGCGAAGGGGAGGTCAGTCGGTTCGGGGACTGCCTTTGAGCCGTAGCTCTCGAATATCTGCCGCACCTCCCGCGCCATCAACGGGCGCTGGAAGACGATTACGTCATCGAACCATGTCGCGCCCGAACCGGCGGGGCCGCCGATGGCAAAGGTCTCGGGTTCTCGGTCCGGCACGAAGACCGCTCCCCCTGCGGCGCTGACGCGCTCACCGTTGAGGTAGAGATACATCTCCGTGTTGGCGAGGGTTGCGCTCCATGTGGCCGCCAGATGCACCCACTCCCCGGCCGGCAGGGCCAGGTCGTCGCGCACGGCGATGGTTCGCCCCTCGTGCGGGGCGTTTTCCTGGCCGTTGGACGTATAGAACATGAGGCGGTCCTTGTTGATGTACTTGTAGAGCATGATGGCGTTGAGGGCCTTACCGCCGAAGTTGCCGGTGGAGGCGCGGAAGATGTGGTGGAACTTGTCGTCGTCCGACCGCCACTCCGGCTTGATCCACATCATGATCGCGCCCTCGTCGGGCAGGACGTTGCCGTGGAAGGCGTAGGTCAGGAGGGAGTCGGCGTCGAGCGCGACCGCCTTGCCCCGCCGGCCCGGGCCGAACTGGGGGCCCCCCGTCACTTGGGCCTGGCCGCGCCCCGATGAGAATTGCGCAGAGGACGAATCCTCGAATGGGGCGAAGAAGAGCACGTCGGCCTCTTCCAGCGCCCACACGGGGGCAAGGCATAAGATGACGACAATCATCGCGATTCCCGGCAACCTCATCGCCGTGTCTCCTTGCGTTTGAATTTATTTTGCGGCGAGATCCTCACGGATGGGCGCGGGGCGAGCGGGGACCGTCGGGCGCTGGGTCAGCCGATCCGGCGAGAGAATCCCGCCGGAGACGAGCATCTTGATGCCCTCCTCCACCGACATGGTCGTCTCCATCACCTCGTCCGGCGGGATGAACTGCAGAAAGCCGGTGGTGGGGTTGGGTGTGGTGGGGATGAAGACCTTGTAGAGCCGCCGTCCGTCGGGGAACGTGATCGCGCCTGTGATGAATCCCATGGCCTTCAATCCCGGCCGGGGGAACTCCACCATCACAACGGCCTTGAAGGCCGCGCCGCTCGGGGTGGCGAGCACCTCGATGGCCTGTTTGGCGGCGGAATAGATGATCTTGACAAGCGGGATGCGCAGCAGGATCGCCTCTCCCAGGCCGATCAACCGCCTCCCCACCATATGCGTCGCCACAAACCCCACCAGATACAGCAGCGCCAGCAGCACGACCACCGAGATCGCCGCCACATAGAACGCCGGCAGCGGCCCGAAGGCATGCTGAATGACCGGCGTCAAGTACCCCGCCGTCACCAGGAAGAGGAATCGCAGGATGAGCACGGTGATGCCCAGGGGGACAATGACCACGATCCCCGAGAGCAATCGGGTTCGGATACTCGCCCCGAAGCGACCCGATGGCGCCTTGGGTTCTGTCGGTTCGTCAGACATGGATACTCCCTATTTTCCTGTAAATACAATGGTCTTCAGGACCCCGTTGCGCCCGGCCGCCAGGCCCATGATCCCATCCCCCTTTCGGCAGGTCGCCACACGCGCCACGGGGGAATCCCCCGACACGCCCCCCCTCGACGCCCCGCCGCCTGACAGGACATGCGTCGAGCCGTCCTCGATCCCGCAAAGGACCTCCGGCCCGCCGTCGCCGTCCATATCGCCCGCCGCCACATCGCGCACGACGGACCCCATCGCCGCCCGCCAGACCTCCTCGCCCCGCCCATTGAGGCAGTAAACATACCCCGTTTCCGATGCGACCAGCGCCTCATCGAGCCCATCTCGGTTCACATCGGCGCACACGACTTCGTTCACGCCAAAGCCGTAGTTGTTGAACGTAAAGTCGTTGTCCTTCTCTCCATGACGCTTGGCCGTCAGGACGCCGGTGGAGGAACCGTTCACCACGGTCGGCAGGGGGCCGGGTTTGGTCCGCCCCAGGGCCATGCTCACGTCGCCCAGCTCGGAGGTCGTCCCCCAGACGCGCTTGCCTGCGCCGTCATAGATGCGAATCCCCCCGTAGCGATTGGCCGAGAGGATTTCCGGTTTTTGGTCATTGTTGATGTCGGCGACGATGATCCGGCGCACGCCGTGGTATTGGCCGCTGTCCTTCCATAGTTCGTTGCCGTCAGTGGTGTAGGCAATCAGCCAGCAGTTGCACGTGCCCGCCAAGACCTCGACGTTCCCATCGCCGTTGATATCGCTGACGGCCAGCGCCTGGACGTAGGGGTAACGCCCATGCCCCTGGCCGGAGATGAGTTCAACCGCGCACTTCCACGAGCGAATCTCCGCGCCAGTTGCATCGAGGACGTGAACGTGCTCGTCGTTCGAGCCGACAAGGACCTCCGGCTTCCCGTCCTTGTTGAGGTCGGCCACGGCACACGAGCGGACGCGATCCGTGGCGGCGAAGCGCCACAGTTCCTTGCCTGCCGCGTCGAGCACAATCATTGTATTACCCACCCCGTAAAAAATCTCGTCGCGCCCATCGCCGTTCAGGTCGGCGGTCTCCAGGAACTCCGGGCCTTCGCGGTAGAGTTCGACATCGGGTTTGAAGTACCACGCCTCGCGCACCTGCCCCGCGTCCGGCGCGGGCCCGGCCGCTGAGAGGGACGGAGCCGGCGCAAACGCGCCGACGATTTCCGCCGCCGGCGCCTCCTTCCACTCGATCTCCTTGTCCTCCGGCTGGTCGGATCGGAAGATGGACTTTCCGCCAAAGTTGACCTCGCGTCCATCCATCAGCCACAGTTTGTCCTTGGACAAGACAAACGCACGCGCCACGACACTCAGCGGGCCGTATGCCTCCGGTTTCTCCGGGTCACCGATGCCGAATAGGAAGTCTTCCTCGCCTATTCTCGCCGCGAATGCGCGATCGCTTAGGCGTTTGACCTGCGGGGCGTCCGGCTTGTCGAAGGTACTCGCCAGGAGATTCTGATAGACATAACTCTGCGCCGGGTCGAGCTTTACGTTGGCAATCTGTCGCAGCCGCTTTACCGCCTCGCGATTGGCGTTGACCCAAGGGGAGAGTTGAAGCGCCGAGCCGCCGGTGTTGACGACGTAGAAACGGTGGTCCGGGATGCGGACTCGTTCGCCCTTCGGCGCGACAATGTCCAGGGCGCGCTGGTCGAAGATCATCTTGCCCGCCGCGTCGGCGATCTGGATTGTGTCGAGGACCAGACCCGGACCTTCGCGCAGGGAGAGGTGAAAGCGATGCGTCCCGTTCTTGGGCACGTCAATTTTCGGCGCGGGTTCCGTCAGGTCCCACGTCCCCTTCGCCTCCCCGAAGGCGTCCTTGGGGACGTGAAAGGCGAGGGCCTTCTCCTGGTCGTCGAGTTTCACCCAGAGCGAGTCGTTCCCGCCCGTGGTGGCGTACGCGCGCAGCGTCATGCTGTATGTTCCGCGGGGCAGGTTGACCTCGAAGGACCGCGCCGCCTGTTTCTTGTCGAAGACGAGCGCCTCGCCGCCGCGCGCCTCCGGCAATTTCGCAAAGGTAAAATAGGGGTTCTGAAGGCGCTCGCAGCCGGGGCGGAAGAGTCGGTAGGTCTGCGAGTCCGTGATCTCCTCCTTGTCCTCGTCGAGCGTTTTCCAGACGCACCAGAGGGTGTAGTTGCCGGGCTGCTTGGCGGCGGCCTCATCAAGGACGGCGACCGGCCCGCCCTTGACCATCAGGATTGTGCGATGCCAGTCAATGCCGTTGTAGTCACGAACCGAGGTGCGCGCCATGAGGCATCCCGGCAGGTTCGCCATCGCCTCCAACGCGGCCAGCGTGGGGATGAGCGCCTCGGCGCGTCCGTTGCGCACCACGCTCAGGCCGTTGTGCTCGGTGGTGTTGCGGACGAGGTAGTCGTGATCCATGAGGAGCACCTCGTTCGCGTATGTGTATTTGATGATCATGTTGGTATCGTAGTGCAGATGGAATCCGCGTCCGAAGCCGTCGAGAACGAGGTATTGCGACTCGGGCGTGAGGCCGTTGCGCATGGTCAGCTTGTCGAAGGACTTCTCGAGAGGCACGTTGTGCGGGGCGGCGGCCGTGCCATAGACGCTCAGATTGTCCGACCAGCGATAGTATTCCGGGTGCATCGGGTCAATGTAGAGGCCGACCATCTCCGTGGGCGGCGTGGGCGCCACGTCCTGCCAGTAGGGATTCGGCCATGCGCCGTCGTAGAGTTGGTTGAGCCGCCAGAGGAGACGCGCGTCGCGGCTGAGGTAGAAGCAGAGCGGCAGGGCCTCCCGCTCGTCGGACGGAGATCGGGCGATTGGATGGTCGCCGTGGCCGGCCGTATAGCCCATCGGGTCGCCGCAGGCCATGAGGTGCTGGGCCAAGCGCAGGGGAAAGCCCTTCTCGAACCACGTGCGGCGGTTCTCGGCCAGGGACCACATCATCATGTGACGCGGTGTGATGTCCACATAACCCGCCGAGTCCTCGCGGGCCTTCCAGCAAGTCTCCTGGCCTTTGAAGCAGGTCTCGATCTTCTTGAAATACAGTGCGATCTCATCGCGGTCCACATCGGGATAGTATGCGCGGAAGTAACGCGCCGAGAAGTAGAGGCCCATCAGCGGGAACGTGATGTGGTTCCAGGTGATGGAGGTCGCCTCCTCCAACTTCTTGTATTCAAAGATATGCTGCGGTTGGGAGCGAAGCTGAAGAAGCAGGAGATTCGTGTAACGCAGGCGCTCCGCGTCGGAGAATTCGTCCGATTCCTCGACGGCGTCCCATGAGGGCATGATCCATTCGGAGGTCGTCTCGTCCGGCCAGGTCAGATGGTGCTTGGGGTCCTCCTCGTAGGTCCGGCACATCGCATCGAGAGCGAGTTTGGCCATGTCGAGTTGAGTCGGGTCGGGGGTGCGGAGGTAGCGCTGCACGGCCGCGTGGAAGCCGCGGAATTCCGTGGAGAGTTTTAAGTCCTTGCGCAGCTCGGCGCGCTTTTCCGGCGTGGGCGGGGTGTATGCGCTGTGGTAGAGTGTCCAGGGCAGGACGACGTCCTTTCCCGCGGCGATTCGCCTGGCCAGTTCCTCTGCCCCGGCCAGCATACCCTCGTCGTCTGACGCCTCGACGAGAAAGGCGTTCTTCCCGGAGGCATAGGGGTAGGGATTGCAGACGCTGCGGAGAGTGAATTTCGCCGGACCGGGATAGAGCTTGTCCGCAAACGAATACCTGTTCCAATAGAGACGCTCAATCACCGGATTGTCAAGGAGGTTGCCGAGGGCGATGACGTTCAAGGTTTTCAGGTCGGCCTGGGCGGGGTCGCTTGTGACGGGCAGGTCAACGCTGCTGACGGCCCTTACTCGCTCGGCGATGATCCGTCCGGCCTGCCGTCCGACGTCCGTGTTGGGGACGAGGATCACCGCCTGGGCCTTGCCGTCGAGGACGACGGGGGTTTCGCGGTGGAGCGGCTTGAGCGTCGTGATCGGCCCGTCAAGTCCCCACGTGAGCGACACGGGAACCAGGCAAAGCCATGCGATTCGTAGCGTGCGCATCTCAGGTCCTTTCCTATCTGGAACCCTATTCTTTCGGCAACCGTTGTGTCTCGCCGCGACGGGTCATTATCCTACCCGATTCCGCTGTCCGTTGCCAGAGATTATCCGCGGGGGATGGCGAAGTTTCCCTTTCGCAGCCGGGACTTGATTCTTGTCCCGCTATCGGACAAAATTGAGGAGTCAGACAAACCAACCCACGCGATGATGAAGGGCAAACCATGATCCAGGAAATCAACAAGTGTGAAGTCGGTCCCGGCGAGATGGCGGTGTGGTGGCTGGGGCAGATGAGTTTTATCGTGAAGGCCGGGGATCACGTCATCTACCTCGACCCCTACCTCAGCCCCAATCCGCGCCGGCAGGTGGCGCCGTTTTTCAAGCCGGAGGACGTGACGAACGCGACGATCATCACCGGCAGCCACGACCACAGCGACCATATTGACCGCCCCGCCTGGCCCGCGCTGGCCAAGGCGTCGCCGGGGGCGAAGTTCGTCGTGCCGGACCTGCTCCGCAAGCATCTCGCCGAGGAGATGGACATTCCCATAGACCGCTTCGTCGGCTTAGACGACGGGGCGTCGGTCGAGATCGACGGGGCGCGGATCACGGGCGTCGCGTCGGCCCACGAGTTCCTCGACGTGGACCCGGACACGGGGCGGCATCCCTACCTCGGGTTCGTCTTCGAGGTCGGCGGGTTCACGTTCTACCACTCCGGCGACTCGTGCAAGTACGAGGGGCTGGAGGGCAAGCTGAGGGCGTGGCGGTTCGACCTGCTCTGCCTCCCCATCAACGGGCGCGACGCCGAGCGCCTGGGGCGCGGGTGCATCGGGAACATGACGTATCAGGAGGCCGTGGACTTAGCGGGGGCGCTCATGCCGCGCATGGTGATCCCCGGCCACTGGGACATGTTCGCCGGCAACCCCGGCGACCCGGATGCCTTCACAAAATACGCGAATGTGAAATACTCCGATTTGAGCGTCCGCGTCCCCAGGCAGGGGGAGTGCGTGAGGATGCAGGGGATAGGTGACAGGTGACGGGGCGGTGATTGCGGATTTCGGATTGCGGAATGCGGATTGGAACCACAGACAAACTCAGATGAATTCGCATGGATTTTGGAGGGAAAGGAGATACCGATGAGGAAGGCGAGACTTGGAATGATCGTGGTTGGGGTGTTTCTGCTCTGGGGCGTGACGGGCGCGCCTGTGGCCGCGCAGGAGAAAGCGGATGCCCAGTCATATGTCAAGGCCCAGGCGACGCGCGAGAATGACCAGCTCGTGTGGCGCGTCCAGATGCTCGATTCATACGGCGAGGTGAAACAGGGGTTCGCCTATCCCCTCACGCCGGACCAGACGCCGGCGGAGCTTCGTGAGGAGTTCACGACAGACTATCTGCCCGCCCTGCCCTTTGACGTGGACTTCGCCGGCGGGACGGCCGAGGCGTTCCTGCAGCACCTCCGGGAGCGGCTTCTGAACGCCTACGCGAAGACGCCCGCCGACCTGCACCCGTTCCTGCCGGAGGAACCGCTCAGCATCCGCACCAAGTGTCCGACCAAGGTGGTCCTTCAGTTTCCGGCGATCAAGGCCCAGGCCGTCAGCATGACCGACCTCGCCGACACGATCCTTCCCGAGATCGGAGAGGAGATCGGCGTGTATCTCCTCTTCGAGGGCATCATTCCGGACGTCGCGATTGAGCAGGGCGAACCCCCTTGTCCCCACCAGTGGCGCCTGTCCCTGGATGACGGAGGCATCTACCGCGAGGTGGCCGCCTACAATCTGTCGGCTCTCCCCGGCAAGATGTCCTCAAACGACGTCATGGCGGCCTTTGATGCGGGCTGGAAGATCACGGGGAACGTCATCGCCGTGAGCGTCAAGTTCCATGAGCAGACCAAGACGCTCATCCTGTGCGGCTCCGATGCGGAGATCGACATCGCGGATAAGATTTATTCCGCCCTGAAGGGCGAATCCCGGACGCAGCACGGGGGCGCGCTGGAGGAGCTTCTGCAGGAACTCCGCGACCTCCGCGCTGAGTTGCAGGCGTCGAGGTCGGCGAAGGAGAAGGGCGTCCAGTGACGCGGCCACGGGCGGCCGGTTCGCCGGGAAGCGGATTTATCCTCTAAGAGAGAGGGCAGGACACGCTTGTGGTTCCATGCGATGTTCGATAGAGAGGCCGCAAGACCCCTTGGTTTCAGAAGGAAGGATTTGTGTCGAGTGAGAGAGCCTTTTGGCGTTGGTTTGAGGCCAACGAAGAACGTTTTCGCACCCTTTCCAGGGACGAAGTGAGTGGCGCGGTAGATGCGATTGTGGAACACGTGCAGGCCTACTGTGATCAACTGTGGGCCCTCTTGGGCCGGGACCCGGACGGGTCATGCGAGTTGATCATTACGGCGGATGGCAATGCGAAGTATTTTGGTGCGGTGCGACGCTTGGTGTCTGCCGCGCCCATTCTGTCCGGCTGGAAATTTGTCGCTTTGAAACCGGCGCAGGGCTTTGGGTTCAGGGGGGAACATGATGGGATCACATTTGATCCCGCTGAAATGTGGTTCCTCCCCTTAGAGTCGGCTGAGAACGCCGCCTCCGTGGGGATAAGGGTGGCTGTTCCGGGCTATTCGGATGACAGGCGTGTGAATTTTATCTTCGGGGTCCGCATCGCCCTCGAAATGGGTCTTGGCGAGATGGCCGTGGCGACGAAGCTCGATTATGTTGACGTCTGCGCCTTGCCCCTTGATCCCTCTGCTGCCGGCATGTTACGACTCACCAATCTACCGGAATACCTCGAATCGTGCGAGCGACAATCAGGCACATGAGGGACCAGAGAAGCGTTGCACGCCAGCAACAATCCCTCACTGCGCCGTCCAGCCCCCGTCGAGGTAGAGCGCCGCGCCGGTCATGAAGCTGGAGGCGTCGCTGGCCAGGAAGAGGGCCGCGCCGCGAATCTCGGGCAACTCCGCCCATCGCTTCAAGGCCGTCAGGTCCAGGAGCGCCTTCACCTTCTCGGGTTGATTGAGCAGGGCCGTGTTGATCTCCGTCAGGAACGGGCCGGGGCAGAGGGCGTTGCACCGCGCCCCATACGGGGCCAGCTCCAGGGCCAGCGTCCGCGTCAGGCCGAGGATCGCCGCCTTCGACGAGCAGTAGGCCGTCCGTTCCGCCAGGCCGATGGCGCTCAGGCACGAGCCGACGTTGACGATCGCCCCGCGCTTCCGCTCCTTCATGATCCGCGCCGCCTCCCGGCAGCAGAGCCAAACGCCCTTCACGTTCACGTCCATGATCTGCTCGAACTCCTCCAGCGGGAACTCCTCAATGGGATGGCGGATATTCATCCCCGCGCTGTTGATGAGGACGTCCAGCCGCCCGAACTCGTTTATCACCTTTGCGAAAAGTGATCTGACATCGTCCTCCTTCGTCACGTCCGCCGCGAGGCCGATGCACCTCCGCCCGGTCGCCGACGCGATCTCCTCGGCGGCGGCCTGCGCCTCCTCGCCGTGGCGCGAGCAGAGGGCCACGCCCGCCCCCGCCTGGGCCAGCCCCAGGGCCATGGACTTCCCCAGCCCCTTCGACCCGCCCGTGACCAGGGCCGCGCGGCCGTCGAGGCGGAACTGATCCATGACGTTCATTTCTTTGTCAGTCATCTTTTCCCTCAGTTGTCTTGCGGCCAACCTCCACGGTGAAGACGCCATGGGAGTAGAGGGCGGCGTCCTGATCGTTCGTCGCCTGGGCCTGTTCCAGCCAGAAGTTCCAATAGGCGATGAGTTCCTCGTCGGTCATGTTCCGAAGGTCGAGATCCTCTTCGCTGAGGAATTCGTCGCGCATGTTTACCATGTCTGAGCTCCCTTGACCTCGAAGGGCAGCGCTTCTTCGGCACGAGCCGTGATAATGCGATGGGCTTCGGGAAGCGATTGGTTCCTGGTCTCTCGGTCGATGTCCGGCCACATGCCGGCCCACGTTTCGGCGGCCTGCTGGTATCGCTGCAATCGCGCCTCATTGGCGCGCATCAACTGACGCCGCTCCGCATCCAGCGCCTCCTCCAGTGCGTCTCGGCCCTGGGAGACCTTCTCCAAGAGGGGGCGCTTCGCCGCCAGCTCGGAAACGAGGTCCGGATGAGCCTGGGCAAGCGCGATCAGATCGCGCGCGCTTCGGGAGTAGAGAATCCGGTCCCGCATCTCAAGCATGGTTCGCGCCAGCTCGCCTATGATAGCGTAGTCCTTCTCTCGATTCGTCTTCTTGATCTCCGCCAGCAGTCGCGCATCTACAAGAGGAGGATCACAACCTTCCTGAGCGATCCAGAGATCGGCCAATTCCTTCTCGGAGACGCGAGGCGGGCGAGTCACGAAGTCCGTGCGGACGCGCAGCCGATCCCCGCGAAACTCGAAGTGCGCGCTCCACCCGCCGCGCATCCAGCGAACATCCAGAGGCGCGCCAAAACGGTAGCGCGCCCCATGTTGCGCAAGCACAGAGAGAATGTGCGCCAGCGCGGACTTATCCTCACGCAGAATCCAGTCGCCGTCCTTGCTCATCACCGCAAGGCGGTGTAGCACAACAGCCTGGCCGCTGCTGATGATGGCTCTCAACCGGCCGGCGTTGAATTCTCTTGTGAGTTCGAGGTAGATGTTTGTCATGCTCAACCAGACTCCTGCATTGCACCGGAGCGGAAGGCGGCGTTCCCTCCGTACCCTCCATTGTAATCGCTCTCTCGCGTTCGTCAAGCCCATTGCTGTGGAATCACTTCGCCAGCCCCGCCACCTCCTCAGCCGACAGGACGCGGGGGTAGAGATCCACCTCGTCGATCACGCCCTTCGTCCCCTGGCCGATCCGGAGCGGCTCCGCCGTCAGGCGCATCGCCCCCTCGGTCGAAGGAACGTCCAGTTCCTCCTTGCCGTCCACATAGAACCGCATCCGTTTCTCGAACATGGACACCGTGACGGCCAGATGACGCCACTCCCCCACCGGCAGCGACACGTTCGGCCCGCGGTCGGTGTGAGGGGCGCCCGCCCCCTCGAAGGACGCGGAGAACCGCGGCGTCAGGTCGTCGGGCGTCAGGTAGATGCCGTAGTTCCGGCAGATATTGCCCTCATACTTGCCGACGGGGAACTGCCACGTGCCGGTCTTATCCAACACCTTGATCCAGAAGGCCAGAGTTACCTCGTCGCGCAGGTTCAGCGACGGCGAGTCGGGGATGACGACCGTCTCCGCCGCGCTGAACTCCAGCGCCTTGCCGCGTTTGCCCTCGACCCACTTCGCATTCTCGACGGTCCCGTTGTTTCCGCTGCCCGAACTGTCGTTGACGGTCGCCCCCTGGCCCTCGTCGAACGTCCATCGCCCCACCGGTCCCGCCGTGGGCGCGGCGGTGCGGACCGCCACAGGCACATTCAGCGCGAATGTATGACCGTCGAGGTCGAGCGTTGCGGCGATGGCGTACGTACCCGGCTTCGCATCGGGTGCGGCCTGGACCTCGAACGGGACTTCCTTCTCCCCATTAGCCGGCGCATCCAGCTCGGCGGCAGCGGCGGTCAGGGCGATGGGGGCGTCTCCCTTCATCGCCAGCGTCACCTTGGCATGCTTCGCGTTTGCGAACGGGTTCCGCACGCGCACCGTGAGCGTCCCCTTCTCCCCGCGCACAAGCGGCGGGGCGGATGCGCTCAGGGGCGTGCCCCGCGCCTCGGCCTGGTCGGGCAGGCCGCGGAGGTACTGCATGTCCTCCCGCGCTGTCAGGATCAGGACGCCGTCGGTCGTCTTCTCGGTGCGCTCGTTGCCCATGATGTCCACCACCCGCACTTCCGGCGCGCCGACATAGATTGACGCCGGGGCCGTCCCGTCGGGACACCAGACCGCGGCGATGCGCTCCGTGGGCGTGCGGAAGCATCGGGCCAGCGCGTTCGGGCCGACGTCCCATTCCCCGTCCGCCTGCGCGCCGTCCAGGAGCACGGCCACCGTCCGGTGGGCGAGATAGGACGGCTGCGGGGTCAGGTCGTTGCGGCAGAGGCCGCAGTTGTGTTCGAGGTAGAAGCGATCTATGCCCGGGTCGTGGAACCGGAACCAGAGCAGGCGCTCCACCAGCCCCGTGCCGAGGGAGAGGACGTAGCAGCGGGGGAGCATCATGGCAGACCGTTGCTCCGACGATCCCCCGTTGAACTGGGTCGTCCAGCAGTCCTCGGTGAACCAAAGCTTCCGGCGCGCCCCGTGCCTCTCGGCCATCTCGGCGATGTGGCGCAGGTCGCCGACGAGGTCGCTCTCCTCGGGCGTGGACTGGCGGTAGGGGTGGATGGCGATGGCGTCGCAGTGCTTCGCCGCGCCGAGTCCGAGAATCTCGTCCATGAAGTCCATGCCATGTTTGTTCTGCCCCGGGCCGGCGAGGCCGGGCATGATGACGGTGCAGTCGGGGTTGCCGCGCTTGGCTGCCGCGTAGGCGACCTTCAGGACGTCAAAATAATCCTTTGCGTTCGGCTCCGGTTCCCAGAAGACGAGGATGTTCGGCTCGTTCCAGATCTCCCAGTGCTGGACGAGGTCCTTGTATCGGCGCGTCACGTTCTCGACGTATTCGGCCCAGGCGTCGAGCTTGGGTTTGTATTGACGGTAGCGCTCCGTGCCCGCCGGGGCGGTGGAGGCCCACTGCGGCGGGAAGCCGAGGAGGCCGAGCGTCTTGATGCCGTGCTCCAGACCGATGCGGGCGAGGGAGATCGCCTGCGGCTCGCCCACGGGAACATCGAGCCGGTTGGGCGACCGGTCCTTGATGAGCGCGCCCTCCTCCTCAAAGTCCCACCACGCCGCGAGGCCGTCCTGCGGCGGCGACTTCTTCTGCGCGAGGGATGCCACCTCGTCGGGGGAGAGGGCGCGGCGGTAGAGGACCATCTCGTCCAACCCGCCCTCGAAGCCGGGACCGATGCGTAGGTCGTCCTGGTTGGTGCGGAGCGCGCCGCCGTCAAGTTCCTCGGAGAGCTTTTCCTCGCCATCCACGTAGAGGATGAGTTTTTTGTCGGCGGCGGAGTAGGTCGCGGCGTAGTGATGCCACTGGCCGTCCCAGGCGGAGAAGCCGGAGTTTTTGTCCACGTGTTTCGCGTTCGGGAGTTTCTCGTAGCAGGCCGAGAAGCAAAACTGCCCGTTGTCCTTGCCGAAATAAACCCCGTAGTTGCGGCGGTTGTCCGCCCCCCACTTCTGGATGGGGCACTGCCAGTTGTCGTTCTTGCCCTTGCATCGCGCCCAGAAGGCGATGGTCACGGCGTCCGTGCAGTTCAGGACGTCCTTGTGGGGGAGGGAGAAGACCTGGCCTCGAAGTTCGATGGCCTTGCCGACGGGGCCTTGCACTCGCTCCTGGGCCGACCAAATCCATGCGCCGGGGGCGGGATTGATCTCCTGCCAGTGGAAGCTGAGCCGCGTCCACCGCAGGCCCGCGTCGCGGTTCAGGCGGAGGGCGAGGGGCAGTTGCTCCTTCGGAAAGGTGTGCAGGTTGAACATGGTCCCGAACGTCGCGTTCGCGTCGGCGGGTCGGTCGGGCAGGGGCTTGCTCACGACCACCGGCTGGAACCAGACGCGCTCGCGGCCGTCGGCGGTCAGGCGGACGGCGACGGTGAACGTCCCAAGCGCTTCACCGAAGAGCTTCAGCTCGGACTTCGCTGAGCCGGCCGGAGGAATCTCCACCCCGCCCAGATGAACCTCTGTCCCCTTGCCGAAGAAATCGGTAAGCACCGCCGACAGGCTGCCGATCACCGGCTGCTCGGCGCGGCTGGTGAAGGCGATGGCCACCTTGAAGGTCTCGCCGAGGTAGAACAGGTTCGCCTCGCGGCCGGTGTCGAGTCTTGCATCCGCGAAATCGGCCGGGACGACATCCGTCTTCGCCCGCAGGTCGCTCAGGTAGATTGCGTCCAGGGGCTTGGCGTCTTTCTGGCGATAGACGGCGATTTGCCGGAGATTGACGGGATGGAGCATAGGGAGGTCTTCCTCCCCGCGCCGGAGCAGGGCGCGCCAGTCCTTCCCGTCGCCGACGGGGACAGTCACCCGCTTCCAGCCCTCCCAGTCAATGTTGCCGACGGTCCGCTCGAACCACCGCTCGCGCGCGTCCTCGATGGACAGGCGGATCGGTCGCTTGCTCCCGTTGCCATAGAGCCAGAACGAGACCTCCGCGCACCGTCCGGGGATGGCCGGGCCGATGTGGTAGGCCGAGACGAACCATCGGTGCGGCTCCTCGAAGTCGTAGGTCAGCTTGAGCGACGCCTCCGCGCCCTCGCGCGCCTGCTCCGTGGATGGGAAAAGAGAACTCTTGCCCAGGTGGTAGAAGACGCGGTTGCCGCCGACCTGCCAGTGTTCGGTCGTGGCGAGCGGGTCAATGACGAGTTCCTTCATGTCGGCCAGACCGGCGATCGGGATGAGCAGCAGATGGACAATGGCGAGCAGGCGCAGCATTTCTCCTGACGGACTCGTTGTCGTTCTCACAAAAGCACCTCCTTTGTGGCATGTGTCTGTCCCACGGCATGTCGGGATATGGTATATTGCCGGCGGGCGATTGTCAAATGCGCGGATGCCGACCTCAGAAGGTGTGAAAAAAGCGGCAACAACGGGTGCCACGGGTTGCTTGCAACCCGTGCGAGGCCGAACACGGCTTGCAAGCAAGCCGTGGCACACCAGCAAAGGTTGCACGCGCGATTTTTCACACCTTCTCACGCCCCACGAAACGTCTTCTTGAGAATCCGAAAAAGTTCGCCCAGATTCCGCGCCTCACGAGCGGACGACTGGATGCCCTCAAAATCGGGCAGGTCCTTCGCGTAGTAAAATGCCAGGCGCAGGAGCCTCGGCGTGATCTGCCGCTTGCCGAGGAAACGCGCCTCCGCTTCGAGATGGCGCAGCAGGACGCGCAGGCGCTCCTCACGGCCGGGCGGCGGGGGGAGAGGCCGCCCCGCCAGGAGTGCTCTCGCCCTGGAGAAGATCCAGGGATTGCCCAGCGCCCCTCGCGCGATCGAGACGCCGGCGCAGCCGGTTTCATCCAACATGCGAGCCACATCCTCCGGCGTGCGCACGCTTCCGGACCCCATGATGGGGATTCCCACGGCCTCTCTTGTGCGTCGGATGAGCGACCAGTCCGCCGGGCCGCGATACGCCTGGACCGCGGTGCGGGCGTGAAGGGTAACGGCCTTGATGCCGACCTGTTCTGCAAGCTGGGCCACCTCCGGCGCATGGATGGTTGTATCATCCCAACCGCTTCGGATCTTCACGGTCACGGGAATCCCAACCCCCGCCACGATCCGTGACAGGAGATCATGGATTCGTTCCGGGCTCTTGAGGTACGAGGCGCCCCATCCCCGCTCGATCACGCGGCGGATGGGGCAGCTCAGGTTCACATCCACGGCGTCGAAGCCCTTCTCCTCGACGATGCGCGCCGCCGCGACCGTGTCCGCTACCTCCCCCGCGAGCACCTGGCCGAGCACCGGCCTCTCCGAGGGCTCGGTCGCCAGCATCCGAAGGGCCATCTTGTCCCCCTTGACAAGACGGTCGGACTGGACCATCTCGGTGGCCACCAGGTTCGCGCCGAACTCCTTCGCAAGGCGCCGGAACGGCAAATCCGTGTGCTCTTCCATCGAGGCAAGCACAAGCCGCCCCTTCACCGTCACCGGACCGATCTGGAACATGGAACTCCTTTGCTGTTGAGCGCCGGGGGGAAGTCGGTCCCCTCGCCGCCGACCGTCCCGGCATTAGAACCTTATTCCGTAACATGATGCCAATTTGCGCGCATGTTTCCAGGGCAAAATTCACATTGGACACATAATACCACACTTCCTGTCTTCAGGAAGTGTGGTATACGTAGAAAGAGATTTTGCATGACGATATGCCGTTTATTAGCAAGATGGCGTTGCTTTTCGCGGAAAAAAATGTGTCCAATGTGAATTTTGTCCCGCCCTTGGCGGGATTGCGGGCAAAGCCCGCGTTAGACCCTTTGACCTTTGGGCGATTGCGTTGTATACTCCACTCAGAAAGCAGACTACACCGAAAGGCAGAGATGCGGCGAATCGTCAAGGTCCTCCTCATCCTCGTTCCCCTTGCGATCCTCGTGCATGACGCGGCGACAGGGCGGATGAGCGTCTTCCGCGACCGCTATACGCGGGAGGAGGTCCGGCTGCGGCTCTTCGACGCCGTATACGACGGCAAGGCGGACGAGGCGGCCTTCTGGCTGCGGAGGCACGGCGGCATAGACCCCACCGATGACTACGCGGTGACGCTGCTCTCCGTCGCGGCCTACCGGGGCTGCGCAGAGGCGGCGCGGGTGTTCCTCGACGCTCGCGTGGATGTGAACGCGCAGAGCGAACACGACTACGACCTTTCGAACTGGGCACAGAAAAAGCGATACAGAAACCCGAATCCGCCGGTATGGGACACTATTCCCGTTATCATAAAGAAGCCAATAGGCGGAATGACCCCCTTGCACTGGGCGGCGATCTTTGGGAATGTTGAGGTCGCCAAACTCCTGATCGAACGAGGGGCAAACATCGAGGCAAGGGACGGGATGGGCCGGACGCCTCTTCTCCTTGCGGTCATCAACGGGCAAAATCTGATGGTTGACCTGCTTCTGAAGAACGGGGCGGACCCGAACGCGCAGAACGCCTCGAAATATACACCCCTCATGCTCGCCGTCCTCCAGGGCCAACAGAAGACCGCGGAACTGTTGCTGGCCAAGGGCGCAGAGCTGCATATCACCAATCACACCGGCGGCACGGCGCTGCATGTCGCTGTAGAGGCACAGAGGAAGGACATGGTTGAACTTCTACTGAAACACGGCGCGGAGGTCAACGCAAAGGACCATTCCGGCCGCACGCCGCTCGATCTTGCCAAGGACCTTGAGATTCAGCGCCTGCTCCGTGAGCATGGGGGGAAGACGGGCAAAGAAGCCGAGTAGATTTTCGACTGGCGATTGCCGATTTTCGATTGAACGGCAATACCTCTTGCAAAGGCGCTGCACCTGTCACCTATCACCTAACTCCTGTTCACATCCCGCCTCGCTTGACACCCCGCACCGTGAACCGTATACTGTCCCCAAACGCAACCGCCAATCATCCGACAGGAGGTATGCATGGCCAAGGATGAAATCACCCGCCGCGATTTTGTGAAGACGACGACCACTCTCGCCGCCGGCGCAGCGGCCCTGGCAAGGCAGATCCAGGCCCAGGACGCCAAGCCGAAACAGGGCGACCCCAAGCGGCCGAACATCCTGTTCCTATTCAGCGACCAGCACAACGCCAAGTGCATGGGCGTCGCGGGCCACCCGGACGCGAAAACGCCCGCGCTCGATCAACTGGCAAAGGAAGGGGTCATGTTCAGCCGCGCCTTCTGCCAGAACCCCATCTGCACGCCGAGCCGGACCTCTTTCCTGAGCGGCCTCTACTGCCACAACCACGGCCACTACGGAAACGGCGGCCCGCAGCCCTTCCCCATGCTGTCGCTCTTTGCCCACGCCAAGGCCCACGGCTACCGCACGGGGGCCTTCGGAAAACTCCACACGCCGGAGAACTGGATCGAGCCGCACCTCGACGTGGACTGCGACTACATGAAGAAGGGCAACGGCGGCTATACCGACTGGATCACGGCCCGGGGCAAGGCCGACCTTCGCGACGACGGGACCATCCCCGAGTGGAGCAAGCTGAAGCGCGGCGGCCAGCCGTTGGACGCGCGGGCGGCGCGGCTACCCTTCGAGGAGGTTGCCGAACGCTACTACACCGACCGGCTCATCGAGTTCATGCGCAGCCAGCCCGATGGCCAGCCCTTCTGCGCGTGGCTCACGCTCATGCGACCGCACGAGGCCTACATCCCGACGAAGGAGTTCTGGGACCTCTACGATGAGAAGACGATCACCCTCCCGCCGAACGCCGACGATCCTTTGACCGACAAGTCGCCCCAGACGCAGAACAAGCTGGGCCAGCGCAAGGCGGACATCCCGATGTGGATCTTCGAGCCGAGGAATTGGGAGGAGGGACGCAAGCGCGTCCTGCGCGGCTACCTCGGCTCCGTGTCCATGATGGATGCCTGCCTCGGCCTGGTGATGAAGGAGCTGAAGGCGCTGGGGATGGACGAGAACACGATCGTCATCTATTCCGCCGACCACGGCGACTTCGCCGGCGAGCACGGGATCATCGAGAAGGCCCCCGGCCTAGCCTACGACGCCATTACTCGCATCCCCATGATCTGGCGCTGGCCGGACAGGATCGGCGAGGGCAAGGTGTGCGAGGAGTTGGTCGAGAGCGTGGACTTCCTGCCGACGGTCTGCGCCCTGGCCGGCCTGCCGGTCCCGAAGCAGTGCGACGGCTACGACCTCGCGCCCATGCTCAAAGGTGAGGCGAAGCCCGTGCGCGAGGCGGCCTTCACCGAGTGCCCGTGGGGAAAGTGCGTTCGGACGAAGGACTGGAAGCTGGCGCACTACCCGCGCCGGATGTATCCCGACGACATCGGCGAGGTGGGCGAGCTGTATGACATGGCGAACGATCCGTGGGAGATGAAGAACCTGTTCAAGGACCCGGCGCAGAAGGAGCGCATTGCCGAGCTGAGGCAGACGCTCCTCGACTGGCTCATCACGACCGATCATCCCATCACCGTCAGTCAGTCCGCTGCGCAGTTCGATCCCGAATGGATCGCCAAGTGGAAAGGGAAGAAGACGCGCCCGCGTTTCCCCTCGCAGACGGAGGGCCTGGGCGAGGACCAGCGCGTGCCCTGGCAGGCCATTGACCGGGCGGCAAAGGCGAAGGCGTGGGGGTATCTGTGAGGGGCGGAATCTCTATTGACAATCTGGCGGGAAAATGATGTAGTACTCATAGGTGGAGACCGGTAGATGAGATGGAATTTGAGACAAGGAGTGCGGCGGCACAGTCCAGTAAGTTGACCTCTGGGCCGCGCCACCTGTGGATATACAACCGGAGGTCGTCGCATCTCGGAAAGGAGATCGAAGATGGTGAAGCGTGTGCTCGTTTTAGCGTGCGTGTTAGGGCTCCTATGCGCGTCGGCCCAGGCCGCAGGCAAAGGGAAGAAGGAGAAGGGCGGCGAGGCCAAGGGCGGGATCGGGGCTGTCCTCGCGGGGCTTAATCTGGCCGAGGAGCAGAAGCCGAAGGTGGACGCGGCGATGGCCACCTACCAGGAAAAGTCGAAGGCCGCCGCCTCGAAGGAGGAAAAGAAACAGGCCCGGCAGGAATTTGAGGCCGAGCTGGAAAAGGTCCTGACGCCCGAGCAGATGACCAAGTACCGCGAGGAGATGAAGGCGCAGCACGAAAAGGCCAAGAAGCCGAAAGGGGAAGGGCAGGAATAGCCCGCCCCGCGGGGCCTGCCTGCTGACGCATAGGTCCCCGGCGCCCATTCGCTCCTTTCGCTCTACCAGGGACACGACGCGTGGAAGATCCGAAGCGGCGATCGCCGCATCCCGCTCGTGTCCCTCTTTTTTTGGAGGATCATGCCATGTCGCTGTCACATCAAGAACGCATCCTGAGGACCATGCGCGGCGAGCCGGTGGACCGCATCCCCATCGGGTCACCCATCTCCTGGTCGCCCCAGCCCCCGCGCAACCCGAATGCGAGGGACATCTGGGCCGACGACCCGAACTACCAGGCCGTACTCCCCCTCGTGGAGGAGCACTGCGACGCCTTCGGCCGCAGCGGGGCCATCGGCTTCGACCGGGGCAATCTGCAAATCCCCCGCAAATACATCAAGGGCGAGAGCGTGCGAGAGGGCAAGCGCGTCAAGACGACCAACTACATTGACACGCCGAAAGGCAAACTGCGCCGCGTGGCCGAACGCGAGGACGGCATTCACACGGTCTGGGTTACAGAGCCGCTCATCAAGGACAAGTCCGACGTGGAGAAGATACTGTCCGTGCCCTACGAGTTCGAGGCACCGGACTACGGGACGTTCTTCGAGGAACGCGAGCGCCTCGGTGACCGGGGCGTGATGGAGGTCGGGGTGTCGGTGCCGCTCGTCAGCATCTCACATATGTTTCACTTCGACGAGTTCCTCCTCTGGTGCGCCGCCGAGCGCGGCGCGATCAAGCTCCTGATCAGCACGGTCTTCGAGCGAATCTATGACCGCCTAGAGCGTGTGCTGAAGGAGGGCGTCGGGCCGGCGTTCTGGCTGGGCGGGTCGGAGCAGGCGACGCCGCCGATGATGTCGCCGGCGCTCTATGACGAGTTAAGCATCGGATACGACCGGCAGCTCTTCGACCTGATCCACAAGTACGGCGGCATCGTCCACGTCCACTGCCACGGCAAGGTGAGCGGGGTGCTGGACAAGCTGGTGGAGGCGGGGGTGGATTTCCTCGACCCCGTCGAGCCGCCGCCGCAGGGCGACATCACGATGGAGGAGGCGAAGCGGCGCGTGAACGGCAAGATCGTCCTCATGGGCAACATCGAGTTCCGCGATCTCGAATTCGATACGCCCGATCAGATAGACCGGAAGGTCCGCGACGCCATCCTCCCCGGCGGCAGGAAGCACATGCTCCTCTACCCAAGCGCCACGCCGATCATGCCGATGACGGACAAGTATCGGGATAACGCGATCCAGTATATGGAGTCGGCGTTGGAGTATGGGAAAATGGATGGGGAGGGGTAGGCCGTGGGATGCAGGGTGGAGGCGTTGCAAGTGGGGGGGGCGCGTGTACCCTATTTCGCGCTTGACAATTTGATACTGCATACGGTATCATTGTTTTATGGAAAAAACGAGGATTGTTCTTGATACAAACGTCCTCCTCGCGGGGCTCTATTCCTCAGCGGGGGCGTCGCACAAGGTCCTTGATGCCGTTGAGAGGGAGAAGGTTGCCATCGTGCTGTCCATTGCGTTGGTGTTTGAGTATGAGGAGGTCCTGAAGCGGCACAAACGCTCTTTGGGCCTGTCCAATGAGGACGTCGACGTTGTATTGGATAATTTGTGCTTGCTTGGGGAGCATCAGACGATCTACTTCCTGTGGCGGCCACAGCTCCGCGATCCGAAGGATGACCATCTGCTCGAGTTGGCGGTGGCGTCGGGGGTGGACACGATCGTGACGCATAACGTGAGGGACTTTCGAGGGGTTGAGAAGTTCGGCATTCGAGCAATCACACCAGGAAAGTTCTTGGAGGAGATATAGATGAGCGCGTTAAGTTTACGATTACCGGACTCGATTCATCGCCACATCAAGGAAATCGCCAGGCGGGAAGGCGTGTCCATCAACCAATTCATCTCCTCCGCCGTGGCCGAGAAGGTATCAGCGATTATGACAGAGGAATACCTCGGCTTCCGAGCGGCAAGAGCGGACAGGAAGGCATTCAGAAAAATCCTGAAGAACGTCCCGCGCCGAAAGCCGATGCCGGGGGATGAAGGGTAGAGGGACTTGCGTAGTGAAAACGGTTGACCGCGACCAACCGGCGCGATATACTGAAAACCCGTTCTGCCGGTTCAATCTACTTCCACGGGACGGCGCCGCGGTGGAAGGGATAGTTCTCCTTTTGGGGCCTGGATTCCCGCTTTCGCGGGAATGACGAGCTGGAGGTCGGACACTGCGAACGATTCATGAAAGGCATGGTGCGAAAACGTGAGAGTGCTAATTTGTGATACGCTGCCGGAAGACGCGGTGGAGATCCTGCAAAGCGCGGGCATCGAGACGATCTGCAAGACCGGCCTGTCGCCGGACGATCTCAAGAAGGAAGTCCAGTCCGTCGAGGGCGTCATCGTCCGCAGCGCAACGAAGATCACCGCCGACGTCATCGCCGCGGCGGAGAACCTGCGCGCCGTAGCCCGCGCGGGCGCGGGCATTGACAACATTGACGTGGACGCGGCGACGAAGCGCGGCGTCATCGTGATGAACACCCCCGGCGGCAACACGCGCTCCACGGCGGAGCACACCATCGCCCTGCTTCTTTCGCTTTCGCGAAATATCCCCCAGGCCAACACGTCCATGCGCGAGGGGAAATGGGACCGAAAGTCCTTCACGGGCGCCCAGGTGTCCGAAAAGGTCCTCGGCGTAATCGGGCTTGGCCGCGTGGGTTACGACGTGGCCAAGTGCGCCGTCGGGCTGGACATGAAGGTGATCGGCTACGATCCATACATTGACAGGCAGAAGGCCCGCGACCTCGGCATCGAGCTGGCGGCCGACCCGAAGGAGATCTATCCCAAGGCCGACTACATCACCGTCCACACCCCCATGACCCCCGAGACGGAGGGTATGATCGGTGAGAAGGAATTCGCAATAATGAAAAAAGGCGTGCGCATCCTCAACTGCGCCCGCGGAGGCATCATTGATGAAGGGGCCCTCTACGATGCGATCCGGTCCGGCAAGGTCGCCGGCGCGGCGCTCGACGTCTTCGTCGAGGAGCCGCCGACCGACCGGAGGCTCATTGACCTCCCGCAGGTGATTTGCACGCCCCACCTCGCGGCCTCGACGGAGGAGGCGCAGATACAAGTGGCCCAGCAGGCGGCGGCGCAGCTCGCCGACGCGCTCCTCGACCGCGGCGTCCGCCACGCCGTGAACCTGCCGTCCTTGGACCTGAAGGAGGCCGAGCGCCTCCGGCCCTACATCGCCCTGGCGGAGAAGATGGGGATGCTGCAGATCCAGCTCGCGCCCGGGCGCATCAGGGCCGTCGAGATCACCTACAGCGGCGAGATCGCCAAGGGCGACGTGACGATGGTCACGGCCAGCTACCTGGCCGGCCTGCTGCGACCGATGTTCGACCAGCCGATCAACATGGTCAACGCCCCGCTCATGGCCCAGAGCCGGAACATCACCCTTACCGAGCGCAAGTCCGAGTCCGCGCGCGGCTTCGCCAACCTCATCCAGGCCGAGATCGAGACGGCGGACGGCATCCGCTCCACGCAGGGCACGCTCTTCGGACGCGACAGCATCCGCATCGTCTCCATTGACGATTACCATGTGGAGATCGTGCCGGAGGGCCACGTGCTCGTGATCTTCGACGTGGACCGGCCAGGCCTGATCGGCAACATCGGCACGATCCTCGGCCGGCGCGCCATCAACATCGCCCGCATGACCTTCGGTCGCCAGGAGGCGGGCGGCCGCGCCATCACCGCCCTGAACGTGGACTCCCCCGTCCCCGCCACCGTCCTCAAGGAGATCGAGGCGATTGACAGCGTTTACACGGCGCACCTGATTTCGTTATGAATAACAACTTCAATAAAAGCAAATTTCCTGTCGGCTGGGACGAAGAGAGGGTGCGCAGGGCCCTGGCGCACTACGAAGAGCAAACCCAGGACGAGGCGGTCGCTGAGGATGAGGCGGCCTTCGAGAGCCAGACGCATAGCGTCATGGAAGTCCCGAATGAACTCGTTCCTGCTGTTCGCCAGTTGATTGCGAAGCACAAAGCATAGCCAACTCTCTTTGGGAAGGCGGATCCATCAATCCGCTGCCTGTGAACACGTGCTCTGCTTCTACTTGCCCTTCCCTTTCATGCGCTCCAGGAGTTCCTTCACCTGCTCTTCGGTCAGGATGTTGATCGGCTGGCTGCGGAAGTAGACTTCCTTTTCCTTTCCATCTTTCAGGAGGGCCGCTCCGCGAAGGACGACGACGTAGATGCCCGGCTCGGACGGGAGGGCAACGGCCTCGCCCTCGACAGGCTTCTCCTCGCCCCCGGCGGCGGGCGTGACAAACGCCTGCACGCTGGAATCATTCACATCGTCCTGGGCCGGCGTCACCTTCCATCGCACGCTCACGGCCTCCCCGACTCGATACGTCCGCTTCGGCGCGCCCTCGATGCCGGGTGGGTAGTCGAAGACCGCCTTCACCGGCTGCCGGTGGTGGGGCATGATCGTGACGGGCGCCGACGTCGCACCGAGTTTGACCGTCGGCAGCATGGCCTGGGAGAATGGGGATAGGGCAAACATGAGAAACCCGTCCGCCCCCAGCTCGCGAGCGAGCCTGATCTGCTGGGACAGGTTCACCGGCGTGGCCGACCGTGTGGGGCTGACGCCGATGCCGGCATAGACCGGCACGGCCCCGTCAACGGCCGCGACCTGGGGTTCCAGCTTGCTCCGCAGGACGTCCACGCTGTGTGTGTAGTCCATGGGGCAGAGCATCGTCAGGTAGCCCTCCTTCGACCACGTCACCCAGTCCTGCGCGTCGCTCTCGTACGACCCCGTCATGCTGGCGCGGGCGGCGAGGGAGATGTTCACATTCGGGTCAATCTTCCGCGCCCCCTCGGCGATGCGCTTGACGAGGGAGGTCTGCAAATGCCGCCGCCAATCGCACCACTTGGCGACGTGCTTGCCCTCGCCCGTGCAGTCCTGCGGCCATTGCTCGATCTTGACGCCCGCCCACTCCTGGAACTTCTGCCGGCATCGGTCGCAGTAGCAGTAGTTACTCTGCGGGTAGCGCATGAAGTCGAAGTGGATGCCGTTGGGATGGTACTTCTCGACGAGTTCCATCATCATATCGTACTCCAACTGCCGGTTGCGATCCTCGGAGGGATCGAGCCAGCGCGCGCTCCACTGGTAGTGGCTCTTCTCCTTCTCGCCCATCGCCTGTTCGAGGCTCAGGACGAAGCGGCCTTCGTCGAGGAACTTCTGATACACCTCTCCCTTCTGGCTGAGCACCTGCCAGTTGGCCTTCCAGACATGGACCTCGATGCCGTGCTTGCGCGCCGCTTCGAGACATTCCTTCATGTGGTCGCGCTGGGTGGCCTGCGGGGCATACTGGCTCGGATACTTCGCCAATTCCGGCCCGCACATGATAGGGAAGACGGCGTTGAAGTTTGCGTCCGCAAGCGCCGCCATGATCACCTCCCAGTCGGTGGAGTCGTTGGGATGGACCCACGCGCCGCGGAGCTCGTACGGCCGGGAGGGGAAGCTCGCCGCCGAGGCCATCTGCGCGCTCGCCTGGACCTGCTTCGCCAGGTCCAGCGCCTCGTCGAATCGCCGGGCGGCCAGGGCCTCGCGCGCCTTTCGCTCCTGGGCAATCGCCTTCTCCGCCCACTCGCGGGCGACGGGCTTCTCGGCGGCCTTGCGCAGGGCGTCTAAGCTGTCATACCCGGCCTCGGGACCGGCCTTGGCGAGGACGTTGTTCACGATCTCCCCCCACTTGCCCGGGATGAAGTGGCAGATGGCGCCGAGCAGGAGCCGCGACTGCTGGTCGGCGTCGGCGTTGCCCCATAGGACGTGGGAGAGAAACAGACTATTCGGCGAGAGGACCACCGCCGGGACGCCGGTGTCCTTGCCGTCCTTGTCGCGCCAGAGGGCGATGGCGCGGCTGCCGGGCAGGACCTCCTCGACGATGCGGCTGTTGGGCGATTCCTGGTGGACCGCGGCGGGGAAGCCGGGCGGGGCGTCGGCGAATTTCATGGTGTGGAACTCGCCGTCGTACTTCACCCCGCGATAACTGTACTTGCCGATGCCGAGCGTCTTGCCGAGGGCCTCCGGGAAGGAATAGAACCACATCAGCTTCCCGCCGCCCTCGACAAACTTGAGAATCTGGCCGATCTCGTCCTGTTGCGTCACGCTGTTGAAGGGGAATATGGCGAGCTTGTGCTCGACCAGCTTGCCGGCGATGACCTGCTCGTCGGTGAGGAGGTCGAAGGGCACGCCGCACTGCTCGAGCTTCCGCGTCACGGCCTCACGGTGCGCGTCATAGCCCCTCGCCTGACCGGGGTCCTTCTTCGCCGCGATGGTGCTCTTCACTACGGCCACGTCGGCCTGCTGGGCGAAGGCGCAGGCCGCGCCCAGGGCGAGCATCAATGGGACTGCGATGGTAAGCTTCTCCATCACCCTTCCTCCTGAAAGTGAACTATGTCTTGTGGTTCAGTCGCCGCCCCGCCGTCGTCAGACGTTGCACAGCTCATACGCCTTCTTCAGCGCCTCGATCGGGTCGCCCTTGGGCACGAACTCATGGGCGACATAACCCTGGAACCCCGTCTCCTTGATCGCGCGCATGATGGCCGGGTAGTAAAGCTCCTGCGTCTCGTCCAGGTCGTTCCGGCCAGGATTGCCGCCGGTGTGAAAGTGGGAGATGTAGGCGATGTTGTCCCGGATCGTGCGGATGATGTCCCCCTCCATGATCTGCATGTGGTAGATGTCGTAGAGCAGCTTCACCGCGGGCGAGCCGACCTGCTTGCAGACCTCGACGCCCCAGGCCGTGTGGTCGCACTGGTAGTCCTTGTGGTTCACCTTGCTGTTGAGGAGTTCCATGGCGAGCGCGACCTTCTTCTCCTCGGCATGCTTGGCCACGCGCTTGAAGCCCTCCACGGTGTTTTTCAGCCCCTCCTCGTCGGAGAGTCCGCCGCGATTGCCGCTGAAGCAGATGAGATTTGGAATGCCGACCTCGGCGGCGGCGTCAATGTTCTTGCGCAGCTCCTGTTCGATGCGATCGTGGTTCTCGCGCCGGTTCAGGCCGTCGGTCAGCTTGCCATGCCCGCCGATGGCGGAGATTTTCATGCCGCACTCGCGGATGAGATTCCACTGGTTCGGCGGCGGCATATCCACGGCGGCATAGCCCATCTTCGCCGATTCGCGGATGAGGGCCGCCGGGTCGCTGTTCTTCCGGGCGAAGCACCACCAGGCCCATGACTGGTTGATGCGACCGGCCTTCTTCTCCTGGGCTGCCGTGGGCCGCGCCCCGAGGGCGAGACCGCCAAGCGCCGTCAGAGCCATGTGCAGGACGTTGCGTCGCGTGATCTCCATCGTCTCCCTCCTCCTTCCTCCTGCTCCTACTCGTAATCTTAATCCCAATCCCAATCCCAATCTCGCTTCCATCCAGGCGAAGAGAGATTAAGATTAGGATTATGAGTAAGATTAGGAACAGGATTAGGAATAGTCAAACGAAATGTGGGTAATCTTTCGCAGGGTACGGAACTTGGCGGGCCCGATCAGTTGTCTCCGTGGGCAACGTCGCTGCCGGTGCGTAGTTCGAATACGACGTTATCGTCGAAACATGGACTGACTGGCGCTGGGCTTGGATGCCGGCTCCTCCTTCTTCTCCTCCGGCGCATCTTCGCCTTTTGCGCCTTTGCTCTGGAGAAACTGGGCCAGTCCAAGGTAACCGCTGGCCACCGCCGCTCGCAGGGGGGTTGCGCCGTCCTTCGCTCTGGCGTTGACGTCCGCCCCCTTCTCCACCAGCAGCTTGGCGATCTCCTCGCGACCCCAGATTGCGGCCTCGTGCAGCGGCGTTACGCCGCGGTCGTCCTTTGCGTTCACGTCCGCGCCGCGGCCGACAAGTGATTCCGCCGCGCCGCTGTTCGCACAGCGCGCGGCCAGATGCAAGGGAGTTACGCCTGAGCGGGTCCTCACGTTCACGTCCGCCCCCTTGTCGGCCAAAAGTTCGGTCAGTTCCTTGCTGCCGCGAAAGGCCGCCCAATAGAGGGGGGTGACGCCGTCGCCGTCCTTTGCCTGGGGGGCGGCGCCCTGGTCGAGCAGCATCCGGGCTTTATCCTGGTCGCTCATAAGCGCGGCGGCCCTTAGCTCGGCCCCCTGATCGGCGACCGCGGCCGCAGGCTTTCCTTCCTTGTCCCCGTACGCCTCCAGGGCCGCCCCCTTGCTCACCAGGAGCGCGGCAACCGACAGGTTTCCGTTGGAAATGGCCGCTTGCAGGGGGGTGCGTCCCTCCTGGTCCTTCGCGTTCACATTGGCCTTGCCGGCGATCAGGAGTTCGGCCATGTCGCGGCGGTCCGACAGCGCGGCCTCATGGAGAGGGGTCAGCCCGAAGGCATTGCCAGCGTTCACATTCGCGCCATAGCGAATCAGCAACTCGGCCACGTCCTTGCTTCCCGCTCCGGCGGCGACGTGCAATGGTGTCTCTCCAGTTTCCTCTTTGGCATTCACGTCGGCGCCGCTGTTGATTAACAGGGCGGCGACATCGCGTTGTCCGTTCGCGGCTGCCAGGTGAAGCGGAGCACCGCCGCTTTGCTCCCGCGCGTTCACATCGGCGCCCTTGGCGAGGAGCAGCTCGACCACGTCCATCCGTCCTTTGAAGACGGCGAAGTGCAGCGGCGCGCCCTCCGGTCCCCCGACGTTCACGTCAGCGCCGCAGTCGGTCAGAAGCGCGACAACGCGCTTTTCGGCGTTTCCGGCGGCGAGGTAGAGGGGCGTCACCCCGCGATTGTCTTTTGCATTGACGAAGGCCCCTTGTCGGACGAGGAACTCGATCACCTCCCTGTTTCCGCAGTGGGCCGCCCAGTGCAGGGAGGTCATCCCCGCCAGGTCCTTTGAGTCCACCTCGGCGCCTTCTGCAAGGAAGGCCGACACGCGATCCGGCTGGCCGACGCCGGCCGCGATGTGGAGCGTTACTGTGGCGCCCTTGCTGATGAGGAGCTTGCCTATCTCCTTGTGGCCCTCCCAGACCGCTTCGTGGAGCGGCCTCATGCCGAGGTTGTCCTTGGCGTTAACGTCCGCGCCGTTGCGGATGAGTACCCATACGATCTCGAGATAGCCGCGGCTCGCTGCCTTGTGGAGCGCGGTGGACCCGCTGCTGTCTCTGGCATTGACGTCGGCTCCCGAGTCGAGCAGGTCCATCACCCTCGCCATGTTTCCCTTCTGCGCGGCCATCACCATCTCGACGCCGGCGAGCCCGGTCTTTGCCCCATGCGACCGAATCAGGGCCGCGAGGTCCGCTTCGCCGGCTCGCTCGGCCACGTCCAGGGCCGTCATGCCGTTCTTTTCCTTGACGTTGACGTCCGCGCCGTTGTCAATGAGCAGCTCGGCCACTTCCTTGTGCCCCCCCAGGGCGGCGAGGTGCAGCGGCGTCATGCCCTCGTTGTTCTGCACATTCACATCCGCGCCGCGGGAGATGAGGATCGCCGCCAGGTCCTTGCCACCCGAGGCTGCCGCCTCATGGAGCGCCGTCGTCCCCGTCCCATCCTTCTTGTTCACATCCTTGACGGGGGCAGGATTTTCGGGCATGCGGGTCGTAACGCCGGACCGTCCCTTGTGCTCCCTGAGCAGGTCCGCCGCCTCCCGCCGCGCGGCCATCTCCGCCACGTCCAACGGCGTGAGCCGGTCTCGACTCTCCGCATTGACGTCGGCCCCCTTGCCGATCAGGAACTCGACCACCTCCCGGTTGCCCGCGTGCGCCGCCCAGTGCAGAGGCGTCATCCCGAGCGAGTCCCTGGCGTTTGCGGACGAACGGTCTTCCATCAGCAGCGACACACGATCCGGCTTCCCCATTGCGGCTACCATGTGCAGCGAGACGGCGGCGCCTTTCTGGACCAGGGGCCGCACGATCGCCTCGTGTCCGTTCCAGACGGCCAGGTGCAGCGGCGTCATGCCGTCTTTGTCTTGTGCGTTCACATCGGCGCCGTGGGCGAGCAGGAGGCTCACGACCTCCTTGTGGCCGCGGCTTGCGGCCCCGTGCAGCGCGGTGGCCCCATCACTGTCCGTTGCGTTGATGTCGGTCCCCTTGGCAATGAGGTCCGCCACCTTTGCAAGGTCGTTGGCCTTGGCCGCCGCTGTCAGTTCGGTGTCCGTGGGCTGGACCTTTTCCGGAGGAGGCGGCTGGGGCCGGGATATGGCGGCAACGTCTTCTGCCGTCGGCTTTGCCACGAGCACCGGCTTCGCATCGAGCGCAGGCTTCGCCGGCGCCGCGACGGTTGGCGGCTTCTCCGGGGCAGGCTTCTCGACCTTGGCCGTGTCGGGCGTCTTATTCGGCGCCTCCCTGTCCCACAGCCTGGATGGGGCAGCGATTACCGGGGGGGGCTGCGGCTGGGGTTCGGGTTTCGCCTCGGGTTTGGGTTCGGGTGTTGGCTTGGGCGCGGGCTTGGCCTCCGGCGCGGGTATAGGTATGGGTTCGGGCTTGTGCTCCGGCATGGGCGCAGGTTCCGGCTTGACCTCGGGCTTGGGCGGCGGCTTCAGTTCCTCCTGGGCCGCTCGCTCTTTTTCCGCCTTCAGTTCGGCCAGGAGCTTTTGGGCGCGCTGTTCTTCGGCCTTGGCGCGCTCCTCCGCCTCTGCGGCGCGGGCCTTCTCCTTCTCCATATGGATCTGGAGATCTTTGATCCTGGCGGCCTCCGCCTCGGCCTTCTTACGGGCCTCGTCGGCTCGTTCGCGTTCGGCTTGCAATTGCGCGGCGATCTGCTCCATGCGGGCGGCGTCGTCCTTTGCCTTTTCCTCGGCCTCCATGGCGCGTGTCTTCTCGGCGTCCAGTTCTTCGAGCAGTCTCGCCGTTTGGGCCTCTATGGCCTTTAGCCGCTCGTCCATCGCAGAGGGAGAAGGCGGCTCCACGACCGGTTTCGCGCCCTCCGGCCGAGGGGCAGCGACCGGCTGTGCTGCGCTGTCCGGCTTCGGGATATCCGGCGTCGCGGTGGTTTGCTCCGATCCCTGGTCCGGTCCAGGCGCTTTCTCGCGGTCTCGTTTTGCGGAGCGGATCCAGATGAAGGCAAGGAGGCCGAGCAGGACCAGGACAATGGCGACCTGGAGCGCTCGCCTCGGGGCGGCCTTTGCCTCCGCCATCGGCGCGCCGACCTCCTCGCCGGCCAGGTAGGTCTCGATGTCCGCCGCGAGGTCGGCGACGGACTGGTATCGCTCCTCCTTGGCCTTGGCCAGGCTCTTCAGGATGATGTTCTCCAGGTCCCCTTCCAGGGTGCGAACCACGTCCGACGGACGTTTCGGGTTTTCTTTCCGGATGCTGTCGAGGGCCTCGATGGGGTCGGGCAGGACGTCCACAAAGTAGGGCCGTGTGTCTGTCAGCATTTCGTAGAGGATAACGCCGAGTGAGTAGATGTCCGATCTCTCGTCCATCTTTTCCCGGCTGCCGAGGGTTTGTTCGGGGCTCATGTAGGCCAATGTGCCCACGACGACGCTGGACATCATAACCTCGGTGTCTTCATGGCCGGGCACGGTTTCCGTCAGGCGGGCGAGGCTGAAGTCGCTGATGCGGACGCGGCCCGCCCGGTCAATGATAATGTTGGAGGGTTTTAAGTCTCGATGCAGCACACCCTGGCTGTGGGCGTAGGCGACGATCTCGGAGATCTTGAGGAAGAGGTTGAGCCTGTCCTCCACGCCCTCTTTGCGCGTCTTGATGTATTCATCGAGGGTCTCGCCCTCGACGTATTCCATCGCAAAGCAATAGTTCCCCTGCACCTCGGCGATGTCGTAGATGGGAACCACGCCGGGATGGGACAGGGCGGCGGCGGCCCTGCTCTCCCGCAGGAAACGATCTTCCTCCTCCTGGGAGTCAAATGCGCTTTGGGGGACCACCTTCAGGGCGACGAGCCGGGGCGGGTTTAATTGCCTCGCCTTGAAGACATCGCCCATCTCCCCTCGGACGATATCCTCGACGATCTCGTAATTGGGGAACGGCGAGGCGGGGCGTTCCTCCGCTGCATCTTCCTCCGCCGTCATCTCGATGGTCTCGACGGGGGCGGCTTGTTTCTGCGGCGGTCCGACAATGGCCTCCTCGGCCGCCCTGTCTTCGTCCGCCGCCGTGGGTTCGGCGGGGGGCTGTTCGGTCGCCTCCTGCGGGGCCTCTTCTGTTTGCGGCCAGGCGAGGGCATCCACGCGGATATGCGCGGTCTGAGACCCAACCGGCTCCTCTCGGGGGGGCTTCTTTCCCTGGACCTGGTCCAGGGCCTCGAGCATGAGTTCCTCGGGGTGCAGCCTGTCGGCGCCCTCCGGCGCCTGCTCGGGCAGTTCTTCGGGCGGGGAGCGATCCTCAGCCGACTGGGCGGCCAGCTCCTGCATCAGTTGCCGCTGCCAGTCCTCCGGCTCCTTGCGCGAGGGGCTTGGGGGCGGGGCCTCCACGACGGCCGGCTTGGCGACAGTCGGCGGCGGTTGAGCGGGCGGCTCGACTTGCCGGGGCGGTTTTTCCGTTCGCTCGACGGCCCCTTCCACGGCGTCCAGCATGATCTCCTGGGTATGAAGATCGGCCAGGCCCTGAGGGGGGGCTTTTTCCGGTCGGACGATGGGGATCTGCTGGGTTGCGGCCTCCGGGGCCGGCTCCTGGGGTTTCTGTTCCGCCGCCCGGGCCTCGAGTTCCGCCAGGGTCAGTTGCTCGGTGGGGGGACCCTCCGCCGCGTCGGCGGGTTTTTCAGCGGCGATTGCCGCCTTTTCTTCTTCTTTCGGGGCTTCTTTGCTTTTCTTCCCGGCCTTGGCCTCTCGTTTTTCGAGGGCCATCTGGATCGAAGCGATGAGTCTGCCCATTGGGACGGGCTTCTTGAGGTAGTCATCGGCGCCGAGCTTGAGGAACTCCACGGCGGAGGCCATGCTGGCGTGGCCGGTCATGGCGATCAGGCCGATATCGGGGTATTGCGCCTTGGCCGACCGGGCCAGCGCCACGCCGTCCATGCCCGGCATATAGACGTCAGTCAGGACGAGGGCGGGCCGGAAGTTGCGCAGGATGTCCAGAGCAATGGCGGGCTCATCGGCCACTTCGATCTCGAAGCCCTTGCTTCGGAGCACCCGCGAGACGCCATCGCGGACGCTTCTGTCGTCATCTACGATGAGTATCCGCTCCGTTCCCATTCCTTGTTTCCTTCCGGACCTTCCTCCGGCGGTCTTCCCTGGCAGCGCCGCCACTTTGAATCCCATATGATACCCAATTCTATTTTATTTTTCAATGCTTTTGAGGGTCAACTGACGAGAATTTTTCCCTTGATTCGCCCCCGCCTTCTGGGCTATCTTTGGTATTGTAGAAACATGCCTGGAACGACGCACGTCCCCAGCGGATAAAAAGGTATTGCGACCAAGAGTGATGGCAACGATCCGAGTCATTGAAACGGCCGTGGACGGGATCAAGGCGGGGGCGTTCTATCCGATACCGGACCGCGAACCCCTGACCATCGGAAGCAGCGAGGAGAGCGCCGTCTCGCTCGATGATGCCCGGGTGTGTCCGGACCATTGCCACATCGAAAAGACGGATGGGGGGTATCGGGTGGTGGATCGAGGGAGCCGGAGCGGGACGCTGGTGAACCGGAGGCCCGTCAGCGAGGCGGTGTTAAAGACGGGCGACCTGATCATCGTGGGCATGACCGTGTTCCGTTTCGACGAGGGGACGGTTGTCGGCGCGCCGCACGGTCGGAAGAGCGACAGGCAGATCACCCTCAGCGAGGGGAAGAAGGACCAGCGGATCGAGTCGTCCGTGCCTGTGGAAAAGGCCACCTTCCTGGGGGTGGACTCGGTCCTGGCGAATGACGAGGCGTTTCTGGAGGCGGAACGGGCCTTCGAGACCCTGTGCCGGGGGATGGCCGCGTTCGGCCAGGCGCGGGGCGTGGGGGAGCTGGTCGAGAAGTGCATGGATATTGCGCTGGAGATGATGAGCGCGGACGAGGGCTTCCTGGCCTTGACGCGGGGCACGCCGCGGGCCCTGGAGGTGGCGGTCGTGCGTCCCGAGGGCGAGCGCGCCGAGAAGATCACCGTGGGGAGCGGGGTGCTGGAGCGGGTGATGGATGAGGGACTCGCAGTGCTGGCGGTGGAGCCCCGAGCAGCGGGAGGCGGCGCTCCCCGTTCGGGTTTGTACGTCCCCTTGAAAAGCGCGGGCGAGGTGCTGGGGCTGCTCAGGGTCGGCCGTTCGGACCCCGCGAAGCGATTCATCCTGACCGATCTGAACCGGCTGTGCGTCCTGGCGAATCATGCGGCGACGGCGCTGGAAAACGTGCTGCTGCAGAAGTCGAAGGAGGAGTCGGAGGGGAAATATCGAACGTTGTTTCAGGATTCCCTGGAGGGGATGTCCGTCACTATCGCGGGAAAGATTGTGGATGTGAATCCCGCCTGGCTTGAGCTGCACGGCTTTGCGAGCAAGGACGAGGTGTTGGGGACGGACATCATCAACATCGTTCACCCGGACGACCGGGGATCGCTCCGCAAGCGCCGCGATATGTGGTCCGGCGACCAGAGGCGGATCTATGAGCTGCGCGACGTGCGGAAGGACGGGGGGCTGGTGGATGTGGAGCTCTACTCGAACACTATCGTTCTGGACGGCCGGGAGGCCATCCTGACCGCCGTCCGCGATGTGACGGAGCGCAATCGGGCCCGGAAGGCCCTCCGCGAATCGGAGGAGAAGTACCGCACGATCTTCGAGGATTCCCTGGAGGCGATGTCGCTGACGATCGGCGGCAAGATCGTGGATGTGAACGCCGCCTGGCTTGAACTTCACGGGTTCAAGGACAAGAAGGAAATCGTCGGCGCGGACATCATGACCGTCGTGCACCCGGACGATCGCGACGTCTTTCTCCGGCGACGGGGTGCGTTCGACGGGGGGCAGCGGCGGACCTACGAACTGAGAGACATCGGGAAGGACGGCCGTGTCATTGACGTGGAGCTCTACTCCAACACTATCCTCTTAGACGGCAAAGAGGCCATCCTCTCCACCGTGCGGGACATTACCGAACGCAAGCGGGCCAAGAACGCCCTGCGGGAGTCGGAGGAGAAGTATCGGACGCTCTTTGAGGACTCTCTGGAGGCGATGTCGCTGACTATCCGGGGGAAGATGGTGGATGTGAACGGCGCCTGGCTCCGGCTGCACGGGTTTCAGGGCAAGGACCAGGTGATGGGGATGGAGGTCATGGATGTGATCCACCCGGACGACCGGCACGTGTTGGCCCGCCGCCGGCAGTTGGCGGCGAAGGACCGGCCGCGCGTCTACGAGCTGCGGGATGTTCGGGCCGACGGAAGCGCGGTGGACGTGGAGGTCTATTCGAGCGCAATTCAGATCGGCGGGGAGCTGGCCATCCTCAGCACGGTCCACGACATCACCGAGCGGAAGCAGATGCAGCAGGAGATTCTCCAGTCGTCCAAGCTGGCCGCGCTGGGGACGATGATCTCCGGGGTGGCCCACGAGATCAACAATCCCCTCAGCGCGATCTGCGCGTTTGCGTATCTCCTGGAGGAGGACAAGGCCATTTCATCGGCGGCCCACGTCGAAATCCAAAATATCCTGCAGGAGGTCGAGCGCTGCTCGCACATCGTCGAGAACCTGCTCCGCTTCGCCCGGCGCGATCCCGGCCGGAAGGAGATGGTGAACATCAATGAGGTGATGATGAACAGCATTGACCTGCGGCGGTACGACATGGAGGTCAGCAACATCCAGGTCGTCGAGGAATACGATCCGGACCTGCCCAAGGTTTACGGCAATGCGCACAACCTGCAGCAGGTGTTCCTCAACATCATCAACAACGCCTATGACGCGATCACGGAGCGGAAGGTAAGGGGCAGGATCGTGCTCCGGACCAGGCACATGGACAGCCGGGTGTCCATCGAGATCGAGGACAACGCGGGGGGAATGAAGGAGCCGCACCGGGTATTTGAGCCGTTCTACACCACCAAGGAGGTGGGCAAGGGCACCGGGTTGGGTCTGAGCGTCGCCTACGGGATCGTGGGCGATCACAATGGGGCCATCACGGCCGAGAACACCGCGGAGGGGGCCCGCTTCGTGATTCGGTTGCCGATCATGCCCGATAGGGCCGAGAAGGCAAAGAAACAAGAGGAGGCAGCGACCGTTCCCCCCTCCCCCGGCAAGCGGGTGCTGGTCGTGGATGACGAGAAGAAGGTGGCCAACGCCATCCACTCCCTGCTGGCGAGGCTGGGGTATATCGTGCACACCTGCAACAGCCCCACCGAGGCGGTTGCGGTGCTCAAATCGTCCGACTTCGACGTGGTCGTCAGCGACCTGGTGATGCCGGGGGATATCTCAGCCAGAGACATGTATAACTGGATCAAGGCCAACAAGCCCGGCCTCGCCGACCGCGTCATATTCATCACCGGCTCGACCACACAGACGCGAACCAAGCACCTCCTCGAAGGGATCAACAACCCGGTCATCTTCAAGCCCTTCCGCCGCGAGGAAATCTGCAACGCCGTCAACGAGGCGGCGGCGCGGGCGTAGTCGGTACCGGCTCGGCACCCCCAGTTCACCTCACCTGCTCTGCCACCTTTGTCTTCCAGGGGCTGTAGTTCACTTTTCCGAGGACCGCGTCTCCTTTGCCGGTGGGATTCTTATTGGCTATTCCGGTGGCTATTCCGGCTATTCCGGCTATTCCGGGGACATATACCTATTTTTTGGCCTTCGCATTTGACAACGACGGGATATGGGATATACTGAAGGCAGGGCTGAGACATTCTCTGCAGCCGCAGCACCCCAGAGTGCTGCGCCGGAATCGCATAAAGAGAAAATAGTGTTATGTCCCCGGAATAATCTAAAGAGAAAATAGTGTTATGTCCCCGGAATAATCGGGGGCGTGGAATGAGGCATACTTTCAACATGCCGTGAATTGCAGGAGCAGTTGTCGCGGGCACGGCGACCGTGGGGGGATGGGGCGTTCGTGGCGAAGGTGGAGAGGCGGACCGGACGCGACCTGAGCAGAGGAAGGCCAGGTCGCCCCCGGAAGCTTTGGAGAAATCAGTGATATGTCCCCGGAATAAGTCCCGGAATAAGTCAGTGATATGTCCCCGGAATAAGTCATTGCGCTAAAATTCTGTAGGATAGTACGAGACTTTTTAGCAGCAATGTCAGGACGTGTGTGCGCGCGATGTTTGCATTCCCCTTGAATGGATACTGCAAGAAAAGTTACAGGTGATTCATGCGATACTTAACGTCGCCCCGTATCCTGCTTCTGCTCACGTTCTTGTGGCTCGGAGCCAGCATTGTAGAGGGAAGTCCGGTATCGGGGACAATAGGTAGTGCAAAGGGAACAAGGGCCGACTTGCTCGATTTGTTGCAGGCTGAGTTCGACTTCCAGGGTGCTCTGGTCATGGATGAAGACGGCGATGGTCTTGGTGAGTATGGCCTCTTGTCTGAACTGACCTGCCACGAGTTTAGGGCCGGTGTTAAGCGTAGGCCGATTCAGCGATATGCCCCAGGAGTGGTGCGTTTGCGGGCAGGCGCGGGGCGTGTGGAAGAATGCTACCAGTTGTATTCAAGGTACTTGGTTCGAATCTGGCTTCCAGGACGCCGTGGCAAACCATTTTATGAGATCGGGAACACAGGGGACGATAGCAATAAGAGAGCAATTTATCATGATGAGAGTCAAGAAGCCATTAATCTGCGTGAGAACAACTTCATTGTCTACGCGTGGCCTCAGCATATGAGCCCTTCAGAGGGGCCAACGTTCTGTATGACACAGCAGGGCAAAATGTACATCTGCGGAAGCGTTCAGTTTAGGCGCACCCTTGTCGGGCTCCTGGCCGACCGATTGCCGCAGTTGGCGAGTACGGTGCTTTTCTTCGCTGTTTTCGTGTTGGCTGTGCTTGTGTCTGCTGGCAGGTATCGATTGATGGCCATTCCAGTCAGCCTTGTGTTGGTCGCCAGTCTAGGTTTGCTCTTTGCCCGGCAAGTGCAACGCTGGGCGGAGGACCATAGCCACGTCTACCTTCACTATGAAGCCACGCGGAAGTACTTTGGCCCAGACAATTCCCCAGCGCCAGACGCGGCTTATGTAAAAGGACAACGCCCATTTGAGGGGAAGATTGCAGATGGTGAGATAGCCAACGATGGAAATCGCTGGTACCGAGTGGGCCCGGGCCAGAGGCTCTGGTGAGAAGTTGGCTTTGGGCAAGGCGGTTCTACCAATCGGCGTTGAGACGTTTTTGTTGCACACGAACAAGACTACGACCCGGCGGGGAACCTGACGACGCTGATTGACCTGCGGGGGACGACGTATTACCACTACGACGACCTGGACCGCCCGACGGTGCAGATCGAACCGGACGGTGTGACGCGGTATTTTGAGTATGACCCCGCCGGCAACCGGACGCGGCTGGGCATCCTGTGCGGGGGGGACTCGTATGGGACCGACTACGCCTACGACGCGCTGAATCGGATGACGAAGGTGACGAGTCCGGACGACAAAACGACGTATTACGAGTATGACGCGGCGTCGCGGGAGGTCAAGCGAATCCTGGGCAACCAGAGCGTGGTGTATCACAACTACGACGCGGCGGGACGGCTGACGAGTCTCCTGAACGTGAAGTCCGACCTCTCGGCCATCGCGACGTTCTACTACACCCATGACAAGAACAGCAACATCACGCGGGTTGACCGGGACGGGGGGATCGTGATATACTATGAGTACGATCCGCTCCAGCGCTTGACGAGGGAGAAGTGGCAGGATGGGACGCCGCAGGTGGTTTACTCCTACCAGTACGACTACGATCCGTCGGGGAACCGGCTGAAGATGATCCAGGACGGGACGGAGACATACTATCATTACAACGCGGCGAACGAGCTCCTGTGGGAGGAGGTCGGGGGCGTCTACACCTACTACACGTATGACGACGACGGGAACACGTTGACGAAGGAGGTCCCGACCGAAGGCGCGGCGACGTATTACGAGTGGACGCAGGCGAACATGATGAAGTCGGCGGCGGCGCCGGGGAAGACGGTGAACTACTACGGGTATGACGGGGCGCTGATGAGGCACTCGAAGATAGACGGGGATGGCACGACGTACTACACCTGGGATGGGCTGAACCCGATTCTGGAACGGGCCGGCGACGGAACCGTGCAGGCGCAGTACACGCACGGCCAGAGTCCGATACCCGGAATAGGTTCATGGACGGTCGCCAAGCGCGGCGCAAGTTACCAATTCCCGCACATGAACCAGATCGGGTCGGTGTTCAATCTCACGAATACCAACGAGACGGTGACGCAGACCTACGAATACGACGCATTCGGGAACGAACTCGAAGTCACAGGCAGCCAAACCAACCTCATTCGCTACTCCTCCCACATCCTCGACGAAGACACCGCACTGATCTATAACTTCGCGAGAGAGTATGACCCACAGGTTGGTCGTTTCGCGGCAAGGGATGTAGCAGAGGAAGGGATCAATCACTACAGCTATGCCTTTAACAATCCTGTCGTTGAGGTGGATCCAAGCGGCACATGGGCGATTTTCGTTCATCCAGAGATCACGAAGGCCGCGTTCGACAAGCTTGCTGAGCAGAATAATATCAAGAAGATGATGGAAGATAGGACAGGCAGAGCGTGCTGGAGCAAGGTGCGCAGCAAAGTGAAGAATGAGAGCTTCTGTGCGGACATCAAATACTACCATGAATTTGAGCTCCATTACACATGGAGTTTGGGGAAGGAGAGAGGGGGGAGGACAGACTCGGATCAGCAGCGAGCGAAAGCGAGAACGGCTTATCTCACGAATATCAGCAAGCTGTTGAACGAGGCGTATCAGCTTTCGACCAAGGACAAATGCGAGGAGTCGCTCAAGAAGATGGGGATTGTCTCTCACATGTGGGAGGATTTCTTTGGACACGGCGTGCGTCGCTCTATGGCGAGCAGATACAGCCAGTACGGCGTGGTAGAATCCGATAGAATGCGTCAAAAACTGTATGGGAGCTGGACGTCGCTGGCAAGTCCGTTTACCCCGGCGGATATAATTCCCGCGAGCTATGACGGGGAGTTTTCGGAACACGGCCCCTCCCCTCAGGAACCCGTCAGAGAGGGGACGAATTCCTGGCGTACTGTCTTGCCACGAGTTTCAAGTGGAATTTTTTCGGTGATTTTGTGGGGGACTTCTGTCGATCCACAAGCCCGTTTCTCTTCCTCTTCGTTGCCCAGGGAACCCTCCGAACCGCCAACGAGGAGCGG